>NZ_JBDHNI010000001.1:0-113941 GCF_039615055.1 Microbacterium sp. X-17
CCGCCTCCCCGCAACCCCCCATCAACCGCCGCCTCTTCCTCATCCTCGGCGTCCTCGCGGTCCTGCTCGTCCTGGTCGGTCTGTTCGCGCTCGGCACCCGCCTCCCGTCGCTGTTCGGCGCGTCCGCCGGCACCCCCAAAGCCTCGGCGTCCACGACCCCGTCGCGGACCCCGACGCCGACGCCCACGCCGACCCCCACGGTCAGCCCGAAGCCCGCAGCGGCGGTCGGGCCCGGCACCCACGCGTGGGACACGCTCGGCGGAGGCGAGTGCGTCCAGCCGTACACGGGTCCGTGGGCGGAGACCTTCACCGTCGTGGACTGCACGACCGGGCACGCCGCGCAGCTCGTCTACACGAACCTCATCTCCGCCGACCCAGCCGCACCCTACCCGGGCACCGACGCGCTGGCGCAGCAGATCAACACGCTGTGCACGGCCTCCGGCGTGATCGACCTGAACGCCGCCGCCGCGTACCCCGACCTCCAGGTCCAGGGCGCGTTCCCGGCGACCGAGGCGCAGTGGAAGAGTGGGCAGCGGTCCTACTACTGCTTCGCGAACCGCTCCAGCGGCCAGCCGTTGACGTCCTCGGTGGCGGGGCCGGGTCCGACCGGCTGACGGCCGCGCCGGCTCAGAGGTCCGACTCGACCGGCGCCGGCTCGACCAGCTCCTTGACGCCGGACAGGATCTCGTCCGGGCGGAACGGGTAGCGGTCGATCTCCGCCTGGTCGCTGATCCCGGTCAGCACCAGGATCGTGTGGAGGCCGGCCTCGATCCCGGCGACGACGTCCGTGTCCATCCGGTCGCCGATCATCGCGGTGTTCTCGGAGTGTGCGCCGATCCGGTTGAGCGCCGAGCGGAACATCATCGGGTTGGGCTTGCCGACGACGTACGGCTCCATGCCGCCGGTCGCCTTGGTGATCATCGCCGTGACCGCGCCCGTCGCCGGAAGCGGGCCCTCGGCGCTGGGGCCGGTGGCGTCCGGGTTGGTCGCGATGAAGCGCGCCCCGGCGCCGATCAGCCGGATGGCCTTCGTGATGGCGTCGAACGAGTAGCTGCGGGTCTCGCCGACGACCACGTAATCCGGGTTCGTGTCGGTCATGATGAAGCCCGCCTCGTGCAGAGCGGTGGTGAGCCCGGCCTCGCCGATGACGTAGGCGCTGCCTCCCGGCTTCTGCGACTTCAGGAAGTCGGCCGTCGCGAGCGCGGAGGTCCAGATCGACTCCTCCGGGACGTCGAGGCCGGAGGCGCGCAGCCGGGCCGCGAGGTCGCGCGGGGTGTAGATCGAGTTGTTGGTGAGCACCAGGAAGGGCGTGCCCTGGTCGCGCCACTGCTGGATCAGCGCGGAGGCGCCGGGGAGCGCGGAGTTCTCGTGGACGAGGACGCCGTCCATGTCGGTCAGCCAGCATTCGATCTCGTCGCGTCGCGCCACGCAGGACCCCTTCCGATGGTGAAGTGACCTCCCCAGCATATTGCCCGGGGGTTGCGGGAGGGCTTCGGTCGGCTGTCGGGATGCAGCGCGACGGCTCCGGCTACGCTGAGTCGGTGAGTCAGAACCCCCAGCCGAGCGAGCTTCCCGGCGACCTCCCGCCGTCCGCCGAGCTGACCACGCACGGCGTCGGCCCCTGGCCCGGCGAGTGGCCGACCGACGACCGCTACGATCCCGAGCTGCTGCGCCACGGCGACACCCGCAACGTGATCGACCGCTACCGCTACTGGCGCATGGAGGCCGTGGTCGCCGACCTGGACCAGCACCGCCACCCGTTCCACGTCGCGATCGAGAACTGGCAGCACGACATGAACATCGGCTCCATCGTGCGCAGCGCCAACGCGTTCGCGGCCGACACGGTGCACATCATCGGCCGGCGCCGCTGGAACAAGCGCGGCGCGATGGTCACCGACCGCTACCAGCACGTCGTCCACCACGACGACGTGGCCGCGTTCGTCGCCTGGGCGCGGGAGGCCGGCCTCCCGATCGTGGCGGTCGACAACGTGCCGGGCTCGGTGCTGATCGAGACGTACGCGCTGCCCCGCGAGTGCGTGCTGCTCTTCGGACAGGAGGGCCCGGGCCTGTCCGACGCAGCCCTGGAGGCCGCCGACGTCGTCGTGGAGATCTCCCAGTTCGGCTCCACCCGCTCCATCAACGCCTCGGCCGCGGCCGCCGTCGCCATGCACGCCTGGGTCCTCCAGCACGTCCCCTTCGCCTGACCAGCCATCAGTTCCGGAGCTGTGCACGCAACACGCCGGGCCCGGGCGTACACAACTCCGGGAGAGATTGCAGCGCGTCAGCGGTTGGCGCGGCGGTGGACGAGTTTGAGGGCGGACCAGTCGTGGGAGATCGCGGCGACTTTGACGTCCACGAGGCCCCGGGCGAGCGCCGTGTCGCGGATGAGGTTCTCGTCGAGGTCGCTGACGTGGCCGGCGGCCTTCCGCGGCCAGGCCGCCCAGATCATCCCGGCCGGGTGGATGCGCGGCGCCAGCGCGTCGAGCTCGGCGACGTAGTCAGCGGCCTCCCGGTAGAACGCGACGATCAGCCCGGCCGGCTCGACCGAGGACGGCGCGAGCCATCCGACGTCCACCGGCCCGTCCTCCACGGGCACCGCCCAGCCGGGGTCGGCGTGAAGGAGCTGCGCGCGCATCCCCGGCTTGAGCCCGAGCTTCTTCCAGAGCGGGGTGCCCGAGTAGCCCGCGCCGCCGCTCACGCCTCGCCCTTCCAGCCCGCGTCCGCCGCGATCCGCGCGATCGCGTCCGGGTCGAGGTCGTAGACCGTCTCGCCGTCATCGTCGGCGGGCGCACGCACGAAGTGGGCACGGACCGTCCCGTCGCCGGACAGCTCCACCACCGCGAACCCGGACCCGCGCTCGGCACGCTCCCGCGGCGGCGGCCAGAGCACATCCGTCGTGTTGGCGACGGCCGGCGCCACCACGACCGGGATGCCGCCGGCACCCGCCGAGGTGACGAGCGCGTGATGGTAGTGGCCGGCCAGGATCAGCCGCACATCCCCCGCCGAGCATATGTCCAGCAGCGGGGCGGGATCGACCAGCCGCAGCGTCTCGAACAGCCCGGTCGTCGGCGGGACCGGCGGATGGTGCAGCACCACGACCGTCCCGTTCGCGCTCGGCTCGGCGAGCACTTCCCGGAGCCGAGCGAGCCGTTCCTCGCCGACCATTCCGTAGCCGGCCCGGGCGACTGTCGTGTCCACGGTCACCACCCGGAAGCCCCCGACCGCGAAGTCCCGCTCCCGCTCCCCGAGCACCTCCTCGAAGGCGTCGGCGAGGTCGTGGTTCCCCATCGCGTACGCGACCGCCGCGCCGCGCTCCGCCGCCCACGGCTCCAACCGCTCCCGCAGCAGCCGGTACGAGGCCGCGCTCCCGTCGTCGGACAGGTCGCCCGACGCCACCACCACGTCCACCGCCTCCAACTCCCCGGCACGAGCGAGCACGCGGTCGAGCGCAGCCAGCGTGTCGACCAGCCCGTACTGCAGGCGGCCGTCGCCGTAGAGATGGGTGTCGCTGAGGTGGAGGATCCGGAGTCGGTCGGTCACGCCGCCCACCCTAGCGCCGGGCGCCGACGCCTCGCGCAGGCGCCCCGCCTCGCGCAGGCGCCCCGCCTCGCACCGACGCCCCCGCCGTGGCGCGCCTCAGCCGATCAGCGACGGCCGCAGGTCACGCAGCGTCCGGAAGTGCGTCATCCGCGTCACGCCGATCGCCGACACCAGCAGCGCGATCAGCATCCACACCGCGAGCACTCCCGCGTCCGCCCACGCCGTCGCGGGGTTGCCGCCGTACATGAGCTGCCGGATGCCGTCCACGGCATACGACATCGGCAGCACGTGGTGGAGCGCCGCGAGCGGCCCGGGCAGCGTCTGCCACGGGAAGGTGCCTCCCGCGGTGACGAGCTGCAACACCATGAGCACGAGCCCGAGGAACTGCCCGACGCTGCCCAGCCAGACGTTGAGCGCGAGGATGATCGCCGCGAACGTCACGGACGCGAGCGCCATCATCCCGAACATGCCGAGCGGGTTATGGATGCCGAAGCCGAGCGCCCCCGACACGATCGCGAACAGCCCGATCATCTGCACCGCGCCGAGCAGGCCCGGCGTGAGCCATCCCGCGAGCGTGATCTTCACCGGCGAGTGGAGGGCGGTGATCGCCCGCCGCGAGACCGGCTTGACGATCAGGAACAGCGCGTAGATGCCGATCCACCCCGCGAGCGCCACGAAGAACGGCGCCAGTCCCGCACCGTAGGTGCCGGCCGAGGTGACGGAGTCGTTCTTGAGGTTCACCGGGTCGGCGATCGTGGAGGCCTGCTTCTTCTGGAGGGCCGGGGAGTTGTCCGGGATCTGCGCCACGCCCTTCGTCAGGCCGTCGTGGAGCTGAGACGCGCCGTTGTGCAGGGTCGTGAGCCCGTCCCGTAGCTGCGCCGAGCCGGTCGCCGCCGTGGAGGCGCCGCTCGCGAGTTGGGCCGCGCCGGCCTGTGCCTGGGATGCGCCGTCGGCCACCTGCGACGCCCCTGACGACACCTGCGCCGCGCCCGCCGCGACCTGGTCGGAGCCCGCGGCGAGCTGGTTCACCTGGCCGACGGCGGACTGGATCTGCGTGTTGCCGGCCTGGACCTTCTGGTCGATGCCGCTGAGGCCGGCCTCCACTTGCGCGATCACGGCCGGGTCGACGTGCGCCGCCTGGAGCTGCGCGATGAGCTGCTGCCCGGCGGCGGGCGCCTGGACCGCGAGCTGCGCCGCGGCCTGACTCGCTTGGGTCGCCTTCGCCGCGAGCTGGTCGTTGCCCGCCGCGACCTGCGCGGCGCCGGCGCTGACGTGCGCCGCACCGTCGCGCACCTGCGCCGCACCCGAGGACAGGTCGCCGAGCTTGCTCGCGAGCGTCTGCGAGCCGGCGGCGAGCTGGGCGGTCCCGTCGGCGAGCTGGGAGGCGCCGCTCTGCGCGCTCGCGCTGCCGTCCACGAGCTGGGCCGCGCCGTCCTGCGCCTTCACGAGGCTGGAGCGGATGTCCGCGAGGCCGAGCAGGAACCGCTGGGCGGCCTCCTCGTTCACCTGCTTGACGATGGAGGTGCGGATCTTCTCGGCCGCCTGCGTCCCGATCGTGGACGCGAGGTAGCTGTTGGTGTCGTTGGTCGTCAGCGTGACGATCGCGCGCTGCGGCGACGTTCCGGAGGCCGAGGCGAGCGCCGTGGAGAAGTCGGAGGGGAAGGTGATGCTGAAGTCGTACTTCGAGTCGTCCACCCCGGCGGAGGCGGAGCCGGACGCGACCCGGTGCCACTGGAACGAGCCGTCCTGGATGAGCTGGTCGGCGACCTGGTCGCCGTAGTTCACGGTCTTCCCGTCGACGGTCGTGCCGGTGTCGTCCACGACGATCGCCGCGGGGATGCGGTCGAGGTTCGCGTACGGGTTCTGGTTGGCCCAGAGGTAGAGGCCGCCGTAGAGCACAGGCACGCACATCAGCGCGATGAGCGCCACGATGGACATCGGGCTGGCGGTCAGGCGGCGGAACTCGGCCGCGATCATCTGGGGGATGCGGATCTTCATGCGCCCTCCACGGACGGCTCGGTCACGATCAGGTCGGGGAGTTCGTCGGTGTCGTCCCGTCCCGGGTCTTCGTCAAAGGTCTGAGATGCGTCGTCGTCGTCGCCGGTGAACTGCCGCGACACGAGCGCGGACGCCGCGATGGCCGCGGCCGACGCGTCGCCCGCGACGACGAGCACCGCGATGCCGCGCCCGGCGAGCTCGCGCGCGAACCGCCACCACTCCACGGGGTCGCCGCCGTGGCGGTCGGGGGAGACGATCACGACACCCTCCACGCCCGTCCGCAGGAGCGCCAGCTCGGTGAGGAGGCGGATGCGCACGGTCGGCGGCACGGTCCCGATCGCGTACCGCGCGTACTCGGCGGCGCCCAGTTCGGCGAGCCGGCGGCGCACGGCGAGCGGGTGGGAGGCAAGGCCGGCGAACATCAGCTCTTCGGCGACGATCCCTGCCACGGTCACGTCGGGCGCCGGCTCGCAGGCGTCGGGGGCGTCGACCAGCGCGATGCGCCGGCGCATGGCCCCGGAATCGGCGCGGCCGTCGATCGTGACCGTGCCGGAGTCGGGCCGCATCCGTCCGGACGCGATCAGCCCGAGCACGGTCGGCCGCTGCTCGGTCTCGGCGCGGGACAGCGTGGCCTGTCCGGTCTCGAAGCTGACGGAGGTCGCGGGGAGGGCGGCGTCGCGCGGGCCCTTGGCGACGGAGTCGAGGGTGATCTTCATCGGGAGGTGGCCTCCGTGGGCTGCGACGCCGCCTGCACCGCGTCGAACGACAGTTCCGGCGTCCCTGCCAGGAGGTCGCCGGCCTCCCGCCAGCCCATACCCGCGGCGGACAGCGCGGCGAGGATGACCAGCCGGTGCCCGTCGCGATCGGTGAGCTTCGCTCGCGTCGCCTCGTCAAGCACGGACACGGCCGCGTGCTCGATGAGCCGCGTCACCGTCTCCCGGTCCAGGTCGGTGCGGATCGTGCCGTCCGCCATCCCGCGGCCCACCGTCTCGCGCAGCCGCTCGCGGGCCGGGTCGAGCGCAGTGCCGACCAGCTCCCGGTGCGGCCCGCGCACGGCGAGGGCGGCGCTGACCCGGATGTGCTCCACCTCGGCCCAGAGCGTCGCGCCGAACAGCGCGATCTCCACGCGGGCGTCCGGATGCGACACCGGGTCGAGCAGCGCGGCCAGCCGGGCGGCGCCGCGCGTGAAGACGTCGATCAGCAGCTCGTCGCGGTTGGCGAAGTGGCCGTAGACCGCGCGCCGGCTGAGCCCGGCACGGGCGGCGATGGCCTCCAGGGAGGCGTCGATGTCCTCGTTGAGCGCGGCCGCGGCGGCGACCAGCAGGGCCTCCCGGTTCGCGGCGGCGTCGCGGCGGGGCGCGCGGGTGGGCGCGCCGGGGTCGGGCGCAGGGGTGGTGGGCATACGACGATCGTACTCTTCTTGCACACGGGTGTGCAACTTAAGCGAATCACGCCGCGACCGCCCGCCCTCCCGCGACCTTCGGCAGCCGCACGCTGCGCCGCGCCGCGACCGCCGCCAGCGTTATCGCGAGCGCCCCGGCCGCATAGACGAGCAGCGGCCCTGACGCGCCGAACGCCGCCGCCACGTCCCCGCCCGTCGCCGCGCGCAGCATCGCCAGCGCCGGCGCGGTCGGCAGGGAGGCGGCGAGCGACGTCAGCGCCGCGGGCACGGTCGACGACAGGCCGGCGGTCAGCGCCACGATCCCCACCATCAGCGCCACCAGCCGCCCGACGCCCCCGAACGCCGCCGCCAACGCCTGGTTGAGCACACCGAACACCGCCCCGACGAAGGCCGCGACCAGCGCGAAGCCGAGCCATACGTCCGGCCGCAGGCCGAGACCGAACTGCACAGCGCCCGCGACCACCACGCCCTGCGCCGCACCGATCAGCGCCACGATCCCGGCCGACCGCAGCGCGATCGACGCCGAGGGTGTCGTCGTGAGGAGCCTCCGGGACGGCACGGCCCGCCGTGCGAGCGCGGTCGCCATCCCGCCGAGCCAGAGCGCGAGGACCGCGTAGAGCGGGAGTGTCCCGACCCCCGTCGGCGGAGCCTTCTGGACCGCGACCACCGGCTGCGCGGCGACCGCGGACAGCGTCGTCATGTCGCTGTCGCTGTAGGTCGGGATGGACTGGGTCGCCTGCGCGAGGCCCGAGGCGAGCTGCGCCGCGCCCTGCGCCGTCTGGTCCGCACCGGTCGCGGCCGACGCGGCGCCCGAGCTGACCGACGCCGCGCCCGAGGCCGTCTGTGCCGCCCCGGACGCGACCTGCGCCGCTCCCGACGCGGAGGCGTCGATCCCGTCGACCAGCGGGGGCATCGCGCTCGCCAGGGCGGCATTGCCGGACGCGACGGCGTCCGAGCCCTGCGCGAAGGCCGCCACTCCGCTGTTCGCCTGCTGCAGGGTGCCGAGGGCGGTCGTGGCCCGAGCGCACAGCACGGCCGGACCCGTCGCGCAGAGCTGCGCGACCACCTGCGCGAACTGGTCCGTCGCGGAGCCCACCCCCGCCGACGCCTGGTCCGCCGCGCCCGCGAGCGCCGCGGACCCTGCCGCGAGCTGCTGGGTCTGCGCCGGCAGCGACTGCGTCGCGGCGCTCAGGGTGTCGAGCCCGGACGCGAGCGACTGGGCGCCGGCATCCAGCGATTGGGTTCCCGACGCAAGGGTGGCCGCCCCGCTCGCCAGCGACTGGGTCCCCTGCGCCAGCGTGGCTGCGCCGGACGAGAGGGAGGCCGCACCCGACGCCGCCGACCCGATCTGCTGGTCGATCGTGTTGAAGCCCGCGTACACGTTCTGGAGGTACTGGATGGTGAGCTGCCGGTCGAGCGCGGCCGTCGCCGCCTGCGTGACCGCCGCGGCCAGAGCAGGGTCGACCAGCGCCGACGCGGGACTGGTCTGCACGGTCACTTTCGCCTGCTTCGCGCTCGCCGCTGCGCCTCCGATCGAGGTCGCGTCCGCCGAGAACGACGACGGGATGGTGAGCACCGCCGCATACTGCCCGCTCGCCAGCCCGGAGGCCGCGTCCTTGTCGTTGGTCAGCACCCAGGTGAAGTTGGTGGCGTCGGTGGACGGCGGCGCCTCGGTCGGATTCGTGCTCCCGGAGGCGGACACCGTGGAGGTCCCCGCGATGAGCGACCCGGCGAACTGCCGCCCGAGCGGGATGGTCTTGCCGTTCTCGGTCACCGGGGTGTCATTGTTGACCACCGCCGCGGTCACCCGATCGAGGTGCTGGACGGGCGAGAACAGCCCCCAGCCGAGCACGGTCACCACCAGCAGCGGCGCGAGGGCGAGCCCGACCAGCGTGATGACGCGCGTGCGCTCGGCTCCGGCACGCGCGCCGAACGGCGCCCGGCCGGCGGATGGATCGGTCATGATGCGCTCCCGTCAGGAGGGAAGGTGCGAGTCGAGCGAGGCGTCGTCGCCGCGCTCGTCGGGGGTGGAGGGCTGGGGCTGGGCGTGGCGGGGGTGGGCGGGGTCGGCGTGGGGGATTGGCGCCTCGGCGGTGGGTGCATCGGTGGCGGGTGCTTCCCGGGTGGGTGCTTCCGTGGCGGGCGCTTCGGTGGCGGCTCCTTCCGCGGTGGGGGAGTCTGGGGTGGCTGCGTCGGCGATGGGTGTTTCCGGGATCGGCGCGTCGGCGGCGGGTGCTTCAAGGCTGGCCGCGTCGAGGGCGGGTGCTTCGGCGGTGGCCCGCGCCCCCACCACGACCGGCAGCAACCCCGCGACCCCCTCCGGCACCGTCGCCGCCAGTACCACCGCGACCCCCGTGTCCGCCACCCGCTGCAACTCCTCGGCGAGCCGCTGCCGCTCCTCCCCGACCACCCCCACCCCCCCCGACACCACGACCACCGCCCGCCGCCCCCCCCCCGCCTCCCCCCCCGCCGCGACCGGGTCCGTCGCCCGGTCCAGCCGCGCGACCCCCGCCCGCGCCCGCACCGACGACCGCCGCACCGGCAGGAGCAGCCCGTCCACCTTCATCCGTCCCGCCGTCAGCGGCGCGCGCCCCGCGATCGCCAGAGCGAGCGCCGTGTGCCCCGGCCCGGTGACCACGATCGCCCCGCCCGGCGGCACCAGCGCGTCGAGGGCCCCCGACCCTCCGGCCCGTGCGCCGTCCGCCGCGAGCGCGTACACCGTCCCCGGCCCCGGCCACCCGGCTGCGTCCAGCTCCGCCTGCACGCCCTCGCCTTCGATGTCGAGCACCGGCAGGGCGCGGTCCCACGAGCGCGGCATCCACCAGGTCGCCCTCCCGAACAGCACCAGCACGGCCGGGATGAGCGTCATCCGGACGACGAACGCGTCCACCGCGACCCCGACCGCGAGGCCGAGGGCGATCGGCTGGATCTGCGCGTCGCCGCCCGGGATGAACGCCGCGAACACCGCGAACATGATGACCGCCGCGGCCGTCACCACCTTCGCCGACCCCTGGAAGCCCCGGTGCACGGAGTCCTTCGTGTCCGCGCCGAGGATGTGCTCCTCCCGCATCCGGCTCGCCAGGAACACCTCGTAGTCCATCGCCAGCCCGAACAGCACGCCCATGACGATGATCGGCATGAAGCTGATCACCGAGCCGACGTGCGCGACGCCCAGCGGCCCCGCGAGCCAGCCGTTCATGAACACCAGGCTGGTCACGCCGAACGCCGCGCCGATGCTGAGCAGGTAACCGAGCGCGGCCGTCACCGGCACCACGATCGACCGGAACACGATCGCGAGCAGCACCAGCGAGAGCCCGACGACGAGGAGGGCGAATGGCAGCAGCGCCCTGCCGAGACGTGCCGAGATGTCGATCCCCGCCGCCGTGTACCCGGTGATGGACAGGTCGATCCCGTACTCGCGCTGGAAGTGGTCGTGCATCGAGCGCAGCTTCGCCACGAGCTCCTGCGTCGCCGCCGAGTCGGGAGCGCCGGTCGGGACCACCTGCGCGATTCCCGTGTCGCCGGACTCGTTCGGGGTGGAGAGCGGGACCGCCGCGACCCCGGGAACCGTCTTCAGCTCCGCGCCCAGGTCGTTCATCAGCCCGACCGGATCGGTGCTGCCGATGACGGAGCCGGTGGCGATGAGCGGGCCGTTGTAGCCCGGGCCGAAGTGCTCGGCGATCAGGTCGTAGGCGATCCGGGCCGGCTCGTGCTCGTCGAGTGAGCCGGCGTCCGGCAGCGCGAGCCGGAGGGTGGCCGCCGGGAGGGCGACCAGGCCCAGCAGGGCGACGACGAGGATGACGGTGAGGAACGGGACGCGGGTGACGAGGCGCACCCAGAAGCCGGCGATCGGGTGGGTGACCGGCGGTGCGGTCTTCGCCGCAGTGATCCGGAACCGCTTCGCCACCACCCGCATCCCCGCGAACCCCAGCAGCGCCGGCGTCAGCGTCATCGAGATGAGCACCGCGATCGTCACCGCGAGCGCCGCCGCGACCCCCATCGTCGTGAGGAACGGGATCCCCGCCACGCTCAGCCCCACGAGCGCGATGATCACCGTGACCGCCGCGAACACCACCGCGGACCCGGCCGTCGCGACCGCGCGGGCGGCGGACTCCTCCGGCGTCATCCCGTGTTTCAGCTGCTCCTGGTGCCGGGAGATGATGAACAGCGCGTAGTCGATCCCGACCGCCAGGCCCAGCATCAGCGCCAGCAGAGGTGTCGTGGAGGCGATGGTCAGCCAGTGCGTCGCCGCGAAGATCAGCGACAGCGACAGCCCGGCGCCGAGCAGCGCCGTGATGAGCGGGAGGCTTGCCGCGATCACCGACGCGAAGGTCGCGATCAGCACCGCGAACGCGACGACGATGCCGAGCAGCTCGGTCACGCTGATCCCGGCGACCGTCTGCGAGAACAGCTGGCCGCCGACCGCGACCTGCGAGCCCTTCGGCAGGGCGGCCTCCAGGTCGCTGCCCGCCTTCTGGATCGCGTCGGACGTCGACGGCAGCACCGCGGTCTGGGCGACCGAGAGCTGGATGGGCACGATGACGGCCGAGCCGTCCGCCGCGATGTTGCCCGTCGACGGCCCGCTGTACGGGGAGGACGCGGAGGTGACCTGCGGGATCTTCGCGATCGCCGCCGCCGCCGACTCCACCGCGGACTGGAACGCCGGATCGTGCACGTCCGTCCCCTTCGGCGCGACCGCGACGAGCTGCGCGGACGTGCCGCTGACCTGCGGGAAGGTGCGGGCGAGCGCGTCCTGCGCCTCCTGCGACTCGGTCCCGGGGATGCTGAACGTGTTGTCGGTCCCGTTGCTCAGGAGCGCCGCCCCGCCGAGCAGCAGCACCAGCGCAGCGAGCCAGCTGACCAGCACGCGTCTCCGCGCCCGGAAGGCGGCGCGGCCCAGCAGGTACAGGAGGGACGACATCGGGGCCAATGTAGAGCGTTGCTCAGGTTCGCGACAATGCCCGTCTCGTGCCCCTCGGCGGTGCCTCGAACCCGTCGCGATAGGATCGAGTGCGACGGTCGTCCGCGAGGCGCCGACGCGCTCCCGACCATCGAGAGGACGAAACGTGCCCGCGATCGTGATCATCGGCGCCCAGTGGGGCGACGAAGGCAAAGGCAAAGCCACCGACCTGCTCGGCAGCCGCATCGACTACGTCGTCAAGTTCAACGGCGGCAACAACGCCGGCCACACGGTCGTCGTCGGCGACGAGAAGTACGCGCTGCACCTGCTCCCGTCCGGCATCCTGACCGAGGGCGTCACGCCCGTCATCGCCAACGGCGTCGTCGTGGACCTCGAAGTGCTGTTCCAGGAGCTCGACGGGCTGATCGCGCGTGGCGTCGACGTGTCCCGCCTCAAGGTCAGCTCCAACGCGCACGTGATCACGCAGTACCACCGCACCATCGACAAGGTGACGGAGCGCTTCCTCGGCAAGCGCCAGATCGGCACGACCGGCCGCGGCATCGGCCCGACCTACGCCGACAAGATCAACCGGGTCGGCATCCGCATCCAGGACCTCTTCGACGAGAACATCCTGCGGCAGAAGGTGGAGGGCGCCCTCGACCAGAAGAACCACCTGCTGGTGAAGGTCTACAACCGCCGCGCCATCGGCGTGGACGAGGTGGTCGAGGAGCTGCTGAGCTACGCCGAGCGCCTGCGGCCGATGGTGGTCGACTCCTCGCTGCTGCTGCATCAGGCTCTCGAGGACGGCAAGTACGTGCTGTTCGAGGGCGGCCAGGCCACCATGCTGGACGTGGACCACGGCACGTACCCGTTCGTCACCTCCTCCAGCTCCACCTCGGGCGGCGCCGCGACCGGCTCGGGCATCGGACCCAACCGCATCGACCGCGTGATCGGCATCGTGAAGGCGTACACGACGCGCGTCGGCGCGGGCCCGTTCCCGACCGAGCTGTTCGACGAGTGGGGCGAGTTCCTCCGCGAGCGCGGCTTCGAGTTCGGCACCACCACCGGCCGCCCGCGCCGCACCGGCTGGTACGACGCGCCCGTCGCGCGCTACACGGCCCGCATCAACGGCGTCACGGACTTCGTCCTCACGAAGCTCGACACCCTCACCGGCATCGAGCGCATCCCGGTCTGCGTCGCCTACGACGTCGACGGCGTGCGCCACGACGAGGTCCCGTCGTCGCAGACCGACTTCCACCACGCGGTGCCGATCTACGAGGAGTTCCCCGGCTGGACCGAGGACATCAGCGGCGCCCGCACGTTCGAGGACCTCCCGAAGAACGCGCAGGACTACGTGCTCGCCCTGGAGGCCATCTCCGGGGCCCGCATCTCGGCGATCGGCGTCGGCCCGGCCCGCGACGAGATCGTCGTGCGGCACGACCTGGTGGACTAGGGGCGCCGGCCGGTCAGTCGCCGAGCAGCGCCTGGAGCTCCGGGTCGCTGCGCCGACGTGCCCGCGCGGCGATCCGCCAGTCGAGCGAACCGAGCTCGTCGATGATCGTGGTGACGGCCCAGACGCGATTGCGCAACCCGGAATAACCGACTCGCTATTCCGGCTTTGACCCCGCAACCCGGAATAACCGAGTCGCTATTCCGGGTTTTGCCCCTCAACCCGGAATAACGACCTCCCTATTCCGGCTCCCCACCCCTCAGAACCACGTACTGAGCCGAGGCGGCACCGCCGTCCGGAACAACCGGTCCAGCGCCTCCGCGTCGCCGTGGAGGCGTCCCGCCAGCGCCAGCCCGCGCGCCAGGTCGTGCCCGAGGTAGACGCTGCCGAGCGCCTCGACCGGCAGGGTGACGTCCGGGGCGTCGGTGGTCGACTCCACGCGCGCCTCGCCGTCCTCCACGATCAGCCGGTAGCGTCCGTCCGCGAAGCCGAGCGGGTCGGTCACCTCCAGGACGAGGTCGCCGTCGCTCTCGTAGCGGCGGGCGGTGAGTGTCGCCGGGACGTCGAGGATGCGCACCCAGAGATGGTCCTGGACGCTCGTGATGCGCGCGCCGCGGATGTCCTGCACGAGCAGCTGCACCGGCTCGTCCACGCCGCGCGTCCAGGCCTTCACCTCGGCGACGAGGTCCAGTTCGAGGAGGTAGCGCCAGAGAGCGGTGAGCGCGGCGTCCGTCGCCGCCGCCAAGTAGTTCACCTCCACGACGTGGCGGGAGAAGTCCTCCTCACCCCCGCGCACCACGTAGCTGACGAAGCCCTCCGGCTGTCCGTCCGGGGAGTCGTAGCGCACCAGGAGGTAGCGCGCCGCGTCGTCGTCGCCCTTCAGCGGGCCGAGGAGGCGGTCGGCGAGGTACGGTTCGAGGCCGATCTCGCCCGGGCGGGAGGCCATGGCCTCGGCGAGGACGGCACGGCCGGTCTCCCGGTACTCGTCCGGCATGGTGAACGAGAGCCGTCCGGGCGTCGGTGCCCCGGTCCAGCGGACCCGCTTGGCGTCGACGCTCCAGCCGGTCGCGAACGTGGCCGGCCCGAAACCCCAGCGCCCGTAGATCGTGGACTCCGAGACCGTGAGGATGGCGGCCGGGACGCCGAGCGCGTGCGCCGTGCGCAGCTCCGCCCCGAGCAGAGCGGTGGCGACGCCCCGGCGGCGGTGCGTCGGCGCGACCGTGACGGAACTGATCGCCCAGGAGTCCAGGCTGCCGCCGCCCGGGACGGTGAGCGGCGCCACCCAGGAGTTGACCGTGCCGACCGGCGTGCTGACGCCCTCGTCGTAGACCGCGGTGGTCCGCCGGCCGCCGAAGTTCCCCCTGGCCTCCTCCAAGACCTCCTCGCTGGGCCGGCGCCCGTGGAAGCCGCGGAAGTCCGCGACGATCCACGCGTCGAGAGCGGCGGTGTCGGCGAGGTCGACCAGGGCGAGCCGGAGGCCGGCCTCCGCCAGGTCCGCCGCCGAGCGCTCGTCCAGGGGTGCGGTGAGGTGCGTCTGGGTCATGGCTCCACCGTATCGGGGCGGTGCGACGGGCGAATAGGACTGTCAGCGCCCGGCCAGCGCGTGCAGCACCGGCAAAAGCGCGCCGGGCGCCGCCTCCTGCGCCGCCATGAAGAACGCCGCGTCCGCGGCCTCCACCGACCCGATCGCCGCCTCCGCCTCCGCCGCGCCCGAAGCGGTCACGCGCAGCACCTTCGCGCGGCTGTCCGCCGGGTCCGGCGTGCGCTCCAGCAGCCCTTTGGCGACCAGCCGCCGCACGACCTCCGAGGTCATCCGCGGATCGGAGCCGGTCTGCTCGGACAGCCGCGCCTGGCTCGGGCTCTCCGACTGCCCGTTCAGCCACCACACGGAGGCCAGCAGCACGAACTGCGCGTGCGTGAGGTCGTGCGGCCGCAACGCCTCCACCATCGCGCGCTGCCAGCGGAGCGTCGCGTGCCAGAGGAGGAAGCCCGGGCTGGTCGCCGGGCCCTCGGGGAAGTCCGTCATGCGTCCAGTCTGCTCTGTTCCGCCCGGCGCTCCGCCTCGGCGAGCAGGGCGGCGAGGGATTCGGGGAAGTCGGCGCTGATCTGCGGGCCGAGCTCGGGGCCGACCGCGTCGGCTGCGGGGCCGTCGATCGTGAGCGAGTACCGCACGCGCGTGCCCGCGGCGTCGTCCGCCAGGTCGTAGCGGAAGGTCAGCCGCACGTCGCCGAACTCGGTCACGTCGGCGTAGGTGCGGCCCTCCTCCAGCACGTCGATGCGGGAGCGGATGGGGTCCTGTCCGGCGGGCGTCACGGTCAGTTCCGTGCCGACGGCGAACGGCCCGTGGAGCTCGAAGTTATCGCCGCCCTCGTAGGTCAGCTCTCCGGCGTGGAGGTCGCGAACGGCCTCCCAAACCCGGTCGCGGGGGAGCGGGGTGACGGCGGTCTCCTGCGTGTTCCACATGATGCGACTCCTTTGTTCTGCGAGTAGATAATCTACGGATAGATTAAACCCGGATCGTCGTCCCCGCAACCCTCCGCCCGGTAGGGTCGGAGCATGGCTGAGAACGAGTCGACCGTGCAGGCGCTGGAGCGGCTGCGGAGCATCCGGCAGAGCATCGACAACATCGACGCGGCCGTCATCCACATGCTCGCCGAGCGGTTCAAGTTCACCCAGCAGGTCGGCGCTCTGAAGGCCGAGCACGGCCTCCCGCCCGCCGACCCGGAGCGCGAGCGCGAGCAGATCCAGCGCCTCCGGGTGCTCGCCGAGGAGAGCCACCTCGATCCCGCGTTCGCCGAGAAGTTTCTCAACTTCATCGTGGCGGAGGTCATCCACCACCACGAGCGCATCGCCTCCGAGAACGGCCGCTAGGGCGGTGGCCTGGGACCCCGCGGAGCTCCCCGACGCCCACGGCAGGACCGTCGTCATCACCGGCGGCAACGCCGGCGTGGGCTACTTCACGGGTGAGCAGCTCGCCCGGGCGGGCGCTCGCGTGGTGCTCGCCTGCCGGGACCAGGAGCGCGCGGAGGCCGCCGTGGCGGCGATCCGCCGGCGGGTCCGCGGCGCCCGGGTGGAGGCCACCCCGCTCGACGTGACGGATCACGCCTCCGTCGACGCCCTCGCCGACGCCCTGCTCGAACGCGAGCGGGTGGACGCCCTCGTGCTGAACGCGGGGATGGTGCACCCGCCGCGCGAGCGCCGGACCGACCGCTACGGCAACGAGCTGGTCCTCTCCACCAACGTGCTCGGCCACTTCCGCCTCGTCGCCCGCGCGCTGCCGGCCCTGGAGCGCGGGGAGGGCGCGCGGATCGTCTCGCTCGGGTCGCTCGCGAGCCGGCTGGGGACGCTCCAGCTGGACGACCTCCAACTCGAACGGTCGTACACGTCGTGGCGGGCGTACTCCGGCTCCAAGATCGCCGCGCAGGTGTTCGGGTTCGAGCTGGAGCGCCGGCTCCGCGCCGCGGGCAGCGGGGTGACGAGCCTCGTCGTCCACCCCGGCTACTCGACCTCCGGCCGCACGCCCGGCGTCCACGGCGTCAACCAACCGAGCCGGGCCAAGCGGTTCGCCGACAACCTCCAGGCGGCGTGGACGCAGGGCAAGGACCACGGCGCCTGGGTGCCGGCGCGTGCCGTGCTCGACCCGACGCTGACCGCCGACGGCTACCTCGGACCGGCCGGGCTCACGAAGGGCGCCCCTGCGGTCGGCCGGGCGACGCGCGCGTCACGCTCGCCGCGGACCGGGGCGCGACTGTGGCCGCTGCTGGAGGCCGCGTCGGGTCAGGAGTTCCCCCTCTCCTGATTTGGCCCGAATGGCGCTTTCGGCGCGCTGAGAGCCGCCATTCGGCCCAAATCGTGGGCGCGTCAGTCTTCGACGACGATGGAGAGGAGGCGGTGGCCGTCGGGGACCCTGGCGCGCAGAGCGTCGCGGGCGGCAACGTAGTCGGCTCCGTCGGCCTCGATAAGTTGCGTCGCCGACTCCCGGATGACCGCGGTCGCGATCACGCGTCCGCCGCGGGGCATCGCGTTGTGCACCTGCAGCAGCTCGAACCCGTCCGGCACCTGCTCTGCGACGAGCGCGCGTGCGGTCTCGGCGTCGTCCGCCTCGGCGGTCAGCTCGCGGGTCTCGGTGGTCTGCGTCACGCCGTGCACTCTCATCGCACGCAACGCTACCGGAATCCACTTACATCAGTATCCTGGGCGCGCTCTCAGCGGACGCTCAGTCCCGTCGACTGGGCTGTGCTCATGGACATCGCCTACACCGCCATCGCGCACGCCTCCGGAGGCGGTCGCGACGGCCACGTCCGCAGCGAGGACGACCTGCTCGACCTGGACACCCGCCCGCCGCGTGAGCTCGGCGGCTCGGGCGAGGGCACCAACCCCGAGCAGCTCTTCGCGGCCGGCTTCGCGGCGTGCTTCCTGAGCGCCATCCACGCGGTGGGCCGCGCCCACAAGCTGGACACCTCCGACTCCGCCGTCTCGGCGAGCGTGGGCATCGGCGATAACGGCGCGGGCGGCTACGGCCTCACCGTCGAGCTGGACGTCTACATCCCGCGCCTCGGCCGGGAGACGGCGGAGGAGACGATGGAGAAGGCCCACCACGTCTGCCCGTACTCCAACGCGACGCGCGGCAACGTGCCGGTCAGGCTGACGCTGGTCGACTGACCGCGTCCTGCGCCTGCCGCGAGGTCACCCCGCGGCGACCCGCCCGACCTTCTCGGTCTTGTCCCAGCGTGCCTCGGCTCCGGCCAGCTCCTTGAGGTAGGAGTCGAACGTGATCGCGCAGAGCAGCGACCCGTACCCCGCCAGGTAGATGAGCGTGGGCGCCAGCCAGCGTCCCGCGCGTGTGCGCTCCGCCCGCCGGGCGAGCCAGGCGGCGACCATCGAGAACGGGATCCAGATGTAGATGGCGAGCGTCAGGATGAACAGTGCTTCGGTGCTCAGCGTGACCCCGAACAGGCCAGGCAGCCACACCAGGGTGATCGGCGGGAACAGCGCGGTGATCATCACGAGCATGTTGATGATCCCGGGGAACAGCAGGATGTGGCCGAGCTCCTTCCGGCTGGTCTTCGCGTCCGTCAGCGAGCCGAGGATGAGCACGAACAGGTAGGCGAGCGAGGCCGAGATCCAGAGGACGCGGAAGACGGTCGCCGCCAGCTCGTTCTGCAGGAAGAGCAGCCCGGCGAGCCCGATGGCCGAAGTGACCATGATCAGCGGCAGCAGCCACAGGCTGAACCAGACGATGCCGAACGTCCACGCGCCGAGGTGGTGCTCGCGCGACGGGCGGAACCAGACCTTCGAATAGCGCGCCGTGACCGAGACGTTGCCGCGCGCCCAGCGCAGCCGCTGCTTCCAGAGCGCGTCGACCGCGCGCGGCTCCTCCGCGAGCACGTGCGCGTGCGGCTCGAACACGACCTTCTTGCCGTGCAGCTGGGTCTCGAAGGTCGTGATGGTGTCCTCGGCGAGGGTGGAGGTGTCCACCCGGCCGCCGATGGCGAGCAGGTTCTCCCGCGTGTGCAGCTGCGCGCCGCCCGCGAGGCAGGCCTGCGCGCCGAGCACGTTCTGCGCGCGCCGGGCCGCGGGCTGCGAGAGCACGTACTCCACGCTGACGAACTTGGTGAGGTAGTTGCGGTCACGGCTGCCTTCGCGGATGTAGGCGGAGACGGCGCCGACCTCGGGGTCGGCCAGGTGCCGGGTCATCCGCCGCAGCGAGTCGGGCAGGTAGATGACGTCGGCGTCCATGATGAGGAGCGCCTCCATCCAGTCCTCGGCCAGGATGCGCTCGATGCCGTGGTTGAGGGTGTGCGCCTTGCCCTGGCCGCCCTGATCCCGGCGCAGCAGGAACACGCTGCCCGGATACTGCTCGGCGCGGGCGCGCACGACGACGGGGGTGTCGTCGGTGCTCGCGTCGTCCACCACGTAGATCCGCAGCGCGTCCTTCGGGTAGTCGAGGCTCATCAGCCGGTCGATGGAGGCGCCGATGACGGCGCCCTCGTTCCAGGCCGGGACGACGATGGCGACGCGCGGGAGGTAGGGCGCGGCCTTCTTGTAGTGGTTGATCCAGGCGTGGAACGGGATGACGACGAACGTCGCCGCCGCCGCGATCACGGGAACGAGCCCGGTCAGCGCCAGGACCAGGCAGACGACGACGCCGATCCACTCCAGCACGCCCAGCACGTCCACGCCGCTCCCCTCCGTCTCCGACAGAGTACCGCGAGCGGGGTGCGGGGCAGGCCGCGCCTCAGCTGCGCGCCGGCCCGCCCAGCGTCCCGCCCGCCGCCAGCCGCATCAGGTCCGATCCCAGGTCGATCCCCAGCTCGTTGCCGCCGGCCGAGCCGAACTCGTGCTGGTAGCTGTTCCAGGAGGTGTCCTTGATGCGGGCCTCCACGCCGGTCTCCATCAGCACGACGAGTTCGCGGGCCGCGCGGTCGATCCGCTTGCCGAGGGAGTTGTCCTGCCAGTCCTCGGTCGAGGCGAACACCGAGGTCGGCGCGGTCATCGTCCGCAGGTAGGCGAACATCGAGCGCATCTGCTCGTCGACGACCAGCGCGTGCCTGGCCGTCCCGGCGGTCGCGCCGAGGATGACCGGCTTCGCGATCAGGAGGTCGTTGTCGAGCACCTGGAAGAACGAGCTGAACAGCCCGCTCGGGCCGGCCTTGTAGACCGGCGCGGTCGCGATGATGCCGTCCGCCGCCGCGAGAGCCTCGATCGCCGCCGTGAAGCGCGGGCCGAGGTGACCGGACGCGAGCGCGCCGGACAACTCGGGGAGCAGCTCCCGGAGGTCGAGGTTCTGCGTCTCGACCGTGTGGCCGTCGCGCTGGGCGGCGGCCTCTACGCGCAGGGCGAGGCGGTCGGCGAGCATCTTGGTGGACGATGGGTCGCTGACGCCCGCGTTGACGACGACCACCCGGAACGGGCGCTGGTCGGTGCTGGTCATGGTGTCCTTCTCTCGCAATCGAAGCGTGAACCGGCGACGCTCAGAGCGCCGGGTAGTCCGCCTGGAACTCCTCGGAGGAGTCCTGGTAGGGGGAGGCGCCGGTCACGTTGTCGCCGCGGTTGGCGTTCGGGCGCGGCTGGCGCGGCGCGGCGTCGCCGTACTTGGCGGCGACGAGCGACGCGTGGGTCGGGGCGTCGGGCGTCGACGGGTCCTTGCGGGCCTCGGTCTCCTTGCGGAGCACCGGGATGACCTCCTCGCCGAGCAGGTCGAGCTGCTTCAGCACCGTCTTCAGCGGCAGGCCGGCGTGGTCCATCAGGAACAGCTGGCGCTGGTAGTCGCCCGCCCACTCGCGGAAGGTCAGCGTCTTGTCGATGACCTCCTGCGGGCTGCCGACGGTCAGCGGGGTCGCCTCGGTGAACTCCTCCATCGTCGGGCCGTTGCCGTAGACCGGGGCCTCGTTGAAGTACGGGCGGAACTCCTTCTTGGCCTCCTGCGAGGTCTTGGCGATGTAGGCCTGGCCGCCGAGGCCGACGATCGCCTGCTTGGCGGTGCCGTGGCCGTAGTGCTCGAAGCGCTCGCGGTAGAACGCGATCAGGCGCTGGTAGTGCTCCTTCGGCCAGAAGATGTTGTTCGCGAAGAAGCCGTTGCCGTAGTACGCGGCCTGCTCGGCGATCTCCGGGGTGCGGATGCTGCCGTGCCAGACGAACGGAGGCACGTCGTCGAGCGGGCGCGGGGTGGACGTGAAGCCCTGCAGCGGGGTGCGGAACTTGCCCTCCCAGTCCACGACGTCCTCGTGCCACAGCCGGTGCAGGAGGTTGTAGTTCTCCAGCGCGAGAGGGAGGCTCTGGCGGATGTCCTGGCCGAACCACGGGTACACCGGGCCGGTGTTGCCGCGGCCGAGCATGAGGTCCATGCGACCCTTCGACAGGTGCTGGAGCATCGCGTACTCCTCCGCGAGCCGCACCGGGTCGTTCGTGGTGATCAGCGTCGTGGAGGTCGTCACGATCAGCCGCTCGGTGAGGGCGGCGATGTGCGCGAGCAGGGTGGTGGGCGACGAGGAGAAGAACGGCGGGTTGTGGTGCTCGCCGATCGCGAAGACGTCCAGGCCGACCTCCTCCGCGTGCGTGGCGATCTTCACGATCGCGTCGATGCGCTCCGCCTCGCTCGGGGTCTCGCCGGAGACCGGGTCGCGGGTGATGTCGCTCACGGAGAAGATTCCGTACTGCATTGCTGGCTCCTCAGGTTCGTTCTCGCCGTATCTATGCAAACGCATATAACGACGCCGAGCTGGAAGTATTCCCGGCGGCTGGCACCAGCATGGCGCATCGGGCCGAAGCGAGCCAGGATCGCGACGATGCGTATATCACACGCCAGGCTTTTCTCAGTTGGGTCGGGCAAGCTGGCTCCTATGGGGGAGCAGAAAGAATCGAATCGTTCACGTCGTCGCGGTGCGTCCGCGGCGGCCTTCGTCGGGCTCAGCGTGATCGCCGGGGTGCTGGTCAGCGCGATGGTGGCGCCGGTGGTCGCGGTCGCGGGGGTCGCGACGGAGACCGGCATCCATCTCTTCGAGACGATGCCCGAGGCGCTGACCGTGGACGCGCTCGCGCAGACGACCGACATCTACGCGAAGAACAGCGCCGGCGAGCCGGTGCTGCTGGCGTCGGTCTACGAGCAGAACCGCAAGAACGTGGACTGGGATGGCATCTCCCCGTTCGTCAAGGACGCGCTGACCGCCACCGAGGACCCGCGGTTCTACACCCACGGCGGCGTCGACATCCCGTCCGCGCTGCGGGCCGCGATCGGCAACGCGTCGTCCGGCAAGGTGGACTCCGGCGCGTCGACCATCACGATGCAGTACGTCAAGAACATCCTGATGCAGCGCGCGGAGGCGATCCGCGACAAGGACAAGCGCACGGCCGCCTACAAGGAGGCCACCAAGACCAGCATGGACAGGAAGCTCCGCGAGATGCGCCTCGCGATCGGGCTCGAGAAGTCGCTCCCGAAGGACCAGATCCTACTGGGCTACCTCAACATCGCGCACTTCGGCGGGTCCGTGTACGGCATCGAGGCCGCCGCCGAGTACTACTTCGGCGTAACCGCGGCAGAGCTGACGCTCGCCCAGGCCGCCGCCCTCGTCGCGACGGTCAACGCACCCAACGACCTCCGCATCGACGACCCGGACAACATCGGCGACAACAAATTCCGCCGCGACAACGACGTCCTCGCCGCCATGCTGGAGGAGAAGAAGATCACCCGGGCGCAGCACGACGAGGCCGTCGCCCTCCCGATCGAGCCGAACATCACGCCGCCGTCCACCGGCTGCGTCACGGCGAACCCGCTCGGCGCCGGATTCTTCTGCGACTACGTGCAGCGCGTGATCGAGAACGAGAAGGTCCTGCCGGACGCCACGGACCCGGCGTACAGCAGCTTCAAGCGGGGCGGCTACGACATCTACACGACCCTCGACCTCGACCTCCAGGCGTCCGCGGTCGCGGCCGTCGACGCCTACGTGCCGCACGCGACGGAGGTCCTCGACCTCGGCTCGTCGCTGGTCACGGTGGAGCCGGGCACCGGCCGCATCCTCGCGATGGCGCAGAACAAGGACTTCAATGCTGCCCAGGAGGAGACGTCGCCGGAGAACACGGCCGTCAACTACAGCACCGACTCCGATTACGGCGGGTCGAACGGCTTCCAGGCCGGGTCGACGTACAAGGTCTTCACGCTGGCGGAGTGGCTGAAGGACGGACGCTCGCTCAACGACGTCGTCAACGGCGACTCGCGCGCGCTCAACCTGTCCTCCTTCAAGGACTCCTGCCAGGGATCGGGCTCCGGCCCGTACACCCCGAAGAACGACGGCGGTCAGAAGCCCGGCAACATCTCGGTGCGGGCGGCGACCGCGGGCTCGGTGAACGGCGCCTACTTCTCGATGGCGCAGAAGCTCGACCAGTGCGAGATCCGCAAGACGGCGGAGGCCTTCGGCGTGAAGCGCGCCGACGGCAAGCCGCTGACCTCCTTCGTCTCCGATGTCCTCGGCACCAACGAGGTCGCGCCGGTGAGGATGGCCGCCGCCTTCGCGGGGATCGCGAACGAGGGCGTCTACTGCGCCCCGATCGCGATCGACCGGATCGTCGCGCCGGACGGCGCCGAGGTCCCGGTGCCGGCGTCCACCTGCTCGGAGGCCGTGAGCCCGGAGGTCGCCGCGACGATGGCGTCCGCGCTGCAGAGCGTCACGCGCGGCGGCGGCACGGGATCGGCGTCGAACCCGAACGACGGCGTCCCGGTGTTCGGGAAGACCGGCACCACCGACTCCGAGAAGGACACGTGGTTCGTGGGCTCCACCACGCGACTGACCACCGCGGTGTGGGTCGGCAACGTGACTGGCGACGTGTCGCTGCGGCGGACCAAGGTCGGCGGCATCCAGGCCGACCAGCTCCGCCACCGCGTCTGGAAGCAGTACATGACGGCCGCGAACACCGTGCACCCGGGGGAGGACTTCCCCGAGGCGACCGGGCGTCCCGTGAAGGACTAGCCGCCGCGTCCGATTTCCGCCGGTCGGCGTCAGTGGCGGGCAGTAGCCTCGACGAGTGAAGGTCGCTCTGCAGTTCGTCGCCATGGGTCTCGTCTGGGGCGCCAGCTTCCTGTTCATGAAGGTGGCGCTGGAGGGTGTCTCGTTCGGGCAGGTGGCGTGGGCGCGGCTCGTGTTCGGGGCCGTGACCCTCGGGATCATCGTGCTCGTCACGCGCAGCCGGCTCCCGAAGCAGCCGATCGTCTACCTGCACTTCGCGGTCGTGGCGGTGACGTACTGCGTGGTGCCGTACCTGCTCTTCGCGTGGGCGGAGCAGTATGTGTCCTCCAGCCTCGCCAGCATCTACAACGCGGTCACCCCGATCACGACCGCGATCCTGGCGACCGCCGCGTTCCGCGTGGAGAAGCTCAATCGGGACCAGGTGCTCGGTGTGCTCGTGGGCGTCGTCGGAGTGGTCGTCGTGGTCGGCCCGTGGTCGATCGCGGCGCTGTCGGGGAGTGTGTGGGGGCAGCTCGCGTGCCTCGGCGCCGTCACGTGCTACGGCTTCAGCTTCGGGTACATCCGGAGGTTCATCAGCCACCGGGACATCCCGGCGACGTCGGTCGCGTTCCTCAACATCGGGCTCGCGGCCGTGATCATGCTGCTGCTGACGCCGGTCGTGGCGCTGTCGCCGATCGCGTTCAGCTGGCCGGTGCTGCTCAGCCTGCTGGCGCTGGGCGCGCTCGGGACGGGCGTGGTCTACATCTGGAACATGAACGTGCTGCGCGCGTGGGGACCCACGGCGACGTCCGGCGTTACCTACGTGACGCCGGTGGTCGGCGTCGCGCTCGGCATCATCGTGCTCGGCGAGCACCTGAGCTGGAACGAGCCGGTCGGCGCCGCGATCGTGCTGTGCGGCATCCTGCTGACGCAGCAGCGCGTGCGCCTCTTCACGCGCCGCCAGGCCGAGCTCGTCGCCGACTGAGCGCGGTTACGCGACCGTCGGGCCGAAGTGCTCGGGGAGCGTGGAGCGGTGGACCCCGCGCAGCTCCTCGATCCCGACGGTGAAGAGGTCCTGGACCTCCAGCACCGGCTGAGCGCCGACCTCGGCGTCGGTGACGCCGATGCGGAGCAGCGGCACGCCGCGTCCCTCGCAGAGCCCGCGGAACTTCACGTCGTCCTCGCGCGGCACCGAGACGATGACGCGGGCGGTGGACTCGCTGAACAGCGCGGTCGCGGCGTCCACGCCGTCGCGCTCCTGCACCTCGCCGAGCCAGACGCGGGCGCCGACGCCGAAGCGCATCACGCTCTCGGCCAGCGCCTGGGCGAGGCCGCCGTCCGCGAGGTCGTGCGCCGACGAGACGAGGCCCTCGACCGATGCCGCGTGCAGCGTCTCGGCCAGGGTGCGCTCCGCCGCGAGGTCGACCGCGGGCGGGCGGCCGCCGAGGTGGCCGTGGATCGTGCCGGCCCACGCGGAGCCGTCGAGCTCCTCGCGGGTGATGCCGAGCAGGTAGATGTTCTCGCCCTCGTCCTGCCAGCCGGCCGGGATGCGGCGGGCGACGTCGTCGATCACGCCGAGCACACCGACGACCGGCGTCGGGAAGATCGGGGTGTCGCCGGTCTGGTTGTAGAACGACACGTTGCCGCCGGTGACCGGGATCTCCAGGTCCAGGCAGGCGTCGGAGAGGCCCTCCACCGCCTGCGAGAACTGCCACATGACCTCGGGGTTCTCCGGGCTGCCGAAGTTGAGGCAGTCGGTGACCGCGGCGGGCACGGCGCCGGAGGCCGCCACGTTGCGGTAGGCCTCCGCGAGCGCCAGCTTGGCGCCCTGCTTCGGGTCGAGCTGGCAGTACCGGCCGTTGGCGTCGGTCGCGATCGCGAAGCCGAGGCCGCTCTCCTCATCCACGCGGATCATGCCGGAGTCGTCCGGGAAGGAGAGCGCGGTGTTGCCGCCCACGAAGTAGTCGTACTGGTCGGTGATCCAGCTCTTGTCGGCCAGGTTGGCGCTGCCGAGGAGGGCGAGCACCTGCTCGCGCAGCTCGTCGCCCGTTGACGGGCGCGCCAGGACGGCGGCGGTGTCGGCCTGGAGGGCGTCGATCCAGGTGGGGTAGGCGACCGGGCGCTCGTACACCGGGCCGTCGACCGCGACGGTGCGCGGGTCGACGTTGACGATCTCCTCGCCCTTCCAGTTGATGACGAGGCGGCCGGTCTCGGTGACCTCGCCCAGCACGCTGGTCTCGACGTCCCACTTGGCGGTGACGGCGAGGAAGGCGTCGAGCAGCTCGGGCTTGACGACCGCCATCATGCGCTCCTGGCTCTCGGACATGAGGATCTCCTCCGCCGTGAGCGTGGGGTCGCGCAGCAGGACCTTGTCGAGCTCGACGAACATGCCGCCGTCGCCGTTGGAGGCGAGTTCGCTGGTCGCGCACGAGATGCCCGCGGCGCCGAGGTCCTGAATGCCCTCCACGAGCTTGTCGCGGAACAGCTCCAGACAGCACTCGATGAGCACCTTCTCGGCGAACGGGTCGCCGACCTGCACGGCCGGGCGCTTGGTCGGCCCGCCCGCGGAGAACGTGTCGGAGGCCAGGATGCTCGCGCCGCCGATGCCGTCGCCGCCGGTGCGGGCGCCGAACAGGACGACCTTGTTGCCCGCGCCGGACGCGTTGGCGAGGTGGAGGTCCTCGTGGCGCAGCACGCCGACCGAGAGCGCGTTGACCAGCGGGTTGCCCTGGTACACGGAGTCGAAGTACGTCTCGCCGCCGATGTTCGGGAGGCCGAGGCAGTTGCCGTAGAACGAGATGCCGGAGACGACGCCGTGGACGACGCGGGCGGTGTCCGGGTCGTCGATGCGGCCGAAGCGGAGCTGGTCCATGACGGCGACCGGGCGCGCGCCCATCGAGATGATGTCGCGGACGATGCCGCCGACGCCGGTCGCGGCGCCCTGGAACGGCTCGATATACGACGGGTGGTTGTGCGACTCCACCTTGAAGGTGACCGCCCAGCCCTCGCCGACATCCACGACGCCCGCGTTCTCGCCCATGCCCACCATGAGGTTCTTCTTCATCGCGGGCGAGACCTTCTGGCCGAACTGGCGCAGGTAGATCTTGGACGACTTGTAGGAGCAGTGCTCCGACCACATCACCGAGTACATCGCCAGCTCGCCCGAGGTGGGGCGGCGGCCGAGGATCTCGCGGATCTGCGCGTACTCGTCCTCCTTGAGGCCGAGCGCCGCGTACGGCTGCTCCTTCTCCGGAGTCGCGGCGGCGTTCGCGACGGTGTCGACGACATGCTGGACGGTGGTGTCGGTCACGCGGGCACTCCAGGCTGCTGGCGGTGGCGGGGGATGGGGTCCAGTCTACCGGGGGTCAGGGGTGCGCTGTCCCGGGCGAGTGGCAGGATGTGGAGAGGTGCCGTTGTGCACATCCCGCTGCCGGAGGAAAGGCACACCCATGCAGATCCCACGACCGTCGCAGGAGACGATGGAGCTGTTCCGCTCGGTGGTGCCCGACGCTCCCGGCGTCGAGGTCAAGCCGATGTTCGCCAACCTGGGCGCGTTCGTGAACGGCAACATGTTCGCCGGGCTGTTCGGCGAGAGCGTCGGCGTGCGGCTGCCCGACGACGCGGTGCGGAAGGAGTTGCAGGCGATCGACGGCACCGGACCGTACGGACCGGCCGAGCGACCGATGGGCGGCTACGTCTCCCTCCCCGACGCCTGGCGCGACGACCCCGACCGCCTCCGCGAGTGGATCGGCGTCGCACTGGAGCAGGTCGGGCGCATGCCGCCGAAGGAGAAGAAGCCGCGCAAGCCCCGCGCCCCCAAGCCCTGATTCGGAAGCTCGAAGGGCACGTAAACGCCCCCAAAACCGCGTTTTAAGGGCGCTTACGTGCCCTTCGGCGCGGGCGGCTACGCGGTCGGGACCGCCGCGCGGGTGAGCTGGTCGACGTCCCGTGCCGCGCCCTGGTCCGCGGACAGCGTCATCGCGGCGTACGCCCGCAGCGCCGCCGACACCGGCCGCTCCCGGTCCAGCGGACGGAACCCGCGGCCCGATGCGAGCGCCTCCCGCCGCGCGTCGAGCTCGGCGTCCGGGACCTCCAGCCGGATGCTGCGCGCGGCGACGTCGATCGTGATCGTGTCGCCGTCCTCCACCAGCGCGATCGCGCCGCCGGCCGCCGCCTCGGGCGAGACGTGCCCGATCGACAGGCCCGACGTCCCGCCGGAGAACCGGCCGTCCGTGATGAGCGCGCACTTCGCTCCGAGCCCGCGGCCCTTCAGGAACGACGTCGGGTACAGCATCTCCTGCATCCCCGGCCCGCCGCGCGGACCCTCGTAACGGACGACCACCACGTCGCCGGCCTGCACGCGCTTGGTCAGGATGGCGTCCACCGCCTCCTCCTGCGACTCGACCACCACGGCCGGGCCGGAGAAGACCAGGATGCTCGGGTCGACGCCCGCGGTCTTCACCACCGAGCCGTCCGGCGCGAGGTTGCCGCGGAGGATGGCGAGGCCGCCGTCCGCCGAGTGCGCGTGGGCGACATCCCGGATCACACCGGTCGCGCCGTCGGTGTCCAGCGACTCCCAGCGCTCGGACTGCGACGACGCCTGCGCAGAGCGCACTCCGCCGGGGGCGGCGTGGAAAAGTTCGATCGCCTCGGGCGTGGCCGAGCCGCCGCGGATGTCCCAGTCCGCCAGCCACTCCTCCAGCGACGCGGCGTGGATGCTGTGCACCCCGCGGTCGAGCAGGCCGGCGCGGTCGAGCTCGCCGAGCAGCGCGGGGACGCCGCCCGCGCGGTGCACGTCCTCCACCAGCGCCGCGCCGTTGGGCGCGACCTTGCTGAGGCACGGGACGCGGCGGGACAGCCGGTCGATGTCGTCCAGGTCGTAGTCGATGCCGCCTTCGCGGGCGGCCGCGAGCAGGTGCAGGATCGTGTTGGTCGAGCCGCCCATCGCGATGTCGAGCGCCATCGCGTTGCCGAAGGCCTCCCGGGTCGCGATCGAGCGGGGGAGCACGGACGCGTCCTCGCCGTCGTAGTAGCGGTGCGCGAGCTCGACGGCGGTCGCGCCCGCCTTCTCGTAGAGCGCGCGGCGAGCGGTGTGGGTGGCGAGCGTCGAGCCGTTGCCCGGGAGGCCGAGGCCCAGCGCCTCGACCAGGAAGTTCATCGAGTTCGCCGTGAACATGCCCGAGCACGAGCCGCAGGTCGGGCAGGCGGCCTCCTCGACCCGCAGCAGGTCCTCGTCGGACACCGCGTCGTTGGCGGAGTCGGCCATCGCGGAGATGAGGTCGAGCTTGCGGACCGTGCCGTCCACGAGCACCGTGCGGCCGCCCTCCATCGGGCCGCCGGAGACGAACACGGTCGGGATGTTGAGGCGCAGCGCGGCCAGCAGCATCCCGGGCGTGATCTTGTCGCAGTTCGAGACGCAGACCAGCGCGTCCGCGCAGTGGGCGTTCACCATGTACTCGACGGAGTCGGCGATCAACTCGCGCGACGGCAGCGAGTACAGCATCCCGCCGTGGCCCATCGCGATCCCGTCGTCCACCGCGATCGTGTTGAACTCGCGCGGGATGCCGCCTGCGGCCTGCACGGCCTGCGACACGATGCGGCCGACCGGCTGGAGGTGGGTGTGGCCGGGGACGAACTCGGTGAAGCTGTTCGCGACGGCGACGATCGGCTTGCCGAAGTCCTCGCGGGCGACGCCGGCGGCGCGCAGCAGTGCGCGGGCGCCGGCCATGTTGCGGCCGTGGGTGACAGTGCGGGAGCGGAGAGCGGGCATCCTCCCATCGTGCGGGCGTCGCGCTCCGGCCGGAAGGCGGCGCTGATACTAGTAGTGGGAGCACTAGTATCGAGCGCGTGACCGAACAGGACGACCGCCGCGCCGAGCTGGGACGCTTCCTGCGCAGCCGCCGCGAGCAGGCGCCGCGGACGGAGTACGGCCTCCCGCCGGTCGGGCGCTCGCGCGACGTCGGGCTGCGCCGCGAGGAGGTCGCCTACCTGTCCGGTGTGAGCGTCACCTGGTACACGTGGCTGGAGCAGGGCCGGCAGATCAACCCGTCCCGCTCGGTGCTCGACGCGGTCTCGCGGACGCTGCGGCTGACGCCGCCCGAGCACGAGTATCTGCTGTCGCTCGCGGGCTTCGGCCTCCCGTCGCTCGTCCCGACCCGGCCGGTGGAGGACGCCCCGGCGCACGTGCAGCGCCTCCTCGACGCGCTCGGTGCGAACCCGGCCTTCGCCCTCGCACCGGACTGGGGGATTGCGGGCTGGAACGCCGCCTACGCGGACCTGTACCCGAACGTCGCGCACGTGGCGCGCGAGGACCGCAACCTCCTCTGGCTGGTCTTCACCGACCCGGCCGTGCGCGAGCTGCTGCCCGACTGGGAGGAGACGAGTGCGCGCTTCCTGGCGGAGTTCCGGGCGGAGACGGGCACGCGGGCCGGTGACCCGGCCGTCCGCGCGCTGGTCGAGCGGCTGCGGGAGGCCAGCCCCGCCTTTCGCGCGGCGTGGGAGCGCTACGACATCCGCGGCTTCGCCTCCCGCGAGCGCCGCTTCCGCCACCCGCGCCGCGGCCCGGTCACCCTAGAGCACCACCAGCTCACCCCCACCGACCACCCCGACCTGCGCCTGGTCGTCTACACCGCCGAGACGTGACTAATCGCGGGAATCGCTCGGGCCATTCCCGTGATTAGTCACGTCTCGGCGGGCGGTTACGCCTCGACCAGGGCCGAGCGGATGACGCTCGTGAAGAAGGTGAGCCCGTCGACACCCGAGCGCATGGCCGCCGCCGTGTCGGGACCGAAGCCCGCTTCGACCGCGTGCTCCGGGTGCGGCATCAGGCCGACCACGTTGCCGCGCTCGTTGCGGACGCCCGCGATGTCGTCCAGTGAGCCGTTGGGGTTCACGCCGGCGTAGCGGAAGACGACGAGTCCCTCGCCCTCCAGCCGCTTCAGCTCCTCGGCCGAGGCGATGAAGCCGCCCTCGCCGTTCTTCAGCGGGATGACGATCTCTTGGCCCCGCTCGAAGCCGTTGGTCCACGGGGTGTCCGCGTTCTCGACGATCAGGTGCTGGTCGCGGCGGATGAAGTTGCCGTGGTCGTTCCGGATGAGGCCGCCGGCGACGAGGTGCGCCTCGGCGAGCATCTGGAAGCCGTTGCAGATGCCGAGCACCGGCATCCCCTTGCCCGCCGCGTCAACGACCTCGGTCATGATCGGCGAGAGGGAGGCGATGGCGCCGCACCGCAGGTAGTCGCCGTAGCTGAACCCGCCCGGGAGGACGAGCGCGTCGACGCCCTGGAGGTCATGGTCGCCGTGCCAGAGCGCGACCGGCTCGGCGCCGGCGATGCGGACGGCGCGCAGTGCGTCCCGGTCGTCCAGCGAGCCGGGGAAGGTGATGACGCCGATGCGCATCAGGCGTCCTCGCCCGGGTAGTGGATGCCCACCACGTCCTCGATGACCGAGTTGGAGAGGATCTCGGAGGCGATCTCGGCGACCGCGGCCTTGATCTCGTCGTCGATCGGGCCGTCGACGGTCAGCTCGAACCGCTTGCCGACGCGGACTCCCGAGAACTCGCCCTTGCCGATGCGCGCGAGGGCGCCGGCAACGGCCTTCCCCTGCGGGTCGAGCAGCTCAGCCTTGGGCATGACTTCCACAACGATCGTCGACAAAGGGTGATCTCCGCTCCACTCGCGCATCCGGGCCACAGCGATTCTACCGTGGGGCGGAGGCGCCTCGGTCCGCGCGGGCGGTCCGGGCGGCGAAGGCGAGCGCGCGCCCGGCGAGCGCGGCGTCGAGGCGCGCGAACAGGGCGGCGGAGGCGGCGCCCGGCCAGTCAGCGGGGAGGGCTGCGGCGGGGAGGCCGGGGTCGCGGTACGGGATGACGCGCCACTCGTCCAGGAGGCGGATCCACAGGGCGAAGGCGTCGCGGTCGTCGGCCGGCGCCTCCGCGTCCTGGAAGCGGGCGAGGAAGGCGTCGTGGAGGGTGCGGATGGCCGGGAGGTCGTACCAGCGGGCGAGGGCCGACGGCAGGTCCGGGGTGGCGGGGGTGTCCGCCAGGTGCGCGCCGGTGAACAGGTCGGCACCGAACGCATGCGCAACCTCCGCGAGCTCGGCCTCCAGGGCGTCCGGCCCGATCCACAGTCCGTCCGCGACCGTCCCGCAGCCGAGCGCGGCGAGCGTCCGCCGCAGGCGGTGACGCTGCGAGCGCTGGTGCTCGGGGAACGAGAACGACACCAGGCACCAGGAGGCCGGCGCGGCGCGCTCGCCGAAGATGCGCGCGTCCCCGCGCTCCAGCATCGGCACCGCGGCCGGGTCGAGCGCGTAGCCCGCGACCCCGTCCCGCGGCTCGCGCACCAGCACGCCCCGCGCGCACAGCCGCGCCAGGCTGGAACGCGCGGTCGTCGCCGGCACGCCGAGGGCGGCCATCAGCTCTACCGCTCCGGCGGAGCTCATCCAGCCGCCGAGCGGCCGCAGGGTGCTGCCGACGACGGTGCGGAGCATGGCGGTGGCGGAGCCGCTGCTGGCTTCGAGGTCCTCCCGCACCTCCCGCACCCCCACCTGGCCGCTCATTCCGTGATCAGCTCGCCCAGCACATCCCGCACCGCCGCCAGCCCGACCGCGACCTCCTCGAAGCTCGTGCTCAGCGGCGACAGCCCGATGCGGAGGCCGTCCGGGTCGCGGTAGTCGGGGATCACGTCGCGCTCCCACAGCCGCGCCGTGACCTCCCGCATCGCCGGGTGGCTGAGGGTGACGTGCCCGCCGCGCTGCGACGGGTCGCGCGGACTGGCGAGCGTGACGCCGAGCGGCGTCAGCCACGTGTCGGCGAGCCGGACGGCGAACGACGTGAGTGCGACCGACTTCGCGCGCACCGCGTCGATCCCGCACTCCGCGATCATCGCGACGGTGTCCTGCAGGGCGAGCATCCCCACGATCGGCGGCGTGCCGGAGATGAAGCGGCGGACGCCGTCGGCGGGCTGGTACTCCGGCCCCATCAGGAAGACGTCGCGCACGCCCATCCAGCCCTGGATCGGCTGCACGAGCCGGCGCTGGAGGCGGCTGTTCACGTAGCCGAACGCGGGCGAGCCCGGGCCGCCGTTCAGGTACTTGTAGGTGCAGCCGACGGCCAGGTCGGCGTCCCACTCGTCCAGCTCGACGGGCACCGACCCGGCGGAGTGGCAGAGGTCCCACAGCACGAGCGCTCCCGCGTCGTGGACGATGCGCGTGATCGTGCGGGCGTCGGCGAGGAACCCGGAGCGGTACGCGACGTGGCTGAGCACGACGAGCGCCGTGCGCGGTCCGACCGCCGCCGCGACCTGCTCGGGAGTCACGCCGGACTCGGTGTCCGCCTCGATCCAGACCAGGGAAAGGCCGCGCTCGCGCGCGATGCCGTCGAGCACGTAGCGGTCGGTCGGGAAGTTGTCGGTGTCGAGGACGATCTCGCTGCGCTCGGGCAGGGAGTCGACGGCGGCGCGCGCGAGCTTGTAGAGGAGCACGGTCGTGGAGTCGCCGATGAACGCCTGCCCGGCCGCGGCCCCGAGCGCGGTCTCGCCGAGCGTGTCGCCGATCCGGAACGGCAGCTCCATCCACTCCTCGTCCCAGCCGCGGATCAGCCGGCCTCCCCAGCCGTCCACGAGGAACCGCTGGATGCGCTCGACGCTCGCCCGCACGGGGCGCCCGAGGGAGTTGCCGTCGAAGTACGCGAGGACCGGGGAGGCCGAGCCGAGGTCGGTGCCGACGCCCACGAACCGGTCGCGGTACGCGGCGAGCGGGTCGGCCTCATCGAGGGCGCGGGCGGCGGCGAGGGGATCGCCGGCGAGGGTGTCGGCGTCGGCCGCCGCGGCCTCGTCGTCGAGCGGGTCGTAGGCGAAGAGGTCCTCGGGGATGTCGGTCATGGGGTCTCCTGTCGAAGCGGTCGGGAGGGGAGGAGGTCGGGGATGCGGACGCCGCGGGCGGTGGCCAGCCAGGCGGGCAGGTCGCGGTCGTCGGCGGGCGGCGGGGTGGGGACCCAGGCGACGCGAGGGCCGAGGGAGGCCGTCGGGCCGCCCGCGATCGTGCGCACGAGCGCCGCGCCGGTCAGTCCGGCCTCCTGCAGCGCGGCGAGCTCGCGTGCGTTCACGCCGACGGGGAGGTCGCCGTTGCCGAGGTCGGTGCCGTACAGCACGCGTCCGCCCGCGGCGGCGAACCGACGGAGGTTGTCGACGGCGATGCGGTGGTGCTCGGTGGGGGTGCCCCAGCCGTGGATGTCCAGGGTGCTGATCCAGGTCATCCCGCGGCGGACGGACTCCGCGACGAGCGCGTCGTCCAGCCGCTCGGTGAACGGGGTGTGCGCGAGCTGGTCGACACCGGCCGCCACCGCGCGGGCGGTCTGGCCTTCGCCCTGCACGTGCGCGACGACGGGGAGCCCTGCGGCGTGGGATTCCTCCACAATCGCGGCGAGCGTCGAGTTGTCCACGGTTTCGCCCGCGTCGCTGTTGAGGGCGACCTTGATGCGGGAGGCTCCCAGCATGAGCTGTTTCCGCACCGTGTCTCTGGCCTCGCGCGGGCCGCCGACCTCCGCCGCTGCGCCCTCCGGAGCCCATCCGGACGCCACCGGGTAGCCGCCGGGGGCGGTGACCAGCGCGCCCGCGATCGCGACCGCGGGTCGGCCCGGAAGGTCGGTGAGCCAGGAGGCCGCGACGCCCGGGATCCAGCCGAGGTCGACCGCGTGCGTGATGCCGCCGGCGAAGAGCGCGGCCGGGTCGGAGAGGCCGAGGTGCGTGTGGTGGTCGGTAAGTGAGGGGAAGAGGGTGCCGCCCAAATAGACCGGTGCGCGGGCGTCGGCGGGCGCGGGTACGAGGCGCTCGCCGACGACGTGGAACGTCGCCGGGCCGTCGAAGCCCGCGCCGCTCCAGACGGCGTCCACCCGGATGGCGCCGACCTGCGAGCGGTCGTCGCTCACTCCGGCGCCCCGATCTCCGTCCGCACGGCGAACAGCTCGGGGAAGAACGTCAGGTCGAGCGCCTTCTGCAGGAAGCTGACGCCGGTGGAGCCTCCGGTGCCGGTCTTCATGCCGATGGTGCGCAGCACGGTCTTGAGGTGGCGGAAGCGCCAGAGCTGGAAGTTGTCCTCCAGGTCCACGAACTCCTCGCACGCCTCGTACTCGCTCCAGTGCTCCGAGGCGTGCTCGTAGATGTCGCGGAACACCGGGACCAGCTCCGGGCTGAACACGTGGGCCTCCGTGACGTCCCGGTCGAGCACGGCCTGCGGCACGGCGTGCCCGGCGCGGGCCAGGTAGCGCAGGAACTCGTCGTACACGCTCGGCGCCTCCAGCAGCTCGGTGAGCAGCGCGAGCGCGCCGGGATCGTCGCGGAAGACCGACAGCATCCGCCGGTTCTTGTTGCCGAGGACGAACTCCACCGCGCGGTACTGGTACGACTGAAACCCTGACGAGTTGCCGAGGAAGCCGCGGAACTGGGCGTACTCGGTCGGCGTGAGCGTCGCCAGCACCGACCACTGCTCCGTCAGCGTCTTCTGGATGTGCTTGACGCGCGCGATCCGCTTGAGGGCCGGCTGCAGCTCGTCGGCGCGCAGCAGGTCGCGCGCCGACTCCAGCTCGTGCAGCACGAGCTTCAGCCAGAGCTCGGTGGTCTGGTGCTGGATGATGAACAGCAGCTCGTCGTGGTGCTCCGGCACGCTCACCGGCTTCTGGGCGCTGAGCAGGGTGCCGAGGTCGAGATACGACCCGTACGACATGCGCTCGCGGAAGTCCGTGACGATGTCCGGATCGAACTCGCGCGTGTTCTGGTTCGACGTCATGTTGCGATTCTGCGCCGATCGTCACGGAAGTGCAACAGCATCCTCGACGCCACGGCGCGGCACGCGGACGTTCGCTGTCGTTCACCGCCCGGTTACCTGGAGTTGCCGCCTCCGTCGTCGCCGGCTCCTACCGTCGTGCAGGGACTTCCTGCGGACGGGAGACGGGAATGGGCAGGCACTACGACCTCGCGATCGTCGGCGGAGGCATCGTCGGGCTCGGGCATGCGGTGGCGGCGCTGCGGCGCGGGCTGACCGTGGCCGTTGTGGATCGCGCCTCCAGCGTGGAGGGGTCCTCGGTCCGCGGCTTCGGACACCTCTGCATCACCGGCCAGGAGGGCGAGGCGAGGGCGTACGCCGAGCTCGGCCGCGAGCTCTGGCTGACGCTCGCCGTCGAGGCCGGATTCTGGCTCGGCGAGGCCGGCACGGTCGTCGTCGCTCAGGCGCCGGACGAGCTGGCCGTGCTGGAGGAGTTCCGCGACACCCGCGGCGGCCACGACGTGCGGATGCTGACCCCCGCCGACGTGCGCGAGCGTGTGCCCGTCGCCGACGGCGTCGCAGTCGGGGGCGCGTTCTTCCCCGCCGACCTCCAGGTCGACCCGCGGGAGGCCGCTCCGGCGATCGCGCGCTGGCTGGACGCGCACGGCGTCGACTTCTTCTGGCACACCACCGTGACCGGCGTCGAGACGGGCCGGGTGCACACGTCCCGCGGCCGGGTGTCCGCGGACGCCGTCGTGGTCGCCGTCGACCACGAGGTCGACCGGCTGTTCCCCGGCATCGCGGAGGCGCACGGCATCCAGCGCACCGGGCTCGACATGCTGCTCGTGGAGGCCGATTTCGACCGCCCCCTGACGGCGCCGGTGCTGACCGGACGGTCCCTGACGCGGGCCTCCGGGTTCGCGCGCGTCCCCGGCGTCGACGCGCTCCGGGAGCGGCTCGCCGCCGAGCGCCCGGACCTCGCCGCGTTCGACATCGACCAGGTGTTCGCGCAGCGGCCGGACGGCTCCGTCCTGCTCGGAGCGGCCAGGCGCAGCGGCGACGACGTGCCGCCGTTCCAGGCGGAGACCGCGTTCGAGCTGCTGCTGGACGGCGCGCGGGCGCTGTTCGGCCTCGGCCGGGTGCGCGTGCTGGAGCGCTGGCAGGGAGTCCACGCGACCGCCGCCGACGACTTCCTCGTGTCGTCCCCGGCGCCGTCCGTCCGCGTCGTCTCCGTGACCTCCGGCATCGGCATGACCACCGGGCTCGGGCTCGCCGACCGCGTGGTGGACGAGCTGTTCGCCACCGCGCCGGGAGTGCTGACCGCCGCCGCGGCCGCGCGCACACGCTGATCCTCGACACCGCCGACCGCCCACCGCACCCCTGCCGACCACCGAAGCTCCGCACAGAAAGGCACCGACCATGTCTCCTGAAGGCCTCATCACGAGCGAGTTCGACGACGCCGCCATCATCGACACCGAGGTCGACGCGGCCACGGTGGTCGCCGCCGACGCCGACGACCCGGACGACCTCGCGGACCTCGAGCTCGTCGTGCTCGACCTCGCGGGCACCACCGTCGTGGACGACGGCCTGGTCGAGCAGGCGTTCCTCCGCGCCGTCGACGCGGCCGGGCTGGCCGTCACCGACGACGAGCAGCGCCGCGCCCGGCGGTTCGCTCACGACACGATGGGCCAGCCGAAGATCGCTGTCTTCCGCGCGCTGGCCGACGACGAGGACCAGGCGGAGCACGCCAACGCCGTCTTCGAGTCCGCCTACGCCGAGCTCGCCGCCGACCAGGGCCTCCGCCCGGTGCCGGGCGCCGAGGACCTCATCCGCCGCCTCCGCTCGCTCGGCGTCGCCGTCGTGCTCACCACCGGCTTCTCCCGCGCGACGCAGGACACGGTGCTGGACGCTCTCGGCTGGCGCGACCTCGCCGACCTCACGCTGAGCGCGTCGGACGCCCGCCGCGGACGCCCCTACCCCGACCTGCCGCTCACGGCGCTGCTGCGCACCGGGGCGTCGAGCGTCGAGGGCATGGTCGTCGTGGGGGACACCGCGAGCGACATCGCGTCCGGCCTCGCCGCCGGCGCCGGCCTCGTCGTCGGAGTGCTGACCGGCGCCCACGACGAGAGGACGCTCACCGCCGCGGGCGCGGACGCGGTCATCGGGAGCGTCGCCGACCTGGCCGAGCTGCTCGGCCTGGACGCGCTGGAGCGCGCCGACGAGCTGGACGACGAGTTCGACGACCTGGACGAGCTGGACTTCGACGACGACCTCGACGCCGACGAGGCGGACGACCGGCGCACCCGTGACGAGGACGCCGACGACGACGAGGACGACCTGGACGAGGACGACGCGGAGGACGACCTCGACGCGGCCGCCACGCTCCCCGCCGCGCCGAAGGCCGCCCAGCGTGCAGCCGACCAGCCGGAGGGGCAGACCGGCCGGTGACGATCAAGGCAGTGACCCCGCGCGTCGTCGCGCCGCCCGCGAGCCTGGGGATGGGGGTGAGCGTGTACCCGTCGGCGACCGCGATGGTCTGGCAGGGCGTCGGCCACCGGCACGAGGCCGTGGCCGTCCCCGGCGTGCGGCTCGCGCCGGGCGACGTGCTCGTGGAGGTCGAGCTGGCGACGGTGTGCGGCTCGGACATCCACACGGCGCTGGGGCACCGCCTGGCGCCGACGCCGCTCGTGCTCGGTCACGAGCAGGTCGGCCGCGTCGTCGCGCTCGGCCGCGGCGGCGCGAAGACGACCGACGGGCATCGCGTCGCACTCGGCGAGCGCGTCGTGTGGTCCGTCGCCGTGCCGTGCGGACGCTGCGCGCGCTGCCGCCGCGGCCTCCCGCAGCGGTGCGTCAACCTCCAGAAGTACGGCCACGAGCGCATGCGGCGCGGCTGGGAGCTGTCCGGCGGCTTCGCGACCCACACGCACCTCCTCGACGGCACCTCGATCGTGGCGGCGCCGGAGGAGCTCCCCGCCGCCGTGCTCGCGCCCGCGTCCTGCACGACGGCGACCGTCGCCGCCGCACTGGAGGCCGCCTCCGCGATCGTCCCCCTCGACGGCGCGCTCGTGCTGATCACCGGCGCCGGGATGCTCGGCCTGACCGCGTCCGCGATGGCGACGGAGGCCGGTGCGAAGGTGGTCGTCAGCGACCCGATCCCCGAGCGCCGGGAGGCCGCCCTCCTGTTCGGGGCCGCCGCCGTCGCCGACCCGCGCGCCGCGCCGGACTCCCGCACCGGCCTGGCGGCGGCCCTGACGAAGGCGGGCGGCCGGGCGTCCGCGCCCACGATCGCCCTGGAGTTCTCCGGCAATCCGTCCGCCGTGCGGTCGCTGCTGCCGGTCGTCGACGTCGGCGGGGTGCTGGTCCTGGCCGGCTCGCTCTCGGACGGCCCGGAGCTGCCGCTCGTCCCGGAGCAGCTGGTCCGGCGCCTCCTCACCGTCCGCGGCGTCCACAACTACGCGCCGAGACACCTGGAGCAGGCGGTCCGCTTCCTGGCGGAGGCGGGCACGACGTACCCCTTCGCGGAGCAGGTGGGCGCCGTGTTCCCGCTCGCGGAGGTGGATGCCGCGCTGACGGCGACCGGGCACCCCCGGGTGGCGGTGCGGCCGAGCTGACTTCCTGAGCGTTCTCACATCTAAGGCTGCCTATCCTGGGAGCCGCCCGACCGTGAGGACCCCCGTGATCGAGACCCCCGTCGCCCCGACCGCAGCCCAGCATGCGCCCGCAGCGCCGCCTCCCCGTGCGCCCAGCCGCGCCATCAGCGCCCTGATCTTCTCGAGCCGCTGGCTGCAGGCGCCGCTCTACCTCGGGCTCATCGTCGCCCAGGCGGTGTACGTCTACGTCTTCGTCGTGGAGCTCTGGCACCTCACCGAGAAGGTGATCTCCGACCCGAGCCACGTGGACGAGGCGTACGTCATGCTCGCCGTGCTCGGGCTGATCGACGTCGTGATGATCGCCAACCTGCTGATCATGGTCATCATCGGCGGCTACGAGACGTTCGTCTCCCGCGTCAACGTGCAGGGCCATCCCGACCAGCCGGAGTGGCTGTCGCACGTCAACGCCAACGTGCTGAAGGTGAAGCTGGCGATGGCGATCATCGGCATCTCCTCCATCCACCTGCTGAAGACTTTCATCGCGGTCGGCGACCTCGGCGCCTCCAACGGCGGGTCGATCGACGGGGAGCGGTACACGTCGCTCGGCGTGTTCTGGCAGGTGGTCATCCACTGCGTCTTCATCGCCTCGGCGGTCGCGCTCGCCGCCATCGACCGGATGTCGAAGCCGCGGGTGCGCGCCGAGCACTGACCCCCACGGCCGTGGCATCGTAGGGGGATGGCCACCGACCCGTTCGCCCGCTTCTTCGAGCTGCTGCGCGCGCTTCCCGAGCCGGACGACGCCGAAGCCCTGTACGGCGACGATCCGGAGGGCCGGCGCCGCGAGCGCAACCTGCGACGGTACTTCGCGATGCCGCACGCGTCGGTCCTGCTGCTGGGCGAGGCGCCGGGCTGGCGCGGGATGACGGTGACCGGCGTCCCGTTCGTGTCGGTGCGGGAGGCCGAGGCCGGGGTGGTCCCCGGACTGGAGCTGCCCGCGCATCCGCAGGCGCCGTGGGAGGCCTCCAGCCGGGTCGTCTGGGCGACGCTGCAGGACTGGCGCGGCCCGGTGCCGCTGTCGTGGCCGGTCTACCCGCTCCACCCGTTCGTCGCGGGCACGCCGCACAGCAACCGCACGCCGAGGCCCGCCGAGGTGCGGGCGGGAGCGCCGGTCGCGCTGGAACTGATCCGCGCGCTGGAGATCGAGACGGTCGTGGCGGTGGGCAGGAAGGCGCAGGGCGCGATCGCGACGGCGGGACTGGAGGCGCCGGCGATCCGGCATCCCGCGCAGGGCGGCGCGACGCTGTTCGCGGAACAGCTCATCGAGCTGAACCGGGCGCTGCAACTCTGAGCGCTCCCGCCCGCCTCAGCGGCCGGTCCGCTTGTGCTCCTGCGCCGTCACGTCGTCGATGCTGTCGATCGCGTCGCGGAGCCGGTCGAGGAACCGGATGACCGCGCGGGACTCGTCGTCGTCCAGCGTCGCGGCCACATCGACCAGCTCCTCCCGGACGTCGCCGAGGATCGCGCGGTGGATCTCGTCGACAGGCACCGCGGGCACGATGATCAGCGCCCGGCGGTCGAACGGGCTGGGCTCGCGGCGGATGTGGCCGGCCTTCTCGAGCCGGTCGAGCAGCACCGTGACGGACGAGCTCTGGATGCCGAGGTAGTCGCCGAGCTCCTTGGGTCCGACCGCGATGCCGCGCTCCCGGGCGCGCAGCAGGTAGCGGAGCGCCGAGATGTCGTTGACCGTGAGGTTCATGCTCTTCTCGGAGCGGCGCTGCATCGCCGACTCGGCGACCAGGTAGCTGCGGAGGCCTTCGAGGACCTCCAGCGCGCGCCGACGATCCGCGCCCGGGCCTCCGGACGCGGATGGGGTGGAATCGGGTCTGCCCGTCGCCATGCTGTCGATGATAATCCTGCGGACCGGCGCGACGCGTCAGACCACGAGGGGTTCGGCGCGCTGCGGGGAGAAGTAGAGGCCGCTCGCGCGCGACGACTGGTCGGCGAGCGTGTTCAGCCACTGCTCGTCGAGCCGCTCGGGAGTGGGGGACAGGAACTCGTAGCGGAGCGGGATGGCGTTGTCGATCCAGATCGCGTGGCGACCGATCGGCTCGGCCTCGTCGGGATTCCAGGACAGCAGGAACGGCTCCCGTCGGCGGAGCTTCATGGTGATGACGGCCTGCAGGTGCGCGAGCGCGCGGTCGTCGAACTCGAACGACTGGCCGTCGTAGATCAGGGCGCCCATCGTCGTCTCCTTCCACTGGGGCGTGTGAGCTTGGAACGATCATAGCGCTAGCTAGATCATCTAGCTATCCGGTTATCGGAATATTTTTTCACCGCAAGTTGGAGCCCCTATCCGGCCGCAGGTGCTGCGTAGCTAGTCCACCTAGTTACATTGGCCCATTGCCGTCCGGCGACTAAGCAGCGGATCGTGACAACGACCGATCGCCGGGCGCTTGACTCCGAAAATGCCCCTGGCGTACTATTCCACACGGAATAATCCTTTCCGATCATCCATCCCACCGAAAGCGTCTGCCCGAGAAGCCATGCCCCACTCCCCGACCCTCACGCCGCTCGCCGTCGCAGCGCTCGCGCTGCTCGCCGAGGGGCCGACGCACCCGTACGAGATGTATCAGACGCTCGTGCTGCGCTCGGAGGACCGGCTCGTCAAGGTGCGGCCGGGCTCGCTCTACCACACGGTCGACCGCCTGGCCCGGCAGGGGCTCGTGCGCGCGACCGGAACCGAGCGCGAGGGCAACCGCCCGGAGCGCACCACCTACGAGATCACCGAGGAGGGCACCCGGGCGCTCGGCGAACGCGTCGCGGACATCATCGCGACCCCGGTCAACGAGTTCCCCGAGTTCCCGCTCGGACTCGGGGAGGCGCACAACCTCCCGGTGGACACCGTGATCGACCTCCTGCGCAACCGTGTCGGCCTCATGCGCGCCGACATCGCCCTCCTCGACGACGGGATCCACCGGGTCCGCGCGAAGGGGCTGCCCGAGAAGTACTGGCTCGACGTGCGGTACCTGCGCACGACGGCGGAGGCCGAAGCCGCCGCCCTCGAAGCCCTCATCGACGACCTCGCCTCCGGAGCCATCTCCTGGGACGAGGAGAAGCAGCACTGAGAGAAAGAATCACATGGAACGCCAACTGAAGCCGTGGCCCGCCCTCTGGGCGCTCGTCATCGGGTTCTTCATGATCCTGATCGACACCACCATCGTGTCGGTCGCCAACCCGTCGATCATGAAGGGCCTCAACCTCGGTACGGACTACAACGCGGTCATCTGGGTCACCAGCGCCTACCTGCTCGCGTACGCCGTCCCGCTGCTGATCACCGGCCGCCTCGGCGACCGCTTCGGCCCCAAGAACATGTACCTGATCGGCCTCGTCATCTTCACCCTGGCCTCGGCCTGGTGCGGATTCTCCGGCGTCATGGCCGGCGGCGGCATCGGGATGCTGATCACCGCCCGCGTCGTCCAGGGCCTCGGCGCCTCGCTGATGACCCCGCAGACGATGGCGGTCATCACGCGCATCTTCCCGCCCGACCGCCGAGGTGCCGCGATGGGCCTCTGGGGCGCCGTCGCCGGCGTCGCCACGCTGATCGGCCCGCTGCTCGGCGGCGTGCTGGTCGACTGGCTCGGCTGGGAGTGGATCTTCTTCATCAACGTCCCGGTCGGCATCGTGGCGTTCATCCTCGCGATGCGGCTCGTCCCGAAGCTCCCGACGCACACGCACGCGTTCGACATCCTGGGCGTCGTGCTCTCCGCGGTGGGCATGTTCCTGCTGGTGTTCGGCATTCAGGAGGGCGGCACCTACAACTGGGGTGTCATCGGGGACGGCCCGTTCTCGGTGTGGGGCCTGATCATCGCGGGCATCGTCGTGCTGATCGCGTTCGTCGTCTGGCAGGCGCTCAACAAGAAGGAGCCGCTGCTGCCGCTCCCGCTGTTCCGCGACCGCAACTTCTCGCTCTCGAACGGCGCGATCACGACGGTCGGCTTCGCGGTCACCTGTATGGCGCTCCCGCTGGTGTTCTACTTCCAGACCGTGCGCGGCCTCACCCCGACCCAGTCGGCGCTGATGCTCGCCCCGACCGCCGTGTTCTCCGGCGTGCTCGCGCCGGTGATGGGCCGGCTGATCGACAGGATCAACCCGAAGTTCATCGCGACGCCCGGGCTGGTGCTGTTCTCGCTGTCGCTGTTCCTCTACTCGCGGATGCTGACCCCGGATGTGAGCATCTGGTGGCTGCTCATCCCGAGCGCGCTGATGGGCATCGCGATGTCGGGCGTCTGGGGACCGATCTCGGCCGTCACCACCCGCAACCTCCCGATGAACCAGGCGGGAGCCGGCTCCGGCGTGTTCAACACCACGCGCCAGATCGGCGCCGTCCTCGGAAGCGCGTCCATCTCCGCGCTCATCACCGGCCGCCTCGCGGCCGACCTGCCGAAGGCCCCGAGCGGCGCGGCGCCGACCGCGACCACCGGGACGGAGCTGCCGAGCTTCCTGCACGCCGGGTTCACCCAGGCGATGTCGGAGGCGCTGCTGCTGCCTGCGGCGGTGGCGTTCCTGGGAGCGCTCATCGTCGTGTGGTGGGCGAAGCCCAAGCCGCCGGCGTGGGGGCCGGGGGCGGCTGCCGCCCAGGGTGCCGCTGGTGAGGCCGGTGCAGCGGCGCCGGCCGGTGCCGGTGCGGACGCTGGGGAGCCTGTCACTGTCGGTGCGGTCGCCGCGGAGGGTGTCGCCGCCAGTGAGGGTGCCGGTGCGGTCGCCGCGGAGCCCGCGGGTGCCCACGCGATCATCGGGGAGCCTGCCGGGGTCACGGAGCCCGCTGCGCCCGCGCACGGCGCGCACGCAGCCTCCGGCCCGGTGGACGCCGCGCGGCACGGCGCGCACGCCGCCGAACCGGCCGCCGACGCGCGCCGCGACGGCGACGAGCACCACGGCATCCACGCTGCCCCCGCAACCGACTAGCCCGGCCCACGCAAACAACGGAGGACTCCCCGGCCAATCCGGCCGGGGAGTCCTCTCGTTAACTGTTCGAGGGCGCGTGCCCCCCCCAATCTCCTCCGCTGCCAACACCCCCGCGACCGACCAGCCGAGGCCGCCCCACCACGCGAACAACGGAGGACTCCCCGACCGATCCAGCCAGGAAGTCCTCCGTTCACTGCCGCTGCGGGGTGTGTCGCCAGCAATCTCCTCCGCTGCCTACGCCCCCGCGGCCGACTAGCCGCGGCCGCGCCACCACGTAAAAAACGGAGGACTCCCCGACCGATCCGGCCAGGAAGTCCTCCGTTCGCTGCCTCAGCGCGGCGCGCCGCCCACAATCTCCTCCGCCGCCTACGCCTCTGCGACCACCCGCACCACATTCGCCCACGGATCATCGAACGACACCGATCGGCCGTCGTCGCGCGTCGGGACCGCGTAGTGACGCATCCGCTCGGTGAGCGCGCCCACGTCGTCTGAGCCGGGGAGCCGCAGCTCCACCTCCCCGAGCCCCAGCGCCAGGCGCCGCACGCCCGCGCCACGGCTGTTCCACGTGTTCATCGCCATGTGGTGGTGGTACCCGCCCGCGGATACGAACAGCGCCGACGAGCCGAGGGAGGCCGTGGCCTCGAACCCGAGCCGGTCGACGTAAAACGCTCGGGCCGAGGCGACGTCCCCAACCGACAGGTGCACGTGACCGACCACGGCGTCGCCGAAGCGCGGATCGGCGGCCGCGTCCGTCGCATCCAGCATCGGCAGCTCGGCCAGCGCAGCGCCGCGTTCGCTGAGGTGCTCGCGGAGGAACGCGTTCGGGTCGAGGTAGAGCGTGTCCATCTCCACCTGCCCGTGCGTCCAGCTCCACAGGCTCCGGTCGCGGTCCCAGTACAGCTCGACGCCGTTCCCCTCCGGGTCGGTGAAGTAGAAGGCCTGCGAGACCAGGTGGTCGGCGCTGCCGGTAAAGGTGCCGGGGGCGCGGTGCGCGACCGAGTACACCGCGGCCGCGAGGGCCTCCTGGCTGTCGAACACGATCGCGGTGTGGAAGAGTCCGGCCTCACCGGGGGAGGCGTGCTTCAGCTCGGGCGCGTGCTCCAGAATCACCGAGGGTGTCGCGCCCCGGCCGAGGATGACGCGGCCTCCCTCCGCTGCCAGCACGGAGAGCGTGACGGCGTCGCGGTAGTAGGCGGTCATCGCGTCGAGGTCGGCGACTCGGAGGGTCACCGCACCCATCGCGGAGTCGGCGGGAAGCAGTTCTGGCATGCGTAATGCAACGCGCGAGAGGCCGCGGGTATTTCAGGTCTCGATCGCGCCGCCCGTCTCGGCCAGGTAGCGGCGGAGGGTGAGCGACGGGTCTGCGGCCTGGAGCTCGCGGTAGCGGGCGAAGTCGAGCTGGGCGCGCAGCGACGTCCCGGCCCGCATCCGCTCGGACTGCGCACCCTCCACCGTCTGGATGTGCCGGGCCTCCGCGAAGAGCTCATCCCGCGGGTCGGCGCCGACCACGAGGACGCCGTCGTCGTCGGCGACGATCCAGTCGCCCGGCGTGACGGCGACCCCGTCGAGCATGGCGCTGCGCATCGCGGCGCCGGCGGGCGGCACCCGGCGCGGGCCGAACGGGTTCGCGCCCAGGCTGAACAGCGGCAGGCCGATCTCCCGCAGTTGCGCGGTGTCGCGGTGGAGGCCCCAGATCACGGCACCGCTGAGGCCGGCCTCCCGCGCCTCCAGCAGCATCAGGTCGCCGACGCAGGCCTCGTCGCGCCGGCCGCCGTTGTCGACGACGAGGACCGCGCCGGGAGGGGCGTCGTCGATCGTCTCCAGGAGCACGTCCACGCTTCCGAGGTGCGTGACAGGTGCGGCGGGGCCGTGGAAGGGCCGGCCCGGGAGCAGCGGGAGGAGCGCGACGGGGGCCGCGGCGACGGGGATTCCGAGGCGCACCGCGGCGTCGGCGACGGCGGCGGTGGGGAGCGGGTGAGCGTCGGTGCCGGTGGTTTCCATGTCGCGACGCTACCGCCGCGCTCATGCGCGTGGGGGAATGCCTTTCTCCTCCACAGCCCCGCCTCCCTGGCGAGTTCCCCACGGATCCAGGTCGGGTCTTCTCCGACGCGACCCGCTGCCCAAGGATGGTTCCGGGAGGTGCGATGAGACGGATGGCGCGGCTGGCCCGCCGGTACTGGGTCGTGACGCTGACGCTGGGCATCGGGTTGATCGGCGTCATCCTGGCGCTCGCAGGCGCCGGCTGGCTGGTGCAGTGGCTGTTCAGCGTCTACGCGCTCGCCGTCGCCGTGTGGCAGGCGGCGGGGATGGTCCGGGCGATGGCGCACGGCCGGTTCGGTCTCGACATCCTGGCCATCACGGCGATCGTCGCCACGGTGCTGGTGGGCGAGTTCGTGGCCGCGCTGATCGTCGTGCTCATGCTGACCGGCGGCGACGCGCTCGAGGACTACGCCAACCGCCGGGCGAAACGCGAGCTCGACGCCCTCCTCACGCGCGCCCCGCAGCTGGCGCATCTCGTGGTCGACGGCGGCTATCAGGAGGTCCCGGTCGACCGGGTGGAGGTGGGCGACGCGCTGCTCGTCCGGCCGTCCGAGATCGTCCCGGTCGACGGCATCCTGCTCTCGGCCCGCGCCGCGTTCGACCAGGCGTCGATCACCGGGGAGAGCATCCCGGTCGAGAAGACGACGGGCGACGAGGTGCTGAGCGGGTCGGTGAACGGGCAGGAGGCCGTCGAGCTGCGGGCGACCTCCACCGCCGCATCCTCGCAGTACCAGCAGATCGTCGCGCTGGTCGCCCAGGCTGCGGAGAGCAAGGCGCCCGTGGTCCGGCTCGCCGACCGCTACGCGGTGCCGTTCACCGTGTTCTCGCTGGCGCTCGGCGCGATCGCCTGGTGGCTGAGCGGCGACCCGGTGCGATTCGCCGAGGTGCTCGTGCTGGCGACGCCGTGTCCGCTGCTCATCGCGGCCCCGGTCGCGTTCATCGGCGGGATGAGCCGAGGCGCGCGCAACAGCATCATCGTGAAGTCCGGCGGCGTGCTGGAGCAGCTCGCGCGGGCGCGCACCGCTGTGTTCGACAAGACGGGCACGCTCACCTATGGCGCCCCGGCCCTCAGCGACGTGCGCCCGAAGCCGCCGTTCGACGCGGACGAGCTCCTGACCGCCGTGGCCAGCGCCGAGCAGTACTCGTCCCATGTGCTCGCGGCGTCGTTCATCAAGGCCGCCCGGGAACGCGGGCTGGAGCTGCGCGAGGCCGCCTCCGCGCAGGAGGCCGCGACCAACGGCGTCGTGGCCGATATCGACGGCAGGGAGGTCGTGGTCGGTAAGTTCGCGTTCGTCGCCGCGCATGCGCCCGACGCGGTGCGCACCCCGATCGCGCCGGGCGAGCTGGCGGTCTACGTCGCGATCGGCGGCCGGTTCGCGGGCGCGCTGCTCGCGAGCGACCGGCTCCGGTCCAACGCGGCGGCCACGCTCCGCGAGCTGTCAGCGCTCGGTGTCACGAACACGATGATGCCCACCGGCGACGCCCGCGAGACCGCCGAGCACATCGCGGGGGAACTCGGCATCACGCGCGTCCGCGCGGAGTGCCTGCCGGCCGACAAGGTCGCCGAGGTCGCGGGCGTCGCCGAGCGGCCCGTGGTCATGGTCGGCGACGGTGTCAACGACGCCCCTGTGCTCGCCGCGGCGGACGTCGGGATCGCGATGGGCGCCAAAGGCGCGACCGCGGCGAGCGAGTCGGCCGACGCGGTGATCCTCGTGGACGACATCCACGGCGTCGCCCGCGCCGTGCGGATCGGCACGGACACCGTCCGCATCGCCCTCCAGAGCATCTGGCTCGGGATCGCGGTGTCGGTCGTGCTGATGCTGATCGCGGCGTTCGGCTTCATCCCGGCGACGGCGGGGGCGCTCATCCAGGAGCTGGTCGACGTGGCGACCATCCTCGCCGCGCTGAGGGCAATTGGGGGACGGCTCGACGCGCGCGAGGTAGTGGCGGAGCCGCGGGCCGGGCCGCGGGTGGCGGAGAGTGGGGCGCGGAGGTCGGAATAGCGCGAGGCCCGCGCCCTACCTCCCGGTCAGCCGCTCCAGCAGCTCCCGATACCGCGCGGCCGTGCGCTCCACCACCTCGGCGGGGAGCTCGGGCGGGGTGCCCTGCTTGTCCCAGTTGGCGGCGAGCCAGTCGCGGACGATCTGCTTGTCGAAGCTCGCCATCCGCTCGGACGGGTTCGTGGCGGTGGCGAACACACGCGCGTCCCAGTAGCGGCTGGAGTCGCTGGTGAGCACCTCGTCCGCGAGCGTGATCTCCCCGGTGGCGCGGTCGGCGCCGAACTCGAACTTCGTGTCCGCGATGATGACGCCGTGCTCCTCGGCGATGGCCGCGCCGCGCGCATACACGTCCAGCGACAGCCGGCGGAGCTCCTCCGCGACCTCCGGACCGACCAGCTCGACCGTGCGCTCGAAGCTGATGTTCTCGTCGTGTGCGCCGAGCGGGGCCTTCCACGCCGGAGTGTAGATCGGCTCCGGCAGCCGGTCGCCGTCCGTGAGCCCGGCCGGGAGCGGGACCCCGCAGACGCTCTGCGTCGTCTGGTACTCGGCCCAGCCGCTGCCGGTCAGGTATCCCCGGACGACGCACTCGATCGGGAACATGTCGAGCGGCTTCACGAGCATCGCACGTCCCGCGACCTCGGCCGGGATCCGCTCGACGACGCGGTCGCCCTCCAGCGCGTGATCCGGGATGAGGTGGTTCGGGACGCTGCCCAGGCGGTCGAACCACCACAGGCTCAGCGTGGTGAGCAGCTCACCCTTGCCCGGGATGCCGGGTTCGAGAACGTGGTCGAACGCGCTCACCCGGTCGGAGGCCACCACGAGGACGGCGGCCGTGTCGTCCAGCCCCTCCGCCCCCTCGGGGACGTAGAGGTCGCGGACCTTCCCGGAGTAGACGTGCTTCCAGCCTGCCAGTTCGCTCACCCGTCCATCGTAGGGGTCGCGCCCGCGTCAGATCGTGCGACCGCCGTCGACCGCGAGCACGTCGCCCGTCACATACGACGCCGCAGGCGACGCCAACCACGCGACGGCCGCGGCGACCTCCTCGGGCGTCCCCATCCGGCCCACCGGCACGTACCCGCCGATCCGCTCGCGCGTCGCGTCGTCCAGCCGGAGGTTGCCGCCGGACATGATCGGGCCCGGCGCGACCGCGTTCACCCGGATGCCAGACCGCGCCTCGTCCAGCGCCGTCGTCAGGGTCAGGCCGATCACCGCGTGCTTCGCCGCCGCGTACGCCGACATCCCGGGGGCGCCGCGCGTCCCGGCCGTGGAGGTGATGTTCACGATGGCGCGCGGCCCGTCGGACGCCCGCAACGCCCGCACCTCGGCACGCATCGCGACGGCCACCGTGCGGAAGTTCACCGCGACGAGCTGGTCGAACACGTCCGCGGGCATGTCCGCGAGCGGGGTGGGCATGTGGCCGCGGCCGACGTTGTTCACGGCGACCGCGAACCCCTCGCCGAGCGCTGCAGCCGAGGCGATGGCGGCCTCCACCGCCTCGTCGTCGGTGGCGTCGAGCGGGAAGGTCTCCGGGCATCCGACGCCGGACGCGACGAGCTCGTCCTGGAGGGTGCGCAGTGCGTCGGCGTCCCGTGCGGCAGGGGCGATGAGGAGGCCGTCCGCGCCGAGCGCCCGGCAGATCGCGTTGCCGATCGCCCCGTTCGCGCCGAGGACGAACGCGACGCGAGGCGTTTGAATGTCGCGAGGCGTCCGGCTCCCGCCGAGTGCCTCGCTCACGGCCGCACCTCCTCGCGCGTCCCCGCCCGATCCCCCACCTCGCGCCGGTCCAGCGGCAGCAGGAACCCCGCCGCGATCAGCCACGCGATCCCCGCGAAACGCCCGATCGGGATCAGGAACTGCAACGGTTCCACAGCGAGGGACAGGAACGAGAGCTCCGCGAGCGCCGCCACCACCAGCCCCGCCCACGCCAGCCAGCGCGGCAACAGCCCGAGGATGACACCGGGTACTGCCATCCCGGCGATCAGCAGGCCGAGGCCGACGACGTAGCCGACGCCCCCGGTGACGAATGCCAGGAACGAGAACGTGAGCGCCAGGCGCGGGTCCGACGTCAGCTCGGGGCGGCTCAGCAGGTAGGTGCCGAACGCCGACACCATCAGCAGGATCGACGCGATGAGGCCGCCCGTGAAGCCGATCGCCGGGCCCGGGACGCGCACCCCCAGACGCTGGAGGCGGACGAACGCGGTGGCGGCGTAGATGCCGAGGGGCACGGCGGAGCCGAACTGCAGCATCGCGGCGACGCGGATGGCTGCCCAATCGGCGTGGGCGTGCGCAGCGACCGCGTCCGCGCCGGCGAACGGCGAGAGGAACGCTCCCGCGCCGGACAGCGCGAACCCGACGATCAGCGCGAGCAGGAACAGTCCGGCGTGGACGACCGCGAGGATGCCCAGGGGCGGGCCGTCCGGTCGGCGACGACGGGGAGTCGGCTGGATATCGTTCATAATTGAAATGATTACACTGTGTAATCGTTACGCGCAAGCGCTATTCTGGATTCTGTGACGTCCCTCCCCCAGCGCGCCCGCCGCGGCGCCCCGCCGCGCACGGCGTTCCTGCTCGCCCAGCTCGGGGCCGACGCCGCAGACCGTTTCGCCGAGCGCGTCGCTGCTCTGGACCTGACGCCGCGGGAGGCGGGCGCGATCCGGGTGCTCGGGCGACGTCAGGGACTCAGTCAGCGCGAACTCGCCGAGCAGCTCGGGACGGTCCCGAGCCGGCTTGTCGCGCTGGTGGACGAGCTCGAGGCGAAGGGGTTCGTCGTCCGCGAGCGCAGCGAGGGCGACCGCCGCAACAACGTGCTCACCCTCGCGCCCGACGGTGAGCGGATGCTCGCGCGGCTGCGGGAGGTCGCCGAGGCCCACCAGGGCGACGTGCTGTCCCCGCTGGACGACGACGAGCAGGTCGCCCTCGCGGCGCTCCTCGCGAAGCTCGCCGCCGCCTCCACCGTCCCGCTCGACGGGCACCCCGGCTTCCGCCGCTAACCCGGCCACCCACTGAGCCGAGGGGCACGTAAACGCCCCTAAAACGGCGTCTTAGGGGCGTTTACGTGCCCCTCGACGGGGCGGGTGCCGCGCGTCAGGCCAGGAGCTTCGCTTTCGCGGCGGCGAACTCCTCGTCCGACAGGATCCCCTGCGAGTGCAGGGTGGCGAGCTGCTGGATCTTCGCCATCATGTCGTCGGCCGGAGGCGCCGGCGCCGCGGCCTGCTGCTGTGCCGCGGCCTGCTGTGCCGCCTGCTGCATCTGCGCCTGCTGCTGCTCCTGCTCGTACGCCTGCTGCTCGTACTTGTCCTGCTGGCGCTGCGCCTGCCGCCGCTGCACGTTGCCCGACACGGCGGTCGCCGTCCCGGCCACGACGGCCGTGCGGGCCGCCATCCCGATCAGTCCCGGGCGTCCCATTCGTCCCAAAGGCATGTCCCCACTCCTCAGCTCTCGACCGTCTCGACATCGGCGTCGGACTCCGCGTAGTCCTCGAACTCCCCGGCCACGACCGCGTTGACGACCGGCGCCGGGATGCGCTCGCTGTGGACCACCAGACCGCCCGCCTGGAAGAACTTGCTGGCGAGGTCCTTCGCCCAGAGGTGCTCGATGACCAGGATCGCGCCGGTCGTGCCCGGCTCGATGAGCTCGGCGATCGAGTCCACGTCCTCGGCCCCCGCGAGGCCGCCGGCGTCCAGTGTGATGTCGGCCATGCCGATCTCGTCGCCGATCTCCTCCAGCTCCACGATCTCGATCCCGCCGTCGGCGTGACGCATCACGAACAGGAGGTCGAGCAGGCGGACCGTGCCGCTCTCCACCAGGTCGAGGATGGCCTGGACCACCCCGGGCGACGGTCTGTCGTTGTCGAACTGGGCGACGATGAACTCCGCCGGACCGTACTCGAATTCAGCCATCTCACGCCTCCGTCAGCGGGCCGGTCCCGCTTTCACGGCAGACGATACACAGGCGTACTCAGCCCGGCAATGACCGATTTCCGGCCGCGGGGAGGCGTGAGATGTGCACGGTCACATCCCTAGACTGGGACCCTGCGGACACGGCCGTCGACGTCGAGAAGGGACCCTGGTGGAGAAGAACTGGGCAGGAAACCACGAGTACCGGGCGCAGCGGATCGCGCGCCCGACCAGCGTGGAGGAGCTCCGCGAGCTCGTCACCGGCGCGACCTCGGTGCGGGCCCTCGGCAGTCGGCACTCGTTCAACGACCTCGCGGACACCGACGGCCTCCTGGTCAGCACGGCCGGCCTCCCGGCGGACATCCGCATCGACGCGGATTCGCGCACAGTGACCGTGGGCGGAGGCGTGCGCTACGGCGACCTCGCCCGCGAGCTCCAGGCGGCCGGCTGGGCGCTGCACAACCTCGCGTCGCTGCCGCACATCTCCGTCGCCGGCGCGATCGCGACGGCGACGCACGGCTCGGGCGACCGCAACGGGAACCTGTCGTCCGCGGTCGCCGCGCTGCGCATCCTCACCGGTTCGGGCGAGCTCGTGGACTTCGCGCGCGGCGACGCCGGCTTCGAGGGCGCGGCGGTCTCGCTCGGCGCCCTCGGGGTGGTGACGGAGGTCGTGCTCGACATCCGGCCGACCTTCGACGCCCGTCAGCGGCTGTTCGGCGGCGTCCCGTGGGAGGCCGTGACTTCGCGACTCGATGAGCTCACGTCCGCGGCGTACAGCGTCTCCCTCTTCACGACCTGGGACGAGGAGGCCGTCTCGCTCGCGTGGCTGAAGGAGCTGGACGGCGCGGAGACGACGATCGGCGACGACTTCTTCGGCGCGCCTGCGCTCACGGAGGCGCGGCACATGATCGCGGCGATGGACGTCCGCAGCACGACCGAGCAGCTCGGCGTGGTCGGCCCGTGGAGCGAGCGCCTCGCGCACTTCCGGTTCGAGTTCACGCCCTCCAACGGCGAGGAGATCCAGTCCGAGTACCTGGTGCCACGTGCGCGGGCGGTGGAGGCCATCCAGGCGGTGCGTGAGCTCGCCCCGGTGATCGCGCCGCTGCTGCAGATCAGCGAGATCCGTACGGTCGCCGCTGACGAGCTGTGGCTCTCGAGCGCCTACGGCACGGACGTGGTCGGCCTGCACTTCACGTGGTTCCGCGACCAGGCCGGCGTGGAGGCGGTGCTCCCGGCGCTGGAGGCCGCGCTGCTGCCGCTCGGCGCGCGCCCGCACTGGGGCAAGCTCTACCTCGACGTCGACGGCGTCGTCCCCGCGCTCTACCCGCGCCTCGACGACTTCCGCGCGCTGGCCGCCTCCCTCGACCCCCAGTCCCGCTTCACCAACCCCTTCCTCACCCGCCTGCTCGCGTAGCCGCGTGCCGCGAGGCGGCGCAAAGTGCGCCCGAAACGCGCGAGACGGCGCAGATTCAGCCGTCTCGCGTGATCGGGGCTCGCGGGCGCTCAGGAGTGCGCGACGCGGGCGGCGATGTCGGTGCGGTACTGCGCGCCGGGCAGGTGGATGCGCGCGACCGCGTCGTACGCGCGCTCGCGCGCCTCGTCGAACGTGGTGCCGCGCGCGACGACCGAGAGCACACGGCCTCCGGTTGCGAGCAGCGCGCCGGTCGCGTCATCCACCGCGGTCGCGGCGTGCGCGATCGTGACCTCCGGGACCTGCGCCGCCTCGTCCAGCCCGGTGATCGGCCGCCCGGTCTGAGGCGCCTCCGGATATCCCTCGCTTGCGAGCACCACGGTCACCGCGGTGTCGAGCGCGAACTCGGGTCGCGGCATCCCGGACAGCTCGCCCGTCGCCGCCGCGTACAGCAGCGACGACAGCGGCGTCACCAGCCGCGGCAGCACGACCTGCGTCTCCGGGTCGCCGAACCGCGCGTTGAACTCGATCACGCGGATGCCCTTCGACGTCACGATCAGCCCGCAGTACAGGAGGCCGATGAACGGCGTCTGCTCGGCCGCGAGCTGCCGGACGGTCGGGAGGGCGATCGTGTCGATGACCTCGTCCACGAAGTTCTCGGGCAGCCAGGGGAGCGGCGAGTAGGCGCCCATCCCGCCGGTGTTCGGGCCCGCGTCGCCGTCGAGGAGGCGCTTGTAGTCCTGCGCCGGGGACAGCGGGAGGACGGTGTGGCCGTCGCTGACCAGGAACAGCGACACCTCCTCGCCGTCGAGGAACTCCTCGATCAGCACGCCGCCCTGGCCGAGGTAGTGGCGGGCGTGCTCGACGGCCGCGGCGCGGTCGGAGGTGACGATGACGCCCTTGCCCGCGGCCAGTCCGTCGGCCTTCACGACGTAGGGCGCGCCGAACTCGTCCAGTGCGCGCTCGGCCTCGGCGAGGGTGCTCGCCCGGGCCGCGCGGCCGGTCGGGACGCCGGCCTCCTCCATGATCCGCTTGGCGAAGGTCTTGGAGCCCTCCAGCTGCGCAGCGGCGCGGCCGGGGCCGAACACCGGGATGCCGCGCGTACGCAGCGGGTCGGCGACGCCGGCGACCAGGGGCGCCTCCGGGCCGATCACGACGAGCTCGATGCCGTTCTCGATCGCGTACTCGGCGACCGCCGCGCCGTCCAGCGGGTCGAGGCCGGTCTCGACGGGGACGTCGGCGGCGATTCCGGCGTTGCCGGGGGCCGCGACGATCGCGTGCCCGGCCTCCTCGGCCAGGAGCGCAGTGATGATGGCGTGCTCGCGGGCACCGGAACCGAGGACCAGAATCTTCACGCGACCCATGCTAGAGGGCGCGTCGGCCGCCGTCCGACCCTGGTGCGAGGATGGAGGCATGGCCAGAGCGAAGATCAGCGACGAGGTCGGCGGCGCGGCGGTCCGCGGCGCGCTGGCGGAGGGCGCCGACCGGAACACGACCGCGACGGCCGTGCGCTACCTCCTCCAGCTCCTGGCCGAGCGGGCGCCGGGCAACACCGTGGAGGTGCGGGTTCCGCCGTTCGGCGCCGTGCAGTGCATCCCCGGCCCGCGCCACACCCGCGGCACCCCGCCGAACGTGATCGAGACCGACGCCGCGACCTGGCTGGCCCTGGCCTCCGGGAGCCTCACCTGGGATGCCGGCATCGCGTCCGGCTCCGTGCACGCGTCCGGCCAGCGGGCGAGCCTGGAGGGCCTCCTCCCGCTCCGCTACTGACCACGCTCGTGACCGCGCCAGCAGTGGGCATCCGCTCAGTTACGGTGCGAGACAATGGAGGCATGAGCTCGAATCCGGAGGAGTCCGCCGTGCCCGAAGAGGCGCACGCCGCCGACGCCGCCGATCCCGGGCAGCCCGCCGATGCGCGCGCCCCCGACCCGGAGGTCGACGCCACCGTCACCGAGGCCGAGGTGCGCGTCCACCGCTCGCCGCGGTACTTCCGCTTCATGCTCACCGGCGCCGTCGTCTTCGGTGTCATCGCGCTCATCCTCACCTTCGCGTTCCCCGCGAACCCCACCTACGACCGCGGCCAGGTCTTCGGCTTCCTGCTGGCGATCTGCGCGACGATCGGCGTCGCCGTCGGCGCGCTGGTCGCCCTCCTGATCGACCGCGCGGTCACCCGCCGGGCACGCACCGTCCAGGCGGATAGAATCGACGTGCGCCTTCCCGACGCCGGCGCCGAGCTCGACACCGAGCGCGGCGCGGAGCCGGGTCCACGATCGGACGACTCACGGGAGAACGACTCCCGCCCGTCCGTCGACAGCTGAACATCCCGACACCCTGACGAAAGGGGCCCGCTGTGGCCGGAGGCGACGGTCGCCTGAGTCATGATCTTCTGCCCGGTGAGAAGGGCCCGCAGGACGCCTGCGGCGTCTTCGGGGTGTGGGCGCCCGGCGAGGAGGTCGCCAAGCTCAGCTACTTCGGCCTCTACGCCCTGCAGCACCGCGGGCAGGAGTCCGCGGGCATCGCGACGAGCGACGGCAGCAAGATCCTCATCTACAAGGACATGGGTCTCGTCTCCCAGGTCTTCAACGAGAACGCGCTCAACTCGCTGACCGGCCACATCGCCGTCGGCCACACGCGTTACTCCACCACCGGCGCCTCCAGCTGGCAGAACGCGCAGCCGACGCTCGGCCGCACCTCCAGCGGCACCGTCGCGCTCGGCCACAACGGCAACCTGACCAACACCGCCGAGCTCATGCAGCTCGTGCACGACCGCTACCCGGAGCTCGACGGCGAGCTGTCCCGCGGCAACACGACCGACACCGCTGTGGTCACCGCGCTGCTCACCGGCGACCTCGACCACACGCTGGAGGCCACGGCCCTGGAGGTCCTGCCCCGGCTGCGCGGCGCGTTCTGCCTGGTCTTCATGGACGAGCACACCCTGTACGCGGCGCGCGACCCGCAGGGCGTCCGCCCGCTGGTGCTCGGCCGCCTGGAGCGCGGCTGGGTGGTCGCCTCCGAGACCGCGGCGCTCGACATCGTCGGCGCGAGCTTCGTGCGCGAGGTGGAGCCCGGCGAGCTGATCGCGATCGACGAGAACGGCCTGCGCACGCAGCGGTTCGCCGCCGAGAAGCGCGCCGGCTGCGTCTTCGAGTACGTCTACCTGGCCCGCCCGGACACCACCATCGCGGGCCGCGGCGTCTACGAGGCCCGCGTCGAGATGGGCCGCCAGCTCGCCCGCGAGCACGAGGTGGAGGCCGACCTGGTCATCCCGACGCCCGAGTCCGGCACCCCGGCGGCGATCGGCTACGCGCAGGCATCCGGCATCCCGTTCGGCCAGGGCCTGGTCAAGAACTCCTACGTCGGCCGCACCTTCATCCAGCCGTCGCAGACCATCCGCCAGCGCGGCATCAAGCTCAAGCTGAACCCGCTCAAGGAGGTCATCAAGGGCAAGCGCCTCGTGGTGGTCGACGACTCGATCGTGCGCGGCAACACCCAGCGCGCGCTCGTCTCGATGCTGCGGGAGGCCGGCGCCGCCGAGGTGCACGTGCGGATCTCCAGCCCGCCCATCACCTGGCCGTGCTTCTACGGCATCGACTTCGCCTCCCGCGCGGAGCTGATCGCGACCGGCCTCGGCGTGGACGAGGTCCGCCAGTCCATCGGCGCGGACTCCCTCGGCTACCTGTCGGAGGACGGCATGATCGCCGCCACCGAGCAGCCGCGCGAGCGCCTCTGCACCGCGTGCTTCACCGGCGTGTACCCGATCGAGCTGCCGGACGCGCACCACCTGGGCAAGAACCTCCTGGAGCGTCCGGAGGAGCGCGCGGCCACGGTCGCGGACACCGACGACGGCGCGGACGCGACGAGCGACGGCTGCGAGCCGGGACCGGACTCGGAGTACGAGCGCCTGATCGCGTTCGGCGACCCGGGGCGCCAGGAATAGGCGCGCCGACACAAATTTATGATGTAACGTTTCCTGGGTGACTCCAGCTCCACCCCGCCGCACCGCCGCGTTCGTCGCCGCAGCCCTGGTCGCCCTCGGAACCGCCGGCTGCTCGGCTCCGGCGGGGACGAGCGCGCCGAGCCCCTCCCTCACCTCGTGGTCGTACAGCGGGGCGGACGGCCCGGCGCACTGGTCTGGAGTCGCTCCCGCCTGCGCCGACTGGGCCGGTGCCCGGCAGTCGCCTGTCGACATCGTGACCGGCGAGCTGAAGCGCGACGACTCGGCCGCGCCGGTCCGGGTGGACTACGGTTCGACCCCCTTCGCGGTCGAGGACAACGGTCACGCGATCGAGGCTGTTCCCCAGGACGCGGAGGCGGGCTCCATCGAACTCGGCGGCAGGATCTATCGGCTGCAGCAGTTCCATTTCCACGCCGCGAGCGAGCACACCGTGGACGGGGTGCAGGCCGACGCGGAGCTGCACCTGGTGCACCGGGCGGCCGGCGGGGAGGTCGCGGTGCTCGGCGTCCTCCTGACGGAGGGGGAAGGCAACCCGGCGCTCGGTGCGCTGGTCGACAGCTCCGACGCTGCGCACACGGCCCCCGCCGTCATCGACCCGGCCGCGCTCCTCCCGGCCTCCGGCGCGAGCGCCCGCTACACCGGCTCGCTGACCACCCCGCCGTGCACCGAGGGGGTCAGCTGGAACGTCTTCCTCACGCCCACCACCCTGTCGCGTGCCCAGCTCGACGCATTGACCGGCGCCCACCCCGCGAACCACCGGCCGGTCCAGCCGCTGCACGGTCGCACGGTGACCGCGGTCCGCGCGGGGTAGGGGCCCCGGATACGATGGAGCGGTGACAGAGTCCACCGCATCCTCGTCCTCCTCCTACGCCGCCGCCGGCGTCGACACCGCCGCCGGCGACCGCGCCGTCGAGCTGATGAAGGCCGCGGTCGCGCGCACGCAGGGCCCGCAGGTGCTGGGCGGGGTCGGCGGCTTTGCGGGCATGTTCGACGTGTCGGCGCTGAAGGCCTTCCGCCGCCCGCTGCTCGCGACCTCCACCGACGGCGTCGGCACCAAGGTCGCGATCGCGCAGGCACTCGACAAGCACGACACCATCGGCCAGGACCTGGTCGGGATGGTCGTGGACGACATCGTCGTGGTGGGCGCGCGTCCCCTGTTCATGACCGACTACATCGCGTGCGGCAAGGTCGTGCCCGAGCGGATCGCGGCGATCGTCGCCGGGATCGCCCGCGCCTGCGAGGAGACCGGCACCGCGCTGGTCGGCGGCGAGACCGCCGAGCACCCCGGGCTGCTCGGGCCGGACGATTACGACGTCGCCGGCGCGGCGGTCGGCGCGGTGGAGGCCGACGAGCTGCTCGGCGCCGAGCGCGTCCGCGACGGCGACGTCGTGCTCGCGCTGGCGTCCTCCGGCATCCACTCGAACGGCTTCTCGCTCGTCCGGCACATCCTCGCGCAGCGCGGCATCGCCTTCACGGACCGGCTGGACGAGTTCGGCGGCACCGTGGGCGAGGCGCTCCTGGAGCCGACGCGCCTCTACACGTCGCCGCTGCTGCGCGTGCTGGAGACCTCGACCTTCGCGGGCGCCGTCCATTCGCTCAGCCACGTCACCGGCGGCGGCATCGCCGCGAACCTGGCCCGCGTCCTCCCGGTCGGCTCGTGGGTGGAGGTCGACCGCTCGACGTGGTCGCCGAGCCCGGTGTTCCGCGTTCTGAGCGACCTGGCCGGCAGCAGTCTGGAGTCGTCGGAGGGCACCTGGAACCTCGGCATCGGGATGTTCGCCGTCGTGGCCGAGGAGGCCGCCGACGCGATCGCGGCCGCGATCACCGCGGACGGTATCCCGACCTGGCGGGCCGGCGTGGTCTCCACGGCCGCGCGCGACCTGGCCGGCTTCGAGCAGGGTGCCAAGGGCGTCGACGGCGGCGCCGTCCGCCTGGTCGGCGCCTACGCGGCCTGACCGCGCAGCTAACGGAGGACTTCCCTCACGATCCCGCGCTGATCTCCTCCACTGACTGCTATCTGGCACCATCGCGGGCCTGATCTCCTCCGTTCGCAGCGCCGCACGACGTGACCCGTTCGTGGAGGCGCGGGGGGTCGCGGCGTCCCGCTAGAGTGGCCGCTGTGACCCCCCATGCCAGCCTCCGCTTGGCGTGTGCGCTGGGGGCCGCGCTCGTCGCCGTGGCGCTCGCGGGGGCGCCGGCGTTCGCGACACCGACACCGACGCCGACCCCCTCGCCGACTTCGACGGCCCCGACCGCCCCCGACGCGCTCACCCCGCTCGTCGACTGCGTGCAGGATGCCCCGCTCGGCGCCGTGACCTCGCGCACCGTGGTCCTCGGTTACCGGTCGTCGGCCTCCACCCCGGTCACCCTGACCCCCGGCTCCGGCGGCGACGACCTCTCGCCGGGCGCCGCCGACCGCGGGCAGCCTTCCTCCTTCCTGCCGGGCGAGCACCACGGCGCGTGGCTGCTGACAGTGGATGCCGCAGCCGAGCCGTCCCTGACCTGGACCCTGGGCGGCCGCTCGGTCGCCATCGACGCCTCCGCCCCGGCCTGCACCGACGCCACCGCGATCGTGCTCAGCGCACCGGCGACGACCTCCGGCACCGTCGCCGTGTCCGCGACCGTCACACGCTTCCTGCTCGGGCCGCCGGAGGCGGGAACCGTCGCCTTCGCGGTCGACGGAGCGGCCTCCATCACGGTGCCCGTCGGCGCGGGCGGCGTCGCGCGCGCCGACCTGGCCGCCCCGGCCGGCCCGCACACGATCACCGCGACCTTCACTCCCGCGGGCGGGTCCACCCTCCGCCCCGCGACGGCCACCGCGCCCGTCACCGTCACCCCGGCGTCCGGCGCGCTCGCGATCGCCGCCGACAGCGTCGTCACCGGCAGCACGTCCGTCACCGTCCACGTCACCCGCACGGGCGCCGCACCGGTCACCGTGGACTTCGCGACGGTCGACGGCACCGCGCATGCCGGACCCGACTACGTCGCCACGTCCGGTACCCTCGCGCTCGCCGCCGGCCAGGCGACCGCGACCACGACGGTTCGCCTGCCGGCTCGCACGCCCGGCTCCCCAGCCTCCGTCTTCTTCGTGGTCCTGCAGCATGCGACCGCGGACGTCAGCGGCGCCGTCGCGATGGTGTCGCTTCCGGCGGTTCCGGCCGCGGCCCCGGCGTCCGTCGTCGCGGGAGGCACGGGAGGCGGCGGTACGGCCAGCGCGGCCTCCGCGCTCCCGCAGGGTGACCCGACCGCGCACACGCCGCTCGCGAGCGCTCCCGTCGGCCAGGACCTCCTGCTCCTCCTCGGCGCCGGCCTGATCGCGGTCGGCGGCATCGCGGGCGTCATCGGCCTCTTCCGGTCGGTGCGCCCCCGCGACGGGCTGGTCTGACGCGGGCCATGACAAACGTCACCCCGAATCCCTGACGCGCCCCCTGCGCGGCCCCGCCTCCGGCCCGGCACTCTGAGACGGTGAACACCTCACCAGCAATCCGCCTCAGCGGCCTCCGCAAGACCTTCGGGTCGCTCACCGCCGTCGACGGGGTCGACCTCACCGTGAAGGCCGGGGAGGTCATCGCCCTCCTCGGCCCCAACGGCGCAGGCAAGTCCACCACCATCGACCTCGCGCTCGGTCTGGCGCGCCCGACCGCCGGCACCGCCGAGCTGTTCGGCGGCGACCCGCGCGCGGCGATCCGGGAGGGGAGGGTCGGCGCGATGCTGCAGGGCGGCGCGCTGCTCCCCACCCTCACCGTCGCGGAGTCCGTTGCGCTCGTCGCGTCGGCGCACCGGCATCCGCTCAGCGTCGCCGAAGCCCTCGAACGCGCCCGCTGCACCGAGATCGCGAAACAGCGCGTCTCCAAGCTGTCCGGCGGCCAGATGCAGCGCGCGCGGTTCGCCGTCGCCGTCGTCTCGAACCCGGACCTGCTGTTCCTGGACGAGCCCACCGCGGCGATGGATGTGGAGGCCCGGCGCACCTTCTGGCTCTCGATGCGGGAGTTCACCGACCAGGGCCGCACCGTCGTCTTCGCGACGCACTACCTCGACGAGGCCGACGCCTACGCCGACCGGATCGTCATGCTCGCCCGCGGCCGCGTGGTCGCCGACGGCACTCCCGCCGAGGTGAAGGCCGTCGTGTCCGGCCGCCGGATCGCCGCCACCGCCGGCTTCGCCTGGACCCCGGAGGTCGCCGCCGCGCTCGGCGCCCTCCCCGGCGTCCGCTCGGTCGACCAGCGCAACGGCCGCCTCTCGATCGTCAGCGACGACTCCGACGCCACCCTCCGCGCCCTCCTCGCCGCGCACGACGACCTGCACGACATCGAGGTCACCGCGCACACGATGGACGACGCGTTCCTCGCCCTCACCGAGTCGCGGGACGACGCCTCCGCGCCCGCACAACCTCTCTCCGAAGGAGCCCTCCGATGAGCATCGCCTACCTGGGCCGCGAGTCCCTGCGCCAGCTCAAGAACATGCGCGCCATGATCTTCACCCTCGCCGTCCCGCTCGTCATGCTGCTGGCCTTCGGCGGCACGTTCGGCGGGCGCGGCCAGGTGGACGCCGTCACCCACCTCCCGTGGATCGTCGTCACGACCATCCAGGTCTCCGCGTACGGCGGGATGATGGCCGCCCTGTCGCAGGCATTCAACATCGTCACCGAGCGCTCGCTCGGCTGGAACCGCCAGCTCCGGGTCACGCCGCTCACCGGAACCGGCTACCTGATCTCCAAGCTGGTGGCGGCCCTGGCGCTCGCGCTGCTCAGCATCGTGGTCATCGTCGGGGTGTCGATCGCGCTCTATCACCCGGTCCTCCCCGCGATGAGCTGGATGCTCGCCTGCCTGGCGATCTGGGCCGGCGTCGTCCCGTTCGCCCTGCTCGGCATCCTGATCGGCCAGTTCGCCAAGCCGGAGTTCGCGCAGCCGCTGTTCATGGCCGTGTTCATGGGGATGGCCGTGCTGGGCGGCCTGTGGATCCCGCTGCAGATCTTCCCCGCCTGGGTCGCGAACGTCGCACAGGCCGTCCCGTCGTACTGGCTCAACCGGGTCGGGCAGCTCGGCGCGCTGCAGAGCGGAGACGCCCTCACGCCCGCGCTCGTGCTGACCGCGTGGACGCTCGCCCTCGGCGCGCTGATCGTGTGGCGCTACCGGCGCGACGCGGCGCGCGGCTGAGCCGGGCCGCCGGCTGGCTAGGGTTGGGGACGTGTTCAGCAGCGAGGTCGAGGAGTACCGGCCCACCGGGGTGTGGGCGCGGCTGACGCACCGCTCCGCGTTCCGCTGGTACCCGGGCGCGGTGATCGGCCTGCTCTACCAGATCTCCGTGATCGCGGGCCTGTGGACGTCGTCCGGCGCCCTGAGCACCAAGGTCGTCGCGACCGCGCTGCTCGCGGTGGTCTATGTGGGCTTCCTCGCCCTCCCGCCCATCCTGTGGTGGGAGAGCGAGCGCACGCGGCTGATCGGCGTGCTGGCGTACTTCGCGCTCACGCTGACCCTCCTCCCGTTCATCGGCGTCGACACGCTCTGGACCTGGGTCTACGTCGCGTGCGTCGCCGGGATGTCGATCGCGCGCACCTGGGTCGCGAACACGATCATCGGCTCCCTCGGGGCTGTGCAGGTGATCGTGTTCCTGCTCACCGGCACCTTCGCGGAGGCCTGGTTCATCGCACTCATCACGGTCTCGATCGGCATCATGATGAGCGCGTTCGCCCGCCAGATCGACACCCTCCGCCGGCTGCGGAATGCGCAGGGCGAGATAGCCCGGCTCGCGGTGGTGGAGGAGCGCGCCCGGTTCTCGCGCGACATGCACGACGTCCTCGGCCACTCGCTGACGGTGGTGACGGTGAAGTCGGAGCTCGCTCGCCGGCTGATCCCCGTCGACCCGCGTCGCGCGGAGGACGAGCTCGCCGACATCGAGCGCCTCACCCGCTCGGCCCTCGCCGACCTGCGCGCGGCCGTCGCCGGCTACCGCGAGATGAGCCTGTCCACGGAGCTCGCCGCTGCCCAGGCGGGACTGGCGGCCGCCGACATCCAGGCGCACCTGCCGCGCAACGGCGAGGAGGTCGCGCCCGAGCTGCGCGAGCTGTTCGGCTGGGTGCTGCGGGAGGGCGTGACGAACGTGATCCGGCACTCCGGCTCCCGCAACTGCTGGGTGACGGTGGAGCCGGACGTCCTGCGGATCGAGGACGACGGCCGCGGGCCCGCCCCGTTCGCGGAGCGGCGCGAGCTCGTGCGCGGGTCCGGGATCGCGGGGCTGACCGACCGGGCGCGGGAGTTCGGGGCCGCGGTGACGGTGGAGGCCGGCCCGCGCGGCGGGACCCTGCTGACGGTGAGGAGGACCGCGTGACCATCCGCCTGCTGCTCGCCGACGACCAGGCCCTCGTCCGCGGTGCGCTCGCCGCCCTCCTCGACCTCGAAAGCGACCTGGAGGTCGTCGCGCAGGTCGGCCGCGGCGACGAGGTGCTCGACGCCGCGCGCACCTCCGCCGCCGACGTCGCATTGCTCGATGTGGAGATGCCCGGGCTCGACGGCATCCAGGTCGCCGCGCAGCTCGCGCGTGACCAGCCGTCGTGCCGCTCGCTGATCGTGACGACGTTCGGCCGCCCCGGCTACCTGCGGCGGGCGATGGAGGCCGGCGCCGCGGGGTTCATCGTGAAGGACACCCCCTCCGGCCAGCTCGCCGACGCCGTCCGCCGCGTCGCGTCCGGGCTGCGCGTCGTCGACCCGGCGCTGGCCGCCGAGTCGCTGGCGTCAGGAGCCTCCCCGCTGACGGTGCGGGAGGCCGAGGTGCTCGCGGTGGCCGGCCAGGGCGGCACGATCACCGACATCGCGCGCCGTCTCCACCTCAGCGACGGGACGGTGCGCAACCACCTCTCGAGCGCGATTGGCAAGACGGGCGCGCGCAACCGCTCCGAAGCGGTCGCGATCGCGACGCGGCAGGGCTGGCTCTGAGCGCGCGATCCTTCGGTCGAAGGATCGTCAGCCGGTCACGCCGCCCGGTCGGGTGATCGCGGGGATGACCTGGTCGCGGTCAGGCGCGCTTGGGCGTCTCGGACTCGCTGTCCTCGTACTCGTCCTCGTCGGCGTCGTCGTACCCTGAGGTATCGTCGTCGCCATCCGGGTCGTAGTCGGCCCACGCGTCGTACTGGCGCTCGTCGTCGTGGTGGGAATGTCCGGTGAGCTCACGCTCGAGCGCGTCGTAGTTGACGTTCGGGCTGAACGACTTCAACTGACGAGCGATCTTGGTGTGCTTTGCCTTTTGACGGCCGCGCCCCATGCGTGACCCCCTTTTGGTCCTGCCCGGGGAATGGCACCCGGGGATCCAACAGAAATAGTGAAAACTAGCGTCGAGTTTAGCATGGTGACCCTCGTGGACCCCGAGTTCCCGCACAGCGTCGGATGATGGAATGAGCGCGTGATCAGTGGCATGACCGACACCCAGGTGGTGATCGTCGGCGCCGGGCAGGCCGGGCTGGCGGTCGCCTACTACCTGCGCCGGTTCGAGCTGGTCCCCGGACAGGATTTCGTGATCCTCGATCGCGGCCCGGGCACCGGCGGGGCCTGGCAGCACCGGTGGGACGCGCTGCGTCTCGGCAGCGCCCACCACGTGAACGATCTCCCAGGGATGGCGGAGCTGGGTCTCAGCTTCGAGACCGCCGACCGCGCCCTCCCGGCCAAGGACATCGTCGCAGGCTACTACCGCCGCTACGAGGAGCACTACGGCCTGGAGGTGCAGCGGCCGGTGACGGTCTCGCGCGTCTACGACCGGGGCGCGGACCTGGTCGTCGCGCACGACCGCGGCGAGACGCGCACCCGGGTCGTCGTGAACGCGTCCGGCACCTGGGGTGCGCCGTTCATCCCGTGGTATCCGGGGATGAACGACTTCGCAGGCCGCCACCTGCACACGTCGTCGTACGTGTCGGCGGAGGAGCTCGCCGGGCAGTCGGTCGTCGTGGTCGGCGGCGGCACGAGCGCGATCGGCTTCCTGCTGGAGCTGGAGGGTGTCGCCGAGAGCCTGACCTGGGCGACCCGCCGGCCTGTGGACTTCCGCAACGAGTCGGAGCTGACGATCGAGGGCGGCGTGGCCGCGGTCTCCGCCCAGGACGCGGCGGCCCGTGCCGGCCTGGCGCTGCCCAGCATCGTCAGCGGAACGGGCGTCCCGCGCACGCGCCGCGTCGCCGCCGGGATCGACCGCGGGCTGTTGGTGGAGCGGGAGATGTTCTCCCGCATCGAGCCGGACCGCGTCGTCTGGGCGGACGGCTCGACGTCGAAGGCGGACACGATCATCTGGGCGACCGGCTTCCGCCCGGAGCTCAGGCACCTCGCGCCGCTGAAGCTGCGCGAGAAGGCCGGCGGCCTCACGGTGGCGTCCGGCGCCTCGTGGCAGGACTCGCGCATCTTCCTGGCGGGGTACGGCCCGCAGGCGAGCACGATCGGTGCGAACCGCGCCGGCCGCGTGATCGCCCGCCAGATCATGGCGCAGATCTAGCGCCTCCCGCCGCCGCACCAACGAAGGGCACGTCGTTGTCACTTTTGCGGGCGAAAAGTGACAACAACGTGCCCTTCGGGGGCTTGGGAGTGCGCTCAGACCTTCAGGTCGCGGGGGGTGCCCGCGAAGCGCACGCCGCTCACGCGGATGCTGCCGGCGCCGGGGGTGGGGCGGACGTCGAGCGAGCCCGTCTGAGCGTCGGCGCGGAGGCCGAGGCGGGCCGAGAGGACCGCGACCGCCGCGGCGGCCGACCACGCCTGCGGGCGGCAGGCGGCCGGGTAGGGGACGGGAGCGCTGGTCTGCTCGGCGGAGTCGCCCGAGTGGAGTTCGGGCATCCGGTAGCCGAAGCCGTCCGCCGCGGCCAGCAGCCCGTCGGCGAGGAGGTCGGCCTCCGCCGTGTGGCCGTCACGCGACAGGCCCACGATCGCGATCGCGGTGTCGTGCGCCCAGACCGAGCCGCCGTGGTAGCTGAGCGGCCAGTAGCCGCCGGAGTCCGTCGACATGGTGCGCAGGCCGTAGCCGGACGACAGCTCCGGCGACGCCAGCCGTCGCGCGATCCCGGCCGACTGCTCCGGGGTGAGGATGCCGGTGCCGAGCAGGTGGCCGATGTTGCTGGTGACGGTGTCGACCGTGCGCTTGGCGGCGTCGAGCGCGACGGCGGGGTAGGCGCCGTCCGGGTCGTCGATCCAGAACGACTCGGCGAAGCGGCCCTTGAGCTGCGCGGCCCAGTCGCGCCAGTCGTCGGCGCCCTCCAGGCCGAACGCGTCGAGCAGCTCGGCGCCGCCGATCGCGGCCTCGTAGGCGTAGCCCTGGACCTCGCAGAGCGCGATCGGACCGTCCGCGAGGGTGCCGTCCTTCCACTGGATGGAATCGCCGGAGTCTTTCCAGCCCTGGTTGGCCAGGCCGTGACCGGTGGTGTCCACGTACTCCAGGAAACCGTCGCCGTCGCTGTCGCCGTAATCGCGCATCCAGGCGAGCGCCGCCTGCATCGCGGGCAGCAGCTCGCGCACCTCGGCGTCGGGCATGCCCCACTTCCACGCGTCGTGGAGGAGGCCGATCCAGAGCGCGGTCGCGTCGACCGTGCCGTAATAGAGCGGCGGCAGCACGACGCCCTCACCCGGGATGGTGAGCGCGGCCGGCCGCAGCTCGTGCATGATCTTGCCGGGCTGCTCGGCGGTCTCGGCGACGGTCTCCGTGCCCTGGAAGTGCGCGAGCACGCGGAGGGTGGAGGCGGCGAGGTCGGTGCCGAGCGGCAGCAGCAGGCGAGCGGCCCACAGCGAGTCGCGGCCGAACAGCGTGAAGAACCACGGGGCGCCGGCGGCGAGGAAGGTGTCGTCCGGGCGCGCGGTGGTGGACATCCGCAGCGACTGGAGGTCGGCGAGCGCCCGGTCGAGCCAAGAGGACAGCCGGGAGTCGCCGGTGGTCGCGCGGAAGGCGGCCCACTCGGCGGATGGTGCGGCGCCGGCGACGACCGCGGTCGGGTCGTCCACGTCGATGGTCCAGTCGAGGGCGACCTCGCCGTGAGCGGGGACCTCGACCTCCCAGGCGAGAGTGGCGGCGGTGCCGTCCACCGTCACGTGGGCGTCGGCCGCGGCCAGCCGTGCGGTCACCGGTCCGGAGCGGAAGACGACGCCCTCCTCGACGGATTCGGCCGACACCGCGTGCTCCGCACCCGTCAGCCCGGCCTTGATCGTCTGCATGGGCGTGAAGTCGCCGCGGACAGCGACCTCGACGGTCGTCGCGATCGGGGTGCGGAGGGCGTTGCGCAGCACGATCCGCTCCCGCAGGCTCCCCGCAACGACCGTGCGCGTGCGGTCCAGCCGGACGCGCGGGTCGGCCGTGGCATCGTCGATCCGGCGGGCGAGCGAGGTGAAGACGGCGCTCGCGGCGTCGGGGCCGGCCGTGGCGATGTGCTCGGGCACGTCGCCGCCGACGGTCAGGAGGATGCGGTCGAGCACCCGGAGGTCCGAGTGGAAGAACCCGTGGATCCCGCCGCCGTCGATGGCGCCGTCCGCGGCGGACCAGGCTTGGCTGGGCGCGGTGAGCACCACGACGCTGTCGTGCAGCAGGGGTTGGAGCGGCTGGGTCATCGTGGCGTTCGCGCCTCCTCGATCAGGGATGTGAGTGGGGGTTGGGATGGGGATGGAGGGGAGGTGAGTTCGGGGAGCACGCGCGGCTCGATCCGCGTCTCGGTCACGCCGCGCCGCCGATCGGAGTCCGCCGGCTGCACGTGCCAGACCGCCGCGCCCTCCCGCTCGGAGACGACATCCACGAGCGTCGTGCCCTGATAGACGAGCCCGGTTCCTTCGTCGAGCGCGTAGCCTCCGGGCAGTTCGCCGGAGGCGACCGCCGCCTGATGCGCCGGCCGGCGGCGCGGATCGGAGTCGTAGTGCACCGCGAGCGAGCCCGGCACCAGGCCGAGCCCGTCGGCCAGCGCGGAGATGTCCGGGCCGCGGGAGGCCGTCGTGCCGCCCTCGTGCCAGCACAGGCCGCCCGCCGAGCCGCACGCCAGCACGACGCCGCGCTGCCAGGCCTCGGTCAGGATCGCGTCGAGCCTGTGCGCGCGCCAGACGGCCAGCAGGTTGAGCAGGCTCCCACCGCTGACCCACACGACGTCCTGGGCGAGGAGGTGCTCGCGCAGGTCCGGGGTGTTCGGGTGCGGGAAGAAGCGCACATGGCTGGCCTCGACGCCGGCGAGGCGTGCGGCCTCCAGCTCGGCTCCTTCGACGTGCCGCTGGTCGCCGCCCGCGGTGTTGAGGTGGGCGACCCGGGGCCGGCGCCCGACGACCTGCGCCAGCTCGATCGCGTGCTGGAGGAGCGGGCCGTAGGCGGAGTCCGTCCAGTCTCCCGCGACCAGGCCTCCGCAGGTGGCCAGGATGGTCGGTGCGATGGCCGTCACTCCTTCACCGCTCCGTCGCTGGAGTTCATGATGCGGCGCTGGAAGACGAAGAACAGCACGGCGACCGGGATGGTCATGATCGCGGCGGCGGCGAGCTTGATCGGGTACTGGCTGCCCTGGCTGAGCTGTCCGCTCGCGAGCCCCGCGACGCCCTTGGTCAGCGTGGTGAGGGCCGGGTCCTGCGTCGAGACGATGAAATGCGCGAGCTCGTTCCACGACCCCTGGAAGGACAGGATGATGATGGTGATGAGCGCGGGCCGCGCCATCGGCAGCACGATCGACCAGAACACCCGGAAGGTGCCGGCGCCGTCGATGCGCGCCTGCTCCTCGACGCTCGCGGGGATCGACTCGAAGAAGCCCTTCATGATGAAGACGCCGGCGGCGTCGGTGAGCAGCGGCAGGATCATGCCGGTGTACGAGTCGTACATGCCGAGCTGGTTGATCACGAGGAACTTCGGGATGAGCAGCACGACCATCGGCACCGACATGACCGCGACCAGCGCGGCGAACACGAACCCGCGCCCGCGGAAGTGCAGCCGTGCGAGGGCGTAACCGGCGAGCGAGTCGAAGAACACGCGGCCGAGGGTCACGAACACCGTGACGATGGCCGAGTTCATGAACCAGATCGGGAAGTCCGAGTTGAGGAACAGCTTCGTGTACGCGGCCGTCGTCCACACCTGGGGGATGAGCGACACCGGGTTGGCCGTCGCGTCCGCGTCGGTCTTGAACGATGTGGCCACCTGGATGAGGAACGGCATGATGTACACGACCGCGAGCACGACCAGGATGGCGTAGCTGACGGAAGTGGCGGCGATGCTGCCGCTCGTGCGGCGGCGCCGGCGCACCGGGCGCGGAGCCGGAGCGCCCGGCGACGTTGCGGTGGCGGGGGAGACGGTGGACGTGGTGGCGGTCATGCCTGGCCTCCCTTCATGGCGGAGCCGGACGAGTTGCTCGGCGCGGTCGCCGCGATGACCATCGCGTCGTACGGCCGCATGCGTCGCTTGGACACCGCGCGCTCACGCAGCACCCAGCGCTGGAAGATCGTGAACAGCACGATGATGATGAACAGGATGAACGCGATCGCGGCGCCCTGACCCCACTCCTGATTCGTGAACGAGGTCTGGTACGAGAGGTACGCCGGGGTCAGCGTTGTCTTGCTCGGCGCGCCCTTGCTGCCGGTGTAGATCTGGTCGAAGACCTGCCAGCAGCCGATCAGGCCGAGGGTGAGGACGGTGAAGAGCGTTGGGCGGAGCTGCGGGAGCGTGATCCGCCAGAACCGTTGCCAGCCGTTGGCGCCGTCCATCATCGCGGCCTCGGTGATGTCGCCGCCGAGATTCTGCAGGGCCGCGATGAAGAGCAGCATGAACGTGCCGCTCGTGGTGAACACGGCCATGATGATGTACGCCGTCATCGCAACGGACGGCCCGCCCAGCCAGTCCCACCAGGAGACGCCGAGCAGGGTGTTCTGCGTGAGGGCGGCGGGCCCGGTGCTGACGCCGAACAGGCCGAGGAAGTTGTGGATGATGCCGCTCGGGTCGTTGAACCAGTTCGGTCCGTTGACGCCGAACCAGGAGAGCACCTTGTTCACCGCGCCCGTCGTGCTGAACAGGAACAGCCACAGCACGGTGATGGCGACCGAGCTGGTCACCGACGGGAAGTAGAAGGCGGTGCGGAAGAAGCCGCGCCCGCGGAGGACGGCCCGGTTGACGAGCACCGCGAGGAAGAGCGCGATCGCCGTCTGGATCGGGACGACCAGGACGACGTACCAGGCGTTGTTCTTCAGCGCCATGCCGAAGTCCGACTCGGCGAGCCCGCCGCCCGCCAGCAGGGTCGAGTAGTTCTTGAGACCGACGAAGTTCACGTCGGAGGCGAAGGGGCTGCCGCGCCCTCCCCAGTCGGAGAAGCTGACCCACAGCGCCATGAGCACCGGGATGACGAGGAACACGCCGAGCAGCAGGATGACCGGGGCGGTGAACAACCACCCCGAGGCGGCCTCGCCGCGCCGGATTCCGGAACGGCGAGACCGACTCGTGGCTTGCGACATGGTGTCTGCGATCCTTACTTCAGCGCTTCGAGGTTCTTCTGCGTGGCGTCGAGGATCGTCTTCGGGTCGCTCGTGGCCAGCGTCTCCAGCTTGCTGTTGAGGTCGGTCACGACGTCGGCCGCGCCCTTGGCGGTCGGCACGCCCTTGGCGTAGTCGGCGGCGTTGAGGAACGGCACCAGGTCGGGGTTGGCCGACTTCCACTCGCTCGCGGCGGACTTGATGGACGGCATCGGGCCGAAGGCCTGGGAGAAGGCGAGCTGGTCGCTCTTGCTGGTCAGCTTCTCGACGAGCTTGAGCGCGGCGGCCTGGTTGGGGCTGTCGGCGGCGATGCCCCAGCAGTTGGTGAACTGGAGGGTGCCCTGACCGGCGGGGCCGGCCGGCAGCTCGGCGACCTGGTACTTGATGTTCGGGTAGTCCGACTTCATGGCGCCGGTGATCCAGTTGCCCTCGATGGTCATCGCGGCCAGGCCCTTGCCGAACGCCTCGCCGCCCCAGCCCGCGCCGAGGGTCTTGGCGTACTTGAGGTCGCCCGCGTTCAGCATCGTCTTGACGAAGTCGAGCGCCTTGACGTTGGCGTCGCTGTTCGCGGTCGCCTTGGTGCTGTCGTCGTTCATCAGGTTGCCGCCTGCCTGGACCATGAAGGAGCCGATGCGAGCGTACTCACCCGAGATGCCGAGGCCGACGTGGCCGTTGCCGGTGAGCTTCTTGGAGACGGCCTCCAGCTGGTCCCAGGTCTTGGGGATGTCGCTGTCGGTGAGGCCGGCGGCGCTCCACATGTCCTTGTTGATGATGAGCTGAAGCGTGGAGAAGTCCTTCGGCGCGCAGTAGAACTTGCCGTTGTAGGTGAAGGACTTGACCAGGCTCGGGTAGAAGTCGCTCTTGTTGCCGAGCTGGTCGCCGTACGCGAGCAGCGAGCCGTTGGAGGCGTAGCCGGCGAGCGCGTCGGTCGAGAGGTAGAACACATCCGCCGGCTTCTTCGCCGCGAAGCCCTGCGCGAGCTGCTGGTTGAGGTCGCTCGCGGCCACGACGCTGGCCTTGGCGCCCGAGCTCTTCGACCAGTCGCCGACGGCGGACTTGACCGCGGCCGTCTCGGCGTCGCCGGACGAGCCGATCATGACCGTCAGCGCCTTGTTCGACGAGGTCAGCTTGCCGGTGTCGCTGCTGCCGCTTCCGCTGCCGCCGAAGCCGGAGCCGCAGGCGGTGAGGGCGAGTGCGGCCGCGGCGGCGACGGCGCCGCCCGCGAGCCAGCGGGATGTGATTCTTCGCATGTGTTTCTCTCCTTGGTGTGAGTGTGCCCGAACGGCCGGGCTCACGCGGTGGGGGTCGCCGAAGTCGTGGAACGTTCGCGTGGGACGCGGACCTGTGGAGGACATCGCGGAGGGAGCGCTGGGATCGCCCGCTGCTCTGCGCGCATCCGACCTCCTGTGGTCTCGTTCCGGTGGGACTCCCCTTTGAACGATCAAATTCGATGATGCTACAGTGCATTTTGAACGATCAAACGGGGACGCTGTCACCATAGTCACGGCCGTCGGCACGTGTCAAGCGGGGGCAGTGGGCCAGCGCGAACGAGCAGCGGTAAGGTCTGAGACGGCGTCTCCGACCGGGCCGGAGCACGCCGGGGAAGGAGCAGCATGGGCGCACAGCCGACCGTCAGCGACGTCGCCGACGCCGCGGGCGTCTCGCGGCAGACGGTCTCCAACGTGCTGAACACCCCGGCGATCGTCCGCCCGGAGACCCGCGAGCGCGTCGAGGAGGCCATCCGCTCGCTCGGCTACCGGCCGCACGCCTCCGCACGCCGGCTCCGCACGCAGAAGAGCTCCACCATCGGCATCCGGCTCGACCCGATGACCAGGGACGGCATCTCGGGCAGCGTGCTCGACCGCTTCTTGCACGCCCTCACCGAGCAGGCCGACCGCAAGGGCCTGCGCGTGCTGCTCTTCACCGCGGACGGCCCGGAGGACGAGATCGAGCAGTTCCGCAGGCTCTCCGACGGCGCGGACGTGGACGCCTTCGTGCTGACCTCCACCTTCCACGGCGACCCCCGCACGGAGTGGCTGATCGAGCACGGCCAGTCCTTCGTCACGTTCGGCCGCCCCTGGGGCATCGACGACATGACCGACCCGCTGCACCTGTGGGTGGACGTGGACGGCCGCTCCGGGCTGCGCGAGGCGACCGACCACTTCCTCGCGCGGGGCCTCCGCCGGATCGGCTACCTCGGCTGGCCGGCCGGCTCCGGCACCGGGGACGACCGCCGGGCGGGCTGGCTGGAGGCGATGGGGGAGGCGCACGCGGTCGACGCTGCGACACTCGCGACGCTGGAGGAGGCCTCAGAGGACGGCGTGACGTTCGGCGCGGAGGCCATGCGGACCCTTGCCGCCCGCGCCGACGTGGAGGCCGTCGTCTGCGCCTCCGACTCGCTCGCCCTCGGCGCCCTGACGGCGACCGGAGGCCGCATCCCGGTGATCGGGTACGACGACACCCCTGTCGCCGCGTCGCTCGGCTTCTCCAGCGTGCGCCAGCCGCTGGACGAGGTGGCAGCGGGCGTGCTCGAACTGCTGACCGGCGCCCACGGCGGTCGAGCGCGGTCGTCGGTCGACGACCCGCGCCACCGCCTGGTGACGCCCCAGCTCGTCGTGCGCGACGGCGGCACCCTCCTCGCCCCGCGCTGAGCGCCGCCGCCGACGAAACGCGGTCGTAACCCGCGGCGGCGACAATGGACGCATGACTCCACAAGAGCCGAACGTCTCCGCGCCACAAGCGCAGAACCCGGACTTCCCACCGCGCATCCCCGTCACCGTCTCCATCACCCGCCGTGTCGACCCCGATCGCCTCCCCGAGGTGACCCACTGGGTCCAGGCGGGGGTCAACCTCGCCAACGGCTACGAGGGTTTCCTCGGCTCCGGTTGGGTGCGCGCGAACGCCCACTCGCACGAGTGGCACATGCTGTACCGCTTCGCCGACGCCGCGTCGCTGGAGGTCTGGGAGTCCTCGGACGCCCGCGCCGAGTGGCTGTACGAGGGCCGCGAGCTGGTCGAGGTGTCCCGTGTCGAGCGCCGCACCGGCATCGAGGGCTGGTTCGACGAGCCGGAGCCCGGTGTCCCCGCCGCCCCGCCGCGCTGGAAGCAGGCCGTCACGATCTGGCTCGGCTTCTTCCCGCTCTCGCTGGCCTTCACCTACTTCACCTTCTATCTGGTGCCCGGCTGGCACCAGCTCTGGCCGCTCGCCACGGTCCTCATCACGACCCTCCTGCTCACGCCGACCATGACGTACTACCTGCTCCCGTTCGTCACGCGCCTTCTGCACCCCTGGCTCGCCCGCCCGCGCCGCTGACCGCGGCAGGGTCCGGGATGTCCCTGAGGTGACCCTGAGATTCGTCCCGGGCGCTTGCGCTCGTCCAACTCGCGATATATCGTGAATACGTCAACATCGCGATATATCGCGAGTCACCGAAGCAAGGAGCGCGAGAGCATGGCACAGGAGAAGTGGCTCATCCAGCCCGGCGAGAGCCGCACGATCGACGTGGAGCTGGTCCGCTCCCTCAAGGTCGGGCTGCTGGGCGGCCAGATCGACATCATCGGCCACGACGAGCCGGGAGCGCGGGTGGAGGTCCACTCGGTGTCCGGCCGTGACCTCAAGGTCAGCATCGACGGCGACCGCCTGGAGATCGATCACCCGCAGCTGCGCTGGGACAACTTCATCGACGTGTTCAAGTCGATGCGGTCCAGCGCCCGCGCCGATGTCAGCGTGCTGGTGCCGCGGGATGTCGCGCTCAAGTTCGGCGTGGTCTCCGCCGGCGCCCTCGTCTCCGGCCTGAAGACCGACGCGCGGCTCAGCACCGTCTCCGGGGACGTCGTCATCGACGGCCTCGAAGGCGCCCTGGAGCTCAACTCCGTCAGCGGCGAGCTCTCGGCCCGCGGGCACACCGGGCGGATCACCGCGCACACGGTGTCGGGGGACATCACCGCCACCGGCACGATCCCGCGGTTCAGTGCCGACGGCGTCTCGGCCGACATCATGGTGGACCTCTCCGGCACCCCGGACGAGGTGCAGATCAACACCGTCTCGGGCGACACGACCATCCGCATCCCGGAGGCCCTCGGCGCCCGCTACCGCGCCAACACCGTGTCCGGCCGGGTCCAGCTCGACAACGTGATGGTCGTCGGCTCCGCTGGAAAGGGGTACGCGGCGACCACCGGCAGCCTCGACGGCTACTGGGTCGACATCACCGTCAACTCGGTCTCCGGCGCCGTCTCGGTGCTCCGCAGCTCCGCGGCCCAGGAGGAGGCGTCGGCGTGACCCCCGTCTTCGCGCACGGCAGCCTCCGCCTCTACCTGCTGAGCCTCCTGGCCGAGGCGCCGCGCCACGGCTACGAGCTGATCCAGGCGCTGAGCGACCGCTTCGGCGGCACCTACGTGCCGAGCGCCGGCACCATCTACCCCCGGCTCGCGAAGCTGGAGGAGGAGGGGCTGGTCACCAAGACGACCGACGGCCGCAAGACCGTCTACGCGATCACCGACGCCGGCCGCGCCGAGCTCGCCGCCCGCGAGCCCGAGCTGGACGCGATCGAGGACGAGGTCACCGACTCCGTCCGCCGGCTCGCCGACGAGGTCCGCGCCGGCGTGAACGACGCCATGCGCACCCTGCGCGCCGAGCTGGCCTCGGCGGCGCGGGAGGCCAAGCGCGACGCGACGCGGGTCGACCCGCGGCAGCAGGCGCGCGAGGCGGGCCGCGACGCCCGCGCGGCCGCCAACGCCGCGGCGCGGGAGGCGGAGGTCGCGATCAACGAGTTCCGCCAGCAGCTCCGCACCGACCTGCGCACGCAGGCCGCCCGCGGCGCACTCCCGGAGAACGTCGTGCCCCTCCTCAAGGAGGAGCTGACCCGCGTGCGGCGCGCGATCGTCGAGGCGATCGGCCGCGGCTGAACCAGCCGGTGAGAGCGGTTTTCGGAAAGAATTCCAGAAAGTCCCAGCTCATGCTCATCTCGCTCCCAGTGAGGCCGATGACGAGCCGACTCCCGCGAGAATCCGCGGCAACGGATGCTCCGGGAGGTGCGAACCCAGTGTTCGCGGAATCGCCTTCCGGCGCTGACGCGACGCGCCGATTTGACAGCGTTTTGGCAGCGAGTATTCTCGTCCCTCGTGACAAATGAGGGGAGATCCCCGAAGCGGTGGCTGATCGGCGACCCGCTTCCGAGCGAAAAGCTCGAAGGACAGCTACTCCCGAAGCACCTCGCGCTCCCGATCTTCGCGTCAGACGCACTCTCCAGCGTCGCGTACGCTCCGCAGGAACTCCTGATGATCCTGCTGCTCGGCGGCCTGTCGTTCCTGACCTTCGCCCCCTGGGTCGCGGCGGCCGTCGTCGTCCTGATGATCACGGTGGTGCTCAGCTACCGCCAGCTCGTCAAGGCCTACCCCTCGGGAGGCGGCGACTACGAGGTGGCGCACAAGAACCTCGGCGAGAAGGCCGGACTGGTCGTGGCCTCCGCCCTCCTGGTCGACTACGTGCTGACCGTCGCCGTGTCGGTCGCCTCCGGCGTCGACAACGTGATCTCGGCGCTGCCGTTCCTCGCATCGTGGCGGGTGGAGCTCGCCGTGGTCTGCGTGATCATCCTCGTCGCGGTCAACCTCCGCGGCGTGCGGGAGTCGAGCAAGGCGTTCGCGCTCCCCACCTATATCTTCATCGGCAGCATCTTCGTCATGGTCGTCACGGCGCTGGTCCGCACCGCGTTCGGCCACGCGCCGGTCGCCGAGTCGGCCGGCTTCACCGTGCACTCCAGCAGCATCACGCAGGCCGCGATGGTGCTGCTGCTCCTGCGCGCGTTCTCCAGCGGCTGCTCCGCCCTGACCGGTGTGGAGGCCGTCGCCAACGGCGTGCCCGCCTTCCGCACCCCCAAGATCCGCAACGCGCGCACCACGCTCGCGCTGATGGGCGGCATCGCGATCGTCCTGTTCGCCGGCCTCACCGTCACGGCGCTGATCAGCGGCGTGCACTATGCGGAGAACCCGTGCGACCTCCAGGGCTGGGCGCAGTGCGCGACCTCCCCGCAGCGCTCGCTCATCGCGCAGATCGCCGCGGCGACGTTCGGCAACAACACCTTCTTCTTCTTCATCGTGCAGGCGGCGACCGCGGTCGTGCTGCTGCTCGCCGCGAACACGGCGTTCAACGGCTTCCCGCTGCTCGGCTCGGTGCTCGCCCGTGACTCCTACGCCCCGAAGGCGCTGAACACCCGGGGCGACCGCCTGGTCTACTCGAACGGCATGATCCTGCTGGCGCTCGCCGCGACGGTCCTGCTGCTCGTCTACCAGGCGAACCTGACGCAGCTGATCCAGCTCTACATCATCGGCGTGTTCGTGTCGTTCACCCTCGGCCAGTCCGGGATGGTGAAGCACTGGGTCACGATGCTGCGCGGCAGCGGCAAGGATGGCAATGCCGTGCTGAGCCAGCGCGAGCGCAGCAGCATCGTCCGCTCGCTCTGCATCAACGCCTTCGGCGCGACGCTGACCTTCGTCGTGCTCATCGTGGTCACCATCACGAAGTTCACGCACGGCGCGTACCTCGTCTTCATCTTCATGCCGATCCTCTGGTTCCTGATGCTGGGCGTGAACCGGTACTACCGGGATGTCGAGAAGGAGATCGAGGTCGACCCGGTCACGACCTTCGGCAGCGTCGGAGACCACGCCGTGGTGCTGATCGGCAAGATGCAGAAGCCGGCCCTCAAGGCGCTGGACTACGCGATCGCCGCCCGCCACGACTCGATCGAGGCCGTGCACGTCTCCATCGAGGAGGAGGCGACCGAGAAGCTGCAGCGGCAGTGGATCGAGCAGAACATCCATGTGCCGCTCACCGTCATCGACTCCCCGTACCGCGACTTCGGCGTCCCGGTGATGAAGTACCTGAAGCACCGCCGCGAGGAGCACGGCTCCGAGGTCGTGACGGTCTACCTGCCGCAGTACATCGTCGGCCACTGGTGGGAGTCGCTGCTGCACAACCACCGCGCCCGGCGGCTGAGCAAGCAGCTCATGCTGTGTCACGGCGTCACCGTGGCGCTCGTTCCGTGGCTGCTGGACTCGTCGTCGCTGATCTACGGCCGCCGGTCGCGCCCGCTGCCCGGTCAGGACCGTCGCGGCGAGCCGGTGCGCCCGGTCGCGCGGCGTCCGCTGGCGCCGGCGTCGGCGGCGCGTGCGCGCATCCACATCCACAACACGCCGATCACGCTCGCGGAGAGCGAGTTCGCGGCGCCGGGGGAGCTGGCGGTGCCGCCGGTGGCCGCCGACGAGCGGACGTCGCAGGGCACGGAAGCGCCGGTCAAGGCGAAGCGGTAGCGCCCGCTACAGCCGCAGCGCCGGTCCGTGGCCCGGCAGCACCCAGCGCGCGTCGCACAGGCTGAGCCGCCGCGCGCTCGCCTCCGCCCCGTCGGCGTCGTGATGGAAGAACGTCGGCAGCTGTTGCAGCTCCCCGGCGTCGTTGAGCAGCGCGTGCCCGGTCACGAGCGCGTCGCCCGTGATCAACACGTCGGCGTCCGGCTCGAAGAAGCAGGCATGCCCCGACGTGTGGCCGGGCGTGGGCAGCACCTCCAGCCGGTGGCCGGTCGACAGCGCGATCACGTCGGCTGTGATCGCCTGCGCGGACGGGACCCCGACGTCGCCGAGGCCGCCCGCCCGGATGGCCGCGACGGCCCAAGGGATGGTGCCGCGGCGGAGGGCGACGGGCATCAGGTCGGCGACGGTGACCTGCTCGGTGACCTCGCGGCGGACGTTCGGGAGTTCGCTGGCGGCTGCCAGGACCTCCACCCCGGAGCCCTCGCTGTACGCGCGCGCCGCGCCGAGGTGGTCGGAGTGCCCGTGCGTGACGATGATGCGCTTGAGCGCCTCCACGTCCAGCTCTGTGGCGCGGATCGACTCCTCGACCAGCGGGCGGTCGGCCGGGTAGCCGCAGTCCACCAGCTCGACGTGCCCGCGCCCGTGGAAGACGGTCCAGTTGGAGGCCGGGCCCTCGGCGAAGAGGATGCCCGGGGCGACAGTGGTCAGGGAGCGGATCGTGCGCACATCACGAATGTATCGCGCCGCACTTGACCTTGACGTAACGTCAACCTTTACCGTGGTTTCTGCACCCACGAGAGGAGACGGACATGGTGGAGGCGACCGTGGACTGGAGTATCCAGGACATCGCGCGCATCGCCGGCACGACGAGCAGGACGTTGCGTCACTACGACGAGCTCGGCCTGCTCCCGCCGAGCCGCGTCGCCGCGAACGGCTACCGCCACTACGACCGCGACTCCCTCGTGCGGCTGCAGCGCATCCTCCTGCTGCGGGACCTCGGGCTCGGCCTCCCGGCCATCGCCCGCGTGCTCGACGACAGGCGGGATGCGGTCCCCGCGCTGCGCGACCACCTGACGTGGCTGCGCAGCGAGCGGGAACGGCTGGCGCGGCAGATCGCGTCGGTCGAGTCGACGATCCACGCAGTGGAGGAAGGAGGGGAGATCGTGGCTGAGGAGATGTTCGACGGCTTCGACCACACCCAGTACAAGGAGGAGGTCGAGCAGCGCTGGGGTAAGGAGGCGTACGCGTCGTCCGACCGCTGGTGGCGCGGGATGACCGCCGAGGAGCGCGCCGGCTGGCAGCAGCGGCAGAAGGCGCTCGCCGCCGACTGGACGGCCGCCGCCGCGCGCGGGGTCGACCCGGCGTCGGAGGAGGCGCAGGCGCTCGCCCGCCGGCACGCGGACTGGCTGGCCGACATCCCGGGCACGCCCGGCTACGGCACGGGCGCCCCGCCGGCCGCGTACCTGACCGGGCTCGGCGACATGTACGTCGCCGACCCGCGCTTCGCCGCCAACTACGGCGGCGCCGAGGGCGCCACCTTCGTGCGCGACGCCCTCCGCGTCTACGCCGCGGCCCACCTCGCGTAACCCAGCAATCGTTTCCGGAGTTGTGTACGTTCGCACCCGGCGTGTTGCGTACACAACTCCGGGAGAGATTGCTTGCTACGCGCGGCGGGTGCGGGTTCGGCCGGTGAGGCGGTCGTCGAGCCAGTGGGCCTCGATGAGGCGGGAGGGGCGCCGCGGGGCCGGCGGCCCGGCCGGGGCGCGGTCGGGTTGGGGGCCGCGCACCAGCGGGGAGGCCGCGCGATCGACCGAGCGCGAGCGCGTCGCCGCATCGGATTCGAGCAGGATGCCGTCTCGCACGTCGAAACGGACGGCATCCCGCTCGTCCGCACCCTCGCCGCGGAGGCCGGGGCCCTGCTCCGCCGTGCCTTCGAGCTCGCCCTCCAGCTCGGCGTCCGCGGGCGCGGGCTCCGGCAGCCGGATGGCGAAGAACGGGAGGGTGAGGCTGCACAGCGGCCCGACGAGCAGCGCGAACGCGAGCGTCCCGACGCCGACGTTGCCGCCGAGGAACCAGCCGATGATGAGCACGGTGACCTCGATCGCGGTCCGCACGGCCCAGATCGGCCGGCCGGTGCGGGCGTGGAGGCCGGTCATCAGGCCGTCGCGCGGCCCCGGGCCCAGCTTCGGCCCGATGTAGAGGCCGGTGGCGACGGCGAGCAGCAGCAGCCCGGCCGCGAACACCAGAACCTGCGCCCACAGCACCGTCTGCTGCGGGATGATCCAGAGCCCGAGCTGTGCGCTCGGCCCGACCAGGAGGACGTTGAGCACCGTCCCGAGCCCCGGCCGCTGCCGCAGCGGGATCCAGAAGGCCAGCACGACCAGCCCGACCAGGTTGGTCACCAGCCCGAACGGGATGCCCGTCTTGTACGAGACGCCCTGCGCCAGCACGTCCCACGGCGAGACGCCGATCCCCGCGCGCACCATCAGCGCGATCGCGATGCCGTAGAGGAACAGCCCGACCAGGAGCTGGCCGAGGCGCCGGGTGAGGAGGAAACGGGGCATGGTGATAATCCAATCGCTCGATTGGCCTTACATCAAGATGCCAATCCGGATAAAGTGGCCCGCATGCCCGACGCTCAACTCTCGGCCCGCTCGCTCGAATCGCTGCTCGGCGACTGGCGCGGCGCGGCTCCCTGCTACCAGTCGCTCGCCGACCGCGTCCGCTTGCTCGTGCTGGACGGCCGCATCCCGATCGGCACCCGCCTCCCCGCCGAGCGCGACCTCGCCGGCCGGCTGGACCTGAGCCGCACCACGGTCAGCGCGGCCTACCGGCAGCTCCGGGAGGGCGGCTTCCTCGACAGCGTGCGCGGCTCCGGCAGCGTCGCGCGCCTCCCCGGCCCGGCGCTGGCCTTGCCGATGACCGGCGGCGAGGGGATGCTCGACTTCACCAAGGCTGCGCTGCCCGCCGCGGCCTCCCTCCCCGCCGCCGCGCGCGCCGCCGCCGAGGAGCTGCCGCACTTCCTCCCCGACTCCGGCTACGACCCGGTCGGCCTGCCGCACCTCCGCCAGGCCATCGCGGACCGCTACGCCGAGCGCGGCCTCCCGACCACGGCCGACCAGGTGCTCGTGACGGTCGGCGCGCAGCAGGCCATCGCGCTCATCGCCCGCACCTTCCTGTCGCGCGGCGACCGCGCGCTCGTCGAGATGCCGACCTATCCGCACGCGACGGAGGCCCTGCGACTGGCCGGCGCGCGCCTCCTCCCGATCACGGTCACGCCGCCGGACGACGCCCCGCACGCCCTCGGCCCGGACGGCCGGGAGCCCGCCGAGGACGACGGCTGGGACGCCGACGCCGCCGAGCAGGCGATCCGGCGGGCAAGCCCTGCGCTCGCATACCTGATCCCGGACTTCCACAACCCGACCGGCGCGTCCATGTCGCCGGCGACCCGGGAGCGCATCCTCGCCGCCGCGGCCGCGCACGGGACGGTCGTGGTCGGCGACGAGACGACGGCCGACCTCGACATCGACCGGCCCGGCGAGTACCTGCCGCTGCCGACCTACGCCCACCGCAACGCGGGGGACCCGCCCGTGCTGCTCATCGGCTCGGCCTCCAAGAGCCTTTGGGGTGGCCTCCGGATCGGCTGGATCCGCGCCGAGCGACCGCTGATCCAGCGGCTGATCGCGGCCAAGCCGTCCACCGACCTCGGCACGCCCATGATCGAGCAGCTCGTCGTCGCGCGGATGCTGCCGCAGACGGCCGAGATCCTCGAGGAGCGCCGCGTGCAGCTCGCCGCAGGCCGGGAGACCGTGCGCCGGTTGGCGGGCGAGGTCTTCCCCGAGTGGCGCATCCCCCGCCTGCACGGCGGCCTCGCGGCCTGGATCGGGATCGGCGCGCCGGTCAGCTCGTCGCTGGCGCTCGCCGCGCGCAACCACGGCCTCCTCATCGCCGCCGGACCGCGGTTCGGACTGGACGGGGCGTTCGAGCGGTTCCTGCGCGTGCCGATCACGTACAGCGAGGACGAGACGCGGCGGGCGTTCGCGGCGCTGGAGCGGGCGTGGGCGGTGGCGTCTGCGGAGCCTGCGCCCTACTTCGACGCGGGGGCGCTGCCTAACGTGGTCTGAGGGGAAAGCCACCGCCCAGCGTGGTTGGAGCCTGCCCGCCCGCTACTTCGACGCGGCGGCGCTCCCCAACGTGGTCTGCGCATCCACACCCGTCAGCTCCGCAGCCACCGCCCACAGCGACGCGGGGAGGTCGCGGCCACGCGCACTCCGCGGCAGCCGCGCCCGGTGCGTCGGCCCCACCAGCGCCATCCGCGACGGCCCGTAGTACGCGCCCTGCACCGCGCCGGGGTCGGCGGCGGCGAACAGCAGCGGCTCGGCCCCCTGCTCCACGCCCTGCGAGGGGAGGAGCGTTCGGCTGGACGGCTGGAGCTGCTTCCCGTCCTCGCGGGCGAGGTTGCGGCCCGCGGTCTGCAGGTTGGTGCGCGTGTAGCCGGGGTGCGCCGCCGTGCTGAGCAGGCCCCAGCCCCGCTCCTCGGAGAGCTCGGCGAGGCGCAGCGTCATCAGGAGGTCGGCCAGCTTGGACTGCGCGTAGGCGCGCGGGGCGCTGTAGCGCCGCTCGAACTGGAGGTCGCGGAAGTGGATCGACCCGAAGTCGGCCGTCCCGCTCGACATCGTCGCCACCCGCGGCTTCGGCGACTCCAGGAGGCGCGGCAGCAGCAGGTTCGTCAGCAGGAACGGCCCGAGGAAGTTGCTCTGAAACTGCAGCTCGTACCCGTCGACCGTCTCGATCCGCTTCGGCGGGATCATCACGCCGGCGTTGTTGACGAGCGTGTCGAGCTGCTCGCCGTCGGCCAGCATCCCGTCGGCGAAGGCGCGCACGCTGCCGAGGTCCGCGAGGTCGATGCGGCGCAGCCGGAGATCGGCGCCGGGCACGCGCTCCAGGAGCTCGGCGCGCGCGGCCTCGCCCTTCTCCAGGTTGCGCACGGCCATGGTCACACGGGCGCCCGCGGCGGCGAGCCGGGCGGTGGCCTCCTTGCCGGTGCCGCTGTTGGCGCCGGTGACGACGATGTGGCGTCCGGTCTGGTCGGGGACGTTGTACACGATTTCCTCCGCGGGTCGTGAAATAATGAACCGATGGTCTGTTACGGATCACAGTAATAGACCACCGGTCTGTTAGCAAGAGGGAGGGTGATGTCTCAGGCGACGTTCAGCCGGGCGCGCAGCGAGGAGCAGCGCGCGCGGCGCAGAGAGGACATCCTCACGGCGGCCGCGGCCATGCTGGCGGACACGCGTGTCGCCGACCTCAGCCTCAACGAGCTCGCCCGCCGTGTGGGGCTCGCGAAGTCGAACGTCCTCCGGTACTTCGAGTCGCGGGAGGCCGTGCTGCTGGAGCTCTACGGCCGCGAGTTCGCGGCCTGGCTCGACGCTCTGGAGGAGCGACTGGCCGCCACCGCCGACCGCGCGCCCGAGTCCCTTGCGGCCGCCGTGGCGGACACCGCAGCCGCACGTCCCGTCTTCGCGGAATTGTGCGCGTCCGCGCCCGGCATCCTGGAGCACAACATCTCCGGTCCCGTCGCGCTCGCCTACAAGCGCGCGCTGCTGGCGGACGCGGCCCGGCTCGGCGCGCTGGCGGCGCCGTGGATCGGCGACGACCCCCGCGGCACGCTCGTCTTCGTCGGTGCGGTGACCCTCGGGATCGGCGGCATCTGGTCGACGTGTCGGCTCTCGCCCGGCATGGCCGAGGCCTACGAGCTCGACCCGGAGCTCGCGCGCTTCCGGATCGACTTCCGCGAGAGCCTGGAGACTCTGCTCGTGACGCTGATCCGGGGGCTGAGGTGACGCTCCGGCGCTGACGCGTCGGACCCCGGTGCCGGGCCCAGGTCGTACCACGGCATGAGGAAATTGCACAGCCTGCAATGAGAGACTTCTCCAGCGCCTCCGTCGTCGCCACCAGTTCAATCACATCCGCCGAGGGGACCCTCCGTGCACTATCTCGCCGTTCTCAGCATGAAGAACCGCGCCCTCATCGCGCTCGTCACGATCGTCGCCGCCATCTTCGGCGGGGTCGCGCTCGGCAACCTCAAGCAGGAGCTCGCGCCGTCGATCACGTTCCCGCAGCTGGTCGTGCTGTCGAGCTACCCCGGCGCGTCGCCCGAGGTCGTCAACCATGACGTGAGCACGCCGGTGGAGGCCGCCATCCAGGGCGTGCCCGACCTCGACTCCACGTCCGCGGTCAGCAGCACCAACCAGTCGATCATCACGGCGAAGTTCACCTACGGCACCGACCTGGCGACGGCCGAGCAGAAGATCGACCAGGCCATCAACCGGATCAAGTCGACGCTGCCGTCCGGCGTGAACCCGCAGGTGCTCTCCGGCTCCATCGACGACCTCCCCGTCATCCAGCTCGCGGTCAGCAGCGACACCGACCAGCGCACCCTCGGCGACGACATCACCAAGCTCGCCCTGCCCGACATCAAGGCCGTGAGCGGCGTCAACGACGCCCAGCTCGTCGGCGAGGTCGGCCAGCGCATCACCATCACGCCGGACACCGCCAAGCTCGCAGCGGCGGGACTGAGTGCGTCGGCGATCAAGGACGCCCTGCAGCAGAACGGCGTGCTGCTGCCCGGCGGGTCGATCACCGAGAACGGCCAGACGCTCACCATCCAGTCGGGGGCGCAGCTCACGTCGGTGGCAGACATCCAGGCGCTTCCGCTCATCAAGTCGTCCACGGGCGCGGCGGCGTCGTCGGGCGCGACCGGGGCGACCGGGGCGACCGGCGGCGCCGGTGCTGCTTCGGGAGGGGCGACCGCGGGAGGCGCTGCTTCCAGCCAGGCCGCCGCCGCCGCCGCTGCGGCTGCGGCTGCGGCCGCCGCCGCGAACTCCACGCCGCACACGATCGGCGACGTCGCCACCGTCGTGCAGAACGACGACCCGGTCACCTCCCTCTCCCGCGTCAACGGCAAGCCCGCGCTCACCATCGCGGTGACCAAGCTACCGTCCGCCAACACCGTCGCGGTGTCGCACGCGGTGTCCGCGCTCATCCCGGGCCTGGAGACCAAGCTCGGCCACAACGCCACGATCACCGTCGTGTTCGACCAGGCGCCGTTCATCACGCAGTCGATCAACTCGCTCGCGGAGGAGGGCCTGCTCGGCCTCGCGATGGCGGTCATCGTCATCCTGGTGTTCCTGCTCTCGGTGCGCTCCACCCTCGTCACCGTGGTCAGCATCCCGACCAGCGTGCTCATCACCTTCATCGTGATGTGGGCGAGCGGCTACACCCTCAACATCATCACCCTCGGCGCGCTGACCATCGCGATCGGCCGGGTCGTGGACGACTCGATCGTCGTCATCGAGAACATCAAACGGCAACTCGTGCCCGGCGTAGACCGGGCCGTCACGATCATCCGCGCGGTGCGGGAGGTCGGCGGCGCGATCACGGCCTCCACGATCACGACCGTGGCGGTGTTCCTGCCGCTGGCGTTCGTCGGCGACGTCACGGGCGAGCTGTTCCGGCCGTTCGCGCTGACCGTCACCATCGCGCTGCTCTCGTCGCTGCTCGTCGCGCTGACGATCGTGCCGGTGCTCGCGTACTGGTTCCTGCGCGCGCCGAAGGCCCGCAAGCACGAGGGCGGGGAGCAGTTCGACGACGAGGCCGCCCATCTCTCGGTCGCGGAGGCCGCCGCCTCCGGGCATGACGAGCTCGAGCACCCGTCTCGCCTGCAGAAGGGCTACCTCCCGATCATCCGTTGGACGCTCAAGCACTCCGTGCTGACCGTCGTGGCCGCGGTGGTCGTGCTGGTCCTGACCTTCTTCTCGTTCCCGCTGCTCAAGACCAACTTCCTCGGCTCCAGCGGCCAGAACTCGCTGACCGTGTCGCAGACCCTCGACCCGGGCGCGAGCCTCCAGGCGAAGGACGACGCCGCGCGCAAGGTGGAGGACAAGCTCCTGCACACCGACGGCGTGAAGACCGTCCAGGTGTCGATCGGCTCCAGCGGATCGTCGCTGCGCGACGCGTTCACCGGCGGCGGCGGCGCGACCACATTCTCGGTCACGACGGACGCGAACGCCGACCAGGACAAGCTGCAGACCACGATCCAGAACGAGATGGCCTCGATCACCGGAGCGGGCGACATCACGGTGTCCGCGTCGAGCGGGTTCGGCGGCTCGACCGACATCGAGGTGGACATCACCGCGAGCTCCAACGCCGACCTCCAGAAGGCGACGGACTCGGTCGTGACCGAGCTGAAGAAGCACGACTCACTCAAGCAGGTCACCGACAACCTGAGCGCGTCGCTGCCCTACGTGTCGGTCGCCGTCGACCGGACGAAGGCGGCGGAGGCCGGCCTCAGCGAGGTCGCGGTCGGCACGTTCGTCTCGCAGGCGATGCAGCCGACCCAGATCGGCTCCGTCGCGATCGAGAACTCGACGCTCAACATCTACCTGCAGAGCGACAACCCGCCGACGACGGTCGCCGGACTGTCCGACCTGCCGATCCCGACCCCCAAGGGGGTCGTGCCGCTGAGCTCCGTGGCGACCGTCGCCGAGGCCAAGGGCCCGTCGACGGTGACCACCGAGCGCGGCCTGCGGACCTCCGCGGTCACGGCCACGCCGGCCACCGACAACCTGACCACCGCCAACGCGGACGTCAACGCCGCCCTCAAGAAGGCCGACCTCCCGGCCGGCGCCACGGCGAAGATCGGCGGCGTCTCGTCCAGCCAGTCGAGCGCGTTCGGTCAGCTCGGGCTCGCGCTGCTGGCGGCGATCCTGATCGTCTACATCGTCATGGTGGCGACGTTCCGCTCGCTGCGGCAGCCGCTGCTCCTGCTGGTCTCGGTGCCGTTCGCGGCGACCGGCGCCATCCTGCTGCAGCTCGCCTCCGGGATCCCGCTCGGCGTGGCGTCGCTCATCGGCGTGCTGATGCTGATCGGCATCGTGGTGACCAACGCGATCGTGCTCATCGACCTCGTCAACCAGTACCGCGCGCGCGGTCTGACGGTCAGCGACGCGGTCGTGCACGGTGCGTCCCGTCGTCTGCGGCCGATCCTGATGACCGCGCTCGCGACCATCGCCGCGCTGACGCCGATGGCGCTGGGCGTGACCGGGCATGGTGGTTTCATCTCCCAGCCACTCGCCATCGTGGTGATCGGCGGTCTGATCTCGTCCACGGTGCTGACGCTCGTGGTGCTGCCGACGCTCTACAACCTGGTGGAGGGGGCGCGCGAGCGTCGCATCGCCCGTCGGGCGGCGAAGGGCGGCGGCGCGGCTTCTGCCGAAGGCCCGGCCGGCGGCGCGCCGGACGGCGAGTCGCCGGAGCCGCCCGTGTTCACGACCCCCGCGGGCGGCCGACAGCTCTGACCGCGTGCGCCTTGCCTCGCACCCACCATCACCATCCCGCCGAGGGGCACGTAAACGCCCTTAAACCGCACTTTTAGGGGCGATTACGTGCCCCTCGACTCGGTGGCGAGGGTGCGCGTCCGGGATCCCAGACAGCGGAGGCGGGGCGCCGCGCGCCCGAGCGGGCGGGCGTTGCTAGCGTCGCGGTATGAGCCTCTCCGTCGATCCCCGCTGGCCGCGCGCCGGTTCCTGGCCGTCGCTCGCCGACCTCCCGGACAGGCAGGTCGATGTGGCGATGATCGGTCTCCCGACTTGGCGCACGTCGCTGTCCCCGACCGGCGCGCACGCGACGCCGGGCGCGGTGCGGGAGGCGCTGCGACGGTACTCGCTGCACGTTCCCGAGCTGGCGGTCGAGGCGCTGCGGTTCGCCGACGCCGGCGACGTGGCGGAGCCGGACGGCCCCGAGGGCGAGCGCCGGGCGATGGACGCCGTGCGGGAGGCCGTCTCGCGCTCGCGCCTGACCGTCGCGGTCGGCGGCGACAACTCCCTCACCGTCCCGGCCGCGCTCGGCGCCTGGGGCGACGACGTGCCGACGGCCGGGCTCGTGACGCTCGACGCCCACCACGACCTCCGCGACGGCATCTCCAACGGATCGCCGGTGCGCCGCCTCGTGGAGGCGGGACTCGACGGCCGCCGGATCGTGCAGATCGGCATCGCCGACTTCGCCAACTCGGCGGAGTACGCGCTGCGGGCACAGGAGTACGGGGTCACCGTCATCCCGCGCGACGACCTCCACCGCCGCCCGATCGACGAGGTGATGGCCGAGGCGTTGGAGGTCGCAGGCGCTGCCGGCGGCCCCGTCCACGTGGACCTGGACGTGGACGTGTGCGACCGCTCCGTCGCCCCCGGCTGTCCTGCCTCGGTGCCGGGCGGTCTCTCTGCGTGGGAGCTGCGGAGGTTCGCGCGGCTCGCCGGTGCGGACTCCCGGGTCCGTTCCATCGACATCGCGGAGGTCGATGCAACCGCTGACGCACCCGACCAGCGGACGGTGCGGCTCGCGGCGCTGCTGGTCCTGGAGGCGGCGGCGGGGCTGGCCTCGCGCTGAGCGCCCGCTGATTTGGCCCGAATGGTGGGATTCACGCCGCGAAAGCAGCCATTCGGCACGAAAGAGCCTCAGGCGACGTGCGTGCGAGCCACCAGCGGCACCCCCGGCCGGTAGGCGAGGTGCACGTACGAGGGCGCGTCGAGCACGACGTAGTCCGCCCGCGCTCCTGGGCGCAGGTGCCCGACGTCCTCCCGGCGCAGCGCCTCCGCGCCGCCGAGGGTCGCGGCCCGCAGCGCCTCCGCCACCGTCATCCCCATGTCGCGCACCGCGACCGCGATGCAGAACGGCATGGATGACGTGAACGACGAGCCGGGGTTGCAGTCGCTCGCCAGCGCCACGCGCACGCCGGCGTCGATGAGGCGGCGAGCGTCCGGGTACGGGTGCCTGGTGGAGAACTCGACGCCGGGCAGCAGGGTCGCGACCGTCCGCGAGCCGGCGAGCAGCGACACGTCGCGGTCGGTGAGGTAGGTGCCGTGGTCGACGCTCGCGGCGTCCAGTTCGACGGCCAGCGCGACGCCGTCGCCCGGGCCGAGCTGGCTCGCGTGGACGCGCACGCCGAGTCCGCGGGCGGCGCCGGCCTCCAGGATGCGCCGGGACTGCGGCACGCTGAACGCGCCGGTCTCGCAGAACACGTCGACCCAGCGGGAGTACGGCGCGCAGGCGTCCAGCATCGGGCCGGTGACCAGGTCCACGTACGCCTCGGGGTCGGAGGCGTACTCGGCGGGCACCACATGCGCGCCGAGGAATGTGGTCTCCTGCGTGACCTCGCGGGCCAGCCGCAGGATGCGTGCCTCGTCCTCCACGGTCAGTCCGTAGCCGCTCTTGATCTCGAAGGTCGTGGTGCCCTGCGCGTGCAGCTCACGAACGAAACCGGCCAGGCGGCGGCGCAATTCCTCGTCGGAGGCCGCCCTCGTCGCCGCGACAGTGCTCCGTATGCCGCCGGCGGAATACGGCCGGCCGGCCATCCGCGCCTCGAACTCCGCCGAGCGGTCGCCGCCGAAGACGAGGTGCGTGTGGCTGTCGACGAAACCGGGGATCACGGCCGCGCCGCCCGCGTCCACGACCTCGTCGGCGTCTCCGCGCGGCGCCGCCGACGCGGGACCGGTCCACTCGACCCGCCCGTCCACCTCCAGCAGGGCCGCGTCGGGGAGGATGCCGAGCGGTCCGGGGTGGGCGGGATCCAGGGTGACGAGTTCGCCGATCCCGGTCAGCAGCGTCGCGCGGGACATCAGGCGACCGGTCCCGAGGCGCTCGCCTCGGCCATCGGGATGCGCAGGCCGCGCTCCCGCGCGACCTCCGCCGCGTGCTCGTATCCGGCATCCACGTGCCGCATCACGCCGGTGCCCGGGTCGTTGGTGAGCACGCGCTCGATCTTCTGCGCGGCGAGCGGGGTGCCGTCCGCGACGACCACCTGGCCGGCGTGGATGCTGCGGCCGATCCCGACGCCGCCGCCGTGGTGCAGCGACACCCAGGTCGCGCCGGAGGCGGTGTTGAGCAGCGCGTTGAGCAGCGGCCAGTCGGCGATCGCGTCCGAGCCGTCCTTCATCGACTCGGTCTCCCGGTAGGGGGAGGCCACCGAGCCGGAGTCGAGGTGGTCGCGGCCGATCACGATCGGGGCGGAGAGCTCGCCGGAGGCGACCATCTCGTTGAACTTCAGCCCGGCGAGGTGGCGCTCCTTGTAGCCGAGCCAGCAGATCCGGGCGGGGAGGCCCTCGAAGTGCACCTTCTCGCCGGCCTGGGTGATCCAGCGGCGCAGCTTGTCGTCGTCGGGGAACAGCTCCAGGATCGCGCGGTCGGTCGCGGCGATGTCCGCCGGGTCGCCCGAGAGCGCCGCCCAGCGGAATGGGCCGCGGCCCTCTTCGAACTGCGGCCGGATGTAGGCGGGCACGAAGCCGGGGAAGGCGAACGCGCGGTCGTAGCCGCCGAGCTGGGCCTCCGTGCGGATGGAGTTGCCGTAGTCGAAGACCTCGGCGCCGGCGTCGAGGAAGCCGACCATGGCCTCCACCTGCCTCGCCATCGACAGGCGCGCCGCGATGGTGAACGCCTCGGGGTCGGCGGCGGCGCGGTCGTGCCACTCCTCGACCGTGACGCCCTCGGGGAGGTAGCTGAGCGGGTCGTGCGCGCTGGTCTGGTCGGTGACGATGTCGATCGGTACGCCGCGGCGCAGCAGCTCGGGGAAGACCGTGGCGGCGTTGCCGACCAGGCCGACCGAGAGGGCGCGGCGCTCATCCTTGGCGGCGGTGACGCGGGCGATGGCGTCGTCGAGGTCGTCGGTGAGCTCGTCCAGGTAGCCGTGGTCGACGCGGCGCTGCAGGCGGGAGCGGTCGACATCGACGATGAGGACGGCGCCGCCGTTGAGGGTGACCGCCAGAGGCTGCGCGCCGCCCATGCCGCCGCAGCCGCCGGTGAGGGTGAGGGTGCCGGCGAGCGAGCCGCCGAACCGCTTGTCGCCCACGGCCGCGAACGTCTCATACGTGCCCTGCAGGATGCCCTGCGAGCCGATGTAGATCCAGGAGCCGGCGGTCATCTGGCCGTACATGGTGAGACCCAGCGCCTCCAGGCGGCGGAACTCGGGCCACGTCGCCCAGTCGCCGACCAGGTTGGAGTTGGCGATGAGCACGCGCGGCGCCCACTCATGCGTGCGGAACACGCCGACCGGCTTGCCGGACTGGACGAGCAGCGTCTCGTCGGCCTCCAGGTCGCGGAGGGTGGCGACGATCGCGTCGAACGCCTCCCAGCTCCGCGCGGCGCGGCCGGTGCCGCCGTAGACGACCAGGTCGTCGGGCCGCTCGGCCACCTCCGGGTCGAGGTTGTTCATCAGCATGCGCAGCGGCGCCTCGGTCTGCCAGCTCTTGGCGCTGAGCGACGTTCCCCGCGGCGCCCTAACCGGTCGCGATCCCTGCATGTCGTGCTCCTTACGTTGGTGACCATCCGTTCCGGAGTTGTGTACGCCTCGCCTCGGCGTGTCGCGTACATAACTCCGGGAGAGATGGAGGGGTTAGTGGAGGGGGGTGGTGGCGGAGGCGGCTGCGACGGCGGCGCCGGAGGCGACGAAAGCGACGGCGGCCTCGATCTCGGGGGAGAGGTGGCGGTCCGGGCCGGGTCCCGGGACGGTCGCGCGCAGCGCCTCCGTCACGGCGCCGGTCGCCGGGCCCTGGCGCAGCGGGGCGCGAAGGTCGGCTCCGCGGGAGGCGGTCATCAGCTCGATCGCGAGCACCCGGGTCAGGCCGTCGATCGCGCGACGCAGCTTGCGGGCGGCCGCCCAGCCCATCGAGACGTGATCCTCCTGCATCGCGGACGACGGGATGCTGTCCGCCGACGCGGGCACGGCCAGGCGCTTGAGCTCCGACACGATCCCGGCCGCCGTGTACTGCGCGATCATCAGGCCGGAGTCCACGCCCACCTCGTGCGCGAGGAACGGCGGCAGCCCCTGGTTGCGCGCCGGGTCGAGGAACCGGTCGGTCCGCCGCTCCGACATGCTCGCCACGTCAGCGACCACGATCGCGAGGAAGTCGAGCACGTACGCGACGGGCGCGCCGTGGAAGTTGCCGTTGGACTCCACGCGCCCGTCCGGGGTGAGCACCGGGTTGTCGATCGCGGAGGCCAGCTCGCGCTCGGCGATCATCGTCGCGTGGGCCACGGTGTCGCGGGCGCCGCCGTTCACCTGCGGCGAGCAGCGCAGAGAGTAGGCGTCCTGCACGCGCGTGCACTCAGGACCCTTGTGGCTGGCCACGAGCGGGGAGTCCGCGAGCAGCGCGCGCAGGTTGGCGGCGGAGACCGCCTGGCCGGCCTGCGGACGCAGCTGCTGGAGGTCCGCCGCGAACACGGCGTCGGTGCCGAGCAGCGCCTCCACGCTCATCGCCGCGGTGATGTCGGCCGTGGTGAGCAGGGCGGCGAGGTCGTGCAGCGCGAGCGAGAGCATCCCGAGCATCCCGTCGGTGCCGTTGATGAGCGCGAGGCCCTCCTTCTCGGCGAGCACCACGGGCTCGATGCCGGCATCCGCGAGCGCGTCGGCGGCCTCCACGAGCCGTCCGTCGACGCGCACCTGGCCCTCGCCCATCGCGGCGAGCGCGCAGTGCGCCAGCGGCGCGAGGTCGCCCGAGCAGCCGAGCGAGCCGTACTCGCGCACGAGCGGGGTGATCCCCGCGTTGAGCAGCGCGGCGTAGGTCTCGACCGTGCGGCGCTGGGCGCCGGTGCGGCCGGTCATCAGCGTCGCCAGGCGCAGCAGCATGAGGGCGCGGACGACCTCGCGCTCGACCTCCGGCCCCGACCCGGCCGCGTGCGAGCGGACGAGGGAGGCCTGCAGCTGCGCGCGGCGCTCCTCGGGGATGAACGTGGTGGCCAGCGCGCCGAAGCCGGTGGAGATCCCGTAGTGCGGCTCGACGTCGTCGGCGAGCGCTTCGATGATGGCGCGGGAGGCCTGCACGGCGTCGAGCGCGGCGACGTCGAGTCGCACAGGCGCGTCGTGCCGGGCCACCGCGACGACCTCGGCGATGGTGAGCGGGCGCGCGCCGACGGTGACGGTTGCGGCGCCGGCGTCGGCGCGGGAGGTGGTTGCGGGGGTGGAACCGGTGGTGAAGGCGGACATGCTCCGATCATGCGCCGGAGGCCGTCCGGCGCGCCCGGGGGTTAGGCTCATCGGTGTCCGGGATACCAGACAGGAGCGTCCATGAGCAAGGTCCCCGCGGCGGAGAACACCCTGCGCGTCCTCGCCTACCTCGCCACGCAGCGCGGCCCCGTGCCCGCCGCCGGGATCGCCTCCGCCCTCGGCCTCCCGCGCTCGACCGTCTACCACCTGCTGACCGTGCTGACCGAGCACGGCTTCGTGCTGCACTTCCCGGAGGCGCGGCGCTATGGGCTCGGCGTCGCCGCCTACGAGCTGTCGAGCGGGTTCTCCCGCCAGCAGCCGCTCAGCCGGCTCGGCCGGCCCATCGTCGCCGCGCTCGTGGACGCGATCGGGGAGTCCGGCCACGTCGCGGTGCTCCACGGCAGGGACGTCGTCTACATCGTGGAGGAGCGGGCGCCCCGGAGGCCGCGCCTCGTCACCGACGTGGGCGTCCGCCTCCCCGCGCACCTGACGGCAAGCGGCCGCGCGCTGCTGGCCTCGCTCCCCGCCGGGCAGCTGCGGGCGCTGTACCCGGACGCCGACGCGTTCGAGGACCGCACCGGCGCCGGCCCGCACTCGTACGCCGAGCTGCGCCGGTTGGTCGCGGAGGCGCGCGAGCGCGGCTACGCCACCGAGGACGGCGACGTGACGCCCGGCTTCGCCTCCGTCGCCGTGTCGGTGCGCGACCACGCCGGCTGGCCGGCCGCCGGGATCGCCGTCACCTTCCCCCGCGAGAACATCCCGCCCGCCGACTGGGACACCCTCGCCGACCGCGTCCGCGACGCCGCCGCCGAGCTCTCCCGCCGCATCCGCGGCGCCCAACCCCCGAGACGTGGCAAGGCGCGGGCATACCCGTGCCGCTTCACGCGCCAAGTCACGTGTCGATGGCTATTGGAGGGTGACGGTGGTGGAGTGGGATGTGCCGTCGCGGAGGTAGTCGACCGTGACCTCGTCGCCGGGCTTGCTGGTGACCTGGATGGCGGTGAGCACGTCGATGTCGGTGGCCGGGTTCCCGTTCACGGCGGTGACCACGTCGCCGACCCGGAGGCCGGCCTGCTGCGCGGGGCCGCCGGAGACCACCGACTGCACGAATAGCCCGCCGTCCACCCCGAACGCGGCCGCCGCGGCAGGCGGGATCGGCACCACGATGAGCCCGGCGTCCGGATGCGTGACCTCGCCGTGCGCGATCAGCTCGTGCGCGATCGGCAGGGCCAGCGACTCCGGCACGGCGAATCCGATCCCGACGCTGCCGGTGCTCGCCTGGCCGTTGGAGCCGGGAACGGTCGCGATCGCCGTGGGGACGCCGACGAGGCGGCCGGCGCAGTCGACGAGCGCGCCTCCCGAGTTGCCCGGGTTGATCGACGCGTCGGTCTGGATGGCCCCGGCCAGGATGGCGTTCCTGTCGTCGTCGCTCGGCACGGGGACGGTCCGCCCCAGCGCGCTGACGATGCCGGCCGTCACGGTCGAGGAGAGGCCGAGCGGGGCGCCGAGCGCGACCACGGGCTGACCGACGCCGAGCGAGCCCGAGTCGCCCGTCGCGATGACCGGCAGCGGCTCGTCGTCCTTCACCTTGATGACGGCCAGGTCGGTCTTCGGGTCGCGGCCGGTGAGCTCGGCGGGGAGCTCGTGGCCGTCGCTGAACCGCACCGCGAGCTTCGCGCCGGACGCCGCGTCCGAGATGACGTGGTTGTTGGTGAGGATGTAGCCGTCCTCCGTGATGATCTCGCCGCTGCCGTTGCTCGACCCGCGCGGGCCCGTGACGGCGATGGTGACCACGCTCGGGAGCACGTCGTCCGCGACCCGGGCGGCGTCGCAGGTGCCGCTGCGGCCGGCCGAGATCGCGGCGAACGCGAAGGCTCCGGCGATCGTCCCGCCGGCGATGAGGACGAGTGCGCAGCCCAGGACGAGGAGTGCGATCGTCCAGCCCCGCAGGGTCGGCCTCGGCTGACGGGTCGGCTTCCGCTCGGGGGTGGTCTCTTGTTCGGTCACGGTGCCCCCTCCTGGACGGTGGCGCCAGGCTAGCGGCCCGATGCGGCGGCGAGAAGGGGTGTTCTCGCCCGCTCGGGAGGCCGCTACCCTTCGGGCATGGTGAGATTCCTGATCCGTGCGGCGATCTTCGTGGTCACCGCGGCACTGGGCCTGCTGGTGGCCTCCTGGGTGCTTCCCGGGTTCCACCTCGACTGGGAGGGCTTCCTGGTCGCCGTGCTGGTGTTCGCGGTGGCGCAGAGCATCCTGGCGCCTTTCATCTTCAATCTCGCCCGGAAGTACGCGTCCGCGCTGCTCGGCGGGATCGGACTCGTGTCGACGCTCGTCGCGCTGCTGGTCGCCTCGCTGCTGCCGGGCGGCATCCGGGTGGACGACGTCCTGACCTGGATCCTGGCCGCGCTCGTCGTCTGGGTCGTGACGGCGCTCGGCGGCTGGCTGCTGCCGCTGATCTTTCTCAAGAAGAAGGTGGCGCAGCGCACCTGAGGCCGGTCAGAGGTCCTTGGCGTAGCAGACCGAGTGCGGGTCGCCCACGTAGTCGCCGAAGTTCGGGATGCGCGCGTAGCCGCGGCGCTCGTACAGCGCGATCGCGGCGTGCTGCAGCGGGCCGGTCTCCAGTTGCAGGGTCGCGACGCCGTCGCGGACGGCCTCGGCCTCCACTGCGCCGAGCAGGCTGCCGGCCAGCCCGTGGCCCCGCGCGTCCTCGTGGACGAACATGCGCTTGAGCTCGGCGCTGCCGTCGGTCTTCCGGACGAGCGCGGCCATGCCGAGCGCCGTGCCCTCGTCGTCGCGGCCGACGAACACCGTCACGCCCGGACGCTCCAGCTCCGAGATGTCGAGCAGGTAGCAGCTCTCTGCCGGGTAGAGCGCGAAGGTGAACTCGTCGCTCAGGCGCAGCAGCTCGGCGACGCCGGGGGAGCGGGCGGGCTCGGCGGACACGCGGGTGGTCATGCGGCGATGCTAGCCAGCCGCTGTTTCACGCACGTTTCGTCTCGTGCTCAGCTCCCGGAGCGCGCCTTCTGCCGGCTGATCCCGCGCGCCACCCATTCGAGCCGGCGCAGCGCCTCCCGGTTGCGCACCCACAGGATCGGGTCGGCGATGAGGGCCGGGATGCGGGCGGCGATCCCGGTGATCGCGTGCTCCTCCATCCTCACCAGGCAGCCCTTGCCGCGCGGCTGCACCTCGATGACGACGCGCTCGGTCCCGACCGGCCGGGTCTTGGCCTCCAGCACGAACCGCCGGGGCGGGTCCCACTCCTCGACCGTGGTCTCGTCGTTGAGGACGAACGGCCAGACGCCGATGGAGTGGTGCAGCCGGGAGCCCGGCGACGGGAAGCTGCCGTCCGCCCCGCGCAGGCGGGACGCGCCGACCACCCAGGTGGGGAAGACCCACGGGTCGGCGAGGGCGGTGAAGACCTCGTCGGGTGTGCAGGCGAAACGGCGGACGTTGACGGACATCAGGCGATCTCCTCTTCGATGAAGCCGGTGGTCTGGTTGAAGCCGCTCGCGGGTGCGCTCGGCGCCGCGGCCGGGCCGTCCGGAGACAGTGACGGCATCCGGGTCACCCCGAACTCGTGCCGCAGCGCGCTGCGGGCCGCGTAGTAGCCGGCCAGCCCGTGCACGCCCGGCCCCGGCACGGCGGAGGACGAGGCCAGGTACAGCCCGCGGCCCGGCATCCGCCACGGGTCGGCCGACAGCACCGGCCGCATGACCAGCTGGGAGAGGTCGGGCATCCCGGAGGAGATGTCGCCGCCGATGTAGCTGGGGTTGTAGCCCTCCAGCTCGTGCGCCGTGCGGGTGGTCTTCGCGAGGATCAGGTCGCGGAAGCCGGGCGCGAACCGCTCGATCTGCGCGATGACCGCCTCGCTGCGGTCCGAGGTCGAGCCGCGCGGGACGTGCGTGTACGCCCACAGCACGTGCTTGCCGGCGGGGGCGCGCGACGGGTCGAACAGCGTGGGCTGGGAGACGAGCACGTAGGGGTCATCGCTCTCCCGTCCGGCGGCGACCACGCGCTCGGAGCGGGCGATCGCGCCGCGCTCGCCGCCGAGGTGGACGGTCGCGGTCTCCAGCAGTTCGGGGTTCGTCCACGGCACCGGGCCGGACAGCGCGAAGTCGATCTTGAAGACGCCGTTGCCGTCGCGGAACCCGGCGACGCGACGCAGGTAGTCGGCGGGCAGGAGGTCCTCGCCGAGCCGGGCGGCGATGGCGACGTGGGTGTCGAAGAGGACGGCGCGCGCGTCGGGCAGCTCGCCGAGCGACGTGACCTCCGCGCCGGTGACGACCTCGCCGCCGTGCGCTCGGAGGTCGTCGACCATGGCGTCCGCGATGGCCTGCGAGCCGCCGACCGGGATGGGCCAGCCGCGGGCGTGCGCGTAGGTCGCGAGGGCGAGGCCGGCGCCCGCGGCGGCGAGGCTCGGCAGCGGCAGCGTCGCATGCGCGATCACGCCGGTGAGGAGAGCGCCGGGCTTCGGCGTGCGGAACGGCAGGTCCCACCACGGGCCGCCCTGGGACAGCGCCGCGAGCCCGAACCGCGCGGCGACGAGCGGATTCCGCGGCACCTGGAGGAGCGAGGACCCGGTGAACTGCGCGACCGCGTCCGCATTGCGCGCGAGCGGGCCGAGGAGGGCGCGCCAGGCGGGGCCGTCCGGGCCGAGCGCGTCGGCGGTGCGCTCCAGGTCGCGGTAGGCGACGGCGACCTCCCCGCCGGGCAGCGGATGCCCGTAGGAGGCCGACGGGGTGATGAACGGGACGCGCTCCGTCAGCCCGAACTTCCGGAAGAACCCCGACGCGAACGCCAGCGGGTGCACCGCGGAGCAGATGTCGTGGCGGAACCCGGGGAGGGTGATCTCCTCCGTCCGCACGCCGCCGCCCGGCGTCGCGTTGCGCTCGTAGACGTGGACGCTCAGCCCCGCCCGGGCGAGGGTGACGGCGGCCGCGAGCCCGTTGGGGCCGGACCCGATGACGATCGCGTCGACGGAGGACATGCCCCATGTATACCCCGGCCGCCGCGGCCCGGGAGGGGGTTGCGGATCGGCAGCGACTTCCCAGGCGCGATCCTGTATCGTTGGGAGGTCGGCTCTTGACACCGCGCCTTTTTGTCGCGCGGATGGGTTTGTAAGTCAAGCGGGCCGGTTCCGCAACCAGACGGTTTCGCGGATTCATCACGATGTGAACGGCCCCAGGCGATGTCTGCCGGGGATTCTCCGGTGCGCTTCAGCGCGCCGCCGCGCATTTCAGAGAAAAACCCAGGAAGAACACGCATGCCCCCGTACAAGAAGAACAACGACCGACGACCGTCGCAGTCCGGCGCGCCGAAGGGCGCAGGCTCGCGCAGCCCGAAGCACCGCGGCTACCGCGAGGAGACTCCGGGCGCGAAGAACCGCTGGACCGCCGAGGACCGCGCCGCCCGCGGCCGCGACACCTACGGCAGCCGCGGCGACGCCCGTGGCGCCGAGCGCACCGGCCGTGGCGAGCGCCCGAACTGGGAGCCCCGCGGCAAGGACGCCCGCCGCACCGAGCGCGAGTGGGACAGCCGCGCCAACGCCGGCCGCCGCGAGGACGACCGTCCGCGCCGCAGCTTCGACCGCGACGACCGCGCGCCGCGTCGCCAGTTCGACCGGGACGACCGTCCGCGTCGTGACTTCGACGACCGCGCCCCGCGCCGGGACGTCGGCGACCGCCCGCGTCGCGACTTCGACCGGGACGACCGCGCCCCGCGCCGCGACCAGGACGACCGTCCGCGTCGCAGCTTCGACCGGGACGACCGCGCCCCGCGTCGCGATTTCGGCGACCGTCCCCGCCGCGACTTCGACCGTGACGGCCGGGCACCCCGCCGCGACTCCGGCGACCGCCCGCGTCGCTTCGACCGGGACGACCGTGCCCCGCGTCGCGATTTCGGCGACCGCCCGCGCCGCGACTTCGACCGGGACGACCGTGCCCCGCGTCGCGACTTCGGCGACCGTCCCCGCCGCGACTTCGACCGCGACGAGCGCGCCCCGCGCCGCGACTCCTCCTTCTACCCGTCGCGCGACGAGAAGCAGGCGTTCACCCCGCAGGACGACGTCGTGCTCGAGCGCCTGGAGGCCGACGCCATCCAGGCCGCCGACGTCGAGGGCGTGACCTTCGCCGACCTGGGCCTCGGCGGCAACGTCGTCCGCGCCCTGGCCGAGCTCGGCGCCGAGACGCCGTTCCCCATCCAGGCCGCCACCGCCCCCGACGTGCTCGCGGGCAAGGACGTCCTCGGCCGCGGCCGCACCGGCTCCGGCAAGACGATCGCGTTCGGCGCCCCGCTGGTCGAGCGGCTCATGCAGCTCTGGGCGGAGTCCGGCAAGTCCGGCGGCAAGCGCCAGCTCGGCCGCGCGCCGCGTGCGCTCATCCTCGCGCCGACCCGCGAGCTCGCCCTCCAGATCGACCGCACGGTGCAGCCCATCGCGCGCAGCGTCGGCCTGTTCACCACGCAGATCTACGGCGGCGTGCCGCAGGGCCGCCAGGTCGGCGCCCTCCAGCGCGGCGTCGACATCGTGATCGGCACCCCCGGCCGCATCGAGGACCTCGTGGAGCAGGGCCGCCTCGACCTCAGCCAGGTCGTCATCAGCGTCCTGGACGAGGCCGACCACATGTGCGACCTCGGCTTCCTGGAGCCGGTGCAGCGCATCCTGCGCCGCACCGCCGAGGGCGGCCAGAAGCTGCTGTTCTCCGCGACCCTCGACACCGGTGTGGCGCAGCTCGTGGACGAGTTCCTCGTGGAGCCGTCCGTGCACGAGGTGGCGGGCGAGGACCAGGCGTCCTCGACCATCGACCACCGCGTGCTCGTGATCGAGCACCGCGACAAGCCGGCCATCATCGAGCAGCTCGCCGACCGCGAGGGCAAGACGCTGATCTTCGCCCGCACCCGCGCCTTCGCGGAGATGCTGGCCGACCAGCTGGACGACGCCGGCATCCCCGCCGTCAGCCTGCACGGCGACCTCAATCAGTCGCGCCGGACGCGCAACCTGCACCAGCTCACCAGCGGCCGGGTCAACGTGCTGGTCGCGACCGACGTCGCCGCCCGCGGCATCCACGTGGACGACATCGACCTGGTCATCCAGGCCGACGCCCCGGACGAGTACAAGACCTACCTGCACCGCTCGGGCCGCACCGGCCGCGCCGGCAAGCAGGGCACGGTCGTCACGCTCATCCCGCGCCACCGCCAGCGCCGCATGAACGAGCTCCTGGAGCGCGCCGAGATCGAGGCCGACTTCGTGCCGGCCATCCCGGGCGACCAGCTGATCACCGACCTCGCGGTCGCATCCGCCGAGGCCTGACTCGAAGCCCCCGCACCCGTGGCTCACGCCGCGGGTCCGGGGGCTTCGTCGTCGCACGAGACGGCTGATTCTCCGCCGTCTCGACGGATTCGGGCCTACTTTGAGCCGTCTCGCGTTAGTTCGACTCGTGGGTGAGTTGGGCTAGGGCGTGGTGGGCTAGGGAGGCCATGCGGGGGTTGTCGTCGGAGGAGGTCGCCAGGGCGCTGGCCACGGTGACGGCCCAGCCGCGGGCGCGGAGCCAGGTGGCGCGGTCGGGGGCGACGGGGAGCGCGGCGCGGAACCGCTCGCGCGCGTCGCCGTCGAAGGTGAGCCACGCGGTCGCCAGGTCGGTCGCCGGGTCGCCCGACGTGACGTCGCCGAAGTCGATGACCGCCGCGAGGCCGCCCTCCGGGGTGAGCAGCAGGTTGCCCGGGTGGAGGTCGCCGTGCAGGAGGAGCGGAGGCCCGTCCCAGACGGGCGCCGCGAGCGCCTCCCGCCACGCCTGCTCCAGCGCCGCGACCTCCATGCGGCCGGACAGCGACCGCAACCGGGTCGCCACGACCTCCCGGCGCGACGCCAGCGGAACCCCTCGCACCGGGTTGTGCGGGGCCTCGGGCGCGGGCACGGCCAGCTCGCCGACGAACTCCGCCAGTGACGCGGCGATGCCCGCCCGCTCGTCAGCGCCGACCGACGCCCCGTCGACGCCGTCGATCCACTCGACGACGCTCCACGGCCACGGGAACAGATCGGACGGCACCCCGACCCGGACGGGGGCGGGGACCGTCGCATGCACGCGCGCGGCGATTCCCGGCAGCATCTGCTGCTCGTGCTCGATCAGGTGCGCGGCGACCTCCCGCCGCGGGATGCGGACGGCGTACGCGTCGCCCAGCCGGTAGAGCTGATTGTCCCACCCGTCGGACACGAGCCGCAGCGGCCCGGCCAGGTCGGGATGCTGCGCGGCCACGAGCGCGGCGACGAGCTCGGCGTCGGTGGGGATGTCGGCGGGCGGGGTCAGCGGCACCGGAGCAGCCTAGCCGCCCGGCCGGACCCCACGCACCGCCCACGCGCGCGCCATCAGGGCGATCGACCCGTCCGCCTCACGCGGCAGCGTCTTCTCCAGCCGCGCCCGCAGCGCCTCGCGTGCCGAAGCCTCCAACGACATCGCATAGGCCGGCGCTGGCCCCTGGCCGCCCAGGAACGGCGTCCAGTAGTCCTCGAAGTCCGCGAACACGGTCGGGATGTCGATCGCCGTCGTCGCGACCTCGGCGCAGCCCGCCAGGCCGAACAGGGCGGCGAGGGCGTCCGGCCGGGCCAGCGGGAAGCGAGGGCCCTCATCGAGCCGAGAGGCGGCCGGGTCGAGGGCCGCGGCCGCGTCCCAGAACCGGCGCATCAGGTCCATGCGGCCGGCGTAGTCCCAGACGTAGGCCGCGACGGTCCCGCCGGGGCGCGCGACGCGGAGGGCTTCCTGGACCGCCGCGCGGGGCGCCGGCACGAAGTTCAGCACCAGTGCGGAGACGACCGCGTCGGCGGAGGCGTCCCGGAGCGGGAGTCCGGCGGCGTCCCCCAGGAGGAACGTCGCGCGGTCGCCCAGCCGCTCACGCGCCGCCGCGACGAACCCCTCGGCCGGGTCCACCCCGACGACCGAGGCGGGTGCGCAGCCGTCGAGGATCGCCGCCGTAAGCGCGCCGGTGCCGCAGCCGACGTCCACCCAGCCGAGCCGCTCCGCGGCGCTCAGCCAGTCGAGGAACAGCGGCGCGACGCGGCGGCTCCAGCGGCCCACGTACTGCTCGTACGGGTCCCCGCGCCCCCACATCCCGGCCACACGCACACCCTAGCGCCGCGGCCGTCGTACCGACCACGCATGGTCGCTGCGTACTGATATCCAAATGCGCAGCAAACCCGCGTTGCGCCGCGAAATCGTGCTGAAGTCGTGTGTCAGCATTGGTGCGGAGGCCCCATGACTACCGACCCCGCCCGCACGACCGACCCCGCGCGCATGCACAGCGTCACCGACGACACCACCGAGCTCGTCGACCTCGTGCTCGACTACTCCCGCCGCCGCATCCTGGCGACGGACACGCCCCTGGACAAGCCGCTGCCCGAGTCCGAGCTGCGCCGGCTGGCCGGGCGCACCGTCTCCGAGACCGGGATGGGCGCCGAGCGCGCACTCGCCGTGTTCGAGCACGTCCTCGCGCCCGCGTGCATCACCACCGACCACCCGCGCTACCTGTCCTTCATCCCGACCGCGCCCACCAAGGCGGCGACGGCGTTCGACCTCGTCGTGTCCGCGAGCGCGGTCTACGGCGGGTCGTGGCTGGAGGGCTCCGGCGCCGTCTACGCCGAGAACCAGGTGCTGGCCTGGCTGGCCGCCGAGTTCGGCCTCCCGGCGACCGCGGGCGGCGTCTTCGTGCAGGGCGGCACCCTCGGCAACCTCTCGGCGCTCGTGGCCGCCCGCGACCACGCCCGCAGCGAGCGCGGCAACCCGGCGGGGAGCTGGATCATCGTCTGCAGCGCGGAGGCGCACTCCTCCGTCGCCTCGGCCGCGCGCGTCATGGACGTGGAGGTCGTGACGGTCTCGCCCGGCGAGTCGGGCGTCCTCACCGGCGACGCGGTGCGTCCGGCGCTCGCCGAGCACGGCGGCGCCGTCTTCGCGGTCGTCGCGACCGCCGGCTCCACCAACTTCGGGATCGTCGACGACATCGCCTCCATCGCCGCACTGAAGGACGAGTTCGACTTCTGGCTGCACGTGGACGGCGCCTACGGCCTGGCCGGGATGCTGTCGCCGCTCGCCCGGCCGCGGTTCGCGGGCGTCGAGCGTGCCGACTCGCTCATCGTGGACCCGCACAAGTGGCTGTTCGCGCCGTTCGACGCCTGCGCGCTGCTCTATCGCGATCCGGAGCAGGGCCGCCGCGCGCACACGCAGCACGCCGAGTACCTCGACACGCTCACCGAGGCGACCGAGTGGAGCCCGTCGGACTACGCCGCGCACCTCACGCGCCGCGCCCGCGGGCTGCCGTTCTGGTTCTCGCTGGCCTCGCACGGCGCCGCCGCCTACCGGGACGCCGTCACGGCCTCCCTGCAGCTCGCCCGCCGCATCGCGGACGAGATCGACCGCCGGGAGGGCTTCCACCTCGTGCGCAAGCCCCAGCTCTCGGTCGTGGTCTTCGAGCGCGAGGGCTGGAGCAAGGAGGACTACGCGCTCTGGTCCGCCCGCCTGCTGGACGAGCAGCGCGCGTTCGTCACGCCGAGCTCGCACGCCGGCCGGACGAACACGCGGTTCGCGATCCTCAACCCGCTGACGACGTTCGAGGACCTCGTGGAGATCCTGGACTCGATGGAGGGCTGAGTCTCCACCGGACATGACGAAGCCCCCGCCGGACGGCGGGGGCTTCGTACTTCCGGGGGTTTCGTCTCAGACGATGTCGTCGTCGACGCCGCGTCGGGTGACGCGGTCGCCGGTCACCGGGTCGACGGCCGTGCGCGTCGTCGCGATGGTGCGGCGGCGACGGGTCAGCAGGATGATCCCGATGATGATGCCGACGACGCCGGCGATCATCAGGATGTACCCGACCAGGTGGAGGTTGATCCAGTCGACCTGGATGTTGAGGGCGAACGCGAGGATCGCTCCGATCACGAACAGTACGATTCCGGTGCCCAGACTCATGGAGACCTCCCTTATACGCGTCGGCTGCCGGTCAGCAGCCGCACGAGCCAGACGATCACTGCCAGAACGAGCAGGATGATGCCGACCCAGAGCAGGAAGTTCAAGGACGACACGAAGCCGCCGGTGAGCAGCAGGATGATCGCGATGATGGCGACGATGATGAGCAGGATGTTCATGGAGGGGTTGTCCTTTCCTTGACGCGCTCCACGGAACAACTGTTTCGGTTGTCGAACAATCCCCTTGACGTCAGGGTCTTTCCGGCCTATTCGCGTGTCGCTCCGCGCTGATGCCGTCCACGGTTCGCCGCATCTTCGTGAGGAACCGGGTCACCGTGCGGGCCTCCTCCTCGCTCAGCTCGGCGGCCTCCGCGGCGATCTGCTCCTGTGCGATCTTCAGCGGGCCGGTCTCGCCGAACGCCGCGCGCGTCGGCACGAGGTCCACCGACCGGCGGTCGGCCTCGTTCGTGCGGCGCTCGATGTACCCTCCCGCGACGAGCCGGTCGATCAACGCCGTGGTGGAGGCGCTGGACACGCCCACGTAGGCGCTGACGTCCTTGGCGGATGTGCGGCGCCCCGCTGCGGCATTGTCGAGGATCAGGCGCAGCGCGAGGAAGTCGTTCTCGCCGATGCCCATGGCCGCTCCTGTGCGCCGCCGCATCGCGGTCTCCGCCGCCCGATAGACCTGGAGCGCCTCGAGCACGCCGGTGTCCGGCGGGGGCTCCTCGGATGGTTCGGTCACTCTTGCCAGTCACGCCCCACCTGTGCGATCACGCAACGGGAGACGGCCGGATTTTCGGCGGATTCACGGCATGCCGGAGAGCGCGTATGCTCGGGCAGTGCTTCCCGACCCGCTCCTCCTCGATCGCTACGAGCTCCGCGATCGGCTGGGGCGCGGCGGGATGGGGACCGTGTACCGCGCGTTCGACCGCCAACTGGAGCGGTTCGTCGCGGTCAAGGTGTTCGCAGCAGGGGAGGCCAGCGACGACGCCCGCCGGCGCGCGGAGGCCACGGCCCTCGCCCGGGTCTCGCACCCGAACCTCGTCACGCTGCTCGACGCGCACCTCTCGGCCGAGGGGGACCCGTCCCCGAGCTTCCTCGTGATGGAGCTGGTCGACGGCGAGGACCTCCGCTCGCGACTCGACCGCGGACCGGTCGCCCCCGAGGAGGCCGCGGCGATCGCCGGAGGCATCGCGGAGGCCCTGGTCGTCGTCCACGGCGCGGAGATGGTCCACCGCGACCTCAAGCCCGCGAACATCCTGCTCGCCGACTCCGGCGTGCCGGGCGGGATGCCGCACGCGAAGCTCGCCGACTTCGGGATCGCCCACCTCATCGGCACGGAGCGGCTGACCACGGCGGGCACGATCATCGGCACCGCCGGCTACCTCAGCCCGGAGCAGGCGGACGTCGAGGAGCCGGGGCCGGCGGCCGACATCTATGCGCTCGGGCTCGTGGCGCTGGAGGCCCTCACCGGCGTGACCGAGTACCCGGGGACCCCGCTGGAGGCCGTCACGGCGCGCCTCGCCCGCGACCCGCGCATCCCCGCGTCGCTGCCGGAGGACTGGCGCGGCCTGCTCGGCGCGATGACCGCGCGGGACCCGCGGGTCCGCCCCACCGCGTTGGAAGTGGCGGTCATGGCGCGGGAGCTCGCCCCGCAGCTCGCCGGGTGGACGCTTCCGGTGGCGGAGGTGCCGGGCGAGCTCGAGCCGACCGCCGCGATGCCCGCGGCCGAGCTCGGCGGAGGGGCGCTCGCGGGCGCCGCGGAGTCCTCGCCCCGGCGCTCGGCCCGGGCCGCCGAGAGCGGGGCGCGGCGACGCCGGATCCTGGTGGGGGCGATCGCCGGCGGGAGCGTCGTGATCGTGGCTCTGGCGTTGTCCCTGGGCAGTATGCTCGCCCCGGCCTTCACGGAGCCGACGCCGGCCGGGACGGGGAACACACCCCGTCCGACTCCGACCGTCACCGGCCCGGCGCAGACCGTCGCACCTGCGGCGACGACCGCCCCGGCGCCCGCGGCCCCGGCTCCCGCGCCGCCGGCCCCCGCCCCGAACCAGGGCACAGGGAACAGCGGGAACGGCAACGGGAACGGGCACGGCAACGGCCACGGAAAGGGCGGCGGCTGAGCGCTGCGCCTTAACGCCGCCCGAGTCCCCGGTACTCCCACCCCGCGCCGGTCCACGCCTCCGGATCGAGCATGTTGCGGGCGTCGATGATGCGGCGGCCGGATACGAGCGTGGCCGTCCGCGCGGGGTCCAGCTCCGTGAACTCGCGCCACTCGGTGAGCAGGATCACCAGTTCGGCGCCCGCGAGCGCCTCGTCCGCGGAGTCGACCGTCACGAGCTCCGGGTCGCGGGCGCGGGCGTTGGCCGCCGCGTGCGGGTCCGCGGCCACGACCTCCGCTCCCGCAGCACGCAGGGCGCACGCGACGTCGAGCGCGGGGGAGTCGCGGACGTCGTCCGAGTCCGGCTTGAACGCCAGCCCCAGCACGGCGATGCGGCGGCTGGCCGGAGCGGAGCCGAGCAACTCCTCGGCCAGTTCCACGACGCGGGCGCGGCGGCGCAGGTTGATCCTGTCCACCTCGTCCAGGAACGCCACCGTCTCGGCCAGCCCGAGCTCGACGGCGCGCGCCTGGAACGCCCGGATGTCCTTCGGCAGGCAGCCGCCGCCGAAGCCGACGCCCGCGTTGAGGAAGCGCCGCCCGATCCTCGCGTCGTGACCGATCGCATCCGCGAGCTGCGTCACGTCGGCCCCGGTGGCCTCCGCGATCTCCGCCATCGCGTTGATGAAGGAGATCTTCGTGGCCAGGAACGCGTTCGCCGCGACCTTGACCAGCTCCGCCGTCGCCCAGTCGGTCACGATGAGGGGGGTGCCGTCGCGCAGCGGCTTCTCGTAGACCTGCGCGAGCGCCGCGGCTGCGGGGTCGTCCTGGGCTCCGGCCGCTACCCCGAACACCAGCCGGTCGGGGGTCAGCGAGTCGGCGACCGCGTGCCCCTCCCGGAGGAACTCCGGGTTCCAGGCGAGCGTCACGCGCGGACCGTCACCGCCGACGGTCGCCGAGAGCCGCTCGACGGTGCCGACCGGGACCGTCGACTTGCCGACGACGATGTCGCCGTCCTTGCCGTGTGCGAGCAACTGCGCGAACGCGGCGTCGACGTATGCGAGGTCCGCCCCGGCGCCGCCGGAGACCTGCGGCGTGCCGACGGCGATGAAGTGGAGGTCCGCCGAGCTCAGCGCCGCGGGGTCGGTGCTGAATCGGAGGCGGCCGCTGCGCAGCCCGGACAGCAGGAGCTCCTGCAGCCCCGGCTCGAAGAAGGGCGCCTCGCCCCGGGAGAGCCGCGCGACTTTCGCCGCGTCGACGTCGACGCCGACGACGTCGTGCCCGAGCTCGGCCATCGCGGCCGCGTGGACCGCTCCGAGGTAGCCGCAACCGACAACGGAAAGTCTCACCAGGTCGTACTCCTTGCTGGGCCGGCGCGGGCGCCGCTCGATGTCAGGGGACGGCGCCCGCGCCTCATTCGCCGCCGGAGGGGATGGGCGGCGGGCCTGCGCTCCGTTTCCGATTGGACGTCGCGCTGTCTGAAATTCTGTGCTTTACCAGGAGTCCTGGCAAGTCCGGCGCGCGGATTTCACCTGTTCGCGTCTTGAATCTCACCCTCGCCTCGCCTCCCCGATCCCCCGTCACCCCCGACCTCGAATCGGGTGAAAATGACACACGCGGCGTGTGGCCTCTATTATGTTACCTGCAGATGTCAGGTGAATCACGAGATGAAGGGACTGATGACGTGCGTGCGATCCTCCGCGGACTGGCCTTCCGCTCAGCGGTATCCGGCGTGAAGGGGCTGCCAGCATCGCCTGTGGCGCTCCGCCGGGGGCGCGCACCGGGGACAAGGGGGTTTCATGACGATCTCGGGGGGAACCGATGGGCACGACGAAGGTGAATTCGAACACGCCGCGCATCACGATCCAGCAGGCAACCGGCTCGCTCTCAATCACATCGAGCCAAAGGAGTCAGGTATGACGATCACGACCACATCCGAGGCGTCGCTCGTGGACGGCCGCACCGACGGTGAGTCGCCACGGCTGCCGCGACTCTCGCGCTACACGATCGACCGGCCGGCGCTGGCCGCCCGCCTTGACCGCGCGCTGCGGGAGCAGGCCACGGTGGTGCGCGCTCCGGCCGGGTACGGCAAGACGTCCCTCGTCCGCAAGTGGCTGGAGAGCCCGGGCGGCGCGGCACGGGCCGCGGCCGGCTGGATCGACCTCGAGCTCGTGACCGGAGGGGTCGGGGACTTCTGGGGCGCCGTCCGCACCGAGTTCGACCCCCAGGGGGCCGACGAACGGTGGGCCGCCGACCCCGTCGCCGCGGCGCAGGACACCATCGCCGGGTATCCCGGCACCGTCGTGCTCGTCCTCGACGGGTACACGCGGAGCTGGGACGGCCTGCTGTCCGCCGAGCTGGTCCAGATGCTCCGCCGGACTCCGAACCTGCACCTCATGGTGCTCACCCGCGCGCTGACCTCCTTCGAGGCTCCGGGCCTGGCGGCCGTGCTCGACCTCGTGGTCGTGCAGAACGACGACCTCGCCTTCGACCGGGAGGAGCTCGACGACGTCGTGCGCGCGCTCGGCCTCGACGTCGAGCGGCGCATCCTCGACCACGTGCTCCGGCAGAGCCGCGGCTGGCCGCTGGCCGCCCGCGCGATGGTCCGGATCTTCGACGACCCGCGGTCCGCGCTCGCCGAGCCCGTCGCCGTGCGCGCGCTCGAAGACATCAGCGCGACGGTGGCCGCCGAGCTGCTGGCTGCGGCGCCGGTCGGCGACGACGGCCGTCTCGGCCTCCAGCGCGCGGCGGTCGCCCCCTACCTGTCGCCGCACATCGTCGAGCGCATCGGCGCGGACGAGGCGGGCGACGCCCTCGGCGACGCGGAGACAGCCGGCCTCGGCGTCTGGACGTACGCGCGGGGACAGGGCCGCCTGGTCTTCGAGCTGCTCGACCCGGTGCGCGTGGCGCTGCGCTCGCAGCTCGACGCGGCGTCCCCGGGCGAGGGCGAGCGGCTCGCCGCCGAGCTCCTCGACGTGCTGGAGGCGAACGGGGACTCCCTCGCCGCCCTCCGTCAGGCGCTGCGCGCGAACGACCTCGCCGCGGCCGAGACGATCATCGCCCGCAACTGGACCTCCTCGTTCACCGAGGACGCCACGGACTACCTCGACGTGCTCGGCGGTGTGGAGCTCGGCGCGATCCGGTCATCGGCCATCCTCCTGACCGTCACCGGACTGCTCCGCGAGATCGCCGGGCGCGACGCGACGGGCGCGCTCGACTACTATCAGGCGGCCGCGGAGCCGCAAGCTCTGCGCGGCAGGCGGCTGGAGCCGGTGCGCCAGTACTGGACGGACCTCGCCAGCATGATCGCCCTCCGCAAGGTGGGGCGCCTCGCGAACGCCGAGGACTTCCTCGGCCCGCTGTCGACGCCGGACCCTGGCGTCTCCGTCCCGCCGCTGGCGTGGCTGGAGATGGGCCTCACGCAGCTCCGGCTCGGCCGCGAGCTGGAGGCCGTGACCTCCTTCGAGCGCGCGGCGATCAGCGTCTCGGACGACCCGGACCTGCACGTCTTCGCGTCGGGGGCCGCCGCGTTGGCGCACGCCCTGCACGGCGAGCTGGACCGGGCGAAGGCCGTCGCCGAGCGTCTCGGCTCGCACCGCTACGGCGACCGGCCGCTCGCTCCGCGCGCGTTCGCGCCGCTGGCGATCGCGCGGCAGCTCATCGCGACCGAGCTGCCGGCGTACGCCGACACCGGCGCCGACGGGGAGGCTGCCGCCGGCGAGGTCTCGTCGTGGCCGCCGAGCGCGGCCGTCGACGTCGGCGAGCTGCACAGCTACGCCGCCTACGCGGCCGCCCTGCACGCGCTCGCGGCCGGTGAGCTGGAGGAGGCCCAGCAGGTCATCGACGGGGAGCTGCTCAGCAAGGGCACGCACACGCCGAGCAACACCGAGAGCGCCCGTTTCGTCGCCCTGAGCGCCGACCTGCTGATGTCGCAGGGCAACCTGGTCGCCGCGCAGAAGCTCATCAAGGCCTTCCCGGACGGCACGAACGCGCTGCGCCCGGTCGCGGCACGGCTGCTGCTGATGTTCCGGGAGTACCGGAGCGCGCAGCTCCTGGCGGAGACGGTGCTGGCGGAGAGCCCCGGACCGCGGACCCGGGTGGAGATGCTGCTCGTCCAGGCCGAAGCGCTGGCCCGGCTGAAGAGCGCGCGGGCGGCGACGATCCGGCTGAACGCGCGGCAGCTCGCGGAGGCGAACGGCCTCCTCACCCCGTTCGTGCTCACGATCGAGGGCCAGGTGTCGCCGCTGCCGTCGGCCGCCGCCGCCGACTGCGAGGGGATCGACGCGGCGCTGGCGCGGATCACGCCGCTCTTCTCGGAGTCGGCGATGGCCGCGCAGCTCACCCAGCGGGAGCGGATCGTGCTCGACCGGCTCCAGTCGACGGCCAGCCTCGAATACATCGCCCGCTCGCTCGTGGTCTCGATCAACACGGTGAAGACGCAGACCCGCAGCATCTACCGCAAGCTCGGCGCCAACTCCCGCGAGGAGGCCGTCCGGGTCGCGTACGACCTGGGGCTGCTGCGCCCGCGGCTGCCGATCGGGCGCAACCGCTACGAGGGCGACGACAGGATCGCCTGACCGGGCGAGCGGCGCGTCAGCGCTGCTGACGCGCAGGGGCCGCGCTGACGATCTGGATCAGCGCGGCCCTCAGCGCGTCCGGGTCGTCGACCGTGGGGAAGACCTCGTCCTCCAGGCCGCGCACGGCCTCGAAGGCTGCGTGACCGCGCTCGGTGATGGACACGATGTGCCTGCGCCGGTCGGCCGGGTCGGGGAGGCGGATGACCAGGCCCTCGCGCTCCAGCCGGTCGACCGTGCGGGACATGGTCTGCGCCTCCACCTGCGCGAAACGGGCGAGGTCGGTCTGGGAGTCGAAGCCGAGCTCCAGGAAGTGCAGCGCGATGAGGCCGGCGTGCGTCAGGCCGCGGGTCTCCAGGGCCTCGTACCAGGCGCGTTCGACGGCACGGGAGGCGGCGCCGAGCAGGCGGCCGAGCGGCCACCTGTCCGGCTCGTGATCGCCGCGCTCGTGGTTGCGCGCCTGGTCGGCCCGAGCGGGCTCGCCTGGCGTCGCATCCCCGGGCATCGTGGCCTCAGTCGGTCCCGGCGTCGAACGCGGCGCCCTCGGAGGACGCGTCGATCTCCCGCGACAGCGCGTCGTCGGATCCGCTCACGTCGAGCTCCAGGATCGAGCGGGCGCTGCCCTCCTCCAGCTCGCCGACGAGTTCGCCGGTCGGGCCGCCGATGAGGCCGGAGGCCGCGTACTGCTCCAGGCGCGAGCGCGAGTCGGCGATGTCGAGGTTGCGCATGGTGAGCTGGCCGATCCGGTCGGACGGGCCGAAGGCGGCGTTGCCGACGCGCTCCATCGAGAGCTTGTCGGGGTGGTAGCTGAGCGACGGGCCCGTCGTGTCGAGGATCGTGTAGTCGTCGCCGCGGCGCAGGCGCAGGGTCACCTCGCCGGTGATCGCCGACCCGACCCAGCGCTGCAGGGACTCGCGCAGCATGAGCGACTGCGGGTCGAGCCAGCGGCCTTCGTACATCAGTCGGCCGAGGCGGCGGCCCTCGTTGTGGTAGTTGGCGACGGTGTCCTCGTTGTGGATCGCGTTGAGCAGGCGCTCGTAGGCGATGTAGAGGAGGGCCATGCCCGGGGCCTCGTAGATGCCGCGGCTCTTGGCCTCGATGATGCGGTTCTCGATCTGGTCGGACGCGCCGAGACCGTGGCGGCCTCCGATCGCGTTGGCCTCCAGCACGAGCGCGACCGGGTCGGTGAACTCCACGCCGTTGAGCGCGACCGGGCGACCCGCCTCGAAGCGGACGGTGACGGTCTCAGGGGCGACCTCCACGTCTTCGCGCCAGGCCGCGACGCCCATGATCGGGTCGACGATGTCGAGCCCGGCGTCCAGTTCTTCGAGGCGCTTGGCCTCGTGGGTGGCGCCCCAGATGTTGGCGTCGGTGGAGTACGCCTTCTCTGTGGCGTCGCGGTACGGGAAGCCGCGGGCGACGAGCCACTCGCTCATCTCCTTGCGGCCGCCGAGCTCCTCCACGAACGCGGCGTCCAGCCACGGCTTGTAGATGCGCAGGCGGGGGTTGGCGATGAGGCCGTAGCGGTAGAACCGCTCGATGTCGTTGCCCTTGTACGTGGAGCCGTCGCCCCAGATCTCGACGTTGTCGTCCATCATGGCGCGCACCAGCATGACGCCGGTGACCGCGCGGCCGAGCGGCGTGGTGTTGAAGTAGGTCTTGCCGCCGGAGCGGATGTGGAAGGCGCCGCACTGCAGCGCGATCAGGCCCTCCTCGACCAGCGCGCGCTTGGCGTCGACCAGCCGGGCGACCTCCGCGCCGTACTCCGTGGCGCGGCCGGGCACCTCGTCGATGTTCGGCTCGTCGTACTGACCGATGTCCGCCGTGTAGGTGCAGGGGATCGCACCCTTCTCGCGCATCCAGGCGACCGCGCAGGAGGTGTCGAGACCCCCCGAGAACGCGATGCCGACTCGCTCACCGACCGGAAGACTGCTCAAGACTTTGGACACGGGTTAAAGCTTAGTGCGGGCGTGGGCGGCGATTTCCTGCTCAGTGCCCTTCGCTCAGCCCGGGATGCACCCCGGCCGTGTACCCCGCTGCGGCCACGAGGCGGGTCAGAGTCGCCACCAGGGCCTCCCGCTCCTGTGTGCTGAGCGGCCCGAGCATCGTCTCCTCCAGCTCGTCGGCGATGCGGTCGCCCGTGGCGAGGACATCACGGGCGGCGGGGGTGAGGTGAATGGCGTAGGCGCGGCGGTCGTCCGGGTGGCGGCGGCGCTCGACCAGGCCGCGGGCTTCGAGGTCGTCGATCAGGCCGACCATCGAGTTGCGGTGCAGGCCGAGCGCGGTGGCCAGCTCCTGCTGGGTGCGGCCCTCCTGGCGGGCGAGCTGCGCCAGCACGCCGAAGCGGTTGGGGGTGATGCCGAGCGGGGCGAGTGCCGCCGTGAAGCGCTGGGCGCTCTGGAGGCCGAGCTGCGAGAGGAGGAAGCTCGCGCGGGTCTCGAGCGCGGTGAACTCGCGTGCGTCGTCTGGTGCCGGCATCCCGATATCGTACCAATCAGTGATTGCACATCACTGTGATTATCACTTACCATGCCGATATGAGACTCACCATCTTCGGCGCCAGCGGGCGCACCGGCTCCGAGCTCGTCCGGCAGGCGCTGGAGCGCGGCGACGACGTGACGGTCGTCGTGCGGCGGCCGGCGTCCTTCGACCCGCGCGTGACCGTCCGCGTGGTGCCCGACTTCGCGGACACGGCGGCGCTGCGGGAGGCGATCGACGGCGCCGACGCGGTGCTGTCGGCCATCGGGCCGCGATCCGGGAAGGACGCGCCGATCGCGGCTCCCGCCACGCGCGCGATCCTGGCCGCGCACCCGGCGCGATTCGTCGTCATCAGTGCCGCGCCGGTCGCCCCGCCTCCGCCCGATGACAGCTTCATCAGCCGCCGGATCGCGATCCCGATCGTGGAGCGCGCGCTGCGGCCGGTCTACGACGACCTGCGCGAAATGGAGGCGGCGCTCGCCGCGTCCGACAGCGCGTGGACGGCGTTCCGGCCTCCGCGGCTCACCAACGGGAAGGCGACGGGGCGCTACCAGACCCGCGTGGGAGCCAGCGTGCCGCGCAGCTTCCGCGTGTCGCGGGCCGACCTCGCCGCCGCGATGCTCGCGTCCCTCACCCGCCCCGAGACCGAGCGCGCCGCCGTCGGCGTCGCCGGCTGAACCGCCTCCGCACTTTCGTGGGGGATGGGGCCGTTTGGGGCCCCACAGTGGGCCGGCGGGCCGCGCCGGGG
>NZ_JBDHNI010000001.1:113951-268239 GCF_039615055.1 Microbacterium sp. X-17
CCCCCTCTTTGGGGCCTCCGGCCGCGGTGGGCCCCCCCACCGGCCACCTCCGCCACGAATCGGGGGGTCAGGAGAGCCGCGGCGTGCGCGGGGGCCGCGTGCGGCGGTGGCCGGTCGCCTCGAACGCCGCCGCGAGGGCCAGCAGCGCCGCGTCGTCGTAGGCGCGGCCCGCGAAGGTCAGGCCGACCGGCATCCCGGTGTCCTCCATCGTCCCCATCGGGACCGTGACCGTCGGGATACCGAGGTGCCGCGGCACGAGGTTGCCGTTGGCGACCCAGACGCCGTTGCGCCAGCCGAGGCCGGCGGAGGCCGGGTTCACATCCATGTCGGCGGGCGCGACATCGGCGACCGCGGGGAAGGCGACGGCGTCGACGCCGAGGCCGGACATCCACTCCTCCAGGTCGACGCGGCGGGTCTCCTCCAGGCCGCGGAGGCCGTCCGCCAGCTCCGGGATGCCCTCCAGCGTGGTGCCGGGATGCTCGCGCACCCAGCCCGGATACTCGGCGATGTCGTCGTCGAAGCCGGTGTAGCGGTCGGGCAGCGCGCCCTCCGGCTGCGGGAAGATGCGGGCGCCGTCGACGTCGGCCAGCGTGTTCAGCGCGGGGTCGCCGTTGGCGGCGAGGAAGTCGTCCCAGCCCCAGGCCGAGAGGTCGATGATCTCGCGGCGAAGGTAGGCGGGCGAGACGAGGCCGCGGGTGGCGATGGTCGGCGCACCCGGCCGGTCGCCCTCGTAGTTCGAGACCACGGGGAAGTCGGTCTCGACCACCTCGGCGCCCGCGGCCTCCAGGTCGCGGCGGGCGGCCTCCCACAGGGCGATGACCGACTCGCGGGTGTTGATGCGCTGCCCGGTCGGGCCGCCGATTCCGACGTGCTCACCGGTGCCGGCCTCCTCGTCCGCGTTTATGTACATGCGCGGGACGGCGATGCGGCGGCCGGCCAGGCTCGCCTCGACGGCCAGCGCGGGATACGACGCGGGCCGCAGCTCGGAGGCGGGTGGGATCGGCACCCACGGCTGCGCGCGCCAGAAGTCGCCGCGGGTCTCGGCATCGTCGGCGACGATGACGTCCAGCACCTCCAGGAGGTCGGCCATCGTGCGCGTGTGCGGCACGACGACGTCCATCGTCGGCACCAGCGGCCAGTTGCCGCGCACCGAGATGACGCCGCGCGACGGCGTGTAGGCGCACAGCGCGTTGTTGGAGGCCGGGGCCCGGCCGGACGACCAGGTCTCTTCCCCGAGCCCGAACGCGCCGAAGCTCGCGGCGGTGGCGGTGCCGGAGCCGTTGGACGAGCCCGAGCCGAACGCGGCGGTGAGGAAGTCGCCGTTGTACGGGCTCTCCGCGCGGCCGTAGACGCCGCGCTGCATCCCGCCGTTCGCCATCGGAGGCATGTTGGTGAGCCCGAGCAGGATCGCCCCGCCGGCACGCAGCCGCTCGATCGTGAAGGCGTCGCGCTGGGCGACCAGGTGCTCGAACGCCGGGGAGCCGGCCGCGGCGGTGAGGCCGCGGGCGAGGTAACTGTCCTTGGCGGTGTACGGGATGCCGTCGAGCGGGCCGAGGGTCTCGCCGCGGGCGCGGCGCTCGTCGGCCGCGCGGGCCTCCTCGCGGGCGTCGGGGTTGCGGACGATGACGGCGTTGAGTCGCGGGCCGGCGGTGTCGTAGGCGTCGATGCGGGCGAGGTAGGCGTCGACCAGCTCGGCGCTGGTCGTCTCGCCGGACTCCAGGGCCGTGCGGAGGCCGGCGATGGAGGCCTCCACGACGTCGAAGCGGGTCATGCCGCGTTCACCTTCTCGGGCACCGCCGGCTGCTGCTGCGTGATGCAGTGGATGCCGCCGCCGCGGGCGAAGATCGGGCGCGAGTCCACCATGCTGACGCGGCGGCCGGGGTAGGCGGCCTCCAGGATCTCGGTCGCCTCCGCGTCGGCCGCCTCCTCGCCGAAGCCGCACGCGATCACGCCGTCGTTGACGACGAGGTGGTTCACGTAGCTCCAGTCCACGAAGCCCTCCTCGTCGCGGAGGGTGGCGGGGGCCGGGAGGTCCACGATGTCCCACGCGCGGCCGGCGGCGTCGGTCGTGCCGGAGAGGAAGGCGCGCAGTTCGCGGGAGACCTCGAAGTCGGGGTGCTCGGGGTTGCGCTGCGTGTGCAGGAGCAGACGGCCCGGGGAGGGGATGGTCGCGACGATGTCGACGTGGCCGTTCGTGCCGAAGTCGTCGTAGTCGCGGGTGAGGCCGCGGGGCAGCCAGACGGCGTGCGTCGCGCCGATCGTGCGGGCGAGCTCGGCCTCCACCCTGGCCTTGTCGGCGTACTTGTTGCGGCGCGGGTCGAGCTGGACGGTCTCGGTGAGCAGCACCGTGCCGTCGCCGTCGACGTGGATGCCGCCGCCCTCGTTCACGAGCACCGAGCTGACGAGCTCTGCGTCGGTGCGCTCGGCGACGAAGCGGGCGATCTCGGCGGACTTGCGCCACTCGGACCAGGCGGGGTCGCCCCAGCCGTTGAAGGTCCAGTCGACGGCGCCGAGCACGCCGGGGCGCTCGTCGTCCACCACGAAGGTCGGGCCGAAGTCGCGCATCCAGAACTCGTCCAGCAGCGCCTCCACCTGCTCGACGTGCGAGCCGAGCATCCGGGCGGCGCGCTCGCGCTCGGACGGGTCGACCACCATCGTGACCGGCTCGAACTCGGCGACGGCGTGGGCGACCGCGGTCCAGGCGGCGTAGGCCTCCTCGGCGGAGGCGGCGTCGTCGCCCAGGGTGATGCCGGCGCGCGGGAAAGCCATCCAGGTGCGCTCGTGCGGTGCGGTCTCGGCGGGCATGCGCCAGGTCATCGTGAACCTCCGGGCTCTATTGATCGGATGATCAATAGATACCTATACTGGACCCACGATGTCAAGAGCAGCCCGCAAACCGCCCGCAGAGCGCCGCGCAGAACTGGCCGCCTCCGCCCGCGCCCTCGCGTTGGAGGAGGGCCTCGCCGCGGTCACGCTGCGCGCCGTCGCCGCCCGCGCCGGGGTGACCCCTGCGCTGGTCGCGCACTACCACGAGTCGATGGACGGCCTGGTGGCCGAGACGTTCACCAGCATCGTCGGGGCGGAGATCGCGGAGCTGCGAGCGCTGCTCGCCGCCACCCCGTCGCCCGCCGCCGGGCTCGCGACCCTGCTGCGCACCCTCCTCGACGGCACGCGCGACGACGTCACGGTGGTGTGGGTGGAGGCTTGGGCGCTCGGCCGCCGGAACGCCGTGCTGGGCGCGGCGGTGCGCGACCAGATGGACGCCTGGAGCGACGTCGTCGAGGGCGTGATCGTGGACGGCGTCGCGGCGGGCTCCTTCCGGGTGGAGGACCCGCGCGCTGTGGCCTGGCAGTTGCTCGGCATGCTCGACGGGCTCAACGCGCAGGCGCTGGTCCGCTGGGGAGGCGCGGCCGACCGGGGGTCGCTGCTCGCGCACGCGGTGGAGGGGATGCTCGGGGTCGAGCGCGGGGTGCTGGTCGGGTAGGGGTTGCGTGTACGGCGATTTGCCGTACACTGGACGTCATGCCCACCAAAGACCGCCGAATCGAAGTGCGCGTGACCAGCGTGCAGCGCGAGCTGATCGAACGTGCGGCGATCCTCGAAGGGCGCACCGTCTCCGACTTCACCGCCACCACGCTCACCACGCGTGCGGAAGAGGTGATCCGTCACGAGCGCGAGCTGCGCGTCGAGGAGGAGACCTTCGCGGCGTTCGCAGCGGCACTCGACGCACCGGCCCAGAACGTCGAGGGGCTCGCCGAGCTGTTCCGTCGCCGTTCGGTGTTCATCGACTGACGCGGCATGGCTCAGTACCACCGGCCTCGTCCCATCAAAGCGGGGGACATCGCCTCTGAGTTCGACTGCGGCGTCGATGTCCTCGATCGTTGGCTGAAGGCGTGGGCGCGTCACAACGAGGCGGCGGGCGGCGCGCGCAGCTACGTCTCCGTCACCGACGATACGAGCCACGTCGCGGGCTACTACTGCCTCTCCGCGAGTTCGATCGCGCGAGCGGAGGCGCCGGGCGCGCTGTCGCGGAACATGCCCGATCCGATCCCGGTCGCCCTCCTCGGCCGGCTGGCCGTCGATCGCCGGCACGCGGGCGTCGGACTCGGAGCGTCCCTGCTGCAGGACGCCGTGCTGCGTGCGATCCAGGCATCCGAGACTCTGGGCATCCGCGCCCTCGTGGTGGACGCCATCGACGATGCGGTCGTCTCGTTCTACGAGCGGTTCGGCTTCCGCCGGTTCCCGGGCACGCGGCGCATTCTCTATCTGAAGATCTCGGACGCCCTGAAGACCGCCGCCGGCCTCAGCTGACCCACGCCGTCAGCTCGGCCAGGAACTCCTCCGGCTTCTCGATGTGCGGCGAGTGGCCGCAGTCCTCGAACACCACCTCCCGGGTCACCCCGCCCTCCGCCTGGTAGCTCTCCAGCACCGCGCGGATCTGCTTCAGCATCGGCTGCGGCGGCGCGACCTCCGCGCCGGGCCAGCCGGGGATGACGCCCGCGGCGCCGAGCTGGTTGAGGTCGAAGAAGGAGGCGTCGTTGACGATCGCGTCGAGGGCGCCGTGGATCCAGAGGATCGGTGGCTTCATGGGGAGGTCGATGATGTCGGTGGTGTCGAAGTAGTTCGGCGCCATCGTGTTGAGGACGCCGTTCGGGCCGGGGGCGAAGCCCGGCCACTCGTCGGTGGTCGTCGCGTCGCCCGGATAGTTGTCGACGCCGGTGGCCGTCGTGAGCATGGACTGCACCCACAGGTCCTCGTACTCGGTGGTGAAGCCCGGTGCCACATAGGCCGAGCGGTAGACGGCGCGCGGGGAGGTCGGCGACTCCTCGCCGGTGTCGCCGGCGGCGAGCCGCTCCACGAAGTCCGGGTTCGCCCCGCCGCCGCCGGTGCCGGAGGCGTGGGCGTTGAGGAGGCTGCCGTCCAGCGCCGTGCCGCCGAAGCCGTACGGGGAGACCGTGGAGACCAGGGTGAGGCTGCGCACCAGGTCGGGGCGGTCGAGCAGCAGCTGCATAACCACGCCGCCGCCCATGCTCCAGCCGACCAGGTGCACCGGCCCGCTGTCGAGCGCGTCGAGGACCGCCGCGACGTCCTCTGAGAAGTCGCCGACCCCGCGCGTCGCGTCGACGGGGAGCGTCTCGCTGTCCCCGAAGCCGCGGAGGTCGATCGCGAGCGCGCGCGTGCCCTCGGGGAGCGACAGCATCAGCGGCTGCCAGAACAGCGACGACGAGACGTTGCCGTGCACGAACACGATCGTCCGGGTGGCGTCCGCGGCGACGGTGGGGTCGGTCGTGCGCGCCAGGACGTTGGCGGTGTAGCGGGAGGTCGGGATGCTGCGGGCGACGATGCCCGGGAGCAGGGTTCCGGTCACGGTGTCTCCTTCGGGTGAGGGTGGGGTGAGGGGTCGGAGTGGTAATGCGGGTGAGCGGGGTACGCGCCTGGCAGGTGCGGCGTGAGCTGCCGCACGCCGGCCTCCGTCATCACGATCGTGTAGTGGTTCACGTCGTCGGCCTCGAACGCCTCGAACCACGGCAGCCGGCCGCGCCACTCGGCGGGCTCCTCCGGCAGGTAGAGCGGGTCGGTGTTCAGGAGGCCGCGCGGCGCACGCACGAACGCGATCGGCAGCGTCAGCCCGGCGAGGGCCTCCGCATAGCCGCTGCTGCCGTCCATCTCGGTCGCGTTGACCGACATGGCCTCCTCGGACACGCTCGACCGCAGCTCGGGCGGCGTGCCGACCAGGTCGTAGAGCGCGTACGCCTCGACGACGTCGTTCCACCACGGTCCGAGCGCGGGGTGCCGGCGCCAGAACGCGAGGTAGTCGTCCTGGCTCGCGAACGTCATCCGCAACCGGTCGCGGGCGGGGCCGAGGTCGGCGGTGCGGGTCACCGGGAGGCCGCCGTCGATCAGCACCAGCCGCTCGACCCGGTCGGGGTGCCGCTCCGCCAGCCACACCGCGACGAACGCGCCCATCGAGTGACCGGCGACCACCGCGCGCTCGACGCCGAGACCGTCGAGCATCCGGGCGACGTCGTCGGCGTGGCCGGCCATCCCGTACGGCCCGGGCAGGGTTCCGCTGCCGCCGCGGCCGCGCAGGTCGGGCGCGATCAGCCGCACGCCGGGCAGCGCGGCGGCGACCATGCCCCACGAGACGTGGTTGGCGGTGATCCCGTGGATGCCGACCAGCGGCATCCCGCCGGCGTCGGCGTGCCACTGACCGCCCGCGAGCTCGCCGCCGTCCACCGGGACGCGGAACGGCGTGGCCGGGGTGAACGCCGTCATTTCGCGCTCCAGCCGCCGTCGATCGTGTAACTGGCGCCGGTGACCATCCGCGACCCCTCCCCGGCCAGCCAGAGCGCGAGCCCGGCGACCTCCTCGGGCTCCACCAGGCTCTTGATCGCGGGCTCTGTGAGCATGATCCTCTCCACCACCTCGTCCTCGGGGATGCCGTGCAGCCGCGCCTGGTCGGCGATCTGCTTCTCGACCAGCGGCGTCCGGACGTAGCTCGGCTCGATGCAGTTGGAGGTCACACCGTGCGCGGCGCCCTCCAGCGCGGTCACCTTAGACAGGCCCTCCAGGCCGTGCTTGGCGGCGACGTAGGCCGACTTGAACTCGGATGCGCGCAGGCCGTGCACGCTGGAGATGTTGATGACGCGGCCGAAGCCCCGCTCGTACATCCCGGGCAGTGCGGCGCGGATGAGGAGGAACGGCGCCTCCAGCATGACCCGCAGGATGAGTGCGAAGCTCTCCGGCTCGAACTCGGGGATCGGTCGGACGTGCTGGAGGCCGGCGTTGTTGACGAGGATATCGGTGTCGAGCCGGAGGTCGCCGAGCGCCGCGGTGTCCGAGAGGTCGACCTCCCACGCCTCGCCGCCGAGCCGGTCGGCCGTCGCTCGCGCGGCGTCGCCGTTCACGTCCGCGACGGTGACGTGCGCACCCGCCGCGGCGAACGACTCCGCGCACGCCAGGCCGATGCCGCTCGCGCCTCCGGTGATGAGCGCCCTGCGCCCCGAGAGGTCCGCCATCGTCGCTTCCTTCCCCGGGCGCGCCCCGCCCACACCGGCACCCTACCCGCGGCCCGCAGCCCGGCGGAAGGAGTCGGAGGCGGGCGTCAGCTCGCGATGAAGGAGGTGACGTCGGTGCCGTCGGAGAGCACCGGCGAGATCATCCCGAACACGTTGCCCTCGGGGTCGCGCAGGTACGCGACCCGGCCGATCGAGGGCATGTCGTCGGGAGGCAGCGCCTCCGTGCCGCCGAGGTCGAGCCCGCGCTGGTAGAGCTCGTCCACGTTGCCGTCGATGCCGACCACGATGTTCGCGCCGGAGATCGGTGCGTCCAGCGCGGGCGCCGGGCCCATCCGCTGGGTGAGGCCGCCGTTGATCCCGTTGCCGGCCGCCCCCATGGCTATCGCTCCCTCGCCGGTGTCGATCGCCCAGTACGGCATCTCGCCGAACCGGGTGAAGGACCAGCCGAGCAGACCGGTGTAGTAGTCCATCAGGCGCTGCGGCTCGACGGCGTGGATTTCGAAATGGACGACGAGATTGGACATGGTGGGCCTCCCGGCGCCGAGCATAGTTCTCTCACACGCCGAGGGGCACGTCGTTGTCACTTTCCGGGGTCGGAAGTGACAACGACGTGCCCCTCGATGGATGGTGTGGGGGTTTCCGGGTTAGGGGAGGGGTGCGGTGGCCGGGGTGGTGACGGTGGCGCGGACGAGGCGGGCGTCGGCCGGGGTGACCGCGTGCGTCGGACCGGTGAGGACGATGCCCGTCTCGGTCTCGCGGGTGGCGCAGTCGGGACCCACCCAGAGCTCGACGTCGCCGGGCTCCACGATGCGGACGCCGTCCAGGCCGGTGAACGCCAGGCGCGCGGTCGGCACCTGGAAGGTGACCTCGGCCTCCTCGCCCGGCTCCAGCGCCACGCGCGCGTAGCCGAGCAGCTGCGCGACCGGGCGGGTCACGCTCGCGAACACGTCGCGCGCGTAGAGCTGCACCAGGTCGGCGCCTGCGCGCTCGCCGCTGTTGCGGACCGTCACGCGCACCTCGAACTCGCCGCCGGCGGCCACGGCCGTGTCGGCCTCCAGGCCCGTGCGCTCGAAGGTCGTGTAGCTGAGACCGTGACCGAACGGGAGGATCGGCGTGCTGTCGGCGCTGGTCACGTCCGAGGGTCCGCCGAGCAGCGGGTGCAGGTACGAGAACGGCTGGGCGCCGGCCGACCGCGGCAGCGACACCGGGAGGTGGCCGGTGGGGGCGACGCGGCCGGAGAGCACGGCGGCGATGGCGCGGCCGCCCTCCTCGCCGGGGAAGAACGCCTGCAGCACCGCGGCGGGGGCGTCCGGTCCGGAGATGGCCCAGTCGATCGCGTACGGGCGGCCGGAGAGCACGATGACGACGGTCGGCGTCCCGGTGCGGACGACGGCCTCCACGAGCTCGCGCTGCACGCCGGGCAGCTCCAGGCTCTCGACGTCGTTGCCCTCGCCGACCGTGCCGCGGCCGAACAGGCCCGCGCGGTCGCCGACGACGACCACGGCCACATCCGCGTCGGCCGCGGCGCTCACCGCGGTGACGATGCCGGAGCGGTCGTCGCCCTCCACGTCGCAGCCGCGGGCGTGGACCAGCTCGGCGGACGGGAACTCCTCGCGCAGCGCCTCCAGCACCGACGGGAGCTCGAAGCCGAGCGGCACCTCCGGGTGGTGGGCGAGCACGTGGTTGGCGAAGGAGTAGCAGCCCATCAGCGCCTCGGCGGCGTCCGAGTTGGGGCCGACGACGGCGATCCGGGCGGCGGCGCGGTCGCCCTCCAGCGGGAGGGCTCCGTCGTTGGTCAGCAGCACCAGCGACTCCTCGGCCAGCCGCAGCGCGAGCGCGCGGTGCTCGGGGGAGTCGAGGTCGACGGAGGCCGGCGGCGTGTCGAAGGTCTCGTCCAGCAGGCCGAGCTCCTCCTTCTGCGCGAGCAGGCGCAGCACGGCGCGGTCGACCAGCGCCTCGTCCGCGAGCCCGGCGCGGATGCGCTCGGCCAGCGGCGCGAGGAACGCGTCGCCCGTGGGCAGCTCGACGTCGATGCCGGCGGCGAGGGCCAGCTCGGCCGCCTCGCCGCGGTCGGCCGCGACGCGGTGCATGGTGTGCAGGAACGCCACGGCGAAGTAGTCGGCCACGACCGTCCCGTCGAAGCCCCACTCGTCGCGCAGCACGCCGGTGAGGTACTCCGGGTTCGCGGCGACGGGTACGCCGTCGATCTCCGCGTAGGAGTTCATCACCGAGCGCACGCCGCCGTCGCGGACCGCCATCTCGAACGGAGGCAGCAGCACGTCCCGGATCTCGCGCGTCCCGGCGTGCACCGGCGCGTGGTTGCGCCCGGCCTGGGACGCCGAGTAGCCGACGAAGTGCTTGAGCGTGGCGTGCACGCCCGACGACTGGAGGCCGCGGACGTACGCGGTGCCGATCGTCCCGACCACGTACGGGTCCTCCGCGATGCACTCGTCCACTCGGCCCCAGCGCGGGTCGCGGATGACGTCGAGCACCGGCGCGAGGCCCTGGTGGATGCCGAGCTCGCGCATCGAGGCGCCGATCGCGGCGCCCATCTCCTCCACCAGCTCCGGGTCGAAGGCCGCGCCCCAGGCGAGCGGGGTCGGGAAGGTCGCGGCCTTCCACGCCGCCAGCCCGGTCAGGCACTCCTCGTGCACGAGCGCCGGGATGCCCAAGCGGGTCTGCTCGCGCAGCCTGCGCTGCTCCGACCACAGCCAGGAGGCGCGCTCCACGGGGTCGACGGGGCGCGTGCCGTAGACGCGGGTGAGGTGGCCGATGCCCTGCGCGGTGGCGTCGTCGTAGCTCTGTCCGGTGGTCATCTCCCCGTCGAGCGGGGCGACGTTGTCGTCGCCCTTGTCGACCCAGTAGCCGACGATCTGCGCGAGCTTCTCGTCGAGGGTCATCCGGGCGTGCAGGTCGCGCACGCGCTCGGAGACGGTGGGGAGGTTGTCAGGTGTAGTCATGCTTCTTTCCTGCAGACGTGTGGGTTCGTGGGCAGGCGCCCGGGTCAGCCCTTGACCGCGCCGGTGAGACCGCCGACGATGCGGCGCTCGAACAGGCTGAAGAAGATCAGGGCGGGGATCATCGAGAGGGAGGTGAAGGCCAGCACCTTGGAGGTGTCCGTCGCGTACTGCGACGAGAACGCCTGGACGCCGAGGGGCAGCGTGAACGTCGCCTGGTCGTTGAGGATGAACAGCGGCAGCAGGTAGCTGTTCCAGCTTCCGATGAAGGCCAGGATGCCGACGGTGATGACGCCGGGCAGCGAGAGCCGCAGCACCATCCGGAAGAAGAAGCCGAGCCGGCTGCAGCCGTCGATGAACGCGGCCTCCTGGATCTCGTCGGGGATCGCGCGCAGGAACGGCACCAGGATGATGACGGTCGTCGGCAGCGCGAACGCGATCTGCGGGATGATGACGCCCGCGAGCGAGTTCATCAGGCCGAGGTTGCGCACCACGATGTAGAGCGGCGTGATCGCGACGGTGATCGGGAACATCAGGCCGGCGGCGAACAGCGCGTAGAGGGCGCCGCTACCGCGGAACGGGTAGCGGGCGAGCACGTAGCTGGCCATGAGCCCGAGCCCGACCGCGCCGACCGTCGTCACCAGGGCGGTGATCGTCGAGTTGAGCACCTGGCCCCAGAAGACGCCGCCGGTGAGCACCTCCAGGTAGTTCGCGGGGTTCCACGGGTTCGGGAAGCCCGCCGGGTCGACCGTGATCTGGGAGTTGGTGCGGAAGCCGCCGATGATGATGTACGCGATCGGCACGATCATCAGCGCGATCACGATCAGCGCGATGAAGTAGACCGCGGGAGAGCCCCAGGGCAGGCTCTTCCGCGCGGCGCGGCGCGAGGCGCGGGAGGAGACGGTGAGGGCGGTCATCACGCCGTCCTTTCTGTCGCGGCCGCGCCACGGCGGCCCTTCGTGCGACCCGACTTCTTGGCGGTGGTCACGGCGCCTGCGGTGTCGCGGCGGAGGACGAAGCGCTGGTAGATCAGGGCGACGATCATGGAGATGAGGAAGATCACGACGGCGACTGCGTTGCCGTAGCCGTAGTTGCCGGCGTTGCGGCCGTTGGCGACCATGTACGTCGCCATCGTCGAGGTGCCGGCGGTGGACGCCACGTACTGGCCCCAGATGATGTAGACGAGGTCGAAGAGCTGGAGGGCGCCGATGATCGAGAGGAACGCCCAGATCCGCAGCGTCGGGCCGAGCAGCGGCAGGGTGATCCTGCGCTGGATCTGCCAGAACGACGCGCCGTCGAGGGCGGCCGCCTCGTAGAGCTCCTCCGGGATGCCCTGCAGGCCGGCGAGGAAGAGGATGACGGCGAAGCCGACGTACTTCCAGGTCAGGATGGCCATCAGGGTCCAGATGGCGATGTTCGGGTCGGACAGCCAGTCGTGCGCCCAGGAGCCGAGGCCGACGTTGTGCAGGAAGCCGTTGAGCGCGCCGTTGGTGGCGAGCATCAGGCTCCAGCCGGTGCCGACCACGACCTCGGAGATCACGTAGGGCACGAAGATCAGCACGCGGATGATCGACTGGCCCTTCATCTTCCTGTTGAGGAGGAGGGCGAGCAGGATGGCGATCGGGCCCTGGATGACGATGGACGCCACCACGATGAAGGCGTTGTGCCCGAGGGCCGCCAGGAACGCGGGGTCGGTCAGGATGACGACGTAGTTCTGGAGGCCGACGAAGTCGGTGGGCGGTCCGTAGCCCGCCCAGCGGAAGAATCCGTAATAGGCGGCCATCGCGACCGGGAAGATCACGAAGGCCAGGAAGACGATGACGGCGGGGCCGGCCAGGAGGGCGATCTCGGCGCGGAGGCCCCAGCCTGCGCCGCGGCGGCGGCGCGGCTGCGACGGGAGCGACGCGGTGGCGCCGCTCCCGTCGTGCTGCGCGAGATCCGCCGTCGACACGTGCTCGGTCGAGGTTGACTCGCGGGTGTTGCTCACGGTGAGGCCTCTCAGCCCTTCTTGGCGGCGTCGTTCGCGGCCTGGATCATGCCCTTGGCGTCGGTCTTGCCGGCGAGCATGTCGACCACGGCCACGTTCAGCGCGTTGCCGATGTTCTGGCCGAGGACCGTGTCCAGCCACTGCGAGACGTAGGGGGCCTTGTTGTAGGCGGCGAGGACGTCCTTCAGGTAGGGCTCGGTGACCTCCTTCTGCGCGTCGGTGTTGACCGGCGGCGAGTTGAACGCCTTGTAGTAGGCGATCTGCTGCGGGGTCGTCGCGATGAAGTTGAGGAAGTCGGCGCACTGCTTCGGTGCCTTCACCGAGCAGGAGTAGCCGTCGACGCCACCCATGATCGAGCCGGGCTCACCCTTGCCCGCGCTGGAGAGCTCGGGGAACGGGTAGAAGCCGAGGTCGGCCAGGGGCTTCTGGTCGGGGGTGAGGGAGGCGATCACGCCCGGGTCCCACGCGCCCATGAGCTCCATCGCGGCCTTGTGGTTCGCGACCAGACCGGCGGACGAGCCCGCGCCCTGCTGGGCCGAGGTGGTCAGGAAGCCGTCGTTGAACGGCTTCTGGCCCGCGAAGTTCTGCAGGTCCTCGGCGGCCTTCAGCCAGCAGCCGTCGCTGAAGCTCTTCGAGTCGGCCGTCTTCTCCATCGTGGAGCCGGAGCACTCGCGGAGCGCGAACCAGTAGAACCAGTGCGCGGCGGGCCAGGCGTCCTTGGCGCCGAGAGCGATCGGCGAGACGCCGGTGGCCTTCAGCTTCTGGACGTCGGCGCTGAGGTCGTCGATGGTCTTGGGAGCCTCGGTGATCCCTGCCGCCTTGAAGAGGTCCTGGCTGTAGAACAGGCCGCCCGGGAGGACCGAGAGCGGCATGGCGTAGACCTTGTTCTGGTAGGTCTCGGCCTTGAAGGAGCCGGAGGAGATGACCTTCTTGGTGTCGGAGGAGACCTTGTCGGTGAGGTCCATGAGCTGGCCCGCCTGCACCATCGCGGCCATCTTGCCGCCGCCGCGCTGCAGGAAGATGTCGGGCGCGTCACCGGAGTTGAGCGCCGTCTGCAGCTTGCCGTCGAGGTCCTCGTTCTGGATCGACTGCATCTTGATGGTGACGTTCGGGTTGGCCTTCTCGAAGGCCGCGATCGCGTCCTTCCAGTACTGCTGGCCGGGGCCCGTGGTGGAGTTCTGCCACAGCGACATTGTGACTTTGCTGCTGCTGTTCGAGCTGTCCGAGGTCCCGCTGCACGCGCTCAGGGCGATCGTGCCGGCTGCCAGGACAGCTGCTCCCATGAGGAGCTTCTTGGCTTTCATGTGATTCCAACCTGTTCTCTTCGTTGAGCGGCATCCACGGTTCCGTCGATGCCCGTGACATGAGTTCGCTGGGGTGTCGGCCGGGGCGAAGCCTCTCACCTGTGGCCGGATCACGAACTCGTCGGGTCCGGGAGGCTGACCGGACCACGTCAGTGTCGCAAGGCGTTTCGGAAGGTGTCAAACGTTTTCGAAATCCTTTTCGAAATCCTTTTCGAGATTGCTATGCTGCTCGGTCATGGGACGTCGTCCAACCATCAATGATGTGGCAGAAGCCGCCGGAGTGTCTGCGGCGACGGTGTCCAAAGCCGTCAACGGCCGCTACGGCGTCGCGTCCCACACCGCCGAGCGCGTCCTCCAGGTCGTGGAGGAGCTCGGCTACGAGTCGAGCCTCGTCGCGTCGAGCATGCGGTCGCGCCAGACCGGCGTGATCGGCGTGCTCGTGGCCGACTTCGAGCCGTTCAGCGCGGAGGTGCTGAAGGGCGTCGGCGCGGCGCTCGCGGACTCCCGCTACGACCTCCTGGCCTACAGCGGCTCGCGACAGGTCGCCGCCGAGGGCTGGGAGCGGCGCTCGCTCAGCCGGCTGAGCGGGACGCTCATCGACGGCGTCATCATGGTGACGCCGACCGTGGTCAACGCGAACGCGGACGTCCCGATCGTGGCCGTCGACCCGCACACCGGCCGCGCCGACCTCCCGACCGTGGAGTCGGACAGCTTCGGCGGCGCCCGCAGCGCCGTCGACTTCCTGATCGGGCTCGGCCACCGCCGAATTGGCTTCGTCGCCGGCCGGCCGGACCTGCGCTCGTCGGCCGCCCGCGCCGCCGGCTACCGGCGCGCCCTCACGGAGGCCGGCATCCCCTTCGACCCGTCGATCGTCGGCGTCGGCAACTACGAGCAGGAGAGCGCGCGGGAGGCCGCCCGCCGCCTGCTCGCCGCGCCCGAGCGGCCCAGCGCGATCTTCGCCGCCAACGACCTGTCCGCGATCGTGGTCATCGAGGTGGCGCACGAGCTCGGCCTGGAGGTGCCGCGCGACCTGTCGGTGGTCGGCTTCGACGACATCCCGGAGGCGTCCCGGTTCTCCACCCCGCTGACGACGATCCGGCAGCCGATGGGGCGGCTGGGGGCCGCGGCGGCCGAACTGGTGGTGGCGCTGATGGCGGGGGAGGAGCCGGACCCGACGCACATCCGCCTCCCGACGCGCCTCATCCGCCGCGCGAGCACCGCCCCACCCGCGTAACCCTGCCGCCGAAGGGCACGTAAACGCCCCTAAAACACGGTTTTAGGGGCGTTTACGCGCCCCTCGACGGGGCGGGCTGTGGATAAGTCGGGGGAGCGGGGGCTTCTTCTGGCAGGGTGGCGGGCATGCCACGACAGCGGGCCGCACTTCCTGCGGCGCTCCAGGACTCCGCGTTCACCGTCGCGCGTGCGACCGAGCGAGGGGTGAGCCGCAAGCGCCTGCGTGCGCCCGATCTGATCACGCCGCTGCGCGGGACACGGTTGACGCCGCAGGCGGACGGCCTCGTCGCCCGCTGTCGCGCCTACGCTCTGCACCGCGGACTCGACTTCGCCTTCAGCCATACGACCGCGGCGACGCTCTACGGGGCTCCACTGCCGCGCGTGGACGAGCGCATCCATGTGAGTGTGCGAGCCCCCGGCCGTGCCCCGACGATCGGTGGCTTCGCCGGACACAAGCTCACACGATGGGAGACGTGGACCATCGGCGACCTCCCGGTGACCACACCGGAGCAGACCTGGCTCGACCTCGCGCAGCTGCTCCATCGGGATGCGCTGGTCGTGGTCGGTGACTTCCTCGTCGGCGGTGACGAACCGCTCACCGACCGGCTCGCCCTGGCCCGGGCGATCGCGGCGTCGCCCGGGCGCCGGGGCGTCGCACGTGCCAAGGAGGCGCTCGAGTCCATCCGGACGGGTTCGGAGTCTCCGGGTGAGTCGCGGCTCCGTCTGGTCCTGGCGGATGCGGGGCTGCCGATCCCGTTGCTCAATCACGAGCTCCGGGACGACTCGGGCATGTTCGTCGCCCGGATCGATCTGGCCTATCCGCGTGAGCGCATCGCTCTGGAGTACGAGGGCGACATCCACCGCGTCGACCGGCAGACCTGGCGCAAGGACATCCGTCGACGCGAACGGGTGGAGGACCTCGGCTGGCGGATGATCCGCGTCACCGCGGACGACGTCCACAGGCCCACGGAACTGGTCCAGCGCATCCGAAGGCTGATCGAGGGGCACGTAAACGCCCCTAAAACGCGGTTTTAGGGGCGTTTACGTGCCCCTCGGCGGGTGGAGGGTTGTGGGGGCGCCGAAGGCCGACGCCGCGGCGCGCATTGCGGCCTCGGCGCTCGCGACCGTGATCAGGCTGTTGCCCGCGACGATGTGGAGGCCGTAGGCGTCCTCCAGGGCGACCAGGTTCATGGCCAGCGTCTCGACGGGGAGCATCGGCGTGAAGACGCCCGCCGCGGCCCCGCGCTCCAGGATGCCGGTGTAGGTCGCGAGCTGGCGCAGGTACATCCGCTCGACCAGCTCGTCGTGCAGCGTGGAGGTGCCGGCGAGCACGTCGAACTCGTAGAGCAGGCGCATCAGGGCGTCGTCCGGGCCGCTCGGCAGGCCCTCCCGGATGGCGGCGGCGAGCTGCAGCTGCGGCTCGGGGATGCCGGCGACCACGGCGTCCCGGTGGTCGCAGAACCGTTCCAGGCCCGCGCGGTGGGCCTCCACCAGCAGCTGGTCGAGGTCCTCGTAGTAGTAGAGGATCGCGCCGCGCGTGAGTCCCGCCTTCGCCGCCACGTCGGCCAGGGAGAGCGAGCGGAGGCCGCGCTCGCCGACCGCGCTGAGCGCCGCCTCGATGAGGTCGGCGCGGCGCTCATCCTGCTTCTTCGGCCTCGCCATGAGTCGACCCTACCGGCGCGCGGCGGGCCGGCCCGCTTGACACCTTTCGCGGAGGCGTGGCACACTCGTGGAATTCTTTGACGCAAGTGTCAAAGAATTCTCCTCACCGTCGATGGGACCGCCGTGACCGCACTTCAGACCGCCGACCTCCTCCTCACCGGAGCCCGGGTCAGGACCTTCGACGACGCGCAGCCGTGGGCCGAGGCCGTGGGCGTGACGGACGGCCGGATCAGCTACGTCGGCCCGGCCGCGGAGGCTCCCGCCGCGCGCGAGACCCGTCACCTCGGCGGTAGCCTCGTGACGCCCGGCATCATCGACAGCCACAACCACCTCCTGCTCGGCTTCGACCCCGACGCGGTGAGCCTGGAGGGCGCCGAGACGCTCGACGAGGTGCGCCGCCGCATCCGCGACCTCGCCGGGCGCCGGCCCGACCTCGACTGGATCTGCGCCGAGAACGCGGTCTACTCGATCGTGCCGGGCCGCCGTCCGAACGCTGCCGACCTCGCTGGGCTCACCGACCGGCCGGTGTTCGTCACCACCTACGACCAGCACTCGGTCTGGCTCAACGACGCCGCCCTGCGCGCGCTCGGCATCGCGGGCGGCGGCGACATCCCGTGGGGCCGTCCGGAGCGGGATGCCGACGGGCGGCCGACCGGCTGGGTGACCGACTTCTACACGAGCGCCATGACGACGGTGGGGCTCGCCGGCCTCCAGCGCGACATCCCGCTGTACTCGCCCGAGCGCCGCTACCGCCGTCTGCTCGGCAGCCTCGCCCTCGCCACCGCGTCGGGGATCACGACCGTGGTCGAGCCGCAGGTCCCGCTCGCGGAGGTCGGCCTCCTCGACCGGGCGCGCGAGCGCGGGCTGCTCAGCTCGCGGGTGATCGCGGCGCTGTTCCACCCGATCGACGCGGACGCTGCGTTCCGCCGCGAACTGCGGGAGGCCGTGGACGGCGCGACGACCGACGAGCGGCTGCGCTTCGGCCCGGTGAAGCTCTACGCCGACGACGTGATCGAGCCGCACACCGCGTGGATGCTCGACGACTACGCGAACCGTCCCGGCCACCGCGGCCACCCGTCCGCCCCGGTCGGCGAGCTGACCCGCATCGTCACCGAGCTCGACCGGCTCGGTTTCCAGACCCACACGCACGCGACCGGGGACGGCGGCATCCGCCTCGCCCTCGACGCGATCGAGGCCGCCGCGCGGACCAACGGCACCCGCGACCGGCGGCACGGGATCGTGCACGTCGAATGCCTGCACCCCGACGACCTCCCCCGCTTCGCCGCGCTCGGCGTCACGGCCGCGATGCAGCCGCGGCACTGCTCGCCCGACCTCGTCGCGGGCACCTGGATGGAGAACGTCGGCGAGCAGCGCTGGGACCGCGCCTGGCGGCTGCGCTCGCTCCTGGAGTCGGGCGCGCACGTGGCGCTGTCCAGCGACTGGCAGGTGGGGGAGATGGATCCGCTCGTCGGCTTCTACTCGGCCCTCACCCGCGCGGGGCTCGACGGCCGCCACGCCTGGACGCCCGCCGAGCGGATCGGCCTGGACGACGCGATCCGCGGCTACACCCGCGAGGGGGCGTGGGCGTGGCACGCGGAGGGCGACCTCGGCATCCTGCGCGTGGGGGCGCGCGCCGATGTGGTCGCGTGGTCGGCGGACCTCTACGAGCACGAGGGCGATCCGGCGGCGCTGCTCGACCAGCGGGCGGCGCTGACGGTGGTCGGAGGCGAGGTCGTGCACGACGCCGACCGGGACGCGCCCGCGCCGGAGCAGTTCGGGGCGCTCTCGCACTGCTCGGCGGCGCACTAGCCCGGGCCTCTTTCACCATCCCGTTCCTCTCCCATCGCAGCGAAAGGATCCACCCGATGTCCCAGCTCGACCCCGCCATCTCCCCCGCCCGCTCCGCCGAGACCGCCGACGACCTCCAGGCCGCCGGCCTCCGTCGCAGCCTCACCCTCCGCCACATCGTCTTCCTCGGCCTCGCCTACATGGCGCCGCTCGCGGTCTTCGACACCTTCGGGATCGTCGCCGACCTCACGCACGGGCACGTCCCGCTGTCGTACCTCCTGGTGCTCGTCGCCGTGCTCATCACCGCGCTCAGCTACGCCAAGATGGTCCGCTTCTACCCGCGCGCCGGATCGGCGTACACGTACACCCGCGAGGCGATCAACCCGCACCTCGGGTTCCTCGTCGGCTGGGCGGCGACGCTCGACTATCTGCTGCTGCCGATGATCAACGCGCTGCTCTCCGCCATCTACATGACGGCGGCGTTCCCGGAGGTGCCGTCGTGGGTGTGGATCCTCTCCACCATCGTCGTCTGCACGGCGCTGAACCTGATCGGCGTGCGGATCGCGGCGAAGGTCAACGTGATCCTGGTCGTCATCCAGGTCGTCGTCGCCGTCGCGTTCGTCGGGCTCACGATCAAGAACATCGTGGAGGGCGCGAACGGCGCGCACTTCTCGGTCGCGCCGTTCTTCTCGCCGGGAATCGACGCGGGCGCGATCGCGTCGGGCGCGGCGATCCTGGCGCTGTCGTTCCTCGGCTTCGACGCCGTCAGCACGCTGGCGGAGGAGGCCGAGCACCCGCGGCGCGACATCCCGCGCGCCATCCTGATCATCGTGGGAGTCGCCGGGCTGTTCTTCGTGAGCGTCACTTACGTGATGCAGGTGCTGTTCCCGGACGTGTCGACGGTCGGCAACATCGTGGGCGCGTCGCCGGAGATCGCGAAGTACATCGGTGGCGCGGCGTTCCAGGCGCTCTTCATCGGCGGCTACATGGTGGCGGTGCTGGGCTGCGGGATCACGCAGCAGATGAGCGCGGCGCGGCTCCTGTTCGCGATGGGGCGCGACGGCGCGCTGCCGCGACGGTTCTTCGGGCGGCTCAACAGGGCGGGCGTCCCGGCCGGCAACGTACTGCTGATCGCGGCGCTCGCGTGCTCGGCGGTGTTCCTCGACCTCAGCCGCGCGGCCTCCCTCATCAACTTCGGCGCGTTCGTGGCGTTCATCTTCGTCAACCTGTCGGTGATCTTCACGTACGTGCGGTTCGTGAAGCGGCGCGGGTGGCGGCAGGCGCTCGGATTCGTGGTGCTGCCCGCGCTCGGGGTGGCGGTCAACGTCGCGCTGTGGTTCAGCCTGGAGCCGAGCGCGATGGTCGTCGGCGGGGTGTGGGTCGCGCTCGGGCTTGGCTACCTGCTGTGGCGGACGCGGCTGTTCCGGGAGGCGCCGCCCGCGCTGTCGGGTCCCGTCGACCAGCCCTGACCAGCATCGAAGGGCACGTCGTTGTCGTTTCGGAGGCTCGGAAGTGACAACGACGTGCCCCTCGCGCGTGTGGAGTTCGTGCGTGTGGGAGTTCTCGGGGTCAGGGCTGGGGGCGGCGGCGCCGCGGGAGCGCGGCGATCAGGAGGCCGGTGAGCGCGAGCCCCGCGCTCAGGTAGAGCCCAGGCCGGTAGTGCGCCAGCTGCTCGGCCAGGCCGGCCTGGCCTCCCGTCGCGGGCGCGGAGCCTCCCGCGATCAGCGCGGTCGTGACCGCCAGCGCGAGCGCGCCGCCGACCTGGGCGCTGGTCTGCACGAGTCCGGCAGCGAGGCCCTGCTCGTCGTCGTGGACGCCCGTCGTCGCCTGCACCTGGATCGACGGGAAGCCGATCCCGAAGCCGACGCCGAGCAGCACCACCGGCGGCAGCACGTCGAGCCAGTAGACCGGAGCGGTGCCGAGCCGGAGGAAAAGCAGGTAGCCGGCGGAGAGCGAGCCCAGGCCGACGATGATCAGCACGGTCGGCCCGAAGCGGTCGATCAGGCGGTCGGTGAACGGCGCGCTCGCGACGACCACCAGGCCGGTCGGCAGCAGCGCGAGCGCCATGCCGAGGGGCGACCAGCCGAGGACGTCCTGCAGGTAGAGCGTGAGCACGAACTGGAACGACACGTACGAGCCGAACAGGGTGATGGCGGTGAGGTTCGCCCGCAGCACGGAGGCGACCCGGAAGATCCCGAACCGGATGAGCGGATGCCGCACCCGCAGCTCCAGGATCACGAAGGCGGCGAGCAGCGCCCCGGCGATGACGAAGCCGAGCACGGTCGGGAGCGACCCCCAGCCGGCGCCGGGCGCGGAGACCACCGTGTAGACGAGGAGCAGCATCCCGGCCGCCAGCAGGATCGCGCCGACCACGTCGTGACCGGCGCCCTTCTCGCGGGCGTCCTTGGGGACGAAGAGGAAGCCGAGCACCAGCGCGAGGACGGCGAGCGGGACGGAGAACAGGAATGTCCAGCGCCAGCTCAGCGACGTCATCAGGCCGCTCATGATCAGCCCGAGCGAGAAGCCGCTCGCCGCGAACGTCGTGAAGATGGAGATGGCCTTGTTGCGCTGCGGCCCCTCCTCGAAGTTGGTCGTGATCAGCGAGAACGCGGCGGGCGCGGTGAAGGCGGCCGCGACGCCCTTGACGAACCGGCTGGCGATGAGGAGGCCGGCGTCCATGGAGAGGCCGCCGGCGAGGGAGGCGACGGTGAAGACGCTCAGCGCGACGAGGAGCACCGTGCGGCGGCCGAGGAGGTCGGCCAGGCGCCCGCCGAGCAGCAGGAGGCTGCCGTAGCCGAGCACGTAGCCCGACACGATCCACTGCAGCGCGCCCGGCTGGAGGCCGAGTTCCTTGCCGATCGAGGGGAGGGCGACGCCGACCATCGAGACGTCCAGGCCGTCGAGGGCGATGACGATGCAGGTGGCGAAGAGCAGCAGCCAGCGGGCCCGGCTCCAGCGGAACGAGGCGGCGGACCCCGAGGGCGGCGCGGGCCGGACGGCGGGGCGGGAGGCGGTGTCGGAGTTCAGCACGAGCGCAAGTCTATGACACGGAATAGATTGTGTCAGCAAAGTATGCACATTCATGTAGTTCGCAAGAAACCGAGCGTATCATTGCCTCCGTGAACGAACCGGTCGACGTCTCGGCCCGCTGGCGCGAGCTGCAGGGCCTCTACCTGAACACCGCCGCGGAGCTGGAGCGCACCCTCCAGCAGAGCCACCAGCTCGGCCTCAGCGAGTACGAGGTGCTCGACCTCGTCGCCGGCTACGCGAACGAGTCGTGCACCATGCGCAACCTGGTCGACCTCACGCCGATGACCCAGAGCGCGCTCTCCCGGATCGTGGACCGCCTGGTCAAGGCCGGACTGGTCGAACGCAGCACCTGCGACTACGACCGGCGTGCGCTGTTCGTCGGCATCACCGCGGACGGCTCGCGCGTGCACGACGCCGCGAAGCGGGAGTACGACGGGCTGCTGGAGCGGGCGTTCGCGGGGGCGGCCGGCGCCTGAGACGACGAGAGGTGGAGCCCATCCGGACCCCGCCTCCCGTGCACGCGCTCGCCGTCAATCCCCCGCGAGCTGCGTCTTGTAGTCGGAGATCGCCTGATTCGCCGCCGTCGTCGCGTCGGCGAGCGCCTGCTCCATGCTCTTCGAGCCGGAGAACGCGGCCTGCATCTGCGGGATCATCGCCGCCCGGATGGCGCTGAAGGCTCCGGTGAAGCAGCCGTGGCTGGCCGGGACGTCGGAGACGTTCTTGACCTCGTCGATCGCGACTTGGGCGACCGGGTGGGAGGCCAGGTAGTCCTTGCGGGCGGTGGAGTTCTCCAGCGCGGTGTTGGCGGGGACGTAGCCGGTCGCCTCGCTGAACTTGGCTTGGGAGGCCGGGGAGGCGAGGAAGGAGATCAGCTTCCAGCCGGCGACCTGCTGCGCCGGGGTTGCCTGGTTGCTCAGCCACATGGCCGAGCCGCCGACGACGGTGCCCGCCTTCGAGGTGGGCGCGGACAGCGGGAACGGCAGGGCGACGTACGGGAACGTGGTGCTGTTCGCGACCGAGGCGGCGACGGCGGACGAGTTGAACATCATCGCGGTCTTGCCGGCCGCGAACGCGGTGACGGCGTTGTTGTTGTCTGTGCCGACGTCGAGTCCGGCGCCCGCCTTGTAGATGCCGGCCATCGTGCTGAACGCCTTCACCTGCGACGGCTTCTGGAAGCTGACCTTGTCGGCGCTCTTCGTGCCGCGGCCGTTCTCGGGCGTGCAGTACAGGTTGCCGCTGGTGGCGGTGAGCTGCTCGAACCACCAGTCGTCGAACGCCTCCGCGATGCCGGGGACGCCGGTCGCGTCCTTGATCTTCGTCGCGGCGGCGGCGAGGCCGTCGAGCGTCTTCAGCGAGGAGGTCTCCACGCCCGCCTTCTCAAGCAGCCCGGTGTTGACGAACAGCAGCGGCGTGGACATGTTCATCGGGACGGCGACCAGCTTGTCGTCGACGCTGTAGTAGCGCTTGCCGGCGGGCGCGAGCTGATCGAGCTTCAGGTCGCCCGGGTTGGCCGCGGCCATCGCCTCGGGGGACACGCTGCGCTTCACGTCGTAGAGGAAGCCGGAGGAGATGTCGTTGCTGAGGGTGACGGTCGGGGTCGACTTGTCGCGCAGGGACGCCGTGTACTTGGCCAGGAGGTCGGCGTAGGAGCCCTGCGCGCTGGTGTCGACCTTGATCTTCCCGGCGTTCTCGGTGTTGAACTCGTCGATGAGCGACTGGAGGGCCTGGGCGTTGATGCCGCCGAGGCCGTGCCAGAAGCTGATCTCGGTGACGCCCTTGGCGTTCGCCAGAGCGGACGGACCGGGAGCGCCCGACGCGGACGGCGTGGAGTGCGTGTCGGCGCCGGCGCTGCAGCCGGCCAGCGAGAGCAGGAGGAGCGCGGCGGCTCCCAGGGTGACGGATCTCTTCATTGCGGTGCCTTCACTTTCTCTGGGTGGTGGTGGGGGTTCAGCGGAGGACGCCACGCGACATGCCGGAGAGCAGGAACCTCTGGCTGACGATGACGAGGATGACGGTCGGCAGGAGCACGAGCGCCGTGCCGGCGAAGACGGCCGCCGGAGCCGTGGACTCCGAGGACACGAGCTGGGAGAGCCCGACCTGCACGGTGCGGTTCACCGGGCTGTCGGTGATGATCAGCGGCCAGAAGAAGCCGTTCCAGGCGAACAGCGCGCTCCACATGATCGCGGTGGTGACCTGGCTGCGGCAGGCGGGCAGCACGACCAGGAGCAGCGTGCGGAGGTCGCCGCAGCCGTCCAGCCTGCTCGCCTCCCAGATCTCCCGCGGCAGTGAGGCAAACGCCTGGCGGAGCAGGAAGATCGGGTAGCCGAACGCGAGGTACGGGATGATGATGCCGAACACGGTGTCCCGCAGCCCCAGGCTGCTGACGAGCTGGTAGTTCGGCACCACCAGGCTCTCGCCGGGGATGGCGAGCGTCGCGATCACGAGCGCGAAGGCGATCCCGCGTCCCCGCCACTTCGGGAACACCAGCGCGTAGGCCGCGAGGGCTGAGGTGACGAGCTGCCCCAGCGTCTGAAGCACCATCACGACGATGCTGGTCAGGTACTGCTGCCCGAGCGGGATGGCGGTGAGGGCCGCGGCGAAGTTGTCCAGAGTGAAGTCGCTGAGCGGCGGGAAGAGCCCGCTGCGGACGAACGAGCCGGTGCGGAAGAAGCCGCTCACGAAGGTGAGGTAGACCGGGAACGCGATCAGCACGGCGAGCACGAGCAGGACGAGCAGGCGCGGGAGGTCGGCGGCGCGCAGACGCGGGCGGCGCGGACGCGGGAGGTCGGCGGTGCGCAGGTGCGGACGCGCGGTGCGGGGGACGGAGCCGGTGGCGCTCATGCGGTGACCCTCCTGTTGATGAAGCGGAACTGGAGCCAGGTGATCAGCGCGACGATCAGCACGAGGATGACGGCCACCACGGAGGCCCGGCCGTAGTCGGGCGTGCCCTGCCCGAACGCGTACATGTAGAGCTGGTAGACCAGCGTCGTGGTGCTCCCCGCCGGGCCGCCTCCGGTGAGGATGCGCACCTGGGTGAACGTCTGCAGTCCGGAGATGGTCTGGGTGACGAGCAGGAAGAACAGGCTCGGGCTGAGCAGCGGGATGAGCATCGAGCGCACGAACCGCATCCCGGAGGCGCCGTCGAGCTCCGCGGCCTCGATGACCTCCGGCGGGAGGGTGCGCATCGCGGCGGCGAGGACCAGGAAGGCGAAGCCGAGCTCGTACCAGGCCGTGGTCAGCGCGATGGTGAAGATCGCCCAGCCCGGTTGCTGCAACCAGGGGAGGGCGCCGATCCCGACGTGCGCGAGGATCTGGTTGACCACGCCGGCCGCCGGGGCGAACATCCCGGAGAAGATCGCCGACGCGGACGCGGCGGAGAACGCGAACGGGAGCGAGAAGACCACGCGGAAGACGCCGCGGCCCGGGATCCACTTGCGCAACAGGATGACCGCCGAGAGCGCGACGCCGACGGACATGGTCATCGACAGGCCGGCGATCAGGATCGTGGTGCCGACGACCTGCCAGAACGACGGCTGCCCGAGGAGCCGCGCGTAGTTCTGGAGCCCGACGAAGCGGGTCGGGTCGCCGAACAGGTCGGTGCCGAACAGGCTGAGCCGCACGCCGGTGACCAGCGGGCCGTAGAGGAAGACGGCGATGAGCACCGCCGCGGGGAGCAGCATCCACGGGCCGATGCCGGCCCGGATGCCGCTGTGGGCGCGGCGCCCCGGTGCTGTCGTCTGTGTCATCTCACTCCTGCCCGCATCATTACGGGAACGTTCCCGGTTCGATGGAAAGTACCAGAGCGGACGATGCTCCGCAACGCGGAGGCCGTCGGCGCGACCCTGGTGGTGTTTGCTAACCTACAGAGCATTCGGGAACGTTCCCGGTGACGCAGGGTAACGCCTGGGTGAACAGATCGTGCGATCAGGGAGTGTGTGGATGCAGGCCGAGGCGAGTGGAACTCCGGCGTCGATCGCGCGTCCCCGCATCGCGCCGCCCGGCGGCCCGTCCCCGGCGATCATCGGCCACCGCGGCGCCAGCGGCTACCGGCCCGAGCACACGACCGCCGCCTACGACCTGGCGTTCGCGCTCGGCGCGGACGCCGTGGAGCCGGACATCGTCGCCACCCGCGACGGCGTCCTGGTCCTCCGCCACGACGCCGAGATCTCGACCACCACCGACGTCGCCTCCCGGCCGGAGTTCGCCGCGCTGCGCACGACGAAGGAGATCGACGGCACGGTGCTCGACGGGTGGTTCACCGAGGACTTCACGTGGCGGCAGCTCGCCACGCTGCGCTGCGTCGAACGGCTGGACGTGCTCCGCCCGCTCAGCGCCACGTTCGACGGACGCCACGGCATCCTGCGCCTGAGCGACCTGCTCTCGCTCGTCTCCGCCGCCTCCGAACGGCACGGCCGCGCGCTCGGGATCGTCGCAGAGCTCAAGCACGCGACCTACTTCGAGTCGCTCGGGCTGCCGCTGGACGAGCTGTTCCTGGCCGAGCTGACCGCGGCCGGCTGGGATCGGGGCGCGCCGCTGGCCGTCGAGAGCTTCGAGCAGGACGTCCTGCTCTCGCTCGCCGCGCACGGGCTCGAGGCCGACCTGGTCTACCTCGTGGAGGCGCACGGCGCTCCGGCCGACCGGGTCGCCCGATCCGGGTCGGAGGCACGCACCTACGACGAGGACGTGACCGACGCGGGCCTCGTCCAGCTGGCCGCCGCCGGGCTCACCGGGGTCAGCGTCGACCTGTCCCGGATGCTCCGGACGACCGGGGAGGGCGCGCCGGCCACGACCGACATCGCGGACCGGGCCGCGGCGGCGGGGCTGCAGACGTACTGCTGGACGCTGCGCCCCGAGAACGAGTTCCTGCCGTCCTCCGCGCGTCTCGGCTCGGCGCCCGGGGCACCCGGCGACTGGCGGCGCCTGTTCGAGCCGGTGATGCGCAGCGGGGTCGCCGCGGTCTTCGCCGACCATCCCGACCTCGCGGCGAGCGTGCGGGAGGCGGCGCTCGGCGAATAGGCTGGCGCCTATCCCGTCCCTCCTCGCCGCCCAGGGAGCCCACGTGCCACGCGAGCGCACCAGACCACCCACGATCATCGACGTGGCGAAGGCGGCGGGCGTCTCCAAGTCCGCGGTCTCCCGTGCACTGCTCGGCCAGGGCGAGGTGAGCGAGGGCGTGCGGCAGCGCGTCATCGAGGCGGCCGACCAGCTGGGCTACGTCGCCAACGCGATGGCGCGCGGCCTCGTCTCCGAGCGCACCAGGACCCTCGGTGTCGTCCTGCACGATGTGACCGACCCGTTCGCGGGCTACCTGCACGTCGCGATGCAGACGCGCGCGACCGAGCTCGGCTACGCCGTCGTCACCGCGACCAACCCGGGCGACCTGACCCTCGACAACGCGCTCACGGCGCTGCGGACGCTGATCTCGCTGCAGGTCGACGGCCTCCTGGTCTGCTCCGCGCGGTTCCCGTCCGAGCAGGTGCTGCCGTTCGTGGACCGCCTCCCGGTGGTCGCGGCCGGGCGCCGCGAGACCGCGCTCTCCAGTGTCTGCGTGGACGACCGCGACGGCGGCGAGCGCCTCGCCGACCACCTCCTGGGGCTCGGGCACCGCACGGTCGCGGTGATCCTCGTGGACGGCGCTTACTCGTACAGCCAGCACCTGCGCGGCGTGGCCATGATCGCCCGGCTCCGCGACGCGGGCGCGACCGTGATCGTGCGGGAGGTCGCCACCAACGCGGACGTGCGGGACGTGCTGCCGGACCTCGTCGGCCTCCCGGACCTCACCGCGATCATGTGCCCGAACGACCGCACGCAGGTCGCCGTCATGGAGTACTGCCGGGCGGCGGGTGTCGACGTGCCGGCCCGGCTCTCGGTGACCGGGTTCGACGGGATCGGCCCGCTCACGACCTCCCTGCTGGAGCTGACGACGTTCCGCCAGCCCATCGAGGACATCGGCCGGGCCGCGGTGGAGCTGATGATCGACGCGATCGAGGAGGGCGCGGGCGAGCCAGGCCAGATCCTGATGCGCGGGGAGCTCGTGCCGGGCGGGACGGTCGCCGCCGTGCGCTGAGCGCTCTAGTCCTCCGACTCGGTCGGCCACCAGCGGCTGCCGACCACCTTCGGATCGAGGCTGAGCCGCTGCACGGCGCGTTCGAGGACGCCGGGCACCCCGGGATCGGCCGAGCTGACCCGGGCGACGACCGTCACGTGCGAGTGCGGGCCGGGGGTGCTGTCCACCGAGTGCAGGACCAGGTCGGGCCGGTCGACGGCGTGGAGGACGAGCGCCCGGACGCGGGACTCGCTCTTCTCCGTCGTCTCGGCCTCCAGCGTGAAATCGCCGAGCTGCTCGGCGTCCTCGGTGTCCCCCGGATCCTCGGCCCAGCGCCGGGTGCGGCGGTTGACGAGGGAGCTGATCGGTCGCAGCAGGATGTTCGTCCCCACGATGCCGGCCGCGCCGACCACGGCCATGAGCAGGCTGCCCGCGCCGGCGAGCGAGCCGACCGCGGCGGCGCACCAGAGCGTCGCGGCCGTGGTCAGCCCGCGGATGTTGAAGCCGTCGCGGAGGATCACCCCGGCCCCGAGGAAGCCGATGCCCGAGACCACCTGCGCCGCCACCCGGGTCGGGTCGGCGTCCGGGCCGGTCAGGCCCACGGAGCCGACGATGACGAACAGCGCGGCGCCCGCGGCGACGAGGGCGTTGGTGCGGATCCCGGCCGTCCGGAGCCGCCACTGCCGCTCCAGCCCGATGGCCGCGCCGAGCGCGATCGCGACCACGACGCGGACGGCGAGCCCGAGGATCAGCGCGGGATCGTCCATGTCGGCTCCTTCGGTAGACGACGTTCCGAAGCAGTGCCGGGAACGTTCCCGGCAAGTATAGCCCGACCGGATCGCTCCTGGCGGGGCGGACCGCGAGCCGCCTAGCATGGAGCCCATGCGCGCGATCGTCCAGGACGAGTTCGGCGACCCGGCACGGGTCCTGAAGGTGGAGGAGCGGCCGCTCCCCGAACCGGGGGCGGGGCAGGTGCGCGTGCGCACCATCCTCTCGCCCATCCACAACCACGACCTGTGGACCATCCGCGGCACCTACGGTTTCAAGCCCGCGCTCCCCGCCGGCTCCGGGACGGAGGCGGTCGGCGTCGTGGACGCGGTCGGCGAGGGCGTCCCGGCGCTCACCGTCGGGCAGCGCGTCGTCACCGGCGGCACCTTCGGCGTCTGGGCGGAGGCCTTCGTCGCGCAGGCCGGGGCGCTCGTCCCGGTGCCGGACGGGCTGAGCGACGAGGACGCCTCCCAGCTCGTCGCCATGCCGTTCAGCGCGCTCAGCCTGCTCGACTACCTCGACGTGAAGCCGGGGGAGGTCATCCTGCAGAACGCGGCGAACGGCGCGGTCGGGCGGCTGCTCGCGCAGTTCGCGGCGACCCGCGACGAGACGGTCATCGGGCTGGTGCGCCGGCAGCACGACGCCGACGCGCTGGCGGCGCAGGGCATCCCGGACCTGGTCGTGACCGGCGCCGACGGCTGGCGCGACCGGGTCCGCGCCCTCGCGGACGGAGCGCCGATCGCGGTCGCGGTCGACTCCGTCGGCGGCGAGGCGAGCGGCGACTTGCTCGGCCTCGTCTCCGACGGCGGCACGCTCGTGTCGTTCGGCTCCACCGCGGGCGAGCCGCTGCGGCTGGCGTCCGGCGACCTGATCTTCCGGCAGATCCAGGTCAAGGGTTTCTGGGGCAGCAAGGTGAGCTCCTCGATGGAGCCCGGCAAGCGCGCGGAGCTCTTCGGCGAGCTGATCCGCGCGGCCGCGACGGGCGCGATCACGCTGCCGGTGGAGGCCGTCTTCGGGTTCGACCAGGTGCGGGAGGCCGTGGACGTCGCCACCCGTTCCGGGCGCGTCGGCAAGGTCCTGCTGCGCCCCTGAGCCGCGCGACACGCCGTCTCCGTGTCGCCCGATTTGGGGGACAGATTCGTGTCCTCCAAATGACCCACAGAACGGTCTTTCTGGCTATGCTCGGCGATGACGCACCGAAGCGTCACAGTTACAGCCTTTCGCACCGACCCGACGCAAGCTGAAGGACGTACCATGAACCCGACATCCGGTACCACTGTCGACCCCGAAAAGGCCGCGGAGCGCGCACACGTGCTCCTCGAGTCCGAGATCACCGCCCGCCTCGACGCGGTCCGCGACCTCGCCAAGCGGCTGAACGACCTGGACACGGCCATCGCCGAGTACCTCGCCGGCTGGCAGCTCGCGCAGCGGGCCGGCTGGACCGAGAGCACCCTCGCCGACATCGGCCTCCGCGCTCCCGAGTCGCTGCCCACCCCGAGCGGACGCCGCGCCGCCGACGCTGACGCCGCGCCCGCCTCCCCGGCAGCGCCAGCCACGCCCTCCACGCCCGCGCTCGCCCCCGTCGTCGCGCTGACGCCGCCGCCCGCGCCCGTTCCGGCGCCCGTCGTCTCCGCCCCCGCGTTCGGGCCGGCGCCGACGCTCGGCTCGGTGTCGTCCTTCCCGGCGACCTCCGGCACGCCGACCGTCGTCAGCACGCCGACCCACTGAGCCCGGGGCGCCCCGACGCCCTCCGCGTCCCACGGCGCCTCCGCGCCGCGCGCCCGCGCGCACTCCCACCCGGGACAGTCACGTCTACCCGAAGGACACGTCTGTGAACCAGCACACCTCGTACGACCGCGCCCACGACGACGCGCAACGGCTCGCACGCCGCCACGAACGCGACCTGCACTGGGCCAAGGAGCGCCGCCGCCAGCAGGAGAAGGAGATCGCCGCGGCCTCCGCGCTGCTCGCCTCGACCCCGTGGGCGCTCGCCCGCCGCACCGTCCTGGTCTCGGGTTCCCTGCTGGTGGCGGTCGCCGTCGCCACCGCCTTCGCGACGGGGGCGCGCCTCCCGGCCGGCTGGCTGCTGCTCGCGGACGCGGTGGCGACCGCGGTCGCGGTGGCCGTGCTGCTCTGCGCGGTGGTCGCGCTGGCGGGCGTCCGCTCCCGCCGGGCCGCCGCGCGCGACCTGGTGCGGTCGCACGACGCGCGCCTGTCGCACACGCAGTACCACATCAGCGAGAGCGCGCACACGTTCGTCGACTCCCGTGTGGAGGTCGTCAACACGCGCCCGGCGAGCGTCGCCAGGAACGCGGCCTGAGAGACGCGCAACGTTTCTCCGTACTCTCTTAGAGCTTGCTGAGCCGAACAGTGCTTGACTGAGACGTCCGCCCGAAAGGAGACCCCGTCTCGTGAAGCCCGCCCAGCTCCGCATCCCCCGACACTGGATCGTCTGGACCGTCGTCCTGTTCGTCCTGACCTTCGCGCTCGGCTTCGCCGCCAAGTGGATCGTGGCCCTGCGCTTCGACGCGCTCGACGCCGCGGTCAACAAGGTGAACTCGCCGCTCCTCGACAAGCTCGCGCTGCTCCTGGACCAGCTCGACAGGCCGACGATCGTCGCGGTCATCCTCGTGATCACGTTCGTGATCCTGCTGTTCGTCAAGGGCTGGCGGCTCGCCCTCGGCGCCGTGCTCGTCACCGGCCTCGGCTGGCTGACCACGCTGGTCGTGAAGACCGTCGTCGCCCAGCCGCGCCCGACGACCGCCGGGCTGACCCACCTGCTGCACGTGAACCCGGCGACTCTCAGCTACCCGAGCGGGCACGTGGTGTTCGCCGCCGCCCTCGTGACCGCGCTCGCGATGGTGTGCCGCGGAGCGCTCGCCCGCACGATCGTCATCGCGGTCGGCGCCATCTTCGTCGCCGTCGTGATGTGGTCGCGCCTGTACGTCGGCGTCCACTACGGGACCGACGTCATCGGCGGCGTGCTCAACGGCGTCGCCGGAGTGCTGCTGTTCGCGGGGCTCTGGAACCTCGTCGCCGCGCGCGTGTTCGCCGGCAGCGGGCGCCGCGTCGCGGCCTAGCGCCGACACGTCCACCGAAGCCCCGCGGCCGATCGCCGCGGGGCTTCGTCGTTATTTCGTCACAAATTCGATCTAACAGCCGTTACACTTCCAGGTATCCCCTCGGAAGGACCACCGTGAACTCACTCGCGCTGTTCATCGCCGTCTTCCTGGCGTGCCTGGTCGAAGCCGTCGAGGCGACCACGATCGTGCTCGCCGCCGGAGCCACCCGCAACTGGCGTTCGGCGCTGACCGGGACGGTGGTCGGCGTGCTCGTGCTCGCCGTCATCGTGGCCGTCGTCGGCCCGGCGATCACGCTCATCCCGCTCGGCTTCCTTCGGCTGGTCGTCGGCGGTCTGCTGCTGGTCTTCGGCATGCAGTGGATCCGCAAGGCCGTCCTGCGCGCGAGCGGGTACAAGCCCCTCCACGACGAGAACCTCATCTACCGGCGGGAGGTGGCGGAGGCGCGCGCCGCTCGGAAGGAGAGCCGCCTCGGCGTGAGCGACTGGTTCGCCTTCACGCTGTCGTTCAAGGCCGTGCTGCTGGAGGGGCTGGAGGTCGTCTTCATCGTCCTCACCTTCGGCGCGAACCAGAAGCAGATCGGGCTGGCCTCCCTCGCCGCCGCCGCGGCCATCGTCGTGGTGGTCCTCATCGGCGTGGCGGTGCGCGCGCCGCTGTCGCGCGTCCCGGAGAACACCCTCAAGTTCGTGGTCGGCGCGATGCTGACCTCGTTCGGGATGTTCTGGGGCGCGGAGGGCGCCGGCGCGGTCTGGCCGGGCTCCGACCTCGCGCTGCTGGTGATCATCCCCGCCGTCGCGGTGTTCGCGCTGCTGCTCGTCGCCGTCCTCCGCCGCCGCAAGGCAGCGCAGCTCCGTCGCGACGAGCTCGCGCCGGTCCTGGTCACGACGGCCGTCGACGGTCACGGGCACGAGGTGGAGGCCGAAGCCGCGCCCGCTCCCTCTCCCGCCGCTCAGCCGCAGCGGCAGAACGCGGTCGTCCGCGGACTGCGCTCGTTCGGGATGTTCTGGTGGGACTTCATCGTCGGCGACGACTGGCAGATCGCCGCGGGCACGGCCGTGGCGCTCGCGATCACGTTCGCGGTCAGCGGCTGGGCGGGCGCCTGGGTGGTCATGCCGCTCGCGGTGCTGATCCTGATCCCGTACGGCATCCGGCGGGCGCTGCGCTGAGTCCGGGGCGCTGCACGGGGGGGGTCAGTGCCCCTCCGGCTCCTCCGCGTACACGCGCGCGGCGTACTCCTCCAGCGCAGCGGCGCACGACGCGACGGCCTCCTCCGCCTCCGCACGCTTCGGCGCTCCGAAGCGGTCGCGGGTCTGCACCTTCTCCAGCCAGTTGACCAGCTTGGTGTGGTCGACCTCGTTCTCCTCCAGTTCGGCGTAGCTGAAGTGCGACTCCGTGTACTCCTTCTCCAGCTCGCGGAGGAAGCCCTGGCAGCGGTCGATGATCTCCTCGTACTCGTCGGTGCGGGCGTCCTGGAACGCCGAGACGATGCCGGCCTCGCCCGCGAGGACCTCCGAGCGCAGCAGCGCGGCCGTGCCGCCGAGCTCCAGGATCTCGTGCCGCAGCTTGCGCAGCGCCCGCTCGCTCGCGACGTCGTCGGGGAGCGCGGCGACCGAGTTCTGGAGGTAGATCGCGCCCAGCGCCTTCAGCCGGCGCCACACCGTGGCCCGCAGGCGGGTCGGCTCGGACGGCACCCGGTAGACGAGCACGATCCACGTCGCGGTGCGTTCGGCGGACTCGGCGTCGTCGGTCATCCACCAATCCTAGGAGTCCCGACCGCCGGCTACTCCTCGACCACGACCGCCCGCAGCGGCGCTCCGTCGCCTCCCGCGATCGGCAGCGGCAGCCCCACGAACCGCGGCGCGCGCGCCGTGACCCGGTCGAGCCCGGTCAGGTTCTCGATGATGAGGCCGCTTGCGCCGAGGAACACGTCGTGGAACGGCAGGGCTGGGGCCGGGTCGTCCGCCACGGTCTCGTCCGGGTTGAGCGCGTCGACGCCGACCACGGTCACGCCCGCGTCGAGCAGGGCGGAGGCGATCCCGGCGTCCAGGAACGGGTGGTCGACGTAGTCCGGCTCGTCGAACCGCGCCGACCAGCCCGTGCGGAACATCACGATCTCGCCCGGCTCGACCTCCCGGAGCGCGTCGCGCACGTCGTCCACGCCGATCCGCGTTCGCGGCGGGAGGCCGCTCACGTCGACCACGCGCGCCGTCCCGATCAGCCGGCCGAGGTCGACGGCGTCGATCGTCGCGCCGCCCTCGACCGTGTGGGAGGGCGCGTCGATGTGCGTGCCGGTGTGGCTGCCGAGCTCCAGGCTCAGGACGCTGACTCCGGCCTCGGCGATGGTCACGGCCGGTTCCACGCGCACGTCCGGGTCGCCGGGGAAGACCGTCATCCCGGTGCGGATCGGATGGCTCAGGTCGATCACGGGCAACTAGGCCTCCCGGGGTGACAGGTGCTCGTGGACGCACGTCCACGCGCCGTCGCGGCGCTGCATGACGATGGTCTCGCGCTCCCGCACGGTCGTGCGACCGTCGCCGTCGGCGAGTTCGGTCTCCACGTCGTGCGTGAAGATCGCGACGTCCTCGCCCGCGAACTGCACGCGCCGTCCCGTCGAGCGGCAGCCGAGCACCCGGAAGCCGTCGCGCTCCCAGGCGTCCCAGGCCGCCTCGTACTCGGCGCGCGACTCCAGCCGGACGGGGTGGGTGTGCAGGACGAAGCTGGCGTCGTCGGCGAAGCCCGAGAAGTACGCGTCGCGGCGGTGGCCGCCGAAGTCGGCGACGATCCGGTCGACCGCGGCGAGGACCTCCTGCTCGCTCACGCGCCGACCTCCTGCTCGAACGTGTTCCCGTCCAGCGTCCGGCCCTTCGCCCGGCGCGCGTGCGCACGGGCCGCCGCCGACCGCTCGTCCAGGTGGATGGGCGGCACGACCGCGTCGGCCGAGCGCACGCCGCGGGGGCCGTCGGGGCCGAACACGTAGCGCGGCTCCGGGAAGATCGCGAGCAGCGCACCGTACAGGACGCCGGCCACGACCACGCTCGACAGCAGGCTCAGGTCGATGCCGCCGGCGAGGCCGCTGAACGGCCCGACGATGATCGGAGGGTAGTCGGCGAACAGCAGGCCGACGACGGCGGCGACGATCCACGCCGTCATCCCGCGCCAGTTCACGCCGGCCGCGAACCAGTACCGGCCGCCGGTCTCGCCCCGGTTGAACACCTGCAGGTCGGACGGGTCGTAGAACCCGCGGCGCACGACGTAGCCGATGGTCATGATGACCATCCACGGGGTCGTCGTGACGACGATGGCGCCCACGAATGCGTTCACGGTCCCGAGCAGGTCGAACACGAGCCGCCCGACCAGGATGAAGAGGAACGCGATGGTGCCGATGAAGATCGTGGCCTGCACCCGGCTGAACCGCGGGACGACGGACGAGAAGTCCAGGCCGGTGCCGTAGAGGGAGGTGGTGCCGGTCGACAGGCCGCCGATGAACGCGACCACGAGCAGCAGCAGCGCGTACCAGAGCGGCGAGACGTGGATGAGCGAGACCACGTAGTCCGCCTTGCCGACCACGAGCGTGGCGGTGGCGACGCCGAACAGCAGCGGGATGAGCCCGAGGCCCTGGCCGAGGATGGTCGCGCCGATCAGCTTGCGCGGCTTGGTCGCCCGCGGGATGTAGCGCGACCAGTCGCCGAGGAACGCGCCGAACGAGATGGGGTTGGCCATGACGATGAGCGCGGCGGCGATGAAGGTCGGCCAGAACGCGCCTCCGATCGCCAGCGCCTTCGTGCCCGGGTCGTAGCCGGCGTCGAACACCCCGGAGTAGGCGACCATGGCGAGCAGGATGAGCGCAGTGTTCGCGAAGACGGCGACCTTGTTGACCAGCAGCATGAACTGGTAGCCGTAGATCACCACGACGATCACGATCAGGCCGATGATCGCGTAGATCCCGAGCCGCAGCCCGATCGAGTCGGGCACGCCGGCGAGCCGGGTCAGCGCGCCGACGATGGCGTCGCCGGACACCCACACCGAGATCGAGTAGAACGCGATCGCGGTCAGCAGCGACAGGAACGAGCCGACGATCCGGCCGCGGACGCCGAACAGCGCGCCCGAGGAGACGGCGTTGTTCGTCCCCGTCTTCGGCCCGAACAGCGCCATCGGCGCCAGGAACGCGATGCCGACGGCGACGCCGAGCACGGTGGCGGCCACGGCCTGCCAGAACGACAGCCCGAGCGCGATGGGGAACGTGCCGAGCAGGATGGTGGCGAACGTGTTCACGCCGCCGAACTGGATGCGGGCCAGGTCGAGCCAGTTCGAGGTGCGGTCGGCGTCCGGGATGGTGTCGATCCCGTGGGCCTCCACCTCCGTGATCTTGGGGCGCGGGTTCAGTGCAGCGGTGACGTCGTCGTCGGACATTGCGGGTTCCCTTCGGGGCAGGTGGGGCGTTATCGGGTGGGGGAGGGTGACGCTTCGCCTGCCCGCTCGTCCTCGGGCGTTCCGGAGGCCGTGGCGGGCTCCGGCGTGCCCTTCTGCCGCGCGTCCCACACCGCCATGACGGCGGCCGGGGTGCGCGGGCTGAGCAGGCTGGCGACGATGTAGGCGATGAGGCTCGCGCCGAGTCCGACGTAGATCGGCTCGTTGGCGAGCACGTCGCCGAGGGCGGCCATCGTGCCGAGGGTCGCGACCGTGCCGGCGCCCATCGCCCAGAGCGCGCCCGTGCCGGTGGCGCGCCGCCAGACGAAGCCGCCGAGGATGGGGACGAGCAGGCCGCCGACGAGGATGTCGTACGCGACGGTGAGTGCGCTGACCACGTCGTTGAGCAGCGCGGCGATGACGACCACGATGAGGCCGAGCGCGGCGACCCACCAGCGGTTCGCGCGCACGTCGTGCTCCGGGTTCCCCTCCGGCGCGGCCGGGCGGCGGCCGGTGAGACGGCGCAGCAGCGGCATGACGTCGGCGCGGGCGACGGTCGCGGCGGCGAGGAGGGCGCCGGAGGCGGTGGACATCATGGCGGCGACCGCAGCCGCGAGGACGAGGCCGGCGACGCCGACCGGGAGGATGGCCTCCGCAACAGCCGCGTACACGTCGTTCTTGTTCGCGAGCTCGGGCAGGAACGCCGCGGCCGCGGTGCCGATCAGCGCACCGGCGACGCCGTAGAGGAGGCAGTACACCGCTGCGGCGGTCCCGCCCCACTTGGCGACGCGCGGGGTGCGCGCGGTGAAGACTCGCTGCCAGATGTCCTGGCCGATCAGCATCCCGAACGAGTAGACGACGAAGAACGTCACGATGGTCCCCGTGCCGATCGCGCCGAGGTCGAAATGGGACGTGCCGAGCCGCTTGACGATGCCCTCGTAGCCGCCCGCGTGCGCCCAGGCGAACGGCAGCATCAGGAAGAACACGCCGATGGTCTTCAGGACGAACTGCACCATGTCGGTGATCGTGATCGACCACATCCCGCCGATCGCCGAGTAGAGCAGCACGATCGCGCCGCCGATGATGACCGAGACGGTCTGGTCGGTGCCGAACAGGACGTTGAAGATCGTCGCGTACGCGATGGTCGAGGTGACGGAGAGCATCAGTGTGTATGCGAGCATGACGATGCCGGAGGCGCTGGTCGCGTCCACGCCGTAGCGCAGGTGCAGCATCTGGGCGACGGTGTAGACCTTCAGCTTCTGGATGCGCCCGGCGAACAGCAGGCTGAGCAGCAGCAGGCCGACCGCGATCGCGACGACCAGCCACATCCCGGAGATGCCGAACTTGTAGCCGAGCCCGACGCCGCCGACCGTGGAGGCGCCGCCGAGGACGACGGCGGCCATCGTGCCGGTGTAGAGCGTCGGGCCGAGGCGGCGGCCGGCGACGAGGAAGTCGGCGGAGTTCTTCACCCGGGTGCGACCCCAGAAGCCGAAGCCGAGCATGGCGGCGAGGTAGATGACGATGATGGCGATGTCCATGGGGCGCTCCTTCGCGTCGGTGGGCAGGCAGGTCTCAGAGATGGGTGGCGTCGAACATGCGCAGCACGGCGGGCAGCACGAGCACGACGGGGCCGGACCGCGTGAAGCTGTCCGCGACGGCGGCGCCGACGGTGTCCAGGCCGACCCGCTCGGCGGGGATGCCGAACGAGCGGGCGAGCGCGACGAAGTCCGGGCGGGCGAGCTCGGTGGCGGTCGCCTCGCCGAACGCGCCGGTCATGTACTCGCGGAGGATGCCGTAGCCGCCGTCGTCGACGATCAGCCAGGTCACGTCCGCGTCGTGCTGCCGCGCGGCGGCGAGCTCGGCGATCGAGTAGAGCGCGCCGCCGTCGCCGCTGACGGCGAGCGTGCGACGCCCGGCGCCGGCCGCGGCGGCGAGGGCGGCGGGGAAGGCGAAGCCGAGGCCGCCGGAGCCCTGGGCGGAGTGGAAGCCGCCGGTCTGCGGGTCCCAGGCGGACCAGGCCCAGTAGCCGGCGATGGTCATGTCCCAGAAGGTGTGCGCGTCGGTGGGGACGGCCTCCCGGAGGTCGGCCAGGAGCCTCCGCTCCGGTCCGCGATCCTGCGCCGCCAGGCGGGCCTCCACCCGGGCGCGCAGCTCGGCGGCGACCTGCGCGCCCGGCCGCTCGACCACGTCGGCCGGGTCGTGCCCGGCGAGGGCGTCCGCGAGGGCGTCGAGGGCGAGTCCGGCGTCGGCGGCGATGCCGAAGGCCGGGTGGTTCGAGCCGAGTACGCGCGGCTCGGCGTCGACCTGGATCAGCCGGCCGCGCGGGGCGAACGTGAAGTAGTTGCTGGTGACCTCGCCGATGGCCGTGCCGACGGCGAGCAGCACATCCGCGTCCTCCAGCAGGTCGGTCGTGTGCCGGTCCTCGATCCAGGAGGCCGCCGAGAGCGGGTGGCCGAACGGGATCGCGCCCTTGCCGCCGACGGTGGAGACGACGGGCGCGTCGAGCGCCTCGGCGACCCGGCGCAGCGCCTCGGGGCCGCCAGGAGAGCGACGGACCCCGCCGCCCGCGAGGATGACCGGGCGTCGCGCGGCGGCGAGGAGGGCGACGGCCTCGGCCACCGCCTCCGGGCGCGGGCCGCGGGAAACGGATGCGACGGCCGGAGCCGTCACGACCGGCGGGGTGTCGGCGGCCCCGAGGAGGACGTCCTCCGGCACCTCCACCCAGGTCGGCCCCGCGGGCGCTGTCTGCGCGAGCGCCCAGGCGTCGGCAAGCGCCGCCGGGATGTGGGCGGCCTCCCGGACCACGGCCGTCGACTTGGTCACGTTGCGCGCGCTCTCCTGCTGGTCGTCCAGCTGGTGCAGCAGCCCGTTGCGGGTGCCGCCGAGGCCGCGCCGCGGGACCTGACTCGCCACGACCACGATCGGGACACCGGTCGCGTAGGCCTCCTGCAGCGCGCCGAGGGAGGTCAGGGCTCCGGGCCCGGTGGAGAGGAAGAGCACGGCGACCTGGCCGGTGACCCGCGCGAAGCCGTCGGCGCCGAAGGCCGAGTTGTTCTCAACGCGCGAGCTGACGAAGGTCAGCGGGCTGCGGCGGAGGGCGTCGAAGAGCCCGAGGGCGTGCTGCCCCGGGATGCCGAACACGTGGGTCGCGCCCAGCGCCGTCAGCGTCTCGACGACCACGTCGCCTCCGGTGCGGGCGGTCACGACGCCGCGTCCCGCTGCTGGTCGCTGTGCCGCAGCGCGAGCAGCGACACCAGGTCGTAGGCGAGGTGGGAGGCCGCCACCCCGGTGAGCTCGGCGTGGTCGTAGGCCGGGGCGACCTCCACGACGTCCGCGCCGATCAGGTTGAGGCCGACGAAGCCGCGGATGATCTCCAGCAGTTCGCGGCTGGTGACGCCGCCGGCCTCCGGGGTGCCGGTGCCCGGCGCGTGTGCGGGGTCGAGCACGTCGATGTCGATGGAGAGGTAGAGCGGGCGGTCGCCGATGCGGTCGCGGAGCTTCGCGACGACCTCGTCCACGCCCTGCCGGTAGACGTCGGCGCTCGTGACGATGCCGAAGCCGAAGCGGTGGTCGTCGTCGAGGTCCTTCTTGCCGTAGAGCGGGCCGCGGGTGCCGACGTGGCTGAGCGCCTCGGTGTCGAGGATGCCCTCCTCGAACGCCCGGCGGAACGGCGTGCCGTGCGTGAACTCGGCGCCGAAGTAGGTGTCCCAGGTGTCGAGGTGCGCGTCGAAGTGCAGGAGGGCGACCGGGCCGTGACGCTCGGCCGCGGCGCGCAGCAGCGGGAGGGAGATGGTGTGGTCCCCACCGAGCGTGACCAGGCGCGTCCCGTCGGCGGTGAAGTCGTAGGCCGCCGACTGGATGGTCTCGATCGCCTCCGCGATGTCGAACGGGTTGACCGCGATGTCGCCCGCGTCGGCGACCTGCGTCAGCTCGAACGGCGAGACGTCCAGCGCCGGGTTGTACGGGCGGAGCAGGCGGGAGGCCTCCCGGATGTGGTTCGGCCCGAAGCGCGCGCCCGGGCGGTAGGAGACGCCGGTGTCGAACGGGACGCCCGCCACGACGATGTCGGCGCGGTTCACCTGGTCGAGCCGGGGCAGCCGGGCGAAGCCGTCGCGGCCGGCGTAGCGGGGCGTGCGCGACGAGTCGATGGGGCCGACGTTGTGCGGCATGCAGCCTCCTTGGTGCTGTGCGTTGCTGTGGTGCGGGTTGCCTGTTACGGAACCTTTGTTGCATGAGAGGCTACAACGCGATCACGCCGACGTCAACGCGCTCACCCGATTCGGCGGCGGAGTCGCGCCGACCGGTTACCGTTGTCCCATGCGCCCGATGCCCCTCGAACCCGCCGACCGCCGCGTGGCCATCGGCCCGCGGCTGCGCGCGGCGCGGCGGGCGCAGCAGCTGACGATCGACGAGGTCGCGCAGATCACCGGGCTGACCAAGGGCTTCCTCTCCCGGGTCGAACGCGACATGACCTCCCCGAGCGTCTCGTCGCTGATCAGCCTCTGCGACGTGCTCTCCATCCCGGTCGGCTCGCTGTTCGAGGAGCCGGACGTCCAGCTCGTCCCGGCGGGCACCGGCGCCAAGGTCAACCTCGGCGGCGTGGACACGGAGGAGCGGCTGCTCTCGCCGCGCACGGAGTCGCGCGTCCAGGTCATCCGCTCCGTCATCCAGACCGGAGGCCACGGCGGCGAGGAGCTCTACGCGGTGGCCGCGGATGTCGACGTGCTGCACGTCCTCCGGGGCGAGATCGAGGTCCGCTTCTCCGACCGCGAGTGGCAGCTCGGCCCCGGCGACAGCCTGACGTTCAGCGGCCACGAGCCGCACAGCTGGCGCGTGCTCACCGACGACGGCGCCGAGGTGGTCTGGGTGCTCGTCCCGGCGCTCTGGAGCGCCTGACGGCCGTGTCCCCGTACCGGAACCGGGTCACCCCCACCGGCGAGATCGTCGCGATCCCGCTGCGGGGGGCGTGGACGGGCAACCGCGGCCGCCTGCACGAGGGCGAGGAGGTCGTCCGGTTCCACGGCGGCAACCTCTGGATCACGTGCGCCCTGGAGTTCCGCGGCCGCCACCACGAACTGTGGCGGCCGGGGCGGTACACGTTCCTGTTCTTCCATGACGAGGCGGTCGCGTTCGCCGCCGGTCACCGGCCCTGCGCGGAGTGCCGCTGGGCCGCGTACAAGCAGTACCAGACGGCGTGGGCGTCGGAGGCCGGCGCCGCTCAGCCCTCCGCGGGGGAGATGAACCGCGCGCTGCACGCCGAACGCCTCTACCCGCGCACCCACCGGCGGCGCCTCCACGAGGCGGCCTGGTCGTCACTGCCGGACGGCGCGTTCGCGGTCGTGGAGGGGCGGCCGGCGGTGGTGCTCGGCGACCACCTCAGCGTGTGGGGGAGTGCGGGGTACGGGGAGCGGCTGGTGCGGCCGCGGCGCGGGACGGCGACGGTGCTGACGCCGCCGTCGACGCTCGCGGTGCTGCGGGCCGGGTATCCGGTGCAGGTGGACGCGGGGGCGCTCTAGCTGCCGATGCTGAGCCAGGCGTCCTCGTCCCGGGCCACCGAGTCGTGCGCGGTCCCGTCCGCCTCCTTCATCGACTTCAGCTGCCGCTCGATGTCCGCCCGGGTCATGCCGGCCGAGAGCTGGCGTTCGAGGTCGGAGTCCGCCGGCGCCGACTGGTCGTGGAGGGCGCCGGTGGCGATCAGCTCCTCGGTGGCCGCCGCGCGGGCCTGCATCTGGGCGATCTTGTCCTTCGCCCGGTTGAGGCCGGCCGCGGAGTCGTTCAGCTGCGTGCTGATGCCTGCCGCGACCTCGTTGGCGCGGACCTGCGCCTGCGAGGCCGTGTAGGTCGCCTTCATCGTCTCCTTCTCGACGCGGAAGCTCTCGATCCGCTCCGCGAGGCGACGTTCGTTGTCCTCCAGCTGCGTCTGCTGCTTCTGCAGGGCGGCGTGCTGGTCGCGCAGGGTCGTCACCCGGTTCTCCAGCAGCGCGCGGCGCTCCAGCGCGGTGCGGGCGAGGTCCTCGCGCCCCTGGTTCAGGGCCTCCTGGGCGTGCTGGGTGAGCCGCTGATAGCGTGCGCCCAGCTCCTGGCCCTGCAGCTCGATGCGCTTGCGCGCCGTCGCCACCTCGGCGAGGCCCCTGCGCACCTGCTGGAGCATCCGGACCTGTTGGTCGTAACTGTCGTCGAGGGCCTCGCGCGGGTCCTCCATCCGGTCGAGTGCGCGCGAGGTCTTGATGCGGAAGATGTTGCGCATGCGCGCGGTGTTGTCGCTCATGATTCGTTCCCCCTGGTGAGATGGGTGGTGTTCTGGCGGCGCGGCGCCTGACCCGCGTCGAAGGAGTGCAGGGTGTGGAGCTCCTGCACTCCGGCATGGAGGGCGGCGACCTCGCGGTCGACGTCCGCCCGGAGCGCGGCGAGGGTGTCGTCGCTCGGCCCGCCGAGCCCGAAGGCCACGGCCGACCGGAGACTGCGGACGAGGCCCTCGACCTGCTCGACGCGGTCGCGGACGACGGGGATCTCCGTCGCGAGGACCGTCGCATCGGTCTCGCTCTGGAGCAGGCGGAGCTGGGACTCGACGGTCGCGGCCTCCGCCTGGATGCTCCGGAACAGCCGGGCGACCTCCCCGTGCGGGCCTGCGCCGTGCTGCGCGAGCTGGATGGCGGCCCTGCCGCTCTCCAGGCTGTCAGCGAGCCGGAGCCGCAGCCTCAGCACCTGGTGCTGCGGGCCGTAGGTGACCGCCGCGCGCGTCCGGAGGGCGACCCCCCTGACGGTGCGATTGCGCCAGATGCTCCGGTAGAGCGCCCGGACGATGAGCACCCCGGTCACGATGCCCGCCGCGGCGATCAGCAGGAAGCCGAGAAGGATGCCGGCGATCACTCCCATGACCGTCGCCACCCCCTCGTCGCTGCCGGGTGAATCTGGACTCGGAGACTGTGTTTCGTGTTCACGGCCATCTGTCCGCCTTCGTCGGTGGGTGGTGGTTCCAAACGCGATGTATCGCGTTTGCGACACGCTACGCCGATTGCGGCGGAAGTGCATCCAGAGAAGGTTCAGGTTCGGCGCTGTGGGACTCAGGCCGCCGATCGGGACCGCCCGGGTTCCGGGAACATCCCACCCGGATATATAGTTAACGCATATAAATCATCAGCGCGCCGACGCGCCTCCCGCTCGGGCGCGCCTCTCTGCCTGGGCCGGCGACCCACGACACACGACACGAAACGCACGAAGGACTCTCTTGGCCCGCACCGGCATCTTCACCAAGGATCACCCGCACTACCGCTGGGTGGCGCTCTCCAACACCACGCTCGGCATGCTCATGGCGACGATCAACTCCTCGATCGTCATCATCTCGCTGCCCGCCATCTTCACCGGCGTCAAGCTGAACCCGCTGGAGCCGGGCAACGTCTCGTACCTGCTCTGGATGCTGATGGGCTACATGCTCGTCACCGCCGTGCTCGTCGTCATGTTCGGCCGGATGGGCGACCAGTACGGGCGCGTGCGCATCTACAACCTCGGCTTCGTGATCTTCACGATCGCTGCGATCGCGCTCTGCCTGGACCCGTTCACCGGCGGGCCCGGCGCCATGTGGCTGATCGCCTGGCGGTTCGTCCAGGGCGTCGGCGGCGCCATGCTGTTCGCCAACTCGACCGCGATCCTCACCGACGCGTTCCCGGCCAACAAGCGCGGCTTCGCGCTCGGCCTCAACCAGGTCGCCGCGATCGCCGGCTCCTTCATCGGCCTCATCCTCGGCGGAGTGCTCGCCGAGATCGACTGGCGCGCGGTGTTCTTCGTCTCGGTCCCGTTCGGGATCATCGGCACCATCTGGTCGTACAAGTCGCTGCACGAGGTCGGCCAGAAGAACCCCGGGCGCATCGACTGGCTCGGCAACGTCACCTTCGGCATCGGCCTGATCGCGCTCCTCACCGGCATCACCTACGGCATCCAGCCCTACGGCGGTTCGTCGCAGGGCTGGGGCAACCCGTGGGTGATCGGCTCGATCATCGGCGGCATCCTGCTGCTGATCGCGTTCGTGTTCGTGGAGCTGAAGGTGCCGTCGCCGATGTTCGACATGCGGCTGTTCAAGATCCGCGCGTTCTCGTCGGGGATCTTCTCGGGCTTCCTCGCCGCGATCGGTCGAGGCGGACTCCAGTTCATGCTGATCATCTGGCTGCAGGGGATCTGGCTGCCGCTGCACGGCTACAGCTACGAGTCGACGCCGCTCTGGGCGGGCATCTACATGCTGCCGATCACGATCGGCTTCCTCATCGCCGGCCCGATCTCCGGAGCGCTCTCCGACCGGTTCGGCTCCCGGGCGTTCGCGACCGTCGGGCTCGTGCTCGTGGCGCTCACCTTCATCGGCCTCCTGCTCATCCCGGTGAACTTCGAGTACTGGCAGTTCGCGGTGCTGACCGGCCTGAACGGCATCGGCTCCGGCCTGTTCTCGTCGCCGAACCGCACGGCGATCATGAACAGCGTGCCGCCGAACGAGCGCGGAGCGGCCTCCGGGATGGCGGGCGTCGCCCTCAACGCCGGAAGCTCGCTCTCCATCGGCATCTTCTTCTCGCTGATGATCGCGGGGCTGTCGGTCGCGCTCCCGACCGCGCTGACCACCGGGCTGACGTCGCACGGGGTGCCGCAGAACGTGGCGGCGCAGATCGGCGCGACCCCTCCGGTCGGCAGCCTGTTCGCGGCGTTCCTCGGTTACAACCCGATCGCGAGCCTGCTCGGGCCGACCGGCCTCCTGCAGTCCCCCCACGTCGACGCGGCGACGCTGACGGGCAAGGAGTTCTTCCCGCAGCTCATCTCCGGGCCCTTCCACGACGGCCTCGTGGTGGTGTTCATCGCCGCCGCGGTGATGTCGATCATCGGCGCTGTCGCCTCGTTCCTCGGCGGATCCAAGTATGTTCATGAGGAGGCCGTCGCAACCGCGCGGCCGGTCGCTGTGGAAGGCGAGGAAGTCGGTGCAGGACGAGCGTGAGCATTCCGAGCGGCCGGCGACCGGTGACGACGATGTCCCCGGCCGCCTGGCCCTGGCTGTCGGGCGGCTGAACCGCCGCATCCGGTCGGCCACGGGAGGCCTCAGTCACGGGCAGCTCTCGGCGCTCTCCACGATCGTGCGCCGCGGGCCGCTGCGGCCGAGCGAGATCGCGGCTATCGAGATCGTCGCCGCCCCCACCATCACGCGCGTGGTCTCCGACCTGGAGGCGCGCGGACTCGTCGAGCGCACGCCCGACCCGGCGGACGGCCGGTCGTTCTTCGTGTCGGGCACGCAGGCCGGGAACGACCTCCTGCTCGCCGCCCGCTCCGACCGCGCACAGGCCGTCGCCGCGATCCTCGCCGAGCTCTCCGCGGAGGACGTCGCCGCCCTCCGCGCTGCCCTCCCCGCCCTCGAACAGGCCGCCCAGACCCGCCCCACCTGACGCGAGCGCGTCACCCCACCCGCTTCCCCCTTTGCCGAGGGGCACGTTGTTGTCACTTTTTGCGCCCAGAAGTGACAACAACGTGCCCTTCGGCGTGGGTGGGAGGGGTGGTGTCAGGGGCGCTGGCGGCGGGGGCGGCGGGCGGCGATGACGGGGTGGGCGCCGGTGTAGCCCTCGCGGGCCTGGGCGATGGCGAGGATGCGCCCGCGCTGGGCGTACCAGCCGAGGATCAGCAGGGGGATGATGACCACGAGCGACGCGACGGTGTAGGTGCCGGTGGGGTAGTCGAACGCCATCAGCACGATCACCGCGGCCAGGAACGCCAGCGTCAGGTACGCGGTGAACGGCGCCCCGAACAGCCGGAACGACGGCCGCGCGAGCTTGCCCTGCAACGACCAGCGGCGCAGCTGCATCTGGCAGAGGATGATCATGGCCCAGCTCGTGACGATGCCGAGGGCGGCCACGTTCAGCACGATGTTGAAGGCCTCCGCGGGCACGATCAGGTTGAGGAAGACGCCGAGCACACCGATCGACGCGGTCAGCAGGATGCCGCCGTACGGCACGCCGCGCGCGTTCATCCGGGCGGTGAAGGCGGGCGCCGCACCGGTCTGCGCCATCGAGTGGAGGATGCGGCCGGTGGAGTACATCCCGGCGTTCAGGCTCGACAGCGCCGCCGTGAGCACCACGAAGTTCATCACCGAGCCGACGATCGCGCTGAGCTGCGGGCCGCCGAGGTGACTGAAGAACGTGACGAAGGGGCTCTCGCTGCCGCTGTAGACGCTCGCCGGGAGCAGCAGCGCGAGCAGCAGCACCGACCCGCAGTAGAACACCGCGATGCGGAAGACCACGCTGTTGATCGCGCGCGGCATGATCTTCTCCGGGTTCTCGGTCTCGCCGGCCGCGATGCCCACCAGTTCCACCCCCGCGTAGGCGAAGACGACGCCCTGCACGAGCACGATCGCCATCCCGATCGTGGCGACGCCGTGCGGGAGCAGCCAGCCGTTCTGCGCGAGCATCGCGAGCCCGGTCGGTCCCTGGTCGGTCGGCCAGCCGGCGGCGAGCACGACGATGCCGACGACGAGGAAGGCGACGAGCGCGCCCACCTTGATGATCGCGAACCAGAACTCCATCTCGCCGAACACCTTCACCGAGATGAGATTGAGGCTCACGACGACGACCAGCGCGATCAGCGCGAGCAGCCACTGCGGCACCGCGGTGAACAGCTGCCAGTACTTGACGTAGAGCGCGACCGCGGTGGAGTCCACGATCGCCGTCATGGCCCAGTTGAGGAAGTACATCCAGCCCGCGACGTACGCCATCTTCTCGCCGTAGAACTCGCGCGCGTAGGAGACGAAGGAGCCGGACGACGGCCGGTGCAGCACCAGCTCGCCGAGCGCGCGCAGCACCAGGAAGGCGAAGAACCCGCAGACCGCGTACACGAGGACGAGCAGCGGGCCGCCCTGCTGGAGGCGGCCTCCCGCGCCGAGGAAGAGGCCGGTGCCGATCGCCCCGCCGATCGCGATCATCTGGAGCTGCCGCGACGACAGCGCCTTGTGGTAGCCCTCCTGCTCGCTGGAGAAGTCCTGCACCGCCTGGGACACGTCGCCCAGGTGCTCGCGGCGGTTCTCCAGGTCGTCTGCAGGGTCGTGCGGTGTGTTCTGCGTCATCGGGGCCTCCCGTGGTCCGGCGACCCACAGTACCTGGGGATCGCCGCCCGGCCAGAATCGCCGAGGGGCACGTAAACGCCCGTAAGAGGCGGTTTTAGGGGCATCTACGTGCCCCTCGGCGGGGTGGATCGGGTGGTCAGGCGACGGCGAGCATGCCGGCGGCGGTGACGGCGAGGACCAGCCCGACCCACTGCACGGGCGCGATCCGCTCGCGCAGCACCAGCGCCGCCAGCACGATCGTGCCGGCCGGGTAGAGCGCCACGAGCACGGACATCGTGGTCAGGTCGCCCTCTCGCAGCCCGAGCAGGATGAGCACGTTGGCGGAGGCGTCCAGCAGCCCGGACCCGAGCGCGAGTAGCACGCCGCGGCGGGTGAGCCGCCGGGTGGAGCCGCGCGCGGCCAGGACGCCGACGATCGTCCACATGATCGCCGCGTTGACCGTGCGGTTGGCGACCAGCGGGACGAGCCCGGAGTCGGCCGGGGTCTGGTTCAGCATGATGAGGAACACGCCGATCAGCGCGCCCGCGGCGACCGCCATCCCGAGCGCACGGCCGCTGGGCCGTACGGCGCCGCGCTCCGGGACGAAGCCGACCAGCACGACCGCGACCAGCGCGAGGCCGAGCGCGACGTAGCCGATCGGGGCGAACCGGTCGCCGCCCGCGAGGCCCCACACCATCGGGACGACCGCGGACACCAGCGCGGTCAGCGGCGACAGGATGCTCATCGGTCCGATCGCGAGGCAGGCGTAGAGCAGGGCGACCGCGGCGGCGCCGACGACGCCGGAGGCCGCACCCCAGCCGAGGGCGGCCGCGGACCAGACTCCGCCGACGAACGGCAGCGCGACGAGGAGGAGCGCGAGGCCGCCGACCGCGCCGAGGGCGGTGGTGCGCAGGGGGCCGATCGCGCGCGCGGCGAGGCCCCCGACGAAGTCGGCCGAGCCGTAGACGAGCGCGCTGAGCAGGCCGAGGATCGCGGACGGCATCACGCCGCCGTCGCCGGGTGGGGGAGGGACGCGGTGCCGGGCTGGGGATGCGTCCGCATGGGCCGATCGTAGCGGAGGGCGTCATCGCGCGCCGGTTCGTCCTCCACAACCGCGCCGTCTGCGTGAGTTCTCCGCAGATTCGCCGAGCGGGGCTCGCGGTCGGCGGCGGTCGTTACGATCGAGGGATGAGCTGGAACACGTGGGAGCCCGACGACCGGGAGGCGCCGCCCTTCGACGAGCCGCCGTTCGACGCCGAGCCCCCGCTGCCCGACTTCGGCGACGACCCGTACGGGGACGTGCCGTTCTCGGATGCGCCGTTCTCCGATGCGCCGGCTCCGTCGGCGGGCGCCTCCGCCGCCGCGCCGCGAACCCCGCAGGCGACGCCCGCCCGCTTCGCCTCGCCCGCCGAGGCGTTGCGCACCGTGTTCGGCTACGACTCCTTCCGCGGGCAGCAGGCCGAGATCATCGACCGGGTGGTGGCGGGAGGCGACGCTGTCGTGCTCATGCCGACCGGCGGCGGCAAGTCGCTCTGCTACCAGATCCCGTCGCTGGTGCGCGAGGGGACGGGCGTCGTCGTGTCGCCGCTCATCGCGCTCATGCAGGACCAGGTGGACGCGCTGACCGCTGTCGGCGTCCGCGCGGCGTTCCTCAACTCGACCCAGGACTCCGGCCAGCGCGCGGCGGTCGAGCGCGCCTATCTCGCCGGCGAGCTGGACATCCTCTACGTCGCTCCGGAGCGGCTCTCCAGCGAGGCGACCAAGCGTTTCCTGGAGCGCGGCCGCGTCGCGCTGTTCGCCATCGACGAGGCGCACTGCGTCTCCCAGTGGGGTCACGACTTCCGGCCGGACTACCTGGCCCTCTCCGAGCTGGCCGATCGCTGGCCCGGCGTCCCGCGCATCGCCCTCACCGCGACCGCGACCGAGGCGACCCACCGCGAGCTCACCGAACGCCTGCGGCTCGACGGCGCGGAGCACTTCGTCTCCGACTTCGACCGGCCGAACATCCAGTACCGCATCGTCCCCAAGGTGGAGGTGCGCAAGCAGCTCCTCGATTTCATCACCGGCGAGCACCCGGGCGAGGCGGGCATCGTCTACGCGCTGTCCCGCAACTCCGTGGAGCGCACGGCCGAGTTCCTGGCGAGTCGTGGCCTCACCGCGCTGCCGTACCACGCCGGCCTCGACGCCCAGACGCGGGCGCGCACCCAGTCGCGGTTCCTCCGCGAGGACGGCGTGATCGTCGTCGCGACGATCGCGTTCGGCATGGGCATCGACAAGCCGGACGTGCGGTTCGTCGCGCACATCGACCTCCCCAAGTCGGTCGAGGGCTACTACCAGGAGACCGGCCGCGCGGGCCGCGACGGCCTCCCGTCGACGACCTGGCTCGCGTACGGGCTGCAGGACGTGGTGCAGCAGCGCCGCATGATCGACGACTCCCCGGGCGACCTCGCGCACCGCCGCCGCCTCACGCAGCACCTGGACGCGATGCTCGCGCTCTGCGAGACGGTGCAGTGCCGCCGCGTGAACCTGCTGAACTACTTCGGTCAGCGCGCGACGCCCTGCGGCAACTGCGACACCTGCCTCACCCCGCCCGAGACCTGGGACGGCACCGTCCCGGCCCAGAAGCTGCTCTCGACGGTGGTCCGCCTGCAGCGCGAGCGCAACCAGCGCTTCGGCGCCGGCCACCTCATCGACATCCTGCGCGCCAAGCGCACCCCGCGCGTCGACCAGTACGGCCACGACCGCCTGTCCACCTGGGGAATCGGCGACGACCTCGGCGAGAGCCAGTGGCGCGGCGTGGTGCGCCAGCTCATCGCCCAGGAGCTGCTGAAGCCCGAGGGCGAGTACGGCGTCCTCGCGCTCACCCCCGCGAGCGCCGAGGTGCTGTCGGGCGGCCGGGAGGTCGTCCTCCGCCGCGAGCCCGAGCGCCCGGTCCGCTCCTCCCGCGGCGGCAGGTCCGCGGCGCCCTCGGACCTGGCCCCGGCCGACGCCGGCCTGTTCGAGGCCTTGCGCGCCTGGCGCGCGAGCGAGGCGAAGACGCAGGGGGTCCCCGCCTACATCGTGTTCGGCGACGCGACCCTCCGCGCGGTCGCGTCCGCCCGCCCCGCAACGCTCGCCGACCTCGACGGCATCAGCGGCATCGGCGCGAAGAAGAAGGAGACATACGGGGAGGCGCTGCTGGAGGTGGTGGCGGGGGAGCGGTAGGCGCGGGGGAATCGTAGGTGAAATCTATCGTCTGAGGTTATACATCTCCTTAGGATGTGATCGGGCGCGACGAAGCGTCTTCACAAGCGGGCGACGGTGCCCAGCCGAGGAGGTAACAGAATGAATCGAAAGTTACGCACAGTCGCGTCAGCGGTAGCGGCAGGTGTGCTTTTGGCCGCACTGTCCGGGGCCATCCCGGCCACGGCGACGAACTCGACCGGCACGGATTCGCAGGTCGATCTGCCAATGGAGTTCACGGGGTACGACGCTGCGGTAGCGGAGGCGAACGGCTACTCCATCGTGACCGACGAAGCGGGCGTCACCCGGAGCGTGCCGGTTTCTGCTGACGCGCTCGCCTACGAACGGCAACTCGAACGTGCTCTCCTCTCCCGGACAAAGTTCGTGGACGGGCCGTGCGGCTCGTCGTGGATCAACGCGCAGTCATCCGGGCAGCGCAAAGTCATCACCACTGGGTACACGGTCACCCACCCTGTCATCGCGAAGAACTGGACGGTGCAGGTCTGGGGCTGGAGCGGTCTACCGAGCTATCACTGGGGCGGGGCATCCGGGGCGACCTGGTTCAGCAGTTGGTCGTACAACGGCGGCGGGGATTTCGCCAACGTTCTTCCCGGGTCGAACGTCGTCATGAGCAACGGTGCGGTCTGCGTGTCGGGGAGTCCGGGCGAGAACTTCCATTCGTGATGGTCGATGACGGTGGGCGAGACGCGGCCTTGCCCACCGTCACGCGTGGGAGAACTTCGCCAGAGCTCGCCAGTATGCAGACGGATTCGAGCGTGTCGCGGTCGAGACCAGCAGTGTGCCGTCACCGATCCGCTCCGCGAACTCCCCGCGCAGCGGGACGTCGATCACGCAACGCAGCCCCCGCTCCCACGCTTTCTTCACGTCTGGGGCGAGGGCGACCTCTGCGCCGATGTTGTTCACGAGCCCTCGAGCCCAGTCGTCGACCGGGCCGCGAATCTCGATGCAGTGTTGGTGTGCAACCTCCGTCACGAACGACTGCGTGTCGCTGTCCGCGAGGTCTGGTTGTCCGCAGGCGCGGGCGACGGCGCGGTGCCAGTGGGTCGCCCACCCGCTCGCCCGGAACGTGTCTTCTTCAGCTCGTACCGCGTCGCCCGGCAGCTCTGCTGGAGGCAGCTCGGGGCACGCGCCCCCGATCGCGTGATGCCGGATCCAGAGAAGCTCCAGCAGTGTTTCGGGATGGGCGACGACCTTCAGCTCCATCTCGGCCGGCCAGCCGAGCGCTTCGTTGTTGTCTGCGTACCGCACTGGCGCCTCCTACCGCCCATCATCATATATCTGATGTGAGCCGTGACGGCCAGCGCCTAATCCGGCGCCCCAACCTCGTACTCCAACGCCACCTGCCCACCCGGGTGGATGCTCGACGACACGAGCCTCAGCACCGTGACCGGCAGGGACTCGGGCACGATGCCGCGCCCGCCGCCGAGGATGCTCGGCAGGATGCGCAGCCGCAGCACGTCGACCTCGTCCGCCAGGAACGCCGCGTCCGCCAGCCGCAGGCTGCCCCAGAGGATGATCTCGCCCGGGTACGCCGCCTTCAGGCGCCGCAGCGACTCCACGACGTCCCCGCGCTCGACCGTCGCCGCCGGATGGTCGCCCCACGGCGCCGCGTCGAGGCTGTTGCTGAGCACATGCTTCGGGACGCGGTTGATCAGCCCGGCGATCGGGTCCTCCTCCTCGGAGGCCGTCGGCCAGTACGACGCGAACAGGCGGTATGTGTTCGCGCCGAGCACGATCGCGGAGAGGCCCGCGAGCCGCCGGAGCTGCTCCTGGTCGGCCTCGCCGCCGGTGGACTCCGGCGTCAGGAAGCTCATGCCGCCCTCCGCGTCCTCCGCCGTCCCGTCCGCCGACACGATCTGCTCCACGATGAGCCGCGCCATCCCGTCCCCCTTCGACGCCGCCACCCTAGGACCGGCGAAACGGCACGGTCAAGGCGTTCCCGCCGGGTACGACTCACGGCAAAAACCAAGCACTAGTCGGTTTATGATCGGAACCGTCAACCCGTGACGCCCGAAGGAGTGCGAATGACCGACACGACCGCCACCGAGACCACCGACCACGAGAGCACCGCCGACCTCCCCGTCGACCCCCGCTACCGCGACGCCAGCCTCCCGCTCGACGAGCGCGTCGAGAACCTGCTCGGCCAGATGACCCTGGAGGAGAAGGCCGGCCTGTTCTTCCAGACCATGATCACCATCGGCGAGGGCGGCACGGTCGCCGGCCCGAACCCGCTGTTCGGGATCGCGGACAGCGCCGAGATGATCCGCGACCGGCACATGTCGCACTTCAACGTCTTCGGCGCCGCCAGCTCGGCCGCCGAGATGGCCGAGTGGCACAACCGCGTCCAGGAGGTCGCGGCCGGCACCCGGCTCGGCATCCCGGTCACCCTCTCCACCGACCCGCGGCACTCGTTCAGCGACAACCCGGGCGCCGCGATCATGGCCGGCCCGTTCTCGCAGTGGCCGGAGACGCTCGGCCTCGCGGCGATCGGCGACGAGGAGCTCGTGGAGCGCTTCGCCGACATCGCGCGTCAGGAGTACACGGCGGTCGGCATCCGCGTCGCCCTGCACCCGCAGATCGACCTCGCGACCGAGCCGCGCTGGGCGCGCCAGGTCGCCACGTTCGGCGAGGACGTCGACCTCACCTCGCGGCTCGGCGCCGCGTACATCCGCGGCTTCCAGGGCGCCGAGCTCGGCCCGGACTCGGTCGCGACGATGACCAAGCACTTCCCGGGCGGCGGCCCGCAGAAGGACGGCGAGGACCCGCACTTCCCCTACGGGCGCGAGCAGGTCTACCCGGGCGGGGAGTTCGAGACGCACCTCAAGCCGTTCGAGGCGGCGTTCGAGGCCGGCACCAGCCAGATCATGCCGTACTACGGGATGCCGGTCGGTACCGAGTACGAGGAGGTCGGCTTCGGCTTCAACAAGTCCGTCGTCACCGGCCTGCTGCGCGACCGCTACGGCTTCGACGGCATCGTCTGCACCGACTGGGGGCTGCTCACCGACGCCGAGATCGGCGGCCAGCCGTTCCCGGCCCGCGCGTGGGGCGTCGAGCACCTGTCGACGCGCGAGCGGATGACGAAGATCCTGGACGCCGGGGCCGACCAGTTCGGCGGGGAGGCCATCCCAGATATGCTCGTCGACCTCGTGCGCAGCGGCGAGCTGGCGGAGGAGCGCCTCGACGTCTCCGCGCGCCGCCTGCTGCGCGAGAAGTTCCGGCTCGGCCTGTTCGACGCGCCGACGGTCGACCCGGCCCGCGCGGCCGCGGTGGTCGGCAGCCCGGCGTTCGTGGCGGCGGGGGAGGCCGCCCAGCGCGCCTCGGTGACGCTGCTGAAGAACGAGGGCGTCCTCCCGCTCGCGCGCGGAGCGAAGGTCTTCGTCCACGGCTTCGACCCGGAGGTCGTGGCCGGCTACGCGACGGTCGTCGCCAGCCCGGAGGAGGCGGACGTCGCGCTGGTGCGCCTGCACGCGCCGTACGAGCAGCGCTCCACGATGTTCGAGAACTTCTTCCACGCCGGCTCGCTCGACTTCCCGCAGGAGACGGTGGACGAGGTCCTCGCCATCGCCCGCGCGGTGCCGACCGTGCTGGAGGTGTTCCTCGACCGCCCGGCCATCCTGACGCCGTTCGCGGGGGAGGTCCGTGCCCTCGCGGCCGACTTCGGCGCGAGCTCGGCGGCGCTGCTCGACGTGCTGTTCGGGGAGGCCGTGCCCCAGGGCCGCCTCCCGATGGACCTGCCGTCCTCGATGGCTGCCGTGCTGGAGAACCGCCCGGACGTGCCCTTCGACACGGCCGACCCGCTCTACCGGTTCGGCCACGGCCTGAGCTACTAGCGCGGGACCCGTACTCGGCACCTTCCGAGCATCCCCCCTGGTCGCCCCCGGATCGCAGGCGTACAGTGCCCGTTCCGTGGGGCGATCAGGGAATCTTTCACCCCCGTTCACGGTTATGTCAGGTGGCATAATCTCGCGACGATCTCGAAGGAGGGATGAAATGGCACGGAGGATAGAAGAGCTCGAGGACGAGACCGGCGCAATCATCAAGTACAGGCGGCACGCGAACGGCAAGGGACTCGTCTCCCCCTCGGCCCGTGTGGCCGACTCGGCCCGCATCGAGCCGACCGCCTACGTGGAGGCCGACGCCCGCGTGGGACTGGACGCCTACATCGGCGCCGGGAGCTGGATCGACTCCGGTGCGACGATCGGCGACCGCACGTTCGTCGGCGCCAACGTCCACATCGGCAAGGGCTGCGTCATCGGCAGCGGAGCGCGCATCGGCAGCAATGTGAAGGTGGGCGACAACGCCATGATCGGCAACGGCGCCCGCGTCGACCGCGACGAGCAGATCGCGCCGGGCATGGTCATCGAGCTGCGCGGGGCCACCGCGGCGCGCGCCGCCCTCGCCGCCCTGCCCCGCGAGGCGCGCGCGACCCGCCGGGCGGCCTGAGCCGTACCGACCACAGGCGCTCTTGTCCATACCCGATGACGTTCGGGACGGCGATTTGGAGCTTCCCACAAACGGCCCGCGGACCTCGCGGGCCGTTTTTGTCGCCTCCGCACCGACGGTTTCGCCTCGTCGTCGCCCAGTCGTAGCGTGACGATGACCCCGAGACATCGAAGAGGAACCTCATGGTTGACACCGCAGAGCGCGCACCCGAGAAGCCCCGCACCTCCACCCCCGTCGTCGACGCCGCCGAGAACGAAGCGGCCGCCGCTGCCGCCGCGACGGCTCCGGCCGGCGCCGCGCCGCGCGTCGACGTCGAGGCGCTGGGCCGCCAGCTCCTGGGCACCTGGGCGGAGGTCCGCCTGGCCTCCCGCGCGCTCTCCGCGCAACCCGAGCTGCAGAAGGTGGAGGGCCTCTCCGTCGCCGACCACCGTAAGCGGGTCTTCGGGCAGCTCAAGCTGCTGGTCGACCACGGTCAGGTGCACCGCGCCTTCCCGAAGTCGGTCGGCGGCCTGGAGGACCACGGCGGCAACATCGCCGCGTTCGAGGAGCTCGTCGCGGCGGACCCGTCCCTCCAGATCAAGTCCGGCGTCCAGTGGGGGCTGTTCGGCGCGGCCGTGCTGCACCTCGGCACGGAGTACCACCACACGACCTATCTGCCGGCGATCATGTCGCTCGACGTGCCCGGCGCCTTCGCCATGACGGAGACCGGCCACGGCTCGGACGTCGCCGCCATCGCGACCACCGCGACGTACGACCCGGACACGAAGGACTTCGTCCTCGACACCCCGTTCCGCGGGGCGTGGAAGGACTACCTCGGCAACGCGGCGGTCGACGCCACGGCCGCCGTGGTCTTCGCGCAGCTCGTCACGAAGGGCGTCAACCACGGCGTCCACGCCTTCTACGTGCCGATCCGCGACGCGAACGGCGACTTCCTGCCCGGCATCGGCGGCGAGGACGACGGCCAGAAGGGCGGCCTCAACGGCATCGACAACGGCCGCCTGCACTTCACCGGCGTCCGCATCCCGCGCACCGACCTCCTCAACCGCTACGGCGACGTCGCGGAGGACGGCACTTACAGCTCCCCGATCGCGAGCCCGGGCCGGCGCTTCTTCACGATGCTCGGCACGCTCGTCCAGGGCCGCGTCTCGCTCGACGGCTCCGCGACCATCGCGGCGAAGATCGGCCTGAAGATCGCGCTGACCTACGGCGACCAGCGCCGCCAGTTCACCGCAGGCAGCGACACCGACGAGGAGGTCGTGCTCGACTACCAGCGCCACCAGCGCCGGCTGCTCCCGCTGCTGGCCACCACGTACGCGGAGAGCTTCGCGCACGAGATGTTCCTGCACAAGTTCGACGACGTGTTCAGCGGCAAGACCGACACGGACGCCGACCGCCAGGACCTGGAGACCATCGCGGCGGCGCTTAAGCCGCTCAGCACCTGGCACGCGCTGGAGACCCTCCAGGAGGCGCGCGAGGCCTGCGGCGGCGCGGGCTTCCTGACCGAGAACCGGATCACCTCGCTGCGCCAGGACCTCGACATCTGGGTGACCTTCGAGGGCGACAACAACGTCCTCCTGCAGCTCGTCGCCAAGCGACTCCTGACCGACTTCAGCCGCAAGTTCGCCAAGGCCGACGCCGGCGCGCTTGCGCGGTACGTCGTCGTGCAGGCGGCGGGCCGGGCGTACCACGGCTCGGGCCTGCGGAGCGTCGGCCAGACCGTGCGCGACTTCGGCTCCACGGCACGCGCGGTCAACTGGCTGCAGGAGTCCGCGACCCAGCGGGAGCTGCTCACCGACCGCGTCGAGACGATGATCTCGGAGATCGGCGGACGGCTCCGTCCGGCCTCCAAGCTCGGCAAGAAGGCCGCGGCCGACCTGTTCAACTCGCAGCAGAACGAGCTCATCGAGGCCGCCCGCGCCCACGGCGAGCTCCTCCAGTGGGAGGCCTTCACGGAGGCCCTGGAGCAGGCTCCCGACGCCGGCACCAAGCAGGTGCTGACCTGGCTGCGCGACCTGTTCGGTTTCGGGCTGATCGAGAAGCACCTGGCCTGGTATCTCATCCATGGCCGCCTCTCGCCGCAGCGCGCGCAGGCCGTGTCGGCGTACATCGACCGGCTGCTGACCCGTATCCGCCCGCACGCGGTCGACCTGGTGGACGCCTTCGGCTACGGCCCCGAGCTGGTCCGCGCGAAGATCGCGAGCGGCGCGGAGGCCGAGCGCCAGGCGGAGGCGCGCGCGTACTACGCGGCTCGCCGCGCCGACGGCACCCTCCCGACGCCGGAGAAGGCGCCGACCAAGCACCGCTGACCAACGAACTGACAGGACACGCCGCCTCGCGAGACCGCGAGGCGGCGTGTCCTGTCAGATAGGTGGGGTCAGAGCAGGCCGAGATCGCGGACGGCGTCGCGCTCGGCCACGAGCTCGGCGACCGACGCGTCGATGCGCTCGCGCGAGAAGGCGTCGATCGCGAGGCCCTGGACGATCTCCCAGCGGCCGTCGACGCTGCGCACCGGGAACGACGAGATCAGGCCCTCCGGCACGCCGTAGGAGCCGTCCGAGACGATCGCGGCGGAGGTCCAGCGCTCGCCGGTGCCGTCCACCCAGTCGCGCACGTGGTCGATGGCGGCGCTCGCTGCGGAGGCGGCGGACGACGAGCCGCGGACCGCGATGATCTCGGCGCCGCGCTTCGACACCCGCGGGATGTACTCCTCCGCGAGCCAGCCCTCCTCTACGAGCTCGGTCGCGGGCCGGCCGTTCACGGTGGCGTGGCTGAGGTCGGGGTACTGGCTCGCCGAGTGGTTGCCCCACACGATGACGCCCTCGATCGCGCGCACCGGGACGCCGAGCCTCGCCGCGAGCTGCGCGACGGCGCGGTTGTGGTCGAGCCGGGTCATCGCGGTGAAGCGCTCGGCCGGGATGTCCGGCGCGTGCGCGCTGGCGATCAGCGCGTTCGTGTTCGCCGGGTTGCCCACGACGAGCACGCGCACGTCGTCGGCGGCGACGTCGTTGAGCGCGGCGCCCTGCGGGCCGAAGATGCCGCCGTTGGCCTCCAGGAGGTCGGCGCGCTCCATCCCGGCGCTGCGTGGACGGGCGCCGACAAGGAGGGCGACGCTCGCGCCGTCGAAGGCCGCGCGCGGGTCGTCGGTCACGTCGACTCCGTGCAGCAGCGGGAAGGCGCCGTCCTCCAGCTCCAGCGCGGTGCCCTCGGCGGCGCCGAGCCCGGCCGGGATCTCCAGCAGCCGCAGCCGCACCGGCACGTCGTGCCCGAGCAGCTGCCCGGAGGCGATGCGGAAGAGGAGGGCGTAGCCGATCTGTCCACCGGCGCCGGTGACGGCGACGGTCACGGGGGTGCTCATGCGGCGAGCCTAGCGCTGTCGGCAACGGAGGACATCCGTCGTCGGCCAGGCCCGGATGGCAGCTAACGGAGGAGATGCGGGCGGAATCGGGGCGGATGTCCTCCGTTGTGCGCGTGTGCGCGGGGTGGGAGGGGTGGGCGCGGCGCGTGGGGGAGCGGGGGGTGCGCCGCTACAGTCGCACCATGCGCACTCTCTACCCGGAGATCGAGCCGTACGACAGCGGGATGCTGGACGTCGGCGATGGCCAGCAGGTGTACTGGGAGACCAGCGGGAACCCGGACGGCAAGCCGGTCGTGTTCCTGCACGGCGGTCCCGGCGGCGGCAGCACGCCCTCCCACCGGCGGCTGTTCGACCCCGAGCGGTACCGGATCGTCCTGCTCGACCAGCGCAACTGCGGTCGCAGCCTGCCGCACGCGAGCGACCCGGGCGCGGACCTGTCGGCGAACACCACCTGGAATCTCGTCTCCGACCTGGAGAGGCTGCGCGAACACCTGGAGATCGAGCGCTGGCAGGTGTTCGGCGGCTCGTGGGGCAGCGCGCTGGCCCTCGCCTACGCCGAGACGCATCCCGAGCGGGTGACCGAGCTGATCGTGCGCGGCATCTTCACGCTGCGCCCGGCCGAGCTGGACTGGTTCTACGAGGGCGGCGCGGCGGCGCTGTTCCCCGACCTGTGGGAGGGCTTCGTGGAGCCGGTGCCGCCGGCGGAGCGCGGCCACCTGATCCGGGCGTACAGCCGGCTGCTCGCGGACGAGGACCCGGCGGTGCACGGGCCGGCCGCCATCGCCTGGTCGCGCTGGGAGTCCTCCACGATCACGCTGCTGCCGCGGCCGGAGGTCGTCGAGACCTTCACCGAGGAGAAGTACGCGGTGGCGTTCGCGCGCATCGAGAACCACTACTTCATGAACGGCGGCTGGTTCGAGGAGGACCAGCTCATCCGCGACGCGTACAAGCTGGAGGGCATCCCCGGCGTCATCGTGCAGGGCCGCTACGACGTCTGCACGCCGGCGATGACCGCGTGGGACCTGCACCGGGCGTGGCCGGAGGCCGAGCTGAACATCGTGGCGGACGCCGGGCACGCGTACGACGAGCCGGGCATCCTGGACGCGCTGATCGAGGCGACCGACCGGTTCGCCGGCGATGCGGAGGATGTGGACGACGAGGACGAGGCAGAAGAACCCGCGGACGACGAGGACTCGGACGACGAGGACGCGGACGAGAAGTAGCCCCCGCTCAGCCGGCGAGAGCCGCGAGCGCCTTCCTGAGCTGGGTGGACGAGGTCGTCATCGTGTACGGGAAGTACACGACCTCCACGCCCACCGCGGCGAACTCCCGCTCCAGCCGGAGGCCCTTCTCGGTGCCGCGCCAGTCGTCGCCCTTGAAGAACACGTCGAAGCGCAACTCTCGCCACATGTCGAGCTTGTCCGGGACGGTCTCGGCGACCGCCTCGTCCACGTACGCGATGTGGCGCACGATCTCGATCCGCTCCGCGAGGGGGATGACCGGGTCGACGCCCTTGGTGAGCCGCAGCATCTCATCGGAGACCACGCCCGCGATCAGATAGTCGCACTCGCTCCTGGCGTGCTTGAGGATGTTGAGGTGTCCGATGTGGAACAGGTCGAACGCTCCTGCGGCATAACCGACGCGCATGCTCACTTCGATTCCCCCTTCGGGTGAGGTATCCTCACCTATTTTGCACAAAAAGTGAGAACTTGTCACTAGGAATTCAGCCACTGGGGGTCGCGCGCTCGTCGTGTCACCCGAACGGGGTGCGAACCGAGGGGTGTTAGTTGAGGGTTTCTCAACTAGACTCCTGGGCACGGCCCGACCGCCGCAGGGAACCCGAACCCGAACCTGGTTCCACGCTGTCCGCGGCCGACGGCGTCAGGAAGGGGGAGGGATGAGCACCAGCGACAGCACCGCGTCGTACGGCGACATCGTGCGCCGGCTCGCCGGAGCGCAGAAGGTGTCGCTCCCCGGCTCGCCCCCCTACTCCATCTACGTGAACCGGAAGGCCGGGCGCCTGATCGCCGCGTGGGCCTACCGAGCCGGCCTGACGCCGAACGCGGTGACGGCGATCTCCGCCGCGCTGACCTTCGCCGGCATCCTGTGCATCGCCCTCATCCCGCCCGCGGCGTGGAGCGGCCTGCTGGTCTGGCTGCTGCTGGCGCTGGGCTACGCGTTCGACTCCGCCGACGGTCAGGTCGCGCGGTTGCGCGGCGGCGGGTCGCCCGCGGGCGAATGGCTCGACCACGTCGTGGACTGCGCCAAGCTGTCCAGTCTGCACATCGCCGTCGCGATCGCGATGTTCCGCTGGTTCGCGCTGCCGCCTGCGTGGCTGCTGCTCCCTCTTCTCTATGCGATCGTCTCCGCGGTCACGTTCTTCGGCATGATCCTCAACGATCTGCTGCGCGATGCCCGCGGCGGTCAGCGCACCAGGGAGGCCGGGCGCCGGTCGCTCGCGCACACGATCCTGATCCTGCCCACCGACTACGGCATCCTCTGCCTCGTGTTCCTGCTGCTCGGCTGGCCGATGCTCTTCACCATCGCCTACGGACTCTTCTTCATCGCGAACCTCGGAGCTCTCGCCTTCGCGCTTCCGCGCTGGTTCGCGCAGATGAAGCAACTCGGAAAGGAAGTCCGATGACCTCGCACGACGAGAAGAAGCCCGCGGAGGGCGCCGCCCGGATGAAGCCGCGGAACGTCGCCCTGATCGCCGCCGGCGCCGTGGTCGTGCTCGGGCTGGCGGCCGCGGGGATCTGGTGGGGCGTGACGAACGGGCCGGCGTCCTCGCCGGTCGCCGCCGACTCCGCTCGCACGCCGACCGCCTCGTCGGCTCCCGGCGCGTCCTCGGCGCCCAGCCCATCGGCCTCCGGCGCCCCGGCCTCCGGCGCCCCGGCCACCGGCGCTCCGGCCACCGGCTCCACTCCCGCACCGAGCACCGTCCCGGGAGCTGCGGGGGCCGCCCTTCCGCAGCGTCAACCGGTCGCGATGGAGTCGACGACGTCCGTCGTCAAGGGTGTGACGGTCGCAATGACGAAGCTGGAGTCGGTGAAGGGAGAAGCCGAGGGCGTCGGCGAGATCGCCGGGCCCGCCATCCGGTTCACGCTGGCCTTCTCGAACGCCGGCGCCGCCGCCTACCCGACGCAGGGCGTCGTCGTGAACGTCTACTACGGCAAGGACAACACGCCTGCCCTGCCGCTGAGCAAGCCGGGCGGGACGACCCTCGCGGCCAGCGTCGCCGCGGGCTCCACGGCGTCCGCCACCTACATCTTCACCGTGCCGGAGGACCAGCGTGGGTCCGTCATCGTCACGGTGGACTATCAGGCGGGTGCTCCCGCCATCGCCTTCCAAGGCGCCGCCCCGAAGTGACGGGCCGCCCCCAATACGGGGGGCGAGCACTCCACTCCACTCGATGCTGAGCTAAGCTCAGCGCCAAGAAACTGAGAAATTGTCGAGAAATCCCCCGAGAACCCTCAGCGACGTTTCTCCTCACAACCCGAACACAGGATGAAATCGTGACTGCATCGCACGAACCTCCCGCCAGGAGCGGGACCTCACCGGAGCCGGTGGATCGACCGCGCCGGAGCAGAGCGCTCCGCGCCGCGGCGGTCGGCCTCATCGCCGCAGTCGCGACGATCATGGCCTCCCTCGTCGTCACCCAGCCTGCGCTGGCCGACACCGCGCCACCGCCCGGCGTCCCCCAGACCGTGAGTGCCGATCCCCTCCCCACCGTCCAGATGGACGGCGTGGCCTGGGTGGAGCAGGTCGTGGGCAACACCGTCTACGTCGGCGGCCAGTTCGCGAACGCGCGGCCGGCCGGCTCCGCGTCGGGGACCAACCTGACCCCGCGCGCAAACATGCTCGCCTTCGACCTGACCACGGGCGCGCTGAACACCTCGTTCAACCCCGGGCCGAACGCGCAGGTCAAGGCGCTCGCCGTCTCGCCCGACGGCACCCGCCTCTACGTCGGCGGCTCGTTCACGACCATCGGCGGGGCGACCAGGTACCGGCTCGCGGCGTTCAACACGGCGACGGGCGCGCTCATCACCAGCTTCGTCCCGGTGATCAACGCGACCGTCAACGGCATCGTCGCCACGAACAGCACCGTCTACGCGGTCGGCGCGTTCAGCTCCGCGGGCAACCAGGCACGCACCTACGCCGCCGCGTTCTCGGCGACCAACGGCGCGATCCTGCCCTGGGCGCCGACGGTCGCCGGCGGCACGGCCCAGCACATCGTGATGTCGCCGGACGGCTCGAAGGTCGTCATCGGCGGCGACTTCACCTCGGTCAACGGATCGTCCAACCCCGGGTACGGCCTCGCCGCACTCACGCCGGACACCGCGACCATGCTGCCCTGGAACGTCAACGGCCTCATCCGCAACGGCGGCACGCAGGCGGCCATCGAGAGCCTGCACGCCGACGCGTCCGGGCTCTACGGCTCCGGCTACGTCTTCGGCCAGGGCGGCAACCTGGAAGGCTCCTTCCGGGCCGACTGGACGAACGGCGACCTGGTCTGGGTCGAGGACTGCCACGGCGACACCTACGACGTGACCGTCCTCCAAGGCGTGGAGTACGCCGTCGGCCACCCGCACTACTGCGGCAACATCGGCGGCTTCCCGCAGACCAGCCCGACGTGGACCTTCCACCGCGCATTGGCCTTCACCACGGACGTCCGCGGCACGATCACGGCCGACCCGTACGGGTACTACAACTACGCGGGCAACCCGCGGCCCGACCTCCTGAACTGGTACCCCGACGTCAACGTCGGCTCGTACACCGGTCAGAGCCAGGGGCCGTGGAGCAACGAGTCGTCCGGCAACTACCTCATCCTCGGCGGCGAGTTCACCCAGGTGCAGGGCAAACAGCAGCAGGGTCTGGTGCGGTTCGCCATGCCGTCCGTGGCTCCGCTGAAGATCGGCCCGCAGATCCCCGCGGCCTCCTACACCCCGAACGTGATCTCCCTCACGGCGGGCACGGCGCGCATCGCCTTCAAGACGAATTGGGACCCGGACAACGAGACCCTGACGTACGACGTGATCCGCGGGCAGGCGACAGGTCACCCGATCTACACGACCCAGGTGACGACGCCGTTCTGGCAACCCAAATCCATCGTCTTCACCGATACCGGGCAGACGCCGGGAACGACGCAGACCTACCGGATCAGGGCGACGGATCCCAACGGCAACTCGGTGATGGGCCCGTCGGTGTCGGTGACGATCGCGAGCTCCGGGTCGATGACCCCGTACGCGTCCAACACGCTGGGCAACAGCCCGGAGTACTACTGGCCGCTCAACGAGGGCTCGGGCACGAACGCCTACGACTGGGCGAACGGCAACGACGCGACGCTGAACACGGGTGTCACCCGCTCCGGCACCGGCCCGCTGAACCCGGACAGCACGACCGCTGCGGTCTTCGACGGCCAGTCCGACGGGTTCTTCCCGGCACCCTCCAACGAGGACGGACCGAACACGTTCACCGCGCAGGCCTGGATCAAGACCACCACCACCCAGGGCGGCAAGATCCTCGGCTTCGGCAACCAGTCGACCGGCAACTCGTCCAGCTACGACCGGCACATCTACATGGCCAACAACGGCCGGGTGTACTTCGGTGTGTACCCGGGCAGCGTGCAGACGCTGAGCACCCCGACGTCGCTGAACGACGGGCAGTGGCACCAGATCACCGCGACCCTCGGCAGCGGAGGCATGGTCCTCTACGTCGACGGGCTGCGGGTGGCGTCCCGGACGGATGTCACGACCGGTCAGGCGTACAACGGCTACTGGCGGGTCGGCGGAGACAACCTCAACGGCTGGAACAGCCAGCCGTCGAGCAACTACTTCGCCGGCACCATCTCGCAAGTCGCCATCTACCAGTCGGTGCTGAGCAAGTCGCAGGTCTCCGCGAGCTACCAGGCGGCCGGCTACACGCTCAACATCCCGCCGGTCCCCGCTGACGCGTATGGAGCCTCAGTGCGCCAGAGCGACCCCGACCTGTACTGGCGTCTCGCCGACACCGGGTCGACTGCGGCGGACTCGGGCGCCTACGGCCAGACGGGAACCTACCGGGGCGGTTACACCCACAACCAGACGGGTGCGCTGTTCGGTGTCTCCAACGCGGCCACGGCCTTCAACGGGAACACCGGCATCGCGGTCAGCAACCAGCAGGTCTCCAACCCGACGACCTACTCGCTCGAGGCGTGGTTCAAGACGAACACGACCAACGGCGGCAAGCTGATCGGATTCGGTGACGCGCAGACCGGGCTGTCGAGCAACTACGACCGGCACGTCTACATGCAGAACGACGGCAGGCTCGTCTTCGGCACGTGGACAGGGCAGGCGAACACCATCACCTCGCCGAACCCGCTGAACGACAACAAGTGGCACTACGTGGTGGCCACCCAGGCGTCGGACGGCATGGTGCTGTACGTCGACGGAGTCGCGGTCGGGACCAACCCGCAGACGCAGGCGCAGAGCTACAGCGGCTACTGGCGGATCGGCGGCGACAACACGTGGGGATCCAACAGCCCGTACTTCAAGGGCACGCTCGACGAGGTCGCCGTCTACTCGACGGAGCTCTCGGCGGGCGCGGTGGCGAACCACTACTCGCTCGGCACGACCGGCAACACGGTGAACCAACCGCCGACGGCCTCCTTCACGGCGACCTCGTCGGGGCTGATCGCTTCGGTGGACGCGTCCGCATCGACCGACGCGGACGGCACGATCGCCTCGTACTCGTGGAACTGGGGAGACGGCGCGACCTCGACCGGTGTCACGTCCAGCCACACCTACGCCACGGCCGGGACTTACGCGGTCACGCTCACGGTCACCGACAACGGCGGAGCGACGGGCACGTCGTCCCAGTCGGTGACGGTGGCGCCCATCCCGAACCAGCCGCCGACATCGTCCTTCACGGTGACGCCGACGAACCTCTCGGTCAGCACCGACGCCTCGGCGTCGACCGACCCGGACGGCACGATCATCGGCTACGCGTGGGACTGGGGTGACGGCTCCACCGGAACCGGCGTCACCGCGTCGCACACCTACGCGGCGGGCGGGACCTACACGATCACGCTGACGACGACGGACAACAGCAACGCGAGCACCGGCTCGACGAAGCAGGTGACGGTGACACCGCCGAACCAGCCTCCGACTGCGGCGTTCACGACGTCCGCCAACGGCCTCGCGCTGAGCGTGGACGGTTCGACCTCGAGCGACCCGGACGGCACGATCGCCTCCTACGCGTGGAACTTCGGCGACGGAGCGACCGCGACAGGGGCGACGGCGTCGCACACCTACGCGGCGGCCGGGACGTACACGGTCACGCTGGTGGTCACCGACAACCAGTCGGCGACGGGCACCACGAGCCAGCAGGTGACGGTGGCCAAGGCCAACGTGGCCCCGACGGCGGCGTTCACGTCGTCCGCCACCGGGCTCGCGGTGAGCGTGGACGGTTCGACCTCCAGCGACCCGGACGGCACCATCGCCTCGTACGCGTGGGACTTCGGCGACGGGGCGACCGCGGCAGGGGCGACGGCGTCGCACACCTACGCGGCGGCCGGGACGTACACGATCACCCTGGTGGTCACCGACAACCAGTCGGCGACGGGCACGACGGCCAAGCAGGTCGTCGTCACCGCCACCACGGGCGCCGTGCTCGCCGCGGACGCCTTCGGCAGGACCGTGGCGAACGGCTGGGGCACGGCGGACACCGGCGGCGCCTGGACCGCGACCGGGACGGCGGCGAACTTCTCCGTCGGCAACGGCGTCGGGTCCATCGCGGTACCGGTGGGCATGACGCGCACCGAGCGACTGGGCGCGGTCTCCTCGGCGGCGTCGGACGTTCAGGCGTCCTTCACCGTCGACAGGGCGGCGACCGGCGGCGGCCAGTACGTCGGGCTCATCGGCCGGCAGGTCGGCAGCACGGCGTTCTACGGCCGGGCCTGGGTCAAGGCCGGCGGCGCCGTCCAGATCCAGATCCTGGAGGGCGGGACCACGCTGAAGGCGCTCAACGTCGCCGGGCTCACCTGGACGCCGGGCATGGTGCTCAACGTCCGGATGACGACGGTCGGCGACGGGACCACCACGACGATGAACGCCAAGGTCTGGGACGCGTCGCAGGCCGAGCCGGCGACCTGGCAGGTGACGGCCACCAGCACCACGGCCGCCATGCAGCCGGCCGGAAGCGTCGGCGTCGTCGCCTACGTCTCCGCCTCGGCGACGGATCCGACGACCAACATCACCGTGGACAACTTCAGCGCGAAGTCGGCTCAGTAGTCCTCGGACGGTCAGGATGGCGGGGAGTGCGGGACAGGCGAAGGCCGTCCCGGGCTCCCCGCCATCCGGCGCGTACGGCCTCGGTCGAGGTCAGGAACTGCCGGCGGCCGCCCTGCAGCAGCACCTCCCACGCGACGGGGAGGGTGGCGCGCCGCCACGCGCGGACGGTCTCCGGCGGCAGGTTCCTGGCCGCGAACAGCAGCCGGTTCCGGATGTTGTAGTAGTAATACGTCGCCGACTTGCGGGCGCCGGAGCGGGACCCGTCCGTGCCCTGGGTGCCGCCCTCGTCGTGGACGGCCGTGGCCTCCTCGACCAGCGACAGCGTGCCGCCGGCGCGGGTGACGCGGAGCGACAGGTCGACGTCCTCCCAGTAGAGGAAGTACTCGTCGGCGAACCCGCCGACGGCGTCCCAGAGCTCCGCGGTGACGAACAGGCATGCGCCGCTCAGCCACGGCAGCCGGTCGCCCTCCACGGTGCCGCGGCGAGCGGCGGAGCGGATGCGACCGTCCTTCAGGTAGACGTCGGCGCCGACCGACCAGGGCGAGCCGTCCGAGCGCCGGACCACGGGCGAGAGCAGTGCGAGCGGCTCGGCGGCGGAGCGCGCGGCCAGTGCCTCGACGCTCGCGCGATCGATGGTGGCGTCCGGATTGATCAGCAGGAAGCGGCGCGCGCCGAGCTCCCGGGCACGCGCGACGCCCGCGTTCATCCCGGTGCCGAAGCCGACGTTCTGGGCGAACGCGACCACGTCCCAACTGTGCGCGGCGGCCAGCGAGCGCAGGGCCGCGAGTTCGTCGCGCGTAGAGAAGTTGTCCACGACCACGACGACGGCCTCGGGGAGCGCGGCCGCGACGGTGCCCAGCGTACGGGCGAGGAGAGTGGACGACCCGTAGTTCACGACGACGATGGCGAGCCCGTCGAGCTCGCTGGGAAGGCCTGAGGCTGCCATGATGACAATCGTGCACCACATCGTCCTCGCTGTGCTCACCTTCCGCCGGCCCACCGACATCCGGGCGATCTTGCCCGTGCTCGCGCGGGAGGCGGCCGAGGTCGCGGACACGGGGGTCGAGGTGCGCGTCCAGGTGGTCGACAACGACCCCGACGGCAGCGCCGAGGCGGCCGTCGGGGAGCTCGCCCGGCAGCTCGACGTGCGCGTCGACTACGTCGTCGAGCGGACGCCGGGGATCTCCGCCGCGCGCAATCGCGCGCTCGCGGCCGCGGCCGACGACGACGTGCTGATCTTCATCGACGACGACGAGCGTCCGGAGCCCGGCTGGCTCACGGCGCTCCTGGAGACCTGGCGGACCACCGGTGCGGAGGCCGTCGTCGGCCCGGTGACCTCGACCTTCGAGGTCGTCCCCGACGCATGGACGGAGGCCGGCGGCTTCTTCGTCCGCCGTCGCCTGGCGACCGGCACGGAGGTCGCGGTCGCCGCGACGAACAACCTCCTCCTCCGGCTCGACTTCGTCCGGGAGCACGGCCTCCGCTTCGACCTCGACTTCGGCATCACCGGCGGCGACGACACCATGTTCACGCGCGAGCTGGTCAGGGCGGGAGGGCGCATCGTCTGGTGCGCCGAGGCGATGGTGGTCGACGTCGTGCCCGCCGCGCGCGTCACGCACCGCTGGGTGATGCTGCGCGCGTTCAGCAGCGGCAACAGCTGGTCGGCGACGTCCGCCAAGCTCGCGCGCACGCCCGCCGAGCGGCTGATCGCGTTCTGCTCGTCCACGGCCTCCGGTACGGCGCGCGTCGCACTGGGCTGCCTGCGGGTGGCGGCCGGCATCGTCCTGCGGTCGCTACGCCACCGGGCCAGAGGGGCGCGCACGATCGCGCGCGGCCTCGGGATGGTCTCCGGCGCCTTCGGCTACGGCTACCAGGAGTACCGGCGCGGCTGAGGCGCCGAGGCGGCCGCGGAGCGCGCGGACGCGGGCTCCAGCGCGCGGCGGTAGGCGTCGACGTGGGCCGCGCCCACCGTCGACCACTCCCGGGCCGAGAGGTCGGGGCGGCGTGGCGGGGGCTCCGCGCGCAGGTCGGCGAGCGTCTGGTCGAGCGTCTCGGTCGTCAGTGCGCCGGCGTAGCGTCGCACCCACCGGTCGCCGACCTCGCGGGCGAGCGCCCGGTTGACCTCGTTGTCGGGGACCAGCACGGGCCGGTCGAGGGAGAGGGCCGCGAGCGTCCCTCCCGAGTTGTGCATCTCGCGGTACGGGAGGACGACGAGCTGGGCCGCCGAGGCGATCCCGACGAGCTGCTCGTCGCTGAGGAACTCCAGCGTGAGGCCGATCCGCTCGTCGTCGCCCGCGAGCCCCGCGATCTCCGCGGCGAGCTCGGGTGTCGACGGCCGTCCGCCGACCTGCAGGCTGGCGTCCGGAGGCATGCCCGAGAAGGCGCTGACCAGGGCCTGGACGTTCTTGTAGCGGCGGATGAGGCCGAAGTACGCCAGCCGCCCGTCGACCTGCTGTCGTCGCGGCACATCGCGGAACCAGTCGCGGTAGTGGCCATGCAGGATTGTCACGGTCTCCGTCCCCGGCGGCACGGGGGTCTGCTCGTTGAGCACGATCCGCAGCGTCGTCGCCCGGTCGAACCGGGCGAGCAGGAAGCGCTGCAGGCGACCGATCCCGTCCGGAAGCTCCAGGTTGTGCACCGTACGCACGACGGGCGTGCGCAGGAGGGCGATCCGCAGCAGCAGGACGGCCGCGAGGAGCTGCCGCACGAGGGCGCGCAAGGGCGTACGGCCCTCGAGCAGGATCTCCGGCCAGTGCAGATGGATGACGTCGTACCGGGTCAGCAGGGCGTTTCGCCAGGAGAAGGTCCGGAGCACGACGTCCGGTTGGCGCCGGATGGCCTCCGCGAGCATGACGATGTAGGGGTTGGTGGTGGGCCGCGGGTCCGGGAACGACTGCAGCACGACCAAGGGCCGGGCGGTCATGGCAGAACGCCCCTCTGCTCGTCCGCGGACGCGCGTGGGATCAGCGCGATCCCGATCAGGAGGGTGAGCAGGGTGACCGACGAATACCACGGCCCGAAGAACAGCGACCACAGCGTGCGCACGGCGAGGTAGATGAGGAGCGCGCTGGCGGTGCGCTGCGCGATGGTGTGGCCGAGCCCGCGCAGCGTGTACCAGAGCAGCGCGACCGCGAGGGCGAGGCCCGCGACGCCGTAGCCGGCCCAGAGGTCCCCGATCATGGAGTGCAGCTCGAAGCCGGTCCCGAACATGAAGTTGTCGACGTAGCCGTTGTTGGGGGCGTAGTTGATCGAGTACATGCCCTGCTTCGCGACCAGGATCTGCGTCGAGTCCGCGTACACGCCTGATCCGAATCCGAAGGGATAGTGCTGCATGAGGGCGGTGGTGGCGGCGAGCTCGGGGCGGCCGCCCAGGATCAGCGACCCGGAGGTGTCGATCTGGGTGATCGTCCGTTGCTGGGTCGCCTGGCCGAGCGCTCCGTCCACGATGAGCGACTGGCCGACGTTGTACGCGATCGCCGAGATCACAAGCAGGCCGAGGATCACGCGCGCCGTCGACGCGCGTCTGGTCGTCGCCGCCGGCCGCATCTGCCAGACGACGAGCACCGCGGTGAGCAGGAGGATCGCGAAGCCGCTCCGGGCGTCGCTGACCATCGACAGCCCCGAGAGTGCGACGAGCATCACGAGTTCGAGGGGCCGGCTGCGCCGGATGGTGGCGAGGCTCAGCGCGACGATGGTCACCGGGACGGCGAAGACGAACTTCCACGGGTTGCCGCCGGCGAGGATGCCGTGCGGGTCGATCCCCAGGACGAGCCCGATGCCGAAGAGCAGGCCGACGGCCCAGATGGGCATCAGCGTGCGTGCCCAGAGCACGACGCCGATCGTGAGCATCGTGCCGACGAGCACGAACGTGTTCTGGAGCATGAGGCCGTTGCCCGTGTGGGCGGTTCCGTTCGCGAGGTCGGTCAGGAGCATCCCGTTCACCGCGGCAGCGAGGCCGAGGACCGTCAGCAGGACGCCGCCGTGGAATCGCCGCAGGACAGGCGCCCACACCGGGATGAGCAGAGTGGCCACGAGGTAGCCGGCGGTCAGGCCCTGGGGGAGCTGGATGCGGGCCCCGATGATGACCAGGGCGATGGCGGCGACCGCGCGGCCGATGGCCGTCGCGGTGTCGTGCGTGCCCGTCGCGCCGCCCTTCCGCGCCGCGCGTGCGCTCGCGGGCGCGGTGAGGCGCAGCGGAGACGGGTTCGCGAAGGCCATCGGGCGAGTCCTTTCGACCTATATTGTGAGATTATCTCATCAAGTGGGAGCGGGTCCTAGTCCCCCATCCTGGGCAGGGCGTCGTCTGCGGCGGGCTCCTCCGGCACGGCGTCGGCCTCCGCCCGCCTCCGGGCGAGGTCGCGCCGGACGTACCAGAGGTTCGGGATCACCTGGCAGAGCAGCACGGCGACGGCCGAGCCGATGATCGGGCCGCCTGCGCCGATCGCGAGGGTCAGCCACCACGAGATCCCGAGGTTGATCGGCACCATGATGAGGATCGGCAGCACCTGGAAGGTCAGTCCGCGTCGATCGGTCATGTACATCCCGATCGGGTACTTCGCGGCCTGGACGGCGACGAAGGCGATGTACCCGCCGACCAGCCAGCCGTCGAGCGTGAGCTTGCCGCTCGAGACGAACTGGGTGACCCAGGGCAGCACCGCGGTGAGGAGCAGCGCCACGACCAGGCCGCCCGCGGTGAAGACCAGGGTCGGCCGGAAGGGGGACTCCACACGCGCGGCCGAGCGTGCGCGAGCGTAGAGGGGCCAGAACGCGACCCCGGCCGCGGCGATCGTCTGCAGGATCATCCCGTAGAGCTGCGTCGCCAGGTTGTACTGCGCCAGCTCGGTGCCGTGCGTGAGGTGGCTGAGCAGCAGCCGGTCGGTCTGCATCGCGATCGGGAGGGCGAGCATCTGCGCCAGCATCGGCCAGGCGAGCCCGAAGGCGGCCACGTTGGGCTCGCGCCGGACCCGCGGGACGGCGCGGAACGCGGCGCCGACCTGCGGGTGCAGCGAGCGCGCGGCCAGGACCAGGCAGATCACCGAGACCAGGCCCCCTGCGATGTACGAGAGTACGGCGAGGAAGCTGTCCGCGGGGACGGCCAGCACGATCAGCACGGCGATGGAGAGGAACATGAACGGCGCGACCACGAACTGGGTCGCGGTCTGAAGGGTGGTCTTGTCGAGCCCGACCAGGATGCGCTGGCCGACGGTCAGGGGCAGGGTGATCCCGAACACCGCCAGGCAGAGGAACGCCGCGATGCTCCCGGAGCCCGGCGTGAGCCCGGAGCCGAGGATGGCCGGCCACCAGCCCAGCAGCGTGATCGCGAGGGCGACGAGCGCGATGATCCCGCCCGCGACGATGAGGATGCGCAGGGCGGTGGTGATCGACCGCCGCACCATCGGGTCCGTCCGCGGCTCCGACGATCCGGCGATGGCGTTGATCACGACGGCGGCCATGCCGAGGTCGGCGAAGGGGAGCAGTGTCGAGAGCGTCGAGAGGAGGCCGTACTGCGCGTAGGCGTCCGTGCCGAAGTGCGTGATGATCAGGCGGCTCGTGAAGATGCCGATGAGCCCGGAGGCGCCCATCACAAGCACCTTCGTCAGCGCCGTGGAGGACACCGCGCGGGAGACGCCGAGCCCGCGCCTCATGCGGTGGCGCGCTCGAACAGCCACTGGTCGGCCGCCCGTCGGCCGTCCACGGGGGGAAGCGATCGGAGGACGTCCTCCGGTGTGCGGGGGTCGTCGAGCGCCGCGATCAGTGCGGCGGCGAGCGTCTCGACGCCGGCGTCCGACGCGACCACGTGATGGCCCTCCGTCACCAGCCACGAGCTGAGGCCGCTCTCGCGGGTCGTGACGATCACGCAGCCATTGGCGAGGCCCTCGACGATCGGGAGGCCGACCTGCTCGCGCCAGCGTGCGCGGGGCTGCGACGGCAGCGCGAGCGCCTTGATCGACCGGAGCGCCTCGGGGATGGCCGACCGCGGCGGGTCGATCGTCAGCGTGATCGACGGGTCGCCTGCGGCGGCCTCCTCCGCGAGGTCCTGCAGGGGGCCCTTCCCCAGAAGCACGAGACGGGCCGACGGGCGCGCGGCACGAACCAGGGGCCAGGCCGCGAGCAACTCCATGAGCCCCTTGCGCTCGTCGAACGCGCCGAGGAAGCCGACGACGGGCTCGCGCGGCTCGGTGGGGGCGCCGTCGGCCGGCGAGGGGAGGGCGGGGATGATGCGCGTCGATTGGCGCCGGCCGGGCGCGAACGTGTCGTGGTAGAGGTCCCACGACGCGTCGGTGCCGAACGCGAGCCTGTCGATGTTGCGGTGGACGTAGCGGGCGAGCCGCATCCGGCCCCAGCGGCCGAGGCGCCCGCGCGATCCGGCCGGCTGCGGCGGCTCGAGGTTCTCGATGGCGTAGCTCACGATCGAGGTGTGGCCTCCGCGCAGCAGGTCGACCGTCCGAACGGCGGCCACCGAGAGCGCGGTGCGCCGTGCCGCGGAGAGCATCAGCGGTTCGTTGACCTCCAGGGTCGCGACGTGCGAGCGGGCGATGATGCGCGCCGCCGTCAGGTCGCCCGCCTGGGTCAGGTCGAGGCCGGGCTCGAGCGACGCGTCGTAGTCGTAGCGTCGGTCGCGATAGATGATCGTCGCCGGCTCGAAGTCGTGCGCGCGCTCGAGGTGCGCCGATCGGACCACTTCATACAGCCGCACGTCGCGATGTGCGGTCCGGTTGGCGGTCATGGTCAATCACGCCCGGATCGCACCGCGTTCTCCGCCGGCACGACGTTGTCGTCCGCCGTGGGCTCGTCGTCCGGGACGGTGTCGCGTCGTCGGTCGGACGGCGGCTCCGGCTCCCGGGCGGCAGAGCGCGCCTCGGTGGGGCGCATGCTCTCCGCGACGGGAGGCGGCGCGTCCTGCGCGCGCCAGCCCACCGCGCGATCGGTGCGCACCGAGTTGGCCGCCCGCCGGGCCGCGGATGTCGACCGGGAGACGTTCGCAGCGGGTGTGACGTAGGCGTTGTAGGGGCTCCGCGGGGCAGCGGGGACGAAGTTGAGCACGACGCCGAGCACAGGGGCGTTGACCCGCTCCAGCGACTCCAGGGCGAGCTGGAGGTCGTGCCGCGTCGTCCCGTTGTAGCGGACGGTGACGAGGGCGCCGTCCGTCAGGCGGGACAGCGGCAGCGTGTCCGTCACCGTGAGCAGCGGCACGGAGTCGAAGACCACGAAGTCGTACTCGGCCGCCATCGTCCGCACCAGGTCCGAAAAGGCGGCGGAGCTCAGGAGCTGGCTCGGGTTGGACGGGATCGTTCCGGCGGCCAGCACGTCGAGGTTCGGGGCGCCCCACTGCTGCACGGCCTCGGAGAGCGAGGCACGTCCGACGAGCACAGAGGTGAGCCCGACCGAGCCCTCGATCTGGCAGAGGGCGGCCACGGAGGGCCGGCGGAGGTCGGCGTCCACCAGCAGCACGCGCCCCACGCGCTCCGCCATCGCGAGCGCGAGGTTGATCGACACGGTGCTCTTGCCGTCGTCGACGGAGGGGGAGGAGACGACCACGACCCGGATCGACCGGTCGAGATCCGCGAACTCCAGATTGGAGACCAGCCCGCGGTAGGACTCCGCCTCCGCGGACCCCGGTGACGCGAGGACGGCCAGTGGGTCGGTGCGGCGCCGGCCGCGCGGGATGCGGCCAAGCACCGGCAGTTCGGCGATGTTCTGGATGTCCTGGCTCGTGCGCACACGCGTGTCGAGCAGCTGGCGGGTGACGGCGTAGATCAGCCCGAGGGCGAGGCCGGCTCCGGCGCCGAGGACTATCGCGAGCGTCCTGTTCGGTGAGATGGGCACCTTCGGCAGCGTCGCCGGCGCGATGACGGACGTCGTGATCGCGGGCTGATGGTTGGTCGTCACCGGGGCGATCGCGCTGATGGCCTGTGCGAGCGAGCTGGTCACCGCTCCGGCCATCTTCTGGGCCATCGCCGGGTCGGGGTCGTCGGCGGAGATGTTGATGATCACCGTGTTGATCGGGGTGTCCGCGCTGATCTTCGAGGCGAACGCGCCGGTGGGCCCGGTGAAGCCGACGGCGTCCATCGCGGGCCGGAGGACGCTGTCGGTGGTCGCGAGCGCGGCGTAGGACTGCACGACGTTCTGGGCGAAAGTCGACCCCTGGAGCAGCTCGGAGGTGTTGTCGCCCTGGCGGGCGGAGATGAACACGCTGGAGGTCGAGCGGTACACGGGCGTGATCTGCGAGGAGATGGCGAACCCGAGCGCGCCTCCGATGAGCGTCAGAGCGAGGATCGTTATCCAGCGCTTGCGGATCGCTGTGAAGTATTGATGCAGGTCCACGATAGGTGGTCCTCTCAGTCGGGTGCGTTAACCGTAGGCCTCGCCGCCTTGTTGAGTAAAGCTCAAAAATGACCCCCGTCGTGGGGGTCGGCCCGATCGATCACCGCCAGGATCGCGTCGTCGTAGCGTGCTCGGGAGTGGCGTTCGGCCGCGTCGTCGCGCGCGGTCTCCGCGTCGCGCCGGAAGGTGTCCCAGTCGTCCGCGATCCGCTCCACCGCGTCGGCGATGGCCTCGGCGTCGCCGGGACGGACGAAGACGGCCGACGGATAGCCGGCCGCCGCCTCCCGCAGTCCCGAGGTCTCCGAGACGACGACGGGCCTGCGGGCGAGCACCGCCTCGACGGCCGTGTTGCCGAACGGCTCGTCGAGCCGGGAGGGCACCAGGGCGATGTCCGCCGCGTCGAGCTCTTCCCACACACTCGGCCGGAAGCCGAGGAAGCGCACGCGCTCCTCCAGCCCGTTGTCGGCGACGTACTGCCGGAGTTGTACGGCGAACCACTCGTAGCCGTCGAAGACGTCGCCGACGATGTCCAGCGTGGCGTCCCGTCCGCGGTCGGCGAGAAGCTTCACGGCCGCCACGCAGAGGTCGACGCCCTTGCGCTCCGACAGCCGGCCGACGTACGCGAGCCGGACCGAACCGCTCAGGGTCCCGCGGGGCGGCGTCGGGGCAGGGGGCCCGTCGACGGCGTTGAGCACCACGGTGGTGCGCGCCCCGAGCGCAGGATACGGCTCGGCGAGCACCCCCGCGCTGAACTCGCTGTTCGTGGCGATCGCCTGGGCGAGCAGCAGGGGGGTCGAGAGGGCGCGCTTCATGATCGGACGTGCGGCCGCCTCGGCCTCGTGGACGTGGCACACCGCCACGCGGCCGCTCAGCCGGGCCGCGACCAGCCAGACCGGGATGGTCAGCGTGCTGACGTAGACCGCGTCGACCCTGTGCAGGCGGATCATCCGGATCGCGCGCACGATCGCCGTGGGCAGCGCGACGGCGAGTCGGGCCAGCCCCGACGCGGAGAGCAGCCGCTTGCGGAGCACAGGGAACCCGACGATCTCGGCGGTGGCTCCGCGCCGGCGGGCCTCCGCCAGCAGCGGCCCATCGGTCGGCGTCACCACGACCACGCGCTCGCCGCGGGCAGTGAGCGCTGACACCGTCTCCAGCATCACCCGGTCGGATCCGTAGAGCTCCGCGCTGGGGTGCGCGACGAGCACCGATCGTCGCCGGGTGGTGGCCATCTCGTCTCCTGCGATCACTGGAGGGACACGCGGAATCCGACGACTCTATCGTCATGCGTGCTTCGGGGGTAACGTTGATCTACAATACTGAGCAATCTTCAAAAAAGGAGTGCTCATGCCCGTGATCGTCGTGGTCTGTACCGCGAACGTGTGCCGCTCGCCTCTGGCCGCGGCGATCCTCGACGCGGGATTGCGGTCATCCTTTCCTGGAACGCTCACAGTGCTGAGCGCGGGGACGGCGGTGCGCGACGAGCACGAGCTCTGCGCGTCCACCGTCCGGCAGCTCGCGGTCCGGCGGATTCCGTCCTACGTGGCCGAGCGTTCGCGCGCGGGACAGCTCGACGCCGGGCTGGTGGACACGGCGGACCTCATCCTCACCGCCGACACGGCCCAGCGCGCGATCGTCGCCCAGCTCTCCAGCGCGGCCCGCCCGCGCACCTTCACGCTGCGGGAGGCGACCTACCTGCTGGAGGGCGCCGCGCGGCTGCGCGCGAGCGAACCGGATCCTCTCGACTTCCCCGCGTCCGTCGAGCGGCTCAACACCCTCCGCGCGACGATCGTCACTCCGGGCAGCGGACGGGGCAGAGGGTTCGGCGGCTCCGGGCGGCACGGCCACCCGCTCGACATCGTCGACGGCCACCTCAAGGGGCCGAAGTCGCACGCCGACGTCCTTCACGCCGTCTCGTTCGCGGCCGAGGAGCTCTCCCGGCTGCTGCGGGAGGACTCGCGCGTCCCCGTCTGACGACGAAGCCCCGCCTCCCTGAGGAGACGGGGCTTCGGATCAGGCGTTTCGGTTCAGCCGTCGGTCCGTGGGCTCACCACGAGCCGAGGTGCACGGAGCCGGTCGGCTGGCCGAGGACGCTCGCGATGGACGACGGCAGCGGCCGTGCCACCGAGGGCGTCTGCGTGGTCAGCGGGCTCGTGCCGGTGACCGACTGGGACGCGGAGTCCTGACCGGTCGCGGCGGCGAACGTGGCAGCGGTCGCGTAGCCCTTCATGGCGGTCGGCGTCAGCTGCCAGTCGATGTCCACGGAGGGGGAGCCCGCCGTCGTCCGATGGTAGAGGTTGCCGTTGACCGTCAGGTTCATCGAGCCGGCGGACAGGACGTGCGCCTGGTCCTCCACGGTGAACTGGGCGATGCCCTTCGCGTCGGCCAGCACATTGTTCGAGATGCTGATGTTGCCGAGCACCCACGTGAACGTCGGGTCCGGCTGCGGCCGCTTCGGGTCGTGGCCGGGCACCGAAAGGTCGGTCTCGCGGCGGGAATCCTGCATCAGCGCGATGTTCCGGTTGTTGCGCGCGGCGGTGTTGTTCCAGATCGCGCTGTCCGAGGTGTCGAACAGCCGGATCCCGTTGCCGGTGTTGTCGCTGGCGACGTTGTTCGCCACGGTGACGTGCGCTGAGAGCTCCGCCTCCATGCCGTCGCCTCCGTTGGAGACGAAGTCGTTGCCGGCGATCGTCGCGGCGTACACCGACTCGTCGAGCCACAGCCCGGTCGTCGTGTTGCGCAGGAACGCGCTGTTCGTCACCGAGACGGTGCGGCTGCGGGTGATCTTGAAGCCGCCGGAGACGGGCTCCTGCTTGAAGTGCTCGCTGTTGTTGTCCGCCACGAGCAGTTCGCTGGCCTGGAGGCCGTAGGCGCCGTTCGCCCCCGCGCCGAGCATCCCGTTGCGAGCGATCGTCAGGTTGCGCAGGGTGTTGTTCGTGCCCCAGGTGTAGAGGCCGATGGTCGCGTTGTCCACGATCGTCAGGTTCTCCAGCGTGATGCCGTCGACCTGGGCCGTGACGGCGCCCATCTGCTTCGCCGAGACGGCGTAGCGCTCGAAGCCGATGCCGCGAACGGTCGTCCCGGCGCCCTGGATGGTCATCGCCTGCTGGAGGGTGCTGACCCGCACGGAGTGCCCGTTCGGGTTGGTGCCCAGCACGAGCTGCTTGGCCGTCTTGTCGGCGTAGAACGTGCCGGCCGTCACCGCAGAGCGCGAGGAGACCTGGCGCTGCGAGACGCCGTCGATGAACACCTGGTCGGGGGTCGCCGCCATCGGGTACGACGGGGAGAGGTAGCGCGACGCGTCGCTCAGGCCGCCGCTGAAGGACGGGCTGGTGTCGAAGGCGTATCCGTAGCCGCCGGAGACCCAGGTCGACCCGGACGCGCTCCAGCCGCCCCAGCTCTGGCTGCCGTCGAACCAGACGGCCTCACCGGGGTAGTTCTGGATGGTCAGCTTCTTGCCCGAGGGCACGGCCACGGTCTCGTGGTACGAGCCGCCGCGCAGGACGACGGTCGCGCCGCTCGGCGCCGCGTTGACCGCGGCCTGGGCCGTGGCGAACGGGCGGGACTGGCTGCCGTCGCCGCCGGAGCCGGCGGTCGCCGAGGCGAAGACCGCACCCGAGGGGATGGCGTAGTTCGTCGAGCCGATGGCGGCCGAGCCGACCGCGTGGCGGGCGCCGGTCGTCGAGACACCGTTCGAGGGGCCGGACGGAGCGGACGGCGTCGACGGGGTCGACGGCGCCGTGGGGGCGGCCGGGGTGGTCGGCGTGGCGGTCGGCGTGGCCGACGGGGTCGGGGTGGCCGTGGGCGTCGTGGCCGGCGTGCTCGGAGCGGGGGTGCTCGTCGCCGGTGCGGACGGGGCGCCGGAGGTCGCCGTCAGGTCGTCCACGACGACCTTGGCCGCCGTCGAGCTCTTGGACAGGTACGACCAGACCCCGAGGGCTCCGCTGCTGAGGCGCTTCGCGCTCGAGTCGGTGCCGGAGGCCTGCCAGGCGCCGGGAGTGGCACCGGCGGGCGTGACGCGGGCCTTCAGTGAGACCGGCGACGAGCCGGTGGCGGCGAAGTCGAGCGTATACGCGGTGCCGGCGGTCACGTTCGAGGCGACCTGGCGCTCCGAGACGATCTGCGTGGCGGCCGAGCCGTCGATCCGGCGGATCTGCAGAGTGATCGTCTTCGAGGCGGTGAAGCGGAGCACGGCCTCATAGCGGCTCGAGCCCGAGACGCGCTCCTGGAGGGCGGCGGAGATGCCGGATCCCTTCGTGGGGAGCACAGGGGCGGTGAACTTCACGGAGGACGTCACGTCGGAGGCCGAGACCGAGCGCAGCACGGAGCTCGCGCTGGTGCCGGGCTTGGCGAAGGTGAAGACGCCCGCACCGGCGGAGACGGAGCTCGCGGGCGCGTTGGTCAGCGAGTACGCGCCACCGGCGTTGGCGGTGCCCCAGCCCGCGCCCACGGTCCGGGTGAACGAGTCGGAGACGAGGGGGGTGGGCGCGGCGACGGCGGCAGCGACGCCGAGCCCCGCGGGGACGGCGATCGCAGCGGCCACGGCGGCGGCGATCGCCGCCGTCCTGGCGCGTGGTCGTGTGTTCTTGTTTTCGGATGTGTGGCTGGTGGCAGCGTGCCGACCGTGGGGGAATTCGCGGTTGTTGCGCGTCATAAGCGGGTTGTGTTTCCCGCCGTCTCGGTTAGGGATGGCAGCCGGACGTGGCAATGGGGGGTTTCCGAGAGCGGCGTGCTGGTATGGGAGTATTCACCACCAGCACGCGGATGTCGAACCGCCCGAATGGTGTCGCTCAGGCTGACGTCGTCTCCGAGAACACCTCCTGAACCACTGGGGAAGAGCGCTTTCTCGACCGGGCTCCCGCGGAACTGTGCCCCTCTTGGAGGTGCACTGCCAGGTCTGTATACCCCCTCGCCACAAGGCCCCAATCGTAGCGCTGCAGGGCCCTTTCTTGAAGCCTACTCCCAGCAGACTTTGTGGATTCGGGGTTGATCTCCGCCGCCTCGACGGATTCGCCGACCCCGCCCGGGTCCCCGAAGTACCGGGCGTCCGGACCGGCCACCTCGCGGTTGAAATCGACGTCGTACGCGATGACCGCCGTGGCGGCTCCCATCGCCCGCAGGAGGGACGGATTCGTGCCGCCGACCGAGTGCCCGTGGAGGTAGGTCAGCGCGTTGGCGTAGAGCTGATCCAGGAGCTCCTGGTCCCACACCCCGCCGACCATGCGGATGCGCTCGTCGCCGTTCGCGAGCGCGGCGATCCGGCGTGAGTGCTCGGCCGCGTACGGTGCGGAGCCGACGACCACGAGCGGCAGGCGTGCGGAGCTGCGGCGGTAGCCGTCCACGATGAGGTCGACGTGGTTCTCCGGCTCGAACCGTGCGACGACGAGGTGATACGCGCCGGGCTGGAGGCCGAGGTCGAGGAGGCGCTGGTCCGGGGCGGCGTCGATCGCCTTCGACCCGTAGGTCAGCAGCGTCGTGTCCACCCCGAACTCGCGGTCGTAGTAGTCGGCGATCCCCTGGGCGTCCGCGATGAGCGCGTCCGCCCAGCGCACGGCAAGCGACTCGGCCACGCGGTAGTACCGCCGGCCGACCCGCCCCCATTTGCCGCGCTTCCACTCGAGCCCGTCGACGTGGACGGCGACCGGGACCCTGGCCAGCCGCAGCAGGGGCACGAAGGGCGAGTTGGCGGCGTTGAACACGAACGCGGCGTCGTAGCGGCGGCGCAGCACGGCGTGCAGCACGGACAGCCCGGTGTGGCTGAGCGTCTCCAGCGTCTTCGACCGCAGGGCCGGGAGATGGACCAGCCGCATCCCTTCGTACGAGGACGGGCGGTCGGCGCCCTTCTTCGTGCGGCAGTAGACCGTGATCTCGGCGCCGTCCGCGGCCATCCGCCTGCCGATCTCCTCGACCGCCGTCTCGAAGCCCCCATAGGCCGCCGGCACCCCGCGGGTGCCGATCATCGCCACCCGGAGCGGGCGGCCTCCTTCGGGCCGCATCAGTACGCCCCCACGGGATGTGTCAGCACCTTGAGGGTGCGCCACATGATGACGAGGTCGCCGGTGAGCGACCAGTTCTCCACGTAGTAGAGATCCAGGCGGACGCTCTCCTGCCAGGAGAGGTCCGATCGTCCGTTGACCTGCCACATCCCGGTCAGTCCCGGCTTGATGTAGAGGCGTCTGTGCACATGGTTCTCGTAGCCGGCGACCTCCGCGGGGAGGGGCGGCCGGGGCCCGACGAGGCTCATCTCGCCGAGGAAGACGTTGAGGATCTGCGGCAGCTCGTCCAGCGAGTACTTGCGCAGCACCCGGCCGACGCGCGTCACCCGCGGGTCGTCGTGCAGCTTGAACAGGAGGCCGTTGCCTTCGTTCCTGGCCTGGAGCTCGGCGAGCCTGGCCTCCGCGTCGACGCACATCGACCGGAACTTGAGCATGCGGAACTTCTCGCCGCCGCGGCCGACGCGCTCCTGGGAGAAGATGACCGGGCCGCCGTCGTCCAGCTTGATCGCGATCGCGACGGCGAGGAAGACCGGGGAGAGCAGGATGAGCGCAAGCCCGGACGCGAAGAAGTCGAAGGCGCGCTTGAGCACGTGCTTGCCGCCCTCGAACTGCGGGATCTCGACCTGGATGAGCGGGAGGCCCTCGACCGGGCGGAAGTGGATGCGCGGGCCGGCGATGTCGGTGAGCGGCGCCGCCAGCACCAGCTCGGTCGCCGTGCCCTCCAGCTTCCACGCCAGGCGGCGGACGAACTCCCCGCCGCTGAGCGCCCGGCCGGCGACGATCACGGTGTCGGCGCCGAGCCGGGCGGCCGCCTCTGCGACCCCCGACAGGTCGGAGACGACGGGCACCTCCCGCTCCGGGGAGGCGATGCGGCGACTCAGCTCCGCATCCTTCTTGGCGCCTTTCCGCTTACCGGTGTCGAGAGCGGCGCCTACGACGTTGTATGCCGCTCCCGAGTTCGCGTGGATCTGGCGCACGACCGTGTCGACGTCGTCGAACCGGCCGACGACCAGCGCACGGGAGAGGTAGTGGTCGAACGTGCGCTGCCGGATCAGCCAGTGCCGCCACAGCCAGCGCGAGACCAGGACGCAGCCCATCCCGAGCGGGAGGGCGAGCACGAAGTAGCCGCGGGCGATGTCGACCTTGCCCACGAGGAAGAAAATGGCGAGCAGCCCGAACGTGATGGCCGTGGCCGCCACGACGCGGCGATACTCGGTGACTCCCACGCCCACGACGCGCGGGTCGCGCGTGTGATAGGCGGTGAGGGCGAACATCCACGTGGCCGCGATGAGCAGCGAGACGGTGAGGTAGTCGACGCGGAAGCCGTCGCCGGTGGTGGTCGGGGTTTCCTCGAAGCCGAAGCGCACGAAGATGGCGCCGATCGTGCTCAGCAGGATGAGGGCGGTGTCGGTCGCGAGCAACCGGTAGCGGTACTGCCGGGCCCAGCTCTGCTCGGAGCTGAGCGGGCGGGCGTTGGCGTGCGCGTGGGTGAGCGTGCCGAGGCGGGGGCGGAGGACGGTCACTGTGCCGCCTCCGTCTCCGCGGGGTGCGCCGCGCGGGCGCCCGTGGAAGAGCCGACGGCGGCTTGGGGGAAACCGTGGTCTCGAACGGATTCACCGCCGCCGGCTCCGCTCCGCGAGGGACGACCTGTGCTCCCGGTGCTCCACGTGCTCCGCGCGCCCCTCATGGGGTCGAGTGCGTGAGGCGCTCGGTGCGATCGTGTCGGGTTCACGGGTCGTCCCTGGGTTCGGATGGTGCGTTTTCGGGTTGAGGTGGACCGGTGGAGACCATTCGCGCTGGGGTTCGGGTTGTTCCCCCAACGTAAAGTGATTGTTCCTCACCAATTCACAAAGGTGAGAATACATCGTTTTTAGGGGGCGCGGGGACCCGCGTTCGGGGGGTGCGACTCCCCCTCTCTTGTCGGGGGTCGCGCCTAAGCTGGCAGCATGTGCGGGCGCTTCGCGTTGGACAAAGAGACCGACGACATGATCCAGGAGTTCGTCGCCGAGGGCGGCGACTTCCGCGACTGGCGTCCGAGCTGGAACATCGCGCCGACGGACCCCATCCCGGTGTTCCTGGAGAGCAAGCGCGGCGAGGAGCCCAGCGTCCGCCGCTTGGAGCTCGCCCGCTGGTCGCTGGTGCCGTCCTGGTCCAAGGAGCTCAAGACCAAGGTTCCGACGTTCAACGCCCGCGCCGAGACCGCGGCGGAGAAGCCGATGTTCAAGGCCTCCGTGGCCTCCCGCCGCGCGATCATCCCGGCCCGCGGCTACTACGAGTGGCAGACCGACCCGGCGACCAAGAAGAAGACGCCGTACTTCATCCACTCCGCCGACGGCGAGCTGCTCGGCTTCGCCGGGCTGTATGCGTGGTGGGCCGACCCGGCTCTTTCGCGCGACGACCCCGAGCGCTGGCACCTCACGGCGACCATCCTCACCTCGGACGCCGTGCAGACCCTGTCGGACATCCACGACCGCAACCCGGTGCCGCTGCCGCGCGAGCTCTGGGACCACTGGATCGACCCGACGGTCGTCGGCGACCAGGCTCTGGTGGACGAGGCTGTTCGTGCCGCGCTGCCCGTGGCGGACGCGCTGGTGTTCGACCGGGTCGGGCCGGTCGTGGGGGACGGGCCGGAGCTGATCAGGCCGGTCGAGGAGGGATAACGGGTTCCTCCCTCCGCACATCACTCCCCGCCGCCACACTCACCCGCAGGAACACGATGATCCAGCTGAAGATCAGCACCGCCGCCACCAGCTCCACCGCCGTCAGGTTGTAATACCCCACCGCGAAGAACAGCGTGACCAGTGCGATCACGCCGATGAACACCCAGCCGAGCACGTAGAAGGTGCGGGGGAGGTGCGGCATCGCCCAGCGGATGCCGACCGCGAGCACGCAGAACACGACGGCCATCCCGGTCGCCGCCGTGTTGTGCAGCAGGAAGAAGTGGTTGACCGGGAAGAGCCCGACGCAGGCGAGCATCGCGCCCACGATCACCAGGGCCGTGCGGACCTGGAGCTCGCCGCGCGACGGGCGCCGGTCGGTCCCGCTGTCGGTGGCGTAGCGGGCGATGGCCGTGACGAGGATGCCGCCCACGATCACCGTGATGTTGAAGGTCGCCGACGACCAGTCGTCCGTGATGCCCAGCACGCTGAGGTTCTGCTTCCACCAGTGCGGGTTGGACGCCGTGAGCATGCTCGTCAGCGCCCCGACGACGAGGAACACCGCCAGCACCGCCGACAGCAGCAGCGGGTTCATGTTCGCCGCCGCGAGGAACACGTAGTAGCCGGTGACCGCGGCCGCCGTGCCGACCAGCAGCGTGGCCGGGATGGCGAAGACCTGGGCGTCCTGGAAGCTGCGGGAGAGCACGTCGCTCAGCACGGTCCAGAGCAGCAGCACCACGACGGCGTGCGCGACCGCGATGGCGAGTGAGTCGAAGACCTCGATCGCGGCGCCGATCCGGGAGCGGTGCTCCTTGGGGCGGCGGTACCAGGGGATGCTCCAGGTCGCGACCCGTCCGCCGCCGTACACGACCAGGGTCACGGCGCAGCACGCGATCGCCGCGAACTGGCCGACCGAGCCCGCGCCCGAGATGGAGAGGTTGTGGCCGGCGAAGACGAAGAAGGCGATCAGGCAGACGGCCACGAACGCGAGACCTCCCGCGCCCAGCGCCAGCGACTCCACGGAGGCCGCGTGCAGCCGGCGGGAGAGTCGATCCGCTGCGCCGTGCTCGCCGACGCCGTGTTCCGAGACGGCTTCCCTCATGGTCTGAGCTTAGGCGGCGGCCACCCGCGTGGTGAGGGGGTACTCAGCGCGAGGAGCGGGTCAGCTCGATGAGCATGCTCCGGTGGGTCGGGACGGTGCGCCCGGTCGGGTGGAAGCCGAGCGTCTCCAGGTCGGCCAGGCTGTAGCTGTGCAGGCGGCCGTCCACGTCGTTCTCGATCAGCCACACCCGGGTGATGCCGTCGAAGCGGCCCCGCTCGGCGGCCTGGGGGACGGTCCAGACCCTGTCGGCCCAGCCGATGTTGTGCATGTAGGCGGTCCGCAGCGTCGGGTCGCCGACCCCCGTGAAGCCGGCGGGGTAGGTGCGCATGGCGAGCCGCGGCCGCTGCGACGGTCGGGTCGACTCGTCGAACACGACGGCGTCGCCCGGCTGCCGCACCGACGCCATCGCGCTGCTGACCTCCGACCAGTCCGAGTCGTTCTTGGAGTACGGGCCGCGCTGTCCCAGGTACGCCGGCGTGCTGATCGCGATGAACAGCAGCGCGCCGGCGCCGGTCGCCGCGACGGCCGGGATCGCGCCGCGTCGCCCGACGAACCGGCCGAGGACGAGCAGGCCCTCGGCGATGAGCAGCGCGGCGGCCGGGGCGGCGAAGGTGGAGTAGCGCCCGGTATACATCGGGAAGACGAGGTTTATCAGCAGCATCGCCCCGGTCGGCAGGATGAGCCACGTGGCGCCGACGAGCGTGGCGCTGATGGGTGCGGAGCCGTCGGGTGCGGGGCCGACCGGCCGCGAAGCCCGCGCCTCCCGTCCCCAGCGGCTGCGCACCCACGTGCCGATCGCGAGCAGGATGAGCGCCCAGGCCACGAGCGCCAGCCAGCCGTTGTCGAACCACGGCTGCCACACCAGGCTCGCCGGGTCCTGGGGCTGGTCGGCGAGGTAGCCGATCTGGCTGCGCTCGAAGTAGGCGAGCAGGCCGAGCGGCGCGAGCGCCACCAGCACGCAGCCGGCGGCGATCAGCCAGGCCCGCAGCGTCGGCCGGGACGCCCGGGACAGGAGCAGGATGCCGAGGTGGGCGAGCAGCAGCGACGCCGTGTAGAGGAAGAGGTACGAGGTGAGGGCCATTCCGGCCGCGTAGACCGCCCAGCAGGCGCGGCGCACCGACGCGGGCGCCGAGCGTCCGCCGCCGTCGATCAGCCACACCAGCAGCAGGGTCAGCCAGGCCGCGGCGGCGGCCGTGAACGCGAACGACCGCGCCTCCTCGCCCGCGTACGTCATGCGGGGGAGGACGCAGGCCACGAGCCCGGCGACGATCGCCGCCGTCGGGCCGCCCCGGCGTCCGGCCAGCAGCGTGACCGCCGCGACCGCGAAGCCGATGGCCACGGCGCTCGGCAGGCGCAGAGCGAACGGGCTCTCGCCCGCGAGCCGGATCCAGCCGTGCATGCCGAGGTAGTAGAGCCCGTGCACCGCGTCGACGTGGAACAGCATCGGGATGAGCGTGGACACCGGTCGTCGCGCCGACAGCAGTGTGGCCGCCTCGTCGCCCCAGAGCGACGGGATCCAGCTCCCGGCCGCGCAGATCACGGTGGCGACGAGGCCGAACGCCACGGCGATGACCCACGGCCGGACGGCGTGCAGCGGCGGTGCGGCGGCCTCGCGCTCTGTCGCTGTCAGCGCGCTCATCCCACCCCCGCCTCTCTCCACGCACGTACCCCGACCAGCCAACCAGACCTGCCCGGGGAGACCCTGAGGGTCCGCTGCGGAAACACATATTTCACCCGGGGCGGAATGCTGGATCCCGGGTGGCGGGCGCACTCGCCCTGCCCCCCGGGATCCGCCCCACACACGCCGGGAAGACGGGGTGTCCGTGATCCACGCTCCGCCGCATCCAGCGTGCTGAAGGGAACAGTACGTGGCCGCGCGCATCCGGGGCAGGGGATTAACGCCGCGCCCCGGTGGTGGTAGGGGCTACAGCTCCCCGCGCCGCGCGCCGGCCCAGAGGTCGACGCCCGCGTCGACGGCGAGGTCGTCGATCGCGGCGAGCTCCTCCGCCGTGAACTCCAGGGTGTCGAGCGCTCCGACGTTCTGCTCGAGCTGGGCGACGCTGCTGGCGCCGATGACGAGCGAGGTGACGCGCGGGTCGCGCAGCGCCCAGGCCAGGGCGAGCTGGGCGAGCGACTGCCCGCGGCGCTCGGCGATCGCATTGAGGCCGCGCAGGCGCTCGACGGCCTCGTCGGTGAGCCAGTCCGCGTCGAACGAGGTGCCGGCGGCGGCGCGGGAGCCCTCCGGGACGCCGTCCAGGTACTTGCCGGTCAGCATCCCCTGGGCCAGCGCGGTGAACCCGATGACGCCGACGCCCAGCTCGCCGGCGGCGTCGAGCAGTCCCTCCGTCTCGATCCAGCGGTTCAGCATGGAGTAGCTGGGCTGGTGGATGAGCAGCGGCGTGCCGAGCTCGCGGAGGATCTCCGCGGCGCGCCGGGTGTCCTCCTCGCCGTAGGAGGAGATGCCGACGTAGAGCGCCTTGCCGCTGCGGACGGCGGCGTCGAGCGCCTGCATGGTCTCCTCCAGCGGCGTGCTCGGGTCGGGCCGGTGCGAGTAGAAGATGTCGACGTAGTCGAGGCCGAGCCGGGACAGCGACTGGTCCAGGCTGGCCAGCACGTACTTGCGGCTGCCGCCGCCCTGGCCGTACGGGCCGGGCCACATATCCCACCCGGCCTTGGACGAGACGATGAGCTCGTCGCGGTACGGGCGCAGGTCCTCGCGCACGATGCGGCCGAAGTTGAGCTCGGCGGCGCCGTACGGCGGGCCGTAGTTGTTGGCCAGGTCGAAGTGCGTGATCCCGAGGTCGAACGCGCGGCGGACGATCGCGCGCTGTGTCTCGAACGGGCGGTCGTCGCCGAAGTTGTGCCAGAGGCCGAGGGAAAGCGCGGGCAGGTCGAGACCGCTGCGACCGGTGCGGCGGTACAGCATCCGGTCGTAGCGGGACGGGTTCGGTGCGTAGGTCATGTCACCAGCCTTGTCGACAGGAGCGGGTTCGTCCAACACGGGACGGCGATGCGATTGTTCCCCCGCACGGATGAATCGGTTGTCAAGGGGTCCGTGGATGATTCCCGGCCGCGGACAATCGTGGCATGCAGGTGGAGCAAATTCACAGCAGCATCCGTCGTCCCGACCCCCTACGCGACGACGTCCAGCACGCTCACGGCCGGGAGTGGCTGGGGCTCGGCGCTCTGCTCGCCGCCGTCTCGCTCGCCGTCCTCGTCCCGCTGAGCGGGATGCAGGCGGGTGTCGCGCTCGGCGCCGCCGGGCTGGTGCTGCTGTTCCTGTTCGGGATGGGCGTCGCCCTCGCGGCGATCCCCTCCGGACGGGTGCGGTTGACAGCTCTGGGACTGCTGTTCTGCGCGATGGCCGCCGTCGCGCTCGTCGGAGTGGTGCTCGCGGCGGTCGCCGCGATCGGCTGAGGCGGCTAGCTCCTCGACGCCCCGCGCCGCATCCAGCCGACGATCGCGGTGATGACGAAGAAGACGATCCCGAGGATCGCGAGCCAGATCAGCCCCTTGATGGCGAAGCCGAGGATGGCGAGGACGAGCCAGATGACGAGCAGGACGATAATCAGTGCGATCATGCCCCACACCGAACTCCCTGGGCGCGAGTTCGTCAACGGGCTTGACACCGGGCCCGTGGGGATAGCATCCCCGGTATGCACGATGTCGTCGCCGCTCTGAGCGCGGTGCTCCCTCCCGCTTCGCTGCTCACCGACCCCGCCGAATTGGAGCGCTACCGGCGCGACGACGCCGAGTGGGCGGACTCCGCCACCCCCGCCGCGGTGGTTCTCGCAGCCTCCGCCGAGGAGGTCGCCGCGGCCGTGCGGGTCGCCTCCGAGCGGGGCGTCCCCGTCGTGCCGCGCGGTGCAGGGACCGGACTGTCCGGCGGGGCGAACGCGGTCGCGGGCTGCGTCGTCGTGTCGCTGGAGCGGATGACCGCGGTGCGCGAGGTGAACGTCGAGGAGCGGTACGCCGTCGTGGAGGCCGGCGTCATCAACGACGACCTCCGCCGCCACGTCGCCGCCTACGGTCTCTGGTACCCGCCGGACCCCGCCAGCCAGGCCATCAGCACGATCGGCGGCAACGTCGCCACCAACGCGGGCGGCATCTGCTGCGTGAAATACGGCGTCACCCGCGACTATGTGCTCGGGATGACCGTGGTGCTCGCCGACGGCTCCATCGCCCGGCTCGGCCGCACGACCGCCAAGGGCGTCACCGGCTACGACCTGACCGCGCTCATGGTCGGCTCGGAGGGCACCCTCGGCATCGTGGTGGACGTGACCGTCAAGCTCCGGCCCATCGGCGGGCGGGAGGAGCGCGCCGTCATCGGCTACTTCCGCTCGCTCACCGACGCCGGCCGCGCGGTCGCCGCCGTCTCCGCCGCGGGGATCGTGCCCTCCGCGCTCGAGCTCATCGACCGGATGTGCCTGCACACCGTCGCCGAGTGGCAGGGCTGGCAGCTCCCGGAGCACGCGAACGCCCTCCTGCTCGCCTCGGTCGACGAGGTCGGCGCGTCGGGGGAGGAGCTCGCCGGCCGCGTCGCCGAGCTGTTCCTCGCCGCGGGCGGCGCGGACGTGGAGCGAGCGACCGACCCGGAGGAGGTCGCCCGGCTGTTCCTCGCCAGGCGGCTGGCCTACCCGTCGCTGGAGCGACTCGGCCCCGTGCTCACCGAGGACGTCTGCGTGCCGCGCTCGGCGGTGCCGGAGATGCTGGCCCGCATCGAGCGGATCGCGGCGGACGCCGACGTGGTGATCGCCAACATCGCGCACGCCGGCGACGGCAACCTGCACCCGCTGATCATCGCGCCGGAGGGCGACGACGCCGCCAAGGAACGTGCGAAGGCGGCGTTCGACCTGATCGTGGCGTCGTGCCGCGAGCTCGGCGGCACCGTGACGGGCGAGCACGGCGTCGGCCTCCTCAAGCTGCCGGGGGCCGCGGCGGAGCTGAGCCCGGTCGTGCTGCGGATGCACGCGGCGGTGAAGCACGCGCTGGACCCGCAGGGCATCCTCAACCCGGGGAAGGCGTTCCCGGCCCCGGCCGCCGCATCCTGACCGCACACCGATCCGAAAGGCGCCCCTTGCCCTCCCTCACCGCCGACGACGGAGTCCGCCTCGACTACACCGAGTACGGCGACCCGGCCGGCCGTCCCGTCGTCCTGATCGCCGGCTTCAAGGCCCCGGCGACCACCTGGCGCTACCAGGTGCCCGCGTTCGCCGACGCCGGCCACCGCGTCCTCGCCGTCGACCTGCGCGGCCACGGGACCAGCGAGCACCCGGAGGACGGGGTGGACATGGCCCGACGCGGCCGGGACGTCGCCGCCGTGCTGGAGGGGCTCGACCTCCGGGACGCCGTGCTGGTCGGCGGCTCGATGGGCGCGAACACGATCTGGTCCTTCCTCGCGCAGTCCGGCGCCGACCGCGTGGCCGCGGCGGTCTCCATCGACCAGACGCCGAAGATGCTCAACGACGACGGCTGGCCGTTCGGCTTCTACGGCTACGACGCCGCCAACCGCGACACCTACTTCGCGACCGGCATCCCGGAGACCGGCCACGGCACGCCGATGGCCAAGCGCGGCCTGCGGCTGGTGCGCCTGATGACGGCGATGAAGGGAATGAACCGCGAGTTCACGTCCGGCGAGCTCGCGCTGCTGCACGACCACGCCGTCGCCGACTGGCGTCCCGCGATCGTCGCGGCCGGCATCCCGCTGCTGTTCGTCGCGGGGGCGGAGAGCGAGTACTGGCCCAGCGGGCACGCGGCGGCGTCGGCGGCGCTCGCCGCGGACGGGACGGCGGTCGTGCTCGACGACGACGGCCACGCCGCGAACATGGAGCAGCCGAAGGCGTTCAACCGGGCCGTCCTGGCGTGGCTCGCCGCGCGCTGACCCGGCAGGTCAGGGCACGGCGGCCCCGGAGAGCATCAGCGAGAGGTCGGACTCCGGCCCGCTGAGCGCCCGGACCGCGGGCGTGTCCGGGCAGTACACCTCGACGGCGAGGTCGTGACGGCTGCCCGCCGCGCCCGGCGTCCAGTCCGCGCCGTCGGGGAGCGGGTCGGCCTCGCGGGGCGCCAGGCGGTCGAGCATCGCGGACGCGTCCGCGACCGGGACGCCGCGGCTCGGGTCCGTGGCGCTGCCGCCGATCAGGAGGCGCCCGGTCGTGGTGTCCACGACGGTCACCCGGAGCAGCGGCGTGAGATTCGGAGCCGTGCCGACCCGTCCAGTGCCGTCGTCCCCGAGCGGCAGCACGGCCACCGCCACGCCCGCGGCTGTGTCCGGATCGTTGTCCGCGACGCCGACGTCCAGCCGGACCGTGTGCCCGGGGGCCTCGCCGTCGCCGGGGATCGGGACGAAGTCGGGCGCGCTCGCGACTCCCGTCGAGACGACGCCGCGCGGGTCGATGGTGACCAGGTCCAGGGCGCCGATGGCGGTGGAATCTGCTGCCTCGGCGCCGATCACGAAGTCCGCGCCGTCGTTGAGGGCGCGGTAGGCAGGCCCGGTGCCGAGGGCGACCGCCGCGAGTGCGGTGAGGCCCAGGACGGCGGGGACGAGGGTTCGAGTGCGCATGACCGCGAGTGTGCTCCTGGCGGACGTATCGGGGATACCGGATTCCAGGGAAACCACCCGCAGTTCACCCGGTGCGACGCCGCCCGGGTCGACATCCGGCGGTTCAGCGGCTACTGTGCTCTGGGCTATGAGACGACTACCCATCGCGGCCGCCGGCGTCGCCCTCGCGCTCGGCCTGACCGGCTGCGCCGGGGGCGGGACGTACTCGGCGGACACGGCGAGCACCCTGCAGCACGGCGTGCTGAGCGTGGCCACCGCCGCGAGCGGGAAGGACTACGCCGGTGCGCTGACGCAGCTGGCCGCCCTCCAGCAGCGCAACGACGCCGCCCTCAAGTCCGGCGCCATCGCCCCCGACCGGCACGACGCCATCGCGGCGTCCCTCGCGGCCGTCAAAGCCGACCTCACCCAGCTCAAGGACGCCGCCGACCGCGCGCAGTTGCAGCAGCAGCTCCAACAGCTCCAGCAGCAACAACAACAGCAGAAGCAGCAGGACAACAAGGGCAAGGACAAGAAGGGCGGCGGCGATGGGGGTGACGGCGGATGAGCGCGACCGGGCGCACACCGGCCGCGGCGCCCGACGCCGGCCGGATCGCCGACCGCTACCGGCTCCTGCAGCGCATCGGCTCCGGCGGCATGGCGGAGGTCTTCCGCGCCCACGACGAGCTCCTCGGCCGCGACGTGGCCCTCAAGGTCTTCCGCCGGGAGTTCGCGTCCGCCGACGACCTGCGCCGGCAGAAGGGCGAGGTCCGGCTCCTCGCGAACCTGTCGCACCCCGCACTGGTCACCCTGTTCGACACGACGTCGGACGACGAGGGCCGCGGCGTCCTGGTGCTGGAGTTCGTCGACGGCACCGACGCGGGCGCGCGCCTGAAGGAGGGGCCGCTGCCCGCCCCCGCCGTGGCCGCACTCGCCGTGGATGTCGCCCGGGCGCTCGCCTACATCCATGGCAAGGGAGTGGTCCACCGCGACATCGCGCCGGCCAACATCCTGCTCCCCAGCGCGACGTCCTCCGGCGTCCACGCGAAGCTCACCGACCTCGGCATCGCCCGCCTCATCGACGACGCGCGCATCACCTCCACCGGCTTCGTGATCGGCACGGCGAGCTACCTCAGCCCCGAGCAGGCGGCCGGCCGGCCGGTGGGCCCGCCGAGCGACGTGTACTCGCTGGGCCTCGTGCTGCTGGAGTGCCTGACCGGCGCGCGGGCGTTCCCGGGCAGCGGGGTGGAGGCGGCCGTCGCGCGCCTGTCCCGCGACCCGGACGTGCCGGACACGCTCGACCCCGAGTGGCGCCGAGTGATCCGCTCGATGGTGGCCCGCGAGCCGGACCACCGGCCGACCGCGGCGACGGTGGCGGAGGAGCTGGCCGGGCTGCTCGCGCGCGACGCGACGCCGGCGACGGCCGGCGAGGGGCTGGAACGCACGCTGCTGCTGCCGTCGCCCGCGGAGTCGCCTGAAGCGCACGAGCCCACCGCCGCGACCTCCGTCCTCCCCGGCACCCGCCCGGAGCCGGCCGCGCCGCGGACGACCGCCGCGACCTCCCGGATGCCCCGCCCGCTGCGCGGCGTCCGTCGCGGGATCGTCGGCATCGTCCTCGCCAGCGCCGCCCTCATCGTCGTAGTCATCGGGATCGCCCTCGGCGCCATGATCGGGGGAGGGCAGCCCGCGCCGGACCCGGTGAAGTCGTACCCGGCGGTCGGGGGCACGCTCGGCGACCATCTGAAGCAGCTGGAGCACGACGTCTCGAACTCCGGGCCGTGACTCTGAGGGGCCGGGCGTGACGCCTGACGCCTAGCCGGTTTCGTGTGATATTCCTCCGCTATGGCGGAGATCGAAGTACGACCCGATGACGCGCGTGCTGCGACGGCGAAGCTCGCGGCGGTCGCGGAGGCGATGGACCACGACGCGGCCGTCTTCCGGTCGACCGGCGAGGAGCTGGCCTCCTCCGTGCCGCACGCCCCCATCCGGTGGGCGCTGACCGAGCTGGTGCAGGGTCTGGCACCGGTCCCCGGCGAGGTGGCCGACCGGTTCCGCACGCTGGCCCGCACCGGCGCCGACGCCGTGGACGGCAAGGTCGCTGTGGACCTCGACGGCGCGCGGATGTTCACCGCCATCCCGGCGCAGGGGGTGGCCACGTGATCCGCGAGAGCGACCTGCTCGACCTGGCGGAAGTAGACCCCACCCGCGCCGCGGAGGCCGCGGTGTTCTATCGGGACACGGCCGCTCGCCTGGTCGGGAACGCGCGCGAGGCGGAGCTCGCGCAGAGCCGATTCGCCGAGAGCTTCCGGTCGCGGAGGATGCCGGACACCGTCGCCCGGTTCGTGGCTCCGGACCGCGCGGCGCTGGAGCAGGTCCACGCCACCACGGTGGACCTCTGCCACGTGACCGAGGCCGCGTACCACGCGCATCGCGAGCTGGTCCGCCGGCGGGACGACCTGCTCGACGCTGTGCAGCGGATGTACGCGTGGGAGATCCCGCCCCTCCTGGAGGAGTGGATGGCCGCGACGGGGGCGCTGCGCTACCCGGAGGTCGACGAGGTCCCGGCGGCGCTCGACCGCGAGGAGAGCGCGCGCAGGGAGGTCGCCGCGTTCAACCGGGCTGCCGAGGAGTTCGCAGCCGAGTTCGAGCGCTCCCTCCGGGCGCTCCACGTGACCGCGCGGGAGCGGAGCGCTCAGCGCGCGGCGGTGGTGACGGCCTCCGCCTCCACCTCGACCTCGACCCTGTCGGCGGCGAAGCTGACGGCGATGACTCCCGCGCAGGTGGCGGCGTGGTGGGCGTCGCTGTCGCCGGCCGAGCGGCGCACGTACCTGGAGAGGCTCCCCGGGGTGATCGGAGGCCTCGACGGGGTGGACGCGGCGTCGCGCTCGGCGGCGAACCGGGCGGAGCTCGAACGGGTGCGGGCGGAGGTGAGGAAGGTGGGGAAAGGCGACCCCGGATATGAGGCTGCGCAGGTGAAACTGCGGGCGATCGAGGCGATCCGGAAGAAGCTCGGCAAAAACCCCGAGAAGCTGAAGCCACCGCTGCAGTTGCTGCTGCTCGATCTGTCGGGGGCGAACCCGAAGGCGGCGATCGCGGTGGGGGATCTCGATACGGCGGACCATGTGACGTTCAATGTGCCGGGGATGGGGACGACGGTTGCGAAGGATATCGGTGGGTGGACCAACGCGAGTACGAACCTGTTCTACGAGCAGCAGAAACTTGCCCGAAAGCACGGGGCGTCTGAGCGTGTCGCGGTGGTTGCGTGGATCGGTTATGACGCCCCGCAGGACTTCTTCGAGGTGAACAACAGTTCGGCGGCTCGGTCGGGCGGAAAAGCGTTGGCGGGGGCGTTGGAAGGGATCCTCGCCGCACAGGGATGGCCGGCGCAGTCAGATCACGTCTCCGTCGTCGGGTTCTCCTACGGGTCGGCCGTTGCAGGTGAGGCATTGAAGCGGGCGTCGGCCGGGGCATTCGTATCGGTCGGGTCTGCGGGCATCCCGACGGATGTGGCCGGACGGACTCCGTATCGAGCTCCGCTGAACGTTCCCGACGGTCGGGTCGCCTCGGGGCAAGCCAGCAGCGACTCCGTCGCAACGCTGGGAAGGTTTTCGAGTGGGCGGTCCGATCCCTCACAACACGGAGCCGTGCCGTTCAGCACCGACAATGCCCGGAGGCCTGACGGGAAGACGACCGCGGGGACCACCGACCACGCGGCGACGGTCCATGCCAGCGACCCCGCCAAATACGGGTACTACGACGAGGGCACGACCTCGCTCCACAACATGGCCGCCCACACGATGGGCCACCCGGAGGGGGTGGCGAAATGAGCAAGAGCATGCAGGCGAGGATCGTCCTCGTTTCGGCTGCCATGGCGCTCAGCGCCTGCGCGGCTCCCCCAACTGGAAAGGAAGTTCCTTCGATGACATCTCCGTATTCGACCCCGGACGAATCACGAGCGAGCACTCTGGAGTTGTTCGAGGCCACGCGGGAGTTGATCGGTGGAACCGACTGGGAGATCGACGGCGATGGGTATGGAACCTGCACTCTGCCCGATGGCAGCGCAGGGGCCAATTTCACTCGCCAGGATGGTCTTCTCGCGGCGACGATCGACTCCGTGACGGTGTCGAAGCAGATCGCGGAGTTGTGGGAATCCCGCGGGCACGCGGGAGTGACGGTCGAGCTTTATCCCGATGGCGTCGGTTACAACGTCACTTATCCGATGGATGCCAAGCGGCTGTACCTGCACGTCAGTGTCACGGACTTCTCCGCGACGATCCACATGTCCGGCGGCTGCATCCCCGGCGACGCCGACGAGCTGACCCACGCCCTCATGGACTGACTACCCGCCGGCCCCGTCCCGCGCCATCCCCTGCACCGCAGCGTCCGCCTCCTCCACGATCGCCCGCATCGCCGCCTCCGCGCGCGCCCCGTCCCCCGCGCGCACCGCTCCCGCGACCTCCTCGTGCAGCCGGATCGCCTCCGGGTTGGCCGTGTGCGGCATCAGCGCGTGCGCCGTCCGCCCGGACAGCGCCTCGACCACGGCCTTGCTGAGCGCGCGGAAGCCCGGGTTGCCGGAGGCCTCCAGCAGGATGCGGTGGAAGGCCTGGTCGTAGGCGAGGTACTCGCCGTGGTCGGCCGCGCGCTGGGTGGAGGCCATGCCGACGATGGCCTCGGTCAGGGCGCCGCACTGCTCCGGGGTCGCCCGCGTGCTGGCGAGGCGGGCGGCGACGGGCTCGATCGCCAGGCGCAGCTCGCTCAGATTGCCGAGGGCGGCGAGGCGGTCGGGCCCGGCGAGGCGCCAGGCGATCACGCGCGGGTCGAGCACGCGCCACTCGGTCTCGGGCTGGACGACCGTTCCGCGGCGGCGCCTGGCCTGCACGAGGCCGAGCGCCTCCAGCACCCGGATGCACTCGCGGAGGACGGTGCGCGAGATGCCGAGGTTCTCGGGCGTGAGGAGCGAGCCGGGCGCGATCTCGCCCGTGACGATGCGGCTGCCGACGGACTCGATGGCCAGCTCGTGGAGGGAGTCCGAGGGAGACATCCCCTCATTATCGAGGATTCCTTACGTGCGATCAAACCTGAAAATCATCGAATTAATGCGTACGAAAACGATGGCAACTTCTTATTTATCTGATTTATCTGTAAAGTGGCCGCGCACACTTCCATCACTGACCAAGGATGCTCATGATCACCTTCCTGTCCAGCGCGCTCCGCGTCGCCACCGCCGCCGCACCGCCGCCTCCTCACCCGGCCTCCTCCGAGCCGCAGCTGATCCTCGCCGCCGTCGTCGGCGTCGCCGTCATCGTGGTCCTCATCACGTGGCTGCGGATCCACCCGTTCCTCTCGCTGCTCCTCGGCTCGCTCGTCACGGGCCTGGTCGCCGGGATGCCCGCCGACGCCGCGACCACGAGCTTCATCAACGGCTTCGGCGCGACCTCGGGCAGCGTCGGCATCCTGATCGCGCTCGGCGCGATGTACGGCAAGCTGCTCGCCGACTCCGGCGGCGCCGACCGCATCGTCGACACGCTTGTGTCCCGCACGAGCGTCCGCGCCCTGCCCTGGGTCATGGGCCTCGTCGGCGCGATCATCGGCCTCCCGATGTTCTTCGAGATCGGCCTCGTGCTGCTCATGCCGGTCATCATCCTGGTCACGCGCCGGTCGAAGCTGCCGCTGATGCGCGTCGCGCTCCCGGCCATCGCCGGCCTCTCGGCCATGCACGGCCTCGTCCCGCCGCACCCGGGCCCGCTCGTGGCCATCGGGGCGCTCGGCGCGAACCTCGGCGTCACCCTCGCCTTCGGCGTGCTCGTCGCCATCCCGGTCATCATCCTCGCCGGCCCGGTGTTCAGCCGCTTCGCCGCCAAGTGGGTGCCCGTGGACGTCCCCGGCCTGTTCCTCGGCACCGAGGGCGACGAGGGCGACACCGCCGCAGCCGCCGAGCGCAAGCGCCCGTCGTTCGCGCTCGCCCTCATCAGCATCCTGCTGCCCGTCGTGCTCATGCTCGGCAAGGCGCTCGCCGACATCACCGCCTCGAAGTCCACCGCCGAGTGGAAGATGATCCTCGACTTCCTCGGAACGCCCGCCATCGCGCTGACGATCGCCGTGCTCGCCGGCTTCTTCCTGCTCGGCCTCCCGGCCGGAATGAACCGCAAGTCGCTGCAGGACAGCCTCACCTCGTCCCTGCCTCCGATCGCCGGCATCCTGCTCATCGTCGGCGCAGGCGGCGGCTTCAAGCAGGTGCTCATCGACACCGGCATCGGCCAGGTCATCGCGTCCTTCGCGCACGGCAGCACCGGCATCGGCATCCTGCTGCTCGCCTGGTTCATCGCGGCGCTCATCCGCGTCGCCACCGGCTCGGCGACGGTCGCCACGGTCACCGCGGCCGGCATCATGGTTCCGCTCGCCGCGCACCTGTCGACCCCGATGGTGTCGCTGCTGGTGCTGGCCATCGGCTCCGGCTCGCTGTTCCTGTCGCACGTCAACGACGCCGGGTTCTGGCTGGTCAAGGAGTACCTGGGCCTCAGCGTCCCGCAGACGCTGCGGAGCTGGACCGTCCTGGAGTGCATCGCCTCGGTCGTCGGCCTCGCCGGGACGCTGGTGATCGCCCTGGTCATCGGAGGCTGACATGACCGCGAGTCAGGTGAGCACGATCGTCGTCATGGGTGTGGCGGGCTGCGGCAAGTCGACTGTCGCCGCCCTCCTCGCCGACCGGCTGGGCTGGGAGCTGCTGGAGGGCGACAGCCTCCACCCCGCCCGCAACGTCGAGCGCATGAGCGCCGGCGTCCCGCTCGACGACGCCGACCGTGCTCCCTGGCTCGCGGCGATCGCGGACCGCGTCCGCGACGGCGCCGCGGCCGGGAGGCCGCTGGTGGTCGCCTGCTCCGCGCTCGCCCGGCGCTACCGCGACGTCCTCCGCGGGAAGGGCGTGGTCTTCGCCCACCTGGCCGGCACGCGCGAACTGCTCGAGAGCCGCATCGCCGCGCGCAGCGGCCACTTCATGAAGCCGGGGATGCTGGACTCCCAGCTCCGCACGCTCGAACCGCCGCAGCCGGACGAGGCGGCCGTGACGGTGGACGTCGCCGCGGAGCCGGAGGCGATCGTCGCCGGGATCCTCAGCGAGCTGGGTATGGTGGCGGCCGCCGCCTGAACACCCAGTCGACCGTCCCGCGCCACGTCGTCCGCAACTCGCGCCCGCGCCGCCACTCCCGCCAGGTCAGCCAGATGATGACGGCGTCGAAGACGGTCAGGACCGCCACCCCGACGGAGGGCTTCGTCACCAGTTCGTAGAGCTGGAAGATCAGGAACACGCCCAGCGCCGCCATCGCCCACGGGTAGACCCGGCGCGACCCGACCAGCAGCGCGACCACAATCGCCACCTTCACCACGCCGTGCAGCAGCAGGTAGGCGGCGACGAACAGCACGCCGCCGGCGTGGACGTGCGCCGCGCCGTGGACGATCAGGTTGGCGATGAGGTCGTGCGGGTCCTCCGACAGCTCCTCCGCCGTCACCCGGTTCGCGGCGCTGAGCAGCGCGGCCGGCGTGGCGAACAACAGCAGGACGCCGCCCGCCAGCTCCACCAGGCCGTCGAGCCCCTTGAACAGCACGCCGACGAGGAACACCAGGTCGAGCACCCGTTCCCGCATCGCGACCTCCCGCGCCGCATGCTACCGGGCGTGACCCCTGATCTGGGTGCGCGGACATTCTTGTCCTCCAATATGAGGACCACTATTGTCCGAAGTGGGCCGACGCGACCTACCCGAAAATCTGTTCGCGGGTGGCCCACCGAGTGGAACCCGACCCTCCCCTCGTGCACCACCCTCCGGGAGACCGGCGGGGCTTCAGCTCGAACGTCGACCTAGCGACGTCGGGGCCGCAACACACGTGCGTCGTCGCACGTGTGCTCACCCCTGCGCGCGGGACGACGTCCCGAACAGATTGTGAGCACGTCCCCATGAACAGGTTCGCCAAGGGCGCGATCGCCGGCGCAGCCGGTATCCTCCTTCTCCTCAGCGGCGCGGGCACCTTCGCGCTGTGGAACGGCTCGGCCAGCGCCGCGGCCGGCTCCGTCCAGTCCGGAACGATGACCATCGCGGCCGACGCCGCCGCCGGCACGTGGAGCGTCACCCACGGCTCCGGCCCGGCCACCGCGATCCCGAGCATCGCGAGCTTCCGCGCCGTCCCCGGCGACGTCCTGACCTTCACGCAGAAGGTGGACGTCACCGCCACCGGCGACAACCTCTCCGCCATCCTCAGCATCGACCCCACGTCGATCAAGGCCGGTGACAGCTCGCCGGCCAGCGCCGCGCTCGTCACCGCGCTCACGAGCGGGATGACCGTCACTGTCGGTGCGCCGCTGCCGACCGGCGTCACCGCGGGGTCCGCCGCCAACACCTACACCGTCAGCGGGACCACCGGCACCAAGGTGCTGACCGTCTCCGTGACGCTGCCGTTCGACTCCACGACGACCGGCACGGTCGCGCAGGGCGGCACCGTGGACCTGAGCGCGCTCGGGTTCAAGCTGGCCCAGCAGTAACCCACGCGGGCCGGCGGACGAGCGGATCCGGGGGAGGTGCGGAGAGACATGAAGCGCTTCGCCCTCCCCCTGGCCGCCGCCGGCACCGCGCTGGCCACCTTCCTCCTGATGCCGGGAGCCGGCACCTACGCGCTGTGGAACGGCGTCGCCGCCGCGAAGGCGGGGGCGATCACCGCCGCCACCGTCTCGGTGGGCGTGACCATCCCGCAGCCGTTCGACACCGTCTTCAGGACCGGACACACCTCCACGACCGGAGGCGTGGTGGTCACCAACACCGGCAACGTCGACACCGCCTTCCGCTCGTCGCTCGGGCTGGCGGCCGGGACGTCGCCCGCGCTGGCCGCCGCCGTCCCGGTGAGCGTCTGGCCGGTCACCGCGGCCTCCGCGTGCACCGCCGCCGCCTCGGTCCCCGCAGGGGCCGCCACCGGGACGCTCGCGACGCTCGCGGCCGCCGCGCCGACCACCGGGACGCTCGCCGCCGGCGCCTCCTACGTCTTCTGCGTCCGGGAGGCGATGGACGTGACCTCGGCGCACGGCATCGCCAGCGGGTCGGTCGTGAACCCCCTCTTCACCGCCACGGTGACCGCAGGGACGGTGTGGACGAGCACCGCCTCCGCCGACCTCGCGCAGACCTTCGTCGACGACATCGCGCCGTCCGCTCCGACCGGGCTGACCGTCCGCTCCGGGACTTCCGCCTCCGTCGCGCTCTCCTGGACGGCGGCGACCGACAACGTCGGCGTCGTCGCCTACGACGTCTATCGCTCGGGGACCACCGCGCCGATCGGCTCGACCGCCTCCACGTCCTTCACCGACACAGGAGCCGCGGCGAACACCTCCTACACGTACTCCGTCGTCGCGCGCGACGCCGTCGGGCTCACCTCCCCGGCCGCGACCGTGCTCGCCGACCGGACCGCGCCCGGCACGCCGACGCTGAGCCTGACCGGCACGACGGGATCGACCGCCACGCTGTCCTTCTCGGCGACCGACGACGTCGGCGTGAGCGCGTACACCGTCTACCGGGACGGCACGGCGATCGCCACCGTGGGCGGCGCGACCACGACCTACACCGACACCGGACTGACCACGGGAGTGCACCGCTACACCGTGACGGCCTCCGACGCGGCCGGGAACGTCTCCGGGCCCTCCGCGCCGGTCTCGGCCACCGGCTCCTACAGCTCGGGCTCCTGGTATCAGCTCGTGAACGTGGCCAGTGGCCAGTGCGTGACCGTCCCCTCGGCGATCGCGAACGGGAGCGTGCTGACCCAGTCGGCGTGCGCCAGCCCGGCGAGCGGCGGCCAGGAGTGGCTGCTCACGACCTCGTCGGGGACCACGGCGACCGTCACCTCCGCCCTCCCGTCGCTGGTGAGCGGCCAGTATCTGTGGGCCGGCTCCCGGACGGCGCCCGTGAGCGTGACCTCCTCGCGGACCGCCACCAACGGGTCGACGCTCTGGACGTTCACGGTGCAGGCCGACGGGTCCTTCAGCATCGCCAACACCATCACCGGCGACAACGGCAACGGGAACGGCAACGGCTTCGGCAACACGACGACCCTGTGCGCCACCGCGGCGGCGGCCGGCGGCGGCCAGCTCACGACGACCACGTGCACGGCGGGCGCGTCGACCCAGTCCTTCTTCCTCAGGCAGGTGACACCATGAGCGAATCCGAACCGCGACCGGCGAAGTCGCTGCTGCAGTACCTCGCCACCGGGCTCAGCGTCGGCCTGCTCGGCCTGGTGCTGTTCGTCGCGGCGGTGGTCATCGTCATCCCGCGGGCCGCGGGCGCGACCCCGGTGACCGTGCTGACCTCCTCGATGGAGCCGACCCTCCCGCCAGGGACGCTCGTCGTGGTGAAGCCGAAGGCCGTCCACGACATCCGTGTCGGCGACGTGATGACCTACCAGATCCGGTCGGGCGACCCGGCCGTCATCTCGCACCGGGTGATCGCGATCACGACCTCCACCACGAACGGCATGACCTTCACGACGAAGGGCGACAACAACGCGGAGGCCGACCCTCCGGTGGTGCCCGCGCAGGTGCGGGGCGTGGTCTGGTACAGCGTCCCGCTGATCGGCTACGTCAACAGCGCGCTCGACCAGAGTCAGCGCTCGTGGGTGCTGCCGGCGGTGGGTGTGCTGCTGATCCTCTACGCGGCATGGATGTTCCTGCGCGGCACGGCGTCGTCGGTGCGGCGGCGGACCTCGCGCGCCGCGGACGGCGAGGAAGCCCCGCACTCTGTGCGTCCTCTCGCCCGATCCGGCCGCCGCTGAGCGGAATTCTGTGCCGAACCTTGGAGGCGATGGCGTGGAATAGAAGGGAGAGCGAGGTCGGAGATGGAGAAGCACAGCGAGATGTCGGCGGAGGGCGTCTCGGTCGTCGTACCGACCTTCACCGAGTCGGGCAGCGTCGCGGAGCTCGTGCGAAGGCTCGCGGCGGTGCCCGACGCAGAGGTGAGCGGGAGATCCTGATCGTCGAGCCGTCCACCGCCGGGTCGTCGTCATGGACGGCGACCTCCAGCACCCGCCGGAGGGCCTCCCCCGCCTGACCGCGGCGACCCGCGTCGCGCTCTGGGCGTGGACGGGCGACCCGGCCGCGTGGTTCACGGCGCAGCACACGGGCTGGCACCGCGCGTTCACGCTGCCGTGGATCGCCCTGCGGGACACCGTCGAGTCGATCGTCGTCCCGCCGTGCGCCGCGCCCTCCGGCGCTGGATCCTCCGCACCGTGCTGGCGGCGGGGCTGGCGCTCCTCGCGCTCAACACGGCGCTGTTCGTGAACGCGGTGTGGGTCGACTGACGCCGTTGACGGCGACCCGGTCTGCGCGGATGCTTGGATCAGTAGTCCTCCGGCGCGGACTCAGGGAGGCGTGGCGCCTGATGGGATCGTCGTTCTACCAGTTCGAGTACACCTCCGCCGACGCGGGGGAGACCGAGCAGTTCCTCTCGGAGCGCTACGGAAAGGTCGCGCTGAAGGGCAGGCTCGACCGCATCGGCATGCGGCTCGTCGGCGATGAGCGGTTCCAGCTCGCGTCGGTGCGCTTCGACGGGGAGCACACGGCCGCCGCGGAGACGGACGCTTTCGTGGTGGCCACCGCCACCTCCCGCAGCGGCTGGGAGGAGGGCCGCGACTGCGGGGACATGTGCGTGCAGCCGGTGCTGTTCCGCCCGGGCGCGCCGTTCACGTCCTACACCGTGAACACCGAACGACGATCGGTCAACCTGGAGGTCGCCGCCCTGGAGCGGACGGCCCGCCTGCTGTACGGGCGCGACGACCTGGCGGTGGTCTTCGACGGCCCGCACCCCGCGACACCGCGGGCGGGCGCCACCTGGCTGCGGGTCCTCGGCCTCGTTCTGGCGTACCGGGACACGGGCGCGCTGGCCAACGAGCTGATCCGGTCGAGCGCGTTCCGGCTGCTGTCGGTCTCGGCGCTGGAGGTCTTCCGCCTCGACGGGGACCGTGCGGCGCTGCGCGCGTCGGCGGAGCGCCGGCAGCGGATCTACCGTTCCGCGGTCGAGTTCTTCCGCGAATACGCCTCGCTGCCGATCACGATCGAGGATGCTGCCGAGGCCGCGGGCGCCTCCGTGACCGAGCTGGTGGAGGCGTTCCACGCGCTGCACCCCGATCAGAGCTCCCCGACCGCCTATCTGCGGGGCGTGCGGCTCGGCGCGGCGTTCGCGGACCTCCGGGCCGGTGACCCGGCGACCGGCATGACCGTCGCGCAGGTCGCCCATCGCTGGGGGTTCGGCTCAGCGCGGCAGTTCGCGTCGCTCTTCCTCGACAGGTACGGCGTGAACCCGGAATGGATCCTCAACCGCGAGGACTGACGCTAGCCGCGAGCACGGGGAGAGCGGACACTGGAAGGAACTCGCCCTCGTCGTGAGGAGGCTCAGATGGGCACGTTCCGGACAGCTGTCTCGACCACGGACTCCGACTACGCGATGGCTTTCCTCAACGACATGTACTCCGGCGTGGAGATGGACCCGCACCCGGAGAAGTTCGCCCTCGACCTCTCCGCCGTGGGCGACGACCGCTTCGCCATCCTCCACGAGGAGTGGACGTCGAGCGGCCGCTTCCAGATGGAGCCGCAGCCGATCGTCATCGTGGTCGAGGTGACGGACGGCGCCTGGGACTGCAGCATCGGCCGCACACCGGTCGACACCTCCCGGCCGAGCCTGTTCCCGCCCGGGCCGGCGCTGGCCTCGTGGCAGGACTCCTTCACCGTCAACGGCACGCAGCTCGACGCGCGCGAGATCGACGCCTTCGCCGCCGAGCACTTCGCCACCCCCGGCCTCCGCGTCGCGTTCACGGGTAGCGCTCCCGTCTCGCTGTCGCTTCAGCGATCGTGGGAGGCGACCACCGCGTTCGTGCGCGACAGCGTCGTCGCGGAGGACGAACTGCTCAGCAACCGCCTGATCCGCGACCGCGCCTTCGAGGTCCTGATCTCCTGCCTGCTCGTCACCTTCCCCAACAACACGCTCGACCTCACGCCCGGCCGCGACGGCATGCGCGCGACGCCTGCCGCCGTCCGCCGCGCGATCGCCTTCATGGAGGAGAACCTCAGCGAACCGCTCCGGCTGGAGGACATCGCCCGGGCGGCCCGGCTGTCCCCGCGCGGGCTGCAGGACGCGTTCGTCCGCATCCTCGGGACCAGCCCCACCCGCTACCTGCGCGGCCTCCGGCTGGAGGCGGCCCGCACCGACCTCCGCGCGGCGAGGCCCGACGACTCGGTCGCGACGATCGCGCACCGCTGGGGCTTCGCCCACGTCCCGCGCTTCGCGGCGGCCTACCGGGAGGCGTTCGGCGAGAACCCGGGGGAGACGCTTCGCGGCTGAGAGCCGGATCGCGCGGCGGTGATCCCCTCTGCGCGGAGTTTCGCGATCGAACGTTTCGCGAGCGGGCGCGGTCTGATTACCATGTGGCTGTTGTATGCGCGCCTTCGGCCAGGTGGGGACGGGGTGATCGGGATGGTGCTCGCTCTAGCGGAGCGGTTCGAGGTGGACGGCAGACGGTACAGCCTCTACGAAGGGGAGCGCTGGCTGCTGTTCCGGGAGCACCCCGGCGGCGCGGTGTGCGTCGGCTCGATCATCCGGTCGGGACTCGGGTTCATCGTCTCGGGATGGGCCAGGCCGGGGCCGATGATCATCGTGCAGACGCTCGACGCGGCGGTCGAGCACTTGCTCATCAGCGACGCGCCGCCGATCGCCGCCGACGAGGAGGAGGACGACGAGGAGGACGAGGAGGGGCAGGCTTCCTCCGATCCGGTGCTCTCGCGCGGGGGAAACTGATCGCGGGGGTGAACGCCGGCCGCCGTCCACCCTTGTCGCGCAGGGGGACTCGGCGGTAAGACGAGCGCATGCCCAGGACACGCGGACAGCGCCGGGACCTGGTCCCGATCGTCGGCCAGCTCCGCTCCTATCGACGCGCGTGGCTGCGCGGCGACGTGATCGCCGGGGTCACCGTCGCCGCCCTCATCGTCCCCAAGAATCTGGGGTACGCAGGCATCGCCGGCATCCCCTTGCAGAACGGCCTCTACGCGGCCGCGGCCGGCGCGATCCTCTACGCGGTCTTCGGGACGAGCCGGCAGATCTCGATGGGACCGAGCTCCGGTCTCGCGGCGGTGGCCGCCAGCGCCGTGCTCGCGGCGGACATCACCGGCGAGCAGGACGTCGCCTCGTTCGTCGCCGGCATCACGCTCGCGTCCGGCATCCTGTTCCTCCTGCTCGCCGTCTTCCGGATGGGCTGGATCGCCCAGTTCCTCTCCCGGGCCGTGGTCACCGGCTTCCTCTTCGGCGCGGCGATCGACGTCGTGATCGGGGAGCTCCCGAAGCTCACCGGGACCGAGACCAGCGGCGCCAACCCGATCCAGGAGCTGTGGTCGTGGTTCGGGACGCTGAACGACGCGCACGGGACGACCGTGCTCGTCGGGATCGTCTCCCTCGTCGTCGTCTTCGGACTCCGCGCCGTCGCTCCGCGGGTTCCCGGCGCCCTGGTGCTCGTCGTGGGCGGGCTGCTGGCCTCGGCGCTGCTCGGCCTCGGAGCCAAGGGCGTTGCGTTGGTGGGGGATGTGCCGCGCGGCCTGCCCGTGCCGCAGCTCCCGAACGGTCAGCAGCTGTGGGACCACGCGGGCACGGTCGCCCTCGCCGCCGTGGCGCTGGTCATGATCGGCTTCTCCCAGACCGCCGGCGACGCGCGCACGTTCGCGGCCAGGCATCGCTATCAGATCGACATCAACCAGGAGTCGGTCGCCCAGTCCGCGGCGAACATCGGCGCCGGCCTGTTCCAGGGGATGCCGGTCTCGACGAGCCTGTCGGCGAGCTCGCTGAACGACCGCTCGGGGGCGAGGACCGGCCTGGCCTCGCTCACCTCCGGCGTCACGGTGCTGCTGACGCTCCTCGTCCTCGCGCCGCTGTTCTCCATCCTCCCCAAGGCGGTCCTCGGAGCGCTGATCATCGAGGCCGTCGTCAGCGGCATGATGGACGTCCCCGAGATGCGGCGGCTGTTCCGAGTGAAGAAGGTGGACTTCTGGATCGCCGTCGTCGCACTCCTCGCGACCCTGGTCTTCGGCGTGCTCGCCGGGGTGATCATCGGCATCGGGCTCTCCCTGGTGTGGCTGGTGGCCGTGGCGACCCAGCCGGAGATGCCGACGCTCGGCCGCGAACGGGGCACCCAGGTCTTCCGCGAGGTGGACACGAACCCGGGCGACGAGGTCCTGCCCGACGTCGCGGTGGTGCGGTTCGACGGCGGCCTGTTCTTCGCGACGGCGGACGCGCTGGAGGACCACCTGCGCAGCGTCATCCAGGCCAACCCGGAGCTGACCGGGATCGTCCTCGACTGCGGCGGGATCAACTTCATCGACGCCCAGGGCGCCGCGACGCTGGCGGACGTCGTGACCCTCGCCGCGGACGCGGGCGTCCGCCTCCGCCTCACCCGGCTGAAGCCGGGTCCCCGCGCCGTGCTCGAGCGCGAAGGGGTGATCGAGCTCATCGGGGCGGACCACATCCACGGCAACATCCATCGGGCGGTGGAAGCGGAGCGCAACGACGCCGGTGGTTCCCGCCACTAGCCCCCCAGGCCTAGCATGCCCCCGTACAAGGGGGAGACATGCGACACGGATCCCGCCGGCGATGGGTTGCTTCGCTGTGCGCCATCGTGCTCGCGACCACCGCCCTCGCGGTGGTCGCCGTGCTCCCCGACGGGCCGGCGCAGGCCGCCGCCACGGTCCCGTTCACGTCGAAGTTCTCGGTCAACGCCAACGGGGCGATGATCTCGATCGGCAACGGACTGCTCACCTGTCCCGCGTCGAGTGCGTGCACCAGCGCGCAGAACGGGGCCGCGCAGGACAACAACAACTTCAGCATGGTCAACCTCGATGCGGACAACGTCGCGGGCACAGTCAACTCCTCGTCCTCGCAACTCGCGCTGCCGGCCGGGGCGAGCGTGCTGTGGGCGGGGCTCTACTGGGGTGCGCGCCTCGATGCCGGTACGAACGGGAGCGCGGGAAATGCGGCGAACATCGGCACGATGTCGTTCCGCGCCCCCGGCGACGCCGCCTACCGCACGGTGACGGCCTCCACGTCGGCACGTGACCAGTTCGGCCCGAACAGCTCGAGTTACAACGCCTACCAGCGCTTCGCGGACGTGACGTCGATCGTGCGGTCGACGGGCAACGGCGTGTACTGGGGGGCGAACGTCACCGCGGCGACGGGTCAGGACCGGTACGCCGGGTGGGCGCTGACGGTCGTCTACTCCGCGCCGGGACTGCCGCTGCGCAACCTGACGGTGTTCGACGGGTTCAACGTGGTCGGGCAGGGCAATCCGCAGTCCGTGACGGTGTCCGGGTTCCTCGCGCCGAAGTCGGGGACGGTGGACGCCCAGCTCACGATGGTGGCGTACGAGGGCGACCTGTCGCTGACCGGCGACTACACGCTGCTCAACAGCACCCAGCTCGCGACGCCGCTCTCGCCCGGCTCCAACTTCTTCAACTCCACCAACGACCTCAACGGCTCGTCCGTCACCACCCGGACCCCCGCGTATCAGAACATGCTCGGGTACGACATCAAGAACCTCGGGGCCTCCGGTGCGATCCCGAACAGCGCCACGAGTGCGACCTTCACCTTCTCGTCCAACGGCGACGTCTACTATCCGGGCGTCGTCGGGCTCGCCATCAACCTGTACGCGCCCGACTTCACCGCATCGGCCAAATCCGTCGTGGACGTCGACGGCAACAATCCCGCGCGCCCGGGCGACACGCTCCAGTACACGGTCAACTACGCCAACACCGGCCAGGATGCGGCCCTCGGCGCGGTCTCGCACGACACCCTCCCGGCGAACACCACGTATGTGCCGGGGTCGCTGGCCCTGGTGAACCCGGTCACGGGCGCGACGACACCGCTCACGGACTCCCCGGGCGACGACCGCGGCGAGCTGGCCGGGCGCACGGTCACGGTGCGCCTCGGCGCCGGCGCGAACGCGACCACCGGCGGGAGGATGGCGTGCTCGGGCACGGGATGCACCGACGACGGCACCTCCCGGCAGTCGTACACCTTCCAGGTCACCCTCGACGGCGCGGCGGGAGGCACGACGGTGACGAACCTCGCCACCCTCGACTACCGCACCGAGACCACCGGCACGGCGGCGACCTACACCTCCAACGTCGCGAGCATCGCCGTCCTCCAGCAGGCCGACGTCGGGATCACGAAGACGCTGTCGCCGGATCCCGCCCTCGCCGGCTCGACCGTGACGGCGACGCTGACGGTCCGCAACAACGGCCCGAACACCGCTGCCGCGGTCACGGTGACCGATCCGATCCCCGCCGGCTGGAACGGGGTCACGGCGACCACCCCGCAGGGGTCGTGTGCCACCGCGGGCGTGACCGTCACCTGCTCGCTCGGCGACCTCCCGAACGGGACGGTCCTGCGATCACCCTGACCGGAACGGTGGACTCGGCGTCGACGGCGACGAGCCTCAGCAATGTCGCCTCGGTGAGCACGACCTCCTTCGACCCCGTCCCGGGGAACAACGTGTCGGGCGACACGGTCTCGCTCGCGCGCCAGGCCGACCTCGCCATCACGAAGTCGCCCAGCCCGTCGCCGGCCGTGCCGGGCACGCGGGTGGTCTGGACGCTGTCGGTCACGAACCAGGGACCGTCCGACGCGCAGAACGTCACCGTCGACGACGTCCTCGACGACCCGACGCAGGCGACGATCACCGGCGCGGAGGGCGGGACGAGCTGCGTCGTGCAGCTCAGCGGCTCCGCACGCTGCACGATCCCCACGCTGGCGGCCGGGGCCACCGTCACGATCCCGCTCGACACCGTGCTGGCCACCGGGCTCGCCCAGGGGACCGTCGTCGGCAACACCGCCACCGTCGCCTCCAGCACGCCGGACCCGGTGACCTCGAACAACACCGTCCACGCGACGGTCACCACGAGCGCGCCGGCGGCCGACGTCCGGATGGCGAAGACGGCGCCGGCGCAGGTCGTCGCAGGCCAGACCATCACCTGGACGCTGAACGCCACCAATTGGGGTCCGTCCGACGCGGCGGCGGTCACGGTCGCGGACACCGCGCCGGCCGGCGTCACCCTGACCTCGGCCTCCACGACCCGCGGCACCTGCACCGTGACCGCGTCGAGCCTGAGTTGCGACCTCGGCACGCTCCTCTCCGCCGGAGTCGCCGACGACGGCTCCCTGCAGGCCGGGGCCGGAGCGACGATCACGCTGACCGGCACCGTGTCGGCGCTGACCACCGGCACACTGGCGAACACCGCCACGGCGGACGGCTCGACGCCCGACCCCGACGCGTCCAACAACACGTCGACCGCCTCCACGACGGTCACCGCCTCCTACGACCTCTCGGTCGCCAAGACCGCGAACCGCACGACCCTGCCCGGTCAGGCGCCGCGGCCCGTGATCTACACCATCACGATCAGCAACGCCGGGCCGTCGGCCGCGACCGACATCGCCGTCGACGACGCGCTGCCGCCCCAGCTCACGCTCGACTCGATCGCAGGATGCGCGGCGACCACGACGGCGACCGGGTTCAGCTGCATCGTCCCCGGCCCGATCCTGCCCGGCGGCACCGCGGTGATCACGGTGAGCATGACGGCGCAGCAGGTGCTCGCCGGGGGTCCGGATGTGGTGGAGACGGTGACCATCAGCGCGGCGGGCGACACCGACCCCGGCGACAACACCGCGAGCTGGACGCTCAGCGGGCTCCCGTTCGTCGACCTCTCCCTCGCGAAGAGCGCGCCGGCCACGGTGACCCCCGGCGCCGGGACCGGCGTCCCGGCGGGCGCACCCGTCCCGCCTGTGCCGTACACCTTCGTCATCACGAACAACAACGACCCGGCGAACGTCGCCGAGAACCTGGCTGCGATCGCCCCGGTGATCCTCGACACGCTCCCGGCGGGTGCGACCTTCGTCAGCGCGAGCGTGACCGCGGGCCAGGGCCAGGGCGTCGGCTGCACCACGGCGGGCCAGGAGTTGCGCTGCCAGCTCACCGGAGCCGGCGCCGTCTCGCCGAACCTCGACGCGGGTCAGTCGGTCACCGTCCAGGTCCTCGTCTCGCTCGATCCGGGCCTCGCTGCGGGATCGAGCCTGACGAACACGGCCACGGTCCAGAGCGGCGACCCCGTCACCAACCCGGACAACAACCCCTCGAACAACACCTCGACCGCCACCAGCGTCGTCCAGCCGCTCGCCGACGTCGCCGTGACCGACTTCACGGTCGATCCCGTCGACCCCGCCGCGACCGGGCCCGGCACCCTGCGGCACGTCCACGTCGTGCTGACCAACAACGGCCCGTCGACCGCGACGGACGTCACCTACCTCGCCACCCGCACCGTCGACGCCTTCGTCACGAACACCGGGACCCAGCCGTCGAACTGCGTCAACACCGGCCGGGAGGCCTCCTGCACGATCGAGAACGGCGCGTTCGGCTCCAGCCTGCCGCCCGGTCAGAGCGTGACCATCGACTACGACATCCAGGTCTCCCCGAGCGCTGCGCCCGGATCGTATCCGGACACCGTCCAGGTCGCGACGACGACCCCGGAGACCACCCTCGCCAACAACCAGCTCGTCCGGCCGATCGTGGTCGGGCCTGCGGTGACGGCCCTGACGGTGACGAAGACGCCGCTCGGCACCATCCCGAACCCGAGCGAAGCGCCGAGCCCCGCCGATCCGACGCTGCCGCACCCGTCCTTCGTGGCCGGCAGCACCTTCAGCTACCAGCTCGCCGTGAGCGTGCCGTCGACCGGGTTCTCCGACGCCGAGAACACGATCCTCAGCGATGTGCTTCCGCCGGGCTTCACGGCGACGGCCGTCTCCTCCACCGGGAGCGGGCTGTGCACGATCACGCCGGAGATCCGGATCGGCGTCGGAGTGGTGAGCGCCGTGGAGTGCGAGCTCGGCACGGTCCCCGGATGGCAGGGGACGATGGCCCCTCCCGCGGTCATCGTCACGATCAACGGAGTCCTCTCGGACGACGCCGCGACGATCAACGGCGGCGACCAGTTCGCCGAGCAGGTGCCGAACACCGCGACGGCGACGACCTCGACACCGCTGACCGGCGGCCAGACCTCGGTCAGCGGGACAGCGAAGGTCGACATCGTCACCGTGGCGGACCTCAAGCTCTTCAAGACGCCCGACGCGGCCACCGTGAACGCCGGAGGCTCGATCGGCTACACGCTGACGGTCGTCAACGCCGGTCCCTCGGGGGTCGCCCACGCCGTCGTGACCGATCGGCTCCCCGCCGGCTTCACGCTGGACACCGCACAGTCGGACTGCGCACCGCCGCTCGTCGGCGCCGACTTCGATGAGAACCTGGTGCAGCCGCGGCTGCCGGCTGCCGCCGACGTGATCGCCTGCCGGGTCGGCGTGGTCGGCGCCGGGCAGACCGTGTCCATCCACATCGTCACGGACACCGACCCCGGCCTCGCCGCCGGCGACGCCACCAACACGGCGGTCGTCGGCTCCCTGGCCGACGACGTCGACCTCACGAACAACACGGCGACGGCGACGGTCGCGGTGCAGCGGCTCACCAACGTGGCCATCTCCTCGTCGGTCAGCACCAACACGCCGGCCGCCGGGCAGGAGGTCACCTACACCGGGTACCTCGTCAACAACGGCCCGTCGACGGCCGTCAACGTCAACGGCGAGACGACCTTCCCGCCCGGCTTCGTCCCGGTGAGCTTCGACGTCCCGCAGAGCAGCTGCTCCTGGAACCAGGCGCCGCCAGCCGACCCTGCGAGCGTGCCGTGGCAGAACTTTCAGTACGTGCTCACCTGCACGGTCCTCCCGCAGTTCGCGATCTCCCCGCCTGGCTCGTCGGCCACCGACGTGGTCGTGATGCACATCCCCGGTGACACACCCGCCGGGGCGTACACGACCACCGCGGTCGTCCGCAACGACACCCCGGAGACGACGCTCGCCGACAACACGACCTCGCAGACAGTGCTCGTCCAGCGCGTCTCCGACACGAGCATCACGAAGACGCTGGTCGAACCGAACCCGCTGGTCGCCGGGCAGCCCGCGACCTGGAGGCTGACGGTGCACAACGCCGGCCCGTCGATCGCCGACAACGTCGTCGCGTCCGACAACGTCCCGGCCGGGATGACGTATGTGTCGGCGACGATCGAGGGCGGAGCCGACTGCCCGCCGCCGACGACGAACGACCTCCCCGCGGGAGACACGGCCACCATCGTGCGGTGCCCGCTCGGGACGCTCGCGGTCGGCGCGTCCGCCTCCGTCCTGGTCACCTTCGGTGTCAACGCCGACACGGCCGGAGCGGACCTCTGCAACACGGCCCTCGTCGGCTCCGGCTCGCTCGACCCGGACGTCTCGGACAACCAGGCGACGGCCTGCGGCAACGCGACGGCCTCGGTCGACATCGCCGTCACGCTCTCGCCGCCGACGCAGACCACCGTGTCCGGCGGTCAGGTCCAGCTCACCGCGACCGTGCGCAACAACGGGCCGAGCCAGGCGACCGGCGTCGTCGCCACGCTGGTCGCTCCTCCCGGGTTCACCAGCGTGGGCGGGCTGACGTTCGCCGTCGGCACGCTCGCTCCGGGACAGCAGGTGGTCTACCAGATCGTCGGGACGGCGACCGGCTCCCCGGGCGACGTCCTCCCGTTCACCTTCAGCGCCACCCCGAGCGAGCCCGACACCGTGACGGCGAACAACACGGCCGGTGCGCAGGTCGACATCGTCGCGGGGCCGCCGCCGGCCCCCTCTCCGCCGGAGTCGGGTGCGGGGGCGATCGCCTCCACGGGCAGCGACGTCCTGGGCCCGTTGGCGATCGCACTCGCGCTGAGCGCCGCCGGGGTGGTGGTTCTCGGAGTCCGCCGGCGGCGTGGACGTCCTTCCGACGATCGCTGACGGGCCGGCTACTCCGACTGCGCCGCGAAGCTCTGCACGCGGTGCGCCTCGATGTCCGGTGCGCGCAGCGTCAGCCCGTGGCCGGGCGCGGAGCGGTCCGGGACGAGCCGGCCGTCGCGCACCGCGGGCAGCCCGTCGAAGAATTGCTCCTCGATGCGGGCGTGGTCGTGGAAGTACTCGACGTTGATCGCCGGCCGGTGCGCGGCCGCGACGGAGGCGTGCAGTGCGGGGGCCGTGTGCGCGGAGAGCGGCACGCCGTGGGCCGTCGCCAGCGAGGCCGCGATCCCGAAGCCCGTGATGCCGCAGCGGGTGGCGTCGGCCTGGAGGACGTCGACGCACCCGTCGGCGAGCAGGTCGCGGAAGTCCGCGGGCGTGTACCCGTACTCGCCCGCTGCGACGCGGATCGGCGCCGGCATCCGGTCGCGCAGCAACCGGAGCCCGTGCCGGTCCTGGCTGGACACCGGCTCCTCGAACCACGTCACGCCCTGCTCCGTGAACGACTCGGCCAGCCGGAGGGCCTGCTTGCGTTCGTAGGCTCCGTTGGCGTCGACGAAGAGCTCGACCTCCGACCCGATCGCCTCGCGGGCCAGCGCCACGCGACGGAGGTCGTCGTCCGGGTGGGAGCCGACCTTCATCTTCACCGCGCGGAAGCCGCGGGAGGTCCACGAGCCCAGCTGGGTCGCCAGCTCGTCGTCGGTGTAGTCGGTGAATCCTCCGCTCCCGTACGCCGCGACGCCCTCGTGCGCGCCACCCACCAGCTGCGTCAACGACATGCCGCTCAGACGGGCCTTCAGGTCGTGGAGCGCGATGTCCACCGCGGCGATGGCGCCGGCGCTCACCCCGGGCCAGCCGATGTTGCGGGTGGCCGCGGCCATCTCCCAGTACAGGCGCTCGGTGTCGAACGGGTCGGCGCCGTCGATGACCGCCCAGAGCACGTCCTGGACGATCCGGCAGCTCGCGGGCGCCGTGTACGCGTAGCCGAGCCCGGTGGCGCCGCCCGCCTCCACCGTCACCACCAGGATGCCGGTGCTGTCCCAGCGGATCGTCCCGTCTCTCTCGGGCCGTTCGCGGTCCTCGGTCGCCGTCGGCACCGTGTACGCGTCGGCGTGGAGCGACCGTACGCTAGCGGGCATCGCCGTCGCTGTCGTTGTCGCGGTGCAGCGCGCCCTTGACCCGCGCCACACCCTCCGTGAGGAGCGAGGTCGCCGAGTCCTTGATCGCTGCGAGCCCGTCCGGGTCGCCCTTCAGCAGCGCGAGGCCGGTGTTCTTCGCGAACTCCAGCGTGATGTGCGGCGGCAGCGGCGGCACGTTCTTGCTGGTGTGCGCGTCGATGAGCGTCACGCCGGGATGGGCGAGGGCGGCATCCCAGGCGGCCTCGATCTGGTCGTCCGAGGTGACGGTGATGCCCTGGAAGCCCAGCAGCTGCGCCCAGCCCGCGTAGTCCACCGACTCGACGTCCTGGGAGGTCGACCAGACCGGGTTGGCGTCCTCCGTGCGCATCTCCCATGACACCTGGGTCAGGTCGTCGTTGTGCAGCACCAGCACGACGAAGTTCGGGTTCGACCACCGCGAGAGGTACTTCTTGATCGTGATCAGCTCGTTCATCCCGAGCATCTGGAACGCGCCGTCGCCGATCGTGCAGACGACCGTGCGGTCCGGGTAGGCGAACTTCGCCGCCTCCGCGTACGGCATGGCCGCGAGCATGGTCGCCAGGCGTCCGGACAGGTCGCCGCGCATCCCGTCGCGCAGCCGGATGTGCTGGCCGTACCAGTCGGCGGTGGTGCCGGCGTCGGCGGTGACGATCGCGCCGGCCGGGAGGCGCTTGTTGAGCTCGTGGTACACCCGGCGCGGGTTCACGCCGTCGTCGTAGTGCTGCTCGGCCTGCGCGGCGAGCTCGGCGTCCCACTCCCGCATCCCGGAGGCCGCCTTCTCCTGCCACGACAGGTCGTCCTTCTGCGTCAGCAGCGGGAGGAGCCCGGCCAGCGTCGTCTTCACGTCGCCCCAGATGCTCACATCGGTGGGGTAGCGCAGCCCGAGCTGCTCGGGCCGGAGGTCGATCTGCACCGCCTTGGCCTGCCCGGTCTTCGGCAAGAACTGCCCGTACGGGTAGTTGGTGCCGAGCAGGACGAGGGTGTCGCAGTCCTGCATCTGGTCGTAGCTCGGCCGCGAGCCCAGGAGGCCGAGCTGCTGGGTGTGGAACGGGATGTCGCCCGGCACGACCTGCTTTCCGCGTAGCGTCGTCATCAGTCCGGCGCCGGTCAGCCGGGCGGCGGCGAGGACCTCCTCGGTCGCGCCGACCGCGCCGTGCCCGACCAGGAACGTCACCCGCTCGCCCGCGTTGATGATGTCGGCGGCCGCCCGGAGCTGCTCGGCCGGCGGCGCGATGGCGGTCGACGGCGGCACCGCGCTCGACCGCGACACCCACATCTCCGCGCCGGGAGCGGCCATCTCCATCCCCTGCACGTCATGCGGCAGGATGACCACGCACGGCTGCTTGCGGGTGATCGCCGTCCGGAACGCGGTGTCGATCACGGCCTGCGCCTGCTCCGGCGACACGATCGTCTGCACGTACTCCGCGACGTCGGAGAACGTCTGCTCCAGCTTGCTCTCCTGCTGGTTGAAGGTGCCGAAGGAGTTGAGTCCTTGCTGGCCGACGATCGCGACCACGGGCTGGTTGTCCATCTTCGCGTCGTACAGGCCGTTCATCAGGTGGAAGCCACCCGGGCTGGAGGTGGCGATGCAGACGCCGACCTCGCCGGTGAACTTGGCGTGCGCCGTCGCCATCAGGGCGCAGATCTCCTCGTGGGTGGGACGGATGTACTCCACGCCCTCCCCGGCACGCTCGGCCTTGCCGAGCATCCCGTCGAACTCGCCGATGCCGTCTCCGGGGAACGCGAACACACGCCGCACGCCCCACTCCCGCAGTCGTCCGATCACGAACTCGCTGACTGTCGTCGCCATGGGTCTCTCTCCTTCAGTCGTTGCGATGGATAAGGCGGTCCGCCGCGCGCGCGGCCACCGCCATGATGGTGAGGGCGGGATTCGCGCTGCCCTGCGTGGGCAGCACGCTCCCGTCCGTGATGAGCAGATTGGGCACGGCGAACGTCCGGCAGTCGGCGTCGACGACCCCGCGCGTCTCGTCCGCGCCCATGCGCGCGCCGCCGACCAGGTGGGCGTAGCGCTGCACGGTCATGGTCTCCTGAGCTCCCGCGGCCTCCAGGATGTGCTCCATGGTGGCCTGCGCGGCTTTCGCCAATGCCCGGTCGTTGTCGCCCTGCGAGTAGGCGAAGTGCGCGACCGGGCGGCCGTAGCGGTCCTTCTCGTCGGCCAGCGTGACGCGGTTCTCAGCCCGCGGCAGGAACTCGCAGAGCGCGCCGAGGCACGCCCAGTGCACGTAGTCGGTCATGTAGCGGCGCAGGTCGGCGCCCCAGTGGCCCTGCGCCATGACGTGCTCCGCCCAGGTGATCGGCAGCGGTGAGACGGTCTGGATGGAGTACCCGCGCTTGTACGGCTTGGCCGGGTCGGTCTCGTAGAACTCCTCCGTGCTGACCTCGGGAGGCGGCGCCTTCCACATCCGGATCTCCTGTTCGAACCGGCCTGCGGTCTGCGGCGCGCCCTGCACCATGAGGTAGCGGCCGACCAGGTCGAAGTCGTTGCACAGGCCGTCGGGGAAGCGCGCCGACGCCGAGTTGAGCAGCAGCCGCGGCGTCTCGATCGAGTACCCGGCGACCGCGACCATCCGGGCCTTCTGGAAGCGCGGGACGCCGTCCTTCACGTAGTGGACGCCGGTCGCCCGCCCGGTGAACTGGTCGACCTCGATGGAGGTCACCATGCTGTCGGCGCGCACTTCGGCGCCGTGCGCGAGCGCGTCCGGGATGTGGGTGATGAGCGGCGAGGCCTTGGCGTTCACTTTGCAGCCCTGCAGGCAGAACCCGCGGTAGATGCAGTGCGGCCTGTGCCCGAACCGTCCGTTCGAGATGGCCACCGGCCCGACCTTCGCCTGGATGCCCGCCGCGTACGCACCGCGCAGGAAGGTCTCCCCGTTGCCCGACACCGGATGCGGCCGGTGCGGGTAGCGATGCGGGTCGCCCCACGGCCAGTCCTCGCCGGCGACCGGGAGCTCGTTCTCGATGTCGTCGTAGAACGGGGCCAGGTCGGGGTACTCCAGCGGCCAGTCCGCCCCGACGCCGTCGGCGCTGTAGGTGTGGAAGTCGCTCGGGTGGAAGCGTGGCACGTAGCCGGCGTAGTGCACCATCGACCCACCGACCCCGCGGCCCGAGTTGTTGGAGCCGAGCGGCACCGGGTCGTCGCCGCCGATCTGCCGCGGCTCCGTCCAGTAGAGGTGGTGCGAGCCGGCCTCGTCGCTCACCCAGTCGCGCGCAGGGTCCCAGAACGGCCCGGCGTCGAAGGCGACCGCGTCCCAGCCGGCGCGTGCCAGGCGCTGCAGCATCACGGAGCCGCCGGCGCCGCAGCCGACGATGGCGATGTCCACCTCGTCGCTGTCGGCGAAGCGGCGCATCCCGTGCCGCAGCCGGGGTTCCTCGCGGGAGCCGTCGGGAGTGAGCAGCCACGCGGAGTCGTTGCGCTCGCGGACCGTGCTCATGAGCCGGCCGTCCCGGTGCGCGGCATGTCGTCGGGCTGCGTGTCGGCGACCTCGAACGGCTCTCGGCTGTCGAGCCCGAGGTTCTTGTAGCCGCGCGGATACGCGGGCCCGGCGAAACCGATCTCGTCCCAGGCGGCCGGATGACTGTAGAAGGCAGTGCAGGCGTAGCGCGTCCAGAGGCTCCAGATGCGCGCCCGGTGGAAGCCGCGCCACTCGCCCTCGCCGTCCTTGATGCCGGAGAGCAGGCCGAGCTGCTGCTCCTCGTCGCACACCGCGAAGGCACAGCCATGCACAGCGTGAGCCTCGGCGTCGAGGGCGGCGAGGCTCGTCCGCCACACCTCCCAGTCGTCGGCCATGGAGTCGTAGTGCCAGCCGTCGGTCTCCTTCGCGGCCAGCCGGGCGTCCACCATCGCGGTCACCGGAACCCGGCGGTCCTCGGGATGCTGATCGAGCAGGCGGTCGAACAGCGCGGTCGCCGCCGCCTCCTCCACCGCGTCGAAGAACCGGATGTCCGGCGGACGGCCGACGCGGGAGCGCACGACCGAGCGCGTCTCCTCGTCCCAGTGCGTCGCCTGGTCGAGCACGTGGAAGCCGGGGAAGCGCTGGGGGACGTCGTCGCTCACCTCGCGTGCGGTCACTTCTCCCGCCTCAGGACGGCGGCCAGCAGGCCCATCCCGCCGACCAGGGTGACCAGCAGCGGAGCGAGCAGGGGAGGCCCCATCTCCAGGTTGTAGCGGAGGTTCCGCCAGCCGCCGGGCTTCTGCCCGATGCCGCGGGCGTGCAGCCAGACGCCTTGCAGACCGTTCGCCACGATCGTCGCCGCGGCGAGCGGGAGCGCCGTCTTCGCGGCCGTCCTGCTGAAGAACCCCGCCACCCCGGCGACCGCTCCGATCGGACCGAGGATCACGGGAGCCCACATCCACCGGTTGCCGAAGCTCGCCTTGTCGTGCTCGAAGTAGATCTCCGCGGCGGTCACCACGGCGCCCGCGGCCGTCAGGGCGGAGAGCGAGCGCTCGAACCGGCCCGTCTCCACGTTCCGCACTAGGCGGTCGATCCCGACGGCGGCGCTGCGGGCCGGCCGTCGCGCGGCTCGTCTCATCCGGGTGTTCCGTCGTCCCACGCCGGCCTCACTCGCCGTCGATCTGTTCGAGCAGCTTCTTGGAGGCGCGCGCGATGTCGTCGTGGTCGTTCTGCGCCGCGCGGCTCTCCAGCGAGATGACCGCGCAACGATGGACCTTGGCGAAGTCGCCGTACGGGAAGCTGTAGCGTCCCTTCGTCTCCTCGCTCTTCTCGGCGTCCTCCCCGAGGTGCCAGAGCGCGTACTGCTCCCAGCCGTGCTTCTCGATGAACGCGTTCTCGTCGTCCGCGCTCGGCGCGTCCTCGCTCCAGTCGTCCCGCTCGTCGCGGACCACGGTGCCCTTACCGACGAGCGAGCGGGCGTGGTCGAGCGCCTTCCGGTTGAGCTTGACGGTCATGGTCGTGCCTCCCTGTCGTCCCGACGCCTCACACCGGATGGAATGCCCGCTCGTGCACGAACGCAAGGGGTTGACCGGATTCCCCAGGAGGCGCGGAGGATCGGCGTCTAGCTCCGCAGGGTCGCCGACGGCGGCTCGCCGTACGCACTGCTGTACGCCGCCGCGAAGCGGCCGAGATGCACGAATCCCCACCGGGTGGCGACCTCGGTCACACTGACCGTGCCGGGCTCCGCGGCGGACAGTTCGTCATGCGCTCTCTCCAGCCTGAGCCCGCGCAGATAGGCCATCGGTGTCGTGTCGAGCGAGCGGCGGAACCCTTCCTGGAGGCTGCGGACGCTCATCGAGACCTCCGCCGCCAGCTCGGCGACCGTCCACGGGCGTCCGGGGTCGCTGCGCAGGAGTTCCACCGCTCTCGACACCGGACGGCGGCCCGCAGCGGGCGATGGGCGGGAGAGCAGAGCCGTGTGATTGTGCGGCTGCGCGAACAGCAGGGCCTGGATCAGCATCTGCTCCAGCCGCTGCGCGGCCAGCGGGTGACCGAGCGGACCGTCCACCTGCGCCGCGGCGGCGTCGATCATCCGGAGGGCGTGCAGGATCGACTGCCCGCCCGCTCCGGTGAGGCTCAGCTCGGTTTCGAATTCGAGTGGGCGAGCGGGGCGTCCGCCGAGCAGGTCCTCCAGTTCGAGCTGCAGCCCGTCGCGGGGGAACATCAGCGCGATCTGGGAGAAGCGCTCGCTGAAGTCGAACCCGACCGGTCTCCCCGGCATGAAGACGCCGGCCGTCCGGGGGGTCCCGTACACCGGCGTGCCGAGGGCCGCGCACATCGTCGCGGCGCCGCTGGTCGGGATGTTCACGTGGTAGTTCTCCGCCTCGGCGGTGTCGAGGCGCACAGCGTCCCCGAACCGCATGAAGCCGCACACGATCCGGCCGACGTTCACGGCGTTGAGGGTCAGGTCGACGGCGGTCGTCGATCGTGCGTGGGGGAAGTCCACTGGGAGGTAGACGTCGGTGAGCGCGCGACGGGCCAGCTCGACGTCGCGTCCCGAGGCGATGCGGCGGCTCCTGAACATCTCGTCGTGTTGCGGTCGCATGCCGAGATTGTATGTGCACTAACTAAATGACGGATGGCCGCGCACTTCGGACAGCACCTCGCGCTGAGCGGATATCGAAGGCCCCCCGACGTGCATAGCGTGGATGGGTCGCCGAGCCGCGCCCCCGTCGGCGGCGAACGGTGGTCCTCCCCTTCGGGTGGGGAGGGCCGCCGCATCCTGCTGGACAAGAGGCGGAAATGTATGCACCCACCACGGCACAGCGCGGCCGGCCCTCGATGACCGCCTCGGAGTCCCCGTCGCGGAGGCGCACCTGCCCGCGCTGCGGCGCCCGCGCACGAGTGGTCAGCAACCCCTACTACGGTATCGGCCTGTCGGTCCACACCCAGCTGTGGACGTGCACACGGTGCCAGTCCGTCGGCTTCGTGGATCTCGGGAAAGCGCCGACCGGGAGCCGAGCGGGCGAGCCCGCGAAACCGCAGCCCACGCCGCGGATCCGTGGTGGACTCGCCCGTCTGATCGGCCTCGCCAGGCGGTAGGGCGGTGGAAGGCAACCGCTTCGAGGGGCGTGAGGAGTGGATCACCGCGGTCGATCGTGCGCTCCGGCACCCTGACGCGATCCCGCTCCTGGCCGCGAAGGCCCTCGACCGTGAGACCGTGCTCACGGTCGCCCACGTCGAGGCGTCACAGGCGTCGGACACCGGAGTCTCGACGCTGCCCCACGCGCGCCTCGCACGGCTCGCGGAGCTTCCACGCTCGGTCATCCTGCGTGCGCGCCTCACCTTGATCGAGCTGGGCCTCGAAGACCTGGCCCCCGCCCCTGGAGCGCACCTGCAGCTCCGACGGGAGCTCCGTCACCGCTGAGGTCGAGTCGTCGAACACCTGTCGAAGCGCGCCGTGAGGCGTGGTACGTGTGGAGGGGTCCACCAACCGGAGAGAGGGACCATGACCACCATCGAGAACGCAGCCGGCCGCCTTTCACGCGTGAGTCGCCCGTACGCACCGGCGGAACGGCGCGCAGTCGGCGCGCGTCCCCGGTTCCACCGGCAGCCGGTGCTCCAGGTGATCGAAGCGCCGAAGGACACGAGGACGATCCCCCGGCTGCCGGCGGAGGTCGAGCACCGGCTGCGCAAGGGCGGCGCGGACCCGTGGCTGCCGGTGATCGCAGAGCAGAACCCGGGCTTCAAGATCGTCGCCGCCCGATACGCGAAGGACGGCGACGCCGCCGTCTACACGCTCGTCCCCGAGGACTGAACGCGGTGCGAGTGACGGTCTTCGGCGCCAACGGCGGAACGGGTGCGGCCGCCGTCGAACACGCTCTGGCGGCGGGCCACGCCGTGACGGCCGTCACCCGGCACCCGGAGCAGCTCGGTCGCACGCACGAGCGCTTGACGGTCCGCAGGGGCGACGCGACCGTCCCCGCTGACGTGCGCGCCGCGATCGACGGGGCGGACGCGGTGCTCTCCGCCCTCGGGGTGCCATACAGTCGCGCTCCGATCACCCTGTACTCGCGAAGCGGGCGGTGCATCGTGGACGCGATGTCGGAGGCGGGCGTACGGCGTCTGGTCGTGGTGAGCTCCTCGGCCGTGGATCCGGACGGCTTCCCTGCCGCCGGACCGGTCGACCGCCTCATCGGCCGTTACGTCATCGGACCGATCGTCCATCGCCTCGGCCGCACGATGTACGAGGACATGCTCCGCATGGAGGGGATCATCCGCGCGAGCGGACTCGACTGGACGATCGTGCGACCGCCGGCGCTGTTCGACCGGGAGGCCGCCGGCCCCACCGAGGTGTCGCTTCAGCCGATGACGGGCCGGTTCGTCTCACGGCAGGACCTCGCCGCGATCATGCTGGAGGAAGCGGTCGGCGCCGAGCACATCGCGCGCACGCTCTACGTCCGGTCGATCGGCGGCCGGCCGAGCATCGCACGAACCATCTGGGAGGACGGGATCAGGACGCGAGGCTCGCGATCAGGTTGACCGACGACGCGATGATGACCGCCCCGAACAGGTAGGACAGCAGCATGTGGCGCAGGATCGCGGCGCGGATCCGCTGGCTGGAGATGTCGGTGTCGGAGACCTGGAAGGTCATCCCGACCGTGAACGACAGGTAGGCGAAGTCGAGATACCGCGGTGGAACATCCTCGTTGAAGTCGATCCCGTGCCTCCCGCTGCCCGCCGGTTCGTTGTAGTACAGAACCGCGTAGCGAAGCGTGTACAGGGTGTGGATGAAGAACCACGACAGGGCCACGCACGCCAGGCCGAGCGCAGCGATCAGGTCCTTCCCCGGCGGCGGAGCGTTCTTCGTCTGCCCCAGCAGCAGCGCCAGTGCCGCGAGGCTGGCGATCGAGGCGATAAGCAGAAGGGCATCGCTCGTCGTCCGCGACGGGTCTTCGGCCGCCGCGTGCCGCCCGGTCTCGGAGCCGCCCATCCGGGAGATGGTGATCCAGACCCAGACGAGGTACACCGCGCATGCGACGGCCCAGCCCACCGCTGCCGCATACGCCCACTGGCCGAACAGTCCCGTCACCGCCGCTGCGACGACGCCGGCGGCGATCATGGTGGCGGTGCGAATGCCGGAGACGTGCCGCGACACCTGTTTCTCTGCGTTCATGGCATAGACGCTCCCACCGCGAGGGCGCGCTTCCCAGGTCCCTGAGCAGGTCTTCATCAACGTCGGCCGGAGCGCACCGTGCGCAGCGTGTTCGAAGGATTCGTGGAGGAGGACGTCGACGTCGGCGAGGTGCGGGTCCACGTCCGGCACGGAGGCCGTGGCCCGGCGGTCGTGCTGCTGCACGGGCACCCGCGGACCGGGTCGACCTGGCATCGCGTCGCGCCCCTTCTCGCGGACCACGGTTTCCGGGTGGTCGTGCCCGACCTGCGCGGCTACGGCCGGTCGTCCGCGCCGGAGCCGCGCCCGGACCACTCCCAGGCCTCGAAGCGCGCGATGGCCGATGACGTACGGGAGCTGATGCGCTCGCTCGGGCACGAGCGCTTCCTCCTGGCCGGCCACGATCGCGGCAGCTACGTCGCCTTCCGGCTGGCGATGGACCACCCGGAGTCCGTCGGCGCCGTCGCGCTGCTGGACTGCATTCCGATCGTGGAGCACTTGGAGCGGATCACGCCGGAGTTCGCGGTCGCCTGGTATCACTGGTTCTTCTTCGCGCAGCCGGAGACTCCCGAGCGGGTGATCATGGCCGACCCGGAGGCCTGGTACGGCGGCGACCCGGAGCTGATGGGCCCGGAGAACTTCGCCGAGCGCCGGCGAGCGGTCCAGGACCCGCGTGTCGTGCGGGCCATGCTGGAGGACTACCGCGCAGGTATCGGCGTGGACGCAGCCGCGGAGACCGCCGATCGCGCAGCCGGCCGGCGGATCACCCGGCCGCTGCTGGTCCTGTGGTCCGCCCGGGACGACCTGGAGGAGCTGTTCGGCGACCCGCTGGAGATCTGGCGCGACTGGGCCGACACGGTGTCGGGCGGCCCGATCGCGTCCGGCCACCACATGGCCGAGGAGACTCCCGAGGAGCTGTCGACCGCGCTCGCCGCGTTCTTCACCCGGACCGCGACCGGATGACGGGAGGCCGGTGACCCGCACCACGATTCGGCGCAAGGTCAACCCGCTGGCCGCACGGCGGAGCCGAGCCTAGGTTCGCGCTGAACACGGACTGAAGGAGGGCCAACAGTGGCTACGACATCCAAGACCTCGAACACGGCGACGAAGGCGGCGGCCGCGCCCCGGACCACGCGCGCGAAAGGCGCGGCGCCCGGCGAGCACGCGACCCGGCGCGAGAACGCCGAGAACGGATTCGTCGCCTCGGCGACTCTCGCGGGCGACCTCCAGCAGGTCCAGGTCGACCTGATCGAGCTGTCCCTGCAGGGCAAGCAGGCGCACTGGAACATCGTCGGCCGCAATTTCCGCGACCTGCACCTGCAACTGGACGAGATCGTGGAGGCCGCGCGCGAGTTCAGCGATGCAGTGGGGGAGCGGTTGCGCGCGCTGCACGCGACGACGGACGGCCGATCGCGCACGGTCGCGGAGACGACGACGCTGGCGCAGTTCCCGAACGGCGAGGTCGACACCTCCGACGCCGTCGACCTGATCACGGACAGGCTGGAGACCGTCGTGCGGACGATGCGCTCGGTGCACGACGAGGTGGACGAGGAGGACCCGACCTCCGCCGATCTGCTGCACGCGATCATCGACCGGCTGGAGCAGCTGGCCTGGATGGTCAGCGCCGAGAACCGGCGCCCCGCCGTCAAGTAGCGGGACCGGCCGCGGGCGCGCTCCTGTCCGGAGCGCGCCCGCAGCCGTGTCCGCTTACGGCGTCGGCATCCCACCAGTCACGGTGAGGGTCTCGCCCACCACGTAGCTCGACTCCGGCGACGCGAGGAACACGTAAGCCGGCGCCAGCTCGGCCGGCTGCCCCGGCCGGCCGAGCGGCGTCTTCGACCCGAAGTCGGGCAGCTTCTCGGGAGGCTGCCCCGCGCTGACCTGGAGCGGCGTCCACACCGGCCCCGGCGCGACCGCGTTCACCCGGATGCCCTTCGGCGCGAGCTGCTGGCCCAGCGCCTTGGTGAAGGTGTTGATCGCCGCCTTCGTCGTGGCGTAGTCCACCAGCAGCTCGCTCGGCAGGTAGGCCTGCACCGAGGTGGTGTTGATGATCGTCGCCCCGGCCGGCAGGTGCGGCAGCGCCGACTTGGTCAGCCAGAACATCGCGTAGACGTTCGTCTTCATCGTCTCGTCGAACTGCTCGTCCGGGAGGTCGGCGAGGTCGGTGCAGAACAGCTGCTTGCCGGCGTTGTTGACCAGGATGTCGAGGCCGCCGAACTCGTCGACGGTCCGCTTCACGACCTCGTCGCAGAAGGCCCGCTCGGTCAGGTCGCCCGGGAGCATGAGCGCCGTCTGGCTCGCGCCGCGGATCTGTTCGGCGACGGCTTGCGCGTCCACCTCCTCCTCCGGCCGGTAGACGATCGCGACATCCGCTCCCTCCCGCGCGAAGGCGATGGCCACGGCCGCGCCGATCCCGGAGTCGCCGCCGGTGACGATCGCCTTGCGTCCGGCGAGGCGGCCGTGGCCCACGTAGCTGCTCTCGCCGTGGTCCGCCGGCGGGTCGAGCTCGCTGTCCGTCCCCGGTTCGGGCACCTGGGTCTCCGGCGGGTGGATGTGCGGGTAGCGGTCGACGGGGTTGTCGAACTCGTACTGGCTCTGAGGCATCGCGGGCTCCTCTCAGGCCGCCGGGTGCAGGACGACCTTGGTCCAGCCGTCGTCGCGCGCGTCGAAGTGCGCGAACGCGTCGGGCGCCTCGGTCAGCGGCAGTTCGTGGGACACGATCGCGCTCGGCGTGGCCTTGCCGTGGATGATCAGGTCGCGCAGCTCGCGGTTGTACCGCTTGACCGGGCACTGGCCGGTGCCGAACGCGATGCCCTTCTCCCAGGCGGCGCCGAAGCTCCACGGCACGCGCCCCTCCTTCGAGCCGGCGTCGGCCGCGCCCGGGTCCTCCGGGACGTACACGCCGACGATGCCGATCCCGCCGGTCGCCCGCACCACGCTCACGAGGTTGTCGAGAGCGAGCTCGGGATGCTCGTGGCCGGACGAGTCGTGGGCCTGGTAGCCGACGGCCTCCACGCCGCGGTCGACGCCGAAGCCGTCGGTCGCGTCCAGGATGGCCTCGACCGGGTCGCCGTCGGCGAGGGAGACCGGGGTCGCGCCGAAGGTCTGGGCGAGCGCCAGGCGGTCGTCCTCCTTGTCGACCACGAAGACCTGCGAAGCCCCGCGCAGCATGGCGCTGTGCGCGGCCATCAGCCCGACCGGGCCGCCGCCGAAGATCGCGACCGACTCGCCGGTTCGGAAGCCGGACAGCTCCACCCCGTGGTAGCCGGTCGGGAAGATGTCGGAGAGCATGGTGAAGTCGCTCTCCCACTGGTCGCCCGCCGGCAGCTCCAGCAGGTTGAAGTCCGCCCACGGCACGCGCAGGAACTCCGCCTGGCCGCCGCGATACGGGCCCATCTTCGGGTAGCCGTAGCCCGCTCCCGGGTTGCCCGACGGGTTCGCCCGCAGGCAGGCGGACGTGTAGCCGAGGTTGCAGTTGCGGCAGGTGCCGCAGGCGAGGTTGAACGGCACGGAGACCCGGTCGCCGACCTTGACGCGGTCCACTCCCGGTCCGACCTCCTCCACGATGCCCATGTTCTCGTGCCCGAACACCATGCCGGGCTCCATGTCGGCCCTGCCCTCGTACGGGTGCAGGTCGGAGCCGCAGATGTTCGCGGTGGTGATGCGGATGACGGCGTCGAGCGGCTGCTCGATCCGTGCGTCCTCGACCTCCTCCACTGCCACATCGCGGGGTCCTTTGTAGACGACGGCCTTCATGCGTTCCTCCAGTGTTTTCGTTCGTAGTCGGTCGAGGCGGACGCTACGCGGCGAACCCCACGGATGAAGCCGGTTGTCTGCTCAGGGGAGGGCGCGTACCGTGCGCGCCGACCGTCCCGAGACCGCGAGGGAGGGACACACGCTCGCGGGCGCAGCGCAAGGGGCTTGATCACGTCGGATTGCGGCTCAGAGTGCGTTTCATGGACACGAGCCGGACCGACCTCGCATGATGACCGCGCCGGCCACGATCACCGGGATCAACGCATACCTCGACGCCGCGGCGCGCTGCGGTGGCAGCGTCGCACCCCTGCTGGAGGCGCTGCGCACGACGCCCCCGGGCTCCCTGCTGCCGCTACCCGGTTCGGGGCGCACGGCCGAACGCTTCCGCGGACTCGCCAGGGTCGCGGCGGTCGACGTGACGGCAGCGCGCGTGATCGAACCGCACCTGGACGCCGTGGCGATCCTCGCCGAGGCCGACGCTCCCGAGCCCGAGCAGGGCACGACCTGGGGCGTGTTCGCCGCGGAGGCTCCCGGCGACGCGCTGCTGGCCTGCCGGGAGCAGGACCGCTGGGTGCTGCGGGGTCGCAAGCCGTGGTGCTCGCTCGCCGGCAGCCTCACCAGCGCGCTCGTCACCGCCTCCACGCCCGAAGGCGGCCGACGGATGTTCGCGGTCTCGATGGGGGCTCCCGGTGTGACGGCCGAAGCGGCGCAGTGGGTCGCGCGCGGCCTCGCCGAGGTGGTGAGCGGTCCGGTCGCGTTCGACCATTCGCCCGCGCGCCCCGTCGGCGGCGACGGCTGGTATCTGGACCGCCCCGGTTTCCGGTGGGGCGCGATCGGTGTCGCCGCCTGTTGGTGGGGCGGCTGCCTCCCGATCGTGGACGCCCTCATCGCGCGCGCCAGGAAGCGCCCTGACGACGCGATCCTCGCCGCACGGGCCGGCGAGCTCTACCGCCGCCTCGACGCCGGCCGGCTGGCGCTGGACGACGCAGCCGCCCGGATCGACGCGCACGAGGTCCCGGATCCGGCCGTCCTCGCCCACGCCGTCCGCGGCACGGTCGCCGACGCGGTCGCGGCCACGCTCGACGCCGCCCGCGAGGTCCTCGGACCGGCCGCCCTCGCGTTCGATGAGGGACTGGCCCGACGCTGCGCCGACCTGGAGCTCTACGTCTCGCAGTACCATCGCGGCCGCGACGACGCGTCGCTCGCGGGCCACTTGGCGGGAGGGCTCCTCGCGTGGTGACCTTCGACCCGCTCGTCGCAACGACGCCGTTCGACGCCTGGGAGGACCCGTCGATCTGGGAGGGCGTGCCGCACCGGACCCGCGACTGGCTCGCCGGCTTCAGCAGGATCATCGTCTTCTCCGCGCATCCCGACGACGAGACGCTCGGTGTCGGCGGCCTGCTCGCCATGGCCGCCGAGCTCGGCATCGACATCTCGGTCGTCGTCGCCACCAGCGAGCGCGAAGAACGTGTCACGGAACTGACGTCCGCGCTGTCCCGGCTCGGGTCGACCATCGACCTGACCGTCCTCGGCCTGACGGACGGCGGCCTGAAGCACGAGGCGGATCTCGTCCGCGATGCGGTGGAGCTGGCCCTGGCCGCTCGCCGCCGCGAGGGCCTGCTCGTGCTGGCGCCCTGGCCGGGAGACCGCCACGGCGACCATCGCACCCTCGGCCGCGAGGTCGCCTCGGCGTGCGCGGTGCACGGCGACGCCCTGCTGCTCTACCCGATCTGGCTGTGGCAGTGGGGATCCCCGGACGACCTCCCGCGGGACCGGGTGAGCGAGGTGGAGCTGACCGCGTGCGCCCGCGCTCGGAAACGCGTGGCGCTCTCGATGTTCGCCAGCCAGATGCACACCGCGGAGAACCCCGACGGTGTGCTCACGGACGACTTCGTCGACCGGGCCGTCGAGGGCAGGGAGATCCTCTTCGAACCGGAGGCGAGCGTCGCGGGCGACCATTTCGAGGCACTGCACCGGGTGAGCGCCGACCCGTGGTCCGTGCGCACGCGGTGGTACGAGCGGCGCAAGCGCGCGATCACGTGCGCGGTCCTGCCGACGGAGCGGTACGCGCGCGGCTTCGAGATCGGCTGCTCCAACGGCGAGATGTCCGCGCTTCTCGCGGAGCGGTGCGAGGCGCTGCTCAGCGTCGACACCGCGCCGACGGCGGTGGCGTTGGCCACCGAGCGGACTGCCGCCCACCCGAACGTCGACGTCCAGAGGATGCGCGTGCCCGACGAGTGGCCCGACGGCCCGTTCGACCTCATCGTGGTCTCCGAGGTCGCCTACTACCTCGCGGCGGATCAGTGGGCGACCACCGTCGATCGCATCCTCGGGTCGCTCGCGGAGGGCGGCCACGTCGTGCTCTGCCACTGGACGGGCCACGCCGACGACTTCGCCCAGTCCGGCTGGGACGCCCATGCCGCCTTCGCGAACCGCGCCGGACTCCGTGTGCTGGTGCAGCACCAGGACGAGGACTTCCTCCTGGAGGTCTTCGGATGACGGTCGACGGCGTGCTCGTCGTCGTCCCCGCGCGCAACGAGGAGTCGACGCTGGGCTCGTGCCTGGAGTCCATCGAGGCGGCACGGGCGACGGTCCCGGTCCGCTCCACCGTCGTGCTCGTGCTGGACGCGTGCACGGACGGTTCAGCCGACGTCGCGCGCGGGTTCCCGGACGTCATCGTGATCGAGCGCGACCACGAGAACGTCGGCCGGAGCCGCCACGACGCCGTCGTCGCCGGGCTGGGCGCGTCGCCGATCCCGGAGGATCGCACCTGGATCGCGTTCACCGACGCCGACAGCGTGGTCCCGCAGCGCTGGCTGGACGAGCACCTGAGCGAGGCGGCGACCTCGGCCGCGTACGTCGGCGCCGTCGTTCCGCGACTGGACGAGCTCGACGAGGCCAGGCAGCGTGCGTGGCAGCGGAGCCATCCACCCGGCGCCACCCTCGGTCACGTGCACGGCGCGAACCTCGGCGTGCGGGCGGACGCCTACACGCGGGTGGGCGGATTCCTGCCGCTGTTCGTCGGGGAGGACGTGGACCTCGTCGCCCGGCTGCGCGCGGCCCGCTACCCGATCGCCGAGAGCGAGCGCCACCCGGTGACGACGTCGAGCCGCCTCACCGGGCGTGCTCCCGAGGGGTACGCGGCCTACCTGCGCGACCTCACGATCTGACCGGGAGCGAGAAACCCCGGGCCCCGCGCGGGTGATTCGGGTTGCGGTCTGCCTCCGGCCAGGTACTCTCACGTATGGATGGGGGTCGGTCTAGAGGAGGGCGTGGCGGATGGGCTCGCTGGTTTACGAGTCGTTGGTCTTCGAGTTCGATGACCGGTTGCTCGCGCATCTGCAGGTCGTGATCGTCAACAAGCTCCGCCGGGGAGAGCCGTTCATCATGTCCTGGAAGGTCGCCTCGGAGCGGGGGAGCGGGCGCGGGTCGATCTGGTTGGACCCGAGCACCCCGCTCTACTTCGAGTTCGACGGCTCGCGGTCGCCGTCGATCAACCGCGAGTGGCTCGCCCGGCTGGCCAATGCCGCAGACAGCACCCGTGGTCTGGTCGTCGAGGGCGAGGACGGCGGCAATCCCGTGGTCGGGCGGCCGGTGCCGATCGGTGTGCACCGGGCGTTCCACGCGAACTGACGCCGGTCAGTAGTCGTAGAGCCCCCCGAACGGGAACTCGCTGTCGCCCGTGTCCCGTTCGTCGAACTGCACGGTCTCGACCGTGAAGACGACCTGGCTCGAGTGGGTGATGAGCACGCTGACCTCCCGGTTGCCCACCACCGTGAACGTCACGAACGTGCCCGGCGAGTTCACTGCCGCCTCGATCCGCCCCCGCAGGTCTTCCGCTTCCGAGCCCTGGGCGAGGAAGAACGACCTGCCATTGATGGACACTTCCGTGCGCACCATCGTTCGTGTCTCTGTCACCCCGTGAACGCTACTCCCCTCGGCACGAGTTCGGCAGCCGCAGCGTCCGCCGAACTCTCCTCTCCTCACGCCTCGGCTACTCCGCGGTGTGACCCGAGGCTCCCGGTGTCGCCGGATGCCGGTCCACCTTGACCCAGATGGGCGGATGGGGCCGCCGGCGCTCGCGGTACAGCCGCAGGGCGAAGGGCGCCCAGAGGACGATCCCGACCCCCACGCCGACGAGCATGCCCCCGACGGTGTCCAGGATCCAGTGCGCGCCGAGGTAGGTGCGGCTGAGCATCATCAGGAGGGTGTAGACCAGCCCCGCCACCCAGACCCAGGCGCGCCAGAAGATGATGGCGAGGGTCGTCGCGATGAGGGCCGCGGTGGCGCTGTGCCCGGATGGGAACGAGCCGAAGTCCGGTTGGACGAGGATCGCCGTCGGCCGCGGGCGTCCGACGAGGTTCTTGATGATGGTCACGATCACCCCGCTCGTGACCGCGGCGATCACGTAGTACAGCGCGGCCCAGGGGCGGCGCCAGATCAGCAGGCCGCCGATGATCACGAGCGGGACGTAGACGATCGAACTGATGCCGCCGCCCACCTGATCGAGGACGAGCGCCGGGATCGTCCAGACCGGCGCCCGCGCCGCGACGAGCGCGTTCATCCACGCGAGCTCGAAGCCGAACGGCTTGTCGGCCTGCCGGTAGAAGATCACCGTCGCGAGCAGCACGACGAAGAGGAGAGCCGCCGCACCGGACACGACCGGCCACAGTCGCGCGATCTTCACCTCGGCGGGAGCGTCGCTCTGGAGGACCTCTTCGACCGCCTCCACCGGCCCCTCGCCCGGTCCGGGCCGCTCGCCGCTCACGGTGACTCCTGCGCGGCGGGCCGCACCCGGACGGTCCGCCAGGTGTCCACGGCGATCACGCCGCCGATGACGACGAGCGAGAGCGACATCGAGGCGAGCACATCGGTCGGCCAGTGGTACCCCAGGTAGACCCGGCAGGCGGCCGTCGCGAGCGCCAGGACGAACGCGACGACGAGCGCGATGACCGCGTACACGGGGTTTCGGCGGCGCGAGAAGATCAGGTACGTCGTGATCAGGAGGAAATCGGCTGCGCCCATCACGTGCCCCGAGGGGAACGACGAGGTGTGGTCCACGCCGATCAGCATGGCGCTGACGGGCGGCCGGTGCCGGCCGATGACCGGGGCGAGGATCTGGACGGTGGCCACGCCCACCAGCATGCTCCCTGCGAGGAGCAGCGGTCGCCACGCGTGTCGCGCCGCGAAGCCCCACCAGACCACCGTGACGAGGACGATGATCGGCAGGACGACCGGACCGAAGACGATGGCGACGGTCGCCATCACGACGGTCAGCGTCGGTGATCGCATGCCCTCCAGCCAGCTCTGGATCGGCCGGTCGATCACCGACAGCCCGTCGCTCTCGCGGACCGAGTCCAGGACGACGAGGAAGCAGACCAGCCCGACCAGCACGAGGACGGCCGAGCTGATGTAGAGGTTCCTCCGCGAGGACGCAGGGACGACCCGCTCCTCGACGATGAACTTCTCGTGCCATCGTCCACCCGACCCCGCGCGTCGATCGCTCAGCGCTGAGGTCATCGGAGGTTCCTGCTCATCTGCCGCCCTTCGGTCCGCATGGTCGACCGAGCATACGGCGAAGTCGAAGGCATCGCCTCGGGGTTGAACCTCGCGCGCATCGTGCTACGGCTGCGCAGCTCGTTGCACGGGGGGCGCGGGTGCTCAGCGCCTGCCAGAGGGCCCGCTCACGCAGTGCTCTCGCGCGGGATCAGTTGATGGGGCGCGATGAACTCCTGCGCCTCCACCGTGGGATCGTCGATGCGGGCGGCGAGCCGGTTGACCGCGGTGCGCGCGATGAACGGGATGTCGAGGGAGACCGTGCTGAGGGAGGGGCGCGAGTACCGGCCCTCCTCGATGTCGTCGATCCCGATCACCGCGATGTCCTCCGGCACCCGCAATCCGGCGTCGAACACGGCGCGGATGGCGCCCATGGCGAGGAGGTCCGAGTAGCAGAAGATGGCGTCGGGGCGGCGGTCCTGCGCGATGAGCGCGGCGGCGGCGGCGTAGCCGTCGGCGCGGCCGTAGTGCGGGGCGGTCATCTGGAGGGCCTCCACCGGCCGGCGTCCGTGCTCTTCGAGTGCGAGCTGGAACCCTTCGGTGCGCTGGAGCGGGGTGGCGTACTCCTCCGTGGGCTGGGCGCCGATCGCCGCGATGCGGGTGCGGCCGCTCTCCAGGAGGTGCGTGGTGGCGTCGTGCGCTGCTCGGACGTTGTCGATCGCCACGTGATCGAACCGCCCGTCGAAGACGTGCTCGCCGAGCAGGATGATCGGCAGCTCCTCCGACGCCTCGATGTCGTCGAGCTCGTCGCGCGTCGCGAGCGGCGCGAACAGCATCCCGTCGAACAGGTTGCGCCGGCCCCCGCCGCGCAGCAGCTGGCGCTCGCGCTCGTGGTCCTGCCCGGTCTGGTCGATCATCACCTGGAACCCGAGCGCGTCGGCCTCGTCGATCACCGCGCGCGCGAGCTCGCTGAAGTACGGGACGTCGATCTCCGGCACGACCAGGGAGAGCAGGCCGGTCTTCCCCGTGCGCAGGGTGCGGGCGACCGGGTTCGGGACGTAGCCGAGGTCGTCGATCGCGCGCATCACGCGGGTGCGCATCTTCTCGCTCACGTGCTCGTATCCGCTGACCACGTTGGACACCGTCCGCACCGACACCTGTGCTCGATCGGCGACATCGCGCAACGTCGCGGGCATGGCTCTCCTCTCGCAGTTTCCACATCCTATCGTTTGCAACGATTGCAAATGTGCGTTATGGTTTTGCATACGTTGGCAAACCACCGCAGCGAGCGGATCCCCTTGGCCGACGTATCGTCGATCCTGCACAAAGGAGTGTCATGAAGCTCACACCACGCAACGCCCGCGGCGCTGCTGTCCGCGTCGCGGCCGTGGCCACCGCGGCGCTCGTCGCCGTCGGCCTGAGCGGCTGCGGCCCGGAGATCGGCTCCGGGAGCGCCTCCACCTCCACGGCCGACGCGTCGGTCCTGAAGGCCCCCACCGCGAGCTCGCCGAAGGGCACCATCACCATCTGGGACCGCTCCGGCGACCTGTTCAAGGTCTTCGACGCCGCGATCAAGGACTTCAACAAGGTCTACCCCGGCATCACCGTCAAGCACGAGGCCGTCGACATCGACAGCAAGCTGCAGAACACGCTCATCACCGGCACCGACGTGCCCGACGGGGTGTTCCTCGACGACGCCAAGGTCGGCGGCTACGTCGGCTACCTCTGGAACCTGAAGGACGTGCTCGCGCCGTACACGAAGGACATCGCCAAGCAGAAGGTCGACGTCAACACGGTCAAGGGCGGCATCTACGGCGTCCCGTTCGACCTCGACCCTGGCCTGCTGTTCTACAACGCCAAGGCCCTGAGCGCCGCCGGCATCGACCCGAGCGGCATCCGCACCTACGACGACCTCATCGCCGCCGCGAAGAAGTACCAGGCCTACAAGCCGGGCGCCAAGCCGATCCACCTGGAGCAGACCACGTTCCTCGGCCAGCTGCAGCTGGAGATGTACGCGAGCCAGCTCGGCACCAGCCTCGCCGGCGCCGACGGCAAGCTGCGCCTGGACTCCCCGCAGTACACGAAGATCCTGACCTGGCTCGACTCGGTCCAGAAGCAGGGCCTCGGTACGCGCGCCGAGTACCTCAGCCCCAGCGACATCGGAGCCCTCGACTCCGGCAGCGAGGTCTTCTACCCGTGGGCGCAGTGGTTCGACTTCGCGCCGCAGCAGCAGCTGAAGACGACGGTCGGCGACTGGCGCGCGATGTCCCTGCCCGCGTGGTCGAACGGCGGCGCCCGCAGCGGCGCGATGGGCGGCTCGTCGTTCGTGCTGCCCAAGGACGGCAAGAACTCGCAGCTCGCGTGGCTGTTCTACAAGTTCCTGATGTTCGACAAGGCCGGCTACACGGCGGTGTACGGTCCGAACAGCGTCTACCCCGGAGGCCTCAACACCTCCGTCCCCGCCTACCAGCCCGCAGCCGACCCGGCCAAGCCGCTGTTCAAGCCGATCCCCGCCCTGGGCGACCAAGACCTGTGGAGCACGGCGATCACGGCCGGCAAGCAGATCCCGGGCGGCGCACCGATCCCGTCCTGGTGGTCCGGGGCCGTGGACTATCTCGGCAACGACCTCCAGAAGATGCTCGACGGGACGATGACGCCCAAGCAGGTGATCGACCAGTCCTCGACGGACATCCAGACCAACCTGATCGACCGCAAGTAGCGGCCGGACCGACCCCTCCGCCGAACGCACGCACCACGAGGAACGACGTGACCACCACACTGACAGCACCGCAGGCGACCGGCCTCGGCAGAACGCGCCGTGGGCGCGGCCTGCCCTGGCGGCGCCGGCTCGCCCCCTACCTGTTCGTGCTCCCGTTCGTCGCGGTCTTCCTCGCGTTCAGCATCTACCCGCTCATCTTCACGCTGCGCCTGAGCTTCACGGACTGGCACGGCGCGGGCGCGGCGGAGTGGGTCGGTCTCGGCAACTACGCCTACCTGCTCGGCAGCGCCGACTTCTGGTCGTCGCTGGCGAACTCGGGGATCCTCTGGCTGCTGATCGTCCCGGTCCAGCTCGTGGTCTCCGTGGTCATCGCGGTGCTGCTGAACACCTCGAAGCTCCGGCTGCGCGGGTTCTACCGGCTGGCGTTCATCGTCCCGTTCGTCACGCCGCTCGTCGCCGTCGCCCAGATCTGGATCGTGCTGTTCGACCAGAACTACGGTGCGGTGAACGCGGTGCTCGGCGCAGTCGGGCTGCCGCACATCGGCTGGCTGGTGACCAGCGCCTGGGCGAAGCCGACGCTCGCGCTCCTGTTCCTCTGGAAGACGACCGGGTTCGTCGTCATCATCCTGCTGTCCGGCCTCCAGTCGATCGACGCCAGCCTCTACGAGGCCGGATCCCTCGACGGCGCCGGCCGGATCCGGCAGCTCTGGAGCATCACCGTGCCGCTGCTGCGCCGCTCGCTGATGTTCTGCGTGGTGCTGCAGACCCTCGCGGTGTTCCAGATGTTCGCCGAGCCGTACGTGGTGACCAAGGGAGGCCCGTACGGGTCGACCACCACCGCCGGGCTCTACCTCTACAACCACATCACCCGGGCGGACCTGGGCACGGGAGCGGCCAACTCGTTCCTCCTCGTGATCGTCGTCATGGCGCTCTCGCTCGTGTTCGTCCGCCTGCTGCGAGCCAAGGACTGACCGATGGCCGACGTCGTTATCCGCAAGCGCCGCCCCCACCTCGGCTCGCACGCGTTCCTGCTCGTGCTGACAGTGGCGTTCCTCGCGCCCGTCGCGTGGGCGATCCTCTCGTCGCTCAAGCCGGCGGCGGAGATCATCCGCGACCCGCTCGGCTTCGATCCGTCCGCCTTCACGCTGGACAACTTCCGGGGAATGCTCCAGGACGTCCCGATCGCTTCCGGGTTCCTCAACACCGGGGTCGTGCTGCTCGTGAAGGGGGCGATCACGCTCTTCTTCGCGCCGCTCGCCGCCTATGCCTTCGCGAAGTACGACTTCCGCGGCAAGAACCTGATCTTCGGCGCGGTGCTGCTCACGCTGATGCTGCCGACGATCGTCCTCATCATCCCGCTGCTGCTGGAGATGAAGGAGCTCGGCTGGGTGAACACCTACCAGGCGCTCATCCTCCCCGGCTCGGTCGACGCGTTCGCGATCTTCTGGATGCGGCAGGTCATCGCCGCCGTGCCCGACGAGCTGCTCGACGCGGCGCGCGTCGACGGCTGCGGCGAGTTCGGGATCTTCTGGCGTGTGATCGTGCCGGTGATCCGCCCGGGGCTGGCCGGCCTCGCCGTGCTGACCATCATGAACATCTACAACGACTTCGTCTGGCCGGTCGTCGTCGCGAGCTCCAGCCGGATGGCGACCCTCCAGGTGGTGCTCTCGACCCTCGCCCAGAACATCTCGGGCAACAAGGTCGGCGCGGACTACGCCACCGTCACCGGCGAGCTGCTCGCCGCGGCGACCGTCGCGCTCATCCCGCTCCTCATCCTGTTCATCGTGCTGCAGAAGCACTTCATCAACGGCATCCTCGCCGGAAGCGTAAAGGGCTGACTCCATGACCATCGCAGAAACCGCCGTCGACCTCGACGCCGCCGCCGACCTCGACGTTCCGAGGCCCGAGTATCCGCGCCCCGACCGCGACCGCTCGGCCGCCTGGCTGAGCCTCAACGGACGCTGGAGCTTCGAGGGCGACGAGCGCACGCCCGACGAGATCGTGGTGCCGTTCGCCTGGGAGACCGAGGCGTCGGGGGTGCAGCGCACCTGGCTGGAGCACGCCGTGTACCGGAGGACGATCATCGCCCCGGCCGAATGGTCGGGCCGCCGGATCGTGCTGTGCTTCGGCGCGGTGCACCACCACGCCGTGGTCTCGCTGGACGGCGTGGAGGTCGGGCGGCACTCCGGCGGGCACAGCTCGTTCGAGTTCGACGTCACCGGGCTGCTGGCGCCGGGTGCACCCGCCGAACTGCGGGTGGAGGTCGACGCGCCGGCGGACAAGCGCGCCCTCCCGCACGGCAAGCAGCGCTCCATCCCGCGCGACGACTACGACGGCGTCGCCTTCACGCCCACCTCTGGCATCTGGCAGAGCGTCTGGCTGGAGGCGCGAGGCCGCAGCTACGTCGTGGACGTCTCGGTCCGCGGCGACTCGCTCACCGGCTTCGACCTGGAGGGCGCCGTCGCCGGCGACCCGGCGGACGGCCTCCCCGTGGTGGCCGAGGTGGCCGGGAGCCGGGTCGAGCTGCCCATCGTCGGCGGCCGCTTCCGGGGTCGAATCGAGCTCCCGGAGCCGCGACTCTGGAGCCCGGACGACCCCCACCTCTACGCGATCGAGCTCACCGTGGGGGAGGGCGAGGCCGCCGACCGGCTCACCGTCACTGGTGGCCTGCGCCGCATCGAGACCCGCGGCGAGGCGCTCTACCTCAACGGGGAGCGTTTCTACCTGCGCGGCGTGCTCGACCAGGGCTACTGGCCGCGCACCGGCCTCACCGCGCCGGATGCCGGCACGCTCGTCCGCGACATCGACCTCGCCCGTGAGCTGGGCTTCAACCTCGTGCGCAAGCACCTCAAGTTCGAGGAGCCGCTCTGGCTCGACTACGCCGACCGAACCGGCATGCTGGTGTGGGCCGAGCCGCCGTGCCCCAGCCGGTTCAGCGCGGAGGCCGCCGAGGCGTTCGAGGCGCAGCTGCCGGAGCTGGTCTCCCGCGACGGCAACCACCCGTCGATCGTCGTCTGGGGCCTCTACAACGAGGAGTGGGGCCTGGACTGGGACATCCCCGGCAGCCCCGAGCGCGCAGCCGCCGCCGTGCACGCCTACGAGACCATGCGGGCGCTGGACGACACCCGCCCGATCGTGGAGAACTCCGGCTGGGCGCACGTGCGCACCGACCTGGTGGACTGGCACTACTACGACGAGAACCCGGCGAACTGGGCGCGCAACCTCGCGGAGCTGGCCGCGGGGGAGCGCGAGACGTTCGAGGTCAAGCTCGGCCCCGACTTCATCGTCGACAAGTCGTTCTACGGCTCGGAGGATTTCCCGCGCACCGGGGTCCCCATCCTCAACAGCGAGTTCGGCGCGGGCTTCACCAGTCTGGAGCGCGCCTGGCACGTGCGCTGGCAGACCCAGGAGATCCGCCGCCACGACCGCTTCGCCGGCTACGTCTACACCGAGCTCACCGACGTCGAGCACGAGATGGCCGGCCTCCTCGACGCCGGCCGCCGCCGCAAGGACCTCGGCGGCCTGAACCCTGCGGACTCCTTCGGCCCGACGGTGCTGGTCGTGGACGTGGTGCCGGCCCACGCCGGCGCCGACATCCCCGTGCCCGTGGAGCCGTTGACGGTGTCCGTTCACGTGTCGCACCTCGGGGCGACCGGCGTCGAGGGCGTGGTGCGCGCCGCCTGGGGTGCTGCGGGATCGACGTTCTCGGAGGGAGCTGCACCTGTGGCCTCCGCTCCGGTCGTCGCGGCGCCGTACCGCCTGAGCGACGCCGCCGTGCTGACGGCGCCGGCCCCTGGCGGACCGTCCCGGCTGCACCTGTGGCTGACCGTCGATGGGGGGACGATCGCGCGGACGTTCATCGACGCCGCCCCGATCGAGCAGCCGAACCGTCGGGGGTCGCGCCCCGCGACCTGACCCCCACCCCTTGCAGCGGCGACCGCGCGAGCCGACAGTGGCGGTCATGGTTCAGCGAACAACGACGTCCGCCGGGGATGCCTCCCGGATCGAGGACGTGTGGGGCGACCGCACGCCGTACGAGCGAGGAGGCCACTGGCCCGGGCGCGTCGACCTCGCCCTCCAGTCCGGGCTGAGCGAGGCGGACGTCGACACCTGGGTGCGCAGCGCGTGCGTGCTCTGCAGCAACGGCTGCGGGTGCGACATCGCGGTCAAGGACGGCCGCATGGTCGGCATCCGCGGCCGTGCCGACGACCGGATCAACCACGGCCGGCTCGGTCCCAAGGGCCTCTACGCGAGCTGGCAGGGGATGCGCGGAGGCGACCGGCTCACGCATCCGCTCATCCGGCGCGACGGCGAGCTGGTGGAGTGCACCTGGGACGAGGCGATGGACGCGATCGTGCAGCGCAGCTCCGCGCTGCTGGAGGAGGTCGGCCCGCTCAGCCACGGCTTCTACACCTCGGGCCAGCTGTTCATCGAGGAGTACTACGCGCTCGCCGTGCTCGGGAAGGCCGGCGTCGGCACCCCGCACATGGACGGCAACACGCGACTGTGCACGGCGACCGCTGCCTCCGCGCTGAAGGAGACGTTCGGCGCGGACGGTCAGCCCGGCTGCTACGAGGACATCGACGAGTGCGAGGCCATGTTCCTGTGGGGCCACAACCTGGCGGCGACGCAGACGGTCACCTGGTCGCGGGTGCTGGACCGGCTGGCCGGGCCGAATCCGCCGCGACTGGTCGTGATCGACCCGCGGCGCACGCCCACCGCCGAGAAGGCGGAGGTGCACCTGCCCGTGCGGCCCGGCACCAACCTCGCGCTCCTCCTGGCCCTCGAACGCGAGCTCATGGAGAACGGCTGGATCGACGAGGAGTTCGTCGACGCGCACACGCTCGGCATCGAGGAGTTGCGCGGTCGGGCGCAGGAGTGGACGCCGGAGCGGGCGGCCGAGGTGTGCGGCGTCGACGCGGACGACATCCGCCGCGCCGCCCGCATCTTCGGCGAGACCGACCGGGTGTTCTCGACCGTGCTGCAGGGGTTCTACCAGTCCGCCCAGGCCACGGCGTCGGCGTGCCAGGTCAACAACCTCCACCTGCTGCGCGGGATGATCGGCAGGCCCGGCGCCGGTCTCCTGCAGATGAACGGGCAGCCCACCGCGCAGAACAACCGCGAGTGCGGCGCGGACGGCGACCTGCCGGGCTTCCGCAACTGGGAGAACCCGGAGCACGTGCAGCAGCTGGCCGACCTGTGGGGCGTCGACGCGCTGAAGATCCCGCACTGGGCGCCCCCGACCCACGCGATGCAGCTGTTCCGGTACGCCGAGCAGGGGTCGATCTCCTTCCTCTGGGTCTCCGCGACGAACCCCGCCGTCTCCCTCCCGCAGCTGCCCCGCATCCGCGAGCTGCTCGCCAAGAAGGAGCTGTTCCTGGTGGTGCAGGACCTCTACCTCACGGAGACCGCCGAGCTGGCGGACGTGGTGCTGCCCGCCGCGGGCTGGGGTGAGAAGACGGGCACCTTCACGAACGCGACCCGCACCGTCCACCTCTCCGAGAAGGCGGTCGAACCGCCGGGGGAGGCGCGCGCAGATCTCGACATCTTCCTGGACTACGCGCGGCGCATGGGCTTCCGCCGGAACGACGGGCGCCCTCTGCTCGACTGGGAGGGGCCGGAGGACGCCTACCGCGCATGGCAGGAGGCGTCGCGCGGCCGTCCCTGCGACTACACCGGCATCTCCTACGACGATCTGCGACGCGAGTCGGGCATCCAGTGGCCGCGACGGGAAGGCGAGACTGAGAGCCCGCCGCGGCTGTACACCGACTTCGACTTCCCCTCGCATCCCGCGTACTGCGAGAGCTACGGCCACGACCTCCTCACCGGCGCCACCGTCGGCGACGAGTCGTACAAGGCACTGCGTCCCGACGGGCGCGCCCTGCTGAAGTCCGCGGCCTACTCCGGACCGCACGAGCCGCCGGACGAGGAGTACCCGCTGCGGCTGACGACCGGACGCAGCGTCTACCACTTCCACACGCGCACCAAGACGGGTCGTAGCCCGGAGCTCACGCTGGCCGCGCCCGAGGTCTGGCTGGAGGTGGCGGTGGAGGACGCGGAGGAGCGCGGCATCGCCGAAGGCGACCTGGTCGAGGTGGTCTCGCGCCGCGGCCGGATCGTGGCTCCCGCCCGGATCTCGGAGATCCGCCGCGGGACGGTGTTCGCACCCTTCCACTACGGCTACTGGGACGCCCCGCCCGGCGCGGAGGAGCGGCATCCCACCGCGGCCAACGAGCTGACCATCACCGAGTGGGACCCGGTCTCGAAGCAGCCGGTCTTCAAGTCGGCGGCCGTCCAGGTGGGCCGCTACGCCGAGGAGGCGGGCTCATGAAGCTGCCGGTGTACCTCACCCTGCTGGCCGAGTCGGAGTCCACGCTGGGCCGCTCGTATCGCACCGTCGCCGAGGCGCACGGCGACGAGCCGGACGTCCACTTCCTGTGCATGACCCTCGCCGACCAGTGCGACGCGCACCGCGCCGCTCTCGACCCCGTCATCGAGCGCATCGGAAAGGCGCCGGCGGACGACGAGCCGGAACGCCTCCACGCCGACGCGATCAGCGAGCCGCGCAGCGGGCCGGTCGGGCTGCTCCGCGACCTGCAGGACCTCTACCTCCTCGCCAGCCTCGCCGACGTCACCTGGACGATGGTGAAGCAGGCGGCGCAGGCGCTGCGCGACGAGGAGCTGCTCACCGTCGTCCAGAACTGCGACAAGGAGACCGCCGTCCAGCTCCGCTGGCTGCTGACCCGGATGAAGCAGGCGGCGCCCCAGGCATTGGTGGCCGCGTCATGAGCATGCGGATGGGGCGCCCCTCGGTGCTGAAGCGCGTCACGCGGGCCGGCGGGCAGGCCGGAGCCGGCGCGTACACGGCGGTGCTGTCACTGGTGGTGCTGGGCGCCTCTGGCGCGATCGGGATCGCGCTGACCTCTCCCTGGCTGTTCCCGAGCCTGGGCCCGACCGTCATGCTGATCTTCGGCTCACCGCAGGAGAAGGCGTCGCGCCCGCTCAACGCCGCCGTCGGCCACGCCGTCGCGATCGTCGCCGGCCTCATCTGCCTGTATCTGTTCGGGATGGCCGGAAAGCCGCCTGCACCGGTCGGCGGCCCCACCCCCGGGTACGTCCTCGCGGGCGCGGTCTCGGTCGCGCTCACCGCGTTCGTGCTGCATGTGGTGAAGCTGCCGCATCCGCCGGCCGGCGCGACGACCCTGATCGTGAGCCTCGGCATCATCGCGACCCCGCCCGGCATCCTCTCGATGGCGGCGGCGATCGCGTTCACCATCGTCGCGGGCTGGGGGATCAACTGGCTGCTGGGGGAGCGCCTCCGGCGCGGCCTCGGGTGAGGGCAGAGCCGGTGCGTGCCCGCTGGAGATAGAGTCCGTTGGGAGCCACTCGCCGAAAGGAGCCCTGTGCCGACGCGGAAGCCCTCCATCACCGACGTTGCACGGATCGCCGGCGTCTCGTATCAGACCGTCTCGCGGGTGATCAATGACGCCCCGGACGTGAACGCCGCTACCCGCGCCCGGATCCAGGAGATCATCGCCGAGGTCGGATACCGGCGGAACCGTTCTGCCACCTCCCTCGTCACCAACCGGTCGACCTCGATCGGGATCGTGACCGACGGGTCGCCGCGGTTCGGACCCGTCGGGACCTTGCTCTCGCTCGAGCGGGAGGCCCGGGAGCGCGGCTACGTCGTCACCGTTGTCGCCGCGAACGAGCCGTACGAGTTCTCCATCCAGCGCGCGTTCGACACGCTCGACGAGATCGGCGTCGACGGCATCATCGTCATCGCCCCGCGGCTGTCGATGGCGGAGGCGACGCGGGCGGCGTCGGTGCGCGTGCCGGTGGAGATGATCGCCGCGGGTGCGTCGGGGACTCCGAACGTGTTCACGTACTCCGAGGATCAGGAGCTGGGAGCGCGCATGGCGACCCAGCACCTCATCGACCTCGGCCACACGGACATCGCGCACATCGCGGGGTCGATGGACTGGTTCGACGGACGCGTGCGCAAGAGCGGGTGGGAGACGGCACTGGCCGGCGCCGGGCTGCGGCCCGGGCTCTGCCTGGAGGGCGATTGGACCCCTCGGTGGGCGTACGAGGTCGGCCTCCGTCTCATCGAGGAGGGCCGAATCCCGTCGGCGATCTTCGCCGTGAGTGACCACACCGCGCTGGGACTGATCCGGGCGTTCGTCGAGAACGGGGTGCGGGTCCCGCAGGACGTCAGCATCGTCGGCTTCGACGACCTCGAGGGGTCGGACTACTTCCTGCCGCCGCTGACCACCGTGCGGCAGGACTTCCCCGCGCTGGCCCGGGGGACGATGGAGGTCCTGCTCGGGGCCGTTGAGGGCCGAGAGGTCGATCGCACGCCCAGCGTGCCGACCCTCGTCGTCCGGAACAGCGCGATCCCCGCCGCCTGACCGGTGGGACACGTCGGTCCGCCCGGCTTGACAAATAGTTCCGTGAACGTTCACGATAGAGGCGCCGACGGAGTTCGACGGACCGACGCCGGCGATGTCAACGAGATCGATCCGCCCCGACGTCAGTGACGACTGTCCAGGGAGCCGATCGTGATCTCGGGGCGGAGTCCGCCCCCCGGCGTGCGTCCGACCGCGGCAGCGGCGTGCGCAGGACGCCGGGGATCCACGCACCTCATCCATCGCAATCCAGAAAGGACTGAAGAAGCATGCTTCGAAAGACAGCACTCATCGCAGCCGCAGCAGCGCTCGTGTTCGCGGTCGCCGGTTGCAGTTCCACGACGAGTTCCGGCGCCGACCAGAACTCCGCGGCCTCCCAGAAGGCCGAGAAGGCCCTCGAGAAGGTGGCCGGGCAGGTGTTCAGCAAGGGCCCGAACGGAGAGGAGCCGTCCCCGGCCTCCGCCGCCGACCTGTCCGCCGACGAGATCGCCAAGGTGAAGGGGCTCGGCGCGACGGCGGCGATCGTCATGCACTACGGCGGGAACGACTGGGCGACCGCGCAGATCGCGGGGCTCAAGAGCGAGTTCGGCAAGCTCGGGATCAAGGTCATCGCGACCACCGACGCAGACTTCAAGCCCGACAAGCAGGTCTCCGACCTCGAGACCGTCCTGGCGCAGAAGCCGAGCATCATCGTCTCGATCCCGACCGATCCGGTGGCGACCGCGTCCGCGTACAAGGCCGCCGCCGCGTCGGGCGCGAAGCTCGTGTTCATGGACAACGTCCCGCAGGGACTGAAGGCCGGCTCGGACTACGTCTCGGTCGTCTCGGCCGACAACTACGGCAACGGCGTCGTCTCGGCCCACGAACTGGCGAAGGCGCTCGGCGGCAAGGGCACCATCGGCACGATCTTCCACCAGGCCGACTTCTTCGTGACCAAGCAGCGCTATCAGGGCTTCAAGGACACGATCACCAAGGACTACCCGGACATCAAGATCGTGACGGAGAAGGGGATCGCCGGTCCTGACTTCGCGGGAGACGCCCAGGCCGCGGCCAACGCGATGCTCAGCCAGCACCCGGACCTCTCCGGCATCTGGGGGGTCTGGGACGTCCCCGCCGAGGGCGTGATGGCCGCGGCCCGCGCCTCCGGCCGCGCGGACCTCAAGATCGCGACGGAGGACCTCGGCAAGAACGTCGCCATCGCTTTGGCCAAGAACCAGCTCATCGTCGGCCTCGGCGCGCAGGTCCCGTTCGACCAGGGAGTGACCGAGGCGCGTCTCGGCGCCGGGGCCCTCCTCGGCAAGAGCGCCCCGCCGTACATCGCGCTGAGCGCGCTGCCGGTCGACCACTCGAACGTGCTGGACGCGTGGAAGAAGGTCTACCACCAGGACCCGCCCCAGGACCTGAAGGACTCGTACAAGAAGTAGGCGAGCCGGCCGGGAGCGCAGCCGCGCTCCCGGCCGGTCGAAAGGCGGATCCATGACCACATCGAACAACGCCGTAGAGATGCGCGCCGTCTCGAAAGCCTTCAGCGGTGTCGTCGTCCTCGACGATGTCGACTTCGACGTCCGGCCCGGCGAGGTTCACGCTCTCGCAGGCGGCAACGGCGCGGGCAAGTCCACGCTGATGAAGATCCTGCAAGGCGTGTACCAGGCCGACGCCGGGGAGATCCTCGTCGACGGCGCCCCCACGCGCATCGACTCCATCCACTCCGCCAAGGCCGCGGGCATCGGCATGGTCTTCCAGGAGTTCAGCCTGGTCCCCAGCCTGACCGTCGCGCGGAACATCCTGCTAGGCGCCGAGCCGTTGACGCGCCTCGGACTGATCGACGAGCGCGCGGTCGTCCGCCAGGCGGCAGAGGTCTTCGCCCGCATGGGCGTCGACATCGACCCGCGCGCGGAAGTCGGGCGGCTGGGCACCGCGTACTGGCAGTTGACCGAGATCGCGAAGGCCTTGTCGCAGGACGCCCGCGTCCTCATCATGGACGAGCCCACCGCGAGCCTCGCCCGTCACGAGACGGAGGCGCTGTTCGAACTGATCGGACGGCTCAAGGCGCGCGGCATCTCGATCATCTACATCTCGCATCGGATGGACGAGGTCTACCGCATCGCGGATCGCATCACGGTGCTCCGGGACGGACGTCGCCTGTTCACCGCCCCGCTGAGCGCCGTCACCCCGGAGGAGATCGTCGAAGGAATCGTCGGTCGCAGGATCGAGGGACAGCTCACCTACCGCTCTCGCGACACCGTCGAGCACGACGGTCCACCGCTGCTGGAGGTCCGCGGGCTCACGGCAGGCGACCGTGTCCGCGATGCCTCCTTCTCCCTGCGCCGCGGTGAGATCGTCGGGCTCGCGGGGCTCATGGGCAGCGGGAGGACCGAGCTCGCCCGGGCGCTGTTCGGCATCGACCGCGCGAACGCCGGCGAGGTGCTGGTGAACGGTCGCCCCGTCGTGCTCTCCTCGCCGAAGCGCGCCATCGCCTCGGGCCTGGCCCTCGTCCCGGAGGACCGCCGCGAGCAGGGGCTGGTGCTCGACCACTCGGTGCGGGAGAACCTCCTGCTGCCCCTCCTCGACGAGGTGCGGCACGGCCCGCTGCTCAGCACGGCCGAGAGCCGGAGACTCTCGGCGTCCCTCATCGAGCGGCTGCGCATCAAGGTCAGCCACCCCGGCCGGCCGGTCCGGCTGCTCTCCGGCGGCAACCAGCAGAAGGTCGTGATCGCCAAATGGCTCGGAACCGAGCCCGACGTGCTCATCCTCGACGAACCGACCGCCGGCGTCGACATCGGCACCAAGAGCGAGATCCTCGACCGCGTGCGCGACCTGGCCGCCTCCGGCAAGGCCGTGATCGTCATCTCGTCCGAATACCCCGAACTCCTCGCCGTGAGCGACCGCATCCTGATCATCCGGGAGGGCTCGATCGTCCGCGAGCTCCCGCGCGGCGACGTGCCGGACGAAGAGACCCTCGAACTCGCAGTACAAGGAGTCCAGAAATGAACCAACCGGCAACGATCGACTCGGCCACCCCGCGCACCGGCCTCGCGGAGGCCGTCAAGAACTGGGACTGGCGTCGCTACGTCATCTACATCGGATTCGTGGTCGTGTTCGCGTTCTTCGCGATCCTGCTCCACGACCAGGGGTTCCTCTCGCCGAACAACCTGCTCAACATCTTCCGGCAGACGTCGACCATCACGATCATCGCGGTCGGGATGACCTATGTCATCGCCGCCGCGCAGATCGACCTGAGCGTCGGGTCGACAGCGGGCCTGGCCAGCGTCGTCACGGCGATGGGGATCGCGGCCTGGGGGCCCGTGCCCGGAATCCTGTGCGGGCTGGCGGTGGGCGCCGTCGTCGGCTCCATCAACGGCGCCCTCGTGAGCATGCTCGGCATCCCGTCGTTCCTCGTCACCCTGGGGATGCTGGGGATCGCGGTCGGCACGGCCCAGTGGATCACCGCCTCGGCGCCGATCCCGATCCTCGACGACACGTACAACACGATCTTCGGCTCGGGGAACATCGGACCCGTCCCGGGGCTGATCCTCTGGTCGGGCGTCTTCGTCGCCGTCGGGGCGGTCGTGCTCGCGCGGACCAAGTTCGGCCGTCAGGTGCTCGCGACCGGGGGCAACCGCACCGCCGCCGACTTCACCGGCATCAACACCAAGCGCATCACCTTCCAGGTGCTCCTGCTCTCGGGACTGGTGGCCAGCGTCGCCGGGATGCTCTATGCCGGGCGCCTGCAGTCGGGGCGGTTCCAGTGGGGGACGGGCGACGAGCTCTCCGCCATCGCCGCCGTGATCCTCGGCGGAACCAGCCTGTTCGGCGGCAGCGGCACCGTGATCGGCACGCTCTTCGGATCGCTGCTGATCGGACTCATCAACAACGGACTCATCCTCGCCGGCCTCGACAGCAGCCAGCAGCAGGTCGTCCGCGGCGGGATCATCATCCTCGCGGTCGCCCTGGCCCGCAAGAAGTAACGAACCCACGGAAAGGCAAGCAATGCGACTCGGATACTGCTCCATCACCTGGGGCGGCGTCGTCGGTCATCCGACCGGCGTGACCAGCGTCAAGGACCTCTTCTATCTCACGCACGGCGACATGCGCCAGGCGATCGGGGACATCGGAGCGGCGGGATACGAGGGCGTCGAGATGTTCGACGGCAACCTCGTCGACTACGCCGACCGGCCGGAGGTGCTCACCGGCCACCTCCGCGACGCCGGGCTGGAACTCGTGAGCGTCTACAGCGGGGCCAACTTCATCTACCCGGACATCCTGCCGGACGAGCTCGACCGGATCCGTCGGTCCGCGGACCTCGCGGCGCGGTTCGGAGCGCAGCGGCTCGTCATCGGGGGAGGCGCACGGCGGGCGACCGGGACGAAGGACGGCGACTACGGCCGGCTGGCGGACTCGCTGAACCAGGTGACCGACATCGCCGAGGCCGCCGGCCTCGAGGCGAGCTACCACCCGCATCTCTCCACGATCGTGGAGAGCCCCGAGGAGCTCGACCGGCTGCTTCCGAACACCCGCATCGGATTCTGCCCGGATGTCGCGCACCTGGCAGCGGGCGGCGGCGACCCCGCGGCGATCATCCGCGCGTACGGGGACCGGATCAATCATGTGCACCTCAAGGACCTCGACCGGGAGTCGGTGACCTTCCAGCCGCTCGGGGCCGGCGAGCTCGACCTCCGCGGCATCGTCGCGGCATTGCAGGACACCGGATACGACGGCTGGCTGATGGTGGAGCTCGACGACTACGCAGGCCACCCCAGGGAGGCCGCAGAGTCGAGCCGCGAGACCCTCCGCCGTCTGCTCGCGGCCTGACGGCGCCGCACACCGACCATTTTTCGAGAAGGAGAGACAACAACCATGCAGCACCTCAACGTGGGACTGATCGGCGGCGGATTCATGGGCAAGGCCCATTCGCTGGCGTATGCGGCGATGCCGATGTTCTTCTGGCCGGCCCCGGCGCTCCCCGTCCGGCACACGATCGCCGAGGCGACGGACGAGCTGGCGGCCGAGGCGGCCCGCCGGTTCGGTTTCGAGCGTTCGACCTCCGACTGGAGGAGCGTCGTGAACGACCCGGACATCCACGTCGTCGACATCGCCACGCCCAACCATCTCCATGCCGAGATCGCGATTGCGGCGGCGGAGGCCGGCAAGCACATCATCAGCGAGAAGCCGCTGGCCCGCACCTCGGCCGAGGCCAAGGCCATGTACGACGCCGTCACGGCCGCCGGCGTGGTCAACATGGTCGCCTTCAACTACCGCCGCACGCCCGCCATCTCGCTGGCCAGGAAGTTCATCGAGGAAGGCGCGATCGGGCGCATCCTCAGCTTCCGCGGCACCTACCTCCAGGACTGGAGCGCGAACCCCGACTCGCCGCTGTCCTGGCGGTTCCAGAAGTCGATCGCGGGCTCCGGCGCCCTCGGCGACATCGCGACGCACGTGATCGACATCGCCCGCTACCTCGTAGGCGAGTTCGGTTCAGTCAACGCCATGATGGAGACCTGGATCCCGGACCGCCCCCTCCAGACGGGCGGGGCCGACAGCCTGGGTAACGCGCGCGGCGGCGGGGGACCGCGCGGCGCGGTCGACGTCGACGACCAGGTGATGACGATGATCCGCTTCGACAACGGCGCGATCGGCTCCATCGAGGCCACCCGCAACGGCTACGGCCGGAACAACTACATCACCTTCGAGATCCACGGGACCGAGGGCAGCATCGTCTTCAACTACGAGCGCCGCGACGAGCTGCAGGTCTGCTTCGCCTCGGACGGCGACGACCGTCGCGGGTTCCGTACGATCTACACCGGGCCGGCTCACCCCAACGGCGACGCTCTCTGGCCGATCCCCGCCCTCGGCATCGGCTACGGCGAGACGAAGATCATCGAGGCCCACGACTTCTTCAGCGCCATCGCCGACGGCACCGGGGTCAGCCCGAACTTCGCCGACGGCTACGCGACGGCACTCATCGACGACGCGATCGAGCAGTCGGCGGAGACCGGACTGTGGGTCGAGGTGCCGAGGATCGGCTGAGGCGCCGATGCCGGGCGGTGTGGCCGGTCCCTCCATGCCGCCCGGCCCGTTCCTGCCGGAATCTCGAGCCCGCGTACAGTGGGGGAGATCTCCGAGGGGCGGGATGATGAGGCTCTACACCATCGGTTTCACGAAGAAGAAGGCCAGCCGGTTCTTCGGGATGCTGCGGGACAGCGGCGCGAAAGCGCTCGTCGACACTCGGCTCAACAACGTCTCGCAGCTCGCCGGCTTCGCGAAGCGGGATGACCTCGAGTTCTTCGTCCGCGAGCTGTGCGGGATGTCCTATCGCCATGAACTGCGGCTCGCGCCCACCGCTGAACACCTGCGGGCCTACCAGAGGGGCGAGCTCTCGTGGGATCGCTACGCGGAGACGTACCTCCGGCTCCTCCGCGACCGGCAGGTCGAGGCCGTGCTGCGACCGGCCGACCTCGACGGCGGGGTCCTGCTGTGCTCGGAGGCGGCTCCCGAGCGGTGCCACCGCCGCCTGGCTGCGGAGTATCTCGCCGCGGCGTGGGGAGATGTCGAGATCGTCCACCTCTGATCGTGGCACTCCGTCGCGGTGCGCGCCCTTGTGCACTCCAGGAGCGCTGGTACCGTCCGGCGGTGAGGAGGGTCTCAGACGATGACGAACGAAGTCCCATCCGCGGTCCAGCCGGATGTCAGGGTCCGGGGCGCCCGCGAGCACAACCTCCGGAATGTGGACCTGACCGTCCCGCGCGACGCGATGGTCGTGTTCACCGGGGTGTCCGGGTCGGGGAAGTCGTCGCTCGCGTTCGGGACGCTCTTCGCGGAATCGCAGCGGCGCTACCTGGAGTCGGTCGCCCCGTATGCCCGGCGGCTCATCGACCAGGCCGGCGTCCCGGACGTCGACTCGATCACGGGCATGCCGCCGGCGGTGGCGCTGCAGCAGCAGCGCGGCGGGCGCAGTGCCCGGTCGACGGTGGGCAGCATCACCACGCTTTCCAGCCTGGTGCGGATGCTGTACTCGCGGGCCGGCGACTACCCGGACGGTCAGCCCATGCTCTACGCGGAGGACTTCTCGGCCAACACGGTGCAGGGCGCGTGCCCGGAATGCCACGGCATCGGCCGGGTGTACGAAGTCACCGAGCGGCAGATGGTCCCGGACCCGACGCTCACGATCCGGGAGCGGGCCATCGCCTCCTGGCCGACGGCGTGGCACGGGCAGAACCAGCGGGACATCCTGGTGTCGCTGGGCTACGACGTCGACACCGAGTGGCGTGACCTGCGACGGGAGGACCGTGACTGGATCCTGTTCACCGAGGAGCGGCCGACCGTCCCGGTGTATGCGGGGCTGACGCCGGCGCAGACGCGGCGGGCGATCTCGGCGGGGATGGAGCCCAGCTATCAGGGCACGTTCGTCGGTGCGCGCCGCTACGTGCTCGACACGTTCGCCACGACCAAGAGCGCGTCGATGAAGCGGCGGGTCGCCGAGTTCCTGACCTCCGCCGTGTGCCCGGTGTGCCACGGGAAGCGTGTGAAGCCGGAGGCGCTTTCCGTGACGTTCGAACGGCTCGACATCGCCGAGTTCTCACGACTCCCGCTCCGTGAGCTCTCCGGCCGGCTCGCGGCGGTCGTGGCCGCGGCCGCCGACGACCTCGCCACCTCGGGAGCGGCGCTCGGCGAGGAGGCCCGGCACGAGGCGACGCAGCAGCGGGTCGCCGCGGGAGGCGCGTCGCACGCGGCCGCGCCCGACGTGCGGCGGACTCCGAATCAGTCGGTGGAGAAGCGCGCCGCGGCGGCGCGGCTGGCGGCGGAGCTGCTGGAGCGCCTGCGACCCATCATCGACCTCGGGCTGGGGTACCTCTCCCTGCACCGCACGACACCGACGCTGTCCGGCGGCGAGCTGCAACGGCTGCGTCTCGCCACCCAGCTGAGCTCCGAGCTGTTCGGTGTCGTGTACGTGCTCGACGAGCCGTCGGCGGGCCTCCACCCGCAAGACGTGAACGCTCTCCTCGGCATCCTCGAGGGGCTCAAAAGGAGAGGCAACAGCCTGTTCGTGGTCGAGCACTCCGTGGAGGTGATGCGGCACGCGGACTGGCTGGTGGACATCGGGCCCGGCGCGGGGGAACGCGGCGGTCGCGTGATCTACAGCGGAGCGCCGGGCGGGCTTGCCGGCGTGGACGAGTCGGTGACCAGAGGCTATCTGTTCGGCGGCCGCGGGCTCGCATTGCGAACCCCACGGGAGGCGACCGGGTGGCTGAGGTTGGAGCACGTCAGCCGCAACAACCTGCGCGACGCGTCGGTCTCGTTCCCTCTCGGCGCCTTCACGGCCGTGACCGGAGTGTCGGGGTCGGGCAAGTCCAGCCTCGTCAGCCAGGTCCTCCCCGCGCTGCTCGGGGACCACCTCGGCCGGCCCGTCAGCGTGGACGACGACGCCCCGGAGACCGACGACCTGCTCCTCGCCGGAGGGCCCGAAGTGCTCGAAGGAACGGTGTCGGGCGATCTCGGCGCCGTGCGCAGAGTCGTCAGCATCGACCAGAAGCCCATCGGCCGAACGCCCCGCTCCAACGTCGCCACGTACACGGGACTGTTCGATCACGTCCGGCGCCGATTCGCGGAGACGCCGGAAGCGCGGGCGCGCGGATACCGGCCGGGTCGGTTCTCGTTCAACGTGGCCGGCGGCCGCTGCCCCACCTGCGAAGGCGAGGGGTCGGTCATGGTGGAGCTGCTGTTCCTGCCGTCGGTCTACACCGTGTGCCCCGACTGCCACGGCGCCCGGTACACGGAGGACACGCTCGAGATCGCCTGGCGTGACCGGAACATCGCCGACATCCTGGCGATGTCCGTCGAGGAGGCCCACGCGTTCTTTCCCGGCGAGAACGAGATCATGCGCTCCCTGACCGCGCTCGTGGATGTCGGACTCGGCTACCTGCGGCTGGGTCAGCCGGCCACCGAGCTCTCCGGCGGCGAGGCGCAACGGGTGAAGCTCGCCTCCGAACTGCAGCGCGCCCAGCGCGCGGACACCCTTTACGTGCTGGACGAGCCGACCTCCGGGCTGCACTGCGCCGACGCGGACCGCCTCGTCGAGCATCTGCAGAGTCTCGTCGACGCCGGGAACACGGTCGTCGTGGTCGAACTCGACATGCGCGTCGTCGCCACCGCCGACCACGTCATCGATCTCGGCCCCGGCGCGGGCGAGAACGGCGGAACCGTCGTCGCCACGGGCACACCCCGTGAGGTCGCGGATGCGCCCGCCAGCGCCTCGGCGCCGTACCTCGCGGCAGCCATCAACGCCGCATCACCGGTGGGGAGCCCGGACGCTCACCCTCCCGTGACCGTGTAGAACACCCCGTACGCGCCGGCCACGCACATGATGACCGTCGTGGCCCACCCCATCGCCGTCGCGAGCGGGCCGTTGGCGTGGCCGTCCATGATCTGCCGGTTCCGCGAGATGAGCATCATGACGATGAGGAACGGCCCGGCCGCGATCCCGTTGACGATCGCGGAGAGCACGAGCAACTGGATCGGGTCGGTCGACACGATCGCGAGCACGCTCCCCACGAGGATCCCGAGGCCGAGCAGGATGTAGAACAGCGGCGCGCGGCGGGGGCTGCGGTCCAGACCCCAGTCCCTGTTGAGCAGGCCGGCCATCCCCGCGGCCCCGGAGGCGGCGAGGACAGGCACCGCGAGGACGCCGGATCCGATGAACCCGAGCGCGAAGAGGATGCCGGCGTAGTTCCCCGCGATGGGTTCGAGGGCCTTGGCGGCGTCGGCCGCGCTCGAGATGGCCTTGTGATGCAGCCCCAGTGTGGCCGCCGACGACGCCATGATCGCGAACATGATCAGCACACTGAAGGCCATGCCGGTGAAGACGTCGAGTCGGCTGTTGCGGAGGCGGCGCTTCGCCTCCGGTTTCGGACGGTCCGACAGCGCGGGAGCCTCGTCGCCGCCGCGTTCCTCCGCGCGCAGCTCCTCGATGCGTTGCGCCGACTGCCAGAAGAACATGTACGGGCTGATCGTCGTCCCGAGCACGCCCACGACGAGAGCGAGGTAGGCGGGGGTGATCCGGATGCCGGACCCGACGAGGCCGCGGCCGACGGCCGCCCAGTCGACGTGCATGACGAAAAGCACGCCGATGTAGACCAGCAGGACCATGCAGAGCCACTTGAAGATCATGCCGATCCGCTCGAACGAACCCGCGACGACGGCGATGCCGATGCCGACACCGGCGACCAGGCTCCAGATCCAGGCCGGCCCGGCGTGGAGAAGCGACATGCCCTGACCGATGGCGTTCAGATCGGCGCCGACGTTGAGGACGTTCGCGCAGATGAGGGCGGCGAGCAGGACACCGATCGCGATGCGGAAGCTGCGGCTGAAGTGCCGGCGGATCAGCTTGCCGAGGCTGTCGCCGGTGGCCAGAGCCATCCGGTCGCAGATCTCCTGGACCGCCATCATCAACGGCAGGGTGAGCGGGACCGTCCACAGCATGCTGTTTCCGTACGTCGCACCCGCCTGGGAATAGGTCGCGATCCCGGACGGGTCGTCGTCCGCGGCTCCCGTGACCAGGCCGGGACCGAGCGCGCCGAAGAATCGGGCGAGCGGGCTGCGGCGTGCCGCACGGAGGGACGCGCCCTCGCCGCGCCCGGTGCCGACGCCGGGAACGTGCTCCTCGGGCGGTCGCTTCTCCAACGGCGCAGTATCGCCCATGGCTCCCCTGTGTCCTTTCAGTGACGTCGGTGGGTCATTTCTGTGACCCTGCTGGGCCGGACGGTAGCCGCGAATCTGGGGAGAACCCCCGGTCAGGCTATGAAAATTCGCAGATCTGCTGCTCCTGCGCCCTCAATCGTCCCCTGCAGGGCGGCCAGCGCCGCTCGCGTCCGCGTTCTCCCGGATCGTCGCCGACTCCGCGACGAGCGCCTCCTCCTTCTTGAGCGACTTCTCGCTGAGCCGGGTGTCGCGCGGAGGGAGCTGGATGGTCTCCTCCGAGTCCATGCCCGCCTGGAGCTGGCGGCCGCGCTCGATCTCGGCGTCCAGCTCGGCGCCGAACAGCAGCGCGAGGTTGGCGATCCACACCCAGAGCAGGAAGACGATCACCCCCGCGAGCGGGCCGTAGGTCTTCGAGTAGTTCGCGAACGTCGCGACGTACAGCCCGAACAAGAACGTGGCGACGGCGAGCACCAGGATCGCGACGATCGCACCGACGCTGATCCACCGGAACTTCGGCTGCTTGGCGTTCGGAGCCGCGTAGTAGAGCACCGCGAGGATGACGACCACGACCACGAGCATGAGCGGCCACTTGACGATCTCCCACACCGTCTGCGGCGTCGATCCGAGCCCGAGGGCGCCGCCGACGGCCTTGGTGACCGGACCGGACACCACGAGCATGAGCGCGACGATCGCGACGAGCACGAGGGAGATGACCGTGACCAGCAGCTGCTGCGGCTTGAGCTTCCAGAACGGCCGTCCCTCGTCCAGCTCGTAGATGCGGTTCATTGCGCGCGAGAACGCGCCGATGTAGCCGGAGGCCGACCAGATCGCGAGGACGATGCCGAGCGCGAGTGCGAGGCCGGAGGCGGGGGAGTGCGCCGCGTTCTCGAGCGGCCCCTTGAGGAGCGAGGCGGTGTCGCCGGGCGCGACCTGCTTCAGGATCCCGAGGAGCGCCGTGGTCGCGGACGTCCCCTGCCCGAGCACGCCGAGCAGCGACACCAGTGCGAGCAGCCCGGGGAACAGCGAGAGGACGGCGAAGTAGGTGAGCGCGGCCGCCAAGTCGGTGCACTTGTCGTTGCTGAACTCGCGCAGCGTGCGTCTGAGCACGAGCTTCCAGGAGCCGCGGTGCAGCTTCGGCGGGCTGTCCGGCTTGCGGGGGTCGTCCGGCGCGGGGGCGTCCTCCAGTCGTGTGCTGGCTCCGATGTCGTCGTCGCTCATCGTGTGGCTCCTTCGTTCGTTCGTCGGTTCTGGGTGTGGAAACGGCGCGGCGGAGGCATTCCGCCTCCCCCCCCCCCCCCGGTTGGTGTACCCGGAA
>NZ_JBDHNI010000001.1:268249-417946 GCF_039615055.1 Microbacterium sp. X-17
GGTGGGGGGGGGGGGGGGGGTGGGGGGGGGGGGGGGGGGGCCCCCCCCCCCCCCCCCCCCCCCCCCCCGCCAGGTTGTTCTCCGGTCTCGTCAGCCGTTCTGCACGTGCTGTCCGGCGTCCCTGGCGTCCTCGGCCACGTCGTTCGCACGCTCGGCGGCCTCCGCCTTGACCGTCTCGACCGACTCCTGCGCCGTGTCCTTCACGGCCTGCACCGCCTCCTGGGCGGGCTCCTGGAGGTCGTGGGCCACCTGCTTGCCGACCTCGGCCGCCTCGTGCAGCATCGGCTGCGCGGCGTCCTTGGCCTTGGCGGCCAGCTCCTGCTCCTTGTCGCTGGCGGGGATGAGGGAGGCCGCGAGCAGGCCGACGCCGAAAGCGATCAGGCCGACCGCGACCGGGTTGCCCTCCGCCTTGGCGACCACATGGCGACCGGCCTCGACGGTGGCGTCCTTCGCATCGCCGATCGCGTCTCCCGTCGCCTCGCCCACGCCGCGGTGAGGGTCGTACGGATCGTCGGAGCCCATGATGCGCTCGGTGAAGGAGTGGAAGGCGCCCTTCACCTTGCGCTTCTGCCGCTCGGCGATCTTGCTGGGCGTGACCTTGTCGGCCAGGGCGTCCACGTCGCCGCTCAGGTTGCGGCGGGTGCTCTCGATTTCGGCGCGGATCACATCGGGGTCGTCAGTCATCGGTTCTCTCCGTTTCGTTTCAGGGTCTCCGGGAACTCCTTGACCGTCTCCACGGTCTGCGGCATCCCCTTCACCGTCTTCAGCTGATTGCGCCCGACCACGAACAGGATCAGGGCGACGATGGCCCAGATGACGGCCACGACGACGCCGGACCAGGCGTTGCCCATCAGGTATCCGAGCGCCCACCAGAGCGCGATGGAGAGGAAGAGCACCGCCATCAGGGCCGCGTAGCCGGCGCCGCCCATCATCCCGGCGCCCTTCCCGGCCCGGGTGGCCGTCTGCCTCAGCTCGGCCTTGGCCAGCTCCACCTCCTGCCGGACGAGCGTCGACAGGTCGCGGCTCACCTCGGCGAGCAGGTCGCCGAGGGACTCGCGCTCAGCGCGCTCCTCCGACGGAGTGGGCTGATCGGTCACAGCGAGCCCCCGGCCGGGTAGCCGGCCGTGCCGGGCCCGCGGAACGTCGTGTCGTCGAGCGCGGGGCCGCCGATGGGTGTTCCGCCGGGCGCCGGGGTGGAGTGGCTGGTGCCGCTCCCGCTGCTGATGCCGTTGTCGTCCCCGGAGGCCAAGGCCCTGGTCAGCCGCCCGGCGACCACGCCGGTGAGGGCGGCCACGGCGATGAAGGTGCCCGGGTTGCGGCGCGCATACGACTTGACTTCGCGCAGCAGCGACCCGGGGTCCCGCTCGTCCAGCCAGCGCGCGACCGACTGCGTGCGGTCCGCCGCCTGTCCGACCAGGTCGCTCGCGACTCCCTGCTGTTCGGACGACCGCGACATCTGCTGCAACTCGTCGCCGATCGACCGCAGTCCGTCCGCCACCCGCTGCTGCTGCACCGCGGCCTGCTCGCGCAGTTCCTGCTGGGTCTGCCGGTAGAGGTCCTGCGCCTGCGCCTTGGTCTCGTGCGCGACCGCGTGCGCTTCGTCCTTCGCGACGGCGGCGACATCCTTGCCGGCGTCGACGGCGGAGTCCGCCACGCGGCCCGCCTCCTCCTTGGCGATGTCGGTCGTGCTCGCGTCGTCGATCGCATCGTCGTGATGGTCGACCGCATCGTCGTGATGGTCGACCGCATCGTCGTGATACTGGCGTGTTGTGTCGAATACCGGCGTGCCGCCGAATCCGCCCTCCGGGTTCGTCATACTCGACTCCCTTTCGCTCGTCGGATGTGTGGCGTCCATACATCCACGCGAGGCGCGGCAGGGTCAGCGGGTTGACACGGTGACGACGGCGGGGCATAACGCGCGCAAAAACCCCCGGATCCCATAAGGGACCGGGGGTTCTCTCCAGTGGCTCCGACCGGCATCGATCCGGCGACCTTTCCATCCGACCGACGCAGGAGTAGAGGCCGTTTACAGTAGTGCCATCAACAGCGGGGGCCCGAAGAACAACGCAAGCACCCCGCTGATGAGGAACGCCGTCACGGCGACCCACCTCGGGCGCAGGTCTCTCGTAAGAGCGGGGATGCTGATCGCGACGGATGCGATCGCAAGGATCGTGATCGGTATCGCACCGATGAGGGCGTCGGACCACCCCGCCTCGCCGCCATCGACCGACGACCACACGCACGTCGTGATTGCCGCGACCAGCGCGATCAGCGTGACCGCCATCGCCAGCGCGGGGAGGCGGGAATGCCGCGACTGAGCCGATTCAGACATGCCCCGACGCTAGCTGGAGGCTGATCATCAGTATTGGCATGGGTCGTCGTCGGTGTAGTTCAGGCCGGTGACATAGAGCTGGTCGTCTGTGGTGACGTGTGAGATGTCGAGGTAGGCGAAGTCGCCGGGGGGCCACAGGTTCCCGGAACCGTCGACGTAGAGCGTTGACGGCTGGCCGAGGCATCCGAAGACGTCCATCGCGTCGTCCACGTACGGGATTGTCCCCTCGGGCGGGTAGTGGGCGATGAACCGGACCTCGTACGTGCTCGAGCCGGCAGCGGCGAGCCCGCCTGGGAACTCCTGCTCGAGGAAATCGGCGGCGTGACCTTTCGCGATCCCCGCGGCCTGGGTCTGCGGGTTCGCGCCTTTTCCGACGCTGGCCTCCGCGTCGCTGAACGCTGCGGCGGTGCGGGTGACGTCATCGACCTCGCTGGTGACGTCCGAGGTCGTGCAGTCGTCCCCCGGCAGCGTTGTGGCGGAGGAAACAAGCCATCGGTTTGCGGTGCGGGAGTACTCGATCGTGAGACGCCGCTCCGTGACGGCCGCGCCGGCCGCGTCGATGCAACCGGTGACCGTGACCTTTCCCTGGGCGACGGGTTCAACTCCCGCCGCGCTCAGGGTGTCGACGGTCCAGTCGACGAACACGAACGCGGAGTGTCCGTTTTCGGTGTGTTTTGCGTGGCTGTTCTGCCGATGCAGGTCCCGCGCCGCAGCGCCGGTCGCGACGAGCCTGATCAGGGCGTCGCTCGCTTTTCCCGCCGACGCGTCGTCGGCGACCCCGTCAAAGCGGATCAGGGCGAGCTGCGCGCCGATGTACGCATCGTTCTGACTTGCGGGCGCGGGGACAGAAGTGGGCGATGGCAGGGGCAACGGGGTGCTGCTGGGACTGGGGTGCGGTGACCGGGACGGATGAGACAGCGACGCGGGCGCCACCCCCGCGCATGCAGTCAGCAGCAGAGCAGCCGATGCAGCGAGGACCGGAATCGAGACTGTTCGACGATTGGACATCCTGGCTCCTCCCAGCATGATCGATGGGTTCGTGTGCGACATCCTCCCGCGCAGGTTTCCCGGGATACCAGGGAAGAATCTCCCGAAAAAAGCGATGCATCGTTTGACTCGACGCCTCCACCTGACTGTCCGGAATTTCTGTCGCGGTCAGGTCGTACGTGTCGGAGCCGCGGGCTTGGAGAAGTAGCGGTTGGACGACGGCACGAACAGGGCCACCGTGCCGATGGCGAGCAGGATCGCGACGAAGTAGTCGACAAACGATGGCGCCCCAAAGGGTTTCGTCAGCACGTTGACGCCGATGATCACGCCGACCGCGAGCACGGCGAGCACGGTGCGCGCCACCCGGGAGCGCGAGCGGAGCCGCAGCACGAAGAACGGAGCGGCCAGAACGACGATGCCCTCAAGCACGATCCAACCGTCTTCGAAGTCGACCGCTAAGTAGACCGGGTCCCACGAGCCCTGTGCGGCATACGCGAGGGTGCTCACGATGGAAGCGAGTTCGATACCGATGGCGGCCCACCAGATCCAGAACCCCGTCAGCACTGCTCCTCGCCGGATCTTCGACTGCGACGCGTCGTCGGGTTTGAGGAGCTGGGGACGGTTGCAGCCGGCGATGGCCAGTCCGATGACGACGACCTCGGCTGCGACGGCGACCACGATTCCCACCGTCATGATCATGAGCGTCTGGGCGATCGAGATCCGTCCGCTCGTCCATGTCATGACCGCACTCGGCATCGGTGGTCCATCGCCGGCGTCGGGAACGAACAGGCCGGCGACCACCATGGAGCCCCAGAGGAAACACGCACTGATGCTGTATGCGAATCTCGTCGTCCGCGCAATTCGAACATCGTTGTCGCCGAGTGTGATGACCGCCGGGATGTAGAGCGCGATGAGGATGGCGGGTGCGATGGCCAAGAATCCGAGGACGCCCACATACCCGAGTCCCGCCCCGACAAATCCTCGACCGAGGAGCACCCAGAACGGAAGGATCACCGGTGCCCACCATTGCATCACCCACACAAAACGACCGGACTTCGTCAGCGACCAGGACGTTCGACGGACCGCCGACGCGGAGGCGGACGGCTCATCGGAGGCCGTCGGATCCGGCACGTCCGGGTTCGATTCCGATGGCGGTTGTGATGCACTCATGACCGCGTCTCCTCAGTTGAGTGATCCGATGCAGCGGATGACGCGAGCGGACTGTCCTCCGTCGCATTGCACGCGACATCCTCCCGCACGTGCTTCCCGGGATACCAGGGAAGAATGTCCCTGAAGAGGCGGGACTTTTCGGTCTGGTGAGGACTTCGCGGAGCGGGGCACTACTCGGCCGGGTGCTCCCGGAGCACCTCAGCCGCGTCGTGCCGGGTTCTGGCGTGCAGCTTGGCAAGGATTGTGGAAACGTAGTTCGCGGCGGTCTTCTCGCTGATGCCGAGCCGGCGGGCGATCGCTGCGTTGCCGAGCCCGCGTTCGATGAACCGCGCAACCTCCTGCTCCCGGGGGGTGAGACCGAGATCCGCGCGCTCCGAGCTTGTCTCTCCGGGCAGCGGCACGCCCGAGCCGAGCAGCCGGGCGCCGCTCTGGGCGGCAGCGAGCGCCGCGAGGATCTCATCGCCGGGGGCGTCTTTGAGCACGAACCCCGACGCGCCGGCGGAGAGGGCCTCGCGAACAGCTCCGTCGTCGTCGAAGGCTGTAACCACGACGACGCGCGTGTCGGGGAGCTCGGCGATGATCCGGGCGGTCGCGCGCGCGCCGTGCAGCCCGGGCAGTCCGAGGTCCATGACGATGAGGTCGGGTCGATGGCTGAGCGCGGCCTCGACCGCCTCTGTGCCGCTGGCCGCTTCGCCGACGATCTCGTACTCGGCCGAGCGCAACAGCGCGGCGAGTCCGCGGCGGAACACCGGATGGTCGTCTACGAGCAACACGCTGGTCACGGCGCCCCCAGTGGGAGCGATGCTTCGACGAGGGTGCCGCCGAGGGAGCCGACCGCGATGCGCGCGCTCCCGCCGAGTTCCTCGGCTCGGTCCCTGATGGAGCGCAGCCCCATCCCCGGCGCGGGCAGAGCAGGTATGCCGACCCCGTCGTCCTCGACCCGGATTCGCATTGCCCCGTCATTCCCGCCGATGTGCACCGCGATCCTGGTCGCGTCGGCATGGCGACGCGCGTTGGTCACCGCCTCCTGAACGATCCGCAGAGCGGCGAGCTCGACAGCGGCGGGCAGGGAGTCGGGAAGGGATGCGGCGTGGATCTCGACGCGAGAGTCGGCGCCGACCCGATCGTGAATGGCGGCGAGCAGACCGCGGTCGTCGAGAACTGCGGGCCGCAGTCCATAGGCCAGCTCCCGGGCCCGGGCAGCGGCGTCTTTCGCGTCAGCGAGGAGCGTGGAAGCCGCCTGTCGATCCGCGCCCTGCGGCAGGCTTCGAACGAGTCCGTCTGCCGCGAGCGCGACGCCGGCGAGAGCGGGAGAAAGGTCGTCATGCAGTTCCCGCCGCAGTTCCCGCCGTTCCTCCTCCCGCGCTCGGATGAGACGGTCACGGGTGTGCTGCAGCTCTGTGACGGTGGCCGCGTCGTGGAGCGCCGGAGCGGCACGGCGTGCGAGCTCGGCGACCACGGCGCGGTCGCGGCGCGTGAGGGTCGTCTCACCCGGGCGTGGCGCGATCCGAAGCGCCCCAAGGACCGAGCCGTTGAACGCAATCGACACCTGCTCCTCGTCCCCTCGCAGGCGGCCCGTCTCGGCGGAGACGACTCCTCCGACATCGAATGCGACCCCGGCGGATCGCAGCGACTCGGCGATCGATGTGACGAGGACTGCGGGGGCCGCCTCCGCACGCCCTGTGGCCTCGAGTCGGCGCTGGAAGCGCTCGCCGGAAGCGCGCGGCGAACGGCGCCCCCTGTACACGATTCCGGTTGCAAGCCACGCCGAGCTCGCCACGACCGGCAGGGCGAGCACCGCGACCGCCGCCGTGCTCCAGCCCGACCCCCAGGGATCGATGATGGCAGCGACTCCTCCAAGCGCTGCAGCCGCGAGCCCCAGCGCGATCAGCCACCACAGTATGGAGTCGACCGGCAGGAGGCGCGGCGCGACCAGTCCGACGATGACACATGCGGCGAAGGCGAAGACGAACACCGCGGCCGCCGCGTTCCCCGCCGGACCCAGGCTTCCGATGCCGGGCGGATGCATCCTCGCCGACATCACAACGAGCGTCCCCATGCCGCCGAATGTCACAAGCGCCCCGAGCGCAGCCCATCGAACACGCTCGCGATCACCCGTATCGAGCGAACTCGCATACCGCGTCAGCGCCCCCACAACGAGAACCGCCGAGAGCACCAGGATCAGCGGATTCCACCATGGTGTAATCAGCAGGCCAGGTGCGATGGGAAGCGCGGCGCACAACCCGATCATGAGGATCGCCGCCGCGGCCGCCCATACATACCGGACTCTCCCGTCCGGGTAGGTGGCCAACAGCACTGCGATACCCGACCCGATCAGTGCCGCGTCCCAGTGCGAAGCCGATGGTGCGGCGACCTGCAGAAGAGTCCCCGCGAGGTAGGCGGCGACGCCGACGGCGGGGAGCCACCGGAGACGCCGCAGTCGCTCATCGGACATGCGCCGATTCTGCCGCGCGATGGGACCTGGCGAAAAGCGGTATCGCCGGAATCGCGAAGATCGGGACGAACGCGAACTGCGCCAGTCCCTCGACGTCTATGCGGACCTCTTCGACGATGACCTTGATGACGTTGCGAACGCACTCGCTGCCCGAGCCGCGAAATCAGTTGTAGTCAGAATGTAGTCGAACGGCGTTTCGCGGGCCTTCCGATGCAAACAGAAAACCCCCGGAATCCCTTTCGGACCGGGGGTTCTCTCCAGTGGCTCCGACCGGCATCGATCCGGTGACCTTTCGATTTTCAGTCGAACGCTCTACCAACTGAGCTACAGAGCCGGGAGGCACGAAGTGCCCACCTAGACGGAAGCCCTTCCGAGTGGAAGGGCTTGTCGCCGTGGCGACCCTGACGGGACTTGAACCCGCGACCTCCGCCGTGACAGGGCGGCACGCTAACCAACTGCGCTACAGGGCCTAACTGTGGTGCTTTATTGAATTGTAGAGGATGCCATCGTGACCCCAACGGGATTCGAACCCGTGCTACCGCCGTGAAAGGGCGGCGTCCTAGGCCACTAAACGATGGGGCCGGATCGTCTCGAATCGCTTTCGCTTTTCGATGACCACCGACGCATAAGCATACGGAAGTCCCCGACAGAATGCGAATCGGGGTTGCAGCCCGGGCGGGTCGATGGTCCCGGTTTCCCGCCACGCCCCGGTGAAATGCCCGGTGAGAAGCCGGACGCCAGCGAGGATTGCCAGCGACGGCCCCCCTGTCGTCCGTGCGAGCCGCACGTGGTCTCCGATCGAGCGCCGCCGCCCACCCCCCCGACCCGGGCGGCGTATGGTGATGTTGCTAATGTTGCTCCTGGTGATGACGAGACCCGTGTTGATCGTGTGACAGCCGATGTTCCATCCGACGGGTTGAAGGTGACGATGAGATACGCGACGAGAGACGACACGCACCGGCGCAGGCCGCGCCGGGCGGTGCTGCGCCTCCTCGCCATCGGCGCCATCGCGCTGACCGGGGTCGTCGGCTCCATCGCCGCGCCGGCGTACGCCGACCAGTACCCGAGCTGGCAGGACGTCCAGAACGCCAAGGCCAACGAGGCTGCGGCCGCGGCCCAGGTGACCCGCATCACGACCCTGATCGCGCAGCTCGACCAGGAGGTCTCCGACACCCAGGCGGCCGCGGTCAAGCGCGGCGAGGAGCTGCAGGCGGCGGAGGCGGCCTTCGACGCGGCGGACATGAAGGCCAGGGACCTGGAGTCCCAGGCCGCCGCCAGCCAGCAGAAGGCCGACGCGGCAGGCGCCCAGGCCGGCAAGCTCGCCGCCCAGCTCTACCGCACCGGCGGGCGCAACCTCACCGCCAACCTCTTCCTCAGCGGCAACGGCGCCAGCGGCACGAAGCCCGAGACGCTCCTGACCGGCCTCGGGAGCATGTCCAAGCTCACCGAGCAGTCCGACAAGGTCTACACCGACGCCCGCGTCGCCCAGAACACCGCCAAGGCGCTGTCGGCGCAGGCGGAGGTCGCCAAGGCCGAGCGCGAGAAGCTCCGCGTCTCCGCGACGGCCGCCCTCCAGGCCGCGGTCGCCGCCGCGAAGGCAGCGCAGGCCAAGCTCGCCGAACAGCAGAAGCAGATCGTCGTCATGCAGGCGCAGCTCGCCGCCCTCCGCGACACCACGGCCAAGACGGTCACGGGCTACGAGGCCGGCGTCGCCGCAGCGGCCGCAGCAGCAGCGGCGCGCGGCTCGGGAGGCCTCCCCGGCGGCTACGTCGGACCGCAGGGCTGGGCCGTCCCCGCCGCCGGCCCGATCACCGACGGCTTCGGCCCGCGCCCGTCGCCCGGCGGCGTCGGCAGCACGTACCACATGGGCATCGACATCGGCGCCTCCTGCAACGCGCCCATCTACGCGGCGCACAGCGGCACCGTCATCTACGCCGGCCCGAACGGCAGCTACGGCAACTTCGTCCTCATCGACAACGGCGGCGGCATCGACACCGGCTACGCGCACATCCGCAACGGCGGCATCCTCGTCGGCATCGGCCAGAGCGTCGGAGCCGGCCAGCCCATCGCCCACGTCGGCACCACCGGCGCGTCCACGGGCTGCCACCTGCACTTCGAGGTGCGGGTGAACGGTCAGAAGATCGACGGAATCCCCTTCATGAGAGCAAGGCAGGCACCCCTTGGCTAGCGACACTTCGAAGAACTCCCGCACCCGCACCGGCCTCGCGATCGGCGCGGGCGTGATGGGCGCCGTCACGGCCTCCATCGGCATCGCCGCCCCGGCGCAGGCCGTCGACTACCCGTCCTGGAACGACGTGCAGCAGGCGAAGGCCAACGTCGCCAACCAGCAGGCGATGATCGCGAACATCACGACCCTGATCAGCGGCCTCCAGAGCAGCGTCGACGCCGCCCGCATCGCCTCGGAGAAGGCGGCGGAGGCCTACTTCCAGGCCAAGGACGCGCTCGCGAAGGCGACGGCGAAGCAGGCCGACCTGGAGAAGCAGTCGGCGGACGCGGCCGCGAAGGCCAAGACGTCGCAGATGCGTGCCGGCCTCCTCGCCTCCCACCTGGCCAAGTCCGGCGGCGGCACCGACGTCAGCACCGAGCTGCTGCTGAAGGGCGGAGGCTCCGGCTCCAACGCCGACAAGCTGCTGTTCCAGCTCGGCACCATGAGCAAGCTCACCGAGCAGTCGAAGGCCGTCTACGACCAGGCGACCAAGGACAAGAACACCGCCGAGTCGCTGAACGCGCAGGCCAAGACGGCCAAGACCGAGCGCGAGAAGCTCTCGGCCGCCGCCGACCAGGCGCTGACCGCCGCGCAGAACGCGCAGTCCGCCGCCCAGGCGGCGCTGGTCGAGCAGCAGAACAAGTCGACCGAGCTGGTCGCCCAGCTCGCGACGCTCAAGAACACCTCGACCCAGGTGGAGGCGGCGTACCTGCAGGGCGAGAAGATCCGGCAGGAGCAGGCGGCGGCCGCAGCGGCTGCCGCGGCGGCGGCGGAGGCGCAGCGTCAGGCGGCGATCCGCCAGCAGCAGCAACAGCAGCAGCAGGCCCAGCAGCAGCAGAGCGGCGGGTCGTCCGGCGGTGGTGGCGGCGGGGGCGGCCCGGTCGCGCCGCCGAACGGGAACGTGGTCGACACCGCCATCTCGTACGCGAAGGCGCAGCTCGGCAAGCCGTACATCTTCGGCGGCGAGGGCCCGACGGGCTACGACTGCTCCGGCCTGACGATGAAGTCGTACGCCTACGCGGGTGTCTACATCGGCTCCCACTCGGTCAACGACCAGTTCTTCACCGCGGCCAATCGCGGCCAGATCGTGCCGTACAGCCAGCGCCAGCCCGGCGACCTCATCTTCTGGGGAGACTCGCCCGGCAACTTCTACCACGTCGGCATCTACCTCGGCGGCGGCATGATGATCGCCGCCCCCACCGAGGGCGACGTCGTCAAGATCCAGTCCGTCTGGGGCTCCCCCTGGGGCCAAGTAGCCCGCCCCAGCGCCTAACCCCCACCCCGAAGCCGTCGAGACGGCTCAAGATACGCAAAAAACCGCCGAGTGGGCAGATTATCTGCCCACTCGGCGGTTTTGGGTTGGGTCAGTGGCCCTCGGCGGCGAGCTTGGCGAAGCCGGCCTCGACGATGGCCTCGGCCTCCGCGGCGTCGCCCCAGCCCTCGATGTTGACGAACTTGCCCGGCTCGAGGTCCTTGTAGCGGGCGAAGAAGTGCTCGATCTCCTTGCGGGTCTGCTCCGGGATGTCGTTGACGTCCTGGATGTGCAGCCAGCGCGGGTCCTTGTACGGCACGGCGATCACCTTGGCGTCGCTGCCGGCCTCGTCCGACATGTTCAGCACGCCGACCGGGCGCACCTTGACGCCGACGCCCGGGAAGACCGGGTACTCGAGCAGCACCAGCGCGTCGACCGGGTCGCCGTCGAGGCCGAGGGTGTTCTCGAAGAAGCCGTAGTCGGTCGGGTACACGAAGCTGGTGAACAGCACGCGATCCAGGTAGACGCGACCGGTCTCGTGGTCCACCTCGTACTTGTTGTGGCTCCCCTTCGGGATCTCGATGACGACGTCGTATGCGGCCATGCCGATGCTCCTTAGCTGTTGGAAATCTGCACTAACGTTACTGGATGCGCCTCAACGGGTCCTCGGGTGAAGCTGCGGGTGGAGCGCCGGACGGGGCTCCGCGCCGGCCGCGCCTGACGCCGCCGATCGCCGACGCCCGCCGCGCGGTGCGGGAGGCCCTGGCCGCCGCGGCCGACCTTCCCGCTGTCGACCCGCACGACGACCACGGCCCGGCCCGGCCCGCGCCGCTCGCCCCCGGCGCGCTCGTGCTCGTCGGCTTGAGCGGGGGAGCGGACTCCCTCGCCCTCGCCGCGGCGGCCGCCTTCGAGGCCCCGCGCCGCGGCTACCGGGCCGGCGCGATCGTGGTCGACCACGGCCTCCAGCCCGGGTCCGCGGAGGTCGCCGAGGCCGCCGCCGCGCAGGCCCGCGAGCTCGGACTCGATCCCGTGCTCGTGGAGCGCGTGACCGTCGCGACCGGAGCCTCCGGCCCCGAGGGCGACGCCCGCGCCGCACGGCACGCCGCGTTCGACCGCGCCCGCGCGGCCACCGGCGCCGCCCGGATCCTGCTCGCCCACACGCTCGACGACCAGGCGGAGACCGTCCTGCTCGGCCTCGCCCGCGGCTCCGGCCCGTCCAGCCTCCAGGGGATGCGCCCCGACACCGGAACACTGCTGCGCCCCTTCCTCGGCCTCCGCCGCCGGACGACGCGCGCCTTCTGCGCCGACAGCGGCTTGACCCCGTGGGACGACCCGCACAACACCGACCCCGCGTACGCGCGCGTGCGCGTGCGCACCCGGCTGCTGCCCGCGCTGGAGGACGAGCTCGGCCCCGGCGTCGCCGAGGCGCTCGCGCGCACCGCCGAGCAGCTCCGTGAGGACGACGACGCCCTCGACGGCCTCGCCCTGGAGTGGGCGCAGGAGCTGGTCAGCCAGACCGAGGACGGCGCCGTCGCGCTCGACGTCCGCGGCCTCGCCGCCGACCCCGCCGCACTCCGCCAGCGCATCATCCGGCTGGTCGTCTCCGCCGAGTTCGGGGTGTCCCTGAGCCGGGCGCACACCCTCGCCGTCGCGGAGCTCATCACGGGCTGGCACGGCCAGGGACCGCTCAGCCTGCCAGGCGTTAGAGTTGTCAGGCAGAACGGCCTGCTCACGTTTCACCCCGACAGCTAAGGACAGCGCCTCCCCCATGGAACTCACGGACGTTCACGACGACCTGACCGAGATTCTGATCACCGAGGAGCAGATCCGCTCCCGCATCGCCGAGCTGAGCAGGGTCGTGGAGGCCGACTACGCGGGCAAGGACGTCCTGCTCGTCGGCGTCCTCAAGGGCGCCGTCATGGTGATGGCCGACCTGTCCCGCGAGCTGCGCATCCCCGTCACGATGGACTGGATGGCGGTCAGCTCCTACGGCAGCGGCACCGCGTCGAGCGGCGTCGTGCGCATCCTCAAAGACCTGGACACCGACCTCAGCGGCAAGACCGTGCTGATCGTCGAGGACATCATCGACTCCGGGCTCACGCTCTCGTGGCTGCTCGCGAACCTGCACAGCCGCGGCCCGGAGTCGATCGAGATCTTCACGCTGCTGCGCAAGCCGGAGGCCGCCCGCGTCGAGATCGACGTGAAGTACGTGGGCTTCGACATCCCGAACCAGTTCGTCGTCGGCTACGGCCTCGACTACGCCGAGCGCTACCGCAACCTCCGCGGCGTCGGCATCCTGGCGCCGGCCGTCTACAGCTAGGCGGCGGTCGACGTGACCGCGCCGAAGACGGCGCCGACCGACGCGGATGTCACCGCGTTCCTCGACGCCGCGACCCCGGCCCGCCGCCGGGAGGACGGCCACGCCCTCGCCCGGATCTTCGCGGAGGTGACGGGCGCCGACCCGGTCATGTGGGGCCCGTCGATCGTCGGCTACGGCAGCTACCGCTACGTCTCGCCGTCCGACCCGCGTCGCCAGGGCGACTGGCCGAAGACCGGCTTCTCGCCGCGCAAGGCGCAGCTCTCGCTCTACGGCCTCAAGGACCTCCCGGAGGGCGCGGCCCTGCTGCCGTCGCTCGGCACGTTCACCGAGGGCGCCGGCTGCGTGTACGTGCGGACGCTGGACGACATCGACCTCGCCGTGCTGCGCCGGCTCATCGCTATCGCGTGGGGGCGCGAGGACGACCCTCAGCGCCGGTAGACCTCGCGCCGGTGTGCGACCCGCAGCACCAGGATGACCAGCCTCCAGTCGTCGGCGTCGACCAGGACGGCGACTCGGCCGCTCCGATTCGAACCTGTCGACTTGCGCCCGCCCCCGCGCCGTGGTCCGATGACCGCATGCCCTACGAACCCACCGAGCTGTACCGACGCTGGCTCGCCGCGTGGAGCGACCGGCACGCGGCGCTGGAGCCCATCATCGCGGGCGACGCCGTCGGGCACTGGCCGGAGGGCGACGTCGTCGGGCCGCGCGGGTTCGCCCGGGCCATCGCCGAGACCGTCGACCAGTTCGACCGCGTCGAGTTCGACGTGCAGGCCGGGCCGCTCGTCGGGGACGGGTTCGTGGCGGCGCGGTGGGTCCTCACCTGCTTCCTGGGAGACGAGACGATGGCGTTCGCCGGGCACGACTTCGTCCGGGTGGAGGACGGCGTGATCGCGGAGTACTGGCCGGCCATCCTCCCGGCCTCCTGATCCGGCCCAGGATCGGCGCGACGACTGGCGTAGACGGCCGTCGGCGGTAAGCGCGCCCAGAGCGAACACGCAGCCGACCCACAGCGCCCAGGCGGTACTGTGGTCGCACCATGAACCTCAAGAAGATCTTCCGCGGCCCGATCCTGTACGTCGTGCTCGCGATCATCGCGGTGTGGATCGGCTCCAGTCTGATCACCATGTCGGGCTTCAAGCCCGTCACCACGCAGCAGGGGCTCGACCTCCTGCAGCAGGACAAGGTGTCGAGCGCGAAGATCGTCGACGGCGAGAACCGCGTCGACCTCACGCTCAAGCAGGCGGACGGCGCCAACGGCACGCAGGTGCAGTTCTACTACGTCACCCCGCGCGGCGCGGACATCGTCAAGGCGATCGACGACGCCAACCTCCCCAAGGGCTACGACGACTCCGTCCCGCAGCCCAACTGGTTCGTGAACATCCTCGGCTTCCTCATCCCGGCGCTGCTCATCGGCGTGTTCTTCTGGATCATGATCTCCGGCATGCAGGGCGGCGGGAACAAGGTCATGCAGTTCGGCAAGTCCCGGGCGAAGCTCGTCACCAAGGAGACGCCGAAGGTCACCTTCGACGACGTCGCCGGGTCCGACGAGGCCATCGAGGAGCTGCAGGAGATCAAGGACTTCCTCAAGGAGCCCGCCAAGTTCCAGGCGGTCGGCGCGCGCATCCCCAAGGGTGTGCTGCTGTACGGCCCTCCCGGAACCGGTAAGACCCTGCTGGCCCGCGCCGTCGCGGGTGAGGCGGGCGTCCCCTTCTACTCCATCTCCGGTTCGGACTTCGTGGAAATGTTCGTCGGCGTCGGCGCCAGCCGCGTCCGCGACCTGTTCCAGCAGGCCAAGGAGAACTCCCCGGCCATCATCTTCATCGACGAGATCGACGCGGTCGGCCGTCACCGCGGCGCCGGTCTCGGCGGCGGTCACGACGAGCGCGAGCAGACCCTCAACCAGCTCCTGGTGGAGATGGACGGCTTCGACCCGAAGACCAACGTCATCCTGATCGCGGCGACCAACCGTCCCGACATCCTCGACCCCGCGCTGCTGCGTCCCGGCCGTTTCGACCGTCAGATCGGCGTGGACGCTCCGGACATGCTCGGCCGCAAGAAGATCCTGGAGGTGCACGGCCGCGGCAAGCCGCTGGCGGCCTCCGTGGACCTCGAAGTGCTCGCCCGCAAGACGCCGGGCTTCACCGGCGCCGACCTGGCCAACGTGCTCAACGAGGCCGCGCTGCTGACCGCCCGCTCCAACGCGCAGCTCATCGACAACCGCGCGCTGGACGAGGCCGTGGACCGCGTCATCGCCGGCCCGCAGAAGCGCACCCGGGTGATGAAGGACCAGGAGAAGCTGATCACCGCGTACCACGAGGGCGGCCACGCCCTCGCCGCCGCGGCGATGCGCCACACCGACCCGGTGACCAAGATCACCATCCTCCCGCGCGGCCGCGCCCTCGGTTACACGATGGTCATGCCGCTGGAGGACAAGTACTCGGTCACCCGCAACGAGCTGCTCGACCAGCTCGCCTACGCGATGGGCGGCCGCGTCGCGGAGGAGATCGTCTTCCACGACCCGACCACCGGCGCCTCCAACGACATCGAGAAGGCGACCTCCATCGCCCGCAAGATGGTCACCGAGTACGGCATGAGCGCCGACATCGGCTCGGTCAAGCTGGGCCAGGCGAACGGCGAGATGTTCCTCGGCCGCGACATGGGCCACCAGCGCGACTACTCGGAGCGGATCGCGGAGCGCGTCGACGCCGAGGTGCGCGCCCTCATCGAGAAGGCGCACGACGAGGCATGGGAGGTCATCAACGACAACCGCGCCGTGCTCGACCGCCTCGCGGCCGCGCTGCTGGAGCACGAGACGCTCGACCACAACCAGATCGCCGAGATCTTCGCCGACGTGAAGAAGCTGCCGGAGCGTCCGCAGTGGCTCTCCAGCGACAAGCGTCCGATCTCCGACCTGCCGCCCATCCCGTTCCCCAAGGCGCCCATCGACGCCGGGGCCGTGGACGGCGGAGTGGACTCTGAGCCCCCGTCGTCGAAGCCGAAGCGGGCTCCCGCCATCAAGCCGCGGCCGGCAACGGCCTAGGCCGCGCACCGCATGACCGGATTCGATCGCGCACGCATCGAGGCGGCCGTCGCCGAGATCCTCGCCGCCATCGGCGAGGATCCGTCGCGTCCGGGCCTGGGCGACACCCCGTCGCGCGTCGCCGACGCCTACGCCGAGTTCTTCTCGGGCGTGGGCGTCGACGCGCGTCAGCAGCTCGGCGAGCCGGTGCCGCTGGAGGACGCCCGCGCCGAGACTGTGATCCTGCGCGACATCGCCTTCCGGTCGGTGTGCGAGCACCACCTGCTGCCGTTCCTCGGTGTCGCGCACGTGGCGTACCTGCCCGGGGACGCCGTGATCGGCCTCGGCCGCATCCCGCGTGTGATCGAGACGCTCTCGTCCCGGCCGCAGCTGCAGGAGCGCCTCACCGAGCAGATCGCGGACACGATAGAGGAGGGCGCTCGGGCGCGCGGCGTGCTCGTGGTGCTGGACGCCTCCCACGAGTGCGTGACCACCCGCGGCGCCCGCCAGACCCGCGCCACCACCGTGACGGTCGCCGCGCGCGGCGCCTTCAGCGAGCCGGCCTCCCGCGCCGAGCTGATCGCGCTCATCGGCGCCCCGCGCGACGAGGCGTCTGCGTGACGCTCATCATGGGCGTCCTCAACGTGACGCCCGACTCGTTCAGCGACGGCGGCCTGTGGCTGGAGCCGGAGGCGGCGGTCGCGCACGCGCTCGACCTCGTCGCGCAGGGCGCCGACCTGATCGACGTCGGCGGCGAGTCCACCCGGCCCGGGGCGCTGCGCGTCGACCCGGTGGAGGAGCGCGCCCGCGTCGTCCCCGTCATCCGCACGCTCGCCGAGCACGGCGTCACGGTCAGCGTCGACACCCTCAACGCCTCCACCGCGCGCGCGGCCGCCGACGCGGGCGCCGCGATCATCAACGACGTCTCCGGCGGCCTGGCCGACGCCGGGATGCCGGACGCCGTGCTCGACACCGGGCTCCAGTACGTCGTCATGCACTGGCGCGGCCGACTCGACGCCGCCGACTCGCGCGCCGTCTACCGTCACACCGTGGCGGAGGTGCGCGCCGAGCTGTCCGCCCGCGTCACCAGCCTCCTCGACCACGGGATCGACCCGGCCAAGCTCGTGCTCGACCCCGGCCTCGGCTTCTCGAAGAACGCCCAGCACAACTGGCAGGTGCTCGCCGGCCTCCACGAGTTCGAGACCCTCGGCTACCCGGTGCTCATCGGGGCGTCGCGCAAGCGGTTCCTCGGCACGCTGCTCGGCGAGGGCAGCACTGTCGAGGACCGCGACGCGCCGACCGCCGTCATCTCCGCGCTCGCCGCGCAGGCCGGCGTCTGGGCCGTGCGCGTGCACGACGTGGCGTCCACGCGGATGGCCCTGGATGTGGTGCAGGCGTGGCAAGCTGGACGCGATGACTGATTCCGCTGCCGTGTCCGTCTCGCGCACGCCGACGGACGCGATCGTGCTGACCGGGCTGCGCGTGCGGGCGAACCACGGGGTGTTCGACTTCGAGCGCGAGAACGGCCAGGACTTCGTCGTGGACGTGACCGCATACCTCGACCTGTCGCCGTCCGCGACCTCCGACGACCTCGCCCGCACCGTCCACTACGGCGAGCTGGCGAATGAGATCGCCGACGCCGTCCGCCGCGACCCGGTCGACCTCATCGAGACGGTCGCGGAGCGCGTGGCCGGGGTGGTGCTCGCGCACGACCCGGTGCGCTCGGTGGAGGTCACGGTGCACAAGCCGGACGCCCCGATCGAGGTGCCGTTCGGCGACGTGGCCGTCCGCATCCTGCGGGGTCGGCCATGACGCCGCCGAACCGCATCGGGCGGCCCGAGCGCCTGCGCGTCGGCGTGCCGGCGGTGCTCGCCTTCGGCAGCAACCTGGGCGACCGGGTCGCCACCATCCGGGAGGCGCTCCGGCTGCTCGCGGACGACCCCGGCCTCCGCGTCGAGGCCGTCTCCCGGCTTTACGAGACGCCCGCGCTCAAGCCGGAGGGCATCGACGAGGAGGCGCCCGCCTACCTCAACGCCGTCGCGCTGATCAACACGATCCTCGACCCGCTGGCGCTGCTGGCGGCGGTCAACCAGGTGGAGGACGCCCTCGGCCGCGTGCGCGAGGAGCGCTGGGGAGACCGCACCATCGACATCGACATCGTCGACTACCAGGGGATCGTCGCCGACGACGACCCGCGCATCGTCCTCCCGCACCCCCGGGCGCACGAGCGCGCCTTCGTCCTGGTGCCGTGGCTGGACGTGGACCCGGACGCCGTGCTGCCGGGCTACGGGCCGGTGGCCGCGCTGGCTGCCCAGGCGACCGACCCGGTGACGCTGTACGAGGCGGGCGACGCATGAAGCGCACGCGTCCCACCTCCCTGATCGGCCTCGGGGTGCTCGGACTGGTGGTGGGCTTCCTCGGGGAGCTCGCGGCGTCGGGCACGGGCGTCGCGGTGTTCATCCCGCCGCTGACGCTGCCGATCACGCTGGTCGCCGTCGCGATCATCGTCGTGGCGTTCGCCGTCCCGATCCGCCGGGCCGTGCGCGGCCGCAGCTCGCGCCGCATCGACCCGTTCCAGGCGACGCGGATCGTCGTCCTCGCCAAGGCGTGCAGCCTGAGCGGCGCGCTGCTGACCGGCGCGGGCGCCGGCATCCTGATCTACATCCTCACCCGGGACGTGCTGCCCGCCTCGAACGCGGTGCTGCTGACCGCGCTCGGCACCGCGGGCGCTGTCATCCTGCTCGTCGCGGGCCTGGTCGCCGAGTTCTTCTGCACCCTCCCGCCCGACGACAAGGACGACGATCCGGAGGCCGCTCGTGCCCGGTCGCATTGACCTCGCCGTCGGGGAGTGGAACCGTGTCTCGCCGAAGTATGTCGTGGTGGTCGTCGTCAGCACCCTCCTTACGGGGATCGTGCTGAGCGCAGGGACGGTGTTCCTCTGGCTGGTCGCCGGCTGGTCGTGGGCGTGGATACTGCTGGCGGTCGTCGTGGTCGCGACGCTCATCGGGCTGTTCATCGCGAACCGGCGCACCCGGTCGATCGGGTACATCCTGCGCGCCGACGACCTGCTGTTCCGGCGCGGGATCATGTTCCAGCGCTTCGTGTCGGTGCCGTACGGGCGCATGCAGCTCATCGACATCACGCGCGGGCCGGTCGGGCGGATGCTCGGGCTGGCGGACCTGAAGTTCGTGACCGCGGCGGCGTCGACGAACGTCGTCGTCCCCGGACTCCCGGAGCCGCAGGCCGCGGAGCTGCGGGACCGGCTGGTGGAGCTGGCGGAGAGCCGCCGGGCAGGGCTGTGACCGTTCCGGAGCCCGGGGGCGTGCAGGGCGGGGCGCCGGGCGCACCGCTGCCGGGAGCGCCGCTGCCGGGCGGCCCGCTGAACGCCGCCGAGCGCGCCGCCGAGCGCTTCACCGACGGCGAGTGGCACCGGCTCCACCCCGCGACGCCGTTGCTGCGCGGCGGCATCGTGTTCATCGCGGTCCTGGGCTTCGTGCTGTCCAACCTCCGCGAGCGGCTGGTGAGCTTCTTCGTCGGAGCGCCGGACCTCGGCGGCGACCCGATCGACGCGATCTACAACCACGGCTGGGAGGGCTGGGCGCTGCTCGGCGTCGCGGTCGTCCTGCTCGGCTGCCTCGCCGCGTTCTACGTGTCGTGGCGGATGCACAGCTTCCGGATCACCGGCGACGCGGTGGAGGTGCGCAGCGGCATCCTGTTCCGCACCCAGCGCAAGGCCAGGCTCGACCGCATCCAGGGCATCAACGTGCAGCGGCCGCTGCTCGCGCGCATCTTCGGGGCGGCCAAGCTGGAGATCTCCGTGGCCGGGCACGACGCGAACGTGACTCTCGCGTACCTCGGCTCGGTGCTCGCCGACGGGCTGCGGTCGGACGTGCTTCGGCTCGCGTCGGGTGTCCGGGAGGCGGAGGCCGCGGACCCGGCCGACGGCGTCGCCGTCCCGGCCTCGCGCACCGCACAGGTCGGCGACTTCGTGAGCCGGCGCATCGACGACTTCCTCGCGCCGGAGCTCGACCCGAACGCGGCGCCGCCGGAGTCGGTCGTGAAGATCCCGCCCGCGCGCCTCGCCGGCTCGCTGGTGCTGAGCGGCTTCACCGTGTTCGTCATCGCCGTGATCGTCCTGCTGGTGATCGGCTCGGCGGGAGGCGCGCCCTGGCTGCTGATCGTCGTCCTCCCCGGGCTGATCGGCTCGGCGAGCTTCTACATCAACCGCTTCACGAAGTCGCTGCGGTACTCGATCGCGGGCACGCCGGACGGCGTCCGGATGGGCTTCGGCCTGCTCACGACGAGCAACGAGACGCTGCCGCCCGGCCGCATCCACGCCGTCGAGGTGCTGCAGCCGCTGCTCTGGCGGCCGTTCGGCTGGTGGCAGATCCGCATCGACACGGCCGGCCACACGCGCGAGAAGGGCGCGGCGGGCCAGCCGAACACGACCATGCTGCCGGTCGGCGACCAGGCCGACGTGGCGAAGGTGCTGTCGCTGGTGCTTCCGGCGTTCACCGAGGAGCACAGCGCCGCGATCCTGGAGGGCATGACCTCCCGCGGCCGCGACGCGTTCACCGGCAGCCCGCGCCGCGCGATCTGGCTGCGGCCGTTCTCGTGGCAGCGCACCGGCTTCCGGATGGTGGACGGGGCCGTGCTGCTGCGCCGCGGCTTCGTGTGGCGGAGCCTCGCCGTGGTTCCGCTGGCCCGGCTGCAGAGCCTGGAGCTGCAGCAGGGCCCGCTCGACCGGCTGCTCGGGCTGGCGGAGGCGCGCTTCCACACCGTGTCCGGCCCGGTGCATCCCCGGCTCGGCGCGATGGACGCGGCCACCGGTGAGCGCCTGTTCGAGACCGTGGCGGTGCGCGCCGTGGTGGCCGCCGCCGCCGACCGCACCCACCGCTGGCGCACGGCCCCGGGATTCGTGCCGAATGGCGACTCCGGCGACACCACAAGCACCATTCGGCACGAATCCCCCGAGGAGGACGCATGAACGACAGCACCCGCCGCTCCGGCCGCCTCGGCCTCGGCATCGTCGGCGCGGGACGCGTCGGACCCGTGCTCGGCGCCGCGCTCGCCGGAGCGGGCCACGCGATCGTCGGCATCTCAGCGGTGTCCGCCGAGAGCCGCGAACGCGCCCAGGCCATGCTGCCCCAGGCGCCGATCCTGGAGGTCCCGACCCTCGTGGAGCGCAGCGAGCTCGTCATCCTCGCGGTCCCCGACCGCGAGCTGCCCGGCCTCGTCGCCGGCCTCGCCGCGACCGGCACCTGGCAGCCGGGTCAGCTCGTGCTGCACACCGCGCCGGCCTACGGCGTCGAGGTGCTGCGCCCGGCCGCGGAGGCCGGCGCCATCCCGCTCGCCGTGCACCCGGCGTTCGAGTTCACGGGCACCAGCCTCGACCTCGCCCGGCTGGCGGAGAGCTGGTTCGCCGTCACCGCGCCCACCCCGGTGCTCCCGATCGCGCAGGCACTGGTGGTCGAGATGGGCGGCGAGCCGGTCGTGATCGCGGAGGCCGACCGCCCCGCCTACGCGGAGGCCATCGCGACGGCGACCGCGTTCTCGCGCTCGATCGTGGAGCAGTCCACCGGCATCCTCGCGGGGATCGGCGTGGAGAACCCGGGATCGTTCCTCAGCTCGCTGCTGCGCTCGGCCGTCGACAACGCCCTGACCCGCGCCGGCGCGCCGACCGCGCTCGATGTCGGCGACGTGCTGGAGGCCCTCGGCGGCGCGGCGGACGGCCCGGCCGAGGGCGACCCCGGCGACGACGGTCGCGGCTGGTACCTCCGCGGCGAGTAGCCTGGATGCGGCCGCGTCGCCCGCACTGCGCCGGCGCCCGCGACCTCACCGCCACCACCCCGGAAGGACCGTCATGCCCGACGTCGTGACCACCATCGCCGAACTGCGCGAGCGGGTGGCCCACGCCAGGCGGGAGGCCGCGCTCGACGGTCCTGCCGACGCCCCCGTGGGCCGGGTCGTGCTGGTGCCGACGATGGGCGCCCTCCACCGCGGCCACCTGAGTCTGGTGAGCCGGGCCCGCGACCTGGGCGGCTTCGTGGTCGTCTCGATCTTCGTCAACCCGCTGCAGTTCGGCCCGGACGAGGACCTGGACCGCTACCCGCGCACCCTCGACGCCGACGTGGCCGCGCTCGACGGCCTCGCCGACCTGGTCTTCGCGCCGACCGCCGCCGAGATGTACCCGGACGGGCCGTCCTCCACGCGGGTCACCGCCGGTGAGGTCGGCCGGCTGTTCGAGGGCGCCTCGCGTCCTGGCCACTTCGACGGGATGCTGACGGTCGTCGCCAAGCTGCTCAACATCGTCCAGCCCGACGTCGCCGTGTTCGGTCAGAAGGACGCCCAGCAGGTGCACCTCGTCGGCCGCATGGTCGACGACCTCGACCTCCCGGTGACGATCGCGGTGGTCGACACCGTGCGCGAGGAGGACGGCCTCGCCCTCTCCAGCCGCAACCGCTACCTGGACGACGACCAGCGGAGGGCCGCCATCACGCTGTCGCAGGCGCTCGCCGCCGGCGCGTCCGCGGCGTCCGGGGGAGCGGCTGCCGCTCTGGAGGCCGCGACCGCGCGCGTGGAGGCCGAGCCGGTCGTTAAACTGGACTATCTCGCGATCGTCGATCAGGACACGTTCCTCGAAGCGGGTGCGGACCTCCACGGTCCCGCGCTCCTGCTGATCGCCGCCCGCGTCGGCTCCACCCGCCTGATCGACAACGCCCGCATCACGCTCGGCTGAGCCTCCCCACGCCGCACGCCCCGAATGAACCGCCGGAACGGAAAGACACGATGACCGAAGCGCCCGCCACCGACCTCAACGCCGACGGCGACCTCACCGCCGACGAGATCAGCGAGCAGAAGGCCGTCCGCCTGGCCAAGCGCGAGCGTCTCATCGCCGAGGCCGGCGACGCGGGCGGCGGCGCCTACCCGGTGCAGGTCCCGGTGACGACCACCATCCCCGAGGTGCGCTCCGCGTGGGGCCACCTGGAGGCCGACCAGACCTCCGGCGAGACCGTCGGCCTCGCCGGCCGCGTCGTCCACCAGCGCAACACCGGCAAGCTCTGCTTCGCCGTGCTCCAGGCGGGCGACGGCTCGCGCCTCCAGGCCATGGTCTCCCTGGCCGAGGTGGGCGAGGAGTCGCTGGCGCGCTGGAAGGAGCTGGTCGACCTCGGCGACCACGTCTTCGTCTCCGGCGAGGTCATCTCCAGCCGCCGCGGCGAGCTGTCGATCATGGTCCGCGGCTGGGAGATCGCGTCCAAGGCGATCCTGCCGCTGCCGAACCTCCACAACGAGCTCAACGAGGAGACGCGGGTCCGCTCCCGTTACCTCGACCTGATCGCCCGCGAGCAGGCCCGCCGGAACGTGCTCGACCGCGCCGCGGCCGTCGCCAGCCTCCGCAGCACCTTCGCGGGGCAGGGCTTCGTGGAGGTCGAGACGCCGATGCTGCAGGTGATGCACGGCGGCGCCTCCGCCCGCCCGTTCGTCACGCACTCCAACGCGTTCGACACCGAGCTGTTCCTGCGCATCGCGCCGGAGCTGTACCTGAAGCGCGCCGTCGTCGGCGGCATCGACCGGGTGTTCGAGATCAACCGCAACTTCCGCAACGAGGGCGCGGACTCCACGCACTCGCCCGAGTTCGCGATGCTGGAGGCCTACCAGGCGTACGGCGACTACAACTCGATCGCCGATCTGACTCAGCAGCTCATCCAGGACGCGGCGGTCGCCGTCTCCGGCTCGCACGTGGTCACCTGGGCCGACGGCACCGAGTACGACCTCGGCGGCCAGTGGGACCGCATCCGGATGTACGACAGCCTGTCGGAGGCCATCGGCGAGGAGATCACGCCGCAGACCCCGATGTCGCGGCTGCGCGAGCTGGCGGCGGACGCCGAGATCGAGGTGCAGCACCCGCTGCCGGGCAAGTACGTCGAGGAGCTGTGGGAGCACCACGTGAAGTCGGGTCTCGTGCGCCCGACGTTCGTGATGGACTTCCCGGTGGACACCAGCCCGCTCGTGCGCGCGCACCGCTCGCGCGAGGGCGTGGTGGAGAAGTGGGACCTCTACACGCGCGGCTTCGAGCTGGCGACCGGCTACTCCGAGCTGATCGACCCGGTCGTGCAGCGCGAGCGCTTCGTGGAGCAGGCGCGCCTGGCGGCCGCCGGCGACGACGAGGCGATGCGCTTGGACGAGGAGTTCCTCCGCGCCCTGGAGTTCGGCATGCCCCCCACGGGCGGCATGGGCATGGGCATCGACCGCCTCCTCATGGCCCTCACCGGCCTCGGCATCCGCGAAACCATCCTCTTCCCGCTCGTGAAGTAGTGGGGCTCAGCCGCGCTGGTGCAGGTGCGCTTGGGTGAGCGCCTCCATCTCCTCGTCGCTCAACTCGTCCAGCTTCTTGCCCTCGCGGCGGTCCAGGCGCATCCACCGGATGAACAGGATGACCAGGATCGGGACGTCCGCGACCTCGGCGATGAACCACAGGAAGTCGCCGGACAGATGCTGATCGTGCAGGGCGTTCGGGAACCACAACGGCAACGGGCCGACGATCGCCGGCGCGTGATCGAGCACGGCGTCGTTGAGCCGTAGCAGCAGGCCCGGGATGGCGTCGAGCAGCAGCGCGACGAACGCCAGCAGGAACTCGACCGTGATGAAGAAGCTGGTGTGCATCACCGAGTGCGCGGCGATCGGCAGCACCATCAGCAGCCCCGCGAGCGGGACGATCACGGAGATCGTCCACTCCGACCACGGGTTGTCGCGGAGGACTGCCGCGACCGGCGTCAGGAAGATCATGAACGCCGCGCACGCGAACACGGTCGCGAAGATGGCGTTGCCGAACAGCTTCACCGGCCGCGACTGCAGGAATCGGTCGGTGCGTCCCTGACCCGTGCTGCCCAGGGCCACCCGCGCGAGCGCGATCGGCCTCCCGAGGCTCACGAGCGCCGGGACGACGAACAGCAGCAGCGCGATCCGCGTCGTGAACGCCCACCGCAGCACCTGGCTCTCGGCCCCGAGGAAGCCGAACGAGATGACCGCGTACGAGCCCAGCCCGAGCAGCAGGTACATCCACGTCAGCCGCGCCGGCCAGTGATGACCGCGGCGCCGCAGCGACAGCACGCCGCCGAGGTAGAGGGCGGCCGCCGCGACGAGCATGATCGCAGCCGCCGGGTCGAACGACCAGGTGGTGAGGAAGACGAGGAAGGGAGGCGTGGTGCTGCTTTCGGGGGAGTCGGGATTCACATGTGCGGGAGGTACCATTATCCCGCTATGGGAGACATCATCGGTGGAATCGTCTGGTCGCTGGCCCCGACCGTGCTCGTCGGCCTGCTGTTCTGGATGATCATGCGCGCCATCGTTCGGGCCGACCGCACCGAGCGCAAGGTGTACTCCCGCATGGAGAACGAGGAGCGCGCCCGCCGCGGCCTCGCTCCAAAGAGCTGAGCCGCGCTGTCTCGCTCCCAGGGCTCCGCGCCCACTACGGTAGGCACTGAGGGCGGATCCCGGTCCTCGACGCCGGAGGGGGCTGAATGGACGCGGGTTTGCTGACCACGACGATCGTCGTCCTCGCGCTGCTCCTCGACTTCGTCATCCGCGTCATCGCCATCATCGTCGTCCCACGCAACCGCAAGCCCACCTCCGCGACCGCGTGGCTGCTCGCCATCTTCCTCATCCCGTACATCGGCGTGCTGTTCTTCCTGCTGATCGGCAGCTACAAGCTCCCGAAGAAGCGCCGGGAGAAGCAGGAGGAGATCAACAGCTTCATCCTCGACAGCACGGAGGGCATGGAGCGGGTGCGCAAGGACCACCCGTGGCCCGCGTGGCTGGAGTCGGTGGTCGAGCTCAACCGCAACCTCGGCGCGATGCCGCTCGTCGGCGGCAACCGCGCCAGCCTCGACGGGCACTACGACGAGTCGCTGGCCGCGATGACCGCCGCGATCGCCAACGCGAAGCGCTACGTGCACGTCGAGTTCTACATCCTCACGCTCGACAAGACGACCACGCCGTTCTTCGAGGCGATGGAGGCCGCGGTCGCGCGCGGTGTCGTCGTGCGCGTGCTGCTCGACCACATCGCGTCGGTGCGCACACCGGACTACAAGCGCACGATCAAGCGCCTGACCGCGATGGGCGCGAAGTGGCACCTGATGCTGCCGGTGCAGCCGTTCAAGGGCAAGTACCAGCGTCCGGACCTCCGCAACCACCGCAAGCTGCTCATCGTGGACGGCCGGGTGGCGTTCATGGGGTCGCAGAACGTCATCGACCGCAGCTACAACAAGAAGTCGAACATCAAGCGCGGGCTCAAGTGGAAGGAGCTCATCGTCCGCTTGGAGGGCCCGATCGTCGCCGGTCTGAACGCGATCTTCATCACCGACTGGTACAGCGAGACCGACGAGCTGCTCCGCCGCGAGACGGAGCCGATCACCGACGAGGACGCCCGCAACGCGAGCGACCCCGAGGAGCTCGACGCCCAGGTGGTGCCCTCCGGGCCCGGGTTCGCGGGCGAGAACAACCTGCGGCTCTTCCTCGCGCTGCTGTACTACGCGCAGGAGCGCATCGTCATCACCTCCCCCTACTTCGTGCCGGACGAGGCCATGCTCACCGCGATCACGACCGCCACCCAGCGCGGCATCGCCGTCGACCTGTTCGTCTCAGAGATCGGCGACCAGGCGCTGGTGTACCACGCGCAGCGCTCGTACTACGAGGCGCTACTGCGGGCCGGCGTTCGGATCTGGATGTACAAGGCGCCCTACATCCTGCACGCCAAGCACTTCACGATCGACGACGACGTGGCCGTCATCGGGTCGAGCAACATGGACATGCGCTCGTTCCTGCTGAACATGGAGGTCTCGCTGATGGTCCGCGGGAAGTCCTTCGTGCAGCAGATGCGCGAGGTGGAGGACGGCTACCGCCGCGACAGCCGCGAACTGACCCTGGACGAATGGATGAAGCAGCCCCTCCGCTCCACCGTGCTCGACAACCTCGCCCGGCTCACCTCCGCCCTGCAGTAGTCGACGCGACGGTCGGCTCGGTCGGGTGCTCCTGCCCGACCACCTCCGCGAGCAGTCTCGTCTCGCACCACCGCTGAGCTGCGGCCGCGAGCCGAGCGTCGCTCGTGACCAGCGGTAGGCCGAGCTCGTGCGCAAGCGCGACGTACATCGCGTCGTACGCCGACAGGTCGTGACGCCACTTCCACGCGTGGTGCAGCAGCGGCCCGTGCTCGAACCGCATGATCGGCACCTGCGAGAACTCCGTCAGCAATCGCTCCACCTGTTCCGTTCGGTCGGGATGCTGCCGGGCGAGCCGGCGCGCCGCGCTCGTGAACTCCGGATCGATCAGGTGCGGGGCCGCGAGCACGCAGTCGGCCAGTTCGCCGTTCGTCCGAGGGCCGGCGGATCCCGTCGAGCCGAGGAGGTCGACCATCGCGCTGCAGTCGATCACCGCCGCGATCATCGCTCGCTCCGGCTCTCGCGGACGATCTCAACGATCTCCTCGCTGCTGATACCGAGACCGGTGAACGGCGCGTGGCCCTCTGCGGCGGCCTCGACCCTCGCCGCATCCGCCGCGACGACCTGCGCCCACCGCTCCTCGATCCGCAGTCGCTCCGCGATGCGGGTCAGCTCCCTGCGGAGGTACTCCGAATATGAAAGGCCTTTCGCGCTCGCGGCGTTCTTCAGGCGGGCGTCGACCGCCGGGTCGAGATCTCGTACTTGCACTGTGACTCCCATAGATTCGAGCGTACATGGATCGTGCATGCAAAACCAGATGAAGTGCATGCATGAATCAATTGTGGGGCGTGGGAGTCCTCGGCGGTGGACGATGCGGGAATCTGTGGAGAAGTCGCCGGGGAGGCGACGTTGTGGAGGAGGTTGATCCGTCAGCCGCGCGGCTTCAGCCGCACCGTCGGCAGGACCGGCGCCGGCAGCGCGCCGCCGTCGTACCCGCGCACCGTCCCGAACCGCCCCTCCGGGTCCTCCCCGTCGATCACATCCCGCTGCCACTCGGCACGCGCGGCGACGACGTCCTCGTGGCTGCGGCCGATGAAGTTCCACCACATGACGATCTCCTCGCCCAGCGGCTCGCCGCCGAGCAGTAGGAGGCGCGCAGGCTCGGCGCCGGCCTCCACCTCCACGGAGTCCCGCCCCGGGCAGAGGTACGCAAGATGCGCGAGCGGCACGGCCGTTCCGGCCACCGTCACGTCCCCCGCGTCGACCAGGACACCGTGCTCGAAGGCCGGATCGAGCGGAACCGTCACGCGCGTCCCGGCCGGCACGACGAGTTCGGCGCCGACCAGCGGGGAGAACACCGTCGCCGCCGTCCCGCTCCCGGCCAGCGCGCCGACGAACGTCCGCACCGTCGCGTCCCCGAGCAGTGACGGCGACGGGACGTGGTGCTCGAAGAACGGGGCGACCTCCCGCGACGCGCTCGGCAGCGCCACCCAGAGCTGAACGCCGTGCAGCCGCTGCGTCCCCGGTGTGGAAACCTCCGAGTGGCTGATCCCGCGCCCGGCCGTCATGAGGTTGAGCTCGCCCGGCCGCACCAGGGCGTGGCTGCCGACGCTGTCGCGGTGGTCGATCTCACCCTCGAACAGCCAGCTCACCGTCTGCAGCCCGGTGTGCGGATGCGGCGGGACCTGCATCCCGCCGGTCAGCGAGACGTCGTCCGGGCCGTAGTGGTCGACGAAGCACCAGCCGCCGATCAGCGAGCGCTTGCGCTGCGGGAGGGTGCGCCGCACGGTCATCGCGCGCGGGCCGCCGAGCGGGACCTCGCGCGGCTCCAGGATCTCCACTCCCGCGTCCGCGACGACCACGTCGTCGCCTGCCAGGACCTCCACCGGGTCGCGTTCGAGGTTGCTCATAGAGGCATCGTAGGCGTCGGGGCGCGCCCATAGAATGAGCGCGTGAATCGTGCAGCGCGCCCCCGGACCTCCGTCGCCGCCTCCGCCGCCCTCGTCGCAGCGGCCCTGCTGCTCGCGGGATGTACGAGCACGCAGGTGAAACCCGCGAAGGACTACGCGGGCGAGCCGCAGGGCGTCCAGCCCCCGGCCAGCAGCGCGGGGGGAGCCTCCTGGGCCACCTGGCTGGAGAACGGCAAGCAGTTCGGGATCGTGCTCAACGGCAGCTCCACCTGCCCGCCGACCGTGCAGTCGGTCAAGGTCGTGGCGTCCAACCAACTGGAGGCCATGCTCGCCCCCGCGTCCGGCGGCGTCTGCACGCACGACATCGTCCCGCACACCACCGTGTTCGACACGCCCAGCGGTGTGACGACCAGCTCGGACGTCACCGTCAAGCTCCCCGACACCACCCTCACGATCGCCGCCATCCGCGGCTGACACGGCGTCACGCCTCCAGCGAACATGCCTCCGCGGCACGGGATGCCGCGGTTACTCTCGATGTATCGGCGCCGACCCTGCAACGGCGTCGCCAAGGAGTAGACATGTTCGAGAGATTCACCGACCGCGCTCGCCGCGTCGTCGTCTTGGCCCAGGAAGAGGCCAAGATGCTCAACCACAACTACATCGGGACGGAGCACATCCTGCTCGGCCTGATCCACGAGGGTGAGGGTGTCGCCGCCAAGGCGCTGGAATCGCTCGGTATCTCGCTGGACGCCGTCCGCGAGCAGGTCCAGGACATCATCGGCCAGGGTCAGCAGCAGCCGACCGGCCACATCCCGTTCACCCCGCGCGCCAAGAAGGTCCTGGAGCTGAGCCTCCGCGAGGCCCTCCAGCTCGGCCACAACTACATCGGCACCGAGCACATCCTGCTCGGCCTCATCCGCGAGGGCGAGGGCGTCGCCGCCCAGGTGCTCGTGAAGCTGGGCGCCGACCTCAACCGCGTGCGCCAGCAGGTCATCCAGCTCCTCTCCGGCTACCAGGGCAAGGAGCAGGTCCAGGTCGGGGGCAACGATCAGGCGACCGCGCAGGCAGGCAGCCAGATCCTCGACCAGTTCGGCCGCAACCTCACGCAGGCCGCGCGCGACAACAAGCTCGACCCGGTGATCGGGCGCGAGAAAGAGATCGAGCGCGTCATGCAGATCCTGTCGCGCCGCTCCAAGAACAACCCCGTGTTGATCGGTGAGCCCGGCGTCGGCAAGACCGCCGTCGTGGAGGGCCTCGCCCAGGCGATCGTGCGCGGCGACGTGCCGGAGACGCTGAAGGACAAGCAGCTCTACACGCTCGACCTCGGCTCGCTCATCGCCGGCTCCCGCTACCGCGGCGACTTCGAGGAGCGCCTGAAGAAGGTCACCAAGGAGATCCGCACCCGCGGCGACATCATCACGTTCATCGACGAGATCCACACGCTCGTCGGCGCGGGTGCCGCGGAGGGCGCGATCGACGCCGCCAGCATCCTCAAGCCGCTGCTGGCCCGCGGCGAGCTGCAGACCATCGGCGCGACCACGCTGGACGAGTACCGCAAGCACTTCGAGAAGGACGCCGCGCTGGAGCGCCGGTTCCAGCCCATCCAGGTGGCCGAGCCGTCGCTGCCCCACGCGATCAACATCCTCAAGGGGTTGCGCGACCGCTACGAGGCGCACCACAAGGTGTCCATCACCGACGGCGCCATCGTCGCCGCGGCCAACCTGGCCGACCGCTACATCCAGGACCGCTTCCTCCCGGACAAGGCCATCGACCTGATCGACGAGGCCGGCGCCCGCCTGCGCCTGTCGATCCTGTCCGCGCCGCCGGAGCTGCGCGAGTTCGACGACAAGATCGCCGCCGTGCGCTCCCAGAAGGAGGCCGCGATCGAGGACCAGGACTTCGAGAAGGCCGCGTCCCTGCGCGACGAGGAGAAGAACCTCCTCGGCGAGCGGCTGCGGCTGGAGAAGCAGTGGCGCTCGGGCGACGTGAAGACGACGGCCGAGGTCGACGAGGGCCTGATCGCGGAGGTGCTGGCGCAGGCCACGGGCATCCCGGTGTTCAAGCTCACCGAGGAGGAGTCCGCCCGCCTGGTCTACATGGAGAAGGCGCTGCACCAGCGCGTCATCGGCCAGGAGGAGGCCATCTCGGCCCTCTCGAAGACCATCCGCCGCACCCGCGCCGGGCTCAAGGACCCGAAGCGTCCTTCCGGCTCGTTCATCTTCGCCGGCCCCACCGGTGTCGGTAAGACCGAGCTGGCCAAGGCGCTCGCCGAGTTCCTGTTCGACGACGAGTCGGCGATGATCTCGCTCGACATGTCGGAGTACGGCGAGAAGCACACGGTCTCCCGGCTGTTCGGCGCCCCTCCCGGGTTCGTCGGCTTCGAGGAAGGCGGCCAGCTCACCGAGAAGGTCCGCCGCAAGCCGTTCAGCGTCGTGCTGTTCGACGAGATCGAGAAGGCGCACCCCGACATCTTCAACTCGCTGCTCCAGATCCTGGAGGAGGGACGTCTGACCGATGGTCAGGGCCGCGTGGTCGACTTCAAGAACACCGTGATCATCATGACCACGAACCTCGGCACGAAGGACATCTCCGGCGGCCCCGTCGGATTCCAGATCGAGGGCGACCCGACCACCGGCTACGACCGGATGCGCGGCAAGGTCTACGAGGAGCTGAAGAAGAACTTCAAGCCGGAGTTCCTCAACCGCGTGGACGAGATCATCGTCTTCCCGCAGCTCAACAAGGCGGAGCTGCTGCAGATCGTGGACCTGTTCATCAAGCGCCTCTCCGACCGGCTGCTCGACCGTGACATGACGATCGAGCTGGCGGTCCCCGCCAAGGAGCGCCTGATCGAGGTCGGCTTCGACCCGACGCTGGGAGCCCGACCGCTGCGCCGCGCGGTCCAGCACGAGATCGAGGACCGGCTGAGCGAGAAGATCCTCCACGGCGAGCTGAACGCGGGCGACCACGTGCACGTCGACTTCGTGGACGGCGACTTCGTGTTCACCACCACCACCCGCCAGGAGTCCGTCGGCGCAGGCGTCAACGCCACCGCCGCTATCGGCACCGGCCCGGCCACCCCGGACCTCGCCGCGAACGCGAACGACTGACACCGCCGAGTACGCGAATAATCCGCTCGAAACCGCCGAGTACGCAGACAATCTGCGTACTCGGCGGTTTCCTTTAGGGTGGGAAGCGTGAGTTCTGAGGGCGCGTACGTGGTTCGGAGGGCGCGCACCAGCGACGTGCCCGGCATCCGGGAGCTCGTGGAGCCGCTCGTGCAGCGACGCATCCTGCTCGGCAAGGAGGCGGTGACCTTTTACGAGTCGGTGCAGGAGTTCCGCGTCGCCGAGACTCCGGAGGGCGAGCTGATCGGCTGCGGCGCGCTGCACGTGATGTGGAGCGACCTCGCCGAGGTGCGCACGCTCGCCGTCGCCGATCCGTGGCTCGGCCGCGGCGTCGGCCGCGCGCTGCTCGGCCGGCTGGAGGCCGACGCCGCGGAGCTCGGGCTCAGCCGGCTGTTCTGCCTCACCTTCGAGGTCGGCTTCTTCGAGCGCAACGGCTTCGTGGACATGGGCTCGGAGACCGTCGACCCCTCGCTCTACGCCGAGCTCGTCCGTTCGCACGACGAGGGCGTCGCGGAGTTCCTCGACCTCGCCCGCGTGAAGCCCAACACCCTGGGAAACACGCGCATGTTGAAGCGTCTCTGAGCGCGCCTGACCCGGCGTGTCGCGGGTCGGCGCTACTCTGCGGGCATGTCGACGTTCAAGCACCCAGTCGGCCCGAAGCCGAGCGCCGTGTACTGGCGCCGTCGGCTCATCGTCCTCCTCGGCCTCGTCGCGGTCGTGGTGGTCATCGTCCTGATCGTGGTCCGGCCCGGCTCGTCGGTCGGCGAGCCCGCCAAGGCGCCCGTGACGACGAACACGCCGGCCCCGACAACCGCCGCCACGAGCATCCCGACCTCCAGCGCCAGCGCGAGCGGCCAGCCGTGCAAGCCGGCGGACGTCAAGGTGGAGGCCGTGACCGACGCCGCGAGCTACTCCGCGGGCCAGCTCCCGCAGCTCTCCGTCGCCCTCACCAACACGGGAGCGAACGCGTGCGTCCTCGACGCCGGGACGGCTCAGCAGGTGTTCACGATCACCAGCGGTTCGGAGGTCTACTGGAAGTCGACGGACTGCCAGAGCTCGAAGGTCGACGCCCAGGTGCTGCTGCAGCCGGGCAAGACGATCTCGTCGCAGACCCCGATCACGTGGGACCGCACGCGATCCGATCCGACGACGTGCCAGGCGCAGCGCGCGCAGGTGCCCGCGGGTGGCGCGTCGTACCACCTGCAGGTGTCGGTCGCGGGGATCACCTCGGCGACGACGAAGCAGTTCTCGTTGAACTGAGTGCGCGTTTTGTCCTTCACAGCTCGGGCTCTGCGGGGACTCCTCCACGAGTTCCGCGATCCTCCCGCGGATGACGGTGGCCGACCGTAGTGTGGAGCGCGACTGAGGAGGTTCCGTGGCAAAGGCCGCTGTGACGTATCGCTGCACCGAGTGCGGCTGGACGACCGTGAAGTGGGTCGGCCGCTGCGGCGAATGCCAGGAGTGGGGCACGGTCGCGGAGGCTTCGGCGCCCACGGGCGTGCTGCGGGCGCTGAAACCGGTCGTCGTGGGCGCGGACCGGGCGGCGCGGGCGATCACATCGGTGGGCACGGAGCCGGCGGAGCGCCGGCCGAGCGGCATCGGCGAGTTCGACCGGGTCCTCGGCGGCGGCATCGTGCCAGGCGCGGCCATCCTGCTGAGCGGTGAGCCCGGCGTCGGCAAGTCGACGCTGCTGCTGGAGGTGGCCTCCCGCGCCGCGAGCGAGGGCCGGCCGGTGCTCTACGTGAGCGCCGAGGAGTCCGTGAGCCAGGTGCGGATGCGCGCCGAGCGCACCGGCGCCCTGCACGACCAGCTCTTCCTCGCATCCGAGACCGACCTGGCGACGATCATCGGCCAGATCGACGCCGTGCGGCCGTCGCTCGTGATCGTGGACTCGGTGCAGACCGTGTCGAGCGGGTCCACCGAGGGGATCGCGGGCGGCCCGAGCCAGGTGCGCGAGGTCGCCAGCACGCTCATCCGCGTCGCCAAGGAGCGCGACCTCCCGATACTGATCGTCGGTCACGTCACCAAGGACGGCTCGATCGCCGGGCCGCGGCTGCTGGAACACCTCGTTGATGTCGTGTGCCAGTTCGAGGGCGACCGCCAGACGGCGCTGCGGTTCGTGCGCGCGCTGAAGAACCGGTTCGGGCCGACGGACGAGGTCGGGTGTTTCGAGATGGTCGGCGACGGCATCGCCGAGGTGCCCGACCCGAGCGGACTGTTCCTCAGCCGCACGACGACGCCGGTGTCCGGCACCTGCGTCACCGTGGCGATGGAGGGCCGGCGGCCGCTGCCGGTGGAGGTGCAGGCGCTCGTCGTGGCGACCACGGCGCCCAACCCGCGGCGCGTGACGAACGGGGTGGACTCCTCGCGCGTCGCGATGCTGCTGGCGGTCCTGGAGCGGCGGGCCGGCATCCGGCTGGGCGACAAGGACGTGTACGTGTCCACCGTCGGCGGCGTGCGGCTGGCCGAGCCGGGCGCCGACCTGGCCATCGCGCTGGCCGTGGCGTCGGCGGCGACGGACCGGGCCATCCCGCACACACTGGTCGCATTCGGCGAGATCAGCCTGGCGGGGGAGATCCGTCCGGTGACCAGTGGCAAGCAGCGGGCGACCGAGGCAACGCGGCTCGGCTTCTCGACGCGCATCGACGAGCGCGCCGCCACCGTGCGCGAAGCGTTGCGCGTCGCGTTCACCGCTGCCGCCACCCCGCGCGAGCGCGAGCTCGACGCCGCCTTCTGACCCCCGCCTCGCGAGCAGCGGAGGAGTTCTGCCCGCGACCAGCCGTGCCTCGCAGCCAACGGAGGACATCCGCCCCCGACACGCCGTGCGGCTCCTCCGTTGGCTGCTTCCCCGTCCCGGCTCGCGCACCGGCTACCCCCGGGCCCGCAGCCAACGGAGGAGTTCAGCCCCCGACACGCGGTGCGGCTCCTCCGTTGACTGCTCGCGCTCGGCGTGCCGAGCGGAATCTCCTCCCGCAGCCACGCGAGGGTTCTCGCCGCGGGGCGCGCGGGCCACAATGGGCCGCATGGCCAACCTGACGTTCACCCTCCGCTCGGGCCGACGTGTCGGCGTCACCACGCTGGGCGACCCGCTCGCCGCGCGCGTCATCGTGTTCTGCCATCCCGCCCCCGGCTCGTCGGTGTTCGACCCCGACCCGGACGCGTCGGCGAACCGCGGCGTCCACATCGTGTCGCTCGACCGGCCGGGCTACGGCTCCAGCGACCCGTGGCCGGCCGGCTCCTGGCCGAGCATCGTGGGCGCCGCCGATGACATCGCCGAGTACATCCGCGAGATGAAGCGGCTGGAGTCGCCGATCGGCGTCAACCGCCCGCCGAAGATCGGCATCGCCGGCTGGTCAGCAGGTGGCCGGGTCGCGCTCGCGTTCGCCGCGCGGCATCCCGAGCTCGTCGACCGGGTGGCGGTGGTCGCGACGCCCGCCCCGAACGAGGCCGTGCCGTGGATCGCGCCCGAGCTGCAGAAGCAGTCCGACGAGCTGGGCCGCCTCGCACCCGACGAGGCGCGGAGCCGGCTGTCGGCCATGCTGCAGGGTCAGGCCGACGCCATGCGGGCCGCGGACCTGGAGAGCGGCGTCCCTCTCGACGCGCTCGGCGTCGGGCCTGTGGACGCCGGGGTGCTCGGCCTCCGCGGCCTGGAGGACCGGCTCGGCCGGATGCTGAAGGACGCCTACCGTCAGGGTCCGGGCGGCGTGGCGGACGACATCCTGAGCTACACCGCGCGGCCGTGGGGCTTCGATCCCGGAGCCGTGCAGGCGAAGACGCTCATCATCGGTGGGGACGCCGACCGGATCGCCGGCCACGCGCACGCCGCCTGGTACAAGAAGGCCATCCCGGACGCCCGGATGGAGATGGTGCCGGGCGCGGGCCACCTCGTCATCGCGCCGGCCTGGGCGCGGGTCCTGTCGTTCCTGTCGCCGCACCCGGAGCCGCTGCACGACGCCGGTTAGAGCGCAGCGCGCCGCGGGAACTTGGCCGTCGCCTGCTCGATGACCGCGGGCAGAAAAGCGGACGCCCAGACCCGGTAGCCGTGGTCGTTCGGGTGGAACCAGTCGTCGGCGAACTGGTGCAGCGCCCCGCGCCACCCCTCCCGCCGCATGGCCTCGTGCAGCGGGACGACCGTGAGCCCGCGCTCGGCGGCCGCCTCCCGGAGGATGCCGTTCGCGACCGCGACCTTGCGCTCGTTGCGCGGCAGGTAGAAGTACGGGAGGTCGGCCACGATCGCGTCCGCGGGCAGCGCGTCGAACACCCGGCGGATGCCCTCCCGGAACCGCTCCGCGTCGAAGTCGGCGATGTCGTTCGCCCCGATGGACACGGTGACGAGGTCGGGGGCGTGGTCGGCGAGCCGCGGCAACTGGTCGGCGACGGCCAGCGCGACGGTCGCCCCGGACACGGACAGGTTGACGACCTGGACGCTGCGCCCGGTCGCGGAGCGCACGTGGTCCGCGATCACGCCGACGTAGCTGTTGCGCGGCACGGAGGCGCCGATCCCTTGCGCGGCACTGTCCCCGATGGCCACGTACAGGATCTCGCCCTCCGCCTTGGCGTGGTCGCGCCACCACGCGGAGTGCACGGGCAGCGTCTGGTTGATGCGCTCCTTCCCGGCCGCGATCGACGCGCGCTGATGCGCGACCCACACCCGCCCGGCCACCGCGCCCGCCGCGACGACCACGGCGCCGCCCAGCCAGACCACCGGCTTCAGAATCCCCATCCCGGCAGCGTACTGCGGCCCTCTTGCGCTTCGCTGAGCTTCGGACGCGCCCGGTCCTCCGCCGATTCGCGGTGACCGCGCGCATCCAGTAAACTCGTCGGCGGTACCGTGTCCGAGCGGCCGAAGGTGCAACTCTCGAAAAGTTGTGTGGGTGAAAGCCCACCGTGGGTTCAAATCCCACCGGTACCGCCACGTGCAAGCCCCCGCGATCCCAGTGTTTACATGGGATGCGGGGGTTTTTGCTTTCCCGGAAAGGGCCATTTGCCCACATTTTGCCCACACTCGCGGGAAGAGTGTGACCCGCGCAGAATGTGTGCGGTGCGAAGAATCAACTAGCGGCGGCGCTATCGACGCAGCAGCGGTGCCCGAGATGCTGGCGATGTTGCTGGCGGCGTGGGTGGGCTGGGACGTGTTGAGTGTCGGTCCCGCGCGCCGCGATCGGAGATACGGCGGATGTCGCCTCAGCTTGAGAGCTCGGGCTCACCAGATTTCCGGCGGTTCTGCACCTGATAGCCCCCACCGCTCCGGGGTTCGACGATGAAGAGTTCGGTCGCGCGAACCAGATCCGAAAGCTTCGCGTAGCCCCAATTGCGAGAATCGAAGTCTGGCTGTTGCGCTCGCACTAGATGGCCCACCGTTGCGAGGTTGGCCCAAAGGTCTTCGCCAGTGGCCGTCGCCACAGCGGTACGCAATCCGGAAACGAGCTTCGTGTCGCCTTGGAGGCTCGCCGATGCCGCACGCGTGGGCGCTGTCCTGGCGTTGTGCACGTCGCCCTCCTCAATCACGTCGAGGTAGGTGAACCGGTCGCATGCGTTGCGAAACGCTTCGGGCGTCTTGCGCTCACCGAATCCGTAGACTGTGACACCTTCTTCTCGAATTCGTGAAGCGAGTCGTGTGAAGTCGCTGTCCGAGGACACGATGCAGAACCCACCGAATCGGCGAGTGTACAGCAGATCCATCGCGTCGATGATGAGCGCGCTGTCAGTCGCGTTCTTGCCGGTTGTGTTAGCGAATTGCTGCATCGGCTGGATGACGTGCTCGCTCGCGACGGGCTTCCAGCTGGCAAGGTTCGGCCGGGTCCAGTCGCCGTAGACGCGCTTCACCGACGCCGTTCCGAACCTGGCTACTTCCGCGAGAACAGCTCCGATCCTCGAAGGCGAGATGTTGTCAGCGTCAACGAGCACGGCGAAGAGGTCATTCGGCTGAGCCATTCGACAAGCATGGCATCTCAGGTTGGCTTGAGGAGGAGCGAAAGACCGACGCTCGACTCGGATCCAGCTGGTGTCGAATTCGACACCAGCGCTCAGATTGACCGACCTCTCGCTTCATGAAGAGCAGTGGAGACGGCATCCAGGTCATCGTCAAAGAGATCGGCATACACGTCCAGCGTCATCGCGGCCGACGCATGGCCGAGCATCCGTTGCACGGCTTTGACGTTCGCGCCCGACGCGATCGCGAGGCTTGCCGCGGTATGACGGAGGTCGTGAATCGTTAGCTCGGCGGGCACGCCGGAGCGTTTCTTCGCGTAGACGAACCAACCCTTGCGCTGATCGGGTCGGCGCTGGTGGGTGAACCCGTCCCCGAAAACAAGCGCCCTGCTCGGCTTCCCGGCACAGAGCTGCTCTAGTGGCTCGACGAGGAATTCCGGGAACGGGACGCTCCGCCGCTTGTGCGTCTTCGGCGTTCCGACGACGATGTCGCCGCCGACCATGACCGCGTTCTCGTCGACCTGGAGACGGCGTCGTTCGATGTCAATGTTGTCGACGTGAAGGGCAACGACCTCGCCCCAGCGAAGTCCGGTGTACGCGAGCAGGCGAACGAGCGTCCCGTGGCCGCCGGACTCGACCGCGAGTGCTTCGACCTGCTTGTGAGAGAGGTAAACGTGACGCTTCTTGTTCTTGCGGGGCAGCACGACGCCACGCGCCGGGTTGCTCGGGATCCGTCGGTCGCGGACGGCGACGTCGAGGATGCCGGCCAGAATGCCGTAGGCCCGGAGCGTGACTGTAGCGCTTCGCTTTTCAGCGAGCTCGGTCAGCCAGTCCTGGACATCGCTGTAAGACACGTCGGTGAGCCGCACCTTCTCCCATCGCGGGGCAACGTGAAGGCGCCATGTGATTTCAAGGACCCGATACGCTGACGGCTTCATCGCCGCCTTGCGAGCCTTGAGCCAGGTCTCGTGCCGCTCGCCCATGGTCGCGCGCGAGAGGGCCGGGTCGATGTACTCACCAGTCGCGATCTTCATCTGCACCGACGCCAAGTAGATCTCGGCGGCGTGCTTGGTGCGAAGACCGCGCTTCTCCTTCTGCGTGTGGTCAGGCGCCCGCCAGCGGACGCGATAGCGCCGCCCACCTGCCGTCTCGTAGGGAGTGATACTTCCCATGGGCAGAACCTAGCGCCCGCCACCGACGGGTTCGGACTGCCTTAGTAATGACGACTGAGTTGACCGGCTATCAGAAGATGGGTGCACTCTGGATGTGTGAGAGAGACGCCTGAACGAAAACCGTGGGGAGTATCGGACGAGGAAGCTGTCGAGCTTTGCGGGGAGTGGATGCGGTACCTCGGTGCCACAGACGCAGTCGTGGCAACGGGTGAAGTGCGCCAGATCTGCGATCTGTACGGGTCTCGCCATCTTGGCTGGGTCGAGAACAAGACGGGGAACTTGAAGATCGAAGTGGTTGAACATGCTGCGGCGGTCGTCGCGGCTGACGGACGCAAAGCGTTGGTCTTCGCCCGTCGTGGCGTGAGTCCCGCTGCGCGGATGAGGGCGGACGAGCTTGGAATCGCGATCTTCGGGTTCGATCCTCAGGGTGGAACGCTGGATGGCGTTAGTCTGCTTGGCCGCGAGCTGTTCGCGGCGGCTCAGGCCCGACAGGCCTAGCGGCTTGATCACTTGAGGCCGACCGAGGTGAGTTTGCGATCGGGCGTGGCGATGATCGGTCCGGTGGACGAGTGGGCAGCCCGGCTGAGTTCGGTCTGTGCTGCCGCTCGCGACTTCTCCATCGTCTCTTCCAGCGGTTGGCGTTGCATCATCTCGACCAGCTGGGCGCTCGCCGAGTCCTCGGTTGGGGCAACTAGTACGGCGGCGTTGTGCTGCTTTCCGCGAGTGAGGCCGACGTAGAGGCCGGCAGCGTCGACTCCTGGTCCGACGAGTGCACGGTCGGTCGTCTCGCCTTGAACGCCGTAGACGGTAGTGGCGTAGGCGAGGTGGATGTACGACGCGGCGTAGTCGAGGCTGACCTTCCGCAGATCGGTTGTGTCGGTGCTCGCGGCGAGGATCGCGTGGTCGTTGCCGATCGTCTTGACGATCCAACTCTGGCGGTTCTGAACATCCGCAGAACTGTCGTTGCGTCGGGTCTGGACAACGTCACCGACGAAGATCGTCTGACCCGATTGTCCAGAAAGCGCACGTTCGGGGCGGATCGCCCCAAATTCAAGTCGTCGGCGTTGAATCGCTTCGCTGATCTCCTGCGCTTCGGCGTGAGTTGCCGTGACAAGCGCGATCGTCTCGCGATCGCGCGCGGCGTCGAACCACCCTTGGACCATCGCCTCGCGAGCAGCGACATCGCTATTCGTCAGTACGACATGATCAGTTCGAATGAGGTCTTCGGCCACCCCGCGCATCGCATCATTGCCTCGAGGGTCGCGGAGCCGAAGCGCAATGTCCGCCCAGGCCGGGTCCGCAAAGCGGTGGGTCGTCGCGAGCTCCACCCGGTCTGGCGAGCGCCGCCAGAAGAAAGCCATGGCGCCGGAGTGCCCGACTGGAAGGGCTTGTTGCTGGTCGCCCACGAGAGCTACTCCCGCGCCGGTGGCGTGCACGACATCGAGGAGCGCGGATGCGGCTTCGAGGTCCAGCATGCCGGCTTCGTCCACGACGATGCGATCACCAGGGTTGATTCTGATCCGGGGACCGCGGTAGACGCCGCCAGAAGGCGGGTCAATCTCGCCGATAGCGAGCTGCCGCCATTCAGTTGCGCCGGACGCGGCGGCCTCCCAGCGCCACCCGTAATCGTGAAGCAGCTGGTGGAGGGACGATGATGAAGTCATCGTCTCGCGTCCGGCGACAGCGGAAGCCTTCTTGGTTGGTGCGACGATGATCATCTTGTGGCCGCGACGCCGCAGGGCTGCGCCCGCGACCTTGAGCATCGTGGTCTTGCCTGTGCCGGCCGGGCCGGAGACGACGACGCTGCGCGAGGTGCCACCTATGGCCGCCGCGCCATCGAGCTGCCCATCATCCAGAGCTCGGTCGGGTTCGATTGCGTGGCCGATCGCGGCGACTTCCGCCGTGTCGAGGATTTGTCCGGGGGCGGAGAATGCGTCGACCTTTTGGGCGAGCGTGGCTTTCAGTGTTGCGGTGGTGACCGCCATGAGGTGCTTGACGTGCTTCGGGGCGTTCGGTTCGGAGATCAAGGTCACCGTGTGTGAGTGCGCCACAACGTCGTCAGCGAGCGTCGTAAGGATGCCGCGGTCGGCGACGACGCCAGTCTCCGCGATTGCGCGGAGCGCGCCGGCGCGCACGTCCATCCAGCTGAAGCGGCCGCCGCTGCCTGTTGAGCGGGCGTCCGCGTCGACAACGGCCTTGTCTGCCAGCAACTCGAGGTCGAGATCCTCCACGTCGACAGACGGCAGGAGTGCGGGAGAACGCTGTATGCCGAGCGCAGGGTCGGCGGCATGTAGTTCCTCACGGACAAGCGCGGCCCAGTCGTCTTCGTCCAGCTCGCCAGGCTTGTTCGGCCGGCCGACGGCCCACGCCCAATGGTCAATCTGACTGAGTACATCGTGCGACGGTTCCTGTCCAGGGTGCTGCTGCTTCCACCAGGCTGTGCGGGCGATCTTGTTGGCTTCGATCTGCGCGGACCGCTTCGACAACGGCCGCACCAGATGCTGCAACTGGGTGATCTCCCCGTCGTCGTTGAGGGTGAACCCTTTCGAGGCCAATGCATTGATCCAGGTGGGGTCGGTGCGGGAGGCGAGGTCGCCCTCGGCGTTGATGACGTTCTGGAACCGCAACGCCACGCGGGTGTCGATGTTGGACCATTTGCCGTCTTGGCCTTGAACTTTGACGTTCAGCCACAGGTGGCGGTGCTTGTGCGGGTCCAGGGAGCGGGAGCGTTCGTGGCGGAGTTCGACGACTTCGATCCGGGCCAGGTCTTCGCGGAGGGATCCGCCTTTGCCGCGGCGGGCGTTGAGCTCGGACTGCCACAGCTTCACAATCCGGTCTCGCAACCGGTCTTGGAGGTCTTCATAGGCAGTAGCCAACTCGGGGTCGAGCATCGCGGCGATCGAGAACGACTTCGGCGCGTTGATCGTCGCATCCAGAACCAGATCGGCAACGGGGGACTCGAGGTCACGCCCACGGCGCTCCCCGGTGAGGGGGTCGAGTCCGTCGACCCAGTCCTTGAGTTGGTTACGGGTGAGGAGGTCGTCGCGGATGGCGCCGTTCTCGACGATGTACCGGGTCATCACGGCGTCGGCGTACCCGGCGGCGGCGATGACCCCGTCGGCGGTTTTGGCGGTGAGGGTGGCGTCACAGGTGCCGCTGAAGGCGTAGTTGACCGCTTGCTTGACCCCGTGGGACTGCTGTCCCCGCTTCCATCTGGCTACTCCGCCTCGCACCTGCACTGACCTCCCGCTAACCTCGTCTTGGGCTTCCCGAAACTGGACGGTCTTGTCCTTTTGAAAATGAGTTCCTCTACTTATTACTTCCGGTTCGGCGCGCGTTTTGGCGCGCATTTGGCGCGCACCCGCTCTCCTTCCGGAAGTCGCTCCCTCCCCGGCAGACGGTGACCGGCCAGTTCTGGCCTGTGTTTCCGGCCTTTTGGGCGCGCGAATCGACCTCAGCTGTGAATTTGCAGCCCGCGACGATTTCGGAGCGCACATTGAGTGCAAATCCGTCCGTCTCAGAGCGGCGGCTCACGCCAAGGGGGACCGGCGCGGCTGTCAGAGAGCCGTGCAGCGATGTGGTGTCCGAATCGATTGCCTTCATACCTACACGTTGTGTTTCGCAGCCGGTTTTGACGCGCTAACCCCTCAAATGTCCGAAACCCGCTAATACTCTGTTCGAATCGAGCGGACTTCCGACTCGAACCACGACGGGGGCCGCTCGACCATGCTGCGACTAACCACCGACGCGGGCGGGAGCCGGCTTCGGCCTTGGCCCGGCGGGAGCGAGTCGGGTGAGGTTGACGAAGGGCACACATGCGGTCTCCGCGGTGAAGGCGGCGAGCCATCCGATGGGAGTGTGTGGGTCGGCGGCGATCGCCCACCCGTCCATCACGTACGTGCTGACGGTCTCGATGCACTCCCGCTTCTCCACTGCTGTCGGGTTCGGTGACCCTTCCACGCCAACAAGTCCGCCGTGCAGTTCCGGTGCCATGTTGCTGGTCTCGATGATGAATACCCGCATCCCACTCACTCCAAAGGTCGAGCGACCCTTCTATGGGCCGGTGTCAAATTGGTCTGCCGAGCCGGCGTGATCAGGTGGGGGCGTTGATGCTGTCCTGCTCCTGATCGTTTTTCTTGCCGTTCCGGCACAAAGATCGAGAGCGGGCGGAGGCAGCGCAGTGCCCGGAGGGAGTGGTTGCTAAGCGCAGGGAGCGCAGCGAGTGGAGTCTGCAAATAGCGAGTGGAGGGAACGCAGCTGGTGGAGCTCGCTATGATCGGCTGCCGGATCGGAAAGAAGACCCAAAAGAACAGCACACCGACGGCGTTCAACATGGAGAACAGCGCCGCTTCCGTGCGGCTCCGACAGCCCGCCCCGGGTGCTCCCGGGAAACGGGCGGCCCCGTTCAGAGAGCCGTCCGTCATGTCGCGGCAGTTGTTCTGTTCCCTACGGCTGGTGCGGTGCTTGGCTTTCCGCGCCGCGGCCTGAGAGCACCCTCAGACGCGGGACCTGGTGGCAACCCGATGCGGGGGTCATCCTGTGTGCATGGATGGGACAGCCGACGACGGGTTCTTGGCCCAAGCTGATGAGAACGGCATCCCTCTGCTGCACCTGCACTTCAGACCGCAGGAGCGGACCGAAATCCTGGGCATGGCCGCCGGCCTGAAGTTGACGCCGGAACAGTTGATCCAAGCGATCATCCGCCAGCGACTTCCGGTTCGCGCTGGGGCCGCCAAGACGGAGCGCTCCCGCTTTCGATTGTGAGCGGGGGAGTCGGCGATCTGGGTGAACCAATTGGCCACACCGCGATCGAGCCATCCCACGTATCCTTTGGCTAACGGAGGAGGCTCGCTTGCAGGAGTGGGAGGACGGTATCCTCAGACGCCCCGCTGGCGACTCCACCATCCAGTTACTGCGAATGGGGCAGTGCTTGCCTGACAGCCTGTGCCTCTGCGCCGATGACGACTGGCTGGAGTTGTTCGAACTCGCAACGTGGGAGAACGGCTATCCCGTCTACACCTCGCGCGGCTATACGCCGCAGCTCTAGCCAGGACACCTCCCGAGCGAGGTCGCAGCCGAAGACGATCCTGCTTCCACCACGAAGCCAAGCGCCACACTGTGTCGTGGCCCCTCGTCGAGTCAGGGGTGCCTCACTCAAAGTGCCTACGTGCATCAGCTCTTAGCTTCTTCTCCTGGGTCCTGTATCTCCTGTCCTCTGTAGCTCTTGCTCCTTGCCTCGTTTGTCTTGGCCGGTCGTTCTTGTTTCTGGTGTTCTATTTTTGGTCCCGATCATTCATCTCCAGAAGCTCTAGCCGAAGTGGCATTGGGTGCGCTCCACTTCGGCTAGAGCTGGGGACCGCTTAGCGAGCGGGTTCGCGGGACTATCCCGTTAGCGAGTGGGTTCGGCGAACCCAGCAACTGCAGGTTCGACCACACTGAGGAATGGCGTCGCGTCATCGCCATCCACGTTGCCGGGCTTGCGGTCGCTGCGACGGGCTCGTGGCGAAACCGGAACATCCGGTGCTCCGGCAGCACGAATCTTGGGCGAATCGGACGACTCGACCAGTGTCTACGAGAACAGGTCGTCGCTACGCATGACTGCAGCCCCGACCGAGTCTCTGTCTTGTGCCTTCCCCGACAAGGAGTGGCTCGAAAGTCAAACCCGGTCAACTAGCCCGTCGACGCGCGAAGCCCGGTCGCCTGAGAGCAGGTAACCGGGCTTCGTCGTCGATGGATTCGGGTGGGATCCAAACGATCGACGCCTTCGATTGTTTGAGACCTACTTGCGGACCCACACCTGATTCGGGGCGCCGTTGCAGTGCCAGAGGTCGACGGCGGTGCCGTTGCCGGTCCCGGCGCCGGCGGCGTCGAGGCACAGGGTGGGCGCGGCGGCGGGCGTGATGGTGCCGTCGGCGTTCGCGTTCCAGCGCTGAACGGCGGCGCCGGTGCAGTCCGCGATCACGGCCTGGTCGCCGGCGGTAGCGGTCGTGCCGTCCGTGCCGGCCTGCAGGCAGAGGTTCCCGTAGATTGTGAGTTGCTGGTCGGCGGTCAGGTTCCAGGTCTGGTTGCCTCCGCCGTTGCAGTCCCAGAGGTCGAGCGCCGTGCCGGGCGTGGTGCTGAAGCCGGGGACGTCGACGCAGCGGCCGGACGCCTGACCGACGAGCGACTGGCCTTGAGGGGCGGCGGGGAGGTCGTTGACCGGCTCCTGGTCGCCGTAGCCGTAGCCCCATTTCAGCTGCGCTACTCCCGAGGTGCTGTTGTCGGTGAGGGTGCCGTCGGGCAGGAGGGATTCGATCGAGTACGAGTCGCCTGCGCGCAGTCCCGGCCAGTAGACGATGCCCATCCGGTGCTGCCGGGCGAAGTCGGTCACCGCCGCGAGGTAGGACGTGTAGACGTTCCCGTTGTGCGCTCCGTAGTTGAGGCCGATGGTCATGGGCGAGCCGGCCTCGTCGATGATCGTGCGGCCGGTGTAGGCGCCGATCCTGGCAGCGAGGTCGGCGGTCCAGTCGGCCTCGGTGGTGTGGTTCGCCCAGTAGCCGTAGAAGTGCAGCGACAGCAGGGTGCCCTTGAGCTGGGGCGCGTCCCCGACCCCGACCACGTTGTCGTTGTAGCCCGTGCCGCTGATGACGACGCGATTGCGCGGGACCTGCCGGTGGTCGGTCAGCCACTGCGAGGTGACGGCGATCCACTGGTCGAGCGTGTAGCCGTGCGGCTCGTTCATCGGCTCGAAGTACACGTTGGGGGTGTGCAGGAACTCGCCGACGACGGTGTCCCACATCGCCTTCCAGGCGGGGACGTCGTCGATCAGGCCGTCCTTGCTGGTGTCGGACTCCCAGTAGCTGAGGATGACCTTGTCGCCGCGGGCGGCGGCGGCGTCGATGGTGGCGCGGTAGGAGTTCCACCACGGCGTGCCGACGCTGGCCGGATTGATCGGCAGGCGCACGGTGTTCGCGCCGAGGTTGTGCTCGAAGCCGCCGAGGATGCGCTGCGAGGCAGCGAGTACCTGGTCGTAGCTGTCGGAGCTGCTGAGCCCGGTCGGGACGACCGCGTCGCTCGCGTAGTTGTCCCGCGGGTCGGCCCAGTTCACGCCCTTGAACTCGGAGGTGCCCGGTCCCTTCGACGGCTGGGGCTGGGTGGCGAGTGCGGGGGCGGCGACGCCGATCCCGGTCAGTGCGAGTGCGCCCGCCACCGCGAGGGCAACCAGGCCTCTCCGGGTGGTTCTCTGCAATGTTGACGTCAACATCTTGCTGCGCATCTGATCCTCGTCGATCTGTTCGGTGATGGATTCCGTCGGGTTGGTCGGCAGTCGACCCCGGTGGCACGATGTTGCCATCGGGACTTAGATTCGTCAAGAGACCGGTCACATTGCGGTGGGATGGCTTCGACCGCGAGCCGACGGTCTAATTGCGGAGGGGGCCCGACGAATCGCGGATGATGAGTTCGGGAGCGGGTCTGGTCGATTCCTGTGGTGCTGTGGGCTCGATTGCGGCAAGAAGGCTGCTGACTGCTTCTCGTCCTTGCGCGCGGAAGTCGAGCCGGACCGTGGTCAGCGAGGGAGTGAAGTACGGCGCCTCAGGCGTGTCGTCCACTCCCGTCACGCTGATGTCTTCTGGAACCTGCAGGCCACGCTTTGCGAGTGCATGTATTGCCCCGAGCGCCATCTGATCGTTTGCCGCGACGATGGCGGTTGGGAGCGACTTAGCTGCCAGGGCTGAGATCGTTTCGTAGCCAGAACGCGCGGACCAGTCGCCGTGAACTATTCCTGCTGCTTGGAGGTTGTGATGTTCGAGGGCTGCCTCGAATGTGCGCAGACGGTTGCGCGCTGCGGACCATGTTTCTGGGCCGGCGATGTGCAGGATGCGTCGGTGCCCAAGGGAAACCAGGTGTGCAACCACGGCGCCGATTCCAGACGATTCGAGGTGCTCGCCCGGCGCGAAATCATCTTCTTCGCTCGCAATCAACACCGGCACATCGAATTCGGTGCTCTCGAAGACCGTTCGCGCGCTGTCCGTCGATGTGAAGGCGAGGATTCCTGCGATGTCGTACTGGAGGAGTTGCGTAAGAGCTTCGTTGAGCTCGTCCACGTTTCCCATGTCCAGTGACACGACATCGAGCAGATAGCCGGCTTGGCGTGCGGCCGTGGTCGCGCCTTGGATGATGAGGCTGGGGCCGTACTGGTTGATCTCGTGGGTCAGTGCGCCGATCCGATGGGAGCGGCCGGTGATGAGAGCGCGGGCGGTGAGGTTCGGCCGATAGCTGAGCGTTTCGAGTGCCTTCTCGATCTTGGTCTTGGTTGACTCGCGCATGTCCATGCCGCGCATGTAGCGGCTGACGGACTGGTGGGAGACGCCGGCGGCGGCGGCGATGTCGTAGATAGTGGCGCTTCTTCGTGGCCCGTTCGCGTGAATCGGGTTCGCCTCGACCGCCTCCGACATTGATGGCCCCCTTCTGGTGCATAGCAGAGTATCTGATCCCCGTCGTCGGGGATTTTCCGATCGACTTGCGATCCGTACTTTTATCGGTAACAATATAGCCATTCCCGCAAACTGTTACCGAGAACAGTTAGAAATCGAGACAACGGAGTTCCACCTAGATGCCCGCGACGACGCCAACGCTTCCGCCCGAGATCCTTTTCGGGGTGGCGTACTACGCCGAGTACCACCAGACGGACCGGCTCGAACTCGATCTTGATCTGATGGTGAGCGCGAGCGTCAACGTGATCCGCGTCGGCGAGTCGGTCTGGTCGACCTGGGAGCCGCGCGACGGCGAGTTCGACCTGGAGTGGATGCAGCGCATCCTCGACGCCGCGCACGCCCGCGGCATCCGTGTGATCCTGGGCACCCCGACGTACGCGGTGCCGCCGTGGCTGCAGACGGCGTATCCGGAGATCGCGGGGGAGCGGAAGACCGGTGAGCGCATCGCCTGGGGCGCCCGCCAGGAGGTCGACTACTCGCACCCGACGTTCCGTTTCCATGCCGAGCGTGTCATCCGTCGCATCATCGCCCGCTACGCCTCGCACCCGGCGGTCATCGGTTACCAGGTCGACAACGAGCCGGGCCTGGAGCTGCTGCACAACCACGGCGTCTTCACCGGCTTCATCCGCTCGCTCCGCGAGAAGTACGGCGACGTCGAAACGCTGAACCGGGAGTGGGGCCTCACCTACTGGTCGCACCGCATCGGCGACTGGAGCGAGCTCTGGCGGCCGGACGGCAACACGTTCCCGCAGTACGACCTCGCCTGGCGCCGGTACCAGGCCCAGGTCACCACCGACTTCATCGCCTGGCAGGCCGAGATCGTGCGCGAGTACGCCCGCGACGATCAGTTCGTCACCACTTGCCTGCAGTACCCGCGGCGCGGCGTCGACGACCGCACCGTGTTCGAGACCCTCGATGTCGGCTCCGGCAACCCGTATTACGGGATGCAGGACCGCCTCGACGCGTCCAAGGAACTCAGTCAGCTCAACTACTGGACGACCACCGGAGTGGCCGGCTTGTTCCGCCAGGCCGACCGGATGTTCTCGTCGAAGCAGCAGCGGTACCTCATCACCGAGACCAACGCGCAGTCGATCGACGGTCCGTTCTGCAACTTCCCGCCCTACCCGGGGCAGTTGCGGCAGGCGGCGTTCGCGTTCATCTCGCGCGGTGCGGCGATGATCGAGTACTGGCACTGGCACACCCTGCCGTACGGGACGGAGACCTACTGGGGCGGGGTCCTTCCGCACAGCCTGGTCCCCGGCCGTGTCTATGACGAGGTCAGTGAAATCGGCCGCCAGCTCAAGGCGCTGCGCGGAGGCTTGGACGGCTACGTCCCCGACGCGGACGCCGCGATCCTCTGGTCCACTTCCAGTCGTTACGCCCTGCAGTTCATGCCGCCGTTCGGGCGCGATGACCAGCCCGACGACGAGTCGTACGAGCACATCGTGGACGCCTTCCACCGTGGTGTGATCGACGCCGGGTACCAGGCCCGGATCCTGCATGTCGAGCAGGCACGCGCGCTCGGCGGCGCAACTCTCGCCGACCGCTACCCGGTTCTCATCGCGGCAGGTCTCTACATCAGCACCGACGAAGACCTCACCTTGCTCCGGGAGTATGCGGCAGCGGGCGGCCACTTGATCCTCGGACCCCGCACCGCCTACGCCGACGACGAGGCGCGTGTCCGCGTAGAGGTCGCTCCCGCTGGGCTGGCTGGTCCAGCCGGGGTGCGGTACGAGGAGTACTCCAACCTCGAGTCGCCCGTTCCGGTCGAGTCGCTCGCCGGCGACCTGGCAGACGGGTCCGCGGCCACCTTCTGGATCGACGGTCTCCGCCCGACTGGCGCACGGGCCCTCGCAACCTATGACCACCCGCGCTTCAAGGACTTCGCAGCGTCGACGACGAACGCGCACGGTGCGGGCCGGATCACGGTTGTCGGCACTGTGCCGGACGCCGCGTACGCGTCCTCGATCGCCGCCGCAGCCATCGAATCGACACGGACGAGCCCGTTCGGCCTCACGGGGCTCCCTGTCACCGTTTCGTCGGGCACCGCAGCCGGCCGCCGCTACTGGTTCATCTTCAACTGGAGCTGGGAACCGCAAACGGTAGCTCTATCGGCATCACTGACCGACGCGACGTCTGGTACGGCGCTTCGCGACGGAGCAACCATCGAACTCGCTGCCTGGGACGTGCGCGTCTTCCACTCCGAGGAAGGGGGCCGATGATGGCCGTCATGCAAGAGACTCGACCCGTCGAACTGAGCAGGAGCATCCCCGTGCACCGCAAAGCCAAGAAGGACTGGCGCGGCTGGCAGTTCACCGGCCCATTCGCAGCGGTGTTCGTCCTCGTCTTCATCGCCCCACTGGGATACGCGCTCTACCTGAGCCTGTTCCAAAACCGGATGATCGGCGGCAACAGCTTCGTCGGCCTCGACAACTACGTTCAGGCATTAGCCGACCCGCAGTTCTGGGACGGCTTCGGCCGGGTGGTGCTGTTCCTGCTTGTCCAGGTGCCGATCATGCTGATCCTCGCGCTGGTCGCCGCTCTCGCCATCGACAGCGCGCGCCTCTACGCGACCGGCCTGTTCCGAATGGCGATCTTCCTCCCGTACGCGGTGCCGGCGGTCGTGGCCGTGCTGTTGTGGGGTTTCATGTACGGCAACAACTTCGGGCTGACCGCGAACATCAACCAGCTCCTCGGCAGCCAAGTGCTGCAGCCGTTCTCGACGCATTGGATCCTCGCGTCGATCGGCAACATCGTCACCTGGGAGTACGTCGGCTACAACATGCTGATCTTCTACTCCGCTTTGAAGACCATCCCCGCTGACCTGTACGAGGCAGCAGAGATCGATGGGGCTCGTGGCTTCCAAGTGATCCGGGCGATCAAGCTCCCGGCCGCGCGCGGCGCGATCGTGATCGCGACGATCTTCTCGATCATCGGCAGCTTCCAGCTCTTCAACGAGCCCAACGTGCTCAAGCCGCTGGCGAACAACGCCATCACGTCCTACTTCACGCCGAACATGTACGCCTACAACCTGTCCTTCGCCGGCCAGCAGTTCAACTACGCCGCCACCATCGCCATCGTCATGGGCGTCATCACTGCGGTGATCGCCTACGTCGTCCAGCTGCGCGGAACCCGGAAGGAAGACCGATGACCACCCTGCGCCCTTCCAGCACCCTGCGCACCGTCAACCCGCACGCGCGTCGCCGCCGCTACGCGTTCGACCGTCCGCGCAAGTCCGTCGTCCTGACGATAATCATGGTGCTGTTCCTGCTGTATGCGATCGTGCCCCTGGCCTGGCTGGTCATCAATGCCAGCAAGACCCAAAACGACCTGTTCAGCAGCTTCGGCCTCGGCTTCGGCAGCCACTTCGCCCTCTGGGACAACATCGTCGAGACATTCACCTACAAGGACGGCATCTTCCTACGCTGGCTCGGCAACACCCTGCTCTACGTCGTCGTCGGCGCAGGCGGCGCGACACTGCTCGCAACGCTCGCTGGCTACGGGTTGGCGAAATACAAGTTCCCCGGCAAGAAAGCCTATTTCGCAGTCGTGCTCGGCGCCGTCGCGGTGCCCGGCACAGCGCTCGCCGTCCCTACGTTCCTTCTTTTCAGCCAGATCGGGCTCACGAACACCCCCTGGTCGATCATCATCCCGTCCCTGATCACCCCGTTCGGGCTCTATCTGATTTGGGTCTACACGATCGACTCGGTGCCCACCGAGCTGCTGGAGGCCGCACGGATCGACGGCGCCAGCGAGATGCGCACCTTCTTCACCATCTCGCTCAGACTGCTCACACCGGGCGTCGTCACCGTGGCCCTGTTCTCCATCGTGGCCACCTGGAACAACTACTTCCTGCCCCTGATCATGCTCAGCGACCCCACCTGGTACCCGCTCACCGTCGGCCTCAACCAGTGGAGCGCCCAGGCGACCGGCGTCTCCGCCCAGCCGATCTACAACCTGGTCATCACCGGGTCCCTGATCACCATCGTCCCGATCGTGATCATCTTCCTGTTCTTGCAGCGCTTCTGGCAGTCCGGCCTGAGCGCTGGAAGCGTCAAGCAGTGACCCGAGAACACTGCCAGACGCCGTCTCACCCCCTCCCTTCTCGAACCGCAACGGGTGACCTGCACCCTCACGCACAATGAAGTGAAAGGACATCACATGTTCAACCTCCGCAAGGGCGTCCGCCGACGCGGGCTCGCGGCCCTGGCCGTGGCCGCGGTCGCGGCTGTCTCCCTCGCCGCCTGCAGCGGCACCTCCGGCTCCAGCGGCGGCTCGTCCTCCGACCTGGACGCCGCGCTCAAGAAGGGTGGCGACCTCACCTACTGGACCTGGACCCCGTCCGGACAGGCCCAGGCCGACGCATTCATGAAGGCGTACCCGAACGTAAAGGTGAAGGTCGTCAACGCCGGCACAGCCACCGCCGAGTACACCAAGCTGCAGAACGCGATCAAGGCCGGCTCCGGCGCGCCCGACGTCGCCCAGGTCGAGTACTACGCGCTCCAGCAGTTCGCCCTCTCCGGCGGCCTGACCAACCTGCAGCAGTACGGCTTCGGTTCGCTGCAGAGCAAGTACACCGCCTCCACCTGGGGCGCAGTCAACATCGACAACGGCATCTACGGTCTCCCGCAGGACTCCGGCCCCATGGTGCTGCTTTACAACAAGACCATCTTCGACAAGTACGGCCTGACCGTCCCGACCACCTGGGACGAATACGTTGCCGACGCCGCCAAGCTGCACCAGGCGGACCCGACGAAGTACATCACCAACGACGCCGGCGACCCCGGCTTCGCGGACCCGCTGATCTGGCAGGCCGGCGGACACCCGTACAAGACCAACGGGACCAACGTCACCATCAACCTCCAGGACGCCGGCACCAAGAAGTGGGCCGACACCTGGAACAAGATGCTCGAGCCGGGCCTGCTCTCGGACATCCCGACCTGGAGCGACGACTGGTTCAAGGCGCTCGGCAACGGCACCCTCTCCACCATCGTCACCGGCGCGTGGATGCCCGGCATCCTGGAGGGCTCGGTCAAGGACGGCAATGGCCAGTGGCGCGTCGCCCCGCTGCCCAGCTACGACGGCAGCCCGACCACTGCGGAGAACGGCGGCAGCGCCCAGTCCGTGATCAAGGGCAGCAAGAACCCGGCCCTCGCGGCGGCGTTCCTGCGCTGGCTGAACAGCTCGAACAGCTCGATCGATGTGTTCCTGAAGAGCGGCGGCTTCCCGTCCACCACCGCCCAGCTCAACGCGGATTCGTTCCTGAACGAAGCACCGGCCTACTTCGGTGGCCAGCAGATCAACAAGGTCCTGGTCGACGCCTCCAAGCACGTCGCCAAGGGCTGGGAGTACCTGCCGTTCCAGGTCTACGCCAACAGTGTCTTCCCCGACACCGTCGGCAAGGAGTACGCCGCCAAGAGCGACCTCAACGCGGGCCTCAAGGCCTGGCAGGACAACCTTGTCACCTACGGCAACAGCCAGGGCTTCAAGGTCAACAAGTAACACCGAGCAGGTGGTGCCGGCGCGAAGAGGGCGCCGGCACCACCGCCCATTCTTACGGCTCGCGGTTCGAGCTGCCCACGCACCAGACCTCACGACGGTCGACGACGCCCTGGCGAGGAACGCTCGCGCGCGTCGCATCGTCTCCCCAGACCCCACTGGAGGGGCAATGAAAAGAACACGAATCGCGACGGCGCTCAGCGTCGTCCTGACCGCATCCGCCCTCGCGGTCATCCCGATGACCAGCGCGCAGGCGTACGCCCCGACCGGCGGAGTCCTGTTCAACCTCGGCAACGCGCAGTGCCTCAAGGGGCTCGGCAACTGTGCCGTCTACCCGAAGTCCGCGCAGCTGCCCGACGGGCGGCTGGTCGCCGCCTTCGAGAATTCCACCGTCCCTGCCTCCGGCAGCGCAGACGGCCAGACGATTCCCATCTACACCAGCGGGGACTATGGGACCACGTGGAGCCACCTCTCCGAGGTGAAGGCTCCGGCCTACATGTCCTCCGACCCGGCCTACGCGAAGTACGTCAGCGCCTGGACCAACCCCTACCTCTATGTCCTGCCCGAGGACGTGGGCACTCTGAAGAAGGGCACTCTCGTGCTGGCCGCGGTCGTCTCCGGTGACGACGCGTACTACACCGAACATAAGGCGGCCAACCCGAACTGGGTTCCGAACAACGACGGCGACCGCAGCAACGTCGCCATCGCCCTCTACTCCAGCACCGACGGCGGCACGAACTGGAGCTTCGACAACATCGTCGCGCAGGGCGGCTGGCAAGGCGGCAGCGCCGGAGCGATCGGCCACAATATCGCGGCTGCCAATACCTACAAGCAGGTCGACCCGGTCTGGGAGCCCTATCTGATGGCCTACCAGGGCCAGCTCGTGACCTACTACTCCGACGAGAACGACTACACCGGCTACGACCCCATCACGGGCGTTGCGACACTGGATTCGGCCAACGCGACCGCACCCGACCCGGGCGCGCAGATCCTCGCCCACCGCACCTGGGACGGAACCAGCGGCAGCGCCTGGAGCGCGCCCGTCGTGGACGTGTCGGGCACGACCTTCACCGCGGCGAACGGCACATCGGAAATAGGCGGCGGCCGTCCCGGCATGGCCAACGTCGTCCAGACCGCTGATGGCAAATGGATGCTCACCTACGAGTACTGGGGCGGCGGCGCGAACGTCCGCGTCAAGATCGCGGACGACCCCCTGAAGTTCTTCTCCGTCGGCGGCGCGGCCGGCGATGAGATCAGCCACGCGAACGGCAGCCAGGGGGTGCTCCCGTACGCCGCAGGCTCGCGCGGACTCTCCTGGGGCGGCAGCCCCGTCCTGATCCGGATGCCAGACGGCGCCCTCGCCTACAACGCCAGCGGAAGCGGCGATGTCTGGGTCAATCAGTCCGGGCGCAGCGACGGCGTCTGGACCCAGTACCAGACCACACTCGGCTCCGGCTACAGCCGCAACCTCCAATACGTGGCCGGCACCGGACGCCTCGAGATCCTCCAGGGGACCTGGGGCGGGGCCTCCAGCTCCGCGATCATCCGCTACGCCGACGTCGACTTCGGGCACTCTGACGGGGCGTACTACCAGATCGTCAACAAGAAGACGGGCCAGGTCATCGGCACGACGAACAACACTACTGACGCGAACATCGGCAACCACGACGTCCCCGACGTCCGCCTCGAAGACGCCGGATCGGCGGCCAACGCCGACACCCAGCTCTGGCACATTACGACCAAACAGGACGGCAACGTCACGCTGCTGAACAAGTCCGGAGGACGTGCTGCGGCGAGCTGGACCGGGAACGCGACGACCGGCCAGCGGATCGGGCAGTGGGTAGACAACACCGCCAACGGTCTGTTCTCGCTGCACACCAAAGCCGACGGCACCGTGTACTTCCAGAGCGTGCAGAACCCGTCGCTCTTCCTCACCGGCTCGGCCTCGGGCGCAAGCCTGACCCTGCAGCCCTCGACCAACGGCGACGGAACACAGGACTGGACCCTCATCCAGCAGGCCCCAGCGGTCGGCGACCTCACCCCCGGCACCCAGTCCACGGCATTGGTCGGCGATGCGCCCGTGGGCGCAGGCGGCACCCTCCCGCTAGACGCGACGGCCACCGACCCGGCCGGAAACCTCCTGCACGCGAACGTCACTGGTCACGCCTACCTGTTCGGCAGCGACGGCGCCGCAACGGATCTTGGCAGCGTCGCGTTCGGGCCGGATCAGAAGGGCTCGGTCACACTGCCAGCCAGCCTCCCGTTCAACTTGACCTATAAGGTCGCCGTCGTCTTCGACGGCACCCCGCTGCTCTGGGACACCGGCACCACCGGCAAAGTCGCAGCGACGGTCAGCGCCCCCGCCGTCACCAGCAACTGGGGAACCGCGGCCACCGTCACCGTCACCGTCACCGTCAGCTCACCGCTGCCGGTGACCGGCCAGGTCGCACTGACCGAGGGAACAACCGATCGAGGTCTCGCGACACTGAACAACGGCACCGCCACGTTCACGCTCCCCGTCGGCCTCGCCGCCGGCGACCACCCCCTCACCGCGACCTACTCCGGCAGTGACACGGTTCAGGCTGCGAGCACCTCCACGAAGGTGACCGTCGTCCTTCCGGCTGCGTGGAACAAGACAACGGCCTATCAGACCGGCGACATCGTCAGCTACAACGGCTCGGTCTACAAGGCCGGCTGGTACACCAAGGGCGAGACGCCCGGGTCCACCACCACCGGCGCGTGGCAGCAGCAGGCGATGACCGAGAGCGGTGCAACCGTCTGGACGGCATCGCGGGTGTTCCTCGCCGGCGACACTGTCCTCTATCAGGGCAGAACGTTCCGCGCCGATTGGTACACCCGCGGTGAGACCCCGGGCTCGACCACCGGCCCGTGGGAGGAGATCGCCACCGCACCCGACGGAACCGCACTATGGACACCCTCGCGCGTCTTCAACGCCGGCGACAAGGCGAGCTACAACGGCGTCATCTACGTCGCCAAGTGGTACTCCCGCAATCAGGTTCCCGGCAGCGCAAACGGCCCCTGGGCACCCCTGAGCTGACGCTCACATGCCGAGTGAGGGTGTGCGACGAAGATCCCGCACCCTCACTCGGGCGGATACTTCCTGGTCGGCGGTTGTCATCGGTGCCGTCGGCCAGGGAGCCGGAGCGCCGACAGCGCTCCGGCAGCACGGGACGGTCCGCGTCCCGGATTCAGAACCCCAAGGAAGAGGTTATGAAGAAATCCACCATCCGCCGCGCCATCGGAAGTCTGATCGCCGCCACGGCATTGGTCGTCGCGACCGCGATCTCGGCGCAGGCATACAGCCCCACCCCCGGAACCATCTATCAGCTGCCGTCCAACCAGGCATGTCTGAAGGGTCGCGGCAACTGCGCGATCTACCCGAAGGCCGCGCAACTCTCCAGCGGGCGACTCGTCGCCTCTTTCGAACAGTCCACGGTGCCCTCCTCCGGCAGTGCCGTCGGCCAGACCCTGCCGGTCTACAAGAGCGACGACGACGGAACCACCTGGCAGCTGCTCTCGCAGGTCCAGGCCCCCGCCTACCTGTCCAGCGACCCGTCCATCGCGAAGTACACCAGCGCCTGGACCAACCCCTACCTGTACGTGCTTCCCCAGCAGGTCGGCAATCTCGCCGCAGGCACGCTCGTCATGGCGGCCGTCGTTTCCGGCGACGACTACTACTACCTCGAGCAGAAGGCCGCCAACCCGAGCTGGGTGCCCACCAATGACGGTGACCGAAAAGACATGGCCATCGCCCTGTACTCCAGTACCGACAGCGGTGCGTCGTGGAACTTCCTCAACGTCGTCACCACTGGCAGCTGGCAAGGCGGGAGCGCCGGCGCGATCGGCCAGAACGTCTCGAACGCCAACACCTACAAGCAGGTCGACCCCGTGTGGGAGCCCTACCTGCTGGTCTACAACAACCAGCTCGTCGCCTACTACTCGGACGAGAACGACTACACCGGCTATAACTCCAGCACCGGCGCGCCGACGCTCGACCCGAACAACGCCACCGCGACCGATTCAGACGGGCAGATCCTCGCCCACCGCACCTGGAACGGCAGCAACTCGAGTTGGAGCAGTCCCGTCGTCGATGTCACCGGGACGACGGTGACGATGGGAGGCGGCAAGACCGAGATCGGCGGCGGCCGACCGGGCATGGCCAACGTCGTCCAGACCACGGACGGCAAGTGGATGCTCACCTACGAGTACTGGGGCGGAGGCGACAACGTCCGCTACAAGGTCGCAAGTGACCCGCTGCACTTCTACTCGGTCGGAGGCGCCGCGGGCACCGGGATCACGACGCTGCCCGTCACCACTGGATCCGGTGCGCTCACCACCGGTGGAAGCCCGGTCATCGTGCGGCTTCCGGACGGTCGGATCCTCTTCAACGCCGCGGGGAGCGGCAACGTCTGGATGAACTCCAGTGGCAGCAGCACCGGCACCTGGACCGCGTACCAGACGACCATGCCCGGCGCGTACAGCCGCAACCTCACCTACGACGCGACCACCGGGCGTGTCGTCATCCTGGCCAACCAGGGCACGTCCACGATAATCAACGCCGACATCGACTTCGGTCACTCAGCGGGCACGTACTACCAGATCGTGAACAAACTCACCGGTCAGGTGATCGGCACCACGAACAACACCACGGACGCCAACATCGGAAACGGAAACGCCCCGGACGTCCGCTTGGAGAGCGCAGGATCGGCGGGCAATCCGGATACGCAGCTCTGGCACATCACCACCAAGCCAGACGGCAACATCACACTCCTCAACAAGTCAGGTGGCCGTGCGGCGGAGATCTGGACCGGCAACGCCACGCAGGGCCAGCAGATCGGTCAGTGGGTCGACAACGCTGCGAATGGCCTTTTCGCGATGGTGACGAAGAGTAGCGGGTACGTGTACTTCCAGAGTGTGCAGAACCCCTCGCTCTACCTCACGGGATCTTCGGCGGGAGCCCCGTTGACTTTACAGCCGTCCGACAACGGGGGCGGCACGCAGGACTGGCAACTCGTAGCCAAGTAGGAATCCCTTCGTCTTCCCGTTGTGGCCGGAAGACTGCCGCGATGAGAAGCCCTTGAAAGGTGCAAGGCATGGGCAACCGGAGGTGAGAAGGGGGCGCCGAGGGTCGACCTCGGCGCCCCTGCTACCTCACTTGGTGCCGAGCCCGGTCTGAACCGCAACCGTGGATGGCGCCCCCGACACGAAACGCGCGAGGGTGATCGTGTCGATGTTCGGGCCGTAGGCCGTCGCGTTCCCGAGGGTGAGTGCCCCGCCGTCCGTGGTCAGCGTGAGAGGAACGGTCTTGTCCCAGAAGCTGTTCCACGAGTAGTTGTGGCGGAACGCGGCCCGCACACTGTCACCACCGGCTTCGCTGATGTCGAGGAACCGGCTGATCACCTGCGGGTTGTAGTTAATCGCTGCAGACTTGTCGGCGTTCGCGGCCGAGATTACCAGCTGGTAGTCGCCGGCATCGAAGCCGGACGGGCGGGGGATGCTGAGCGTGTTGCCCGCGCCGTTGCCGATGTAGCCGACGTCGCGGACTACGCCGTTGGCGTCGGCCGAACCGTTGGAGTTCGCCGGGTCGGTCTGCACGGTCGCGGCACCGGAGCGGGGCAGAGCTTCGGCCTCGCTGTGGAACACCGCGGCCGGATCCGTGTCCGCCGCCTTCTGAGCCGCGCCGCGGAGTGTGGAGATGCCGCCGATGAGCGCGCTGCCTGAGGTGGCGCGGACGGTCAGCTCGTTCACGCCCTGCGGTAGGTACACCCGTGCGGTCGAGTCGAACGTCCCTGGGCCTCCGGTGGCCGGGAGGGACAGGGTACGGCCGTTCACCGAGAGCGCGAGGGTCGCGCCTCCTCCGCTGGTCGCCGAGTGCACGGTGACGTCGTAGTACCCGGTCTCCGCGGTGGTCGCGTAGAACGCGGCGCTCGCGTCGCCGGACACCGTCGCGTAGCCGCGTGCCGCCGGCTGCTGCCACGACAGGGCTGCGCCTCCGGCCAGGGTCGCGTCCACGGCCGGGTACACGGCCTGCTCGCCGCCGGTCAGGTCGTACAGGTCGACCCGGTCGAGGGTGATGTCGGCGCCGGGAAGCACCGTGACGCCGTCCTTGCTGGCCCGCAGCGACAGCGCGTGCGTGCCCGCCGTGAGGTGGAGCGTGACGTCCGTCGTTCCGCGGTAGGTCCAGCCGAGGTCGGCGGAATACTTCACGAGCTGGTTGTAGGCGCCGTCGACAAACAGCGCGTGCTGGCCGGGAGCCTGGTTGGCGCCGGCGAGCACCGAGAGACGGTAGTCACCGCTCGTCGGCACCGTCACGTTCCAGGTCGCGGACGAAGCGGCCTTGTTGAACGAGCCGACGTCCTTGCCGCCGGAGGCCATGAACGACCACTCGCGGGACGGATCCTGGGTGTAGATGGTCGCGTTCGCGATGGTCGCGTTCTCGGCCTCGGTGCTGTTCACCAGCGCACGGGAGACCGGCTGCGGGTCGGTCGCCTGCGGCGTGATCTCGAGCTGGTACGCCGAGTAGCGGTCGCTGTTCGGCACCGTCACCTGGACCTCGCCGTTCTGGATCTTCGCCGTCGTCGACAGGATCACCGGCGGCTGCAGCGACGCGCCCTCGGCGCCGTTCAGCCGGTCGGCGCGCACCGTCACCTGCACGGTCTTGCCGAAGGTGGAGACGTCGAGTCCCTTCGCGTCGAGCGCGACATCGGACGATCCGCCGCCGAAGAGCACAGTGGCCTTCCGGTTCGCGGTGTCGATCGCGGCGAGACCCTGGAGGCTGTCGACCGTGTTGAGGTGCGGCGGGGTGACCGTCGCGGTCTGCGACCCGGCGAGTGAGCCGTACCAGTCGAACATCCACCAGCCGCCGTTGGCGCCGTTGTTGCGCGACGAGTTGTCGGACAGGTTGCCCGCGTAGTTCCAGAACGCGGTCTGCGCGTCGACCTTCTCGTCCTCGAACATCGAGATCCACTGGACGAGCTGGCCCGGCACGCTCATGTCGCGCAGCATCCCGTACTCCGTGATGTTCACCGGGATGGGGGCGATGCCGAGCTGTGTGAGAAGCGCGCTGTAGGCGTCGCGGTGGCTGCGGAACGTCGCCAGGTTGTTCGTCCCGAGCTCGTGCCAGATGAAGACGTTGGGCAGCTCGGCGTGCTGCTTCGCGTAGGCGAGGAAGTCGGCGCTGCGATCGGGGTGCCAGGTCGAGTCGCCGGGGCCGCCGACGCGGGCGTGGCCGAGGCCGTGCTCGGCGTAGACGCTCTGGATGGTGTCGTAGGCGGCGGTCCAGTCGGCGAGGAACTGGTCCTTCTGCGTCGACCAGTTCGGGTACCAGTTGCCGCCGTCCGGCTCGTTGAAGGGGATGAACACGTACTTCGACGGGTCCTGCGACTTGGTGGCGACGTCCTCCACGGCCTGCTTGAGGATCGGGAGGTAGTCCCAGACGCCGTCGTTGTTGGCGTCGCCGGGGCGCTTGCCGCCGTTGTACGGCCAGTCCGGGTACATGTCCTGCACGTACACGTAGAGGTCCTTGCCGCCGCCGGCGAAGAAGGACTTCTCCACCTGGAGGGCGTCGCCGCTGGGGTGCTGCGCCCCCTGGGGCGGCTTCTGGGAGGTGTTGGTGATGTGCGCTCCGTCGAGCACGGCCTGGCTGGGGACGCCGTCGTCGCCGAGACCGTAGAGCGTCCCGGTCGCGCCGCCGCGGAACGCGCCGGTGGTCTTCGAGAAGTCGACGGAGAGCGGGTCGGCCGGAGCGGCGGAGGCCGGTGCGGCCACCAGGCAGCCGACGGTGAGAGCGACGCCGGCGGAGGCGGCGATCGCGGGCAGGAGTGCCCGGCGGCGAGAGCGCCGGGCGAGTGGGGAGGTCAAAGCGGTACTCCTTCGTACGGGATGGATGGACGGCCCCGGTCACATCGACGCAACCTGAAACCGCTATCATGATAGCGATTTCGTCTGCCCTCGCAAGGGGGTGGGGACTTCAATGTTCACATGGCTGATAGCGCTATCAGATTGAGACTTGCGTTCTTGTCTGATACCGCTATCATGGATCCAGCGCCGAGCGACGAACCGCCGGCGCGGCACCGCATCCGCGAAGAAGAGGAACCCGATGACCGACCGCCTGAGCTGGGGCAACGGAACGCTGACCGTCGAACTCGAATGGTCGGCCGGTTCCGCTCCGCGCATCGCGTCGGTCGCCTCGGCCGGGGTCCGCCTCGAGATGCCGGCCGGCCTCCCGCTGGTCGACGTGCTCACGGTCTGCCACGGCCACTCGCTCGCCAACGACCGGCTGGTCCACACGGTGATCGGCCACGAGTCCCGCTACGCCGGGCACGAGGAGCGGACCACCCCCACCGGCCGCGAGCTGAGCCTACGGATGCGGCACGCCGGCACCGGTCTCGAGATCGAGCTGCTGCTGCAGCTCCCGGACGGCCTCGGCGTCCTCCGCTCGTCGGTCACGGTCGTGAACCGCGGCGACGACGACCTGGTCCTCCGCTCCATCCCGTCGCTCGCCCTCTACCTCGGCGGGGACGCCTCCAGCAGCATCCGGGACTGGGACGTCCACCACGCCCTGAGCGACTGGCTCGGCGAGGGGCGCTGGATCAGCGAACCGCTCAACGGCGTGAGGTTCCCGCGCCTCGAGCAGCACCTCACCAACCACAACCCGCGCGGGGAGTTCAGCGTCACCTCTACCGGCACCTGGTCGACCGGCAAGCACCTCCCCGTCGCGGCCGTCGGCTCTGGTCGGCTCGGCGCCGCGTGGGCGTGGCAGATCGAGCACAACGGCGCCTGGCGCTGGGAGATCGGCGAGGACACCGCAAGCGGCTACGTCGCGCTGTCCGGTCCAACCGACACCGACCACCAGTGGACGCAGACACTCCACCCGGGCGACGCGTTCGGCACGGTTCCCGTCGCGATCGCGTTGGCCTCCGACTTCACCGCTGCGATCGCGCAGCTCACGGCCTACCGCCGAGCGGCCCGGCGCGACCACCCGGACAACACGGCGATGCCCGTGATCTTCAACGATTACATGAATACGCTCAACGGCGACCCGACCAGCGAGAAACTGCTCCCGCTGATCGACGCGGCCGCTGCCGTCGGCGCAGAGGTCTTCTGCATCGACGCCGGCTGGTACGACGACAGCGGCGAGTGGTGGGACACCGTGGGGGAGTGGACGCCGAGCACGACGCGCTTCCCGGGCGGCCTCGGGGAGGTCATCGACCGCATCCGCGCCGCCGGGATGGTGCCGGGGCTCTGGCTGGAGCCGGAGGTCATCGGTGTGAACAGCCCGATGGCCGCGCGGCTGCCGGACGAGGCGTTCCTCCAGCGCGGCGGCAAGCGCGTCGTCGAGCACCACCGCTACCATCTCGACCTGCGCCACCCGGCCGCGCGCGCCCACCTCGACGAGGTCGTCGACCGCCTGGTCCACGACTTCGGCATCGGCTTCTTCAAACTCGACTACAACATCAACCCGGGTCCGGGCACCGACCTCGACGCCGACAGCGTCGGCGCCGGCCTGCTCGCGCACAACCGCGCGCACCTCGCCTGGCTGGAGGGCGTGCTCGACCGCCACCCGGAGCTCGTGCTCGAGAACTGCGGCTCCGGCGCCATGCGCGCGGACTTCGCGATGCTCTCCCTGCTGCAGATGCAGTCGACCTCCGACCAGCAGGACTTCCTCAAGTACCCGCCGATCGCCGCCGCGGCGCCGGCCTCCATCCTCCCGGAGCAGACGGCGAGCTGGGCGTACCCGCAGCCGGAGATGACCAACGAGGAGGCCGCCTTCTGCCTCGCGACCGGCCTGCTCGGCCGCTACTACGTCTCTGGGCACCTGGGCCGGATGGACCAGGGGAGGCTGGATCTCGTCGCCGACGCCGTCGCTGTCGCTAAGTCGCTGCGCGGCGACCTGCTCGCCTCGACACCGTTCTGGCCGCTCGGCATCCCGGCCTGGGATGCGCCGTGGACCGCCCTCGGGCTCGCTGTCGACAGCGGCGCCCTCCTCACGGTCTGGAACCGCGATCCCGCCGCCGGCGGGATCGAGCTCGACCTCGGCCGGTTCACCGGCTCCGACCTCACGGTCACCACGATCTTTCCGCGTTCGCTACCCGAGTGGAGCACCCACTGGGACGCGGAAACCGGACGACTGCGCGTCGCCGGGCCTGCCGATGAGGCAGGCGCACGAGTCCTCCGTCTCCAGGCCGTCGGACGCACCGCCCCCGGTGTCCCGTCGCCGACCGCAATACATTCCGCTACTCGAACCCAGTGGCGTTAACCTCGCTACGACATATCAAGGAGAGCAGTTCAATGAAGATCGCTTGGAAGGGAGCCGCGACCGTCGCGGCCATCGCGGCCGCCGCGGCGCTGGTCCTCAGCGGATGCAGCGACCCCGGCTCGGGAGGCTCCGGCAGCGGCGCCGCCACCTGGCCGGCTCAGGACACGAAGCTCAGCGGCGTGAACCTGACCATCTGGGCCGCCCAGAACTCCAACAAGACCGCTGACAGCGTCATCTCGGGCTTCGAGAAGCTCACCGGCGCGAAGGTCAAGGTCGTCACGATCCCCGACCCGTACGAGCAGGGCATCCAGACCAAGGTCGCCACGGGTGACAAGCCCGACCTGGCCTTCTGGCAGCCCACCGCCTCCGAGCTGACGGCGCTGAACGCCACGCAGAACCTGCAGTCGCTCCAGGGCGCGCCCTGGGTGAAGAACTACACGGGCAACCTCGGCGACATGACCGGCATCCTGAACGGCACCCGCTATGCCGCCCTCGTCACCACCCCGGCCGTGATCGGCGTCTACTACAACAAGGACGTCCTGTCGGCCAACGGCATCAGCTCGACCCCGAAGAACTGGGACGAGTTCATCGCCGACGCGCAGGCGCTGAAGGCGAAGGGCGTCGACCCGTTCTACGAGATGGGCGGCGACAAGTGGGCCACCCAATGGTGGGTGCAGGCGCAGCTCGCCGACGCGGCCAAGACCGGCCTGTGGGACAAGGTGAACTCCAACACCGAGAAGTTCACCGACCCGACGATCCAGGGCGCGATCGACAACTACCAGAAGCTGATCCAGCAGGGTCTGTTCAACTCCGACATCAAGACCGCGACGTTCGTCGACCAGGGCAAGGCGCTGCTGGACGGTAAGGCGGCGATGGTCATGCAGGTCAACTCGTTCTTCGGCGAGCTGCAAGCGACCTCCAACACTGCGGACCTGAACAAGAAGATCGGCTTCTTCCCGATCTCGCCCAAGGGCAACGTCGGCACGTTCATCCCCGACCAGTCCAACGCCCTCGTCGCCTTCAAGACCGGTGACAGCAAGCGCGAGGCCGCGGCCCGCCAGTTCCTCAGCTACTGGCTCGGCGACGGGTACAACGACTTCGTGAAGGCCCAGTCCACGGTCTCGCTCATCAAGGGCGTCGACACCCCGAGCGACGTCCCGACGGCGCTGCAGGACGTCGCCAAATCGCTCGACACCTCGGTCGGCTCGATGCAGGCACTCGCCGTGGCGAACCCCGACCTGTACCTCAACCTCGCCGACATGATCCAGGGCACCAAGACGCCGGTCCAGGTGGCGCAGACCACCCAGGACCAGTTCGCCCAGCTCGCCAAGGCGCAGGGAGTGAAGGGCTTCTAGCCCGCAACTCCAAACCGGTGTACCGGGGCGGTGGCGACACCCGCCGCCCCGGCCCACCGGTACAGGACCCACGAAAGGCAACAAACCCGATGACCGCACAACTCGCGCCCCTAGCGCCCGCGCCACCGGCGGTCGCCCGCACGGTGGAGAAGCGCCGCCGAACCGGACGCCGCCAGGACCATCCCGCCTGGTTCCTCGTCCCCGCCCTGATCGTGCTGGTCGTCTTCTTCTTCGTTCCGACGATCTTCAACTTCGTCTACGCCTTCACCGACTGGTCCAGCTTCCACAGCCAAATCAACTTCGTTGGCTTCGACAACTTCGCCTCGCTGTTCGGCAACGGCAGCCTTCTGAGCGACCTGCGGATCACACTGATCTACGCGGTCCTTGTCGCGATCTTCCAGAACCTGTTCGGTCTCATCCTGGCCCTTGTGCTGGAGCGCGACACCCGCATCAACCGATTCGCTCGCGTTGCGTTCTTCGTGCCGGTCGTCATGTCGGCCCTTGCCGTGGGCTACATCTTCCAGGCGCTGCTGAAGCCAGCGGGTGGCCTCAATCAGATCCTGTCCTTCCTCACCGGGCAGCACGTCACCATCGCTTGGCTGGGGAGCACGACCTGGACGATCGTCGTCGTCGCCTTGATCCATGCGTGGAAGTGGATGGGCCTCTCCATGCTCATCTACCTCGCTGGACTCAAGACCATCAACGAGGACATCCTTGAGGCCGCGCGGCTCGACGGCGCGAGCTGGTGGACCACGTTCCGAACCATTCGCTTCCCGCTGCTGGCACCAGCTGTGACCTTCAACGTGGCCACGGCCCTGCTCGGCTCGATGAACGGCTTCGACATCGTGCAGGCCACCACTGCCGGAGGCCCCGGCGGCACCACCGAACTGCTCAACATCTTCATCTTCCGCACCTTCGGGCAGGGGCTGTTCGCCCAGGCCACCACCATGAGCCTCAGCCTGTTCCTGATGGTCACGATCCTCGCCTTCCCCGTCATCTACTTCCTCCGCAGAAGGGAGAACGTGCTGTGAGCGCCCTCACCCCGTCCCGCCGCCCTCGCCGGCGGGTCACGCCGTCGCGCGTCGTCCAGCCGATCGTCGCCATCCTGCTCGTCGTGCTCCTGCTCGGCGTGCCGTTCTGGCTCGTCGTCGTCACAGCGGGCAAGGACCAGGCAGAGGCGCTGAACCCCAGCCTCGCCCTCCCTACCACCTGGCACCTTCTGCAGAACTTCGCGACCGTGCTCGACCAGGGCCGGATGATCGCCGCGTTCTTTGGCAGCCTGCTCATCATGGTTCCGTCCGTGTTCGGGGTGCTGCTGCTCGGGGCGATGGCTTCGTGGATCCTCGGCCGCCGGCGCAGCAAGCCGATCGCCTTCGTCTATGCGCTCGGCATCAGCGGTATTGTCCTCCCGCCAGCAGTCGTGACGATCGTGCTGCTGCTGCGCCAGATCGGGCTCGCGGGCACCGCGGTCGGCATGATCGGCGTCTACATGGGCATGTACCTGTCAACGGTGATCTTCTTCGTCACCGGCTTCGTGCGCACCATCCCGGTCGAGCTGGAGGAGGCCGCACGCGTCGACGGCGCCGGCCCGCTCCGGGTCTTCTTCCGGGTGATCATGCCGCTGCTCGGGCCGACGCTCGCGACGGCGACCATCCTGATCTGCCTCTACATCTGGAACGACGTGTTCTACGCGCTATTCGTGGTCGGCGGCCGACTCGACACGCTGCCGCTGAACCTCTACCAGGTCGCCAGCTCGGGCCTGTACCTGCAGAACTGGCACCTGATCTTCGCGTACATCATCCTGATGAGCCTCCCGCTGCTGATCACCTTCACGGTCATGCAGCGCCGGATCATCTCCGGCATCACCAGCGGCGCGGTCAAGTGAGCCGCGGCGGGGGCCGGTCGTGGAGGCTCAGGGGAGGGGCGTCGCTATGCTGAGGACGATGTCGAACAACGCCCCGAGACCGCCTGTGATCAGCGACGTCGCACGCCGGGCCGGGGTATCCGTCCCGACCGTGTCACGCGTGCTCAACGGCGCCGCGTACGTCTCGGAAGAGAAGCGCGCCAAGGTCATGCAGGCTATCCAGGAACTGGACTTCCGGCCATCCGCAGCCGCGCGCGCCCTGGTCGCCCGTCACCCGAAGCTCATCGCGGTGATCGCGGGCAACACCTCCCGGTACGGCTACGCGGAGACGATCCGCGGTGTCGAGGAGAGCGCGCGCGCCGCGGGCTACACGGTGACGATCACGGTCGTGGAGTCCGCCGACGACGAGACCGTCGCGCGAGCGGTCTCGCTCGTGCTGGACCAGCCGATCGCCGGGGTGGTCGTGCTCAAGTTCGACCCGCCGGGCGTGGCCGCGCTGCACAGCATCCCCAAGTCGATCCCGACGGTGTCCATCTCCGGCGTCCGCGAGACGGGCGTGCCGCAGGCCGTGCTGGCTGAGGCGGAAGCGGCGGAGGAGGTCGTCGATTACCTGCTGGGGCTCGGACATGAGACCGTCCAACACGTCCGGGTGCCCCCGTCCCGCAAGGAGGATGGCCGCACAACCGGCTGGCGCCGCGCGCTCGTCGCCCACGGCGCGCCCATCCCCGTGCCGATCGACGCGAGCTGGGAGCCGGAGTCCGGCCGTGAGATCGGCCGCGCGCTCGCCGCGGACCCCTCGGTGACGGCAGTGTTCTGCGGTAACGACGAGATCGCGATGGGCGTCATCCGCGGTCTGACCGAGGGTGGCAAGTCGGTTCCGGCGGACGTCAGCGTCGCCGGCTTCGACGACCACCCGCTCGCTCGGATGTGGACGCCGCCGCTGACGACGGTCGACCAGGACTTCGCCGGACTGGGGTCGCGCGCGTATGAGCTGCTGGAGACCGTGATCAGTGGCCGGAAGGTGCGTAAGTTCTCGTCCGAACGGCCGACGGTGGTCATCCGCGAGAGCACGGCGCCGCCTCGGAAGTGACGGGCTCGTTCACCGCGAATAGCGCGCGCGGAGTGCATGGCCATCAGTTTGCTGTGTAGCTGACATGAACGCGAGAAGTTGACCTTGAGCGTCCTCCCAAGTGGAAGACCCGACTGTCAACAACCTCCGTCAGTTGCACAGTTTATAGCAAACGGAACTGCGCGCGTTTGCCCACATTTTGCCCACGGATGAACGAGATCCAGATAGACTCTATGTGATCATATGTGATCCAATTAGCAGTTCTGATCAGGGAAAATCTTCAAGATCCACGGGATTCCGGGGTCGTCGAATAGAGTTCAAATCCCTCCGTCCCCGCCCATCAATATGGGTGGCAGAGTCGACGCCCCGGGAGCGGGGATTTGACTACCGACGCCCAGTGGATTCGCGGACGACCAGCTGCGCCTCGGTCTCAGGGCCGGCCTCCGGCTTCGGCGATTCGGTCACCGCGCTCAGTGCCAGTTCTGCGACATAGCGCCCGAGTCCCGCGGTGTCGATCCGCACGCTCGTGAGGCTGGGCACGAAAAGCGATGCCAGGGGGCTGTCGTCGTGGCCGATCACCGCGACGTCCCTTGGTACCGTGTGGCCGGCGCGGAGGACGGCGCCCGCGACCAGGGCGGCGATGTCGTCGTTGTACGCGACGACGCCGTCGACTCCTTGCGCCAGCCACTGTCCCACCGTCTCGGTCGCGTTGGTGTGGTCGATGTCCGCATCCGCAGCGAACCTGCTGCCGGTCCGTTCAAGCAGTGTCCGAGTCGCTAGCGCACGGCGGGTGCGCACGAGGTCCACGATGCGCGGATCCGCCGAGCCGGCGAATGCGAGCGTGGTCCGGCCCCGCTCCAGGAGGTGCTCGACCTGGATGCGCGGCCCTTCGACGTACCGCAGGTCGTCGGCGCCAGGTTGCGCTTCGTCCTCGAGAACGGCCGCGATCACATGCTGCACGCCGCTGTCTCTGATCTCCGCCACAACGGTGCGGGGGAGGGGCGCCATCCCGAGAACCACGTCGGGGCGCAGCGTCTCCCAGAGAGGTTGAGCCTGCCCGCCGGGATGCGGCGTCATCGTGACCAGCGAATATCCGGCCCGATCCAAGACGAGGGAGGCCTCGTCCAGGTGCGTGCGCATGCTGTAGTCCATGGGCCAGTCCGGGAGGATCAGCAGCACGATGCGGCTCTGACCGCTCCGGAGTGCGCGCGCGGCCGTGTGCGGTCTGTACCCGAGGCGCTTCGCCTCGGTGAGCACACGTTCCCGGGTCGCCGGGGAGATCGTCTGACCAGGAGTGTTGTTGAGGACGAAGCCGACCGTCGCGCGGGAGATCCCCAGGGCGCGCGCGACATCGGCGGCGGTCACGCGCTTGAGGGCTTCCGAGTTCGTCACAGACTCTCCTTCGTCGTACCGACTCTATCTCGCACTTGCACGTGCTAGCTAGGCGCGTCTATAGTGACATCACTAGCTCGTGCTAGTTACTTAGTTGGCGATCGCGCACTAGCGATCGAGCCCTGACGATCGAGCCCTGACGATGGAGTCACCTGACATGTCGAACCCCACCAGCGACGAACCAGTCGTCGCAGCGATGCCATCACCGCTTCCCACTCCGACCGTTCATCCCGAGGTGGTCGCCGAAGAGGTGCAGACCCCGCCGGAGCTTCCGAAGGTCGGCGCCAAGTACATCTGGTTCATGGTGCTGGCGCAGTTCGGCGTCTTCATGGCCTTCATCACCCCCATCGCGATCTCGCTCGCGATCCGGGTCCAGTCGATCGCTCCGGGGCACGCCGAGTACCTCGGCTACATCACCGGCACCGGCGCCTTGTTCGTGATGCTGAGCGCACCGTTCATGGGGGTGTGGAGCGACCGGACCCGGACCCGCATCGGCCGCCGCCGTCCCTTCATGATCGGCGGCATGGTCGTCGGTGTCATCTCCCTGGTCTGGATGGCGGTCGCACCGTCGGTCGTGCTGCTCGGAGTCGGCTGGGTCCTCGCGCAGTGGGGATGGGGCACCGTGCTCAGCAACCTCCAGATCTCCACTGCCGACCGCCTCCCAGAATCGCAGCGCGGCAAGGTCGGCGGTCTCACCGGCTTCGCGACGCAGATCGCTCCCGTGTTCGGTGTCGTCATCGCCCAGTTCTTCACGGCCAATGCCCTGCTGCTCTTCCTCGTCCCCGGCGCGGTCGGCGTCATCCTGGTGACACTCTTCGTCACCCTCGTGCACGAAGACGACAGCCGCAGCCTGCCGAAAGAGCAATTGACCGTCGGCCGTCTGCTGCGGAAGTACGTCTACAACCCGGCGCAGTTCCCGGACTTCTCCTGGAACTGGCTCGGCCGATTCCTCTTCTACTTCGGGCTCACCCTGAACACGACTTTCACCGCCTTCTTCTTCGCGGAGCGCATGGGCGTCACGGTCGATAAGGTTGCCGGCGTCATCGCCGCCCTCGGCGGCATCGGCGTGCTCGCCACGACCGCTGGCGCACTCGGCGGCGGCTTCCTCTCCGACCGACTGCGTCGGCGCCGCGTCTTCCTCGTGCTCGGCGGTGCGGTGATGGCGGCGGGCATGACGACGATGGCCCTCTCCAGCTCGCTGCCGTTCCTGATCGCGGGCTCGTTGGTGGTATCGCTCGGAATCGGCCTGTTCGCCGCGGTCGACCAGGCGCTGCTGCTGGATGTGCTGCCGGAAAAGGACACGGACGCAGGGCGCTTCATGGGTATCACCGGCTTCGCTACCTCGATCCCGCAAGCGGTCGCCCCGCTCGTGGCTTCGGCGATCCTCCTCATCGGGGTCACCGGTGGTCAGAAGAACTACACGCTGCTCTTCCTCGTCGCCGCAGCTCTGGTCCTGCTCGGTGGCCTCGTCATCCTCCGCATCCGCTCCGTCCGCTGATCCCTAAGGCTCGTCATGACCGTCACCGTCACCCCCGTCCGTTTCGAACACCACCGCGACGCCCTCGGCGTCGGCGAAGCCGCACCCCGGCTCAGCTGGATCGTCGAGGACGCACCGATCGGCTGGGCCCAGGTCGGCTATCAGATCGAGGCGGCCTCGGGCGAGGTCGTCTACGTCGCCGGTGGCGAATCGGTGCTCGTCCCGTGGCCGTTCGTTTCGCTCGCTTCGCGCGACGGCGAACGGGTGCGCGTTCGCGTGCAAGGCGAGGACCGGACGGCTTCCGAGTGGTCGGAGTGGGCGGAGGTCGAAGCCGGCTTGCTCAAGCCGGACGACTGGACGGCGAAGCTGATCACCCCGGTCGCCGGTGCCGCTGCGCTCCTCCGGCGAACGGCCGGGCTGCCCTCCAAGCGGGTGCGCCTAGCCCGCCTCTACGCGACGGCGCACGGCCTGTACCAGCTCGAAATCAATGGCCAGCGGGTCGGCGACGACGAGCTCGCACCCGGGTGGACGGCCTACGAATCCCGCCTGCGCTATCAGACCTACGACGTCACCGACCTGATCCGTGGCGGCGAGAACACCATCGGCGCGTGGCTTGGCGACGGCTGGTGGCGCGGCTACCTCGGCTGGGACGGACGCCGCGAGTGGTACGGCACCGAGCTGGGGCTGCTGGCCCAGCTGGAGGTCGAGTACGAAGACGGCGACCGGCAGGTGATCGGGACCGACGCCGCCTGGGAGAGCAGCGCCGGGCCGATCGTCTTTGCGGACCTATACAACGGGGAGCACTTCGACGCCCGGCTTTTCGACCCGAGCTGGTCGAGGCCCGGCAGTCCGTCGGGCGACTGGACGCCAGTGACAGTCTCCGAATTCGACACCGGCCTGCTGGTCGCGCCCGACGGTCCGCCGGTGAAGGTCACCCAGACGGTGCCGGTCGCCGACGTCATCGTCTCGCCGTCCGGGCGGACCATTCTCGACTTCGGGCAGAACCTCGTCGGCCGCCTCCGGATCACTGTGCACGGCGAAGCCGGGGACACCATCGTGCTCCGGCACGCTGAGGTTCTGGAGGCCGGAGAACTCGCGACCGAGCCGTTGCGCGGCGCCAAGGCGACCGACACCTACGTGCTCCGCGGCGGCGGCTCAGAGGGTGACGGTGCTGAGGTGTGGGCGCCGCGATTCACCTTCCACGGCTTCCGGTACGCGGAAGTGACCGGCTGGCCCGGCGACTTCGACCCCTCAGCGGTGGTCGCCGAAGTGCTGCACTCCGACCTGGAACGCACCGGCTGGTTCACGGCATCCGACCCCAAGCTGGACCGGCTGCACCAGAACATCGTCTGGGGGATGCGCGGCAACTTCGTCGACGTTCCCACCGACTGCCCGCAACGGGATGAGCGGCTCGGGTGGACCGGCGACCTCCAGGTCTTCGCGCCGACGGCGGAGTACCTGTTCGACACCGCAGGCTTCCTCACCTCCTGGCTGAAAGACCTGGCCGCGGAGCAGGCTCGCTACGGCGGCACCCCGATGGTCGTCCCTGCCATCACGACCGGGTACACCGGGCCGATGGCAGGCTGGGCCGACGCGGCCACGGTCGTGCCGTGGACCATGTATCAGACGACCGGAGACCTCTACGTCCTCGCCCGGCAGTTCGACTCGATGCTCGCCTGGGTCACCGAAGTGGAGGCGGCGGCCGGCGCCGACCGGATCTGGTCCGCGGGTTTCCAGTTCGGCGACTGGCTCGACCCCTCCGCGCCGGCGGGACGGCCGGAAGCGGCCGCCACCTACCCGGAGATCGTCGCGACCGCGTACTTCGCCCGCTCGGCACGCATCGTCGCCGACGCGGCAGCACTTCTCGAGCACCCGGAGGTGGCGCGACTCCGCGCGCTGGCGGACGAGGTGGCCACCGCCTTCCGCCGCGAATACGTCTCGGAGGCCGGCCGCGTCCTCTCCGACTCGGCCACGGCCTACGCGCTCGCCCTCCAGTTCGACCTCGCCGGGGATGCAGCCGCCGGGGCACGGGCCGCGGACCGGCTCGCCGAAATCGTGCGCTCGAACGGCTTCAAGATCGCGACCGGGTTCGTCGGCACGCCGCTGATCTGCGATGCGCTCTCGGCCAACGGGCACCTCGACACCGCGTACAAGCTTCTGTTCCAAACCGAGGCGCCGTCCTGGCTGTACACCGTCGAGCAGGGTGCGACGACGATCTGGGAGCGGTGGGACTCGCTGCTGCCCGACGGCACCGTCAACCCGTCCGGCATGACCTCGTTCAACCACTACGCGTTCGGCGCGGTCGGCGACTGGCTGCACCGCGTCGTCGCCGGTCTCGCGCCCGCGGCGCCGGGTTACCGGCAGCTTCGCATCGCACCGCAGCCTCCGCGGCGTGGACTCACGTCGGCCTCCGGCCGGCTGAAGACGCCCTACGGCACGGCTGAGAGCGGCTGGGTACTCAGCGACGGCGAACTTCGCCTGGCTGTCCGCATCCCGGTCGGTGTCACCGCGGAGGTGGTGCTCCCCTCCGGCGCCCGGCACTCGGTCGGCCACGGCGAGCACGAGTTCACTGAACCCTTCGAGGTCGACGTGGAGACGCACGTCACCGTGACCGTCGACACCCCGCTCGGCACGCTCGTCGAGAGCGCGGACGCGATGGCCGTCCTCACCGGTGTCATCACCAAGCACGTCCCCGAGGCGGCCGAGCACATGGAGGCGGGGCTCCGCGGCCAGGAAGCCGTCACCCCCCGTCAGATCGCTGCCATGCTCCCCGGCCCGGACGCCGTCCTCGCCGACCTCGAGCGTGGCTTCGCGGCCGTCAGCGCGGGTGAACCCGTGCCGGACGACGTGATCACAGTACCCGAGCCGACCGTGGATGACGGCGCTCTTACCCGTGACGCGGCCCTGCTCACGGGTCGCGACTTCTGGTCCACGCGTGAAGGCGACGGCATCCGCTCGCTCGTGCTGGTCGACGGTCCGCACGGCGTTCGCCGGCAGGCCGGCACGGCCGACAACCTCGGCTTCAACCAGAGCCTCCCGTCCACCTGCTTCCCACCCGGGGTCGGCTTGGGCTCCACCTGGAACCCTGCGCTGGTGCGGGAGGTCGGCGCGGCGCTGGGCCGCGAGGCGCGCGCATTGGATGTCGACGTGCTGCTCGGGCCGGCGATCAACATCAAACGCTCGCCGCTGGGCGGTCGGACCTTCGAGTACTTCTCGGAAGACCCGCGACTCACCGGGATGATCGCCGCCGAGTATGTGCACGGCCTCCAGAGCACCGGCGTCGGCGCATCCCTGAAGCACTTCGCCGTCAACAACCAGGAGACCGAACGGATGCGGGTGGACGCCCAGGTCGACGACCGTGCACTGCGCGAGATCTACCTGCCCGCGTTCGAGCAGGTCGTCACTGAGGCGCAACCGGCGACGGTGATGAGCGCGTACAACGCGATCAACGGGTCGTTCGCCTCCGAGAACGAGTGGCTGCTGACCGAGTTGCTCCGAGACGAGTGGGGCTTCGAGGGGCTCGTCGTCTCCGACTGGGGCGCGATCAAGGACCGGGTCCAGGCGCTGAAGGCCGGCCTCGACCTGGAGATGCCGGGCACGGGCGACGAGGGCACCGAGGCGATCATCGCCGCTGTGCGCGATGGACGTCTCGACCGTTCGGTGGTGGAGCGGAGTGTGGCCCGGCTGGCCCAGCTCGCTGAGCGCACATCGCCCGGTGACGGCGATCACACGTTCGACGCTGACGCCCACCACGACCTGGCCCGCCGAGCCGCCGGCGAGGCGATCGTGCTGCTCCGCAACGAGAACGACACCCTGCCGCTCCGACAGGGCCAGCGTGTCGCTGTGCTCGGGCAGCTCGCCGCAGAGCCGCAATACCAGGGCGGCGGCAGCTCGCACGTGAACCCGAGCCGGCTCGACATCCCGCTGGATGAGCTGCGCGCTCGACTCGGCTCGGAGGTCGTCTTCGCTCCCGGCTACGACCGCACCGCCCCGGAGACGAATGAACGCCTGCGAGAGGAGGCGGTCGCGGCAGCGCGCAATGCCGAGGTCGCGGTCGTCTTCGTCGGCCTCTATGAGGAAGACCAGTCCGAAGGATTCGACCGCACGGGCATCGACCTCCCTGACGCGCACGTCCGCCTCATCCAGGAGGTCGCCGCAACGGCACCCCGCACTGTCGTGGTGCTCTCCAACGGCGGTGTCGTCTCGCTCGAGCCATGGCACGACAGCGTCGACGCGATCGTCGAAGGATGGGCGCTCGGCCAGGCCGTCGGCCACGCGCTGGCCGGCGTGCTCACGGGTGCGATCAGCCCGTCCGGCCGGCTCGCCGAGACCATCCCGCTGCGGCTGGAGGACACCCCCTCGTACCTCTCCTTCCCCGGCGAGAACAAGGTCGTCCGCTACAGCGAGAGCGTGTTCGTCGGCTACCGCTACTACACGACCGTCGGGCGCGAGGTGCGCTATCCCTTCGGGCACGGACTCAGCTATACGACGTTCGAGTCGGCACTGGAGGTGGAGGCGACGGGCGCCGACGGCGCGCTCGCTCGCATCACGGTCACGAACATCGGCGCGGTCGCGGGAGCGCAGGTCGTGCAGTTGTACGTCGCGCCGACAAGCGCTCCGGTTCGGCGCCCCGCGCGTGAGCTTGTCGGCTTCGCCAAGGTACGGCTGGAGCCGGGGGAGTCGACCACAGTCGAGATCCCGCTGACCCGGCGCGCGTTCGCGTTCTGGGACACCCCGCGTGCACGGTGGTGGGTCGCACCCGGCAGCTACGCGATCCAGCTCGGCGAATCGGCCGAGCAGATCGTCGCCGAGCGGCCGATCGACCTCGACGGCGACGTGGACGCGCCCCAGGTGCTCTCACTGGCATCGACCGTCGGCGACTGGTTCGGCCATCCCGTGGTCGGGCCGGCCCTGATGCAAGCGATGATGGCCGGAGCATCGGAGGAGCAGCTCGCCGCGGCCGACGCCAACGGCAACATGCTCAAGATGGTCGAGTCGATGCCGATGGGGCAATTCGCGCGGTTCCCGGGAGTCGAGATCCCGGACGAGGCGCTCGACCAACTGATCGCGCTGAGCGCCGGGGGAGCAGAGTTGAGCGAGGTGGCGTCGTGAGCCGCAGACGGCGTCGCCTGGACGCGCTCGAGCGCGGGCTCCGGATCGACGACGACATCGTCAGTGGCGGCTCCAACCCGATCCGCATCCGGCGCTACACGAATCCGCATGCGCACAAACCCGGCACCCTGGTATGGGCCCACGGCGGCGGCTTCGTTCACGGCGACCTGGAGATGCCCGAATCGCATGCCGTCGCGGCCGCGGTCGCCCAGTCCGGGTTGAGCGTCGTCGCCGTGGATTACTCACTCGTCCCCGCCTGGCCCAAGAACCGGCCGTTTCCCGATGGGTCGCTTTCCGGTGTGCGCTACCCGCGCCCGGCAATCGACCTCGAAGACGTGTTCCGTGACGTGGTCGCGCGGGCTGATGGGGTGGTCGCGCTGGGGGGTGCCAGCGCAGGGGCGTGTCTTGCCGCAACCGTCGCTTTCCGTCTCGTCGGCGCGGGCGCCACGCTCCCGAGCGACCTTGTTGTCGTCTACGGCGGCTTCCACGCGTCTCTGCCCTCTCCCTCTCCTGAGGTTCGCGCCGCGCTGCGCGGGCCGGCGGGATGGTTCAGGTTCCGGCCCGGCACGATCGCCCGGATCAACCGCAACTACGCCGGCTCGGAGGCGGCGATGCACGACGCGTTCCCCGGCGATCAGGCCCTGGCGGGGATGCCGCCGACGCTGATCATCGACGCCGAGCGGGATTCCTTGCGAGCCTCCGGATCGCTCTTCGCCTCCCAGCTGCGTGCAGCGGGCACGGACGTCGGCTACCGCATCGTCCGTGGTGGATTCCACGGCTTCCTCAACGTCCCCGGTACTCGCCGGTTCGCACAAGCGATCGACCTCATTACCGACCGACTCGCAACCCGTGCGGAAGGGGCCCGACTGTGACAGCCACCGATCCGAGAACCCGAGTCCTCCTCACCGGTGCGACGGGCAATTGGGGCCGTGCCGCGCTCCGAGAGTTCCGCGAGCGCGCCGACCGGACGCGGGTCGTCGCCTTCGTCCTCGACACACCGCAGGATCGCGCGGTCCTCGAGGAGTTCGCGGACATGGAGAACCTCGAGATCTTCCGGGGCGACCTGCTGAACCCGGCCGACGTCCAACGCGCCATCCGGGATGTCGACCTGGTTCTCCACGTCGGCGCCGTCGTCTCGCCGCTCGCCGACCAGCACCCCGAGCTCGCGCAGCGCGTGAACATCGGAAGCATGCAGAACCTCATCCGCGCGGTCGCGGCGCTGTCCGACCCCGGATCGGTCGGGGTCGTGGGCATCGGTTCGGTCGCGGAGACCGGCGACCGAACACCCCCGATCCACTGGGGACGTGTCGGCGACCCCATCCGTGTGTCGCAGTTCGACGAGTACGGGCAAACGAAGGTCGTCGCCGAGAAACTGCTGATCGAGTCGAAGCTGCCGAAGTGGGCGTGGTTGCGTCAGACCGGCATCTTCCACCCCGGGATGCTCGCGCTCCGCGACCCGATCATGACCCACTCCACCCTGGGCGGCGTCATGGAGTGGGCGACCGCCGAGGACTCCGCACGGCTGCTCGCCGGCATAGCCGAACGCGACCTGCCCGACGAGTTCTGGGGCGGCATCTACAACATTGGCGGCGGTGAGGAGTGGCGGCTGACGAACTGGCAGCTTCAGACCGCCATCAGCGGCGCTCTCGGCGTCGCCGACGTGCGCGGCTGGTACAACCGCAACTGGTTCGCCACCCAGAACTTCCACGGACACTGGTACACCGACAGCGACAGACTCCACGAGCTCGTCCCGTTCCGGAAAGACACGTTCGATCAGGCGTTCGAGCGCGCTGTCGCGACGCTGCCCAACTCTGTCCGGTCGGCCGGTCGCGTACCGGGGTGGATCGTGAAGCACCTCGTCATGCGACCGCTCACACGGAAGCCGCGCGGCACTATGCACGCCATCGCTCACCATGACGATGCGGCGATCCGCGCTCATTTCGGGTCGCTCGAGGCATGGCAGGCCATCGGCGACTGGACGAGGTTCACCGTGCCTGAACCCTCGCGAGTGCCGTCGTGCCTCGACCACGGCTTCGACGAACGCAAAACGCCCGAGGACTGGGATCGCACCGATTACGTGCACGCTGCCGAGTTCCGCGGCGGCGAACTCGTCTCCCCGGTCGTTCAGGTGGGGCGCCCTCGCGAGCCGCTGATCTGGAGCTGCGCGTTCGGCCACATCTTCGCCGCCAGTCCGTTCCTGCTCCTCATCGGCGGCCATTGGTGCCCGGACTGTACGCGCGACAGCGCCGGCTACGAGCGCCAGGCCGAGCACAACGCTTTCCTCGCCCAGCTGTACTCGTCGCGCACGCCCGCGCGTCGTGACGAAGCGGCTCGACACTGACGGAGGCCGCATTTCCATGTTCAGGCTCGTCATGTCGAACGCAGCGCTGGAGCTGGCAGCAGGATCCCTCGCGGCGGAGGGAACCCGAGCGCTGCGCGCGGCCCCACGAACATCGGTGGGGGTCCCCGCAGTGCGGGGACTGCTCAAGCTTGAAGAGCGACGCTTCAAGAATGCGAGTCGGTGGGCGCCATTCGTTCTAGCGCTCCGTCGCCCGACCTAGGTTCGCGGGCCGATCGCGAAGACGGTTCAGTCCGTCCCCGTACGCTGTTGCCGCTCCTGACTGGCTGGACCAACCCCGCACTTACCCCGCACATTGAAGCAGATCGAGGGCCGCTCTAATGATGCATCTGCGATCGAAATCAGCGGAAAATCAAGCGAATCTCGCCTTACGCGACCCTAGATGTTCTGCAGGAACCTAATCGTGGTGTCGCGAGTTCGATTCCTGGCCTAGTTACAGACCCGTCCAACACTGGGAATTGCAGCTGATGATCAGCCGCGGTTTGGCTTTTGGCGAGGTGATTCGGGCACTGCTGCCAGATGGTTGCGGCCGCCTTGCGGATGTGCGCGTCCGCAAACTGTATGACGCGTGTTAACAATCGCAACCGTTTGTGACGGTGGGGGGTGCGCCTGCACCCGAGGCGGTCCTAACGTCGGCGACGCACCCCTGATCCCGCGTCATCCTCAGCCCGATGTGAAGGAACCAGCATGAAGAGAATCCTCCGGAGCGCAGCCGTCGTCTCCGTCGCCGCACTCACCGTCGCAGGTCTCGCCGCCTGCGCGAGCGAATCCTCGGCCGCTACCGGAGGCTCCTCCGGCAAGAGCCCCGTCTACTTCGGCGTCTCCGCCGCCGTGACCGGTCAGTACGCGCAGTACGGCGAGCAGTTCAAGGAGGCCTTCGACCTTGCCGTCGAGGAGGTCAACGCGAAGGGCGGCATCAACGGTCACCCTGTCTCCCTCAAGTACGAGGACTCGCAGTCCGACCCGAAGCAGTCGGTCGCGGTCGCGCAGAAGTTCGTCGGCGACGACAGCGTCAGCCTCGTGTTCGGCGACTACTCGTCGGCGGCCTCCATCCCGGCCTCGCCGATCTACACGGCGGGCAAGCTGCTGCAGTACGGCTTCAACAACTCGAACCCGGACTTCACCGCCAAGGGCACGCAGTACCAGTGGTCGACCTCCATCACTACCAGCGCCACCTACACGTGGACGGCCGACTACATCAAGAAGCAGGGCATCAAGTCCGTCGGCGTCACCTACCTGAACACCGCCGACTGGGGAATCCCGGCGTTCACCGCGTTCAAGGACGAGGCCAAGAAGATCGGCCTGAAGATCACCGACGCGGAGGGCGTGCTCGACACCTCCGACGACTACCGGCCGTCGCTCACCAAGGCCGTCGCAGGCAAGCCGGAGGCCTTCGTGCACATCGGCTACGGCCCGGACGCCGCGAAACTCGTCACCCAGCTGCGCGCGATCGGCTACGACGGCACCTTCTACGGCGGCCAGGACGAGCAGTCGTTCGACGGCACCAAGGACGCCGAGGGCGCGATCAACGGCGCCGAGTTCCTCGCCACCAATCCGTCGAAGGAGGTGCAGGACTTCGTGAAGGCGTTCAAGAAGAAGTACCCGAACGAGTCCGAGGTCACAGGCTTCGAGGCCGGCGCATACGACGCTCTCCACGTCGCGGTCGCCGCCGCGAAGATCGGCGGCACCACGCGGGAGGGCATCCTCGCGGGGTTCAAGAAGGTCACGGACGTGCCGAGCGTCGTCTACGGGAAGATCACCTTCGACCAGTCGACCCGCCGCGTCGCCTCCCCGCAGCTCACCCCGAGCATCCTCAAGGACGGGAAGTGGGTCGCGTACAACGGCTGAGCCCGTTGAAGCGCACATCATGCTCGACACACTGATCGCCGGCCTGCTCCGAGGGAACGTCTACGCCCTCGGAGCGGTCGGCATCTCCCTCGTCTTCGGCGTCATGAACGTCGTCAACTTCGCCCAGTTCTCCTTCTTCGGGCTGGGCGCGATGCTGTCCTGGTTCTTCGTGGTGAAGCTGGGACTGCCATTCTGGCTGGCGCTCCTGGCAGTGCTCCTCGTCTGCGGCGCGATCGGCCTGCTGATCAACGTGACCGTCGTCCGCCCGCTGGCGAAGTACCTGCCGCTGGCGGCGATGCTCAGCACCTACGCCATCTCGCTGATCCTCGACAACGCATCGCAGGTCGCGTTCACGGCGCAGTTCCGCGTCTTCCCGGAGGTGCTGCCCACCTCCAACTTGCACATCGGGAACATGCGCTTCGGCACCTCCGACGTGGTGATGCTCGGCACGACCGCCGCGGTGATGGTCGTGATGACCGTGTTCCTGAAGTACGGGAAGATCGGGCGGGCCATCCGCGCCACCGCCCAGGACCAGGAAGCCGCCCTGCAGATGGGCATCCCGGTCGGCCAGGTGCAGCACTTGTCGTTCGTGATCGCCTCGGCGCTCGGCGGCCTCGCCGGCGTCTTCATCGCCCTCTACGTGGGCGTCGCGAACCCCAGCTCGGGGCTGGATGTCGGGCTCACATCGTTCGTGGCCGCCACGCTCGGCGGCCTGGGCTCGCTCGTCGGGGCGGTGATCGGCGGCTTCGTTCTCGGCATCCTGGAGGCGTTCGGCATCCACTTCTTCGGCGACACGGCGCGCGAGATCATCGTGTTCGTCATCCTCATCGTCGTGCTGATCGTGAGGCCGGGCGGGTTCTTCGGCAAGGTGCCGCTGATCTCCACGGAACCGCTCACCGGCACGTTCCTCGGCAAGGGCCGGCCGCTGCGGATCCCGCGCTGGGTGTGGCCGCTCGCGTTCGTGGTGCTCGGAATCGCTGTGCCGGTCTTCGGCAACGACTACCTCCTGACCACCGGCACCCAGGTGCTGGTCTACGCGATCATCGCGGCGGGCTTCACGGTGACCGCCGGGCAGGCCGGTGTGCTCGCGCTGGGCCAGGCCGGCCCGATCGCGATCGGCGCGTACGCCTCCGCACTGCTCACGCTGTACGTTCACGTGCCGTTCTGGGTGGCACTGCCGCTGGCCGGCCTCGCCGCGGCGGTGGTGGCGTCGATCCTGGCGTCGCCGATCTGGGGCGTGAAGGGGCACTACGTGTCCATCGCCACGCTCGGACTCGGCATCGCGATCGTCGCCGTCATCCAGCTGATCCTGCCGCAGGGGCTCTACAACATCCCGGTTCCCGAGTGGTTCGGGACGCCGCTGAACACTCCGCAGGCCTACTACTGGATCGACTTCGGCGTGCTCGTGATCACCCTGATCGTGATGTGGCGGCTGCGGAGCTCGCACCTCGGCAAGGTGATCTCGTCGGTCGGCTCCGACGAGGTGGCCGCGCTGTCGTCGGGCGTCCGCGGACGCGACTACAAGGCGCTGGCGTTCGCCGTCTCCGGCTTCTTCGCCGGGATCGGGGGCTCGCTGCTCGCCCACCAGTACACCTACATCGACCCCACCATCTTCACGATGCTGATGTCGCTGCTGGTGGTGACCATCGTGATCCTCGGCGGGATCAACCTCCCCTACGGCGCGGTCGTCGGCTCGATCATCCTGATCGGCGCGATGGAGCTGCTGCGGTTCACCCCGGAGCTGCGCATCATCGTCTACGGCCTGGTGCTGATCCTGGTCGTCCGCTTCCGCCCCGGCGGCATCCTAGTGAGGAACTCATGAGCGCGCACGGAACGAACGGCACGCTGCTGAGCGTCCAGAAGCTGGAACGCCACTTCGACGGGCTCAAGGCCGTCGATGGGATCACCTTCTCCGTGCACCGCGGAGAGGTCGTGTCGATCATCGGCCCGAACGGGTCGGGCAAGACCACGACGCTCAACCTGGTGACCGGCGCGATCCGGCCGAACGGCGGCACCATCACCCTCGACGGCGAGCGGATCGAGCGCGCCGACAGCGCCCGCATCGCCGAGCACGGCGTCGCCCGCACCTTCCAGAACGGGCGGGTGTTCGCGACGCTGTCGGTGGCCGACAACATCGAGGTCGGCCTCCACACCACGCTGCGGGCGCACCGGCCGTTTCGGAGGCTGTCGAACCTGTTCCTGCTGCGCTGGATCCCGCTGCTCGCCGAGCTGTACATCGCCATCGTCGGCACCCCGGCCTCCCGCCGCGAGCGGGCCGCGATCGACGCGGCCGTCGAGTCGGAGATCGACCGGTTCGAGGCCCGGCTCGGCCCGCGCCGCGACGACCCGGCGTACTCGCTGAGCTACGCCAACCGCCGTCGCACCGAGATCGCCCGCGCGCTGGCGCTGGAGCCGAAACTGCTGGTGCTCGACGAGCCGACCGCCGGCATGAACCAGTCCGAGACCGCCGAGGTGCTCGCGCAGCTCCTCGAGCTCAAGTCGGCCGGGCAGAGCATCCTGCTCGTCGAGCACAAGCTCGACCTCGTCATGACGGTGTCCGACCGCGTGATCGTCATGGACGGCGGCCGCATCATTGCGGAGGGACGCCCGGACGAGGTGCGCAGTGACACCGCGGTGGTGGAGGCCTACCTCGGACGCCGCCGAGGACTGGGAGGGGTGGACCTGGCATGACCGACCTGCTGGCACTGGAGGACGTGAACGTCTACTACGGCCCCTTCCACGCTCTGCGCGGCAACTCGCTGACGGTGGGGGAGGGCGAGATCGTCTCGCTGCTCGGCGGCAACGCGAGCGGCAAGTCCACCACGATGAAGACCATCCTGGGGCTCGTGCGGCCGAAGTCGGGCACCGTGCGCTTCGCCGGCGACGACATCACCCACGCCTCCACACGGCACCGGGTCGCCGGCGGGATCGCGTCGGTGCCGGAGGCGCGGCGGGTCTTCCCCGAGATGACGGTGGACGAGAACCTGATCGCAGGTGCGTACACGCGCCGCTCGCGCTCGCGCGCCGACAAGACCGCCATCGCCGAGGACCTCGACCGGATGCGCACGCACTTCCCCCGCCTGGCCGAGCGCCGCAGGCAGCAGGCCGGCACGCTCTCCGGCGGCGAGCAGCAGATGCTCGCGTTCGCGCGCGCCCTGATGAGCCGCCCGAAGCTCGTCTGCATGGACGAGCCGACCATGGGTCTCTCGCCGAAACTCGTCGACCAGGTGCTCGACGAGATCGTGCGCATCAACAGCGAGCTCGGCGTGGCCGTGCTGTTCGTCGAGCAGCAGGCCGAGCTGGCGCTCTCCATCGCCTCCCGGGGCTACGTGCTCGCGACGGGCGCGATCGTGCTGCAGGGCACGGCACGCGAGCTACTGGACGACCCGCAGATCCAGGAGGCCTACTTGGGAAAGGCGGCCCGCGAATGACCGGACCTTCACGCCAACGGCTCGGGTTCTTCACCCGCCTACTCGACGACGGCACGGCACTGCAGCGCTACCGCAATGCGCTCGACCAGTTCGTGCGAGCCGAGGAGGTGGGGCTCGACACGGTCTGGGTCGCCCAGCACCACTTCCACGAGGCGGAGGGCGGCCTCCCGTCGCCGTTCGTGCTACTGGCCCAGGCGGCGGTGCTGACCTCCCGCATCGGGCTCGGCACCGGCATCGTGACGCTGCCCCTGGAGGCGCCCCTGCGGGTGGCGGAGGACGCCGCCGTGCTGCACCTGCTCTCCGGCGGCCGGCTGGAGCTCGGCATCGGCTCCGGCGGCACGCCCTCGTCGTTCCCACCCTTCGGGCACGACCCGGCCGACCGCGCCGCGATCTACGACCGGCACAGGGAGGCGCTGATCGCCGCCCTACGAGGAGACCAGCTGACCTCCGACGGCGGCGTGTTGTACCCGGCCGCGCCCTCGGTGCTCGACGTCGTGTGGGAGGCGACGTTCTCGGCCGAGGGCGCCGCCCGCATCGGCCGCCGCGGCAACGGCCTCATGCTCTCGCGCACCCAGCCCCGCCGGGAGTGGGACGCACCCTCTTCGCCGCAGCTGCAGCAGGCGGTCGTCGACGCCTACCTCACAGCGCTGCCCGACGGCGCCGCGCCGCGCATCCTGGCCTCCCGCTCGGTGCTCGTGGTCGACACGGAGGCGGAGGCGGCCTCGTGGATCCGGCGCGCGATCGACCGCGGGCGTGCATTCGTCGACTCGCAGGGGCTTGCCGTCCCGCAGGGCACGACCGACACGGAACTGCTGGCCTGGCTCGACATACACATCGGCACGCCGGAACAGGTGCTCACCACCCTCGGCGCCGACGCGGTCATCGCGCTGACGACCGACGTGGCGTTCCAGCCGCATCCCGTCGACCCGCCGCACGAGACGGTGCTGCGCTCCATCGAGCTCACCGCGGAGGTCGGGCGCGAACTGCTCGACTGGTCGCCGGCCGCGCCGGCGGTCGCGGTGCGCTGAGTCCTCCTCCTCTGATCCGTCCACCATCGAAAGGACCTCCATGACCACCGACGTCATCGACCACCTGGTCGGCATCCAGCCGGGCGACCCGCTCGACACCCTGCGCGAGCAGCGCCCCAACGCCCGCGCCAACGCGCAGGCCAGCTTCGACGCGCTGCTGCGCTCATCGGAACTGACGGACGTCTCCCAGCGAGAGCGGCTCGCCGTCGCCTACTGGACCGTCGCCCTCTCGAAGTCGCCGACCGCGTCGTACTACCGCGACCTCCTGGCCGCGGAGGACGCGGGACTGCTCGCGGTGCTGGCGGGCGCGCTGCCCGGCGCGCTAACCGAGGGGCCGTGCGGGGACTACCCCGACGGCCCGCTCACCGTCGAGAACGTGGACGGCCTCCACTGGCAGCCGTCGCCCGAGCTGGCCGCCGCCGCCGGCCCGCGCCTCACCGCCGCCCTCGCGCACACCCACCTGCTCGTCTACCGGCCGCGCGATGCCTCGGCCGACGCCCTCCAGGAGCTGCTCGACGCCGGCTGGTCGACCACCGGCATCGTCACCCTGTCGCAGCTCGTCGCGTTCCTCAGCTTCCAGCTCCGCGTGGTCGCGGGGCTCACCGTCCTGAAAGGAGACCTCGCATGAGCGAGACCAGCACCCGCACCGAGATCGAAGCGCCGAACGCCTTCACGCAGGAGCAACTCGGGTGGGAGGCATGGCTCGAGCCGCTGCCCCTGGAGGAGCTGACCGAGCGCCACTACGAAGGCTTGGTCGACAAGGGCCGCGCGAACAGCCCGTACTTCCGGTTGCTCGTCCGCGACCCGGACATCCTCGGCGCGCGCACCCGCACCGACAACGACATCTTCTACAACGAGAAGGGCGGCCTGACCCGCGCGCTGCGCGAACTGTCGGCCACCGCGGCCTCCCGCACCAACGGCTGCATCTTCTGCGCCTCGGTGCATTCGCGCTTCGCCAGTCACCACTCCAAGCGGCAGGACGACGTGCAGCGCCTCCTCGACGAGGGCACCGCCGCGCAGCAGGACGACCCGCAGTGGCGCGCCGTGATCGACGCGTCGGTCGCGCTGACACGCATCCCGGACGAGTTCGGCTCCAGCCATGTGCAGGCGCTGCGCGATGCCGGACTCGACGACCTCGCGATCATCGACGCGATAAACGGCGCCGCCTTCTTCAACTGGGCCAACCGCCTCATGCTCTCGCTGGGCGAGCCGACACCGCCGGCTCAGGGATAGGCAGGGGCGCGGGTTCTTTCGTTTGCCCACGTTTTGCCCACAACCGTACGTGACTCTAAATGATTCAACGTGATCATACGTGACTCAAATCAATCGACTGACCAGCGATTTAATCTGAGTGCCCCGAAAATTCAAGAGCAGGGATCGGGTTCAAATCCCACCGGTACCGCCACGAAAAACCCCCGCGATCCCTGTGTTTACAGGGATGCGGGGGTTTTCCGTGTTACCGCTCGTGCCCTGTGGTAACGCAGCGGTAACAGAACATCTGAGCGATCATGTGAGCAACTGCATGGCCGACGCTGAAGCGGGTGGCGCAGGACGGGTGGTGAGAAGAAGAAGGTTCACGGACGAGGCGGCAGGCCCCTCGGTCGGGCGTAGACAGGCCGTTCTCAGCGGTGATACTTTCTTGCCAATTGCGCGCACGAGCAGCGCCGCGTCACAAGCGCCAGCGCCTCCCGCGCGACTCTCAAGAGGAGGTTGTGAAGTTCGATGAAGAATAGATCCGCAATCCTTGCCGCCGCGCTCGGTATCGCCGCACTCGGCGCCACCGCGTTCAGCGCTCCGACTCCGCCGCCGGTCGCGTCCTCCGCGTCCGTGCAGCCGATGGCGCTGCGCGCACCCGACTCGGCGTTCACCGACGCGACGAGCGCCCAGGGTGCCGTCTCGTGCCAGCGGCCCGCACCCGACAACCGGGTGTCGACCACGCTCCACTGCTACGGACCCGACCAGCTGCGCTCGTTCTACGGCCTCGGTCCGCTCGCGTCGAGCAACGACGGCGCCGGACAGACGATCGTGCTGGTCGACGCGTACGGCACGCCGACGGGAGCGAACGACCTGTCGTTCTTCGCCAGCACCTACGGTGGCCCCACACCCGACTTCAGCGAGGTGTACCCCCTCGGCCAACCCGACTACAAGAACCCCACCGGAAACGGAGTCGGTCAGTCCGGCCCGAACTCGGCCGCGGGCTGGGCCGGTGAGGCGAGTCTCGACATCGAGTGGGCGTACGCCATGGCTCCCAAGGCGCACATCGTGCTCGTCGCCACTCCTCCCGCCGAGACCCAGGGCGTCCAGGGCCTGCCGAACCTCATGAAAGCGATCGACTGGGCTGTCGGAGCGTACCCATCAGGCACCGTGTTCTCGATGTCCTTCGGCACCGACGAGCAGGCGTTCGGGGGAGCCGCGGCCGCGCAGTTCGCGAAGTTCGACCAGACGTTCCAGCGCGGGCAGGCGAAGGGCGACACGTTCTTCTCCTCCGCCGGCGACAACGGATCGACCGGTGTCACCCGGTCGCACCGTCAGACGACGGTCGGCTCGACCCCCGAGGTGAGCTACCCGAACGTCTCGCCGTACGTGACGTCGGTCGGCGGCACGCAGGTGATGTCGGGATGGCAGTGGGCCCCCACCCAGGACATGCCGTTCCTCGCTTCGGGTGCGCGTAACCCGGCTTACTGGTCGTGGACCAGCGGCGGCAGCTCGGAGAACGTCTGGAACGAGAGCTTCGAGGGAATCGGAACGGGTGGCGGCCTCTCGACCGTCTACGCCCGCCCGTCCTACCAGAGCACAGTGTCCGGCGTGGTCGGCGGAAAGCGCGGCGTGCCTGATGTGGCCTTCAACGCGGCGGTGAACGGTGGCGTGCTCACGTACGAGACCTACTTCCCGACGCTCTACGGCGGCCCGCGCTGGGGTGTGTACGGTGGAACCTCTGCTGCGTCACCGCAGTTCGCCGCCATCACCGCGATCGGCAACCAGCAGCGTGCGGCAGCGGGCAAGGGGCCGATCGGATTCCTGAACCCGGTGATCTACGGTGCCTCGTTCGACAAGTCGGCCGCGTTCAACGACATCGTCCCGCACACCTACGGGACGACGCCGAGCGGCGTGCTGCAGAACAACCGCATCTGGGACCTCGGATCCGACGGATTCGTCACGCCCGACCCGGTGCCGGGGTACCCGACGACCTCCGGTTACGACCTGACAACCGGTTGGGGCAGCCCGAACGCTCCCGGATACGTCGGCCAACTGGTGGCGGCGCAGTAGTCCTCTCCCACACGTCCGGCGGTCGTGCCCTTCGCGGCGCGGCCGCCGGATCGTCGTTACGACTCGCCGCGGAGGGCCGCGGGTCGCAGGCCCGCTTTCCCGGGAGCGCCTCTGGGCGGCAGTTCTATTTCTTGTCGGCGGAGTCGCCCTCGGCGGCGGGTGCATCCGCCGCGGCGCCGGAGTCGGCCGCGCTGTCCCCATCCTTGCCCGCCGCCTTGATGTCCGCAGCGGCGGCATCGTCCACAGCCTTCTCGACGATCCGGTCGGCCTTTTCCAGTGCCTTGCGGATCTTGACCTCGCCGGGGTCGGAGACCAGTGAGATGATGCCGGAGTGGCCCGGGGCGATCGCGTCCTCGAGCTCCTTCGCCAGTTCCTTCTTGTGGTGGCGCTCGCGCAGCTTGCCGATGATTCCGCCGCCTGCGCCCACTACCAGCGCGCTGCCGATGATCGACGGCGGGAACAGGACGCCCAGGACCGCGCCGCCGACAGCGCCCCAGGTGAGGCCGTCGCGGGTGCTGTGGTCGGTGGCCTTCTGCACTTCGAGCTTGCCGCCGGCGTCCCGTCTGACGACGACGACCCCGTCGATCTTCACGGTCGCGCCGTCCTCGACCGTCTTGAGCGCTTCGTACGCCTCCATCGCGATGTCGGTGTCCGAGAAATCGGCGGCGATCAGGGTGTAGGCGCCGTCGCTGATGCCCGCTGCCGTCACGCTGACGGCCTCGTCATCCGTGCCGGTCCCGTCGGCGGGAGTGGATGTCGCATCGGTCATGTCGGTCTCCTTCGGGTGGGGTGTCTGCCGTTTCGGGCGAAAGTATAGGAGCGGGCTTCGCTCGCGGCTATGCCGGATCCGGGACCTGTTCGGTGGCCGCCGGACCTGGCAGCCTCCTGGGCGTCCCTCCCGGATCCGGCGCGGGAGGCGTACTGTCGCCGCGGTCGGCTGGCGCTACGCCCGCCGTCTCGATCATCAGTAGGGAAGGGACAATGGCGGGCAGGCACAACGCGCGGGCCGGCGGCCTCAGGCGTGTCGGCGACGTCATCGTCGAACACCCCTACCGGACCGGTGCTGTCGCGACCGCCGCGCTGGTGGCGGCGCTCGTCGTCACCCCACTGGTCACGGCCGATCTGGCGCCGGCGCCTGCCCATTCCGATGCTCACGCGCCTGGTGTGTCCCCTGTCGTCGCTCTGTCCGTGCCGAACGTGATCGGGCTGTCGGAGTCCCGCGCCAGGGATACGTTGCGCGAGCGCGGGTTCTCAGTGGTGTTCCGCACCGCGTCCGGGGAGCCCGCGGCGGGCCGGACGGACGACGTCGTGACTGGCCAGACCCCGGGCGCGGGAGCGCACGCTGCGAGGGGAGCGACGATCGCGCTGACGGTCGCACCGGCGGGATCCACTGTCTCGACGCCTCCTCAGAACGCGGCCGGGACGACCGGCCCTGCAACCGTCTCGGCGCCGGCCGGGTCGGGCGTGACCCCGGCAACGGGCGGAGCCGGGAGCACGGGCGGGACAGGAAACCCGGGCACAGCCGGAAGCGGAGCCGGAGGCGGCGGCGCTGCCGGGAGCGGTGGCGCCGTGCCCGCCCCACCGGCGCCGGTGCCCGCCCCGTCGGCCCCGTCGGCGCCGGCGGCGCCGGCCACCCCGCCGCCGGTCGTCCAGGTGCCGGCGCCGCCCGTGCCGCTTCCGACCCTCCCGATCTCACCGCTCGGCGTCGTCAGCGGCCTCCTGCGCGGAGTCGTCTAGTCGACTTCCTGGTCCGCTGCCCTCCCCGGGGGATCAGCCCTGGCCCTGGTCCCAGAGCCGCCAGCCCGCCTTCGTCTGGCGGTAGCAGAACGACCAGCCTTCGGTCCCGCCCTGGTCGGTGCCGTCGAGGCCGCGGTCGGTGGTGATCGAGTACTCCATGCATTCGCCGTCGTCGCCGGTGCGGCCGAGAAACCGGTACGAGAGCAGCCGCGGACCGTCGCACCATGCGGTCGTGTTGGAGGTGGTGAGGGCGAGGGTCATGCCGCAGTCGTTGTCCTTCGCCGCCTCCATATAGGCCTGCGCCGTCGCGGAAAGCGTGGCGTCGGGGCCCGGGACCGGATGGTGCGGAGTCGGGGCGGGCGAGGGAAGGCTCAACAGCGCGAGCCCGCCGGCGAGCGTTCCGCCGAGGCCGACGACGATCGCGAGGGCGATCAGAGGGGCCTTCCATCGCGACTGCGGCATAGTGCGAACCTAGCTGCTCGATTCCGACTCCGGAATCGGAATAGAGCATCCGCGACGGCTGTTCGCCTCAAAGGCTGCGCCCGACCGCGCAGCCGCAACGTGTCCGCACACCGAAAGGCATGCCTCGATGGATCTGTTCTCCTCTGTTTCGCTCGGCGACCTCCACCTTCCCAACCGCGTCGTGATGGCGCCGCTCACCCGCACGCGTTCGGGTGAGGCCGGCATCCCGGGGCCGCTGGTGGCGGAACACTACGCGCAGCGGGCGAGCGTGGGCCTGATCATCACCGAGGGGACCTACCCGAGCCACGAGTCGCGCGCCTACCCGGGTCAGCCCGGCATCGTCACAGACGAGCAGATCGCCGGCTGGCGCGCCGTCGCCGACGCCGTGCACGCCGAGGGCGGCCGCATCGTCATGCAGCTCATGCACAGCGGCCGCGTCTCGCACCCGCTGATCAACGGGGCGGACCGCGTCGTCGCCCCGAGCGCCGTCGCGATCGACGGGGAGACGCGCACGACGACCGGGAAGGTCGCCTTCCCGGTGCCGCACGCGCTCACCACCGAGGAGCTCGCCACGGTCCGCGACGAGTTCGTCCTGGCCGCGAAGAACGCCATCGCCGCCGGCCTCGACGGGGTGGAGGTGCACGGCGCCAACGGCTACCTGCTGCACCAGTTCCTCTCGCCGGTCTCCAACGTCCGCGACGACCAGTACGGCGGCTCCCCGGAGGCGCGGGCGCGTTTCGTGGTCGAGGTGACCTCCGCGATCGCCGCGGCCGTCGGCGCCGGACGCGTGGGCATCCGGCTGTCGCCGATGCACAACATCCAGGACGTTTTCGAGACAGACCTCGCCGACGCCACCGCCACGTACGAGGCCGTGGTGGACGGGCTCGCGCCGCTCGGCCTCGCCTACGTGAGCGTGCTGCACGGCGACCCCACCGGCCCGCTGGTCCAGGACCTGCGCGAGCGCTTTGGCGGCCCCTTCATCGTCAACAGCGGGTTCGGCTCGGTCACCTCGCGTGACGAGGCGATCGCGCTGGTGGAGGACGCGCACGCGGACGCGGTGGCCGTCGGCCGTCTCGCGATCGCGAACCCCGACCTCGTGGAGCGCTGGAAGGGCGAGCACCCGGAGAACGAGCCCAACGCGGCGACGTTCTACGGGGCGGGCGCCGAGGGGTACACGGACTATCCGCGCCTGAGCGCGTAGCCTTGCCGCGCGGCCGCGCACCCTCCAGGATGTCCGTTGTGGCCGCACCGCGACACCGGCGGCCCGGGAGGGTGCACGGCGCTGATGGGCGCGGACTCGCTGGAGGCGGACGCTCGGGGATGGGCGGGGGACGTGAGCGCGCTCCTGGCCCTCCCGGCGCTGTGGGTGGACCGCGAGCCGCGCGAGATCGCGAACGGGCTGCTGAGCGTCCTCTTCGGTGTGCTGCGGCTCGACAGCGCCTTCGCGCGGTTCGTGGACGCCGGCGGGGACGCGCTCGAAGTGTGGCGGCCGGCCGGGTCGCGTCCTCCGCGCGAGCTGGCGCGGATGCTGCAGCGCGTCGCAGCGCGCGGCGCGGGGATCGTGGTCGCCGGTTCCGAGCCGGGGGAGGTCGCCTCGCGACGCGTGGTCGCCCTGCCGGTGGCCCTGCCGTGGGAGAGCGGTGTGGTGGTCGTCTCGGCCTCCCGGCCGGGCTTCCCGACCGCCGACGAGCGACAGCTCCTGCGCGCCGCGGTCGGCCAGGCGGCGATCGCGATCCACGCGGCGCAGCGACTCGAGCAGGAAGCGGCCGCGAGGCGGGCGGCCGAGGACGCCCTGCTCCACCTGCAGGAGCTCCTGCGCTCGCTCGCAGACCAGGTCGCGCCCGAGCTCGCCGCCCTCGCGCGCACGATCCACGATGCGGGGCTGCCGGACACGACCGCGGTGCGGGACGGCTCGCCCGCCCTCACCGACCGGGAGGCCGAAGTGCTCCGGCTGCTCGCGCAAGGGCTCAGCAACAAGGAGATCGCCGCCGTCCTCTGGCTGAGCGACCGGACCGTCGAGCGGCACATCACCTCGATGTACCGCAAGATCGGGGTGGCGCGGCGGAGCGAGGCCACGGCGTTCGCGCTGCGGCACGGGGTGGTGTGACCGGCGGGCTCAGCCGAAGGTGAAGCAGTAGGCCTCGGCGCCTCCGTCCGGGAAGACCAGTTCGACCAGGCGCGTCGCGATGGGCCCCGGCTGGCGGATGAGCTGGTAGGTGTTCTGCTGGTCGAGGACGCCGTTCCCGGCGGCGTCGATGTCGGTGCCGTGGGCCTCGCCCGGCGGCCTCCCGTCGAGCAGCACGCGGAACGGCACGGCGCCGCGGCCGGCCGCCGGTCCCATGACGAGGTTGACGTCGCGGGCGTGGAAGGCGAAGGAGACACGCCCGTCCGCCCCGCCGGACACCGCGGCGGCGCGGGTCTGCGTCCAGCGGCCGGTGAGGTCCCACTCGTTCAGGGTCAGCCGCGCGCCGCCGGGGTAGACGCTCGACAGGTCGTAGAGGCCGGCGTCCTCCGACACGAAGCCGCTGCTCTGGCCGTAGCCGAGGTAGGTCTCGGGCGAGCGGAGGGTCGGCCAGTCGGCCGCGACCTCCAGGCCGCGCGCGTCCGGCATGATGAGGGAACCGTCGAGGTCCGCACCGGCGTCGCGCAGCAGCTCCTGGAGGACCATCTCGGTCATCGCGTACTCGCCCTCGCCGAAGCGGTGGTAGCGCAGCCGGCCATCCGCGTCCGCGACATACAGGGCGGGCCAGTAGTGGTTGTCGAAGTCGCCCCACACGCCGTAATCGCTGTCCACCGCGACGGGGTACTCGATCCCGAGCTGCCGCACCCGGTCCGTCACGGTCGGGAGGTCGTGCTCGAAGCCGAACTCGGGAGTGTGGACGCCGATCACGGTCAGGCCCGCGCTCGCGTACTTCGCGTGCCACGCCCTCAGGTACGGCGCCGTGCGCAGCCAGTTGACGCAGGTGAACGTCCAGAAGTCGACCAGGACGACGCGCCCCCGGAGACCGGCCGGGGTCAGCGGCGGCGAGTTCAGCCAGGCCGTGGCGCGGGTGAACGGCGCGAGCGCGCCCTCGTCCGGGAGGTGATCCCGGTCGTCGTCGGGCCGGCGGTGCAGGAGCGAGCGGAACGGCCGGCGCTGCCCATCCTCGTCAGACACGGCGCACCCCCTCCCGCTGCCGCCCGGCCTCGCTGGCCATCCGGTCGACGGCGACGACCGCGTCCGCGAACACCTGCGGCGCCTCCTGCGGGAGGTCATGGCCGACGCCGCCGGAGGCGACCCTGTGCTCGTACGGACCGGTGAACCGGTCCCGGTAGGCGGCGGCCTCGGGATGCGGCGCCCCGTTCGCGTCGCCCTCCAGAGTGATCGTGGGCACCCCGATCGGCGGCCGTGCCGCCAGGCGCTCCTCCAGCTCCCCCAGTGCCGGATCGCCGTCCGCCAGCCCCAGCCGCCACCGGTAGTTGTGGATGACGATCGCCACATGGTCGGGGTTCGCGAACGAGGCCGCCGTGCGTGCGAACGTCTCGTCGGAGAACTCCCACTGCGGTGAGGCCGTCCGCCAGATCAGCCGGGTGAAGTCGTCGCGGAAGCGGTCGTAGCCGACCCGGCCGCGCTCGGTCGCGAAGTAGAACTGGTACCACCAGGTGAACTCGGCGGCGGGAGGCAGCGGCTGCGCGTTCGCCGCCTGGCTCCCGACCAGGTACCCGCTGACGGAGACCTGGCCGCGGACGCGCTCCGGCCAGAGCGCGGCGAGCACGTTCGCGGTGCGCGCGCCCCAGTCGAACCCGCCGACGATCGCGTCGGCCACGCCGAGCGCGTCGAGGAACGCCAGCGCGTCCGTCGCGAGCACGGCCTGCTCCCCGTTGCGGGCGCTCTCCGCCGAGAGGAAGCGCGTGCCGCCGTAGCCGCGCAGGTTCGGGACGAGCACGCGGTAACCGGCATCCGCGAGCAGCGCCGCCGACGCGTCGAACGCGTGCAGGTCGTACGGCCAGCCGTGGAGCAGCAGGACGGCCGGGGCGTCCTGCGGACCGGAGTCCGCGTACTCGACCTCCAGTTCGCCGGCCACGATGTGCGCGAGGCCGCCGGGCGTCCCGCTCATCGCAGCGAGCGGAACGTGTCCCGCAGCTCCTGGGAGAACAGCTCGGGCTGCTCCCAGGCCGCGAAGTGTCCGCCCTTCGCGAGCCGGTTGAAGTGGATGAGGTTCGGGTACGCCTGCGTCGCCCAGCTCCGTGGGGCGGCGTAGATCTCGTCCGGGAACACGCTCACCCCGGTCGGCAGTGTGACGCCCTTCGGCGCGAAGAACGCCAGCGTGCTCTCCCAGTACAGCCGCGCCGACGACACCGCCGTGTTGGTCAGCCAGTACAGGCTCACGTTGTCGAGGATGTCGTCCCGCGTGAGGCCCTCGGTGCCGCCTGCGAAGACGCGCGCTATCAGGTCGTAGCTGCGGGCGTCGTGGTCGAGCATCCATGCGGCGAGGCCGACGGGGGAGTCCGCGAGCGCGTACAGCGTCTGCGGGCGGTTGCCCATCTCCTGCGCGTAGGCAAGGCCGTGCGCGTCGAAGAACGCGAGCTGGTCCCAGGCGTTCCGCTCCTCGTCGTCCAGGTCGGCCGGCGGGTCCTCGTGTGCGTCGAGCGCGGCCTGAATGCCGTCCGGGACCGTCGCCGGCATGTTGGTGTGGATGCCGATGAGGCCCTCCGGCTTCAGCAGCGCGAGCTGCTCGGTGACCGCGTTGCCCCAGTCGCCGCCCTGGGCGACGTACCGGTCGTAGCCCAGCCGCCGCATCAGCTCGGCCCACGCGCGGGCGATCTGGATCGGATCCCAGCCCGGCCGGTCGGGCTTGGCCGAGAAGCCGTGCCCCGGCAGCGACGGGATGACCAGGTCGAACGCGTCGTCCGCGCTCGCACCGTACATCGTCGGGTCGGTGAGCGGCCCGACGATCTTGAGCTGCTCGATGACCGAGCCGGGCCAGCCGTGGGTGACGATCATCGGCAGGGCGCCCTCGTGACGCGACCGAACGTGGATGAAGTGGATGTCGAGCCCGTCGATCTCGGTGACGAACTGCGGCAGGCTGTTCAGCCGCGCCTCCACGCCGCGCCAGTCGTGGCCGTCCTTCCAGTACTCCTTGAGGTCGCGCATGACCTGGAGTCGCACGCCCTGGGACGTGTCGTCGACGGTCTCGCGCTCCGGCAGCCGGGTCTCGCGGACGCGGCGCATCATGTCGTCGATGTCGGACTGCGGGATGTCGATGGTGAACGGACGGACGGCGGTGTGCTCGTCGTCGTGGCCGGTGCGTGCGGGGTGTTCGCTGATGGACATGTGGTCCTCCTGTCTGGTGGGACGGCGACGGTGAACGGACGTCGCCGCCCCCGACCTTTCCGTATCGGCGGCGCCGCGGCTTCGGGGGCTTCCCTCAACCTCCGCGAGGCGGAGGGGATGATTTGAGGGAAACCCCCAACCGCGGCGCCGGTGGTGTCCGCCTCAGCGGCGCTCGCCCTCCCCGGCCCCGCCGAGGAAGTCGATGAGGAGGCCGTTCACGCGGTCCGCCTCGTCGTGGTGCACCCAGTGCGACGCGTTCTCCAGCCGCTCGACGGCCACGAGGTTCGGCACGTCCTCCGCGTGCGGCTCGGCCAGGCCGGAGCCCAGGAAGCGGTCCTGCTCTCCCCAGATGACGAGCGTCGGCGCGGTGACGGTGAGCACCTTCTGCTTCGACCCCAGCCGCACGGCCGCGCGGTAGTAGTCGATCATCCCGGTGGCCGCACCCTCCTGCGACCAGGCTTCCCGGTAGCGGTCCAGCTCGTCCGCGGTGTAGGCCGGCTGGGCGTCGCGGAAGAACCGGGCGAAGAAGGCCCAGTCGTCCTTGGCGGCATGGCGCTCCGGGGTCCCCATGAGCTGGAAGTAGAAGAAGTACCAGCTCCGCTCCAGCTGGCGGGGGCTCTTCAGGCCCTCGTTCAGCTTGCGCGGGTGCGCGGCGTTGAGGATGACCAGGCGCTCGACGACCTCCGGGGAGTTCATCGCCAGGGTCCAGGCGATCGAGCCGCCCCAGTCGTGCCCGACGACCGCCGCTGTCCCGGCGCCGAGCGCACGGATCAGCGCCGCGATGTCGGCCGCCGGCTTGTCGGCGGTGTAATCGGTGAAGTCCGTCGGCTTCGACGACAGGTTGTAGCCGCGGAGGTCGGGCGCGACGACGCGGTAGCCCGCCTGGACGAGCGGCGCGATCTGGTCGCGCCAGCCGTACCAGAACTCGGGGAAGCCGTGCAGCAGCACGACGAGCGGGCCGGTGCCGGCCTCCACGTAGTGCAGGGTCACGCCGTCGCCGACCTCGGCGAAGCCGTCCCGGAGGTCGACCCCGATCCCGAAGGCGGAGCGGGCGGTGGTGTTCGTGGTGGTGTTCATGATCGAATCCCCTTTCCAGAGATCTCGTTTTCGATGACGGCAATGCTCGTCGCGGTCGCCGCCCGTCGCGCCCGGGAGACCCCCGGGTCCGTGCCCGGGCCGCTCCCTTGCCAGCGCCCTCCGCAGTCCCTAAGGTCGGGTGCGCCATGAGGATCGAGGACGAGCTCGGCCCGTTGCGCGGCCGGCGCGACGAGTGCGCAGAGCTGGACCGGCTGCTGGCGGCGGCGTCATCCGGCCGCAGCGGCGTCTTGGTGCTGCGCGGCGAGGCCGGCGTCGGCAAGACCGCGCTGCTCGGCTTCGCGGAGCAGCGCGCGGCCGGGTTCGCGGTCGTGCGGGCGACCGGCGTCGAGTCGGAGTTCGAGCTCGCCAATGCGGTCGTCCAGCAGGTGTGCGCCCGGCTCCTCGACCGCGCTGACCGGCTCCCGGAGCCGCAGCGCCAGGCCCTCCGGACGGCGCTCGGCACGCAGAGCGGCGGCCCGCCCGACCGCTTCCTGGTGGGGCTCGCCGTGCTCGGGCTCGTGGCGGAGGCGGCGGAGAGCGCGCCGCTGCTCTGCGTCGTCGACGATGCCCAGTGGGTCGACACCGACTCGGCGCAGACGCTGGCGTTCGTGGCGCGGCGGCTCGCGGCAGAGCGCGTCGCGATGCTGTTCGCGGTGCGGGATGAGGACGGGAGCGACGGCGGAGAGCCGCGGGGCGGGACCGCAGCGTCAGGCGGCGAGGCGTTCGGCGGCCTCCCGACGCTGCACCTGCACGGGCTCGCCGACGCCGACGCGGAGGCGCTCCTCGACGCGGTGACCGCCCGGCCGCTCGACCACCGGGTACGCAGCCGGATCATCGCGGAGGCCCGAGGCAACCCGCTCGCCCTGCTGGAGCTGCCGCGGGAGGTGGATGCGCCCGAACCGGGTTCCGAAGCCCAGGGTGGCCGCAGCGCGCTCGCCGAACGCATCGAGCGCGGGTTCGCCCGACGCTTCGAGCGGCTCCCCGGCGACACCCGGCGGCTGGCCCTGATCGCGGCGGCCGAGCCGTCGGGAGACACCGCGCTCGTCTGGCGTGCGGCAGCGGGGGCAGGGATCGCCGCGGACGCGATCGGGCCGGCGCAGGAGGCCGGGCTGCTGGAGCTCGGCGCGCAGGTGCGCTTCCGTCACCCGCTGGCGCGGTCGGCGGTCTACCGCGACGCGACAGCGCAGGAGCGGCGCGCGGCGCACCTGGCCCTCGCGGAGGCCGTCGTCGATGAGGCCGACGCCGACGACCGGGCCTGGCACCGGGCGGAGGCGGCGGTCGGCCTGGACGAGGAGGTGGCCGCCGAGCTCGAAGCGTCCGCGGGCCGAGCGCGGGCCCGCGGCGGCTGGTCGGCGGCCTGCTCCTTCCTGACCCGGTCGATGGAGCTCACCCCCGACCCGGCGCTCCGGGCTCGGCGGGCGCTCGACGCGGCAGACGCGCGCATGCAGGCCGGAGCCGCCGACGCCGCCCGCGCCATGCTGGCGATGGCGTCGGCGGGGCCGCTCGGCGAGCCCGACCGGGCGCGCGCCCAGCTCCTCGGCGCGCGGCTCTCGTTCGCATCCACCCGGGGGAGGGAGGCACCCGCCCTGCTGCTGAGCGCGGCGAAGCGGTACGAGACCCTGGACCCCACCGTCGCCAGGGACACCTACCTCGACGCGTTCACCGCAGCCCTGTTCGCCGGCCGGCTCGCCGACGGCGGCGCGGCGCTCGCCGATGTCGCGACCGCGGTCGCGGCGGCCGGGCTGACGGACGCCGCCGCGCCGTCCGGGTGCGCCCTGCTGCTCGACGGCCTCGCCTCGCTCGTCACCGGCGGGTACGCCGCCGGAGTCCCGGTCCTGCACCGCGCGCTCGACGCCGTGCGGACCGATCCGCTCTCCGACGAGGAGGCGCTGCGCTGGCTGTGGCCGGCCTCCCGCGCGGCCCGCGCTGTGGGCGACGACGCCGCCTGGCTCGAGCTCACCGCCCGGCAGGTGGACCTCGCGCGGAGGACGGGCGCGCTGAGCATGCTGTCGATCGCGCTGACCGAGCGCTTCACCGTGGAGCTCTTCGTGGGCGACCTCCCGGCTGCGCTGGCGCTGGCCGCGGAGGCCGAGGCGGTGACCTCCGCGACCGGCCACCCGCTGAGCCCGCACATCGCGTTCCTCCGCGCCGCGTGGGGAGGCCGCGAGGCAGACGCACGGGCACTGCTCGACGCCTGCCGCGCCGACGTCTCCGCTCGCGGCGAGGGACTGTGGCTTGCGGGCACCGAGCTGACGACCGCCGTCTTCCTGAACGCCTTCGGCCGGTACGAGGAGGCGCTCGCGGTGACGGTGCGTGCGGCAGCGCACCCCTTCGAGCTGGGGCTGTCGACGTGGGTGTACCCGGAGCTGATCGAGGCGGCATCCCGCCTGGACGAGCCGGACAGGGCCGCGGATGCGCTGGCGCGCCTGACCGAGATCGCCCGCGCCGCGGACACCGACTGGGCGCTCGGCGTGCTGGCCCGCTGCCGGGCGCTCCTCGCCGGGTCTGACGACCCCGAGGGCGCGTACGTGGAGTCGCTCGACCGGCTCGGCCGCACCCGCATCCGCGTGGCGCTGGCGCGGACCCGGCTGGTCTACGGCGAGTGGCTGCGCAGGCAGGGCCGCCGGACGGACGCGCGCGAGCAGTTGCGCGCCGCTCACGAGTTCTTCCGCGAGGCAGGCATGGAGGGGTTCGCCCAACGCACCCGCCGCGAGCTGGCGGCGACGGGAGAGACGGCGCGCGCGCGAACGCCCGACACCGTCGTGGACCTGACCGAACAGGAGGCGCTCATCGCACGGCTCGCCGCGGATGGCCGGAGCAATCCGGAGATCGGGGAGCAGCTCTACCTCAGCCCGCGCACCGTCGAATGGCATCTGGGCAAGGTGTTCGCCAAGCTCGGCGTGACGACGCGCAAGGAGCTGCGGACGTCGCCGGTGGGGTCGCGCGGTCGCGGGCTGGGGGTGCTGTGACGTCGCCGCCGACGCGCGCTACTTCCAGCGGAAGTGCACGAACACCCGCCCGAAGTTCTTCGAATCCTTCTCGACCCGGTGGTACTGCGCCTTGATCTCCGGCTGGTCGAGGAAGCGCAGCACCCGCTTCTTCAGCGCGCCGGAGCCCTTCCCCGGGATGATCTCGACCAGCGGCGCCTTCTTTGCGACAGCCTCCGCGATGATCCCGCGCAAGGCGCGGTCGATGTCGCCGCCGCGGTTGTAGATGTCGTGCAGGTCGAGCGTCAGCTTCATCTGCTCAGCCTGCATCCGTGCTCACGGGCAGACGCGGACGCGGCGGCCCTCGAACCCGACGACGTCGCCGAGCTGGAGCTGCCGCCCGCGCCGGCGGTCGACCTCGCCGTTCACGGTCACGTAGCCGTCGATGATGGCCTCCTTGACGTTCCCGCCGGAGTCGAGGAGGCCGGCGAACTTCAGGAACTGCCCGAGACGGATCATGTCGCCGCCGATCGAGATGTCGTCCGGTCGAGGCTGGTTGGTCACGTTACGTAGAGTAGCCGCTACTCCCGGAAGAGTAACCGCGGCTACTCCACCGGCCGGATGACAGCGCTCCGGCGCCGCACGAGGATGGGCCCGACCGTTGCGATCCGCCCAGTGAAAGGGACTCCCATGTCCGCTGTGCCCACCTCCAGCCCGTCCGCCGCCGACCTCGTCCGCCGATCCCTGGAGGCGTTGAGCGCCCTCGCCGTCCAGTTCCTGCTCGGGATGGGCGCGAACCTCCTCGGCAGCCCGGAGGAGAACGTCGGCGTCGCGCGCGTCGTCGCGGGAATCGTGCTCGGCCTCCACGCGCTCGTCGGGATCGGGGTCGTCGTCACGGCGGTGCGGGTCTGGCTGACGGCCCGTCGTGAGCACGTCGCCCAGCGCGCCGCGCTCGCCGCGTTCGTCGTGATCGTCCTCACCTTCCTGGCCGGGGTCGGGACGATGATGTCGGGCAGCGCGTGGTTGTCGTTCCTGATGTCGGCCGGGTTCGTCGCGGCGGCGGTGCTAGATGTCGTGGTGGGTGCTCGGGCGCTGGCTGAGCGGGCCTCGTGAAATAAAAATATTAAGCTGCAAGTAACAGATTTGCAAAGCGTAGATGTTCACCACTACGTTGACGTGAAGGGTATCGGCTCATTCGAGAGCTGATCGCTTTCCGCCAGGTGCGGGGGTGATGGATGAGCAACTGGTCGTTGCGGGCGATCTCGGTGTCTTTGGCGTCCGCGGCGGTTTCGGGTGGCTTGTTCGTGGCCTGGCGCTACATCACCTGGGCGAGGTATGCCCCGAGCGACGTGTGTCGCGAAACGCCGCCGGCGACCGTCGCACGTGAGTCGCACGTCTGGCCGGGCCTCCACGATTTTCCCCTCTACTACCAGTGCAGCTATCTCGATGACGCGACGGGCTTGTGGCGGAACACCACCCAGGGGTGGGAGTTCAACTGGATCGCACTCGGCTCGGTGCTGGCGTTCATCGTCGCCTTCGTCCTTTTCCGTCACGATCACCGGCTCAGGAGGGCCGGAGAGGCGAATCCAGCACTATGAACGCGGGGAAGCCGTCGATCGTGGGTGCGGTTCTCGCGCGGCGTGAGTGGGCGCGACACTGACCACGGATGTGCCCTGGCGCCGAGCACCAGGGGCACACACTCCGGCGACATTCCTACTTCAGCGTCATCGTCTCCATCCCCAGGTACGTCTTCGCCGCCCACGACACGGGGTCGTCCGCGAAGTGCTGGCGGATGGCGCCGTTCTGGAGGGCGTTGTCGAGCGACATCATGATCATCGACTGGTCGAGCACGAGGCGGCGGTGGCCGATCGAGCCCGAGACCGGGTTGACCGCGTCGTAGAAGCCGCCGTCCGCCGTGTAGATCCCCGGGTAGAGTGTGCGCAGCTTCTGGATGTTCGCGTACGCGTCCTGCGGGATCACGCCGAGCGCCGTGAACGACGCGTGCGGGGTGACCACGTCCTCCGTCGAGCAGCCGGGGCACTGGGCGAGCGCCTGGCCGGCCGGGAACTTCTGGCCGGTCGCGCCGTAGATGCCATAGCCGCCGGTGTCGTCGGCGGTGCTGGACGGGGACATGCCCCAGACCGGGTAGCCGAGGGTCTGGGTGGCGTACTTCTCCTGCACCTGCGCCGTGCGGACGTCGGCGAGGCCGAAGCCGTTCTGGCCCCACGTGGTCTCCGGGACGATCTCGTTCGCGAGCATCGCCTCGAACATCCCGCCGCCCCAGGTCGGCAGGAAGGTCATCGACGTTCCGGGATAGGTGTAGTGGCCCTCCCAGACGTTGAAGACCTTGCCGCTCTGCGGGTCGGTGTACTTCTGCCAGTCACCGCCGACCGGCCACTGGCCCTGCCACGAGAAGTCCGGGTCGGTGGGGCACTGCTTGGGCGGGAGGGTGCGCCAGGTGCGCCACCAGACGTCGCCGGGCATCTGGTGGAGGCCCATCCCGATGTACATCGCGATGCGCGGGTCGCTGTAGAGCGCGCCGTTGTGGTAGCCGGCCGGGCCCTGGCCGGCGTAGTAGCCGCCGTACATCTGGCCGGTCGGCTGGTTGCCCGCGATGTCCGGGTTGGTGTTGCAGGCGGTCTGCGCCCGGTCGTCGTAGAAGATCGAGAAGTCCATCGGGGCGATGAGCGCGTCGATCTGCTTCCGCAACTCGGGGAGCGCCTGGCGCGCGACCATCAGGCCGGACGCGTACCAGCCGTTGTCGACCGCCGAGAGGAACGAGCAGTTGTCCTGCTGCGGAGTCGTCTCGGTGGAGCAGTCGGCGGCGCCCGGGTTCAGGATGGTGTGCCCGTTCGTGGTGTCGTACCACTGGAACAGAAAGCCGTGCGAGCGCTTCAGGGTGGCCACGGTGTCGAGCGTGGCGGAGATCAGCGCGCGCTCCTGCGGCCGCTTGACGATGCCGAGGTCCCCGGCGGAGACCACTGCCTCCAGGTAGGTGCCGATGTTCGCGGCGGAGGTGTACTGGCCCCGGGTCGTGCCGGGCCCGAGGTTGTCGAGCGGGAGGTGGGTGACGGGGTCGGTGTCCTTCTCGAAGAAGGCCCAGGTGTCTTTTGCGACCTGGAGGAGGCTCGCCTTCTGGGCCGAGGTCAGCGGCGCCTGGGCGCTCATGCCCTGCATGCCCGGCGCGCTCTGGTTCTGGGCGCTCTGGTCGCCCGGCGCGGTCGTCGCGAACGCGGTCTGCGCGGTCGCGAGCGACGCGACGGCGAGGACGGCTGCTGCGCCGGCCCGCACGATCGCGGTGGTGCGGCGTGAACGCCGCGGCGGATGGGGGCTTCTCATGGGACGGTCTCCGTTTCGTGTCATCGTCGACAACTGCTCGAACGGGAACGCACTCCCGCAGAGCGATCACCCCGCGCACCGTATGCGCATACATTCGATCGCGCAAGACCCTGGGAGACCGGATCGGACGGGCCGGCCGAGGCCGTCAGGCGGCGAGCTGGGCGTCCCACGCGCGGCGCAGTCCCTCGCGCGCCCGATAGGTCAGGGCGGCGGCCGCGTTCGGCGAGATGCCCAGCATGCCGGCGACCTCCGCCGGGGTGAGCTGCTCCACCTCGCTGTACCAGAGGGCGCTCCGCCACCGCTCCGGCAGCGCGCCGAGCGCAGCGGCGACGCGCGACCGCTCCCAGACCACGTCCTGGTGGTCGTCGGTCCACGGCTCGTCGCTGTACTCGCCCGGGTCTTCGACGGCGACCTCCTGCCGGGCGGACCCCCAGGCGGCGGCCGCGTTGCGGATCGTCGTGTAGAGGTAGGCGCGGAAGCCGCGGACCGGGCCGTTGCCGTTCCGGAGCGCGCGGAAGATCCGGGCGAACGCCTCCGCCACGAGGTCGTCCGCGTCGAAGGCGGAGGTCACGGAGGCCGCGAATCGGCGCCCGGCGTCGGAGTGGCGGCGCCAGAGCTCGGCGAACGACGCGGTGTCGCCTGCTCGGCTGCGGGTGACGAGGTCGTCGTCGACGGTGGTGTCTGCGTACGGGCGCATGGCGGTTCCTTCCGGGGACGGCCATGCACGACACAGGGAGGCCGCCCCGACGATGCGGGAGAGGGCCGCCCTCCAGTGCCGAGGGGTCCGGATCGGGTACCGGATCGGATGCTCAGCGGGGTGGGCGGCTACGGGATGGAAAGAACCTAATTTCCGTGCGCGTGCGCTCGAAAGCCGATCCGGGACAGCGGAATGGCCGGTTTCGGACACGTCGGTCCACGGCGTTGGAGTCGGCCGGCCCGGTCCGCGGCGTCAGGCGGCCGAGCCCCGCTCGCCCTGCTCCGCGATCACCGTGAGCTGCGCCAGGAATCCGGCCACGGCCGCCGCCGCCCGCGGGTCGAGCCCTGCGGCGACGTCGAGCATGCGGCGGTGCATCGCCGCCAGGGTGTGCTTGACCTCCTCGTCCGCTCCCGGCGTGGCGCGGATCGTGAGGCTGCGCCGGTCCTGCGGATGCGGATGCCGGGTGACATGGCCGGAGGCGGCGAGGCGATCGAGCATCGCCGTCACCGACGAGGATTTGATGCCCAGGTGCGCACCGAGCTCGGCCGGGGTCGCGTGGCGGCCCTCCGCCTCGGCCTTCAGGAGGAAGCGCAGCGCCTTCAGGTCGGCCTCGCCCATCCGCATCGACTCGCGGGTGCGGCGGCGCATGGCCTGCTCGGCGGTGCGGTACTCGCGTAGCGATGCGATCACGCGGACGGCGTGCGCGGGCGCCGTGTCGTACCAGGGTGCCTCGCTCATCGGGTCGATCCTAGTGCGAGGCCGCCTTCGTGGACGTCTTCGTCGCGGTCGCGGTGTCGCCGCCGGGGGTGTCGATCTGGTCGACCGCGTCGCGGAGGCGGTCGATGAAGTCCACGACGGTCTCCGCGTCCTCCGGGGTCAGGTTCGACGCGACCTCGACCAGCTCCTCGCGGACGTCGCCGAGGATGGCGCGCTGGAGCTGGTCGGTCGGGACCGTCGGCACGATGATCAGCGCGCGGCGGTCGAACGGGCTCGGGACGCGGCGGATGTGGCCGGCCTTCTCCAGGCGGTCGAGGAGGACGGTGATGGACGAGCTCTGGATGCCCAGGTACTCCGCGAGCTCGCGCGGTCCGACCGTCGTGCCCTGCTCGCTCGCCCTGAGCAGGTAGCGGAGCGCGGAGATGTCGTTCTCGTTCATCCGCATGGCCTTCTCGGACCGACGCTGCATCGCACTGTCGGCGGCGCCGTAGGCGCGCAGGTGCTCCAGTACCTCGATCGCCCGCTCGCGATCCGTCTCGGCGCTGTACCAGTAGTGGGGCGCCGGACGCGTGCTGTCCGTCGTCATGCAGTAGATGATAGACCATCTACATGCTAGAGAGGCTAGAGACTAGCTCGCCGCGACGCTTTGCTCGCTGACGCGGCTGCGACGGTCGCGGTACTCGCTCAGCTCCTTCGGCTCCTCGGTCACCAGCAGCCCGCTGGTGCGTCCCGCCATCTCGACCATGCTGTTGAGCCACGCGCTGTTCAGGCGGCCCAGCTCGGCGCTGTCGAACTCGTAGCGGATCGGGATGGAGTTGTCGATCCACAGCGACTTCCGCGCGGGGAGGCCCGGTTCGTCGCATCTCCAGCTCATCAGGAAGGGCTCCCGCCGCCGCAGCTTGGTCGTGATGGCGGCCTGCAGGTGAGCCAGCGTCCGGTCCTCGAAGGTGATGGTGTCACCGTCGTAGGTGAGTGTTCCCATTGCGATTTCCCTCCTCGTCGGCCGTGCGGGATGAGCCTAGCGGATCGCTAGTGCGTCTAGCTACACGAATTTCTAGATGCTCGATCGCCATGTCACTAGCAGGTCGAGGTCGACGAATCAACCCCCCGGGCAAAACTTGCCGAGACCGTCGATTAGCTAGAAGCTCTAGTTACTTCATCACTCACCGCACCAGCCCGGCCGAAGGGAATGCCATGACGATCGCGGTTAAGGCAGCACGACCGCTTCAGCACCGCAGCGAGCCGCGGGTGCGCCGCAGCCTCCGGCCGGCCGCGACCCCGGGTCAGAGCGAGCACCTCGCGTGGCGTCAGCCGGTGGCCGGGCTCTGGGTCGCCGAGACCCCGTCCGCCTACCTCGGCATGATCGAGCAGACGGACACGGGCTTCACCGCGTCGGCCGCCGACGGACGGACGGTCGGAACGTGCACGACTCTCGCCGAGGCCAAGCTCGCGGTGTACGCGAACTGGTTCCGGCCGCAGAAGACGGGGCTGTTCGGGTGGCTGCGCCGCGCATGACCGACGAAGCGGAGGTCGTGACCGACTGGAGCGAGCTCCTCCCGAAACGTGCCTACGTCCTCCGTTCGCCCTCCGGTGACGACCTCCTCTCCACCTATGGCGGTCCAGGTGAGGAGTCCGGCTCCGCCGTGTTCTTCGCGCACTCCCCGGAGGGCGACGGCGAGCTCACCATCGCCCCCGGCGACGGCTGGACGGTGCTGAGCAGTGTCCAAGAGCCCTTGGCCGAGACATGAGCACAGGGTTGACACCATGAGCACCGCGGCCGACGGCAAGGCGCAGCTCCGCAAGGCCGCCCGCACGGCGGGCGACAGCAAGCTGCTAGAGATCCCGGCGCGCGTCGGGTTCGCCGCGAGCGGGCTCATCCAGCTGCTGCTCGGCGGCCTCGCCATCCAGCTCGGCGCCGCGCACGTGGGGGAGGCCGACCAGACCGGCGCCCTGGGCGAGGTGACGAAGATCCCCGGCGGCTTCATCGTGCTGTGGATCGCCGCCATCGGCCTGTTCGCCCTCGCGCTCTGGCTGCTGACCGAGGCCGTGCTGGTCCGAGCCGGGTCGGCCAAGGACCGCTGGATCGCGCGCGCGGAGCACGTGAGCAAGGCCGTCGCCTACGCTGTGCTGGGTCTCACGGCGGTCGCCTTCGCCGAGGGCCATCCGACGCACGCCAGCACCACGACCCGTCAGGTCAGCGCGGGCATCCTCGCCTCCCCGGGAGGCCAGCTCGGGCTGGGCGTGCTCGGCCTGGTGACCGGCGCGGTCGGCTGCTACTTCATCGTCAAGGGGATCCGGCGCCGGTTCCGGCGGGACATCGAGGTGCCGAAAGGCGCCGCCGGGCACGGGGTCGTGGTGCTCGGCATCGTGGGATACATCGCCAAGGGCGTCGTGGTCGCGCTCGCGGGCGTCGCCTTCATCCTCGCGGCGGTCCGCGCCCAGCCCGCGACCGCGACCGGTCTCGCGGGCGGGCTGACCGCGCTGCAGGAGCTCCCCTTCGGCGGCGTCGCCATCGTCGTGCTGGGCCTGGGACTCATCGCCTCCGGGGTGTACAACATCGCGCGGGCCTGGCTGGCGCGGTTCTGAGCCGGCCGTCAGTCGCCGCCGCGACCCTCGGTCGGCTGCGGGAGGTGCGCGGTGTCGTTGTGCTGCGCGGCGTCGGCTTCGGCGTCGAAGTGGAGGAGGCGATCGTCGCCCTCCCACGGGCATGTCCGGCACGAGGCCCAGAAGTGCGACCCGCGACGCTCGACCTCGGCCGGTCGGCCGGGATCGTGCGCGCGGGCCGTTGCCGGCTCCGCGGACGCGGGACCGGCGACCCTCGAGGTGCCGCGGCCGGTGAGCCGGGACAACCGGGCGCGCACGGTCACGCTTCGGCGCCCGGCGCGGTGCGGAGCCTCCGGTTGCCGCGACCGGGCCGCAGCCGCACGTCGGCGACCGGATAACGGTTTCCCGCGTTGTACAGCTCCTCGCGGCGCTCGACCTCGCGGAGGAGAGCCTTTGCGAGGAAGTGCGCCCAGGTCCGGTCGTCCTCGGCCTCGGCCGTCCGTCGGTAGGTCTCGCGTGCGCGCGCCCGGAGCGCCGCGGGCACCTGGAAGCTCACGCTGTCGCGGGGCCCCTCCAGTGCCCAGGGGCCGTCCTGTGTCGTCATCGTTCTCTCCTCCTGTCGCCGACGCCCCTGAGAGAGCGCCGGAGCCGGGGAGTATGACGCGGGCCGTCAGCCGGTCGACGCGCGCGCGACGAGCTCGGCCGGGAGCTCCTCGTTCGCGGGCGCCTCGCCGCCGTCGATGAGCGACAGCAGGAGGCGTGCCGCGACAGAGCCGAGGAGGTCGCCCGGCAGGGCGACGCTGGTCAGCGCCGGGGCCGTGACGGAGGAGGCGGGGAGGTCGTCGAAGCCGGCGACCGCGATGTCCTCCGGGACCCGCAGGCCCGCTCGCGCGCACGCGGCGAGGACGCCGTGGGCGAGGGTGTCGGAGGCCGCGATCACCGCGGTGGCGCCGGCGGCCCGCCAGCCCGGGAGGGCCGCCTCCGTCGCGGCCATCGCCTCGGCGATGTCCGGGCGGCTGCGGACCGGCGGCGTCGTGAGCAGCGTCATCCCGCGTCGTTCGGCCTCCGCCTGCAGCAGGGTGCGGCGCAGCTCGTAGGTCGCGGCGGGGGTGGAGCCGTCGAGATAGCCGATCGTGGTGTGGCCGCGCTCGGCGAGGTGGGCGATCAGCGCGCGGACGCCGGAGGCGAGGTCGTAGTTGACCGTCGGGGCGCGCTCCTGGAGGCCGGGCGCGTCCAGCAGCACCAGCGGGACGCCGGCCGGCGCGTCGTCCAGGAACTCCACGGTCGGGGCCGACACGAGCAGGCCCGCCGGCCGCAGCGCGGCGAGCCGCTGGACGTCGGCGACGGTCGGCTGCTCGCCGGTCGGCGACGCGAAGAGCAGGAGCTGGAAGCGCGGGCCGAGGGTCTCCTGCACCGCGTTGATCACCCGGCCGAAGAACGGGTTCGGGAGGTCGGGGGCGAGCAGCACGACGACGTCGCTCGTGCCGCGGGCCAGCGCGCTCGCGGTGCTGTCGACCACGTAGCCGAGTTCCCGCACGGCGGCGCGCACGCGCTCCGCGTTCTCGTCCGAGATGCGGCCGGCCTGCTTGCCGTTGACCACGAGGGACACGGCGGCGATGCTCGTTCCCGCGCGCTCCGCGACCATCGCCGCGGTCACCCGCTTGCGCGGCGGGGGAGGGGGCGGCGTCGACACCCGCCCATGATACCGAGGGCCGGTCCGGTTGCGCGTAAAGCGCTTTAGGCTTATCGTGTCAAACGTTTTACGTTCCTCGAAGAAGCGGAGGCTCCACCCGATGGAGAAGATCATCCTCGACTGCGATCCCGGTCACGACGACGCGATCGCGCTCATGCTCGCCCACGGAAACCCGGAGATCGAGCTGCTCGCCGTGACGACCGTCGCGGGCAACCAGACCCTCGACAAGGTCACCCGCAACGCGCTGTCCGTGGCGCGCGTCGCCGGGATCGCCGGCGTCCCGTTCGCGGCAGGCGCCGACCGCCCGCTGGTGCGGCCGATCGAGGTCGCGCCGTCCATCCACGGCGAGTCCGGGCTCGACGGCCCCGTCCTCCCGGAGCCGCTGATCGAGCTCGACGCGCGGCACGCGGTCGACCTCATCGTGGAGACGGTGATGGCGCACGAGCCGGGCACGGTCACGCTCGTCCCGACGGGCGCCCTGACCAACATCGCGCTCGCGGTCCGTCGCGAGCCGCGGATCGTGGAGCGCGTCAAGCAGGTCGTCCTGATGGGCGGCGGCGTCCACGTCGGCAACTGGAGCCCGGTCGCCGAGTTCAACATCGTCATCGACCCGGAGGCCGCCGACATCGTCTTCAGCGCCGGCTGGAAGGTGGTGATGGTCGGGCTCGACCTGACGCACCAGGCGCTCGCGACCCCCGAGGTGCGCGAGAGCATCGCCGCCGTCGGCACCGCCCCTGCCCGCTTCGTCGGCGAGCTGCTCGACTTCTTCGGGCACACCTACTCGGAGGCGCAGGGCTTCGACAGCCCGCCCGTCCACGACCCGTGCGCCGTCGCGTACGTGATCGACCCGACGATCGTGCGCGCCGAGCGCATGCCGATCGCGATCGAGACCCAGGGGCGCCTGACCACCGGGATGACCGTGGCCGACCGCCGCGGCCCGGCGCCGGACGACTGCGTGACCTGGGCTGCGCTGGAGCTCGACCGCGACCGCTTCTGGGGGCTCGTGGTGGACGCGCTGGAGCGGATCGGGGACCCGGAGGCCGCGATCGCCGCCGCTTCCGCGAACGGAGCCGTGGCGTGACCGCCCCCGTCGCCACCTCCGCCCCCACCGGCCGTCCGGTCCGCATCGCCGCCCTCACCGCGGCCCTGCTCGCGGCGTGCGTCGCGTTCCAGCTCAACGCGAGCATGCTCAGCCCCGTGCTCGTGACGATGGCGCGCGAGCTGCACAGCGACGACGCCACCATCGGCCTGTCGCAGACCCTGTTCTTCACCGTCGCCGCGGTGTTCTCGCTGTTCCTCCCGCGCCTCAGCGACATCGCCGGCCGCAAGCGCGTCCTGCTCGGGATGCTCGTGGTCATGTTCGCCGGAAGCGTGGTCGCCGCGCTCGCCGTCAACGTGCAGATGCTCTTCGTCGGCCGCATCGTGCAGGGCGTCGCCGGGCCGGTCGTCCCGATCTGCCTGCTCATGCTGCGCTCGGAGATCTCCGACCCGCGCCGCTACGGCGCCGCGATGGGCCTGCTCACCGCCGTCAACGGCGGCATCGCCGGCATCGACGCGATCGCGGGCGGCTGGCTTGCGACGGCCTTCGGCTTCCGCTCGGTCTTCTGGGTGATCGCCGCTGTCACCGTCGTCGCCGTGGTCATGCTCGCCGCCTGGGGCGTCGAGTCCCGGCCGTCCGCCGGTGTGCGGATGGACTGGTGGGGAGTGCTCCCGCTCGCCCTGTCGCTCGCCGCGCTGCTCACCGGCCTCAACGAGGCGGGCAGGCTCGCCGCCGCGAACTGGCCGCTCGTGATCGGGGCACTGCTGGTCGCCGGGCTCGCGTTCGCCGCGTTCTGGGCGATCGAGAACCGCCGGAGCGAGCCGCTCATCCCGACCCCGCTGCTCAAGCCGCGGTCCACCTGGGCGCTGCTGCTCACCACGCTGCTGACGATGACCGGCGTCTTCGCCGTGGTCAACGGTCTGGTGACCTCCATCGCGCAGAACCCGGACGCCGGGTTCGGGATGGCGCCGGACCTCGCGTCGCTCGCCTTCCTCACGCCGTACGCGCTGGTCGGCTGGGTGGTCGGCCCGCTCGCCGGTCGCCTCGCGCCGACGCTCGGCTACCGTCGCATCCTCCGGATCGGCCTGGTCGGCAGTGTGATCGGAACGCTGATCATGGCGTTCGTCGGCGTGCACTCGCTCCCCGTGCTGATCGCCGCCACCGTGCTGCTCGGGATCACCTACGCCGGTATCGCGAACATCATGCTGAACGGGCTGGGCATCGTGCTCTCGCCCGCCGCGAACCCCGGCTTCCTGCCCGGACTGAACGCGGGAGCGTTCAACCTCGGCGCCGGCCTGAGCTTCGCCCTTCTGCCCGCGATCCAGATCGCGAGCGGCGCGACGGGGCACTCCACGACCGGATACTCTGCGGGGATGATCCTCGGTGCCGTCATCACGGCTGCGGCGCTCGCCGTGTCGTTCCTGATCCCGCGTCCCGCCTCCGCCGAGGTGGCGCAGGAGGCCGAGCGGTGAGCAGGCGCAGGATCGTCGTCGTCGGCTCGCTGAACGCCGACCTGGTCGTGCGCACCGAGCGGTTCCCGCGTGCGGGCGAGACCGTCTCCGGAGGCGACCTGCTGGTCGGCGCGGGCGGCAAGGGCGCCAACCAGGCGGTCGCCGCCGGCCGGATCGGCGGCGACGTCGCGATGGTCGGCGCGGTCGGGGCGGACGCGAACGGCGAGCTGCTGCGCTCGGCCGTGGCGGCGGCGGGGGTGGACACGTCCCACGTGATCGTCCGGGACGGCGTGGCCACCGGCACGGCACTCATCACCGTGGCCGCGGACGGCGAGAACACGATCGTGGTCTCCGCCGGCGCCAATGGAACGCTCGTTGCGGACGACCTCCCGGATAGCGTCTTCGACGGCGCGGCCGTCCTCGGCCTGTGCCTGGAGGTGCCGGCCGCGACCGTGCGGGCCGCCGCCGCGCGTGCCCGCGCGGCCGGTGCGACGGTCGTGCTCAACCCGTCGCCGTTCGGGGAGGCCGCGCGCGACCTCTTCCCGCTCGCCGACGTCCTTCTCGTCAACGAGGGGGAGGCGGAGGCGCTCCTCGGCCTGGCGGAGGGCGCGGTCGCCTCCGACCCCGCCGCCGTGCGCGACGGGTTCGCCGCGCTCGGGATCGCCCGCGCGGTCGTCACCTGCGGGGCGGACGGCTGCCTGATCGTGGACGGCGACGCGGCTCCCGCGCACGTCGCCGCCGTGCGGATCACAGCCGTCGACACCACGGGCGCGGGCGACGCCTTCATGGGGTCGCTGCTCGTCCGGCTGGCGGAGGGCGACGCGCTCGTGGACGCCGCACGGTTCGCGGTCGGTGTCGGCGGCTACGCGGCCGCGCATCCCGGCGCTCAGGCGTCGTACCCGGACCCCGCGCAGCTCGCGTCCTTCCTGGCGGAACGCTCCGTCGGGGCCTGAACGCCACGGCCTCCTCGGTCGTAGGGTGACACCGGGCGACCGAGGAGGCACCGTGAGCGATTCGGAACTGGACGTCGACCTGCTCGTCGTCGGGTGGGGCAAGGCGGGCAAGACGCTCGCCAGGAGATACGCGTCGGCCGGGCGCTCCGTCGCGCTGGTCGAGCGGGACCCGGCGATGTACGGCGGCACCTGCATCAACGTCGCGTGCGTCCCGACCAAGGACCTGGTGGTCGCGGCGGAGGCGCGCAGGCCCGACGACGACCCGCAGGAGTACTTCACGCGCGCGGTCGCCGGGCGCGACGAGCTCGTGCACGGCCTGAACGGCGCCAACCACCGGATGCTGGAGGGGCTGGCGACGCTGGTCGACGGCTCCGCGAGGTTCATCGGCCCGCGGGAGGTCGCCGTCCGCACCTCCGACGGCGAGACGCTGACCATCCGCGGGGCGACGGTGGTGATCGGGACCGGGACGATCCCGGCGCGGCCGGAGATCCCCGGCCTCGACCTCCCCGGCGTGTACGACTCCACGACCATCCAGCACGCCGACCCGTTCCCGCGGCGGCTCGCGGTCATCGGCGCCGGCTTCGTCGGGCTGGAGTTCGCGAGCATGTTCCAGCTCTTCGGGTCGGAGGTGACCGTGCTGGATCCGCGCACGGAGCTCCTGCCGAAGCTGGAGCCGGCCGTCGTCGCCACCGTCCGCGACGTGCTCGGCGCGCGTGGGGTGACGCTGAGGACGGCCACCCGGGTGCGCGCGATCGAGCGCTCCGGCGACGGGCTGCGCGTGCTGCTGGAGGACGGCGCGGTCGACGCCGACGCCGTGTTGGTCGCGACCGGCCGCACGCCCGTGACCGCCGGCCTCGGCCTGGAGGCGGCGGGCGTCGCCACCGACGACAGGGGCTTCATCCGCGTGGACGAGCGACTTCGCGCCTCCGCCGAGGGCGTGTACGCGGTCGGGGACGTCAACGGCGGCCCGCAGTTCACCTACATCTCGCTGGACGACAACCGCGTGGTCTGGGACCAGATCGCGGGGGAGGGCCGGCGCACGACGACCGATCGCGTGGCCGTGCCGAACACGACGTTCATCACGCCGCCGCTCTCGCAGGTCGGGCTCACGCCCGCCGAGGCGCTGAGCCGCGGGCACGAGGTCCTCTACGCGGCGAAGAAGGTCGCGGACATCGCCGCGATGCCCCGGCCGAAGATCCTGGGCGACGCGGACGGGATCATCACCTTCACGGCGGACGCGGCCACGCGGCAGCTGCTCGGCGCGACGCTGTTCTGCGTCGATTCGCAGGAGGTGATCAACCTGGTGGCCCTCGCGATGCGCGCCGGCGTCACGGTCGACGCGCTGCTGAACGGGATCTGGACCCACCCCTCCAGCACCGAGGCGCTCAACGAGGTGCTGGCGGAGCTGGCCCCGTACGACGGGAGCTGAGCCTCAGGCCGTGTGACGCGACACCGCGGCGAGCGGGACGTGCCAGCGGAAGCGGAGGGAGAGCATCCGGAACGCGAAGACGAGCGCGGCGGCCGAGGCCTCCGTCCACGGGTTGTAGCCTCCCGTGCTCCACAGCACCGCGATCACCGCCGCCCCGAGCATCGCCGGCACAGCATAGAGGTCGTGCGGGTCGAAGAGCCGCGGGTCACGGTTGGCGACCACGTCGCGGAGGAGCCCGCCGCCGACCGCGGAGGTCACGCCGAGCACGGCCGCGGCGACCGGGTTGGCGCCGTGCCCGAGCGCGATGACGGTCCCCGTGACGCAGAACAGCGCCAGGCCGCCGCCGTCGAACACCAGCAGCGTGCGCGGGAGGCGCGCCACCGCGCCGGACAGGAAGTAGACCAGGATCGCGGCCACGACGGGCGGCGCCAGGTACACCGGGTTGGCGAACGCGTTCGGCGTGACGCCGAGGATGACGTCCCGGATGACACCGCCGCCCAGCCCGGTGAGCGAGCCGAGCAGCAGCGACCCGACGATGTCGAAGCCGCGCCGCGCGGCCAGCAGGCTGCCGGAGATCGCGAAGAAGAACGTGCCGAGCAGGTCGAGGACGACCGGGGCCGTCATCGGCTCGTCGCCGCAGCGTCGGTGTTCGAGTCCATCGGGCGTCCTTCGGTGGTGGGGGTGTCGCTCAATGCTATTGGCCTATTCACCCCGCGCCGCGGCTCCCGCCGATCCGGGGACTCTGGTCGCTGACGGTCTACAACAAGCACGAACCGGCTGCCGGCGTCAGCCGTCGAAGCCCACCTCGGGATCGAACCCGGCTTCGGCATCGAAGCCTGGTCCCAGCGCGCTGAGCGCGAACGACGCGATGTCGAGGATCGGCGCCGGCGTGTACCGGGCGATCTCCCAGCGGAACTCCGGAAGCAGCGTGCACTCCAGCACCAGCGCGCCGATGTCGGCCAGCCGGCCGCCCGGCGCGCACTCGCGCTCGAGCACGGCCTCCACCCCGGCACGGAGCGTGTCGAGGTCCCAGCCGTTGCCGTAGGCGTGGTCGTCGGTGAGGATGCCCTTCCAGCCCGGCTGGTCCTCCAGCCCGACGATCGTCAGGCGCGGGTACAGCTCGTCGGACGCCAGCAGCCGGTGCGCCAGCGGCGCCGACACGGTGAGCACGCCGATCCGGCGGCTGGTGAGGCTCGCCGCGAGCGGCAGCAGGTCGAGGCTGCTGGTCAGGGTGTTCCCGGTCGGGAGGCCGGTCTGCCTGGCGTAGTAGAAGAAGCCGCAGTCGGTGATGACCAGCGAGCAGTGCGCGAGCCGCTCCTTCGCGCGCCAGAACGCGTCGATGGCGACGGGGTCGCCGGCGACCAGCTTCTCGACCCTGGCGCCGCGTGCGACGGCGTAGGACACCGGGATGCCCGGCCAGCTCTCCGGGTTCTCGAAGAAGCCGACCGGGTTGCCGCTGATCGCCGGGGCGCCCGGCACGAGGCAGTCGATGTCGTCGACGGCGTAGGAGTCCAGGTCGCAGAGGATGACGCCGAGGGTCCGTGCGATCATGCGTGCACCGCGGCCACTGCCGGTCGCGCGGTATCGCGCGCGGCGCTGCCGACGACGGCGACGGCGTTGACCTCCACCCGGATGCCGGGGATGTTCAGCTCCTTGCCGATCAGGATGCCGGTGGCGGTGGGGCCGGGCTTCGGGAAGTAACTGAACCGGATGTCGTAGGTCCGCTGCCACTCCTCGACGCTGAGCTCACCCGAGTAGAAGGTGTTGAACTGGACGACGTCGCCCATCGTCCCGCCGAGGTCCTCGATGACGGCCCGCAGCGACTGCATCACGGCGTGGCACTGGGCCTCGATGTCACCGGGGTGCCGCACGTTGCCGTGCTCGTCCAGGTCCTCCTGGCCGCCGACCCAGATCATGTCGCCGACGCGGATGCCGTGGCTGTGGTTGATGGTGAACTGGCCGGGCACCTGCCAGTGGCCGGGAACCTGTGCGATGAGTCGTTCGGCGGTCATGATCTTCTCCTCGAAAAGCTGGTGATGGGGGATTGATCACCAGTGTGCGCGGAGCCGGGCCGGCGCGCACCCGTTCGAGGACCGGGGTCGCTGGTGCTGCCGAAAGGGATTCTTCGGCTGCGTCCGTCAGCCCGCCGCGGCCGTTGTTGTCGCGGCCAGTGTTGTCGTGGTGTGGGCCTCGGCGGCCTGGCGGATCTCGTCCAGCACGGCGCGGACGATCGGCCGGCGCTCGTCGGCCGTGCGGGTCACCGCCAGGATCCGGCGGCCGAGGTGCGGCCGGTCCAGCGAGTGGATGCTCACCGGAGCGACGCCGCGGTCGATCGACAGCGGAGGGAGGACCGAGATGCCGCGCCCGCGCGAGATGGACTCGACCAGCAGGAGCAGGTCCGCCGTGTGCCAGCGCACGTTCGGCTCGAACCCCTCCGACCGGCAGGCGAAGCGGACCGCCTGGCCGCACGCGCCGAGCTCGTCCGGCATCACCCACGGCTCGTTCCGGAGGTCGGCCAGCCGCACCTTCGACGGCATCTCGAACGTGGGCGGGGCGACGAGCACGAGCGGCTCCCGCAGGAGCTCGGTCGTGTGCAGGTAGTCCGGGAACGCCATCGGCACGTTGTCGTAGAGGTCGATGATCGCGACGTCGAGCGCGCCGCCGAGCAGCAGGTCGATGCTCTCCGCCGGCTCGATGACGTTGACGGTCAGCTCGATGTCGGGAGCGTCTTCTGCGAGGCTCTCGGCGACCGGGAGCAGGACGAAGCGGGCGACGGACGGGATGGCGCCGATGCGCACCCGGCCGGCGAGCTCGCCGCTGAGCTGGTCCATCTCGGCGCGGGTGGCCTCCAGCAGTCGGAGGATGCGCCGGGCGTGCTCGACCAGGATCTCGCCGGCGCCGGTGAGGCCGACGCCGCGCGGGGAGCGGTCGAGCAGCTTCACGCCGGCCTCCCGCTCCAGGATGCTGATCTGCTGCGAGACCGCCGAGGAGCTGATGCCGATCGTCCGCGCCGCCCCGGCGAGCGAGCCCTGCCGTGCGACCTCGCTGAGCAGGCGCAGGCGAGGGACGTCCGGGAGCGAGTTGTCCGTCATGCGCACATTCTTCCATGATTAGTTGTACTTACGCTACCTTTGGGGTTATCGTAAGAAAAAGTATTTACTCACGCTCCCGAATCGAGTAGACGACGATGTCACCTGAACGCTCCTCCGCCGACGCCCCCGCAACCGCGGCGGCCCGCACCGCCGGCGCCGCCGACTCCGTCCTGCGGGGCATCGAGCACACGATCGGCCGGGCGCGCCCCGACCTGATCGGGCTGAGCCACGGCATCCACTCGACGCCCGAGATCGGGTTCGAGGAGCACCGCTCGGCGGCGATCGTGTCCGAGTTCCTCCGCCGGCACGGCTTCGCGCCGGCCGTCGGCGTGTTCGGGGTGCCGACAGCGCTGCGCGCCCAGTCAGGAACGGGCCGCCCTCGGATCGCGGTGCTCGCCGAGTATGACGCGCTGCCCGGGGTCGGGCACGGCTGCGGGCACAACGTCATCTGCGCCGCAGCGGTCGGCGCGTTCCTCGGCGTGAGCGCGCAGCTCGCGGAGCTGGGCGGCTCGGTCGTCCTGCTCGGGACGCCGGCCGAGGAGAACGGCGGCGGCAAGGAGGTGCTGGAGCGCGCCGGCGCGTTCGACGACATCGACGCCGTCGTCATGGTGCACCCCTTCACCGGGCCCGACGAGGTGGCGTCGTTCACCTCCCTCGCCGTGCGCGATGTGGAGGCGACCTTCCACGGCATCGCAGCGCACGCCTCCTCCGCGCCGCACGAGGGCCGCAACGCACTGGACGCCGTCGTCGCCGCCTATCAGGGCGTGGCCGCGCTGCGCCAGCACATCCCGGCCACCGACCGGCTGCACGCCATCATCACGAACGGCGGGTCCGCGACGAACGTCGTCCCGGAGACCGCCGCGCTGACGGTCGAGGTCCGCTCGGAGTCCCTGGACGAGCTCGTGGACCTCTCGGCGCGCGTGCAGCGCATCCTCGACGGCGCCGCCCTCGCCTCCGACACCCGGCTGGAGGCCAGGTGGGACCCGTTCCCCGCCTACCTCCCGGTGCGCAGCAACGCTCCGCTCGCGGCCCGATACTTCACCCACCTGTCCGCGCGCGGCCGGAGCATCGTGCTCGACCCGCCCGGCCTGGTGGGCGGTGGCTGGTCGACCGACCTCGGCAACGTGAGCGTCCGGCGCCCCGCCATCCACCCCACCGTCAGCATCTCGCCGAAGCCGATCGTCATGCACACGGCGCGCTTCGGCCTCCAGGCGGTCAGCCCGCTCGGCGACGCCGCCGTCATCGACAGCGCGATCGGGCTCGCGGCCACGATGGCCGACTACTTGGCCGACCCGGTGCTGCGCGGCGCGGTCGACCGCGACTTCGCGGCGGCCGGCGGGCGCGTCGACGTGGAGCGGCTGCTGGCCGCTCCGGTCAGTGCGCTCGCCCCGTCCTCCGTCGACGGAACCTGACGATCATGCTCAACCCGGTCCATCTCCGCACGCTGTCCGTCGTGGTCCGCACGGGCTCGTTCGCGGACGCGGCACGCCAGATCGGCTACACCGGGTCCGCCGTCTCGCAGCAGGTCGCGGCCCTGGAGCACAGCCTCCGGGCGACACTGTTCGAGCGCGACGCGCACAGCATCCGCCCGACCGCCGCGGCGCTCTTCCTCGCCGAGCGCGCCCACGACATCCTGATGGCGCTCGGCGCGCTGGAGGACGACATGCGCGGCCTCAGCTCCGGGGGTTTCGGCCGCCTCCGGGTCGGCGGGTTCGCGGCCGTGAACGAGCGCCTCCTCCCGTGCAGCCTGGCCGGCTACCGCCGGTCGCACCCGAACGTCGACCTCGCGCTGGACGAGGGCGAGCCGGACGAGCTGGTCGCCAAGCTGCGCGACGCACTGCTGGAGGTGGCGGTCGTCTACGAGTACGACCTGGTGCCTCAGCGCTGGCCCGCCGCCGCGACGGTGACGCCGCTGCTCGATGAGGAGTTGTTCCTGATGGTTCCGGAGGGGCATGCGCTCGCCTCCGCGGGAACCGTCGCGATCGAAGACCTCGCCGCCGAGACCTGGGTCTCCACCCGGGAGGGCTCGGCGGGCGACAACTGCCTGATCCGCCTGTGCGGGGGAGCCGGCTTCGACCCGCTCATCGCGATGCGCGGCGCCGGCGCGGACTCGGTGCGCGGCATGGTCCAGGCGGGCATCGGGATCGCTCTCGTGCCGGCGCTGTCGGCGCAGTCCGGGGACGGGACCGAGCTGCTGACACTGGAGCCGGGCCTCCGGCGGCACGTGCTGGCGCTGCGTCGCGCCGAGCAGGAGAGCGCGCTGGCCGCGGAGGCGGTGGCGGCGCTGGCGGAGACGGTGCGGGAGCTCGTCGAGGACGGGGCGGGCATCTTCGCCCCCGGCGAGCAGCGGCGCCGGGTGGCCGAGGTGGAGTACTTGGCTCGGCGGGTGGCGGTAGCGGGGTAGGGGCCGGCGCGAGCAGCCTCGGTGTGGTGCCGGACCTGATATATTCCTAAACCACGTCGATACTAGGAGGCGGATCATTCCTCAGACGATGCCCCCGCCCGCAGCAAGAAGCATTGCGGCGCACGCTAGTACGACTCCGCAGATGATCGACCATATCGTGACGGAGAACGCCGGCCTGCTCGAGCGACTGCGGGACGCGTGAGCGTCTTCTTCCAGCTCAACGGCCACGACGAGCGTTACGACGAGGACGCCATGTTCGATTTCATCGTGGCGATCGCTGCGGGTGAGCACGAGGAGATCGGACGGATCGCCCAGCAGCTCTCCGTGTGGTTCCCGCGCCACTGACGGCGCGGGACGCCACACTCACCCGTCGCTCTCCCCGGTGATGCCGGAGGTGGATTCGATGACGGCGGCCATCTTCTTGTTGAGGGCTTCGTAGAACATCGAGAGCGGGAACTCGTCGTCCAGGACCGCGTCGGTGTACCCCTTCGGCGCGCCCGCGAGGATCTCATCCGACAGCCCGCGCGCCCAGGCCGAGGCCGGGTTGGGGGTGAGGGTCTGGGTGAGCATCTCGTACGCGGCGAGCCAGTGCGCGACCTTGGGTCGGTCGATGGAGCGCCAGTACAGGTCGTTGATCCGGTCCGATAGTGCCACGACCACGTCGGGGACTTCGTCCCAGTCGATGGTGAGCTGGGTGTCGGTCCAGTGCAGGACGTCGTGCTGGTGCAGCCAGGCGAAGAGGAGTTGCCCGCCGAGGCCGTCGTAGTTGCGGACGCGGCTGCCGGTGATCGCGAACCGGAAGATCCGGTCGAAGATCACCGCGTACTGCACGAGCTTGGCGTGGTCGCGGATCTGCTGCTGCGGCTCGGACAGCTCCGACTCCGGCAGCGCCCCGAGTGTGCGTTCCAACCGCACGGATTCGCGGAACGCGGTGAGGTCGCAGCGCAGCTCTTCCAGGGAGTAGAGGAAGAACGGCATCCGCTGCTTGATCATGAACGGGTCGAAGGGCAGGTCGCCGCGCATGTGGGAGCGGTCGTGGATGATGTCCCACATCACGAAGGTCTCCTCCGTGAGCCGCTGGTCCTCCAGCATCCGCGCCGCATCCTCGGAGCTCGAGCTTGGTGATCTCGGCGGCGGCGCGCACGACGCGGCGGTAGCGGGCGGCCTCCCGGTCCTGGAAGATCGCACCCCACGTGAACGTGGGCACCTCCGCCACGGACACACTCTCCGGGAACAGGACCGCCGAGTTGGTGTCGTAGCCCGGGGTGAAGTCGATGAACGACAGCGACACGAACAGTCCGTTGGTGTACTGCGTCTCCAGCTCGCCGATGAAGTCGGGCCAGATGACCTCGACCAGCACGGCCTCCACGAAGCGGTTCGTGCTGCCGTTCTGCGTGTACATCGGGAACACGACCAGGTGCGCGAGGCCGTCCTCCCGGTGGCGCTGCGGCTGGAAGGCGACGAGGGACTCCCGGAAGTCCGGCACCCCGAAGCCCTCGTGGGCCCAGCGGGCGAAGTCCCGGTCCAGCGCGGCCAGGTACGCCGCGTCGTGCGGGAACAGGGGGGCAAGCGCCGCGACCGACTCGCGGATCGAGCGCACCAGCTCCGCCGCCCAGGTGCGGCTGGCCAGCTCGTCCAGCGAGCCGTCCTTCACCTGGAGCTGCTGGAGGTCGATGGCGGCCTGCTTCAGCGCGAGCCAGTCGGGGTTCGCGCGCAGGCGGTCACGGTTCGGCGTCGCGGTGGCGGCGTAGTCGAGCTCGGTGTTCATGGGATCCCTTTCGTGGCGAGGAGCGGGCAGAAGGATGGAGGGCGGCGAGCGACGGTGTCGAGGTCGCATCGCCCGCCGCCGGTCTGGGGTGGTCGAGGGACGCGCGGGTCAGCCGATCAACCGCGGCGCCCCGGTGTTCGCGGCCGAGCCGGGCAGCCCGTGCGACTCGAGGATCTTCGCCAGCTGACCGTTCGCCTTGATCGTGGCGATGAAGCCGTCGAGGGCCTTCAGGAGCGCGGGGTTCTGGAACGAGATCGGGAAGGTGGTCTGCGGCGGCTGGAGGGAGGCGCCGATCACCGAGTTCGGCTTGGCGACCTTCACCTTCAGGTTCGGTGCGTTGAAGGACCCGGAGCCGAAGCTGTCCATCGCGACCTGCAGGCGTCCGGCCTTGAGGTCCTGGTACATGTCGGTGGTCGACTTGTAGATCTTGAGGTCGTCGCCGTAGTACGCCTTGGCCTCGCCGACCCAGAGGTCGCCGTCGACCGTTCCGACGGTCTTCCCCTTCAGCGAGGGCACGGTGTCGTAGCCCTCCTTCGACACGAACGCCATCTGGTCGAGGTAGACCGGCTGGGTCAGCCCGACGATCTTGGCGCGGGAGGCCGACCGCCACCACGACCCGGCGGCGATGTCCGAGCGTCCGGTCTGGACAGCGGGGATGACCGCGGCGGTCGCGACCGGGGTCGCGGTGACGGTGACGCACTCCTCCTTGGCGAAGGCGTTGAGGATGTCGCCGTCGATCCCGCCCAGGGTGGTGCCCTGCGAGGTGATGAACGGCGGGAGGGCGGACAGGGTGACGGTCAGCGTCCCCTTGGCGATGGTGCTGAACGTGTCCTTCGGCTTGCACCCGGCGGCGACGCCGGTGCTCCCGGACGAGGCCGCGCAGCCGGTGAGGGCGGTGGCGAGGACGACGACGGCGGCGGCTGCTGTGAGACTGCGGTGTGGCATGGTGCTGCTCCTTCAGGGGGTGGGGACCGGCGCGCGGTGGGGCGCCAGGGCTTTCTCGACACGCGCGCTCAACCAGCTCGCCGGGATCGTGATGGCCGCGTAGAGGAGGCCGGCCAGAGTGAGGATGCTCAGGTAGTGGAAGGTCGTGGAGCCGATGGAGTAGGCCTGCGACATCAGCTCGGGCACCGCGATCGTGTAGGCGAGCGAGGTGGCCTGGAACATCATGATCGAGAACCCGACGAGCGGCGGGATCGCGATCCGGAGGCCCTGCGGGATCACCACGTAGCGCAGCGCGTCCCGCCGGCTGAGGCCGAGCGCGTCGGCGGCCTCGACCTCGGACTCCGGCACGGCCTGGAGCCCGCCGCGGATGATCTCGCTGGTGTACGCGGCGGTGGTCAGGCCGAGGGCGATGACCGAGGCGGTGAACGACGCGAAGGTGATGCCGACGGTCGGGAGGCCGAAGTAGACGAGCTGCAGGACGACCAGCGCGGGGGTGCCGCGGCCGATCTCCACGATGACGATGGTCGTCACCCGCAGCGCCCGGTTGCGGACGCCGGCGCCGAGCGCGAGCAGCAGGCCCGCGGGCAGCCCGACGGCCAGGATGGCGCCGGTGAGGCGCAGGCTCACGCCGAGCCCGCCGAGCAGTTGCGGCCAGAACTGGATCCAGTCCTCGATCAGATTCATCGGGCGACCCTCTTCCGGAGCGTGGTGTCGAGGCGCCGGGTCAGCCAGGCGCACGGGATGGTCATGGCGATGTAGAGGCCGGCGGCCCAGAGGAACGGCACGATGCCGTTGGCGGTCTGGGTGGCGTCCTGACCGGCGAAGAAGACGATGTCCTGCACGCCGATCACCGAGGCGATGGAGGAGTCCTTGAGCAGCCCGATCGCGTACGTCGCCGCGGCGGGGATGGACACCCGGAGCACCTGCGGCCCGATCACGGTGGCGAGGGTGGCCGAGCGGGACATCCCGAGGGCGTCGCTGGCCTCCCACTGGCCGTCGCTGATCGCAGTGAGGCCGCCGCGGTAGATCTCCGCCAGGTACGCGGAGGTGACGACCCCGAAGCCGATGATCGCGGCCGTGAACGAGTCGAGCTTGATCGCGCCGCTGCCGATCCCGAAGTACAGGATGAACAGCCAGACCAGCGGAGGGATGCCGCGGACGATCTCGATGACGGCGCGGGCGGCGAGCCGCAGCCACGCGAACCGGGAGCGGCGGGCGAGCACGAGCGGGACACCGCCGACGGCGCCGATCGCGAAGGAGCACACGGTGATCAGCAGCGTCATCTGGACGCCCTGGACGACGGCGGCGAGGTGGTCCATGTCAGCGCTCCAGGACCGCGCGCAGGAACTGGCGGGTCCGCTCCGTGCCCGGCGCGGTGAAGACCTGCTCCGGCTCGCCCTCTTCGAGGATGGCGCCCTGGGCCATCACGACGACCCGGTCGGAGACGTCGCGCGCGAACTGCATCTCGTGCGTGACGACGACCATCGTCATGCCGGACTTCGCGAGCTCCCGCATCACCGCCAGGACCTCCAGCCCGACCTCCGGGTCGAGCGCGGAGGTCGGCTCGTCGAACAGCATCACGTGCGGGTCGAGCGCGAGGGCCCGGGCGATCGCGATGCGCTGCTGCTGGCCTCCCGAGCAGCGCCCGGGGAACTGGCCGGCCTTGTCGGCGAGCCCGACCCGGTCGAGCAGCGCGAGAGACCGGGCGTCGGCGTCCGTCCGACTGCGGCCGAGAACGCGCTCCTGCGCGAGGCTGACGTTGCGGAGGACGGTCATGTGCGGGAACAGGTTGAACGACTGGAACACCATCCCGACGTCGCGGCGCAGCGCCTGGAGCTGCTTGCGCTTGATCTCGGAGCCCGCGTCGATCACGGTGCCCTCGACGGTGACGCGGCCGCTGTCCGGCACCTCGAGGAGATTGACGCAGCGCAGCAGCGTGCTCTTGCCCGCGCCGCTCGGGCCGATGATCGCGACGACCTCGCCCTCGCGCACGGAGAGCGACACGTCGTCGATGACGGTGTGCTCGCCGTAGCGTTTGACGACGGACTGCAGCGATATGGCGATCCCGTCACGGTGATCTGATTCCAGCATGGCGAACTCGTTCCTGGAGGCTGTGGAGACAATCGACCTGGACGGTGTTCGGTGCGGTGTCCTGCCCCCGCGGCGATGCGGGGACGGGACGGGAACACTGCGGCGTCGTTGTCGTGGATTGTTCTGAATCCAGGATGCGTCGGCGCAGTCGCGGGCGCTACGGAACGAGCGCCGCTGTCGGTTGGGGTGGCGTAAGGAGTGTTTTCGCTGGGGCGTGCGAGGGCGTCGGTGTCAGCGCTCAGCCGGCTCGCTGAGCCCCCGCACGTGCGCGATCAACTGCTCCGCCACCGCCTCGAACGGCTCGATGCTGGACTGCGCGCGGCTGAGGATGACGCCGCCCTCGCTGCCCGCGACGAGCATCACTGCCGCTCCGCCCGCGGCGCCCTCCGGCACACCGCCCAGCGTCAGCAGCTCCGCCAGGAGGTCGGCCCAGCCGCGGAACACCGCGCCGGAGCGCTCCAGCAGGTCGTCGGAGTCCGCGGCCACCGCGACCGCCACGGCTGAGCAGCCGATCGTGAAGCGCGACGCCAGCAGCAGCCGTCGCCACGCGTCCAGGAACGTCGCGGCGACCTCCACGGCGGGCAGGCCGCGCGCCGACTCGATGACCTCGATCGACCTCGCGCGCTGGAGGTCGAGCGCCTGCGCGACCAGGCTCGCCTTGCCGCCGGGGAAGTGGTGGTAGATCGACCCGCGAGGCGCGCCGGTGAGGGCGAGCACCTCGGAGAACGACGTCTCCTGGAGGCCCTTCTCGGCCAGCAGCCGGGCGGCGCCCTCGATCATGCGCGCTTTCGCATCCGACACCATCCGTGGACCTTTCCGTCGAGAAGCCTTGACTATGACGCTCATCATAATCCACACTGGACCCGCCACCCCGGAACCGAGGAGATGAGTCCCATGCCCATGATCGACGTCTACGCGACCGCCGGCACCTTCGCCGACCCGCACACGCTCGCCGCGACCCTCGCCGACACCCTCAAGGTGATCGAGCAGGTGCCCGACATCCCGATGTTCCGCAAGAACACCGCCGCCTTCGTCCACGAGCTCGCCGACGGTGCGCTCTCGAACGTCGACGGGGACTCGAACTACGTGCGCGTGCAGGTGCTCACCAACGCCGGCGCGCTCGATCGGCCGAAGCAGCTCGCGGTGGTCGAGCAGTTCACCGCCATCGTCGCGGAGGCCGCGGGCGACCCCACCCTCGCCGAGCGCACCTGGGTCCTCCTCACCGAGGCCGTCGAGGGCGGCTGGGGCCTCGCCGGCCACGCGAACACCAACGCCGAGCTGATCCAGGCCGCGCGCACCCAAATCGCCACGCTCCAAGCAGGCAACTGACCCGAGACGTGACCAATCGCGGGAATCCACCGCCGGATTCCCGCGATTACTCACGTCTCGGCGCGCGTTAAGTCCTGGGCGTGCATGACGAGGATGCCGCTGGGGCCGCGGAGGTAGGTGAGCTTGTAGATGTCGCGGTAGTTGGCGACGCCGCGGAGCGGGTGGCAGCCGTGGGCGGCGGCGATCTCCAGGGAGTGCGCGATGTCGTCGACCTGGAACGCGACGCGGTGCATGCCGATCTCGTTCGGGAGGGTCGGCTCGGTCTCGATCGCGTCGGGGTGGAGGTACTCGAACAGCTCCAGCCGCCCCTGGCCGCCCGGCGTCTGCAGCAGCGCGATGTTCGCGTGGTTGCCGTCGAGGCCGACGGCGGTGTCCGTCCACTCGCCGCTGACCGTGTCGCGGCCGACGACCTCCAGGCCGAGGTCGGTGAAGAAGGCGATCGCCGCCTCCAGGTCGCGGACGGCGATGCCGACGTTGTCGAGGGTGATGGGCATGGCACGCATGGTACCCACCCCCACCCGTGCTCGGGAGAGGGCTCGCGCGCGACCCCGGTGCGTCCGCGGAAACCCCCGTAACAGCGGGAATCCGGCGGCCGCGCGCGAACGGCGGTCAGGCTCGGACTTCCTTTCCGTGGACGGTGACGGCGTAGATGACGAGGATGTCGACGGCGATCATCACGATCGACCACCAGGGCTGTGCGGGCAGCGACATCAACTGGGTGACGGCGTTCACTGCCGCGACGACGACCGCGAAGATGCGCGCCCAGGTGCGGCCGGTGAGCAGCGAGAAGGCGGCCAGCGCCAACCCCACCCCGATGACCAGCGACCACCAGCCCCAGCCGGCGACGTCGAAGGATGCCGCCCTGCCGTTGGGGCCGACGAAGTAGGCGGTGTTGGGACCGATGATCGCCATGATCCCGTAGAAGATGTCGATCGCTGCTCCGATCAGGAGCATGACCGCCGCGAAGAACACCCAGCCGACCCAGCCGGTCCGCTGCGCTCCAGGATGGGACTGTGTTTGAGTCATGGTGCCGACTCCTCGCTCTGTGTGGTGCTTTCGGCTGCATGATGCATCGAAAAAGTGCACTTGGCAACAGCGGGTTTTCGGCCTGCCTCCGCGGCCGGATTGACCTCTTGCCGAGCCGGGCTGCGGCGTCGTACCGTTCGGCCACGCGGAGCGGCACTCGCTCCCGCCAACCGATCGGAGTCGCCATGACTTTCTGGGATTTCCTCGTCTGGTCGTTCTGGTTCTACCTGGTGTTCGTCTGCATCACGATCTTCATCCGGGTGTTCATCGACCTCTTCCGCGACCCTGAGCTCAACGGCTGGGCCAAGGCGCTCTGGTGCATCTTCCTGGTGGTGGTGCCGTTCCTCGCCGCCTTCATCTACCTGATCGCTCGCGGCGGTCGCATGGCGCAGCGCAGCGCAGCGGGCTCGATGCAGGCCCAGGCCGCCTCCGCCGACTACATCCGCTCGGTGGCGGGGACGGGGACGACCTCGCCCGCCGTGGAGATCGAGTCGGCCAAGCAGCTCCTCGACGCCGGCACGATCACGCCGGCCGAGTTCGAGACGCTCAAGGCCAAGGCGCTCAGCGGGGCCGCATAGTCCCTTACAGAACCGTGGCCCGAACGCACCAGAGCCCGACCGATCGCTCGGCCGGGCTCTGGCGTGTTTTCCCCATACCCGTAGCTACGGGGACCATCAGCATACGCCGCCGCTCACCCGCGGGGAACGCGCACCCGCAGGGCGCCGGGGTCGACGCGGACGCGCATCGAGGTCACCTCCCCGAAGAGGTCGCCGTCGAGCTCGACCTGCTCCGGGCGGCTGGAGGTCAGCACGATCTCCTTGCCTTTGAGGTAGTTCATCGCGTGCACCTCGCGGTCGTCGCGCATCAGGCGGCGGCCGACGCTGGTGCGGCGCAGCACGCCGTTCTCCCAGAAGATCTTGACGACGATCCGCGCCCAGCCCACGATGCTCTCCGGCCGGAGCACCACGATGTCGAGGATGCCGTCGTCCACGGCCGCGTCCGGGAGCAGCAGGATGTCCGCCTGCAGCGACCCGCAGTTGCCGATCATGACGGTGTGCGCACGCAGCGAGTGTGTGTGGCCTCCGTCGAGCTGGTAGCGCAGGCGCAGCTCGTTCTTGTCGCGCAGCACCCGCCCCATCGCGTGCACGTACGCGATCCACCCGGCCTTGGCCTTGAGGTCCTCGTCGGTCGCCGCGATCATCTTGGCATCGATCCCGAGCCCGGCCATGACGAGGAAGGCGCGCCGCTCGGTGCCGTCGCGGCCGTCGCGCAGCTCGGCGAGGCCGACGTCGATGGCCCGGTCCGCGCCGTCGAACGCCGTGTCGAGGGCGTGCTCGACGTCGTCCAGGGTCAGCGAGAGGTTGCGGGCGAGGAGGTTGCCGGTGCCGGAGGGCAGCAGCGCCAGTGCCGTGTCGGTGCCGCGCAGCTCCTCGGCGACCGTGCGCACGGTGCCGTCGCCTCCGGCCGCGATCACCACGTCCACGCCCTGCTCCAGCGCCTCGCGGGTCTGGCCCGTGCCCGGGTCGTCCTCCGTCGTCTCCAGCCAGAGGGTGTCCTCCCAGCCGTGCCGGCGCTCGGCGGCCGCGAGGGCCTCCCGCAGCCGTTCCGGGTCGGTCTTCACCGGGTTGACCACGATCGCGGCCCTGCTCATCCGTCTTCCTTTCGCGCGTCGTGCTCGGGCGGCGCGACGCTGACCCAGACAGTACGCCTCCGTGGGCGAGCGTGTGCCAGGCTGAGGGGATGCACGTGCTCGACGACCCCGCCTGGAACGCCCTCACCGGCCCGCACGCCGCGCTCGCCGTCGGGGACGACGTGGCCCGCCGCTACCCGCCCGACATGTCGCCGTTCGCGTCCGTCGCCGACCGGGGCAGCGACGCGGACTGGTCCCGTTTGGCCGGTCTCGTCGGGCCGGGGGCGACGCTTGGCGTGTTCTCCGACGCGGCGCCGGAGGGCTGGGAGGCCGTCGCCGGGTACGACTGCTACCAGTACGTGTTCGAGGGCGCCGACCTCCCCGCGCCGCCCGCGCTCGGCGACGACGCGCGCCTCGTCCCGCTCGGGGAGGCCGACGTCGCGGAGGCGCTCGACCTGGTCGAGCGCACCAGGCCCGGCCCGTTCCTCCCGCGCACGATCGACTTCGGCGGCTACCACGGCGTCCGCGTCGGCGACCGGCTTGCGGCGATGGCCGGCCAGCGGATGCGCCCGGACGGCTGGTGCGAGGTCAGCGCGGTCTGCTCAGACCCGGAGTGGCGGGGCCGCGGCTTCGCGCTGCAGGTCATGCTCGCCGTCATGCGCGGGATCCTCGACCGCGGCGAGCGGCCGTTCCTGCACGTCGAGACCGTGAACGAGCGGGCGGTGGCGGTGTACGAGCGGCTCGGGTTCACCCGCCGCGCACGCCTGAACGTTCTGGTGTGCCGGACGGCGGGATGACGTCGTGCGGCTGACCGACCCGGCCGTGCCGATCCCGTCCGGGCTGCGGACGGCGGAGCTCGTCCTGCGCCCGATCACCGCGGACGACGCGCCGGACGACCACGCGGCCCTGATGGAGACGCGCGACGAGCTGCGGCTGTGGGAGCAGTCCTCCTGGCCCGCTGACGACTTCACCGTCGCGGCGAACCGCGAGGACCTGGCCGGCATGGAGCAGCGGCACCGCGAGCACAAGGCGTTCAGCTACACGGTGCGCGACCCGGGGGACACCTCGTGTCTCGGGTGTGTGTACGTGTTCGACACCAGCGCGAGGTTCCTGGCGGAGTCCACGGTAACGGCGGTCGGTGACGACCCGTGGGAGGACGTGGAGGCGGTCGTCTTCTTCTGGGTGCGCCGCTCGCGCATGGCGGACGGGCTGGACGCGCGCCTGCTCGGCGCGCTGCGTGCGTGGTTCGCGGAGGAGTGGCCGGTCGAGCGGACGGTGTTCGTCACGAGCGAGCCGTTCGCGCAGCAGGTGGGGCTCCTCGAGGGCGCGGGGCTGGTGCGCCGGTTCGAGTATGTGGAGCCGGGGAAGCCGGGGCGCTTCCTGGCGTACAGCTAGGGGATCATTCGCTCACGCCGGCGGCGCGACCGGCGCCTTCGGCGGCTTCGCGTTCACCTTCCCGTCCACCGGCGCCGGCACCGTGCTCTCGTCGAGCGTCACCAGCGCCGGCAGCGGCTGACCCAACGGCCCCGGCCACGGCTTCGGCTGCACCGGCCTCGGCCGCGGGGTCGGCGGCGTCGGCTGCGTGATCGTGCTGCCCGGGGCCGGCGGCACCGGCCTCCCGAGCCCCGGCTGCACCAGGTGCGCGAGCGAGGGCGCGTCGTCCACGCGCGGCACCCCGAACGCGCCGAGCCCGAGCAGGTCGCAGATCGTCTTCGGGATGGAGGCGTGCGAGTGCCACTCCGGGTCGATCGCCTGGGTGACCGCGCCGCCGAACATGAGCAGCGGGATGCGCGAGCCGCCGATGACCTGGAAGCCGTCCGGGTGCAGCGCGTCCGGCGCCGTCTCGATCGCCGGCGTCGGCACCGAGTCGGCGTAGCCTCCCCAGTCGTCCCAGGTCAGGATGAAGACCGTCTCGTCCCAGCCGCCGCCGTCGATCACCGCCTGCACGCGCTGCCAGACCAGGCCCTGGCCCTTGGTCACGTAGTCGGGCGCGGGCGTCGCCGGCGGGTGCTCGTCGTAGCCGCCGGGGGACCAGGCATAGCAGACGTCCGGCAGCGTCCCGCCCTTCGCCATCGGGATGAACTGCGACGGCGGGTGCACGTCGCTCGATCCCGGCGGGGTGGACGTGGTCGTGTAGAACTTGACCGGGTAGCCGTCCTGGTCGGGGAACGCGCCCCAGCTCACGCCGGCCTTCTGGGCGACGCTGAAGATCGAGGGCAGGTCCCACACCGGGTGCGCGCCCACGAACGGCGGGTTCTTGAGCGTCGGCATCTGCCCGCCGACGGCCAGCATGTGGCCTGGCGTCGAGTTCGAGCCGGAGCCGAAATGGTGGTCGCTGAACACGAAGTTCTTGGCGAGCCAGCTGTAATACGGGATGACCTGGTCGTTGTCGAGCTGCATCGCCTCGGCGGGATAGTCGCCCATCGCGTAATGCACCCACGCGTTCCGGTCGTGGGGTTGATCGAAGTCGGGGGCGCTGGTGCGCAGATTCCCGTTGTTCGCGACCTCGGCGCCCCACTCCGCGAGGGAGGGGAAGTAGAAGTCGGTTGTCTTGTTCTCCTGGATAAAGACGATCGCGCGCTTCACCGCTGCCATGGGTCCCACGGAAGCACGCGGGCGGCCGACACGCCAGAGGTGATGGAGGCGATTCGCGCTACCCGGGGTACCTGATCCTCGGCCCGCTATGACCGCGCTTGCGGACGAACTCGTACGTCACGTCCTCGGGAATATCGGACTGCTTGGCGACGAGCAGGTTGTCTCCGTACCTCGTCCACGGATGCTTCCCTGCGGTGATCGGCTCGGCGTCGGCCGAGTCCGGGAGCAGAACGGCCACGATGGGGTCGCCGTCCGGCTGAGTGCTGTCGCCGGCAGCGGACAGGTCGAGCCCGTTCGCCTCCACGTCCTTCGGAGCGCTGCACGCGGCCGCGGTCGTGATGTGCACGTCGAGGACGGTGACAAGGCAGATGTCGCCCGCGTGATCGACGCCTGCCCAGAACGACTTCGGTCCGTCCGACCCGAGCTTCCGCAGTGTGCTTCGGTCGATTCCTCCCGCGATCAGCCCTTCGGTGTCGACGCCCGCGGGGAACATGTCCGTCGAACGGCCGAGCGCTGCGATCACCGCGCGCGGCTCGGGGCCGTTGGACGCATACTTTTCGGCGGTCGCACTGCTCATGCCGATCGATGCCCCAATGGCGACACTGAGGAGGGCGGCCGCGCCTCCGACGAGGACTATCGCCTGATTTCGGTGCGGCGTGAACTGATCGCGAAGCACATGACTCCAAGACGCCGGTCTCTGCCGGCGATGTTCGTAGGTGGGCGATGCCGGTACCGGCTTGTTCGACACTGTCACGTTTCACGATCTCGCGTCAATATGTATGAGTCCACGTTTTAGAGAGAATCGTCTACCGCAGCATCCCCGTCATACCCACCGCCTGGTCGTCCGCGCCGGTCAGCGACGCCAGCCCCCACACCTCCTCGATCGTCCGCAGCAGCGAATAGTGCGTGTACGGCGTCGCGACGACGGTGTGCGTCCGCGCCGCCGGCCCCGCGAACACGCACGCGACCACGTTGTCCGACGAGTCTCCTTCATCGAACGTCACCACCAGCAGCGAGCGCTGCGTCGTGAACGCCGGTGACGCCAGGATCGGCGGGACGTTCGCCCGGAGCCAGGCGTCGCCCGCCGCGACGGAGCAGTCGTGCATGTCGTCGCAGAGGTTCGGGCTGATGAAGGAGAACGCCGGGAGCGTCGCGGCCGATGCGAGGTCGCCGGCGAAGCGCGAATACGGGACGTCGTGCGCGGCGCAGTACGACGCGGAGCCCGTCACGCTCGGGAAGTACAGGAACGGGTTGTGCTTCACGGCGTACAGGCTCGTGTTCGCCGTGGTGCACGGCGACGGCATGCTCTCGGCGTACATCCGCCACGAACGGCCGGCGTGGTCCAGCTCCTCGGCGAGGTTCGGGCCGGTGACGAGGCAGGAGCCGCCGGGCGGGTTGCAGTCGGTCGTGATCCCCGCGGTCGTGCCGCTCGTGAGCGCCAGGTAGTTCGGGAGGCTCGGGTGGGTGATCGCCGAATACGCGGTGGCGAGCGCGCCGGTCCGCGCGAGCGAGGTCAGATACGGGGCCTGCGGGTCGCCGATGACGGAGCCGGCCGGTTTGTTCTCGTCCACGATCACGACGATGTGCTGGATCGCGGTCGCGACGGCGGCCGGCGGGGAAGAGGGCACAGCGCGCGTGGGGGACGGAATAGCGGCCGGCGGGCTCGCCGGCGTGGGCGCGGCGCCAGGCGCGCATCCGGCGAGGACGAGCACGCCGGCGAGCGCGCACGCGGCCAGGGCCCTCCCGCTCATGGCAGTACCGTACGCCGGGCGAAGAAGGATCGGGCGACTCGATCCGGTCAGCCCAGCGGCCCCTCGCAGCTCTCCCGCAGCAGCACCGTCACCGGCAGCTCCGTGCTGACCGGGTCGAGGTCCGGGTTGGTGAGGCGGGCGACCATCGCGCGCACCGCCGCGCGGCCGAGCTCCAGCATCGGCTGCATCACCGTCGTCAGGCGCGGCTCCGAGCGGGCGCCCTCGTCGATGCCGTCGAAGCCGGTGACGATGATGTCCTCCGGGACGCGCACGCCGGCCGGGCGCAGAGCGTCCAGGACGCCGAGCGCCATCTGGTCGTTGGCGCAGACCAGGGCCCGGGGGAGGCTGCCGCGGGCGATCAGGTCCTCGGCGACGGCGCGGGCGCGCTCGCGGGAGAACTCGCCGTGCAGCACCGGGAGCGCCGTCGGGTTGATGCCGCGGCCCTCCAGCGCGTCCGCGAAGCCGCCGTAGCGCTCGGCGTCGTCGGGGGAGTCGAACGGGCCCGTCAGGTACACGGGGTCGCGGATGCCGTGGTCGTCGATCAGGTGCTCGGTCAGGGCGCGCATGCCCTCCCGGTTACGCACGGTCAGGTGGTCGAAGTCGTCGCCACGGCGCTGCCCGGCCAGGTAGACGACCGGGATGGTGTCGCCGATCCGCTTCAGGACGTCGTGCGGGGCGCTCTGCGCGATGACGGCGAGGCCGTCGACCTTGCCTGCGAGATCGTTCAGCGTGAGTTCGAGGCCCTCGGGCGTGCGGCCGCGGCCGACGCAGATCATCAGTGAGAAGCCCTGCCGCCACGCCTCCAGCTCGCAGCCGCGCAGCACCTCCTCGAAGTACAGGTTGGCCGCGTTGCCGTGGTCGGGCGTGGCGGGGTCGCGCCGCACCTCCACCGTTCCGGCGTCGCTGAGCTCCGGGTCGCTGAGGTCCTGGACCGCGTCCACGCCGGGCAGGAACAGCCCGAGCACACCGGTGCGGCGGGCCGCGAGACCGCGGGCGCTGCCGCTCGGCACGTACCGCAGCTCGCGCACGGCGGCGAGCACCCGCTCCTGAGTGGAAGCGCGTACATCGGAGGGTCGGGTGAGGACACGGGACACCGTCGCGATGGACACTCCCGCGTGCGCGGCGACATCATACACCGTCGGTTTTCTCGCCACGTTTCTCCCCGAGTTCGTCTGTGAATCCGTTGTCAGACTCTCATTGTGACACGGAGCGACTTGTTTAGGCGTGGGGTTGAAAGACTTTCCGTATGCGCTTACAGTGACGGAGCACCAAGTCATCGTCGACTGAAGGGACCACACCGCGATGAAAATGTCCAGAACGCGCCTCCAGCGTTCGCTCGTCGCCCTCGCCGCCGCAGCGTCACTGCTCGCGATGAGCGCCTGCAGCCTCCAGACCTCCGGGTCGAACAGCAACTCGGGAGCCAGCGGCTCGCTGCTCTTCGGGGCGGACGGCGGAAACCCGACGTTCGTGCGCAACTTCAACCCGTTCTCCCCCAACGCCCGCACCGGCGCGCACTACATGTACGAGCCCCTCCAGGTGGTGAACTCCATCGACGGCAAGGCCACGCCGTTCCTCGCGACGGGCGACAAGGTCGTCGACCCGAAGACCATCCAGTACACGATCCGCAAGGGCGTGAACTGGTCGGACGGCACGCCGCTCACCCCGGCGGACGTCGTCTACACCTTCGACCTCATCAAGAAGACCTCCGCGCTCGACCTGCTCGGCCAGTGGCAGAACATCGACACGATCAGCTCGTCGGGCGACACGGTGACGTTCCACCTCAAGGCCCCGAACGTCCCGGCCGCGAGCATCATCGACCAGCAGATCATCGTTCCCGAGCACATCTGGAAGTCCGTCAAGGACCCGGTGACCTGGACCAACGACAAGCCGGTCGCCAGCGGCCCATACACGGTCGGCACCTTCGCGCCGAACCAGTACACGATGGTGAAGAACACCAAGTACTGGCAGGCGGACAAGGTGGCCGCGGAGAAGCTGGTGCTGCCGGCCTCGAACACCGGCCTCCAGCTCGTCAAGGGCGGCTACGACTGGGCCTACTCGTTCATCGACAATGTGGACAAGACCTGGGTCGGCGCGAATAAGCAGCACAACAAGTACTGGTTCCCGCCCGGCGGCACCATCTCGCTGATCCCGAACCTGACCAAGGCCCCGTTCAACAACGTGGACTTCCGGATGGGCCTCAGCTACTCCCTCGACCGCGACAAGATCGCGCAGGACGCCGAGGAGGGCTACGTGAAGGCCGCGGGCCAGAACGGCCTGCTCCTGCCGAACTCGCAGCAGTGGCTGAACTCGTCGCTCCCGAACCAGGGCATGATCTCGCAGGACACCCAGAAGGCGCTCGCGTCGTTCGCAAAGGCGGGCTACACGCAGAAGGGCGGCAAGCTGGTCGACGCCTCCGGTCAGCCGCTCCAGGTCACGATCACCACGCCGAACGGCTACACGGACTGGCTGCGCGGAGTGCAGGCCGTCCAGCAGCAGTTGCAGGCGATCGGGATCACCGTGACGATCGACCAGCCGCAGCCGGCCGCGTACACGCAGGCGCAGAACAACGGCGACTTCCAACTCCTGATGGGCGCGTTCGGCGGCGCCGGCAGCGTCTACCAGGACTTCAACACCCTGATGAGCAGTGAGTTCGTCAAGCCGGTCGGCACGTCGGCCTCCGGCAACTTCGAGCGGTTCAGCGACCCGCAGGCCGACAGCCTGCTGCAGCAGCTCCGGTCGGCCACCTCGACGAGCGACCAGAAGAAGTACATCGACCAGCTCCAGGAGGTCATGTACAACAAGGTCCCCGTCATCAGCATGTTCTACGGCGGCCTGTGGGGCCTGTTCAGCGACAAGAGCTTCACCGGCTGGCCGAGCGAGAGCAACCCGTACGCGACCCCGGCCACCTGGACCGAGAACTCGCTGCTGATCCTCACCCACCTCACGAAGGCGAAGTGATCGCGGGCCGGTCGCGGGCGACGTCCGCGACCGGCCCCGATCCCGCCAGCCCGAACACGGAAAGGAGGTCGTCGTGCGCTATCTGCTCGGAAAGCTGGGACTCTTCGTCCTCACCCTCTGGGCGGCCGTCACGGTCAACTTCATCCTGCCGCGACTGATGCCCGGCTCGCCCGCGGACGCGGCGATCGCCAAGCTCAGCCAGAACGGCCCGGTGTCGCCCGCGATGCGCGCCTCCATCGAGGCCCAGCTCGGCGTGCCGACCGGCAGCCTGTGGGACCAGTACGTGACGTACCTGGGCCAGATCGTCCACTTCGACTTCGGGCCGTCGTTCAGCTACTTCCCGCAGTCCGTCTCCAGCCTCATCGGCGCCGCCCTCCCCTGGACGCTCGTCCTGGTCGGCACGGTGACGGTCCTGGCGTTCGTGCTCGGCACGCTGCTCGGCGTGCTGGCGGCGTGGAAGCGCGGGACCGCGTGGGACACCATCCCGACCGTCGGCGGGCAGTTCCTCTCCGCGTTCCCGTACTTCTGGATCGCGCTGCTGCTGCTGTTCTTTCTCGGCTACGTGGCCGGCTGGTTCCCGACCAGCGGCGCGTACTCGCAGACGGCGACGCCGAACTGGAGCTGGGACTTCTTCACGGATGCGCTGTACCACGGCATCCTGCCGGGACTGACGATCCTGCTGACCGCGTTCGGCGGCTGGATCATCGGGATGCGCAACACGATGGTGAACACGCTCGGCGAGGACTACGTGACCTTCGCGGAGGCCAACGGGCTCCGCACGCGCACCGTCGCCCTACGCTACGCCGCCCGCAACGCGCTGCTGCCGCAGTTCACGTCGTTCGGCATGGTGCTCGGCGGCGTGGTCGGCGGCTCCCTCCTCGTGGAGACCGTCTTCGCCTACCCGGGCGTCGGCCTCCTCCTCTTCCACGCGGTGACCAACCAGGACTACCCGCTGATGCAGGCGCTGTTCCTCATCATCACGGTGAGCGTCCTGATCGCGAACTTCCTCGTGGACATCCTGTACGGCGTGCTCGACCCGAGGACCAGACGATGACGCAGACCGAGAACCCCACCGAGAGCTCAGCGGAGGAGCCCGCGGGCGTCGCCACGACCACCGCGGCCGCCGCCGTCGTCGAGCGCGAGAACAAGAGCTGGAACCCGTTCCGCGTGCTCGGCCGCGCGTTCGGCACCATCTGGTCGGAGCCGAAGGCGCGCTTCGGTGTCGTCCTCCTCCTGCTCTTCATCCTGATGGCGATCTTCGCTCCGCTGATCGCGCCCTACGATCCGCACGACACGTCGTTCCCGCACAGCCAGGACGGCAGCGCCGCGCACCTGCTCGGCACGACCGGCGTCGGCCAGGACGTGCTGTCCCAGCTCATCTGGGGCGCCAGGGTGTCCGTCTCGGTCGCGCTGATCGCGGGCCTCGTGAGCACCATCGTCGCGATCCTGGTCGGGCTGAGCTGGGGCTACGTCCGCGCGTTCTGGGGCGAGGGGGTCGGCTTCGTCGTCAACCTGTTCCTCGTCATCCCGTCGCTGCCGCTCATGATCGTGATCGCCGCGTACCTGCACAACGGCGGCATCGCCGTGATCGTGTTCGTCGTCGTGGTGACCGGCTGGGCGTGGGGCGCCCGCGTGCTGCGCTCGCAGACGCAGACCCTCCGCTCGCGCGACTTCGTCACCGCGGCGAAGTTCAGCGGCGAGAGCCCGAGCCGGATCGTGTTCCGGGAGATCCTGCCCAACATGACCTCGCTGATCGTCGCGAGCTTCTTCGGCGCGGCGACCGCGGCCATCCTCGCGGAGGCCGGCCTGGAGTTCCTGGGCCTCGGCGACCCGAACACGGTGAGCTGGGGAACCATGCTCTTCTGGGCGCAGAACAGCAACGTGCTGCTCACCGGCCAGTGGGTGCAGCTCTTCGCGCCCGGCTTCATGATCGCGCTGTTCGCCGTCTCCATGACGTTCATCAACTTCGGGGTCGACGGGCTGAGCAACCCCCGTCTGCGTGAGAGGAAGGCCGCACGATGAGCCTGCTGAAGGTCGAAGACCTGTCCGTCGTCTACGACGAGGGCAAAGGCCGGTCGTTCGAGGCCGTGAAGAAGGTGAGCTTCGAGCTCGGCCAGGGCGAGTTCGTCGGGCTCGTCGGTGAGTCGGGCTCGGGCAAGTCGACGCTCGGCTTCGCGCTGACCCGGCTGTCCAAGCCGCCGGCGCGGATCGCGGGAGGCCGCATCCTGTTCGACGGCACCGACATCGCCGCGCTCTCCATCGAGGAGGTGCGCACCCAGCGCCAGGGCGGCTTCGCGATGGTGCTGCAGTCGGGCATGAACGCGCTCAACCCGGTGCGCACCATCCGCAACCATTTCTTCGACATCTTCGCCGCGCACGGTCACGTGCCGCCGCGGGCGCGTGCCGCCCGCGCCGAGGAGCTGATCGCGAAGGTCGAGCTGCCGGAGTCCACGCTCTCCCGCTACCCGGGCGAGCTGTCCGGCGGGATGCGCCAGCGCGTCTCGATCGCGCTCGCGCTCGCCCTGGAGCCGCGGCTGATGGTGTTCGACGAGCCGACCACGGCGCTCGACGTGCTCGTGCAGCACGCCGTGATGAACACCATCCGCCAGCTCCAGGCGTCGGAGAACTTCACCGCGATCCTGATCAGCCACGACCTCGGCGTCGTGCTGGAGGCGACCCAGCGCGTGCTCGTCATGCACGACGGCGTGATCGTGGAGGACGCCCCGAGCGAGCGCATCCTGAACGCGCCGGAGCACCCGTACACGCAGATGCTGCTGAGCCACTACGGCGACCCCCGGGCCGCCGAGGTTACCGTGCCGGGGCTGGAGCGGCAGCAGGAGGGCGTCGCCCGGCCGGCGCCGGTCACCAGCGCGGTCGCGGGAGCCCGCGCCGCCGGCAACGCGGCCCGGCAGCGCATCGGCGCGCGTTCGCCGATCGTGGTCTCGAACCTCACGAAGGTCTACCCGAAGGGGCGCAGGGGCAGCGCGACGCGCGCCGTCGACGACGTGTCCTTCACCCTGGAGCCCGGCATGTCGATGGCGCTCGTGGGCGCGAGCGGAAGCGGCAAGTCCACCATCGCCAAGATGATCACCGGCGTGGAGCGGCCGACCTCCGGGACGATCCAATTCGGGGACGCCCGCATCGACACCCTCCGCGGCCGGCGCGCGCTGAAGCAGCTCCACTCCGAGGTGCAGATGGTGTTCCAGGACCCGTACGCGGCGCTCAACCCGCTGCACACGGTGGAGTACATCCTGACCAGGCCGGTCGAGAACTTCACCGGCCTGCGCGGCAACGCCGCCCGGATGCGCGTGCTGGAGCTCCTGGAGACGGTCGGCCTCACGCCGGTCGAGAAGTTCGCCACCCGGCTGCCCCACCAGCTCTCCGGCGGCCAGCGCCAGCGCGTGGTCATCGCCCGCGCGCTCGCCAGCGACCCGCAGGTGATCATCGCCGACGAGCCGGTCTCGATGCTCGACATGTCGCTGCGCGCCGGCGTCCTCGCACTGCTGGAGGAGCTGCGTCGCACCCGGGGCGTGTCCATGCTCTACATCACCCACGACCTGCTCAGCGCGCGGCTCGTCACCGACCGGATCATGGTGCTCGACAAGGGCGTCGTGGTCGAGCGCGGCGACACCGCCGAGGTGCTGCAGCGCCCGCAGGACGACTACACGGTGCGGCTGCTCGACGCGGTGCCGACGCCGTCGCGCGGCTGACCGATCCCCGACTTCCATCCACAACGAAGGAGAACTCTGTGCTCACCTTTCCCGACGGCTTCCTCTGGGGCGCCGCGACCGCCGCGCACCAAGTGGAGGGCAACAACGTCAACAGCAACTGGTGGGTCATGGAGCACACCCCCGGCACGTCGATCGTGGAGCCGAGCGGCGACGCCGCCGACCACTACAACCGCTACCCGGAGGACCTCCGCCTCCTCGCCGACGCCGGCCTGAACAGCTACCGCTTCTCGGTGGAGTGGGCCCGCATCGAGCCGGAGCGCGGCTTCGTCTCGCGCGCCAACCTCGACCACTACCGGCGCATGATCGACGCCTGCCTCGACGTCGGCCTGGAGCCGGTCGTGACGCTCATGCACTTCACCGTGCCGCGCTGGATGGACCAGGCCGGCTTCTGGCGCAACCCCGAGGCGCCCGACCTGTTCGCGCGCTACACCGAGACCGTGCTGCCGATCCTCCAGGACGGCGTGCGCTACGTGTGCACAATCAACGAGCCGAACATCGCGGCGATGCTGGCGGGAGGGGAGAAGGCGGAGAACCTGGTCGCCTACGGCCTCCCGAACCCGGACCTCCACGTCGCCGACGCGCTGCTGGCGTCACACAGACGCTCGCGCGAGGTGCTGTCGTCGGTCCCCGGCCTGCAGAGCGGCTGGACCATCGCCACGCAGGACTTCATCCCGACCGACGAGCCCGGCTCCGCCGAGATGCTGCACGAGTACGGCTACCCGCGCGACGACTGGTACCTGGAGGAGTCCGCGGGCGACGACTTCGTCGGGGTGCAGGCCTACACCCGCACCTTCATCGGGCCGGAGGGCCCGCGCCCGGTGGCGGAGGACGCCGAGACGACGCTGACCGGCTGGGAGTACTTCCCGCAGGCCGCCGCCGACGGCATCCGCTCGGCGTGGGAGAAGAGCGGGCACACGCCGGTGATGGTCACGGAGAACGGCATCGCGACCTCCGACGACAGCCGCCGCATCGACTACACCGAGGCGTCGCTGCGCGCCATCCACGAGACCATCGCCGAAGGGGTGGACGTGCGCGGCTACCTGCACTGGAGCGCCCTCGACAACTACGAGTGGGCCAGCGGGTACCGGCCGACGTTCGGGCTCATCGGCGTCGACCTGGAGACGTTCGAGCGCACCCCCAAGCCGTCGCTCGGCCGGCTGGGCTCGATCGCGCGGCAGAACGGGCTGTGAGCGCGGTGCCCGGGCTGCCGACCCGGCTGGCCGGCTCGCGCATCCTCATCGATGGCGAGCCCCGGATGGTGCTCGCCGGGGAGCTGCACTACTTCCGGGTGCCGCGGGACGAGTGGGTGGACCGCCTCGTGGCCGCCCGGGAGGCCGGGCTCAACGCCGTCGCGTCGTACATCCCGTGCATCTGGCACGAGCTCCCCGGCGGCACGGTCGACCTGACCGGGGAGACGCGGCCGGAGCGCGACCTCGGCGCGTTCATCGACCTCTGCGCCGAGCACGGGCTGTGGTTCATCGCGCGGCCGGGGCCGTTCCAGATGGCGGAGCTGAAGAACGAGGGCATCCCGTACCGCGTGCTGCGCGAGCATCCCGAGCTGCGGCAGCTCGGCTGGGACGGGGAGCCCGGATCGACCCACTCGCTCGACTACCTGGCCCCGGCGTTCCTGGCGGAGTCGTCGGCCTGGTTCGACGCGGTGCTCCCGGGGATCGCGTCACGGCAGCGCGAGCACGGCGGCCCGGTGATCGCCGTGCAGCTCGACAACGAGGTCGGGATGCTCGACTGGGTGTCGAACACCCCGACGCTCACCGACGACGCGTTGCGGGCCTTCGCGGAGTGGTCGGGGGAGAGGACGGACCCGCGCACCGGGGCGGCGGGCACCGACGCGGAGCTCGCGCTGCACCAGCAGCTCGGCCGGTTCGTGCGTGGCCGCTACGCCGTGTACCTCCAGCGCCTGGAGGGCTGGGCGCGCGAGGCCGGGATCACCGCGCCGCTGCTCGTCAACATCCACGGCACCGACGCCGGCCGCGGGCTGACGTTCCCGATCGGGATCAGCCAGCTCGCGCAGGCGTACCGCGGCCGCCCGGGCGTCGCGGGCGGCACCGACATGTACCTCGGCGAGCTCACCGTGACCGACGCCGCCGACCTCTACGTCGCCAACGCGTTCACGGCAGCGGTGAACGACGCGGACCAGCCCCTCACCGCGCTGGAGTTCGACGCGGGCAGCGGGGACTACAGCGAGGACCTCGCCCAGCTCGTCTCGCCGGAGGCGACCGTGCTCAAGACGCTGCTGGACGTGGCGCAGGGCACCCGGCTGATCAACTACTACCTGTTCGCGGGCGGAATCAACCCGCTCCTCGACGAGCCGGTGGGCGACGGCAACGACCGCATCTCCTTCACGGGCGAGCGGCACGGGTTCGCCGCGCCGATCGGACCGGAGGGCGACCCGTCCGCAGGCCTCGACGGGGTGGTGGAGGCGGCGCGCGCGGTGTCGGAGCACGCCGCGCTGTTCGCGACGGCGACGCAACTCACCGACGACCTGGTGCTGGGCTTCGTGGCCGACCACTATCTCACCGAGTACCGGCATCCGGCGGCCGGCCGCCGCGCGGAGCAGGTGCGCGACCGCGAGCGGCACCGCGGCCTCGGCGTGCGGCAGACCCTCGCCCGCGCGCTCGTGTTCGGCGGCTGGAGCTTCCGGGCGCTCGACCTCCAGGCCGCCGCCGGAAGCGACGAGGCGTGGAGCGCGGGCGCGCCCGCCGACACCCGGGACGGGCGCGACCGCGAGCTCATCGTCCTGGCGACGGGACGCGAGCTCGGCCGCGGCGTGCAGGAGTTCCTGGCGCGGCACCTCGCGACCGGGGGCCGCCTGCTGCTCGCCGGCGACCTCCCCGCGGAGGACGCCGACGGCTCGGCGTGCACGGTCCTCGCCGATGCGCTCGGCCTGAGCAGTGCGGGCGTCGTGGTGGAGAGCATGCACGCGGACCGGGAGTACTTCCCGAGCGTGCGCGCAGCCGGTCCGCTCGCGGGGCACGGAGCGCGGGAGGTCCGCGTGACGCGGGCGCAGCTCCTCGCCGGGGCGGGGGAGCCGCTGCTCCGGGAGACCGGGAGCGGGCTCCCGGCGGCGATGCGCGTCGAGACGTCCGGAGGCGGGGTTGCTGTGGTGCTCGGCGCCGACTACCCGGTGCACGCCGGGTTCTGGCGGTCGCTGCTGGAGTCGGTGGGCGTGAAGCCGCGGCTGGAGCTCGGGGCCGATCGCGTGGGCGCGATCGCCGTCCCGATCGCGAGCGAGGAGGCGGCCGCGGTGGTCGCGATCAACGTCGCGCCGTACCCGGTGACGCTGCGGCCGGTGTTCGACGGCATCGCCGTGGCGGCGGAGCCGGTGGTGCTTCCGGCGCGCGGTCACCGCATCTTCGGGATTGCATGGTCAGCCAGGAAGCGGCAGGGCTAGATAGATCGAATAACTAGCCCTGCCCTTCCGACAACAACGGAGCGCTGATCGCTCGCCTAGCGTCGTGGGTGCGTCATCTCAGTTGATCCGCCGGACGAATTGGCCGATGCGCGCTGTGCTCGCAGCCGGCGTCTCACCCAGATCGTCACACCCACAACCAGGCCTGCCAGCGCAACGACCGCAACGACGTTCCAGAAGTTCCACCAGAACACGGGTCCCATGATCGTCCCTTCCTAGGGGGTCCAACTTACGGTCGCCGATCCTCCGCTGACCTTGAGCTGCAGCCAGAACGTGGTCGAATAGGGCAGGCCGCACATTTGAGCCTTGATGTCCATGCGTCCGATGTTCGATGCCGGCCGTCCCAGATAGATGAGATCGACTCCGCACGCGCCGCCGATCGACCATCCTGCACCATACGTGTTCGTCACAGTGTTGTTTCCGAGGTTGTACGAAGCGTAGAAACTCATCGCCACCAGGCCGACCCACATGTCGATCTTGCAGTTGTTTCGTGCTGTGCCGCTGACCGTGCAACCCGAGATCCCCCGAAGCTGGACACCTCCAGACGAGGCTGATGGAAGCTCCGCACGCGTGACGGCGATAGACCCGTCCGCGTATGTACTGACGGAGTACTCGCCATCCGAGGCTGTGTACTGCTCAGTCGAAACCGGGGCCGAACTCGTGAGCGAATCCCACGTACCCCCCGCCAAATAGGTGTCGATCAATCGATCTTGCGTCGCCTGATCAGCTCCGAACTTCGCGAGGAACGACCGCGCTGAGGCCACAGTCGGATCCTCGGTCGCCTGCGCCGGCATCACTGTTCCCGCAACCATCAGCGACGCCGCGACCAGAGTCGCGAACCCCCCGACCAACTTCCTCTGCAGAGAACTCATCACCTTTTTCCTTCCTGATCAATAAGGTGAGGCCGCGACCCTGATACCCGTAAACCTCATCGTCTACCCCCGGTTGCCACTGTATGAGACTGCGTACAGAAATTGCAATCAATCGCTAACAATGCATCATTGAAATTTCAAATCCGTTAATGAATGTCAGTATTCATCCTGCGGGCGGCCATGCGCCTGTTGCGCCGCGCCACCCTCGATGCCACTATTTACTGAACGATCGGTAAGGAACGAGGAGGTTCCGTGGGTGGTGCGCACATGAGCTCAGACTCACTCCGGCCCATGATGCTCCGGGACCGCGCCTCCGCGGCCCTCGGCATGGTGGTCGAGAGGGACGAGCCGGGCGAGGCGGTCGTCGCCATGACGGTCCGCGAGGACATGACGAACGGCTTCGCCATCACGCACGGCGGCCTGGTGTTCGCGCTCGCCGACACCGCGTTCGCCATCGCCTGCAACGAGGACGAGCGGGTGACCGTGGCCGCCGGCGCCGACATCACCTTCCTGAAGTCCACCCGGGCCGGTCAGACCCTCACCGCGCGCGCCGTGCGTCGCACCGTGGTCGGCCGCAACGGCGTCTACGACGTCACCGTGACCGATGAGACCGGCGACGTGGTCGCGGAGTTCCGCGGCCGCTCGCTCACCACCAACCGGTCGGCCGTCGAGCACGGCAACACCACCGAATGACCCCGTAAGGACACCATGTCGACGACGACACCGGCTCCCGCCGCCCCCGACCTGACCGACATCGACCCCGTGGCGATCGGCCGCGACGAGCTCCGCGACCTCCAGCTGAAGCGGCTGCAGTGGACGGTGCGGCACGCCTACGAGAACGTCCCGCTCTACCGGGCCAAGTTCGACGCCGCGGGTGTCGGCCCGGACGACATCCGCACGCTCGACGACGTCGTGCGCCTCCCGTTCACGACGAAGGAGGACCTCCGCTCGACCTACCCGTTCGGGATGTTCGCGGTGCCGATGGAGGAGGTGCGCCGCATCCACGCCTCCTCCGGGACGACCGGGCGGCCGACCGTCGTCGGGTACACACAGGGCGACCTCGACCGCTGGGCCGGCCTGGTCGCGCGCTCGCTCCGGGCCGCGGGGGTCGCCGCCGGCTGGAAGGTCCACAACGCCTACGGCTACGGGCTGTTCACCGGCGGCCTCGGCGCGCACGCGGGCATCGAACGGCTCGGCGCGACGGTCATCCCGATGTCGGGCGGCCAGACCGCGCGGCAGGTGCAGCTCATCCACGACTTCGAGCCGGACGCCATCATGTGCACGCCCAGCTACCTGCTGACCATCGCGGACGCCATCGAGGCCGCGGGGCTCGACCCGCGCGGCACATCGCTGAAGGTCGCGATCCTCGGCGCCGAGCCCTGGACGAACGAGCTCCGCCGCGAGATCGAGCACCGCCTCGGCCTCGACGCGGTGGACATCTACGGGCTGAGCGAGGTGATGGGACCGGGCGTCGCGAGCGAGTCGGCGGTCACGAAAGACGGCCCGCACGTCTGGGAGGACCACTTCCTCCCGGAGGTCATCGACCACGAGACCGGGCTGCCCGTGGCGGACGGGACGACCGGCGAGCTGGTCTTCACGTCGCTGACCAAGGAGGCCTTCGCCGTCATCCGCTACCGCACGCGCGACCTGACCCGGCTGCTGCCCGGCAGCGCCTACCCGGCGTTGCGCCGCATCGAGAAGATCACCGGCCGCGACGACGACATGATCATCCTGCGCGGGGTCAACCTGTTCCCGACCCAGATCGAGGAGTTGGTGCTCGGCATCGAGACGCTGACCCCGCACTTCGTCCTCGAACTGCGCAAGGACGGCCGGATGGACGCGCTCACCGTCCGCATCGAGCGCCATCCCGACCTCGACCGCGAGGTCTGCGAGGCCGCCGCGCAGGTGCTCCGGCAGAAGATCAAGGTGCACATCGGCACGACCGTCGACGTGGTGCTCGCCGAGCCGGGGGAGCTGCCGCGCAGCGAGGGCAAGTACAAGCGGGTGTACGACTACCGCTGAGCCGCTCTCCGAGGCCGGCCGTCAGCCCGTGTGCTCGGCCGGAAGGAACACCCCGAGCGCACGCGCGACGCGCCGCAGCGTCTGCTTGAGCTGGTCGAGCTCGCCGTCGTCCAGCCCGAAGTCGACAGCGGCCTCCGCATCGAGGGTCTCGTGCTGGACCGTGTGGAGGAGTTCGGCGCCGGCCGGCGTGAGGGAGACGTCGAGCCGCCTCCCGTGGACGGTGCTCTGCGTCCGTGTCACCAGCCCGCGCTCCAGAAGGCGCGCGATCGCCGCGGACATCGACTGCGCGGTCACGCCGGAGCGGTCGGCCAACTGCGCGCCGGTCAGTGTGCCGGGATGCTCGATGTCGAGCTGCGCGAGCGCGGAGAGCTGTGCGGGGGTGAGCCCGTAGTCGCGGAGCCGCTGGTCGAGGCGCTGGGCGAGCGCGCCGTCGATGCGCCGGACGAGGTAGGTCAGCCGGTCGCCGAAGTCGCGCGGGCCGTGGATGTTCTGCTCGGGCATGGCTTACACTGTATCAGTCAACTTATATAAGTTGACTGATACAGACAGGAGCTCGCCATGACTTTCGCATCCGTCCGCTTCCCCACCGACGACGTCCCCGGACTCGTCGCCTTCTACGAGAAGGTGCTGGGCATCCCTGCGCAGTGGGCGACCGACCAGTTCGCCGAGCTCGTCACCTCCCGCGGCACCATCGCGATCAGCGCGACCGCGTTGACCGACCGCTTCGCGGCTGCGTCCGTCGCTCCGCGCTCCAACGGCGGCATGATGCTGGAATTCCTGGTCGACGATGTCGACGCCGACCGCGACCGCATCGTGGAGCTCGCGGGCGGCCTGGTGATGGAGCCGACCACGCTGCCCTGGGGCAACCGTTCGATGCTGTTCCGCGATCCGGACGGGACCGTGATCAACTTCTTCACGCCGGTGACACCGGAGGCGGTGGCGCGCTTCGGGGCGCGGTAGCGCGTCCTACAGCCCCTCCGCCACCGCCGCCGCCGCATGCAGCCACGCCCGCCGCGTCCGCGGCGCGAGCGTGTCGAAGGCCAGCCGCCCACCGTGCATCTCCGGGTCGAACGGGATGGTGACCGCGCGGCGCGCCAGCGGCTCGAAGCCTTTGGCGACGCGGGTCACGTTCGACTCCGGCCCTGTGCGCTCCGACTGCGACACGATCACGACCGCGTCGCGCGCCAGCCGGGCCGACTGGGCGTCGCGCTGCATGAGCGCCTCCAGCAGCAGGGCGCCGGCCTCCGCATGCTCGCCGAGCGCCGTCGTCGCGATGACGAGCTGGTCGGTGTGGTCGATCATCCGGAGCCAGCGCTCGGCCGACTCGTCGTTCCCGCTGTCGATGATCACCAGGCGGTAGAACTTCGTCGCCACTAGGTGGAGGCGGTCGAAGTCGGCGCTGGAGATGCGCTGCTGGGTCGCCAGCATCGTCGGGTTGGAGCGCAGCACGTCGTACTTGTCGGCGTTCTGGTGGTGCACGAAGTGGCCGATGTCGGCGCTGCGGGCGCCGGCCGAGAGGAGCTGGTCGGCGGCGGGCAGCAGCGACTGGAGGGTGGCGTCGTGGTCGTCCTGCTCGGTGCGCCAGCCGAGCGTGCCCCGGGTCTCGTTGTTGTCCCACGCGAGCACGCCGGAGCCGCCGTTGCGGGCGAACACGGCCGACAGCAGGGCGGTGGTCGGCGTCTTGTTCGCGCCGCCCTTCCCGTTCACGATCGCGATGGTCCGGGGGCCGGCCCAGTGCCGGCTCACGGCCTCCAGCTCCTCGCGCTCCTTCAGCTCCGCCGACGACGGCGACATGGGGATGCCCGCGCGGGAGAGGGCGCCGCGAACGCCGGAGCGCGCAAGGTCGGGGCGCGGCTTCTCGACGTGCAGGAACGACCTCCGCTCGGGTGAGCGCGGCACCAGCTCGACGGGCTCCGGCGCGGTGACGGGTGACGGGTTCACGGGGCGGGAGGGAGCCTCGGTCTGGGCGGTCGGCAGCGGTACGGGCGCCGTCGACGTCGGCGAGCCGAGCAGGTCGTTGAAGGGCGCCGTCGCCGGCTCCGGGTCGCTCGCGGCGGCGCCGAGCAGGTCGTTGAACGCCGTCGGCTCGGGATGCCGCGCGGCCTCCCGCACATCGGCGAACGGCACGGGCTCGGCCATGCTCTCGGCGGCCAGCTCCTCCTCGTCGCCGATGGAGCCGTCGGGGTGCACGACCAGCAGCCAGTCGCCCTCCTCGTCGGAGACCGTGAGCTGCACCGGGTGCCCGGCGCCCGCGGCGATCTGACCGACCCGGCCGAGGACGACCTCGCGCAACTGCTCGGTGGTCGGCTCGGAGAACCACTCGGGGGACCCGTCGACCAGCAGTTCGCCGGTCGCGTCCGGGTCGAGGCGCACGCTGAGGTGCGGTGACAGGGGCAGGTTGAGGGCCACGGGACTCCTTCCGCGGTCCGCGCGCAGGAGAACGCAGACCGAAGGTGGACAGTAGACCCGTCGGGTCACCACGTCCACCGGCGTCCAGCGGACTATCAGGAGCCGAGGGGCACGTAAACGCCCCTAAAACCGGTTTTTAGGGGCGTCTACGTGCCCTTCGATCAGTGGATGGCGACGGGCTCGGCGTCGGTCGGCGCGTTGGCGGCGGTTGCCGCCACCACCGGACGCCGCCGCCGGTACAGCAGCGCCGACAGCACCGCGCCGAAGGCGAAGAACCCCGCGCTCCACCAGTACGCGGTCGAGTAGCTGTGCACCGCCGCCTCCTGGATGACGTGCGGCGTCGGCGGCAGGTGCGCCGACAGGTAGTCGGTCAGCGCGGTCGCCGCGAGCGTGTTGAGAAGGGCGGTGCCGATGGAGCCGCCGACCTGCTGGCTCGTGTTCACCAGGGCCGAGGCGACGCCGGCGAAGTGGCGGTCGACGCCGAGCGTGGCCGTCTGGATGGCCGCGGGCATGATCGAGCCCATGCCGACGCCCATCACCATCAGGGCCGGGAGGATCTCGGTGCCGTAGTTCGCCGTCACGCCGAGGCGGGTGAGGAGCAGCATCCCGGAGCCCGCGATCACCATGCCGATCGGCACCATGACCTTCGGACCGAACTTCGGCACGAACAGGTTGGTCGAGAACTGCGCGGCGATGACCAGCATGACGATCATCGGCAGGAAGGCCAGGCCGGTCTGGATCGGCGTGAACTTCAGGGTCGTCTCCAGGTAGTAGGTGACGAACAGGAAGATGCCGAACATCCCGGAGCCCGCGATGAGGATCGAGCTGTAGGAGGCGCCGCGGTTGCGGTCGAGCACGATCGGCAGCGGGAGCAGCGGGTGTGCGGCGCGCCGCTGCCACAGTACGAAGGCGATCAGCAGCACCCCGGACGCGGCGAGGAAGCCCCAGGTCAGCGGCGAGTCCCAGCCGTCGCTCTCCGCGTTGGAGAACCCGTAGACCAGCGAGAACAGGGCTCCGGAGACGAGGACGGTGCCCGGGATGTCGAGCTTCGGGCGCGGGCCGGTGCGGTGGCCGGCGGTGACGAACACCGTCGCCAGGATGATCGCGGCGATGGCGATGAAGACGTTGATGTAGAGGTTCCAGCGCCAGTTGAACTGCTCGGTGAGCACGCCGCCGAGCAGGAGGCCGACCGCTCCGCCCGCTCCCGCGATCGCACCGAAGATGCCGAACGCGCGGGCGCGCTCCTTCGGGACCGTGAAGGTCGTGGTGAGGACCGCGAGCGCGGTCGGGGCGAGCAGTGCGCCGAACGCGCCCTGCAGCGCCCGGGCGCCGACCAGCATCCCGAACGTGCCGGCGGCGCCGCCCAGCGCGGAGGCGCCGGCGAAGCCGATCAGGCCGATGATGAAGGCGCGTTTGCGGCCGATGAGGTCGGAGATGCGGCCGCCGAGCAGCAGGAGGCTGCCGAATGCGAGCGAGTAGGCGGTGACGATCCACTGCCGGTCGGCGTTGGAGAAGCCGAGGTCCTGCTGGGCGGCCGGGAGGGCGATGTTCACGACGGTCGAGTCGAGCACGACCATGAGCTGGGCCATCGCCACGGTGACGAGCGTCCACCAGCGTCGCGAGTGCGGAACGCCGCCGTCCGGCGCCGCGGGCGCGACCGAGGGAGAGGGAGAAGTCTGGGTCATGCGGGACAGCATATACGAAACTCAGCAGTTTCGGATCTCCCGAGTTCTAAAATTAACCTTAGAATGGTCCACACGACATCACCAGACGAACCAGGGGGAAGGCCGCAATGACGCAGCTCGACGCCAGCGACTCCGCGCCCAAGCTCGGCCGGAAGCGCGATCACACCCGCGACGCCGACATCCTGGACGCCGCGCTGGAGGTCCTCGCCGAGACCGGCTACGACCGCATGACGATGGACATGGTCGCCGCGCGCGCCAAGGCGGGTAAGGCGACGGTCTACCGGCGCTGGGCCTCCAAGGGTGAGCTCGTCGTCGAGGCGATCGCGTGCATGAAGAAGAACGCGATCGACTTCGACCACCTGCCCGACACGGGCACGCTGCGCGGCGACCTCGTGGCGATGGTCAAGCCGCACACCATCGAGGACGGCGAGCGCAAGCTCCAGATCATGGCAGGGCTCACCTCGATGCTCGCTCGCGACCCCGACCTGGTGGACGCCGTGACGGCTGCGATCGTGGAGCCGCGCGCCTCCCTCAACCGGCTGTTCATGCAGCGGGCGATCGAGCGCGGCGAGATCTCCGCCGACACCGACGTGGAGACGCTGTCCATGATCATGCCGTCGATGACGGCCTACCGGGTGCTCATCCTGCAGCAGCCCGTCGACCGCGCGTATCTGCTGTCGCTCATCGACGGCGTGCTGCTCCCGGCCGTGGGAATCCGGCCGGGAGCCTGAGCCGCGTCAGCGCCGGTCGAACCGGGCGCCCTCGGGCTTCGACGGGAGCAGGTAGAAGACGAGCAGGATGATCCAGCCGACCACCGGGATGAAGCCGAGGAAGAAGAACGGGCCGGCGAGGTTCGCGTCGTGCAGGCGGCGCCAGATCAGCGCGATGCTCGGGACCAGGATCGCCACCACCCACACGATGTAGACCACGATCAGGATCCAGCCGAGCGGGCCGTACCCGCGCCCGCCGTTGCCGATGGTTCCGAGCGACTGGAGCAGGATCGAGTAGACGACGGCGATGATGATGGCGAACAGGTACCACCACCAGAACTCGCTGCGGCTGGCCCGGCCGGTGAAGTCGGCGTACTTCCTGAAGAACCGCCGGATGGCGTCGCCGAACGACGCGCCGTAGAGCGGCTGGTCGAGGGGCGCGGAGGCGGAGGACTGCGGTGCGGTCATCGTGGTTCCTTTCGTCGTGGTGAGCGTCGAGTGGAGCGGCCACAGCCTAGCGTCTGCGATTCGTGCCGAAATTCGCGAAAAAGCAGGGGGTTAGCCCCCAAACGGACGCAGCAG
>NZ_JBDHNI010000001.1:417956-677745 GCF_039615055.1 Microbacterium sp. X-17
CTCGGGTCGGGCATACGGGCCGAATGTCGCGAAACCGCTGGCGTTTCGCGCCTTTCGGCACGAATCTGCGGGGTCAGGAACCCGGGGTGAAGGACACGCCGCGGTACACGTCGCCGGCGGCGGCCGTGCGGAGCGTGTGGAACGTGGCGGTGCTCGGGACGGTCCCGGCCGTGAGCTGGTCAGTCACGGTGACGAGCTTGTTCGCGTTCGCGCCGTAGTCGCTGACGCCGCCGATGCTCGTCGTCACCCCGTAGAGGCTGACGCTGCCGTCGGCGTTCACCTTCCCGGTGAAGTTCTTGATGCCGTCCACGGCCGGGGTCCACGGGACGCCGGTGAGCGGGTTGGTGCCCGTCGGGAGGCCGGCCACCGTGTACGGGGTGCCGAGGCCCAGGCCGGACTGCAGCGTGTAGTCGTACTTCCACGAGCCGCCGACCAGCGACCACTTCTGGATGCCCGCGAGGCTCTGGGCCGCCGCGGCGGTGTAGCTGCCGCCGCTGAAGGTGTCCGTTCCGTTGCCGGCGTCGGCCACGTAGAGCGTGGTGTCGTTCGCGAACCACAGGGCGCCGAACGCCGTGCTGTTCTGCGGGCCGCCGACCTCCGGTGTCTTGATCGACTTGGCGAGCGCCGTCGGGAAGCCGGCGAGCACGCACATGTTGTGGGCCGGCTCGCCGGTCACCGGGTCGACGGCGTCCGGGGTGGCCGGAGTCGCGGCGCCGGGGACGGGGGTGCCGACGCCGGTCGGGCACGCCGTCCCGGTGGTGTCGACGAAGTAGACGGTGTCCACGCCGTTCGAGCCGCTGCCCTTGGTGTAGTAGACGACGCCGTCGTGGATGGCCACGGCCGCGAAGTTGGTGTCCTTGCCGAGCTTGTCGGCCTTCGTGACGTCGAGCTGGGTCACGCCGAAGCCGCCGACCGGGGTGGGCTGCCCGGGCTGCTGCGCCTGCTGCGGGGTGCCGGCCGGCGTGATGAGCTGCGCGCCGGTGCCGTAGATGACGCCGGGGGTGGCCGTGCCCTCGCCGTTGTTCGAGTTGCCCGCGGCGTAGTACTTCCCCGTGCTCTCGTCCAGGATCGCCGCGCGGCCGTTGTCGCCGCTGTAGGCGTTGGTCGAGGTGAACGAGAAGCGCCCGTTCGCGTCGAGTTGCCCGACGCCGCGGTAGACCGACTGCGCGTCCGGGTTGGTCGGGTCGAAGACGCCCGGCGTGTTCCCGTTGGAGGCGTCCAGCACGTTGCTCGGGCTGACGTAGCCCATGAACGTCACGGCGCTGCCGCCGGTGGACAGGTTGAGCGCGCCTTCCGACTTGGAGGAGAAGCTCCCGGAGAGCACGTCGTGGCCGGTGCTGGACGAGCCAGGCGCGCCGGTCGGGACGGCCGTGGTGTTCACCGCGGCGCCGGAGGTCGTGAGCTGGTCGAGCGAGATCGGGGCCGTCACGCCGAAGTTGGCGTCGACGGTGGCGTTGTCCCAGACGTGCTCGTACGAGCCGTCGGCGATGGCGGTCGCGCCGGTCGGGAGGACGGTCACGCCGGGCGTGATCAGGTCGGGGGCGCCGGTGTAGTGCAGGCGGCTGACCAGGAGGTCGCCGGGGATCAGGCCCGGGCGCGGGTCGGCCGTGGCCGGCGCCGCGACGGCGAGGGAGGCGCCCACGGCGCAGAGCAGCGCGCCGGCCGTGAGCGTTCGTGCGGGAGACATTCGCTTCATTGATCGTTCCTCTGTGTTAACTAACGGGGCAGAGGACAGACCACACCTTCCCGAGGGCGCCCGGCGGGGCCGGCAGGTGAACAATCGGGGAATTCGTCCCGCTATCGCCCCCGCGTCAGGATCAGGTGCGCGACCATCGCCGTCCAGCCCGTCTGGTGCGACGCCCCCAGCCCCTGCCCGGTGTCGCCGTCGAAGTACTCGTAGAAGAAGACGTTGTCCTTCCAGCGCGGGTCTGTCGACAGCAGCGGGTACCGCGCGTCGGACGGCCGCCGCCCGTCCGGTCCGGGGAGGAACAGCGCGATCAGCCTCCGGGACAGGTCGTCGGCCGCCTCCCCGGGCGTCAGGGAGTTGCCCGAGCCCAGCGGGTCCTCGATGCGGACGCCCGTCTCGCCGTGCGACTGGTAGTGCTGCAGGGCCGCGACCAGCAGCGCGTTGAGCGGGAACCAGACGGGTCCGCGCCAGTTCGAGTTGCCACCGAACAGACCGGTCGTGGACTCGGCCGGCTCGTAGTCGACGGAGGCCTCCACTCCGTCGACCTCCACCGTGAAGGGGTGCTCGCGGTGGTAGGCCGAGACGCCGCGGATGCCGTGGTCGCTGAGCAGCCCGTCCGGGTTGAAGACCTGCTTCAGGATGCGGGTCAGGCGCTCCGGCGACACCAGCGCGAGCAGGTAGACCTGCTCCGTGCCGATCACCCGCCGGTGGAAGCCCGCCCCGAGCTCGGGATGCTTCACCAGGTAGTGGTTGAGGATGCGGCGGAACTCGGGCAGCGTCCGCACTCCCGGCTCGTCGTAGGCGAGCGACGCGACGACCGGCACGAGCCCGACGAGCGAGCGCACCTTGAGCGGGACGTCCCGGCCGTCGGCCAGGTGCAGCACGTCGTAGAAGTAGGCGTCCTCGTCGTCCCACATGCCCGAGTTGTTGGCCGAGCCCGCGATGCGGAGGAACTGCTCGCCGAACTTCACGGCGACGTCCTCGTACACGTCGTCCTCGCGGGCGAGCCGCAGTGCGATCTCCAGCAGGTCGAGCGCGTAGGTCGCCATCCAGCCGGTCGAGTCGGCCTGCTCGATGGTCCCGACCTCCGGCGGCAGCGTCGACCGGTTCAGCGGCGCGATGTTGTCGAGCCCCATGAAGCCGCCCTCGAACAGGTCGTCCTCGTCGGAGTCCTTGCTGTTCGTCCACCAGGTGTAGTTGATCAGCAGCTTGTGGAGGATGCGGGCGAGGAAGCCGAAATCCCGGCCGCCGTCGATGAGGAACACCTGGATCGCCGCCCACGCGTGCGTCGGCGGGTTCACGTCGGAGAAGTTCCACTCGTAGGCCGGGAGCTGCCCGTTCGGGTGCATGTACCACTCCCGCAGCAGCAGCACGAGCTGCGCTTTGGCGAACGCGGGGTCGATGTGCGCCATCGTCACGCAGTGGAAGGCGAGGTCCCAGGCCGCGAACCACGGGTACTCCCACGGGTCGGGCATCAGGATGACGTCGTCCGCGTCGAAGTGCCGCCACTGCCCGTTGCGCACGGCGGCGCGGCCGGGCGGCGGCGGGGGACCGGCGGGGTCGCCGTCCAGCCACTTGTCGACGTTGAAGTGGAAGTACTGCTTCGACCAGAGCAGGCCCGCGAACGCCTGGCGCAGCACGCGCGCCTCGTCGGGGTCGGCCGGGGCGTTCTCCAGGCCGGTGTAGAAGGCGTCGGCCTCGGCCTTGCGTGCGGAGACGACGCGGTCGAAGCCGGTGCCGAGGTCCTGGGTGGGGATGGCGGACGCGTCGTCCGCGCCGCCGGTCAGCCGCAGCCGGAGGACCTGCGTCTCGCTCGGCCCGACCGTCACCGCGTAGTGGAGGGCGGCCTTCGTCCCGACCTGCTCCGGGTTCACGGTCGCCGCGCCGTGGATGACGTGGCCCTCGATCCCGTCCTTGGGATACGCGGGCGAGTCGGCCGCGTCGAACAGTCGTCCGGTGTTCGTCTCGTTGTCGCAGAACAGCGCGTCGGGCTGGTCCTCCCCGCTGAAGGCCAGCGCCCCGCCCGGCCCCGACCCGAGCACGCGGCCGCCCTCGAATCGCAGCGACGGCTTCTCGACGTCGTACCCCCACGACCAGGTGTTGCGGTACCAGAGCGTCGGCAGCACGTGAAGCGTCGCGGCCTCCGGTCCGGCGTTCTCGATCGTGACGCGCATCAGGAGGTCGTGCGGGCCGTCCTTCGCGTAATCGACGGTGACGACCCAGTAGCGGCCGTCGTCGAAGATCCCGGCGTCCACCAGCTCGTACTCCGGCTCCAGCTTGCCGCGGCGCGTGTTCGTCTCGATCAGGTCCTCGTACGGGTACGGCGCCTGCGGGTAGTGGTAGCGCCAGGTGTTCCAGGAGTGCGTCGGTGTGCCGTCGAGGTACCACCAGTACTCCTTGACGTCCTCGCCGTGGTTGCCCTGTGGACCGCTCAGGCCGAACATCCGCTCCTTGAGGATGGTGTCCTGCCCGTTCCAGAGCGACAGGCCGAGGCACCAGTTCTGCTTCAGGTCGGAGAACGCGGCCATGCCGTCCTCGTTCCAGCGGTAGGCGCGGCTGCGGGCGTGGTCGTGCGGGAAGAAGTCCCAGGCCTCGCCGTCGGCGCTGTAGTCCTCGCGGACCGTGCCCCAGGCGCGTTCGGCGACGTACGGTCCCCAGTCGCGCCAGGCGGCCGTCCCGTCGTCCGCCTGGAGGATGCGCTCGCGCTCGGCGCCGGGCTCGGCCGGGTTCACCTGGGTCATGGGGCCATTCTCGACGCTCGGCGGCGCGCCGGTCCAGCGGGCATCGGGCGCCCTCCGCTCACCGCGCCAGTGTCTCGTGCGGGTACTCGCCGTACTCGGCGCGGTAGGCGGCGGCGAACCGCGGCACGTGCGTGAAGCCCCAGCGGTGGGCGATGGCCGAGACGGTGTCCCTGTGCACCAGGTCGGCCGCCAGGAGGTCGGCGCGCGCGGCGCTCAGCCGCAGCGAGCGGAGGTACTGGGTGGGGGACACCCCGACAATGCGGCGGAAGGCGTCCTGCAGCCCGCGCGGCGAGAGCCGCGACGCCGCGGCGATGTCGACCAGCCCGATCGGCTCGGCGAGGTGCTCCTCCATGTACGCGATGGCCCGGCGGATCGACGCAGGCGGCGCGACCCCGCCGTCGTGCGCCGGCGGGAGGTCGAGCGTGTCGTTCGGGAAGTCGGAGAGCAGCGCGGCGGCGACCGTCCGGAACAGGGCGTCGCGCAGCAGGACGTTGTCGAACACCTCCGGTTCGCTGCCCGGCCCGTGCAGGTGCGTCGCCACGCTCCTCCAGTGCCGCTCCGCGGCGGGGTCGAGGGGCGCGCTGCCGGTGAAGCGGACCTGCAACCCCGGGCGGCCGAAGTACTCCCGCGCGAGTGTCTCGACAGCGTCGATGTCGACCCGGACCGAGTGCGCGCGTGCCTCGTGCTCCCAGCTCGACTCGATCGGCGCCAACGGGTATAGGAACGGCCGGCCGATGTCGAGCTGTTCGCGGCCGACCTCCAGGTGCATCCCGGGACTCGCCTCGCAGACGTTGAACGTGGTCATCGGGTCGGCGACTCCGCGGGCGGTGCAGACCAGGTGGAGCCGGTCGAGCGAGAGCCGCTCATCCCCGAGATGGCTCACCGCGAACGAGAAGGCGGCGTCGTCGCCGTCGCGGGCGAAGTCGAAGCCGGGCTGGAGGCCGCGGATGACCGCGAGAGCCACGTCGGGCTCCCGCGACGCCATCGACATGCGTGTGACCGGCACGACGTGAACGGTAGCCGCGCCTGCGGGCTCGCGGTAGGGGGTGCGGTCTACTCCCGCGGCGGCTCCGGCGCGCTGCCGAGCGCGTCGACAGCCTGTTGGGTGAGTGCGATCGACTCCTCCTGGTAGCGCGCGAGGAACGCGAGCTGCTCGGTGGTCAGCGACTCGTGCAGTCGCCGGAAGGCCTCCCCGATCGACTGGTACACGTTCTGGCCGGACTGGAGGGCGGCGAAATCCGCGCTGATCAGCACCCGGCGTCGGTCGGCGGCGTCGGATTCGCGGCGGGCGAGCCCGCGCTTGATCAGGCGGTCGGCGATCCCGGTGACCGCGCCGGAGGTCAGGTTCAGCGCCGCGCCGAGTTGCCCGGCGGTCTGCGGCCCGTTGCGCATCAGCACGTCGAGGGCCTTCATGTCGCTGACCCCGAGGCCGTAGCTCGCCGCCGCTCGCTGCTGGAACAGGCCGGTCAGGCTGGCGGACTGCGCGCCGAGGTCGGTCAGGCGGGCGATCAGCTCGGCGCGCGCTCCGGAGTCGGGTTCGGTCGAATCCACTCTTGCAATCCTCTCAGTCACTCATTATCTTAGTCACTAAGACAATTTCAGTGCCCGGCCGCGAGGTCGGCGAACCAGGAAGGAAGGGCATCCGATGTCCCGCACCGTCAGCACCGCACCATCCACCGATCCGCTCACCTCGCACCTGGTGTCCTCCGAGGATGGCACGCCGATCGAGTACTTCAGCACCGGCACGGGGCCCGGCCTCGTGATCGTCCACGGAACCATGCAGTCAGCGGCCAGCCAGAGCGAGCTCGCGGCGGCGCTCGCCGGGTCGTTCACCGTGCACCTGATGAACCGACGCGGCCGCGGGAGGAGCGGCGCGTATCCCGCGCTCGACCGGTACGACCTCGCGCTCGACGTGGCGGACGCGTCGGCCGTCGTCGCCGCGACGGGCGCCACCACGATCATGGGGATCAGCTCCGGCGGCATCATCGCTGCCGAGGTGGCGCTCGCGCACCCCGGACTCGCCGTCGTGCTGTTCGAGCCGGCGCTCGTCGCCGACGACTCCCTCGACCTCGACGCCTTCCTGGCCCGCTTCGAGCCGGAGGCCGCGCGCGGCGACGTCCCGGCCTACATGGTCACCGCGCTGCTGGGCACGCAGATGGGGCCGGCGTTCCTGCGGTTCTTCCCGCGGCGGATGCTGGAGTCGAGCACGCGCAAGATGCTGGCGAAGGGCGGCGTCGTCCCGGTCGGCGGCGCGACCATGCACGAGCTGGCGACGGCGGTGCCGTACGACATGAGGATCGTCGCGCAGCGGGCTGACCGGATCGACGACTACGCGGCGATCCGCGGGCCGGTGCTGCTCGTGACGGCCGAGAAGTCGCCGGCGTACCTCCGGCACGCGGTAGAGCGGCTGCGGGAGCTGCTGCCGGGGGCGGATTTCGGCACGATCGCCGGTGTCGGGCATTCGGCGACGCAGAACGTCACGGAGGGCGGCAAGCCGCAGGTGGTGGCCGACATCGTGATTCACCACCTCAGTCACTGAATCCCAGAACCAACCACTGTTGGCCCTGCTGAATCCCGTCTGCCTACGATCGAGTTCGACCTCCCCTCGAAAGGAACGACAGTGCAGTTCAGGTACCTCGGCAACTCCGGCTTCAAGATCTCCGAGATCACGTACGGAAACTGGCTGACCCACGGCTCGCAGATCGAGAACGAGACGGCCGCCGCCTGCGTCCGGGCCGCCCTCGACGCCGGGATCACCACCTTCGACACCGCGGACGTCTACGCCAACACCGCGGCGGAGACCGTGCTCGGCGAGACGCTGAAGGGCGAGCGCCGGCAGTCGCTGGAGATCTTCACGAAGGTGTTCGGCGCGACCGGTCCCAAGGGGCACAACGACGTCGGACTCTCGCGCAAGCACATCCTGGAGTCCATCGACGGCTCGCTCACCCGGCTCCAGACCGACTATGTCGACCTGTACCAGGCGCACCGCTTCGACTTCTTCACGCCCCTGGAGGAGACCATGCAGGCCTTCGCCGACATCGTGCGCCAGGGCAAGGCGCTCTACATCGGCGTGAGCGAGTGGACCGCGGACCAGCTCCGCGCGGGTCACGCCCTGGCGAAGGACCTCGGCTTCCAGCTCATCTCGAACCAGCCCGAGTACTCGGCGCTGTGGCGGGTCATCGAGGCGGAGGTCGTGCCGACCTCCAAGGAGCTCGGCATCTCGCAGATCGTCTGGTCGCCGGTCGCGCAGGGCGTGCTGACCGGCAAGTACCTGCCGGGCGCGCCGCTACCCGAGGGCAGCCGGGCGACCGACGAGAAGGGCGGCGCGGGCGCGGTCAAGCGCTGGCTGACCGACGACGTGCTCACCCGCGTGCAGCAGCTCGCCCCGATCGCGCAGGAGCTCGGCCTCACGCCGGCGCAGCTCGCGGTCGCCTGGGTGCTCCAGAACGACAACGTCGCCACCGCGATCATCGGCGCCTCCCGCCCGGAGCAGGTCGTGGAGAACGTGAAGGCCTCCGGAGTCACCATCCCCGCCGAGCTGCTCGGCCGCATCGACGAGGTGCTCGGCGGCGCCGTCGAGCGCGATGCGGCGCACACCGCGACGCGCTCGCCCCAGCACCGCGAGGCCTAACCCTCACGATTCGTGCCGAATGGCGACTCTGGCGCGTCCAGAGTCGCCATTCGGCACAAATGTGCGCGCGCCTAGACGCGGCTCGTGACCGAGTCGCCGGCTAGGCGCTGCGAGATCCACACCGGAATGATCGCGAGGATCGTCAGGACCGCGGCGACGACATTCACCACCGGCGCCTGGTTCGGCCGGAACAGGTTCTGGAAGATCCAGATCGGCAGCGTCTGCACCGCCGGTCCCGCGGTGAACGTCGTCACCACGATCTCGTCGAAGCTGAGCGCGAACGCCAGCAGCACGCCGGCCGCGAGCGCCCCACGCACCTGCGGCAGCGTCACCCACAGGAACGTCTGCCAGCCGCGCGCCCCGAGGTCGCCGGAGGCCTCCTCCAGGGAGGTCCCCATCCGCCGCAGCCGCGCCTGCACGTTGTTGTAGACGATGACGATGCAGAACGTGGCGTGGCCGATGATGACCGTCGCCATCCCGAGCGTCACGCCGACCGGGCCGAGCACCGTCGTGAACGTCGACGCCAGCGCGATACCGGTGACGATGCCCGGCAGGGTGATCGGCAGCACGACCAGGAAGTTGATGCTCTGCCGGCCGAAGAACCGGAACCGCTGTACGGCGAAGGCCGCCATCGTCCCGAGCACCAGCGCGATCGCGGAGGCGCAGAGGCCGGCGATGACGGAGGTCGCCAGCGCGTCCGCCGCGCCGCGGGACTGGAACGCGTCCACCCACCACTGCAGCGTGAAGCCGGGAGGCGGGAAAGAGAACGTCCGCGAGCTGTTGAACGAGTTCAGCACGATCAGCAGCAGCGGCACGTAGAGGATCACCAGGCCGACCAGCATGCAGAGGCCGACGAAGATCCGCGCGGGGGTCGAGAGCAGCTTCACACGTTCTCCAATGCGCCGGTGCGGCGGACCGCGAGCAGGTAGAGCACGACCGCGACGAGCGGGATCACCGACAGCGCCGCCGCCAGCGGCTGGTTGTTCGCCGTCACCAGCTGCCCGTAGATCAGGTTCGCGAGCAGCTGGGTCTTGCCGCCGACGATCCCCACCGCGATGTAGTCGCCGAAGCTCAACGCGAAGGTGAAGATCGACCCGGCCACGATCGCCGGGAACACCAGCGGGAAGGCGACCGTCCTGATCGTGCGCCAGGTCGACGCGCCCAGGTCGTAGCTGGCCTCGAACAGCGAGTCGGGCACCCGGTCGAAGCCGGCGTAGACCGGGATGATCATGTACGGCAGCCACAGGTACGCCAGCGTCATGATCGTCGCCGGCAGGCCGAACCCGGGCGTGTAGCCTCCCGTCGCGACCGCGATCGGACCGCCCGGCTCGACCAGGATGCGCCAGGCGTACGCCTTCACCAGGTAGCTGGCCCAGAGCGGCGTCGTCACGGCGACGAGGTAGAGCGCGCGCCGGCTCGGCCGGGCCACCTTCGCGATGTACAGAGCCATCGGGAAGGCGACCACGGCGTCGATGAGCGTCACCCCCAGCGCCACGAGCAGCGTCCGCAACGCGACCGTCCCGTAGAGCGGGTCGGTGAACAGCGTCGCGTAGTTCTCGAGCGTGAAGGTCGGGACGACCGCGCCCGTGAACCCGTTCACCGTCCAGAAGGAGGAGACCAGGAGGACGGCGATCGAGCCCAGGTAGATGACGACGAGCCAGAGCAGGGGCGGCCCGAGCAGGAAGCCCAGGCGCGCCTTCATCCCCGGACTCCCGTCATCCCTTGATCTCCTGCCACTTGGTCACCCACTCGCTGTACGCGGTGCAGTCGCTGCCGCTGCCGTCGACGCACTTGGTCTGCGGCGTGGTCCAGTAGTGGATCTTCGAGGCGTAGCCGGCGTCCAGCGCGTGGTACTGGTCGCAGAACGTCGGGTCCTGGGTCTTCTCGCACGCCTTCGTCTGGGCCGGGGCCTCACCGAACCACTCGGCGACCTGGGCGTTGACCGTCGGGGAGGTGATCCAGTTCATCCACTGGTACATGCAGTTCGGGTGCTTCGCCTTGGACGAGATCATCCAGGTGTCCGACCAGCCCGTGGAGCCCTCGCTCGGGACGGTCGTGCCGACCTGCACCTTGCCGTCGCTCTGGATGAGGTTCGCGATGACCTGCCAGGAGGTCCCGACCACGCTGCTGCCGGACTCGAACGACTGCACGGACTTCGTGTAGTCCGACCAGTACTCGCCGATGGAGGTCTTCTGCTTCTTCAGCAGAGAGACGGCCGCGTCGAGCTGCTTCTCGGTGAGCGAGTACGGGTCCTTGATGCCGAGCGACGGGTCGTGGGCCTTCAGGTACAGCGCGGCGTCCGCGATGTAGATGGGCGAGTCGTAGGCGGTGACCTTGCCCGCGTACTTCGAGGCGTCGTCGAAGACGGCCGACCAGGAGTCGGGCGCCGGGGTGACGGCGGCCTTGTTGTACATCAGCACGTTGGCGCCCCAGCCGTGCGGGATGCCGTACATCTGGCCGTCGACGGAGTTCCACGCCTTGTTCTTCAGGAAGCTGGAGATGGTCGTGTAGTTCGGGACGAGCTTGGTGTTCACCGGCGCGACCTGGCCGCCGTAGACCAGGCGGAGGGTCGCATCGCCGGAGGCCGAGACGCCGTCGTAGTCGCCGGTGCGCATGAGCTGCACCATCTCGTCGGAGGTGCCGGCGACCTTGGCGTTGACCTGGCAGCCGGTGTTCTGCTCGAACGGGGTCACCCAGTTGACCTTGGGATCGTTGGAGCCGTCCTCGGCGTAGCCCGCCCAGACGATCAGGTTGAGCTGGTTCTCGTTGGCCCCGAGCTTCTTCGCCATCGGGACGTTCGGAACCGAGCCGGCCGAGCCGCCGGTGGAGCCGCCGCCGGAACAGGCGGCCAGCACCAGGAGGGCGGCGGAGACGGCCGCGGCTGCGGCCGCGGAGCGCGCCACGCGCTTCGTTGCACGGATCATGAGTCCTGCCTCTCTTCTACACCTCTGCTGCGAGGTACATCTGCGTCCTGGAGGTGTCCTGGCGCGTCGCGCGGCGGGTCCTCCGCGCCGCCGCCGAGCCTCCGGAGGTCGTCGTCGTTCCAGGTCACGTGCACGCGCGAGCCTCGCTCGAGCTCGGCGCGGTGCGTGCGGTCGTTGCTCTCCAGCACAGAGATCCTCAGGCCCGCGTCGAGGTCCACGACCCGGCGGATGCTGTTGCCCGCGTAGACCGACTCGACCAGCGTCCCGGCCGCGGACGGCGCGCCGGAGTGGTCGGGCAGCGTGTGCAGTTCGAGCTTCTCCGGGCGGATGGAGTACTCGCCGTCGAGGCCCAGGATGCTGCGGGCGCGCTCGCGGTCGAACAGGTTCGAGGTGCCGACGAAGTCCGCGACGAACCGGGAGTTCGGGTGCTCGTAGAGCTCGCGCGGCGTCCCGAGCTGCTCGATTTTCCCGTTGTTGAACACCGCGATCCGGTCGGAGAGGGTGAGGGCCTCGTCTTGGTCGTGCGTGACGAACACGAACGCGATCCCCAGCTCGTGCTGGAGCTGCTTGAGCTCCACCTGCATCTGCTGGCGCAGCTTGAGGTCGAGGGCGCCGAGCGGCTCGTCCAGCAAGAGCGCCTTCGGCTGCACCACCGTCGCGCGGGCGAGCGCCACGCGTTGTCGCTGGCCGCCGGAGAGCTGCGCTGGCTTGCGGTCGGCGAAGCCTGTCAGCTGCACCGAGGCGAGCGCGTCCATCGCCCGCTTGCGCCGCTCCGTCCGGCCCACGCCACGGACCCGGAGGCCGTAGGCGACGTTGTCCAGCACGCTCATGTGCGGGAACAGCGCGTAGTCCTGGAAGACCGTGTTGACGTCGCGCGCGGCGGCGGGCTTGCCGGTCACGTCCTGGCCGAACAGCTCGATCGTCCCGGAGGTCGGCTGCTCGAAGCCGGCGATGCAGCGCAGCACGGTGGTCTTGCCCGACCCGGACGGCCCGAGCATGGAGAAGAACTCGCCGGCGGCGATCTCCAGGTCGAGGTCGTCGACGGCCGCGACCGTCCCGAATCGTTTGGTCAGTCCGGTCAGCCTGATGGCGGGCTGCTCGCTCACATCCAGTCTCCTTCGACGGTGGGCGTAGTGATCATATGCGATCGGATGTTGGCCTGACTACGGGATCCGCAGCAAAATCTGGTCACGAATGTCGATTCCAGCCGTGTGCGGGGTGACATGCAGTCCGAATCTTCAGTGCGCATCCCCTCGTGCCGCGGCTACCCTGGCGGCATGGTGGGGCGTGACGCACCGGCCGGGGCGATCGCCGCGGTGGACGCGGCCAACTTCGCGCTGGAGGGCGCGCAACCCAATGTGGTGACGCTGGCGGGCGTGCTGGATCCCGGCGGATTCGTCGATGCGCGCGGCGTTCCGGACCTCGGGCGGCTGCGCACGGTGCTCGCCGTCCGGGTGCGGTCGTCGCCCGCGCTCTGCCGGCGACCGGTGGCCTCCGGCGCGGCCTGGCACTGGGAACCGTCGCAGCCGGAGCTCGACCGGCACGTGCGGCTCTGGGGGGCGAGAGCGGACGGCGCGGATGTGCTCACGTTCGAGCAGATCTGCGCGCGGACCCTGATGACCGGCCTCCCTCTCGACCGGCCGCTGTGGGAGCTGCTGCTGGTGCCCGGCGTGGACGGGAGGCGGTGCGGTGTCCTCTTCCGCCTCCACCATGCGCTCGCCGACGGTCTGGAGGCGGAGGCCCTGATCGCGGCCCTCTGCGACGACGGGGCCGCGGGCGTCGCTGGAGGACCGGCCGCGGCGGTCCCCCTCCCGCCGGCGGAACGGCTGTCGCCGCTCCGGCGGCTCCGCGAGGTCGCCGCGCAGACCACCGCCGTGTTCCGCCGCACGGTGCGTTCCCGCGTTCTGCTCGGCCCGCTCGGCGCAACGCGGGATGTCGCCTTCCTCGACGTCGGCCTCGCTGAGCTGCACGACGGCGCGAGCCGGGCCGGCGGCACGATCGGGGACGCCTTCCTCGCCGCGGTCGGGCAGGGGCTGCGCGCCGTCCTCGTCGCGGCGGGCGAGGAGCTGCCCGCGACGTTGCCGGTCTCGTCGCCGGTGCGCCTCCCGCGTCCGCCGGGGGAGGGGAACGCGACCGGCGTCATGCTCGTCCAGGTACCCGTGGCCGACGCCGACGCGCGCGCGGGGGTGGCCCGCGTTGCGGCGCAGACCCGGTCGGAGAAGGCGCGGGCCCGGGCCGCCGGGACGTTCGAGTGGATGTCGGGCCCGCGCTCGGCGGCGCTCCTGATGCGCGTCGCGCGCACCCAGCGCGCGGTCTCGGCCGTGGCGTCCGAGTTCCCCGGCCCGGTGCGCACGCTGCGCCTCGACGGCGCAGAGCTGGTGAGCGCGTGGCCGCTGGCCCTGCTCTCGGCGAACGTCCGGACCGGCTTCGTGGCGGCCTCCTACGCCGGACGCTTCCGGGTGAGCGTGCAGACCGATGCCGGCCACCTCCCCGCGGCACTGCTGGTCGCGGACGCCGTGGCGGAGGCTCTGCACACGATCGCCCGCGGCTGAGCAGACCCGTCGTCAGCCGTCGGCGAACGGGAGGCCACCGCGGCTGCCGCCGGGCGCACACTCGTCTCATGACGGATTCGGACGCGCTGGACGCCTACTCGGCCGCGGTCGTGCGCGTCGCGCGCGTCGTCGGCCCGGCCGTCGCCGCCGTCACCGCCCGGACCTTCCGCGGCGTCGGCCTCGGCAGCGCCACCGTCATCTCCGCCGAGGGCCACCTCCTGACCAGCGCCCACGTCGTGGAGGCGGCGGGCAGCGTGGACCTGGCCTTCGAGGACGGCACCCGCGTGCGGGCGCGCGTCATCGGCCGTGACCCGCTCTCCGACCTCGCGATGCTGCGGGCGGACGCGCCCGTCCCCGCGCCGGTCGAGCTCGGCGACGCTGCGCGGCTCCAGGTGGGACAGCTCGTCGTCGCCGTCGGCAACCCGCTGGGCCTCGCCGGGAGCGTGACGGCCGGCATCGTCTCCGCGCTCGGCAGGTCGCTGCCGACCCGGTCGGGCCGCGTGGTGGACGAGGTGATCCAGACCGACGCCGCGCTCAACCCGGGCAACAGCGGGGGAGCGCTCGCGGACAGCAACGCCCGCATGATCGGCGTGAACACCGCCGTCGCCGGAACCGGCCTCGGCCTCGCCGTCCCGATCAACGCCACGAGCCGCCAGATCATGGACACCCTGATGCGCGAGGGCCGCGTCCGCCGCGGCTGGCTCGGCATCGCGGGCGCGGAGATCACGCTCAACCCGGAGATCGCACGCAAGGCCGGCGCGCGCACCGGCATCCAGGTGATGTCGGTGGTCACGGACAGCCCGGCCGACCTGGCGGGCGTCCGTCCGGGCGACGTGCTCATCTCGCTCGACCGCATGCGCATCCACGCGGTCGCGGACCTCCAGCGGCTGATGATCGCGAGCACGATCGGGCGGCGGCTGGAGCTCACCGTCTGGCGCAACGGCGCCCTCGTCGACGCCATAGTGGAGCCCACCGAACTCACCGACGCCTAATTCCCACCCGCCCCCACCGCCGAGGGGCACGTAGTTGTCACTTCAGCGGCCCGGAAGTGACAATTACGTGCCCTTCGGCGAAGGTTGGGGGAGGCGGACGGTGACCTCGGCGCCGCCGGTGGGGCGGTCGGCGGCGGTGACGCGCCCGCGATGCCGGTCCACGACCTCCGCGACCAGCGCGAGGCCGAGGCCGTAGTGCCGCTCGCGTCCCGCCGTGGCGCCCTCCGCGCGCGCCGTGGCGAAGCGGTCGAAGGCGCGGTCCTGGAGGCCGAAGCCGGGGCCGTCGTCGGAGACGGCGAGCACGACCTCGTCGCGGTCGGTCGAGACGTCGATCGTCACCCGCGAGGCGGCGTGGTCGAGCGCGTTGTCGACCAGCGCGACGATCATCCGGCGCAGCGACACGGGCGCGCCGGTGACGATTGCACCCGGCGTGGCCTGCGTGGTCAGCGCGATGTCGCGCTCGTGCGCGCGCCCTTCGGCCGAGCGGGCGACCACGGCCGCGAGCTCGCCGATGTCGACCCGCTCCGGGTCCGTGTTCTGGCGCGGGTCCGCCGCGGTGAGGAGGTCCTCCACGATCTCGGTCAGCGCCCGGCTGTCGTCCACGATCTCGTCCAGCCCCGACCGCACGTCCTCGTCCGCCGAGGCGTCGCCGCCGCGGGAGAGGCGCCGCCGCAGCAGCTGGGCGCGGGTGCTCAGCAGTGTCAGCGGCGTGCGGAGCTCGTGGCCAGCATCCGCGACGAACCGCCGCTGCAGCGCGAGGGCCTCCGACATCGGGCGCATCGACCGGCGGGCGAGCAGGAGGCCGACGAGCGCGGCGGCCACCGTCGCGATCACGCCGGAGATGATGAGCGCGGTGAGCAGGCGGCCCATCTCCTCCTGCTGCTCGGCCAGGCCGTAGGAGATCTGCACCACCTTGCCGCGCCGCACGTCCGTCTGGGTGAGGTAGGCCCTGCCGTCGGCCACGACCGTCTCGGTGATCGAACCGCCGTTCTGGGCGACGTCCTGCAGCGCGCGCTCGTCGGGGAGCCCGTCCGGCATGTTCGGCGAGATGTCGCGTCCCTGCGGGAGGATGACGGTCACCAGCAGGTCGTGCGGCGCGTCGTGCACGGAGTCCACCTGCGACGCGTCCGCCAGGGCGCGCTTGGCGGCCTCCGTCTGGCCGGTGGACACCACGATGTAGACGACCCCGCCGAGCACGACGAAGAGCGCCAGGATGATGCCGGCGAACTGCAGGGCCAGCCGCGCCGACGCCGTGCGCAGCTCGCGGAGGTCGGCCTTCATCCGACCCCGCCCAGCCGGTAGCCGACGCCGCGCACGGTCTCGATGAGGGTGCGGCCGAACTTCTTGCGGAGGTGGTGCACGTACGTGTCGACCACGCCGGGGTCGTCCGCGTCGGCGAACACCTCGTCCAGCAGCACGGCCCGCGAGAAGACCTGCTCCGGCCGCCGCGCCAGCAGCTCCAGGAGGCCGGCCTCCCGGTCCGAGAGCACCATGCGCTCGCCGGTGCCGAGCGTCACCGTGCGGCTGCCGACGTCCAACTGTCCGCCGGGGAAGCGCACGGTCGGGACCTCCGACGACGCCCGGCGGATGAGCGCGCGCACGCGGGCGAGCAGCTCGTCGATGTCGAACGGCTTGGCCAGGTAGTCCTCCGCGCCCGCGTTCAGGCCGTCGACGCGGTCGGGGGCGGTGCCGAGCGCCGAGAGGATGAGGATGGGCGTGGTCACACCGTTGCTGCGGAGGCCGCGCAGCACGCCGAGCCCGTCGACCGCAGGGAGGCCGCGATCGAGCACGACGGCGTCGAAGCTCTCGGTGAGGCCGAGGTGCAACGCGCGCTGCCCGTCGCGGGCGAGCACCACGTCGTAGCCGTCGGAGACCAGCAGCGTCTCCAGCATCCCGGCGAGACGGCTGTCGTCCTCGGCGGCCAGGACCCGGCGGCGCTCACTCATGCCCGCAGTATAGGAGGGGTCGCCCGCCAGCCCGTCGCCGCTCACCGCGGCTCCTCCGCTCCGGCGAAGGCCAGCTCGCCGAGCCCGAGGAGCCGGCCGGACGCGTCGACGGCGAGCACACCGCGCGCGCCGTTGCCGATGGCCCAGCGGATGCCGTCCTCGCCGAGCGCGAACACGGCCGTCGCCAGGAGATCGGCCGTCGTGAGGTCGGCGGCCACCACGGTCGCGCTGCGCAGCCCGGTCGCCGCGCCGTCCGTGCGGCCGTCCACGATGTGCGCGCCGCGCTCGTAGGCGCCGGAGGTCGCCACGCCGCCGTCCCGGACCTCCAGCACCGCCAGCATCTCCGCGGCGTTCTCCGGGGAGCGCACGCCCACGTTCCACGGCCGGCCCTCGCCCGGGCTGCCGGAGACCGCGACGTCGCCGCCCGCGTTGAGGCAGAAGTCCCGGAGGCCGCCCAGCGAGAGCGAGCGCGCCGCGCGGTCGGCCGCCCAGCCCTTCACGACGCCGTCGAGGTCCCAGGCGCCGTCCGGCCGCCGGATGCGGAACGCGCCGCCCGAGGCCTCCGCCATCGCCGAGCCGAGCCCGACGACCTCCGCGAAGTCGTCGCTCGCCCCGGACGCGTCGCCGCCGCGGGCGTTCACCCGGCTGAGCTCGCTGTCGGGACGGTACGCGGAGAAGCGCGCGTCGGCGTCCCGGAGCACCCGGAACGCGCGCTCGGCCGCCGCCGCCGCGACGTTCTCCTCGGCCTCCCGGATGTCGATCGACATCGGGATGCCCATGACCGTCTCCAGGAACCTCATCGCTGGTCGATGGCCGACTGCAGCGACTGGATGTAGCCCTCCGACGTGTAGGTGGCGCCCGAGATGGTGTCGATCTTCGCCGACTGCGAGGACATCGCCTCCTGCTGCAGCATCGGGATGGCCTGCGAGTTGATCTCCTGATCGCGGCCGCTCTCCGTCGGGTACTGGATGGCGTCGATGGCGGTGATCTTGGTGCCCTCGAACGTGACCTTCACCTGGACGGGGCCGTAGCGGGTGTCCACGGCGGTCCCCGTCACGGTCTTCGTGGTGGCGGCGGGGGCGGGAGCGGCGGCGGACGAGGTGGGGGTCGTGGTCGGCGTGCTGCTCGCGGTGGGCGTGGGAGTGGCCGGCGGCGCGGTCGTGGTCGCGTGGACCGACGACGCCGCGGTGGTCTGCTCGCCGACCCCGTACAGCTTGAGGCCGACGGTGGCGCCCATCACCACCAGGATGATGGTGAACAGCACGGTCCCGCGCCAGGACTTGTTGTTCATGACATGCTCAGTTCTTCTCGGTGGATGAAACGCTTGGGCATCCGCAGCTCGCGCAGCGAGGACTCCACTTGCTCGGCCATGCCCTCCGGCCCGCAGATGAACGCCTCCCAATTGTGGAGGTCGGGGATGATCCGGACCAGGTGGCCGGGGCCGAGCGGGTCGTAGCCGAGCTGGGCGCGTCGGCCGACGAGTGGGATCACGGTGACGCCCTCCATCGCCTGCAGCTCGCCCAGGAGCGCGAGCTGCTCCGGCGCGCTGACCCGGTACAGGACGACCGGACGGCCGCCGCGGTAGACCAGCTCCTCCGCGAGCGCCCGGATCGGGCCGATGCCCGCGCCTCCGGCGATCAGGAGCAGCTTGCCGCGGCTGGCCCGGTCGGCTGTGAAGTGCCCGAATGGTCCTTCGGCGAAGACGAGCGTTCCCGGCTTCAGCGCGGTCAGCCGGCTGGAATGGTCCCCGAGCGTGCCGACGGTGATGCGCAGCCGCCCGTTCGCCGGCACCGCCGACACCGAGTACGGGTGCGCCGTGCCGAGGTGGCCCCAGGCGAAGAAGCGGAACAGCAGGAAGTTGCCCGCGCGGACGCCGAGCCGGTCGACGTGCGGCCCCTCCAGCCAGACGCTGTTGAGTCCGTGGCCCTCCGGGACGACCGCGACGACGCGCATCCGGCCCTTCCAGGCGTCCATCGTCGGCAGGATGAAGCGCCAGGTCAGCACCGCAGAGGCGGTGGCGAGGTAGAGGCCGATCCAGAGGACGCGGTTGACCGGGTTCCCGACGAAGTGCACACCGGCGCTCAGCTGGTGGAGGAAGGTGAGGAAGATCGCGACGTAGGTCGTGAGGTGCAGCCAGTACCAGACCTCGTACGACAGCTTCGTCCGGATGAGTCGCGCGCTGGAGAGCCCGACCGCCAGGAACGCGACGGTCCCGACGAGAGCGGGCAGCATGTCCGGATACGAGTAGTACACGGTCCAGAACTCGTCCCAGGGCGTGCTCTTGTCGATGACCTCGCTGCCCAGCACGATGAAGACGACGTGCGCGACGATGAGGAAGATGACGGAGGCGCCGAGCGATCGGTGCCAGGAGACCAGCTTGTCCAGCCCGACCGCGTTCTCGAACCACGGCACCCGGGCGATCAGCAGCACCTGGTAGCAGACCAGCAGGGCGCCGACCAGGCCGCTCAGCTCGCCGAGCGAGGTGATCGCGTTGGCGGGCGTGGAGGCGAAGTTCGCGGGGACGCTGAACCACCACATCCCGAGAACAGCGATGACGCTGGCGCCGAGCAGGACGCGCACGGTGAGCGCGCCGCGCCGGTGCCGGGTCGCGGCGCCGCGGCGGGCACGGGGCCGCCGCGCGGGTGCCGTCGTCGCGGCCCAGGTCTCTGTCATGCCTCCAACGATGCTGGTCGAATCTTTGTGGATTCTTACGTCGGCTGAGAACGGCCTAAGGATCGGCTATGGAGTGGGGCGGCGCGCCGTGACGGCGGTGTCGCCGCCGGTCGCCCGCCGGGGGCGACTACGGTTTCCGCATGAGCTTCGCCCTCCTGGCGCTGGTGGTGGCCGTGGGACTGCTCGGCCCGCTGGCGGCCGCGCGCTCGATCTGGCGCGTGCCTGTGGTGGCGGGGGAGCTGCTCGGCGGCCTCCTGATCGGCGTCTCCGGGTTCCGGCTGGTCGACCCGGCGAACGACGACTTCACGCTGCTGGCCTCCATCGGGTTCGGGCTGACGATGGTCGTGGTCGGCTCGCACGTGCCGGTGCGCGATCCCGAGGTCCGGGCCGCGCTCGCCCGCGGTGCGCTCGGCGCGGGACTGGTCGGCGCGGCCTCCGCGGTGCTGGCCGCGGTGCTCGCCGCCGTGGCGCACTCCGGCAACGGCCTGCTCTACGGGGTGCTGCTGGCCTCGTCGTCTGCGGCGCTCGTGCTGCCGATGCTGCAGTCCGTGAACGTGGACAAGCGCTCGGCCGCCCAGCTCGTCGCGCAGATCGCGGTCGCGGATGTCGTGTGCGTCGTCCTCCTGCCGCTGGTCGTCGTGCCGGGGAGGGCGCTGACCGCCGGGATCGGGGTGCTGGTCATCGCCGCGCTCTCCGTCGGGCTGTGGGTGGCGCTGACCCGCTGGGTCCGCTCCGGCCGGCGCCGGGTGCTGCACGCGTACTCGGAGCGCCGCCGGTTCGCGCTGGAGCTGCGGCTCAGCCTGCTGGTGCTGTTCGCCTTCGCGGCCATCGCCCAGTTCGCGCAGCTCTCCATCATGATCGCCGGCTTCGCGCTCGGGCTGGTGCTGTCGGCGGTGGGCGAGCCGCACCGGCTGGCGCGGCAGCTCTTCGGGATGACGGAGGGCTTCTTCGGGCCGCTCTTCTTCGTCTGGCTCGGCGCCTCTCTCGATCTGCGTGCCCTCCTCGCGCACCCGGCGATGATCCTGCTCGGCGTCGCGCTCGGCGTCGGGGCGGTGCTGGCGCACCTGGCCTCGCGGATCGCCGGGCTCCCGTGGGCGCAGGCCGTCGCCTCCGCCGGTCAGCTCGGGGTGCCCGTCGCGGCCGTGACGCTCGGCCTCCAGACGCACACGCTGGCGCCGGGGGAGGGCGGGGCGATCCTGCTCGGCGCGCTGATCAGCCTGGCGACGTCGGCCGTCTCGGTGGCGGCGGTGGTGCGGCGGACCGTCCGGGCTACGCCAGCGTCATGAAGAGCTTCTCCAGCTCCTCGACGGTCATCGGATCGGTGGTGTCGTCCGGGTCGTTCAGGCACTTCTCCATCGCGGTGGCGATGATCTGGAAGCCGGCCTTGTCGAGCGCGCTGGAGACCGCGGCGAGTTGGATCACGACATCCCGGCACTTGCCGCCGTTCTCGACGGCGGCGATCACTGCGTTCAGCTGACCCTGTGCGCGGCGGAGCCGGTTCAGCACGGGCTTGATGTCGGCGGGGGCGCGGTCCACGGTCAGCTCCGCCCGAACAGGCGGCCGAGGACGCCGGCGCCGGTCGCAGTCGTGGCCTGGTCGGCGTGGCCGTCGCACCACTGCGCCGCCGGGACGTTCTTGCGCACGTCGCCGACATGCTGGCCGCAGCCGTTCCAGGTCGTCTTGCCGCAGGTCGAGCAGGTGACGGGATAACACATGGGAGGTCCTCTCTCGGGGATTCGGGATACCCCTGGAGGTATAGTACGATACCGGCGGGGGTATCCGCAATCCACCCCTGCCCGTGCACGGAGGAAGGACCATCCCAGTGAGAACGATCATCGTCGGCGGCGTCGCCGGAGGCATGTCGGCCGCGACCCGGCTGCGCCGGCTGGACGAGGCGCGCGACATCGTCGTGTTCGAGCGCGGCCCGTACGTCTCCTACGCGAACTGCGGCCTCCCGTACTACGTCGGCGGCGTGATCCGCGACCGCTCGTCGCTGCTGCTGCAGACGCCGCAGTCGCTGGCCTCCCGGTTCCGGCTGGACGTCCGCACCGGTCACGAGGTGCTGGACGTCGACGCCGCCGGGCGCACCGTCACCGTGCTGGACCTCGGGACCGGCGAGACGTCCACCGAGGGCTACGACGAGCTGATCCTCGCGGTCGGCGCCTCCGCCCGGGAGGCGGCAGGGCATTCCGGCATCCCGACGCACACGCTGCGCACGGTGGACGACGTGGACGCGATCGGCCGGCTGGTGGACGCCGCGGCCGACAACACGTCGGCGCTGGTCGTCGGCGGCGGATTCATCGGCCTGGAGGCGGTGGAGAACCTGGTGCGGCGCGGCCTCCACGTGACTGTGGTGCAGCGCGGGTCGCACCTCCTGAGCCCGCTCGATCCCGAGATGGTGGCGCCGCTGGAGGCGCAGCTCCGCAGCCACGGCGTCGACGTGCGCACCGGCGTCACGATCGACACGGTCGAGGATGGGGTGGTCCTCCTCGACGACGGCAGCGCGCTGCGCCCCGACTTCCTCGTCGACGCGTCCGGCGTGGTGCCGAGCGTGGACCTCGCGCGGACCGCCGGTATCGCACTCGGCCCGACCGGCGGCATCGCGGTCGACGCGCGCAACCGCACCAGCGACCCGCACATCTACGCGGTCGGCGACGGGGTCGAGAAGATCGACGCGCTGTCCGGCGAGGAGGCTCTCGTCACGATGGCCGGGCTGGCCAACCGGCACGGCCGCTCCGTCGCCGACGTGATCGCCGGCCACGACGAGCGCAACACGCCCGCGCTCGGCACCGCGATCGTGAAGGTGTTCGACTCCGTCGCCGCGAAGGTCGGCTGGAGCGAGCGGCAGCTGGTGTCGGCCGGCCGCGGGCACCGCGTCATCCACACCCACCCGACCTCGCACGCGACCTACTACCCGGGCGCGCAGCCGATGTCGATGAAGCTGTTGGTCGACCCGGCGAGCGACGCGATCCTCGGCGCGCAGCTCGTCGGCGGGGAGGGCGTGGACAAGCGCATCGACGTCATCGCGGTGGCGATGGCGGGCGGCATCACCGCCTCCGGGCTCGCGCGCCTGGAGCTCGCGTACGCGCCCCAGTTCGGCTCGGCGAAGGACCCGGTGAACCAGCTCGGCTACGTGGCCGACAACCTCCGCACCGGCACGACCAGCGCCATCCAGTGGCACGAGCTCGACGCGGCGCTGACGGCGGGCGCCACCCTGGTGGACGTCCGCACTGCGGGCGAGCACGCGGCCGGCGCGATCCCCGGCGCGGTCAACATCCCCGTGGACGACCTGCGCGACCGGCTCGCCGAGCTGCCGGCCGGGCCCGTCGTCGTGCACTGCCAGGTGGGGCAGCGCGGGCACACCGCGGCGCGCATCCTCAGCCAGCACGGGTGGGACGTCGTGAACCTGGACGGGGGATATCGCACCTGGGCGGCGGGCGCGGCGATTCGGGAGCGGGAGGCCGTAGCCGCATAAGGCAACGTGAAGTCGGCGGGGGACCCGAAGGTCCCGCGGCGGCTCAGGTCTCCTGCGTGTGGCCTTCCTGCTCCGGCTCGCCGGTGACCTCCAGGATCGCGACCTCCTCCAGCTCCTCCCTGCCGTGGCGGCGGTCCACCCCGAACAGGTAGACGGCGTCGAGGACGCCGAGCGTGTTGGTCAGCAGCAGCGTGACGAACCACGGCTTGCTGCCGTTCCGGGCGGCGCGCCAGAGCGACGCGCCCTTCCAGGCGAGGCTCCAGGCGACGACCGCGACGACGAGGACGCGGCCCGCGGGCGGCACGTCGTGCATCCCCATGCGGGACGCTTCGTAGTGGTTTCTCATGCGGCCATCAGACCGCGCGCGCCCGCGGCACGGCAAGGGTCGAACAAGGGTCGCCTCGCCTCCGCCCAACTCACCCCCGCCCGCGCCGCTCCAGATGCAGCACCGCCGCCTGCGTGCGCCGCTCCAGCCCCAGCTTCGCCAGCAGCGAGCTCACGTAGTTCTTCACCGTCTTCTCGGCCAGCCCCAGTCGCTCGGCGATCTGGCGGTTGGTGCGCCCGTCGGCGATGAGCGCGAGCACCTGGCGCTCCCGGAGGCCGAGCGAGGCGAACCGCGGGTCGTCGGCGGGTTCGCGCAGGGTCGCAGAGACGCGCGACGCGACGCGCGGGTCGATGAGGTGCTTGCCGCGGTGGGCCGCCCGGACGTCGTCCAGCAGCGTGCTCGCGCGGATGTCCTTGACCACGTAGCCGTCGGCGCCGGCGATGATCGCGCTGCGCAGGGCGTCCTCGTCGTCGTACGCGGTGAGCATCAGGCAGCGGATGCCCGGCTCCGCCTGCTTGACGGCCCGGCAGACGTCGATGCCGCTGCCGTCGGGCAGCCGGACGTCGAGCACGGCGACGTCGGGCCGCACGGCGAGGATCCTGGCGCGCGCCTGGGCGGCCGTCGCCGCCTCGCCCACGACCTCCATGTCGTCCTGCCCGTCGATCAGCGCGGCCACACCGCGGCGGACGATCTCGTGGTCGTCCGCGAGGAAGACGCGGATCGGGGGCGGGCTCATCGCGCGCCCTCGACGGAGACGGTCACGGGCAGCCGGAGCCGCAGCCGCGTCCCCTGCGGGGTCGACTCGACGTCCAGCGCGCCGGCGCGGCGCTCCGCGCGCTCGGACAGGTTGGCGAGCCCGCTGCGCCTGCTCGTCTCGCCCATCCCGGCGCCGTCGTCCACCACGTCGACCGTGAGCTCGTCCGCGGACGCCACCACCTCGACCGTGGCGGTACCGGCTCCCGCGTGCCGGACCACGTTCGTCAGGCCCTCGCGCACGAACGCCGCGACGTCGTCGGCGAGCGCGGCGTCCGACACCAGGTCGACGGGGCCGGAGAAGGAGACCGTCGCCGGCCGGGGCAGGGCCTCGCCGACCTCCTGGACGATGTCGAGCACCCGGTGCCGGAGGCTCTCGGCGGGTCCCTGCTGGCGCGACAGGGAGAAGATCGCCGTGCGGATCTGCGCGATCGCGTCGTCCAACGACTTCACGGTGCCGTCGATCCGGTCGGCCAGCAGCCCGGGGCCGAGCGCCGACTGGACGCTCTGCAGCTCCAGTCCGGCGCCGAACAGCTGCTGGATGACGTGGTCGTGGAGGTCGCGGGCGATGCGGGCCCGGTCCTCCAGGAGCACCACCCGCTCGCGGTCGGCCCGCGCCTCCGCGAGCTCCATCGCCAGGGCGGCCTGGCGCGAGAACGTCACCGTCCGCTCCAGCTCGAATGCCGAGAAGGCGGGATCGCCGGCCGCGCGGACGGCGATCAGCACCTCGGGGTCGCCCGTCTTCCCGTCGAACGGGATGACGAGCGCGGGTCCCGATTCGCGCCCGTCGGGGAGCAGGATGCCGGTCAGCTCGTCGAGCCGCGTGGGCTGCGCCCCCTCGATCGCGCTGCGGATCCGGCTGGTCGCCGTCGGGTCGGGGTCGCCGGCGGCGCCGCTCGCTCCGAGCACGCGGAACGCGCCGTCGTGCGCGTCGACGCTGAGGACGAGCACCGCGCCGGCGCCGACCAGCGTCGCCGTGCGGGTCGCCAGCTCCTCGTGCGACTGCTCCGCGTCGCTCCCCAGGATGCCGGCCGTCAGCTCGGCGGCGGACGCGCTCCAGGCCTGCCGGGCGACGGTCTCGGCGAACAGCCGCGCGTTGTCGATCGCGAAGCCCGCGTTGGCGGCCAGCGCTTTGACGAGCTGCTCGTCGTCCTCGGTGAAGCCGCCGGCGACCGGGTCGGTCAGGTAGAGGTTGCCGTACACGGCGTCGCGCACCGCGATCGGGACGCCGAGGAACGCCGTCATCGGCGGGTGGCCATCCGGGAAGCCGGAGGACCGCGGGTCGTCGGCGATCGAGTCGAGCCGGATCGGACGCGGATCGTCGATGAGGGCGCCGAGGAGCCCGTGGCCCTCCGGCAGGTGTCCGATCCGTGCCACCACGTCGTCCGACATCCCGACGTGGATGAACTGCTCCAGGCCTCCGCCCTCGGCGATCACCCCGAGTGCGCCGTACCGCGCGCCGACCAGCTCGACGGCGGACTCGATGATCGTCCGGAGCACCACCGGCAGCTCCAGGTGCGACACCACCGCCCGGTTCGCCCGGACGAGCGCGCGCAGCCTGCCCTGGGTGTCCAGCACCTTGCGCGCCTGCTCCACCAGCTCGGCGAGGGCGCGGTCCAGTTCGGCCCGCGGCGCGTCGGGGAAGGTGATGGGCTCATCGCTCGGGATGGTGCGCCTCCTCTCGGCAGCGGGCAGCGGGCCGCTGTCCGGGAGCGGCGCGTGCCCTCACGCGCCGAGTGTAGCTTCCCGCGGTGCCGCGTACACCTGCGTGTCCTGACCGACCACGACGGTGGGAGCGGCGAGGTCGAGGATGAGACCATGGGAGACCGAGCCCAGCCAGGTGCGCTTCCAGCCGGTGAGCCGCCTGCTGCCGACGACGAGCAGCGACGCGTGCTCCGATTGGATGCGGAGGCCCGAGATCGGGTTCTGCCGGAGCAGGGCCGCGTGCACGACGAGGCCGGGGTGTGCAGCTCTCACAGTGCGCACGTGGTCGTCGAGCAGGTCCTGCCGTTCGCTCTCCTGCGAGGTGACGAACTGGTCGTCGGGGACGACCAGCGGCTGCTCGGACAGCGGCGCCACCCAGCAGTGCACGACGGTCAGCGGCTGGCGCAGGTCCTCGGCCTCGCGGGCGGCGTACTCCAGGGCGAGCCGGCCCACCGCGGAGCCGTCCACCCCCACCACCACGCCCGTCCGTGCCGCCGCGGCCTCCCCTTCCTCGACCGGGATCACGGCCACGGGGCCTGCCGCCGCGGTCGCGAGCCGCGATCCGAGCGACCAGCCGTAGCGGACGCGCGGCCCGACCCGGTGCCGGGTGCCGACCACGACGAGGGTGTCGGCCCGGGTCTGGGCGGTCAGCACCTCGAGCGGATCACCGACCAGCAGCTCCGCTCCGGACACGAGGCCGGGATGGGAGGCCGCGAGCTCCTCCACCCGGGAGTCGAGCCGGTCCTCCTCCTGCTCGGTCGCCCGGTCGAGCGCCGCGTCGTCGCCCAGGAATGTGCCGACGTTGACCACGTCGAAGAGCTCGACCGTCGAGCCCTCGTCGCGCGCGCGGCGGAGCGCCCAGGCGAGCGCCGCCTCCGCTCCCGTCGAGCCGTCCCAGCAGACCACCGTCCGGTCGGTCATCGTCCTCTCCCTTTCACGAGGCGACGCGCAGCACCAGCGAGCCGCCGGTCCTGCCCCGCCGCAGATCGTCGATCGCGCCCGCCAGCCCGTCGAACGGCACCGCCGTCACCGTCGGCCGCAGCCGGAGGTTGCGCGCGAGCGCGAGGAAGCGCGCGCCGTCCTCCCGGGTGTTCGCCGTGACCGTGCGCAGGTCGCGCTCGCGGAACAACGACTCGGTGTACGACAGCGGCGGGAGGTCGGACATCTCGATGCCCGCGAGCACCACCGTGCCGCCGCTCGCCGTGGCCCGCAGCGCGACCGGGACGAGCCCGCCGGCCGGGGCGAACACGATCGCGGCGTCCAGCGGCTCCGGCGGCTCCTCGTCCTCCTCGCCGAAGAAGTCGACGCCGAGCTCCCGGGCGAGCTCGCGGTTCTGCACGCCGCGCGTCATCGCGAACACCCGTGCCCCGCCGGCCATCGCGAGCTGCGCGGTCACGTGCGCGCTCGACCCGAAGCCGTAGATCCCGAGGGTTCCGCCCGGCGGGAGCTGCGCCCGCTGGAGCGCCCGGTAGCCGATGATCCCGGCGCAGAGCAGGGGTGCGGTCTCCAGCGCGTCGGCGTCCGCCGCGATCGGATACACGTACGCGGCCGGCGCCACCAGGTACTCGGCGAAGCCGCCGTCGGCGTCCCAGCCGGTGTACTCCGAGTTCGGGCAGAGGTTCTCCGCACCCCGCCGGCAGAAGGCGCACTCGCCGCAGGTGCGCCGCAGCCACGCGACGCCGACGCGGGCTCCCGGCTGCAGCGACGTCACGTCCTCGCCGACGTCGACCACCGTGCCGATCGCCTGGTGCCCCGGCGTCACCCGCGGCCGGTGCACGGGGATCTCGTGGTCGATCACATGGAGGTCGGTGCGGCAGATCCCGCACACCTCCACCTCGACCAGCACCTCGTCCGCCTCCGGCTCCGGCACCGTGGCCTCGACCGCTTCGAGCCCGCCGCTCGTCCCCGTGGTGCGCCACGCTCTCATCACCGGCATCGTGCGCCTCCGTTCCGTCAGCGAGTCAAGCGCCGCCGCTGTGCGCCGGGTGGGCCGAAGGTCCCACGGGACCTATGGCCCTTCGAGCCGCCGTGCCGGGTGAGCAGACTGCAGGCGGAGGTGCCCCTCATGGAGATCCGCAGGTACATCGTCGGCGTCGACGGTTCGGTCCCGGCCCGTGCAGCCATCCGGTGGGCGGTCGCGGGGGCCCGCGATCGGGGGCTCGGTGTGACGCTCGTCCACGTCGCCGACGACGAGTGGGGCGCCGTGGGGGCGCTGCTCATCGACGAGGTCGACCAGGACGCGGAGAAGCGGCTGGGGGAGGAGGTCGCCTACGCGCGGTCCCTCGGGGCGGACGTGCCGATCCACGGCGAGGTCCGCACCGGCAGCCCGATGGCGGAGCTCGCCTCGTTCAGCGACCAGGGGACGATGATCGTCGTCGGCACCCACAAGACCGGCTTCCACTACGGGCGCGCGTTCGGCTCGCGCAGCCTCCAGCTCGCGAACCTCGCCACGGGGCCGGTCGCGATCGTCCCGGAGGCGGCGTCGCGGATGCGGCGCGGGGTGATCGTCGGCGTGGACGACACGCCGGCCGGGGAGGCGGCGGTCGACCTGGCGGCGGACCTGGCCTGCGACCACCACTGCGAGCTGATGACCGTCCGCTCGTCGGAGGCACACATCCCCTTCGACCCGGACTATACCGACGAGCGGCGCGACTGGCAGCTCCGGCGCGACGACGAGGCGCGTGGCTTCCTCGCGGCGGCCGTCTCGCGGGCGCGGGCGCGGCAGCCCGGCATCGTCATCCGCAGCCGCGTGGTGCGCCGGCCCGCGGGCGCCGCCCTCAACGAACTGGCCCGCAGCGCGGAGCTCCTCGTGATCGGGGACTCGCGCCGGGCGCACGCGCAGCTCGGCAGCCTCGGCGCTGTCGCCTACGACGTGCTGCTCAACCTGTCCTCGCCGACGATCGTGGTGCACGCCCCGGCCGCCGGAGCGCGGGCGGAGCAGCCGAAGACGGAAGGAGAGAGCCATGTCATCGGATGACCCGGTCCACGTGCTGGACCGCGACGAGTGCCGCGAGGTGCTGAAGGGCGCGACGGTCGGGAGGCTGGCGACGGCCGTGGGCGGCGAGCCCGACATCTACCCGGTCAACTTCTACTCCGACGGGTCGAGCATCCTGATCCGGACCGCCCCCGGCACCAAGCTGCTGGAGCTGACCGTGCACGACACGGTGGCGTTCGAGACCGACGGCTGGACCGACGCGGAGGCATGGAGCGTCGTCGTCCACGGCCATGCCAGGCAGCTCGACCATCAGGCGGAGATCGACGAGGCCGACAAGGCTCCGCTGAAGCCGTGGATCCCGACCCTCAAGTACCGCTACGTCCACATCGACATCGAGACGATGACGGGCCGGCGGTTCCGGCGCGAGCCGGAGCCCGAGCGCTGGTGAACCGCACACGGAAGGAAGCATCATGAGCGACGCGCCCCGCGAAGAGTCCGAGGACCGCATCCACCCCGGCGGCCGCATCGTCGTCGGCCTGGACGGCTCCGCCGAGTCGCTGTCCGCACTGCGCCGCGGCGCGCGGATGGCCGAGCGGCTGGGCTGCAGCCTGGTCGGCGTGACGGTGTGGGAGTACCCGCCGTCCTGGCCCGGCTACGTCATGGGCGGCTGGGATCCCGAGCGGGACGCGCACAGCATCGCCGAGGAGGCCTCGCGCGAGGTCTTCGGCGACACCCTGCCGCCCTGGTACTCGACCGTCGTCCGTTCGGGGTCGGCCGCGCGCCAGCTGATCGCCGAGGCGGAGGACGCCGAGATGCTGATCGTGGGCAGCCGCGGACTCGGCGGGTTCACCGGGCTGCTGCTCGGCTCGGTGTCGCGGTCCGTGGTCGAGCACGCGGACTGCCCGGTGCTCGTGATCCACGGGTCGTGAGCTGATCGGGGGCCGCCTCAGACCGCGGCGGGAGTCCCCATCGCCGCGCCGATCGTGCGGCCCCAGTCGCGGGCGTCATCGAGCTGCCCGGCCTCCAGCACGCTGTCCTTGTCGACCAGGAAGCTGTGCTTGGCGAGCAGGCGGTGGGAGCCGAGCTTGCGCAGCCGCTTGTCGATCGCCGCGGCGGCCGAGCCGCTGAAGAGCTCCGTCATGTCGGCGCGGGTGTCGAACGCGGCGAACCGCGCAGGCACGTCGCCGCAGGTCTCCAGCCACTCGCGCACGCCGATGCCCTCGGCGTCGGGTTCGAGGGTGAGCCGGCGCTCGGGGTCGTCTCCCCACTTCGCCGCCTCCACGCGGGTGGACGGCCGGCTCAGGGAGTGCACGTGCGTGGGCGCGCCGATGAGGAGGAGGTCGATGTCCGGGAACGCCTCCGGCGCGTCCTTGACCTTCAGGACGGTCACCGACGCGAACGGTCGCAGCCCGTCCGCGATGGCCTCCGCGACCCGGCGGGTGCTCCCGAACATGGACTCGTAGACGATGGCCGCGCGGGCGGCCGGTGTGGTGTCGTTCATGCCGCCACCCTGGCGCGGGTCGCGCGCAGCGGGGAGGGCCGAAGGTCACGCGGGACTTTCGGCACTGGGCGCCGCAGGCCCGGGCCGCGAGACTCGTCGCGTTCATCGAGGGCTGGAGGATGCGATGACCGGGACGATCATGGTCGGGGTCGACGGCAGGGCCGAGCACCGGGCGGCGCTGGAGTGGGCGGCGCGGCGGGCGGTCCGCGACGGCTCCCGGCTGGAGCTGGTCTTCGTGCTCGCGCACGCCTGGGGCGACGACGCGGACGGCCCGAGCGACCTGCTCATCCTTGCGGCGAAGTCCCTGCTGGCGACGGAGCGGGAGGCGGCGCTCCGGATCGCGGAGGAGGCGTCGACGCGGGTGCCCGCCCTGACCGGTCCCGAGCCCGCGCCGCGCCGGCGTTCCGGCCTCGAAGTGGGCACGCGGTACCTGTACGGCCACGTCGGCGCCGAGCTGACGGCGGCCTCCCGCGGTGCCGACATCCTGGTGGTGGGCGCCCGCTCGCGTCCGGAGCGCGACCGCGGCTTCGCCGGCTCGCTGCACCTCCGCGTCGCGTCGACCGCGGCCTGCCCGGTCGCCGTCGTCCCGCACGGCTGGGCCGGCCAGGGGTCGGGCGTCGTGGCCGGTGTGGACGGCAAGGCGCCCGCCGAGACGGCCGTCGCGTTCGCCGCGGACGAGGCGGCGGCGCTCGGGGAGGGCCTGCGCCTGGTCTGCGTCGGCTACACCGCGAACCCGCTGCTCGCGGGCCTGGTGCCTGAGGTGTCGCTCGACGACCGGAGGCAGCGGATCGTGGACGCGGCCGCCCAGAGCGCACGCGAGCGTCGGCCGGGCATCGACGTCCGCGCCGAGGCGATCGAGGCGGCGCCCGCGCAAGGCTTGGTGGAGGCGGCGCAAGGCAGCAGAATGCTGATCGTGGGAACCCGCGATCGCCACGGCGCCAAGCGTGTCATGCTCGGCTCGGTCGGCCACGACGTGCTGCTGAACGTCCGCGTCCCCGTCGTGATCGCGCGAGCGCGCCGCGAGGACGGGTGAGCGCGGCGCCGGGCACGGCGGCGGTCCTCGCATCCGCCGCGCCGAGTCCGGTCCGGGTCTCTGCCTGTCAGGACGCAGCGGCCGTACTCGCGGGCCAGGGGACCGCGGCCGCCGGCCTGAGCGACGAGGAGGCCGCCGCCCGGCTCGCCGCAGTCGGCCCGAACGCGGTCCGCGGCCACCGCGCCCGCCCGTGGCGCGTGCTCGGCCGTCAGGTGCGCAGCCCGATCCTCATCCTGCTGTTCGCGACCGCGATCGTCTCCGCGTTCGTCGGCCAGGGGACGGAGGCCGTCATCATCGCGGTCATCCTCGTGGTCAGCGTCGGGCTGGGGTTCGTCAACGAGTTCCGGGCGGAGCAGGCCGCGGACGCCCTCCACGACCGACTCAGGCACACCGCCATCGTGCTGCGCGGCGGAACGCGCCGCAGCGTGGACGTCACCGAGCTCGTCCCCGGCGATGTGGTCGTGCTCTCGGTCGGCTCCGTCGTCCCCGCCGACCTGCGGCTCATCGAGGCCAACGGGTTGGAGTGCGACGAGAGCATCGTGACCGGCGAGGCGCACGCGGCGGCCAAGTCGCTCGACCCGGTGGCGGAGGGCGCGGGCGTCGGCGACCTCGCCTGCTGCGCCCTGATGGGCACCGTCGTCCACGCCGGAGGCGGCGTCGGCGTCGTGGTCGCGACCGGCGGGACCACGGAGTTCGGCCGCATCGCCGTCGGACTCGGCACGCAGCAGCCGCAGACCGAGTTCCAGCGCGGGCTCGGCCAGTTCTCGACCTTCCTGCTGCTGGTCGCGATCATCCTGACCACCCTGATCTTCGTGGCCGCGCTGTTCCTCGGCCGGCCGCTCATCGAGTCGCTGCTGTTCTCGCTCGCCATCGCGGTCGGCATCACCCCGCAGCTGCTGCCCGCCGTGGTGAGCACCAGCCTCGCCGCCGGCTCCCGCGCGCTCGCGCGGCGACGCGTGCTCGTGAAGCGGATGGTCTGCATCGAGGACCTGGGCGATCTGGACCTCCTGGTCACCGACAAGACCGGCACGCTCACGACCGGCCGGATCGTGTTCGACCGCCCGGTCCCGCTCGACGGCGTCGAGGCCGACGAGGTGCTGCTGCTCGGCCTCCTCGCCACCGACACCGACCCCGCCGCGCCCCAGACGGTCGGCCTGAACGCGCTCGACGCCGCGCTGTGGGAGAGCGCCGAGGCGGCCTCCGCTCCGGTCGCGGCGTACCGGAGGCTGGACGCCGTGCCGTTCGACCACGAGCGCCGGATGGCGGGAGCCCTGGTCGCCGCCACGGGCTCCGCGCCGATCGTCGTGGTGAAGGGCGCGCCGGAGTCCGTCCTCCCGCTCTGCGCGCAGGCGGACCCGTCGGCGGCCGGCACGCTGTCGCAGCTCTACGCCGCGGGCTCGCGCGTCATCGCCATCGCTACGAGGGCGGCCGGCGACTTGACCGCGCTCACCCCCGGCGACGAGACCGGCCTGACCCTGCGCGGGTTCCTGGCGTTCGTGGACGGCGTGAAGCCGGACGCGCGCGCGTCCTTGCAGCGGCTCGCGGACCTCGGCGTCGGGGTGAAGATCGCCACCGGCGACAGCGCCGTCGTGGCCGAGCGCGTCTGCGCCGAGCTCGGGATGCCCGCGACCGGCACCCTCACCGGTGAGGCGGTCGACGCCCTCGACGACGCTCAGCTCGCGGAGTCCGCCCGCGCCGCCACGGTCTTCGCCCGCGTCTCGCCCGAGCAGAAGGCGCGCATCATCCGCGCCCTGCGCCAGAAGGGCCGCGCGGTCGGCTTCCTCGGCGACGGCGTCAACGACGCGCTGGCGCTGCACAGCGCCGACATCGGCATCTCGGTCGACTCCGCCGTGGATGTGGCGAAGGACGCCGCCGACGTGCTGCTGCTGGACAAGGACCTCGACGTCCTCGCCGACGGCGTCACCGAGGGGCGCCGGATCTTCGCGAACACCATCAAATACGTGCTGATGGGGACCTCCAGCAACTTCGGCAACATGTTCAGCGCCTCGATCGCGTCGGTCATCCTGCCGTTCCTGCCGATGCTGCCCGGCCAGATCCTGCTCAACAACCTGCTCTACGACTCCAGCCAGCTCGCCATCCCGAGCGACAACGTGGACGCGGAGCAGCTCCGGGTCCCGTCGCACTGGGACATCGGCGCGATCCGCCGCTTCATGCTGCTGTTCGGCCCGATCAGCTCGCTGTTCGACTTCGCCACGTTCGGGCTCATGCTGTTCGCGTTCAACGCGGCCCCGCCCGAGTTCCGCTCCGGCTGGTTCATCGAGTCGATCGCGACGCAGACGCTGATCGTGTTCGTGATCCGGACGCGGCGGGTGCCGTTCCTGCGCAGCCGCGCCTCCCTGCCGCTCGCCGTCTCGGTGCTCGCGGTGGTGGCCGTCGGAGCCTGGCTGCCGTACTCGCCGCTGGCCGGGCTGCTGGGCTTCACGCCGCTGCCCGCGCTGTTCTTCCTCGCGCTGGTCGGCCTGGTGCTGGTGTACCTCGTGCTCGTGGAGTTGGCGAAGGTCTGGTACTACGCCCGGCTGAGCGCCCCGCGGGCGCCCGCGGTGCGCCGCCGGGCGTACCCGCACCGGGTGGCGCGGCGGGCCGCGCGGTTCACGACACGCTCGCCGCGGGCAGGCTGACCCCGCGCTCTCGCGGGCAGGACAATGCGGCTGACTCGCCGAGGGAACTCTTTCAGAAGCCTCCTGGGAAGGAGATCCCGACGTGTCTTCCTGCGCGGCAACGGCGGTCCTACTCGGCCGGGTGGCTGTCCCCGCCCCGGAAGATCGCCACCGCCTCCCGCACCGCGTACGCGACGATGACGAGCCCCGCCACCGGGTCCGCCCACCACCAGCCGAACAGGCCGTCGAGTGCGATGCCGGCGAGGACGGCGGTCGCCAGGATGCCATCGACCAGCGTCACCCGGCCCTCCGTGATGAGCACCGGGTTGCCGAGCCGGCGGCCGGTGCGGGCCTTGCCGAAGGCGAGGGCGAACATCACCAGCGCGGTCACCGCCGTCCAGCCCGCGCCGCCGGGGGTCGGGGCCGCGCGGTGGCCGGCGAGCAGCGCCATGACCGCCTGGACGAGGAGGTAGGCGGCCAGCAGCACGAACGCGACGCCGATCAGCCGCAGGGCGAGACGCTGGCGGCGCTCGCCGGCGCCGGTCAGCTCCCAGATGACGACGACGCTGGCGAAGATCTCGATCAGGCTGTCCAGGCCGAAACCGAGCAGCGCGACCGACGCGCTCGTGTAGGCGAGGACGGCGAGCACGACCACGCCGACCACGTTCCAGCCGAGCGTGACCGCCTCCAGCCCGATGCCGAACCGGATCAGGCGGCGTCGGGTCGCGTGGTCGAGCACCGCGTCGGTCATCGAGGCTGCGCAGGGACGAGTTCGAGGCTCAGCTCGTCCAGGTTGCGGAGGTGCGCAGTGGCGTGCGCCCGGGCGGCCTCGGTGATGCGCTGGGCGTCGGCCAGAGTCGCGGCGTCGACGGTCAGCCGTGCGCTGCCGTGCAGCCGGTGGCCGACCCAGCGGAGCTGCACGCGCGGCACCGCGGTCACGCCGGGGGTGTCTTCGAGCGCGTGCTCCAGCCGCCCGACGAGCTCGGGCTCGATGCCGTCGAGGAGCCGGCGGCCGATGCTGCGGACCGTGCCCCACAGCAGCACGATGATCGCGGCCGAGATGAGGAGGCCGACGATCGGGTCGGCGAGCGGGAAGCCGAGCATGACGCCGATCGCGCCGACCACCACGGCGAGCGAGGTGAACCCGTCGATGCGCGCGTGGACGCCGTCCGCGACCAGGGCGGCGGAGCCGATCCGCTGGCCGACGCGGATGCGGTAGATCGCGACCGCCTCGTTGCCGGCGAAGCCGATGATGCCCGCGACGACCACCCAACCGAGGTTCTCCAGCGGGTGCGGGTGGAAGAACCGGTCGATCGACTGCCAGGCCGCGACGACCGCCGACAGCGCGACGACAGCGATGATGAAGAGGCCGGCGAGGTCTTCGGCGCGGCCGTAGCCGTAGGTGTACCGCCGGGAGGCCATCCTCCGGCCGAGCACGAAGGCGACCCAGAGCGGAACCGCGGTCAGCGCGTCGGAGAAGTTGTGGACGGTGTCGGCGAGCAGCGCGACGGACCCGCTGAACCCGACGACGATCGCCTGCAGCAGCGTGGTGCCGAGTAGGACGAACAGGCTGATCTTCAGTGCGCGAACGCCCTCGGTGCTGGCCTCCAGGGCGTCGTCGATGGAGTCGGCGGCGTCGTGGGAGTGCGGGACGAAGAGGCCGTAGAGGAAGCCCTTGAAGCCGGTGGGGTGGTCGTGGTCGTGGTCGTGGTCGTGGTCGTGCCCGTGCCCGTGCCCGTGCTCGTGGTCGTGCCCGCGGTCGTGCTCGTGCGCGTGGTGGGTGTGCGTCTCCCCGCTCATGCCGACGCCTCCTCGTGGTGGTGCCGCGGCGTCCCGCCGAGCGAGTGCTCCGCCTGGAAGATCGCGTCGGTGACCAGCCGGCTCGCGTGCTCGTTCTCCAGCCGGTAGAAAACCCGCTGGCCGTCCTGGCGCGTCGCCACGATCCGGGCGAGCCGCAGCTTCGCCAGGTGCTGGGAGACGGCGGCCGGCTGCTTGTCGAGGATGTCCGCCAGGTGGTTCACCGACAGCTCGCCCGCGTCGCGGAGCGCCAGGATGATGCGCACCCGCGTCGCGTCGGCGAGCATCCCGAACACCTCGACCGCGAGCTCGACGAACTGGCTGTCGGGGAGACGTCCGCATATCGGCTTATCTGCATCCATACGCAGATTAAATCACATCACGCCTCCGGTCGGCGCAGCACCAGGAACCGCACGCCGTACGGCCCGATGCTGAGCGGGAAGCTGCTCAGGTTGTCGACCGTCGTCACCTCGCTGTCGTCGCCCGCGTCGATCACCGTCGCGCCGAGCGGCAGCGCGTCCGACCGCACCGTGCCGTCCACCGCCTCCGCGCTCATGTTGAGCACCGTGAGCTGCACGATCGGGAGGCCTTGCTCGTCCAGCGACTCCAGCTCGTGCACGAGCACCAGCATCCCGGGGTGCGCCACGTCCGGCACGTCGACCTGGCGGGCCGTGGCGATGCCGTAGCGGGAGCGGATGCGCAGGAGGTCGCGGAGCCCGCTCGCGAACGAGTCCGGCCGGGCGAGCTGTTCGGGGAGGGTGCCGTACAGCGACCGCGAGCGCGGCATGCCGGAGGCCGAGCGCTCCTCTTCGGGGGCGATCCCGAGCAGGTCGTGGGCGCCGCGCTCGATCCAGCGGGTGTCGCCGTCGGCGATCAGGTCGGCGACCTGGTCCCGCGGGACGGTGAGCGCGCCGAGCAGGTCCCAGCCCGACAGCGCGAACACGCCCGGCTGCCAGGCGTTGAACGCGGCGAGCAGCAGGTGCGCGTCGCGGATCGCCGGGACGTCCGCCTCGGTGATGGAGTCGAGCGTCGTGTGCCCCTGGGTCGCGGCGATGAGGGAGGCCGTGGTGCAGGCGATCCCGTTCGTCGTGAACACGAGGTTGTAGTCGGCGGCCGCCCCGGTCAGCTTCTCCACCAGCTCCGACCGGATCAGCTCGGCCAGCTCGCCGCCTGGCAGCTCCTGGTAGCGGAACGGATACAGGTCGTTCTTGTGCAGCGTCGCCCAGTGCACCAGCTCGTAGGTGAGCTCGTCGTGGTTCTGGAGGCCGTGCACCAGGCTCGCCGGCTCCACCCCGAGCTCCAGCGAGGTCCGCAGGGTGAGCCGCAGGAACTCCGTGTCGCCCGTCGCGAGGGCGTGGTGGTAGGCGGGCCGGTTGATGAAGTCGTAGGAGAGGTCCGCGCCGACCGCGCCGGTGTCGCGGATGTCCTCCACCGTCAGGTTGAGCTCCTGGAAGGTGAAGCCGCCGACCTTGCGGACCATTCCGGCGATGACGTGGTTGGCCGCGTGCGAGAGCGGGTGGCCCTCCGACCAGGCGGGGAGGCCCTCCGCGCTCTTCTCGACGCCGAGGAAGCCGTTCGCGTCCAGCCGCAGCGCGCTCGTGCCGAGGTCGCCGAGCGAGTGGAGGGCGTCGCCGATCACCAGCCGCATCCCCGAGAAGGTCGGGTCGAGCCAGTTGACCGAGGGCTGGCCCTCCTTGAAGTAGTGCAGGTAGACCCAGCGCCGGGTCACCCCGTCGACGCCGACGACCGGCGCGGTGACGCTCCAGTTGGTCTCCTTCACGCCGGGGGCGTAGAAGATGACGCGCTGGAGCTCGCCGATGATGTAGCCCCGCTCGGCGAGGGAGGCCTCCGTCGCCGGGTCGAGGTTCACCGAGTCGCGGTGCTCCGGCACCTCGGGGAGCAGGTGCCACTCCTCCGGCGGGATCTCGACCATGTGGTAGATGCCGGGGTAGTCCTTGTACGCCATCTCGGCGAGGCGGAAGTCCGCGCCCTTGCCGGTGTGGCCCGGCACGATGTCGTCGATGACGACGCCGCCGTGCTCCTCCGCGACGTCCGTCATCCGCTGGAAGGTCTCCTCGTCGCCGAAGATCGGGTCGATCTGGGTGCCGATCCGGTCGAAGTGCCCGTCGACGCTCGGGGTCTCCTGCCAGCCCCGGATGCCGCCGGCCCGCTTCACCGGGCCGGTGTGCACGCCGTTGATGCCGATCCGCTCGAACACGGTCCACAGCTCCGGGTCCGCGAGGGCGGCGAGGAAGCTCTGGTCTCTGCGGGTGATGAGCGAGATCGGGTATGCGGTGAACCAGACGTCGGAGGTCGACACCGCGCGGCGCGCGTCCGGCCGCGCGTACGGGTTGCGCCACATGCTCGGAGAACCGGAGAGCTGACGGCTGAGCACGTCGGCGTCCTTGAGCATCGACTGGCGGACCAGCCACTGCACGTAGGCCGGGTTCAGCCCGTTCGCCGCCCGCGGGTCGGAGACGGTGCGGCGGATCGCGCCGCCACGCAGGTTCGCGCGGGGCCGCAGCCGGCGGGGCCGGGCGGGGTAGAGCTGTTCGTCGTAGGTGATCTCGGTCGATTCGGGCTCTGCACCCTCCGCAATCTCGTCCATCTCTCTCCTCTCGCCCCTTCCGGCCGCTGCCACCGTATCCCTTTCCGCCGAGACGTGAGCAATCGCGGAAATCGCACCCGCGATTTCCGCGAATGGTCACGTCTCGTTGGTGCGCCAGGGGAGGGGGAGGGACTCGGTGGGGGAGTCCGGCGGGACGATGAGGATGCCGGTCGCGGCGGCGAGGCCGCGCAGCATCGCGGCGCCGCGCCAGCGGGCGACGACGGCCCGGCCGTCGACTTCTGAGTACGGGACGAGCACGGTCGTCCCCACCCGTCCCTCGGCTTCGGCGTCGCCGGCGGGGTGCGTCGGCACGGGAGGCCTCCCGGCGAGCCCTGCGAGCAGCGGCTCCCCGAGGGTGATCGCCGCGAGCATCGCGGCGAGCGGGTTGCCGGGGAGCGCCGCGACGAGCCGGCCGTCCGGCAGCTCCGCGATTCGGGTGGGGCCGCCCGGCCGCATCGCCACGCCGTCGACCAGGAGGCGAGCGCCGAGCGCGCGGAGGGCGTCGCGGAGGTGGTCGGCCGACGACGCCCCGGTGCCTCCCGTCGTCACGATCAGCGCCGCGTCGGCGTCGCGCAGCGCGGCCACGGTCTCGTCCAGCCGGTCGGGCACCCGCGCGACGCCGGTCACCCGGCCGCCGAGCATCCCGACCAGCGCGGGGAGCTGCACACCGAAGCTGTCGCGCACGCGCCCCGGCGCGGGGAGGCCGGAGGTCACGACCTCGTCGCCGGTGAACACGAGCGCGACTGAGGGGAGCGCCGCCACGAGCACCTCATCTGCTCCGGTCGCCGCGGCGAGGGCGACGTGCGCCGGGTTGAGCAGGGCGCCCGCGGCGATCAGCCGTTCCCCGGTCAGCGCCTCGGTGCCGGGGTGCCGGATGTGGTGGCCGGCCCTCGGCTCGCCCGCGACGGTCGAGCGCAGCACGCCGTCCGCGACCTCGCCGCTCTCGCTGCGCAGCACGGCGAACGCGTCGGCCGGTACGAGCGCGCCGGTGACGATCGGCGCGGCCTCACCGCGCCCGGGGTCCGCCTCGACCAGCGTCCACGGTCCGTCGCCCGCGACCAGCCAGCCGTCCATCGCCGCCGACGCGAAGTGCGGGAGGTCGATCGACGTCGCGAGGTCGGCGGCGAGCCGTCGCCCGATGGCGTCGTGCAGCGCGACGCTCTCGGGCGGGAGCGCGCTCCCCGCCGCCGCCGCGATGGCCCGCGCCTCCTGCCAGGACGGCCGTCCGTGGTGCCCGCTCACCGCGCCATGCCCATTCCCGATCCTCTTCCCGCAGTATTCGAATGACCGCCGCGGGCATTCCGGTAGGGTCACAACGCTACGCCGTGGTAAGCCTGAGGCATGAGTCGCACGACATCGCGAAAACAGATCACGCGCATCGTCGTCGGCGAATCGCGCAGCCGGCGCGAGGACGTGCTGGCCGTCGAGGAGCCGCTGGAGATCCGGGTCGCGGGATCGCCGCTCTCGATCACCATGCGCACACCCGGGAGCGACTTCGACCTGGCCGCCGGCTTCCTCGTCTCCGAGGGCGTGATCTCGCATGGCGACCAGCTCAGCGCCATCCGCTATTGCGCGGGAGGCACGGTCGACGGCGAGAACACCTACAACGTCCTCGACGTGACGCTGGCGCCCGGAGTCCCGCGGCCGGACGCGAGCCTCGACCGCAACTTCTACATGACCAGCTCCTGCGGCCTGTGCGGCAAGGCCAGCATCGACGCCGTGCGCACCCGCTCCGCGTACCCGGTCGACGCCGACCCGGTCGCGGTCACCGACGAGCTGCTGACCACGCTCCCCGACCGGCTGCGCGAGGGGCAGGCGATGTTCGAGAAGACCGGAGGCCTCCATGCCGCCGCCCTCTTCGACGCCGCGACCTGCGAGCTGCTCGTGCTGCGCGAGGACGTCGGCCGGCACAACGCGGTCGACAAGGTCGTCGGCTGGGCGCTCAAGGAGGACCGCCTCCCGCTGAGCGGGACCGTGCTGATGGTGTCCGGCCGGGCGAGCTTCGAGCTGGTCCAGAAGGCGTCGATGGCCGGCATCCCGATCCTCGCGGCGGTCTCGGCGCCGTCGTCGCTCGCGGTCGATCTGGGCCGGGAGCTCGGCCTCACCGTCGTCGGGTTCCTCCGCGGGTCGTCGATGGTCGTCTACTCCGGAGGCGAGCGGATCACTGTCACGGAACTGAAGCAGAAAGCGATGGCCTGATGCCCAAGACGGACGTCAACCCCGGCGACGAGTACCCCGACCTGGAGGTCGGCCACAACAAGAAGTGGGCCGTCGGCGTGCCGGCCATCCTGCACTCGATGGAGCCGGCGATCCGCGACATGGGTCCGGCCCGCACCGCGAAGCTGATGACCGCGATCAACCAGAAGAACGGCTTCGACTGCATGAGCTGCGCGTGGCCCGACCCGGGTGACCGCAACATCCTGGAGTTCTGCGAGAACGGCGCGAAGGCCGTCACCTGGGAGGCGACGCCGATCACAGTCCCCACCGGCTTCTGGGCCGAGAACTCGCTGACCAGCCTGCTCGACAAGTCGGAGTACTGGCTCGGGATGCAGGGCCGCCTCGTGGAGCCCGTGCACAAGCCGGCGGGCGCCGACCACTACGAGCCGATCGGCTGGGACGAGGCCTTCGCCCTGATCGCCGACCGCCTGAACGGCCTCGCGTCGCCCGACCGGGCGGCGTTCTACACCAGCGGCCGCACCGCGAACGAGACGGCGTTCGTGTATCAGCTCTTCGCCCGCGCGTTCGGCACCAACAACCTCCCGGACTGCTCGAACATGTGCCACGAGTCGACGGGGACGGCGCTCAGCGAGACCATCGGCATCGGCAAGTCGACCATCGCCTACGACGACTTCGGCAAGGCCGACCTGATCGTCGTGATGGGCCAGAACCCCGGCACGAACCACCCGCGCATGCTGACGGCGCTGGAGGAGGCCAAGCGCAATGGCGCCACCATCGTCGCGGTCAACCCGCTGCCGGAGGCCGGGCTGATCCGCTACAAGAACCCGCAGAAGCCGCGCGGCATCATCGGCAAGGGCACGCAGATCGCCGACCACTTCCTGCAGATCCGCTCGGGCGGCGACATGGCGCTGTTGCAGGCCGTCTCGCAGCGGGTGCTGGAGGCCGAGGACGCGGCTCCCGGCACCGTGCTCGACCACGAGTTCCTCGCCGAGCACACCCTCGGCCTGGAGGAGTTCCGCGCGCACATCGCGACGCTGGACGACTTCACCGTGCTGGAGGCCACCGGGTTGACCCTGGAGGAGATCGACCTCCTCGCCGACCTCTACATCCGCTCCGAGCGGGTCATCATCACCTGGGCGATGGGTCTGACGCAGCAGAAGAACGCCGTCGCGACGCTCAAGGAGCTGATCACGCTGCTGCTCCTGCGCGGCAACATCGGCAAGCCGGGCGCCGGCGCCTCCCCGATCCGCGGGCACAGCAACGTGCAGGGCGACCGGACGATGGGCATCTGGGAGCAGATGCCGGAGAAATTCCTGGACGCCCTGCAGGCCGAGTTCGGCTTCGACCCGCCGCGCGCGCACGGCTTCGACGCGCTGCAGACGCTGGAGGGCCTCCAGCGCGGCGACATCGACGTGTTCTTCGCGATGGGCGGCAACTTCGTCGCCGCGATCTCGGACACCGCCGCCGCCGAGGCGGCCATGCGCGGAGCCGGCCTGACCGTGCAGGTCTCCACCAAGCTGAACCGCTCGCACGTCGTCACCGGCGAGGAGGCGCTGATCCTGCCCACGCTCGGCCGCACCGAGGTGGACCTCCAGGCCGGCGGCCCGCAGTTCCTGTCGGTGGAGGACAGCGTGTGCGCCGTGCACGCGACGCACGGCAGGATCCCGCCGGTCGCGCCCGGGCTGCTGTCCGAGGTGGCGATCGTGTGCCGCCTCGCGCAGGCGACGCTCGCGGCACGCGACGGAGCTCCCCAGCTCGACTGGGCCGGCTTCGAGGCCGAGTACGACGTCATCCGCGACCACATCAGCCGCGTCGTCCCGGGCTTCGGGAGCTTCAACGCGGACGTCCGCCGCAAGGGCGGCTTCGTCCTCCCGAACGGCCCGCGCGACGAGCGCCGCTTCGACACGGCGACGGGCAAGGCGATGATCACGGTCAACGAGCTGGAGCCGCTGGAGCGCCCGGAGGGCCGGCTGATCCTCCAGACGCTGCGCTCCCACGACCAGTTCAACACGACGATCTACAGCCTCAACGACCGCTACCGCGGCATCAAGAACGGCCGCGACGTGATCTTCGTGAACCCCGACGACCTGACCGAGCTGGGGCTCGCGGACGGCCAGCGCGTCGACATCCACAGCGAGTGGGCGGACGAGGTCGACCGTGTGCTGCGGAACTACCGCGTGGTGTCGTACCCGACCGCGCGCGGGTGCGCGGCGGCGTACTACCCGGAGGCGAACGTGCTGGTGCCGCAGCAGAGCGCGGCCACCGGGAGCAATACGCCGGTGTCGAAGGCGGTGATCGTGCGGCTGGAGCCGGTGGCGGGGTAGGCCGCACCGCGTGACACGCAACTCGACCGCACCGGGTGGGCCATCTTCAGCTGACGCCGAAGGGCACGTAAACGCCCCTAAAACGCCGTTTTAGGGGCACTTACGTGCCCTTCGACAGCGAACGGGGGTATGTGTGGGTCATGCCAAGCACTCACGAACGCCTGCCGGACAACCCGGCGGGCTGGGCCACGGATCCCGGCGCGCTCGTCTACGGCCTCGACCTCTCACGGTTCGCGGACAGCGACGGCGACGGGTTCGGCGACCTTGCCGGCGCCATGGACCATCTCGACCATGTGGCCTCCCTCGGCGTCACCTGGATCTGGCTGCTGCCGTTCTACCCGAGCGAGCGGAGGGACAACGGCTACGACGTGGACGACCACCTGGCCGTCGACCCGCGCTTCGGCGACCTGGACGACCTCCGCGCGTTCCTCGCCCATGCCCACGATCACGGCATCCGCGTGCTGATCGACGCCGTGCCGCACCACACCTCCGACCGCCACCCGTGGTTCCTCGCGGCGCGGGAGGACACCGACGGCCGCGCAGGGAAGTTCTTCGTCTGGAGCGACGACGACTCGACCGAGCCGGGCGACCATCCGATGTTCCCCGGCGAGGAGGAGACCGTCTGGACCTTCGACGAGCAGGCCGGACGCTACTACCACCACCAGTTCTATTCTTTCCAGCCCGACATCAACGCCACCGACCCGGACGTCTTCGAGGAGATCGTCCAGCTCCTGACCTTCTGGCTCGGCGTCGGCGTGGACGGCTTCCGGATCGACGCCGCGCTGCTGCTCGTGCAGGGAAAGGGGAGGCCGGACACGGATGTGGACGACGCCGTGTTCTTCGACCGGCTGCGGGCGCGGCTGCGGGAGATCCGCCCGGACGTCGCGCTGATCGCCGAGGCATCCGAGCCCCCGGAGGCCATGGCGTCGCTCATCGAGAACGACCGGTTCGACGCGGTCATCGACTTCAGCCTCAACAACGCCACCTTCCTCGGCCTGGCGCGCGAGCGGGCGCAGCCGATCGTCGACGCGCTGAGCCGCCTCGACCACAGCATCCCGGCGGACTCCCGGCTCAACTTCATCCGAAACGCCGACGAGGCCGACCTGTCGCTGCTCAGCGACGACGAACGCCAGGAGGTGTTCGCGCGCTTCGCCCCGGACGAGGACGCCCTGATCTACGGCCGCGGCATCCGCAGCGGCTGGGCGCCGATGCTCCAGCCCGCCGCCCGCGTGCGGATGACGCTGAGCCTCCTGCACGCGCTCCCCGGCGTCCCACTGTTGCAGGCCGGGCAGGAGCTCGGCCAGGGCGACGATCTGAGGGTCAGGGGTCGCGGCGCCGCCCGCACGACCATGCAGTGGGACGACTCCGCGTGGGGCGGCTTCACGGCGGCCTCCGTGTCGCCGTTGACACTCGGCGCGCAGGTGGACGGCCCGTTCGGCTTCCGCACGGTCAACGCGCGGGCGCAGGAGGACGACGACGGTTCGCTGCTGACGCTCGCCCGCGAGTTGGCCCGGGTGCGCCGCGAGGCCCACGCCGGCGCCGCCGGCTGGACGACGGTGGACGCGGGCGACCCCGCCGTCCTCGCCCTGCGGCGCGACGGCCTCCTCACCCTGCACAACCTCTCCGGCCGGGAGGCGACGGTGGCGATCGGTGACGGGCACCACGCGGCGCTGGCGGACGGCTGGGACGGCCGGACGCTCGCCCCCTACGGGTTCGCCTGGCTCGACTGACCCCGCTCCGGTCGCGCCCGCTTCAGGTAGCTCCGCGACCGCGCCACCTGGTGCTCCAGCGCGTCCACCGTCTGGGACATGCTCGTGATGGCCTGCCCGCGGTACACGTCGATGCCGTCCATCGTCGCGAACACGTCGTCGAAGGCGCGCTGCAGCACCTGCGCGTCGACGGCGGAGGTGGTCTGCTCCTTCTGGATCTGCTCGGTCTGGTCGCGCAGCACCTCGCCGGTGCGGCCGATCAGGGCGTTCGTGCTCTGGTGGAGCGCGCCGAGCTGGTCGATGACGAGGCGCTGGTTCTCCAGGGCCTGCGCCACGACGACGGCGGTGCGCAGCGCGGAGACCGTGGTGGTCTTGGCCCGTTCGACGCCCTTGATCAGCTCGACGTTGTTCTTCTTGATGACGTCGAGGGCCAGGTACGCCTGCACGGACACCGCGATCTGGGTGGTCAGGTCCTGGCGGCGCTGGCGGATCGGGAAGAGCGCCTCCTTCTCCAGCGTCGCCGCCCGCACCGGGTCGGTGAGGCGGAGGTCGTCGGCGCGCTCCACGGTCGCACGGTCGAGCGCGGCGGCCAGCGTGACGTACTCGTTCAGCCGCTCGGTCGTCTTCCAGAGCGCCGTGCGCTCGTTCTCGATCTCCTCGTTGTCGCGGCGCAGCCACTCCTCGCCGTGGTCGAGGGAGACCACGATCTGGTCGAGCTGCTTCTGCGCCGACTCGAACCGCTCGACGTACTTGCGGAGGCGGCGGCCGCCGGGCATCCGCGCCAGCATCCGGTAGCTCTTGCTGGTGTGCTGCGGATCGAAGTCGCTCACCGTCGCCCGGAGCGCCTGGAGGGTGCGCAGGACGCCGTACTGCGGGTCGGTCCGGACCGCCTTGCCGCGCGCCGCCGCCAGCGCTGTGGCCGGGCGGCTCAGCAGCTGCCGGGAGGCGTCGCTCGACTCCCGCATCTCCGCGTCGCCGAGGCGGGAGAAGCCGGTGATCTTGCGGCGGAACGCCTCGCTGCCCGGGTCGGCGGCAGCCAGGTCGCGGATCCACTCGCGCGCCCGGGACTCCAACTCGGCCTCCCGCTGCGGCGAGACGCTCATCATGCCCATCGCGCGCTCGTCGGGAAGCTCCGGCACCGCCTCGGGCGGCTGCAGCTCGTCTCCCTGACCCGCATCCATGTCGTTCTCCTCCCACCAGGACCGCAACCCCTCCAGGGTAGGCCGCGCACCTGCGTGAACGGTAAGGTCTGCCGGATGAGCCCGCTGGCAGCCTCCCCGTCCCGGTGGGATACTCGCCGCATGGGCAGCACCACCACCGACCGCGCGTCCTTCTTCGACGGGCTCGCCGCCGAGTTCCTCCAGCATTACACGCGCGGGCCGCGCTTCATCGCGGTCACGGGTGTGGCCGGCGCCGACCTCCCCGCGGCGGCGGACGCGCTCGCTGAGGCCCTGCGCGCGTCGGGACAGGAGGCCGAGCGCACCCACGCGACGGCGCACATCACCCCCGACAGCCTCCGCAGCGAGGTCGTGACACCGTTCCGCACCGCGTCGCCGGAGGGCGTCCTCGTCGTCGACGGCCCCGGCCTGCTCGGCGAGACTCTGCGCGGGTTCTGGAACTTCTCGGTCTGGATCGAGCACGACCCGGAGCGCGACGCAGACTGGTCGTTCGTCGCCACGGGACGCAAGGACCCGCTGGGCGCACCGCGCGAGGTCGCCTCCGTGCTGTTCGACGACGCCGACCCGGAGCGGCCGCGGCGGCTGTTCGCGGACTCCTGCTGACCTCCGCGACCGGCTGACCTCCTAGCGCGGCCGGTCGAAGCGCGCCCCCACCGGGTTCGGCGGCAGCGCGGTGAGCACGAGCAGCACCACCCAGCCGAACGGCGCGAACGAGATGAAGTACAGCGGCCCGGCCAGGTTCGCGTCGTGCAGGCGGCGCCAGACCAGGGCCAGGTGCGGCACCAGGGTCGCGAACACCCACACGATCCACACGGCCAGCAGCACCCAGAAGAGCGGGCCGACGGCGCGCGTGGAGCCGGTCATCCCGAGGCTCCCGCTGAGCCGGCCGATCACGACGACGAACGTCCAGTAGACGATCGCCAGGAGCACGTCGAACAGGAAGAACCACCAGTACTCGCTGCGGCTCGCCCGGCCGGTGAAGTCGGCGTACTTGGTGAAGAACCGGCGGATCGCGTCCCCCATGTTCGCGCTGTAGAGCGGCGCCCAGAGCGGGGCGGCTGGTGGCGTCGACATCGGGTCCTCCTCCCGTGGGGTACGAGTACAGGATGCGACGGCGCGCCGTCCGGCGCACCAGCGTCCTTCGCGCTGAGGGACGACAGCGACACGACTCGCCGCTCAATCGAGCGCCGTGCCCAGTCCGGGGGCCGTCCCGGGTTAGAGTTGGCCGCTGGGGGGACCGCCGCATCGAACGGATCGAGACCCCCGCATGCCACGTCAGGAGCGCGCCGAGCGCAGCCGCGCCAGCATCCTCGAGGCTGCCGCGGACGAGTTCGACCAGCACGGCTACGCCGGAGCCCGGCTGGAGCGGATCGTCGAGCGCACCGGGCTCACCAAGGGCGCGGTGTACTTCCACTTCCGGTCGAAGCTCGACCTGGCGAAGGCCCTGGTCGTGGAGAAGTACGGCAACTGGCCGGCGATCGTCTCCGAGGTCGACGCGAGCGGCCTGCGCGGCGTGGCGGCTGCCGCCGAGCTGACCAGGAGGGTCGGCGCCGTGTTCGCGTCGGACGTGCGGGTGCGCGCGGCGATGGCGCTCTCGCAGACCATCCTCCCGCCCGGTCCGGACGCCGACCCCTACGACCACTGGGTGGGCGTCGTCGCCGGCTACCTCGAACAGGAGCCGTCGCTGCCCCAGGGACTCACGCCCCGCGAGGTCGCGGTGGTGGCGGTTCAAGGCTTCTTCGGCGCCTACATGATCGCGGCCGAACGCGGCCGCCTCGACGAGCTCCCCGCCGACATCGACCGCCTCTGGAGCGTGCTGGGCTTCCTCGCCGCCGCGTAACCACCCCCACGCCCCCACCCGCCGAGGGGCACGTCGTTGTCGCTTCCGGGCGTCGAAAACGACACCAACGTGCCCTTCGATGGAGGGCGCCGCCTCAAAGCGCCGTGAGCTCCTCGCGCACGAAGCGCGCGAACTGCTCCGCCGCCGCCGGCTGCGACCGGGTGCGGTTGCGGGCGATCCCGATCACCCGCTCCGCCTCGTCGGCGAGCGGGACCGCCACGATCCCCGGCTCCACGGGCGTATCCGGGATGAGCGCGACGCCCACGCCGTCGCGCACCAGCGCCCGCAATGTCGACAGCTCGGTGACTTCGATCACCGGCGCCAGCACCTCGCCGTGCGCGGCGAAGTAGGCGTCTGCGATCGTCCGCAGTCCAGAGCCGGGACGCAGCGCCACGAGCTCGGCCGCCGACAGGTCCGCGAAGGAGGCCTCTGTGCGCGCGGCGAGGGGATGCCCCTCCGGCACGCCGAGCACCAGCCGCTCCGCGGTCAGCGGCACCCACTCGATTTCGGCGTCGCGCGGGTCGGGGCTGAGGAAGGCCAGGTCGGCCGAGCCCTCGCGCAGCGCGTCGAGCACGGTGTCCGCGGTCCCGCCGCGCAGGGCGAAGCGGATGTCCGGGAACAGGCTGCGGTACTCGCTGACCACGCGCGGCAGCAGCCAGCTCCCGAACGACGAGACGTAGGCCAGGGAGACGATCCCGGCGGCCGGGTCACGCAGGGCGTCGATGCGGGCGCGTGCGGTCTCCAGCTCCGCCTCGGCCCGGGATGCGTGGGCCAGCAGGATCTCGCCGTACTGGTTGAGCTCCAGGTGCCCGCGGCGCCGGTCGAACAGTTCGACGCCGGCCTCGGCCTCCAGCCGGGCGAGGGAGCGCGAGAGGGTCGACTGCGAGACCCCGAGCGTCTCGGCGGCCAGCGCCAGATGGCCCTCCGTCGCCAGCGCCCGGAAGTGGGCGATCTCGTCGATCCGCATGCACACCATCATGGCCCACCCGGGCCGGCCCCGCCGCGGGAGGCGCGGGCCGTCCCCCGGACGAGTGCTCAAATGAGCGGTCTACCCCTGTTCGAGTTTTCTGTACGTTCACTCACAAGACAGTGCGCGGTTCTCCGCCATCCCTAAGGTGACCGCGGGCTCGAACGAGTTCCCCCCTTCCGATCGAGGAGAGAAATGTCAACCAGACTGCGCACTTTGTGGCGCGCTGCCACCGCCGTGGCGGTCGGAGCAGGCCTCGCCGCCGGCTCCCTCGCCGCGACGCCGGCCTTCGCCAGCACAGACGGCACCGGTGTCGTCATCAACGAGGCGTACCTGTCCGGCGGCAGCGCCGGAGCCGCCTACGCCAACAAGTTCGTCGAGCTCTACAACCCGGGCACCCAGCCCGTCGCGCTGACCGGGTGGAGCGTGCAGTACCGCTCCGCGACCGGGACGGGCGCGGCGAACGGCGTCGTCCCGCTGAGCGGCACCATCGCCGCGAAGGGCTACTACCTCGTCGCCGGGTCCTCCAACGGCACGGCCGGCGCCGCGCTCCCGACGCCCGACGCCGCGAGCAACGGGCTCAACCCATCCGGCGCCTCCGGCACCCTCATCCTGGCGAAGTCGGCCACTGCGGTGACCCTCCCGACCGGCTCCGTCACCGGCAACGCGACCGTCGCCGACCTGATCGGCTACGGCACCTCGAACACCTTCGAAGGCTCGAAGACAGCGACGGCCCCGAGTGGCAACACGGATGTGAAGTCTCTCAACCGGACGGCCTTCACGGACACCGACGACAACGCCGCGGACCTCTCGTTGAGCGCGACGATCACCCCGCAGAACACCGCGTCGGCCACCGATCCGGGGAACCCGGGCGACGGCGGAGGCACCGACCCCGGCACCGGGACCGACCCCGGTCCGCCCGGGACGATCGCCATCTCCGACATCCAGGGCACCGGTGACACCAGCCCGAAGGCCGGCCAGACGGTCAGCACCGTCGGCGTCGTCACCGCGGCCTACCCGACCGGAGGCTTCAACGGCTTCTACCTGCAGACCCCGGGCACGGGCGGCGCGATCGACCTCGCGACCCACACCGCGTCCGACGCCCTCTTCGTCTTCGGCTCCTCCGCCGCCTCCGGCGTCGCCGTGGGCGACTACGTGCAGGTGACGGGCGCCGTCAGCGAGTACAACGGCCTCACCGAGCTCACCGCGACGAAGGTCGACAAGCTCGACAAGAGCACCGCCACCGCACCCACCCCCGCGACCGTCGGCCTCCCGACCACCGACGCGCAGCGCGAGAGCCTGGAGGGGATGCTGATCGCACCGCAGGGCGCCTTCACCGTCACCGACGTCTACTCGGCCAACCAGTACGGCGAGATCGGCCTCGCGGCCGGCGACAAGCCGCTGGTCCAGGCGACCGAGACCGCCCGTCCCGGCAGCGCGGCGTACACCGCGGCCCTCGCCGACAACAAGGCCCGCTCGGTCACCCTCGACGACGGAGCCTCGACCAACTTCCTCAGCTCGGCGAACAAGTCCAAGCCGCTGCCGTACCTGTCGCTGACCAGCCCGGTCCGCGTCGGCGCGCCGGTCACGTTCACCACGCCGGTCATCCTCGACTACCGCAACGACGCCTGGAAGTTCCAGCCGACCACCGAGCTCACGCCGGCGAACGCGGCCACCGTCCAGCCCGTCACCTTCGGGAACACCCGCACTGCGGCCCCGGCCAACGTGGGAGGCGACCTCCGCCTCGCGACGTTCAACGTGCTGAACTACTTCCCGACCACCGGCGACCAGCTCACCGGCTGCACGTTCTACACCGACCGCGACGGCAACAAGATCACCGTCAACTCCGGCTGCGACGCCCGCGGCGCCGCCGACGCGACCAGCCTGAAGCGCCAGCAGGACAAGATCGTCGCCGCGATCAACGCCCTCACCGCCGACGTGGTCTCGCTGGAGGAGATCGAGAACTCGGCGCGCTTCGGCCTGAACCGTGACGACGCGCTGAAGACCCTGGTCTCCGCGCTCAACGCCGCGGCCGGCAGCGACGTCTGGGCGTTCGTGCCCTCCCCGTCGAAGCTCCCGGCCTCGGAGGACGTCATCCGCACGGCCTTCATCTACAAGAAGGCCGTCGCCGCTCCGGTCGGCGAATCGAAGATCCTCGACGACGCGGCGTTCTCGAACGCCCGTCAGCCGCTCGCCCAGGCCTTCAAGAAGGTCGGCGCGCAGGACTCGTCGGCGTTCATCGCGATCGTCAACCACTTCAAGTCGAAGGGCTCCGGAACCGGCGCCGACGCCGACCAGGGCGACGGGCAGGGCGCGTCCAACGCCTCCCGCGTCAAGCAGGCCACCGCCCTCGTCGCGTTCGCGAACGAGCGCAAGGCCACGCTCGGCTCCGACAAGGTGCTCCTGATCGGCGACTTCAACGCCTACCTCAACGAGGACCCGATCAAGGTCCTGACCGACGCCGGCTACATCGACCAGGTCAGCACCCGCACCACGAAGGCGACCTACTCCTTCGGCGGGACGGTCGGCTCGCTCGACCATGTCCTCGCCTCGCCCGCGGCCAACGCGGCGATCACCGGCGCGGACGTCTGGAACATCAACTCCGTCGAGTCGGTGGCCCTGGAGTACAGCCGCTACAACTACAACGTCACCAACTTCTATGAGGCGGGCCCGTACCGCTCCAGCGACCACGACCCGGTCGTGATCGGCCTGGGCCTGAAGGCCGCCCCGGTGACGCTCAGCCTGCTGAACATCAACGACTTCCACGGTCGGATCGACAGCAACACGGTGAAGTTCGCCGGCACCGTCGAGAAGCTGCGCGCCGAGGGCGGCGAGGGCAACACCCTCTTCCTCTCCGCGGGCGACAACATCGGCGCCTCCCTGTTCGCCTCGGCCTCGGCCGGCGACGTCCCGACCATCGACGTGCTGAACGCGCTCGACCTGAAGACGAGCGCCGTGGGCAACCACGAGTTCGACAAGGGCTTCGCCGACCTCACCGGCCGGGTGAAGGACGCCGCGACGTTCGGCTACCTGGGCGCGAACGTCTACCAGAAGGGCACGAAGGCCCCGGCGCTGCCGGAGTACCAGGTGTTCACCGTCGACGGCCTGAAGGTCGGCGTCATCGGCGCCGTCACGCAGGAGACCCCGACCCTGGTCTCGCCCGGCGGCGTCTCGACGCTCGACTTCGGCGACCCGGTGGAGGCCGTGAACCGCGTGGCGGGCCAGCTCACCGACGGCGACCCCGCCAACGGCGAGGCCGACGTCATCGTGGCCGAGTACCACGAGGGCGCGGGCTTCGGCACGCCGGACGGTGCGACGCTCGACCAGGAGGTCGCGGCCGGCGGAGCCTTCGCCGACATCGTGACCAAGACCAGCGCGAAGGTCTCCGCGATCTTCACCGGCCACACCCACAAGCAGTACGCGTGGGAGGGCCCGGTCCCGGGTGTCGCGGGCGCGACCCGTCCGATCGTCCAGACCGGCAGCTACGGCGAGAACATCGGCCAGATCACGCTGACCGTGGACGGCGACACCAAGCAGGTCACCGGCCACACCGACCGCAACGTGGCGCGCACCACGGACAGCGACGCGAGCCTCGTCGCCGCCTACCCGCGGGTCGCCACCGTGAAGACGATCGTCGACAAGGCGCTCGCCGACGCGGCGGTCATCGGCAACCAAAAGGTCGGCTCGGTCACCTCCGACATCACCACGGCGTACATCAACGGCGCCCGCGACGACCGGATGAGCGAGTCCACCCTGGGCAACCTCGTCGCCGACTCGCTGCTGTCGACCCTGTCGCCCGCCCAACTCGGCGGCGCCGAGATCGGCGTGGTGAACCCGGGCGGCCTCCGCGCCGAGCTGCTGTACGGCACGGACGGATCGGTCACCTACGCGCAGGCGAACGCCGTGCTGCCGTTCGTGAACAACCTGTGGACGACCTCCCTCACCGGAGCGCAGTTCAAGCAGGCGCTCGAACAGCAGTGGCAGCGGAACGCCGACGGCACCGTGCCGAGCCGGCCGTTCCTCAACCTGGGCCTGTCGAAGAACGTCAGCTACGCGTACGACGCCACCCGGCCGGAGGGCGACCGCATCACGAGCATCCTCGTGAACGGCGCGCCCATCGACCCCGCGAAGTCGTACCGGATCGGCACGTTCTCGTTCCTCGCGCAGGGCGGCGACAACTTCCGGGCGTTCGCGGCCGGAACCGACACGCGCGACTCGGGTCTCATCGACCGGGACGCCTGGATCGGCTACATCTCCGCGCACAGCCCGCTGTCGCCGAGCTTCGCCCGCCGCGGCGTGTCCGTCACGGACGTGCCGACGACGACGCTGACGCGCGGCCAGCAGGTGAGCTTCGGAGTGCAGAAGCTGAACCTGACCAGCCTCGGCAGCCCGGCGAACACCTCGCTGGAGCTGAGCTGGGGCGGCTCGGCGGTCATCGGTAGCGTGCCGGTGGACGCCGCGGGCAACGCGACCGTGACCTTCACGGTCCCGGCCTCGGCCGCCGGCGCGAGCACCCTGGTGCTCACCGCGAAGGAGTCCGGCACGACCGTGCGCATCCCGCTCACGGTGGAGGCCGCCCCGACCGACGGCAAGCCCACGACCGATCCCAAGGCCGCTCCGGCGTCCGCGTTGACCAAGGCCCTCCAGGGCAAGGTCGGCTTCAAGGACAAGGCCTACCACGCGGGCGACCCGATCGACCTCACCCTCGGCACGAAGTACGCCGGTCAGTGGGTCTCGGTCTGGATCTCCGGCAAGCCTGTCGGGGACGGCTGGATCCAGGTCCCGGCGGACGGCGTCCTGCACCTGACGGTGCCGAACCCGCTCGCCAAGGGCGACTACACCCTGTCGGCGCAGGACAGCGCCGGCGCGGTGATCGGCTGGAACGACCTGAAGATGTCCAACGGCAAGGCCGTGGGGCACCAGCAATAAGGTCCTGACACACGACGACCGCCGGGCGCGCACGCTGCGCCCGGCGGTCGCTTGTCTCCGGGACTCTCAGCGTGTAAAAAATCATTGACACGGTGTCGCGCTCGCTTTACACTCGCCATGTACACAATCTTTGACATGGAGGTGCGAGGTGTCCTTCGACGAGAAGAACGCGTGGGCCTACCTGGTCGTCGCCGTCCTCGGCTATGCGACCTATCTGATCCTGCTCGCGGTCAACGGCCCCGGCGACTACGTGCCGCTGCTGATCTGGACGGTCGTCGGCTCGATCGTGGCCAATATCGTCGCGCGGATCGCCATCTCCACCGCGAACCCGCGGGAGGCCGACAAGCGCGACCAGCGCGACCGCGAGATCAAGGTCTTCGGTGAGCGGGTCGGCAAGGCGTTCGTCATCGCCGGCGCCCTGGCGGCGCTCGTGCTGGCGCTGTTCCAGGGCCCGTGGTTCTGGATCGCCAACGCGGTCTACGCGGCCTTCGTGCTGTCCGCGGTCGTCGGCTCGATCGCGTCGCTGGTCGCCTACCGCAGGGGGCTGCCGGCATGGTGAAGCCCACCCGCGTGACCAACAGCATCCGTGCCCTCCGCTTCGGCGCGGGGGAGATGACCCAGGCCGAGCTCGCGGACCGCGTCGGCGTCACCCGCCAGACGATCATCGCCATCGAGCAGGGCCGGTACTCGCCGTCCCTGGAGACGGCCTTCCAGCTCGCGCGGGTGTTCGGGGTCCCGCTCGACGACGTCTTCCAGTACCCCGAGGAGTGAGGGAATCATGGCCACCACGATGCGCGCCGTCGTCCAGGACGCCTACGGCACCACCGCTGCGCTGCGCGTGGAGGACGTCCCCGTCCCGTCGATCGGCCCGGCCGACGTGCTCGTGCGCGTCGAGGCGGCCGGGATCGACGCGGGCACCTGGCACCTCACCACCGGCCGCCCGTACCTGATGCGCCTGATGGGCTTCGGGATGCGCCGCCCGTCGTCGCGCGTGCGCGGCGCCGCCTTCGCGGGGGTTGTGGAGGCCGTCGGAGCCGACGTCGACGACCTCCGGGCCGGCGACGCGGTGTTCGGCTCGGCCGCCGGCGCCCTCGCCGAGCGGGTGTGCGCCCCGCGTGCCGCGGTGGTCCCGATCCCTGCCGGCCTCGGCTTCGCGGAGGCCGCAGCCATACCGATCTCAGCGGTGACGGCGCTCCAGGCGCTGGCCGCGGCGGACGTGGGGGAGGGCGACCGCGTGCTGGTGCTGGGCGCGGCCGGCGGCGTCGGCCACTTCGCCGTGCAGCTCGCCGCCGCCCGCGGCGCCGAGGTGACGGGGGTGTGCAGCGGCCCGAAGACCGCGCTCGTCCGCGAGCTGGGCGCCGCGGACGCGATCGACTACACGACCACCGACCCGCTCGGCCTCGGCCGGGTCTGGGACGCGATCATCGACACCGCGGGCAACCGCCCGCTGCGCGCACTGCGGGCGAGCCTCGCCCCGGAGGGCGCGCTCGTCCTGGTCGGCGGGGAGGCCGGCGGCAGCATCCTCGGCGGCACCGAACGCATCGCGGCGGCCGGCCTGAGGAACACGACCTCCCGCCAGCGCCTGGTCGGCCTGATGGCGCGCGAACACCAGGAGGACCTGATCGAACTCGCCCGCCTCTACGGTGAGGGCGCCTTCCGTCCGGTCATCGACACCACGTATCCGCTGGAGCGGACGGGCGAGGCGATCGACCACGTCGGTGCGGGGCGAGCGCGTGGGAAGGTCGTGGTGGTGCTGTAGGTCAGAACGCGGGGATGTGCAGCCCTGAGACGACCGCGTCTCTCCGCAGGATGATGCTGCCGAACCGTGAATGCGTCCGGCACCAGCGCGCGACGTCCGAACTCAGGTAGCCCAGGATCGACAGCAGCAATTCGTGATCGTAGGCGAGGTCTCGGTTGAAGATCGGCTCATGGTGGGCCACGCGATTACGCAATTTGCGTAGACGCTCCAGCGCGGTGTGCAGGTCGCGCCGACGGCCGGCGTAATGCGGGAAGGCGCTGTCGAGCTTCGCCGCCTCCCAGAGCCGAGCGTGATAGCGATTTCCGAGGAGTCCGATCCAGAAGCCGAATCCGAGTTCGGCCACGACATGACCCGGGGTGAACTCGCCCGGCCTCGACCGGAAGAGGTGCCGATGGGCTGATCGGACGACGGCGAGGTCGGATTCGTGAAGCTGCGCGGAATCCCACCAGGCCCGTGTGCCGAAGTGCTCGACCAATCGGTCGTTCAGGGCATTCCTCAGGCAGACCTCTGCGAGGTGGAAGCCGCCCCAGAGGCTCGCCGAGACTTCGATGTTCCACGAGTAGAGCCGGATGGCTTCGGCAGGCGTGGTCGTGGCCGACAGATAGGTCTGGAATCGCGGACCGCCGATCAATGACGCAACGCCACCGCGCCAGATCGACTCGTGAGGTTGTGACATCAGTGGAGCTTTCCGGTAAGCTTTTCTACGTAAGCCCCGGACGAGACACGAAAGTGTCGCCGCGCCGGGGCATTTATCATTCTGGGCGGCGATCGAGCGCCTTCGCAGGGCCAGACGCGAAGTTGTGGATAACTCGCGACTCCTCACACCTCGAAGTACAACTCCGTATGCAGCTTGCACCCCGGATTGAACCCCGCCCCGCACTCCGGGCACGAGTCGGCCTCCAGGTAATCCGCGATGGTCAGCGTCGCCTTGCACACCCCGCACAGCACCGCCCGCTCGCCGCGCTCCGCGACCGGCCACTGCCGCGCCGGATGCCCGGCGGTCTCCGCATGGCACGCATGGCACGGGTAGAACTCGCCGCAGCACGCGAACCGGATCGCGATCACGTCGAGCGGTGTCCGGTAGTGGATGCAGCGCGTCTGGTCGTCCACCGTGGGGCCGAGCACGCGCGGGCCGCCGCTCATCGCACGCCTCGTGCCGTCAACGCGTCGCCCAGCTCGTCCGCGTGCTTGAACGCCATCACCAGGAACGGCACCGCGAACGCCCGCAGTCCGGCCCTGGCGCCCCGTGCGCGCTGAGCGTCCCTGACGTCGCGCGCCAGCCCCGCGAGCACCGGCACCGTGCTGAGCGTCACCGTCAGCAGCAGCGCCGTCCGCGCCGGGTCGACCCGCAGGGCCGCGAGGGGTCGGAGGCCGCGCTCGACGGCGTCCAGGAGGTCGGCGACCCGCGTGGTGAGGACCAGCAACGCGGCGAGCACGACCGCGGACGTCACGCGCGCGGTGTTCGCGACCGCGGGCTCCGGGCCGAGGAAGAGGAGCTGGCCGCCGAGGGTGATCACGATCACCCAGCGTACGGCGAGCACCTGACGGGCGAGCTCGCGCATCCCGAGCGCCCCGTCGCCGAGGCCCGCGAGCGCGTACGCGACCACCGGCAGCCCCGCGGCGACGGCGGCCGCGACCCAGGTGGAGGGCAGCAGCGACACCGCGAGCACCGCCGCGAGAACCAGCAGCAGCTTGGGGCCGGCCGGCATCCGGTGCAGCGGTCCCGTCCCCGGGCGGTAGAGGGTCAGCACGGGAGGCTCCCCTCGGCGAGCAGACGCTCGTACGCCGCCACCACGTCCCCCGGCGAGCCGATCGTGGCCACCGTGCCGCCGGCGAAGAGCACGGCGGTGTCGCAGCGGGCGGCCAGCGCCAGGTCGTGCGTGACCAGGACGAGCCGGTGGTCGGCGTCCTCCAGCAGGTGGTCGGAGACGCGGCGGGCGTTGCGGGCGTCCAGGTAGGCGGTCGGCTCGTCCGCGATCACCAGCTCCGGCCGCCGCACGAACGCGCCGCACAGCGCGAGGAGCTGCTTCTGGCCACCGGACAGGTCGTGGGAGGGCCGGTCCGCCAGCTCGGTCAGCCCGAAGCGGTCGAGGGCGTCGGCGACGCGCGCCGCCGTTTCCTCCCGCCCGATCCGGTCGGCACGGAGCGAGAAGGCGACGTCCTCCGCGACGGTCGGCATGATGATCTGCGCGTCCGGGTTGCTGAAGACGACCGCGATCCGTCGCCGCAGCTCGGCGGCCTGGCGGGCGGGGTCGAGCCCGAGGACGCGCAGCTCGCCGGCGGAGGCCGCGACCAGTCCGCCGAGGAGGCGCGCGAAGGTCGACTTCCCCGACCCGTTCTCGCCGATCACGGCGATGGTGCGGGCGTCGAGGTCGAGGGTGACGTCGTGGAGGACGTCGACGTCGCCGAGGCGGACCCCGACGCCGTCGAGACGGAGGGCGCTCATCGCACCACCTCGAACACCGCGGCCACGCCCAGCCCGCCGCCGACCGACGCCGCGGCGACCCCGAGCGTCCCCGCCGGCGCCCCGCCGCGCACGAGCCGGCTGAACAGCCGCACCACGGCCACCGCCCCGCTCGCACCCCACGGGTGGCCGAGCGCCAGCGCGCCGCCGTCGGCGCAGACGCGCGGGTCGTCCTCCGCGACACCGATGCGCTCCAGCACCGCGATGCTCTGCGACGCGAACGCCTCCACCAGCTCGAACGCGGCGACCTCCTGCGCGGTGACGCCCGACTGCGCGAGCGCGGCGAGGATCGCCGGCGCCGCGCCGATCCCGGGCAGTGCAGGGTCGCACCCCACGACCGCGCCCGCCCGCACGGCGAGCCCGGGCGCAGCACCCGCCGGGGCCACGACGACCGCGGCAGCGCCGTCGCCGATCCGGGTGGAGGTCCCGGCCGTGAGCGCGCCGCCGGGGAACAGCGCGGGCAGCCGGGGGAGCAGCCGCTCTGCCCCGCCGATCGCGTCGTCCCGGTCGAGCCCGGCCAGGGGCACCAGCTCGTCCGCGAACCGCCCGCCCGCCAGCGCGGCGCGCGCCCGCTCGTGGCTGCGCGCGGCGTGCGCGTCGAGCCGCGACCGCGGGATGCCGTCGCGGGCGGCCAGATCCTCCGCAGCCTGGACCATATCGGGGTCGGGGAAGCCCTCCGGCGCGAACGGCGCCCGCTCGTAGGCGACCCCGTCGACCGAGCGGACGGGCGCGGTGGAGGCGCTCTCCACACCGCCCGCGAGCCGCGGCCTCCGGTCGCCCGCCCGGATCGCGCTGGCGGCGTCGAGGATCGCGGCCAGCCCGCTGCCGCACTGCCGGTCGACGGTGCCGCCGGGGATCGCGGGGTCCAGCCCCGCGGCGAGGGCCGCGACGCGGGCCGGATTGCCGCCGGGGCCCATGCAGTTGCCGAGCAGGACGTCCGCGACGTCGATCGGCGCGCCCGTCGCGGTCGCCGCGTCAGCCAGGGCCGCGCGGAGCACCGGGGCGGCCAGCTCCTCAACGCGCAGGCGCGCGAGGGCACGCCCGCGGGTGCCGATGGGGGTGCGGCGTGCCGCGACGATGACGGGGGGCTCAGCGTTCAATCGCCCGCACCTCTCCCTCCAGCACCCGCCGCACGGCCTCCGCACGCGCCGGCTTCCCGGTCGCGGTCCGCGGCAGCTCAGCAGCGTACCAGCGACGCGGACGGTGGGCAGGCGCGAGGCGTTCGGCGGCAGCCGCCCGCAGCTCGGCCAGCGGTGGGAGACTCCCGTCGGGCTCCACGAGCGCGGCGACGAGCGCGCCGACACGGCCGGTCGGGAGGCCGAACACCACCGCGTCCCGCACGCCGGGCACCGAGCGCAGCGCTGCCTCCACCTCGTCCGGCACGATCGTGGCGGACGCGCTGAGGATCGCGTCGTCCGCGCGGCCCAGAAGGCGGATGCGCTCGCCGCCGTCCGCCGCGCGCACGAGCTCTGCGCGGTCGCCGACCGTCGCCCAGGCCCCGTCACGACGCAGCGGGCCGGGCGCGCCGGCGTAGCCGCGGGCCACGTACGCCGAGCGCACCCACAGCTCGCCGTCGCGCACGCGCACCTCGACGCCCGGGAACGGCACCAGCCCGTCGCCGTGGTCGAGGGCCACGAAGGACAACTCCGCCGCTCCGTAGTAGGCGGTCACGCGCATCCCCTCCGCCTCGGCCCTCGCCCGGAGTGCGGGGTCGAGGTGCGAGCCGCCGACCAGCGCGGCCCGGATGCCGGACGCAACGCCCGACTCCAGCAGCCGGCGCAGCGACTCCGGGGTGCCGTGGAAGCAGTCGGCCGCGCCGCCGTCGAGCACCGCCCGCGGGCCGCCGTCGAGCGCGTGCGCGAGCGAGAACAGCGTCAGCGACGACGATGCGGGCGCCGGGAGGGCGACCGCCCGGCCGCCGCCCAGCAACTCCGCCACCGCGGCGAACGACGACGCCCACGATACGTGGCTGCGCAGGACGATCCGCGGCGTCCCGCTGCTGCCGGAGGTCAGCGTCGCCCAGCCGATCCGGTCGGACCCGCCCGCGCCCTCCAGGTCGGCGCGCGACGCCGCGTCCACGGCCGCGGCCCGGTGCGAAGCCGGACTCCGGCCGTCGATCACGAGCGGGACGTCGCCGGCCGACCGTGCCTCCCGGAGCAGCTCCAGGAGGGCGGGGTCGTCGTCGCGCAGCGGGACGATCGGACTCATGCGGCGGAAACGTCGTCCCGACGGCGAGCGGGAGCCCAGGTGCGCCGGAAGGCCCGCGGGTACGCGCGGACCAGCGTCGCCACGATCGCGGTCGCGAGCACCGCCTTGATGAGGTCGCCCGGCAGGAAGCCGAGGCTGAGGAACGCGGTCTGGCCGAGCGGCAGCCGCATGACGAAGCTCTGCACGGGGATGCCGAACGCGTACACGACGCCGATGCCGCCCACCACGACACCGACGAACGTGCGCCAGACGACGGGCTTGCGGTTGCCCGCGTGGACGATGAGGCCGATGACGGCGGCGCCGACGATCCAGCCCACCAGGTAGCCGGCCGAGGCTCCGACGAACACGCCGAGACCGCCGCGTCCGCCGGCCAGGAGAGGGAGCCCGGCGGCGACGAGGGCGAGCAGCACGGCCATCGAGAGTGCGCCGAGCCACGGCCCGAGCAGCGCGCCGGCCAGCATGACGCCGAGCGTCTGCGCCGTGATCGGCACAGCGCCGAACACCGTGAAGCCGCCGGGGAGGCCGAGCACGGCGACGATCGCGGCGACGACGGCGACGCGCGCGATGTCGGTCGCGTCGAGACCGCGGCGGGTGGGGCGGACAGCAGCGGGCCGGGAGGCCGCGCTCTCGGCCGTCGCGGGAGTGGCGGGGGTGGTGCGGGGGGAGTCGGTCATCGGGTTTCCTTCACCTGAACACTGTTCACCTGAACAGCGTTCACTATAGTGAAACCGTGACCGGAAACGAAAGCGCACGCAGACACAGCCGCGACGACGTGGCCGAGACGGCCCTGCGCATCCTCGACGACTACGGCCTCCCCGACCTCACCATGCGCCGCCTCGCCGCCGCGCTCGACGTGCAGCCCAGCGCGCTCTACTGGCACTTCCCGAACAAGCAGACCCTCCTGGCCGAGCTCGCCGACCGTATCGTCGGGCGCGCCGCCGTCACCCCTGCCGACGCCTCCTGGCCCGACCGGGTGCGCGCCGAGGCCGCCGCCCTCCGCGACGCGCTGCTCGCCTACCGCGACGGCGCGGAGGTGGTCGCCAGCACCGCCGCGCTCGGACTGGGCGCCGCCCCGGCCCAGCAACGCCTGGAGGCCGCCGTCCGCTCGGGAGGCTTCGACGCTGAGACCGCCGCCCGCGCCGCCACCGCGCTCCTGCACTTCGTGCTCGGTCACGTCTCCCACGAGCAGCAGCGGATGCAGTTCGACAGCATCGGCGTGCTCGCGACGGGGGAGGCCGCCGACCCGCTCGACGAGGGCGACTCCGCCGCCGCCTTCGCGTTCGGGGTGGGGCTCCTCGTGGGCGGCCTCCAGCGCCTCGCACCCGACGGGGACGCCCCGGAGAGCGCGGGGGTTAGTCGCTCCCGAACGTGACCTTCCACCCGCCGACCACGTTGGTCGCCAGGTTGAACAGCGCCGCGAAGATCGCGCCGAGCGAGGACACGACGATGACCTCCAGCAGCGACACCACGAGCGTGAACATCATCACGTTGCCGAAGGTCAGCCCGGCGACGAGGGCGGCGCCCTGCGCGCCCGCGATGCTCTCCAGGAACGTCGTCATCGAGCCGACCGCCCCGACCTTGTCGAGCACCGACCAGCCGAGCAGGGTGAGCACGACGGTCACGGCCGCCAGCACGATGCTGATCAGGAACGACATCTTCAGCGCGGACCAGAAGTCGATGTAGACGAGGCGCATCGTCGCGCGCTTCTTCTGCTTCGTCCGTGCCGACATCGGCGACCTCCCCGGTGGTGCTGCTCTCGACCCGCTCGCGCGGATCCCCCATCGGGTGAGTCTAACCGACACGCCCGAGGGAACCCCGCCAGCGATGGGGCGTCGAAACAAACCGATCGACCGGTTATGCATGTAATATGGCTCGTGCGGGGGCGAACGCCCGACCGACGTACACGTCGCAACGGCGACCACTGGGGGGATGTCGGTCGGGCGGGTCCCGGAGGGGGCTCACCCCTCCACGACGAGGTCGGGCAGCGCCCGCAGCGCGTCCAGCCGCCCGTCGGCCACGATCCCCGGCAGCAGCAGGATCCACAGTTCCCGGATGCGCTGCAGCAGGTCCGCGCGCCCGGTCAGCGTCGCGGACACGAGCTGCACCCCGGTGAACGCGGGCGACAGCAGGTGCGCGAACATCGCGGGGTCCACGCGCTCGGAGACGTCGCCCTCGTCGATCGCCTTCCTGATCAGCTCCTCGATCGAGCGGAACCAGTCCTCGTACGGCTCGACGATCGCCTGCTCGGCCGTCCCGACGTCGGTGGTCAGCCGGATGCCGGCCTGCACCACCGGGTCCTCCAGGAGCTGACGGCCGAGGCTCCTGCTGAGCAGCACGAGCGACTCCAGGGCGGGCCGGCCCTCCGCCAGGATCGCGGCCGAGGCCTCAATCGTGCGCCGGTGCTGCTCGCCGATCACCGCGAGCGCCAGCTCGTCCTTGGACGCGAAGTGGAAGTACAGCGCGCCCTTCGTGAGCCCGGCAGCCTTCGCGATGTCGGAGATGGAGGCCAGTCCGTAGCCGCGCGCGCCGAAAACCTCGGCCGCACCCCGGAGGATGGCGTCGCGGGTGGCGAGGGCGCGAGACTGCGTGACCATGACCTGAACACAGTAGTGCTGCGGACCTACGTGGTGGATGCATGAATCCGGCCGGACAGGACCAGACGCGACGCGCGCCCGCGGAGTAGCGTGAGCGCTATCCGCAGCCGGATCACCCGTCGCAGCCACGCCGACCGAGGAGGACGCCGCATGACCACCGTCGCCGACACCATCGTCGAGATCATCCGGGACGCGGGAGTGAAGCGCGTCTACGGTATCCCCGGCGACTCGCTCAACGGCTTCACCGACGCGCTGCGCCGCGCGGGAGACATCACCTGGGAGCACGTGCGGCACGAGGAGGCCGCGGCCTTCGCGGCGGCGGCGGAGGCCGCGCTCACCGGCGAACTCGCCGTCTGCGCCGGGAGCTGCGGCCCCGGCAACCTGCACCTGATCAACGGCCTCTTCGACGCGAACCGCAGCCGGGTGCCCGTGCTCGCGATCGCCGCCCAGATCCCCGGGCCCGAGATCGGCAGCACCTACTTCCAGGAGACCCACCCGCAGGGGCTGTTCCGGGAGGCCTCGGTCTACACCGAGCTCGTGAGTCTTCCGGAGCAGCTGCCCCGCGTGCTGGAGATCGCGATGCGCACGGCCATCGAGCGTCGCGGGGTCGCGGTGGTCGTCATCCCGGGCGAGATCTTCCTCGCGGACAGCGTCGGCCGCAAGCCGTCCGCGCCGATCCTGTACTCGCCGCGCGTGACCCGGCCCACCGACGGTGAGCTGAAGGCCGCCGCCGGCATCCTGAACGCCGCGAAGAAAGTCACGATCCTGGCGGGCGCCGGCGTCGAGGGCGCCCACCCGCAGCTCATCGACATCGCCGGGGCGCTCCGGGCGCCCGTCGTGCACGCGATGCGCGGCAAGGAGTTCGTGGAGTACGACAACCCCTACGACGTGGGCATGACCGGCCTGCTCGGGTTCTCCTCCGGCTACCGGGCGATGGAGTCGTGCGACGCCCTGCTCATGCTCGGCACCGACTTCCCGTACCAGCAGTTCTACCCGTCCAAGGCGAAGATCATCCAGGTGGACATCCGCGGCGAGAACCTCGGCCGGCGCACGCCGATCGACCTCGGCCTCGTCGGCAGCGTGAAGGACACGGTGGAGGCGCTCCTCCCGCTCCTCGCGGACCGGAAGGACACCAAGCACCTCGACGCGTCCCGCCAGCACTACCTGAAGGCGCGCAAGAGCCTGGACGAGCTGGCCGTCAACGACCGCAACCGCACGCCCATCCACCCGCAGTACGTCGCGCGGCTGATCAGCGAGCTCTCCAGCGAGGACGCGGTCTTCATCCCCGACGTCGGCTCGCCCGTGGTCTGGGCGGCCCGCTACCTGCGGATGAACGGTTCCCGCCGGCTGATCGGCTCGTTCAACCACGGCAGCATGGCCAACGCCCTGTCGCAGTCGATCGGCGCGCAGGCGGCGTTCCCGGGGCGGCAGGTGGTCGCGCTGGCGGGCGACGGCGGCCTCGCGATGCTGATGGGCGAGCTGCTGACGCTGGTGCAGCGGAAGCTGCCGGTCAAGATCGTCGTGTTCAACAACTCCTCGCTCAACTTCGTGGAGGTCGAGATGAAGGCCGCGGGGTTCGTCAACTTCGGCACGGGCCTGGAGAACCCGGACTTCTCCCGCGTCGCGCAGGCGATCGGCATCCACGGCCAGCGCGTCGAGAAGCCGGACGAATTGGAGAGCGCCCTCCGCACCGCGTTCGCGCACGACGGCCCCGCCCTGGTGGACGTCGTGACCGCCCGCCAGGAGCTCAGCATCCCGCCCGCCATCACCGCGGAGCAGGTCAAGGGCTTCACCCTCTACGCCCTCCGCACGATAATGTCCGGCCGCGGCGACGAGCTCATCGACCTCGCCGACACCAACGTCTTCCGCCGCCTCTTCGACTAGCCGCCTGCATCAGTCCCGGAGTTGTGTACGCGACACGCCGTGCTCGGCCGTACACAAGTCCGGAACTGATGGCTTCGGGGTCAGTTGATGCAGACGGTGCTGGAGTAGTTGGTGGTGGGGCCGGAGTGGGTCGGCGCGGGGGCAGGAGCGGCGGGAGCGCTGCCGCCCGTGGACGCGGCGCCGGGAGCGGTCGGCATCAGGCCGTCCTCGCCGAGGACGACGGTGACGCTCTTGACGCTGCCGGTCTCCTGCACCGCGGCGCCCGGGAGCAGCGCCGCCACGGCCTTGGCCTGCGACTCCTGACCGGACGGGTACTGGATGGTCGTCGTCTGCTGCGAGCTCGCGTCGCCGGCCGTGCCGGTCGTGAAGCCCGCCGCCTTGAAGGTCTGCGTCGCCGTGCCCGCCGCGCCGTTCATGCTGCCGCCGTTGAGCACGGTCACCTTCGTGTCGGCCGGCTTGGCCGCCGTCGCGCTGTCGTAGGCGGACGGCGTGCCCGTCAGGCTCTTGACGAACGCCGGCATCGCGGCGGTGTCCACCTGCACGATCGACAGGTCGGAGCCGTCGACCGTGATGGTCGGCGTGCCGGAGATCGGGATGGTCGCCGACTGGATCTTGCCGCCGGTGAGACCCTGCATCTGCGCCGCGAGCTGGAGGAAGTTGAGCCCGGGGTCCGTCTCCAGCGAGCCGCTGATCGCGTCGAGGGCGCTCGTGAGCTTCCCCGGGTTCAGCAGGGTCCCCGCGGACAGGAACTTGTGCGCCTCCACCGACAGGAAGTACTGCTGCCGCACGACGCGGTCGAGGTCGCCGCGCGGGAGGCCGTGCCGCTGCCGCACGAACGACAGCGCCTGCTGCGCGTCCAGTGTCGAGACGCCCGCCGGGAAGTTCGCGCCGGAGTACGGGTCGTTCACCGCGTTGTTGAGGCACACCTGCACCGGCCCGAGGGCCTTCGCGATCGTGTAGAAGCCGAGCAGGGAGACGCGCACGTAGTGGTCGATCGACAGCCCGGTGAGGTTCTCCACCGTCTGGATGAGCAGCTTGGCGCCGCTGGTCGGGTCGCTGCCGCCGTTGCCGAGCGAGAACGCCGAGTTGAGCTTGTTCATCCCGTGGCCGGGCACGTTCACCCAGGAGTCGCGGGGGAGGGAGACGAGGGTCGCCGACTTCCCGTTGGCCGGGATGTGCAGGATCATCATCGTGTCCGTGTTGGTGCCGCCGCCGTCCGCGGTGGTGCTGAGCTGGTTCAGCTCCGCCTGCGTCGCGTTGTCCGGACGGTGGTCGTCGCCGACGAGCAGGATGTTCTGGTCGGCGCCGTCCACGTCGTTGCCGGTCTTGCTGATGACGTTGACGTGGTTCACGCCGCCGACGAAGCGGAAGTAGCTGTAGGCGGCGTAACCGCCGACCACCACGAGGAGCACGGCCAGTCCCGCCGCGGTCCAGGCGATGATGCGCTTGGCGCGGCGGTGCTTCTTCGGGGGCTTGCCCCCGCCCGCGCCGCCGCCGGAGCCATCGCCGCCATCGCCGAAGCCGCTGTCGCCGAAGCCGCCGTCCGCCCGGCGCGGGTCCGGCGAGCCGGAGAGTCCGAACAGGTCGAAGGGCGCGCCTGCGCTCCCGGCGCCGGCGGCTCCCGCACCGGCGGCACCCGAACCGGCACCCGCCGCGGCGCCCGCTCCCGCAGCGCCGGCAGCCCGCCCGCCGTTGCGCCCCGAGGGCACGCCGGACGCCGGCCGCGTCGCCCGCACCGGCCGGCGCGGGTCGGCTGCGGGCACGCGTCCGAAGACCTCGGTCGGCGGCTCGGGACGGTCGTCCCGGCCGGCGCCGGAGTCACCTGAGGGATAGTTCGGGCGTCGCACATCATGACGCTAGGGGGTCCGTGCTTAGAACAGCCTGGTTTCCCGCGGTGTTCCGGCGGAATGACCAGCACATCAGCGAGGAGTTCTCAGCATGCTCACGGCAAACGGGCGATCGGCGCTGCGAGAACCCTCATGCATCCGGTTCGGAGGGTGCGTCTCCTGCTGCCATGGCGTCGGTCATCCGGGTGGAGATCCCGAGCAGCTCGTCCTGCTGCTCCGGCGTGAGCGCGTCGAAGAGGATGCGGCGGATCGTCGCGGTGTGCTTCGGCAGCGCCCGCACGACGACGCGGCGCCCGTCGCCGCTGAGCCGGATCCAGCTGGCGCGCCGGTCCTCCGCGCAATCCTCGCGCTCCACCAGGCCGCGGCCCTCCATGCGGGTGACCTGGTGGGAGACGCGGCTCTTCTCCCAGCCGGTCAGCTCCACCAGGTCGCGCACGCGCAGCCGGCGCCCGGGCGACCGCACCAGCGCCATGAGCACCTCCAGCTCGGAGATGGAGATGCCGTCGTCCCGCTGGAGCTGGGCGTCCAGGGTGCGGTCGAAACCGCGCCGCATCAAGTAGAACGCGTGGAAGAGCTCCGCTTCGGCAACGCTCAGCTTGCGCGGATCGGGTCGGGTGCGCGCGATCGGCATACGTCATCCTTGCACGCGCCCACGACAGAGCGCTGTGGCGCCGGGCCTCAGTGCGCGAGCTGCTCCAGGAACACGACCAGCACGCCGAGCGCCACGATGCCGACGAGCACGATCAGCTGCTTCCACCCGGCGATCCCGGTGCGCGACACCGCGATGCGCGCGATCACCGCGAGCGACGCGATGAGGGCGGTGATGGCGATCACGACGGCCGTCCGGGCCTCCATCCAGCCGAGCATCGCAGCCACGATCACGAGCACCGGGACGACGAGGACCGTGAGCGCGCGGGAGGCGACGGCCAGCAGGTGCCGGAACTCGCGGGCGGTCGGCAGGGTGTTGTGCACGATCATGTGCGAGACCAGGTCGGAGGCGAGGCCGGCGAGCAGCACGCCGACCACCGAGATGACGAGCGTCCACAGCACTGTGGGCGAGTCGAGGTGCTCGCCGTGCGCGTTCAGGGCCATCAGGATCGCGAGCGCGGTGAACGTCACATAGATGCGCTCCCGGAGGCGGTCGCCGGCCTCCCGGCGCTCCTCCTCGGTGGCGTCGGCGGGCAGATGAGCGTCGTCGGGAGCGCGCCGGTCGGACATGGATCGAGCCTAGCGGGCACGGGAATACCGGCGGCACGCCGCAGGTTCCCGAAAGGTGACACGTCATCAAATCAGGAAGGTTGACATGACCAGGATCGCCATCATCATCGGAAGCACGCGCCCCGGCCGCAACGGGGAGTCCGTCGCCCGCTGGGTACTGGAGCACGCCGAGAAGCGCGACGGCGCCGAGTACGAGCTCGTCGACCTCGCCGAGTGGAACCTCCCGCACCTCGACGAGCCGATGCCCGCCGCGATGGGCCAGTACGCCAACGACCACACCAAGGCGTGGGCGGCCAAGATCGCCGAGTTCGACGGCTACCTCTTCGTCACGCCCGAGTACAACCACAGCACCTCCGGCGTGCTCAAGAACGCGATCGACTTCGTCGGGGCCGAGTGGTTCAACAAGGCGGCCGGCTTCGTCAGCTACGGCGTCTTCGGCGGCGCCCGCGCGGTCGAGCACCTGCGGCTCGTGCTCTCGCAGCTCCAGGTCGCGACGGTCAGCGCGTTCGTCGGCCTGAGCCTCCAGCACGACTTCGAGAACTGGTCGCTGAAGCCGACCGCCGCGCAGGAGGCCGGCCTGACGCCGCTCTTCGACCAGCTCGAGTCGTGGTCCGCGGCTCTCGCCACCGTCCGCGTTGAAAGCGACGCCGACGTCTCCGAGGACGCCGCCGCCTAGTCCGAACCGCCCTCGCGAGCGCTCAGGTCTGGCAGACGGGGCAGAAGTAGGTCACCCGCTGCTCGAGTGCGGTGCGGCCGAGCTCCGCTCGCCGGATGAGCGTCCCGCAGCGCAGGCACGGCTTCCCGTCGCGGCCGTACACCCAGGTGTTGCGGCCGCGGCGGGTGTCGCCGGTCGTCACCCGCACGGTGCGGTCGCGGTTGGCGACGAGCATCCGGCGCGCCAGGTCGACGGTGGCGGGGAGGTCGGCCTCCCGCACCGGACGGGTCGGCAGCATCCCGCGCACGAAGCACAGCTCGTTGGCGTAGACGTTGCCGATGCCGGCGAGGTTCCGCTGGTCGAGCAGGGCGACCGCGATCGGGGTGTCCGGGTGCTCGGACAGCCGGCGGAGGGCCTCGGCGGCGTCCCAGTCCGGGCCGAGCAGATCAGGGCCGAGGTGGCCGACGACGGCGTCCTCCTGCGACCGGGGCACCACCTCCAGGACGCCGAGCTGGAAGCCGACGGCCTGCGTCTCGGCGGTCTGCAGCACCACGCGCGCCTGGAACCCGGGATGCCGCCACCGGCCGCCGGGCGGATACACCTCCCACGAGCCCTCCATCTTGAGGTGGCTGTGGATGGTCTGGTCGCCGACCCGGATCAGCAGGTGCTTGCCGCGGCTGACCACTTCGTCGACGTGCCGGCCGCTGAGGTCGACGGTCGCGTACTGCGGCACCCGGAAGTCCGTCTCGGTCAGCAGCCGGCCCTGCAGCGCGCGGCGCAAACGCGCGGCCGTCTGGTAGACGGTGTCACCCTCGGGCATCGGTCGTCATCCCCGCAGCCGGAGGCCGCGCGGCGTGGCGAGGAACCCCGCCTCCGTGAGGGCCGCGCCGAGCGGGCTGCCGAGCACGCTCGCGCCGTTGACGGTCTCGATGGCGAGCTTGTCGACACGGCGGGAGGTCACCAGGCCCGCCAGGGCGCGGGAGGCCGCCACGAGCGCGGGACGCACACCGTCGTCCTCCTGGTCCGCGAAGCAGAGCAGGCTCTTGCCGCCGCGCTCCACGTAGAGCGTGAGCTCGCCGTCGACCAGGGCGACCAGCGCGCCCGCCTTGCGTCCGGGCCGGTGGCCGGTGCCGCCCTCCACCCCTCCGGTGGGAGCGGGGACGGCCGGCCACGGCAGCGCGGCGCCGTACGCGTTGGCGGGGTCGGTCGCCGCGAGGGCGACCGCGTCGAACGGCCGCGGCTGCGTGTGATCACGGGCGAAGGTGCGCAGCCGGTCCACGGTCGGCCCGCTCGCGAACTGCGCGGCGCCAAGTGTCTCCACGAAGTAGCCGCGGCGCGCGCGCCCGCTGTCCTCGAAGCCGCTGAGCACCTTGTAGGCCAGGGCGAAGCCTCCCGGCGTCCCCTCGTTCATCACCGAGCCGCGCGTGACCACGCCGTAGCGGTCGAGCAGCGTCTCGGCCTGGCCGTGCGCGCGGACCGTGGAGTCAAGGTCGCGCTCGGGGAGCAGCGACCAGCGGCCGGCGACGGTCGGAGGTCCCATCCGGGTGACCATCGCGGAGGTGCGCGGGGCGCCGACCCGGCCGCGGTACATCCGGGAGCGGGTGGGCTGCCGCGGACGCTTGTGGGCGCCGCCTCCTCCGCCGGTCAGCGTGCGCAGCGGAGCGAGGGTGTCGTTGGTGACCAGGCCCGCCCAGACCAGGTCCCACAGCGCGGTCACCAGGACGGCGTCCTCGATCGCCTCGCCGCGCTCGGCGCCCAGGGTGTCGGAGAGCTGCCGGAAGAAGTACCCGCCGCCGCGCGCGAGCGCCGCCAGAACGCCGCGCTGCAGCTCGTCGGGATCGTGGTCGGTCGGCGGGGCCAGCGTGAGCGGGGCCGAGTCGGCGAGGTTGAGGCTGATCCAGCCGTCGTTGCCCGGCAGCGAGCCGTCGCCCGCCCAGATCACCTCGCCGGTGGCGGTGAGCTCGTCCAGCATGGCAGGGCTGTAGTCCGCGACGCGGCTCGGCAGCACCAGCGACTCCCACGCGGAGGCCGGGATGCGGGCCCCTGCGAGCTGCTCGATCACCGACGCGACGGCGTCCACGCCGCGCAGGGTGGAGCCGACGTGCTGCCAGTCGCCGAGGAATCGCGCGAACGTCGCCGTCTCGACCGGCTCGACCTCCTGGCGGAGCGCCGCGAGCGACATCCGCCGGAGCCGCCGCAGGACTTCCGCGTCGCACCACTCGGACCCGGTCGCGTGCGGGCGGAACTCGCCCTCCACGACGCGGCCGTCGCGCGACAGCCGGCGCAGCGCGTCGTGCACGATCGCGGGGCCGAGCCCGAACCGGGAGGCGACCTCCGCGACCTCGAACGGGCCGTGGGTGCGCGCGTAGCGGCTCACGAGGTCGCCGAGCGGATCGTCCACCGGCTCGATGAATGCGACCGGCACGCCGATGGGGAGCGGGACGCCGAGCGCGTCGCGCAGGCGGCTGGCGTCCTCGATCGCGGCGTACCGTTCCTCGCCCGCGATGGTGACGGCGAGGGCGCGCTTGGCGTCGACCAGAGAGCTCAGGTGGGCGAGGGCGGTGGCGTGGGTCGCGTGAGCGGGGGCGACCTCATCCGCATCCGAGTCGGCCTCCACCTCCTCACCCTGCAACCGCTCCGCCACCTGCGCCACCGTCAACGGCCCGAGTAGCCGCAACAGGTCGGCCACGCCCTCCTCACCACGCACCCGCCGCTCGGGATCGAGTCGCTGAAGCTGCAGTTCCACCCGCTCGATCACCGACGGGTCGAGCAGCTCGCGCAGCTCCGCGCGGCCGAGCAGCTCGGCCAGCAGCCCCGCGTCCAGCGACAGCGCCGCCGCCCGCCGCTCCGCCAGCGGGCTGTCGCCCTCGTACATGAACGCCGCGACGTAGCCGAACAGCAGCGAGCGCGCGAACGGCGAGGCCGTCTCGGTCGCGGCCTCCACCAGCGTGATGCGGCGCTGGGCGATGCTCTGCGCCACCTCGTCCAGCGCGGGAAGGTCGTAGACGTCCTGCAGGCACTCGCGCACCGTCTCCAGGATGATCGGGAAGCTCGGGTACTTGCGCGCGACGTCGAGCAACTGGGAGGCCTTCTGCCGCTGCTGCCAGAGCGGCGACCGCTTGCCCGGGTTGTACTTGGGCAGCAGCAGCGCACGCGCCGCGCACTCGCGGAACCGGGAGGCGAACAGCGCGGAGCCGCCGACCTCCAGGGTCACCAGCTCGTCCAGCTCGGCCGGCTCGAACACGAACAGCTCGCCACCGGGGGGCGTGGATTCCGTGTCGGGAATACGCACGATGATCCCGTCGTCGGCCGCCATCGCGCCCGCGTCGATCCCGTACCGCTCGCGGACGCGCGCCTGCACGGCCAGCGCCCACGGCGAGTGCACCTGCATGCCGTACGGGGAATGCAACACCACGCGCCAGTCGCCGAGCTCGTCCCGGAACCGCTCGACCACCAGGGTGCGGTCGGTCGGCACATGACCGGTGGCCTCCTTCTGCTCGCGCAGGAACGCCAGCAGGTTGGCTGTCGCGAACGCGTCGAGCCCGGCCTCCACGCAGCGCAGCTCGGCGTCGGCGGGGGAGGCGGCACTCAGTTCGCGGACGAACGCGCCGACCGCCGCGCCCAGTTCCGCCGGCCGGCCGATGCCGTCGCCCTTCCAGAACGGCAGCCGCCCCGGCTCGCCGAACGCGGGCGACACCAGCACCCGGTCGTGGGTGATCTCCTGGATGCGCCAGCTCGTCGACCCCAGCGCGAACACGTCGCCGACGCGCGACTCGTAGACCATCTCCTCGTCCAGCTCGCCCACCCGGCTGGCGCGCTCGCCGACCATGTAGACCGCGAACATCCCGCGGTCGGGGATGGTGCCGCCGCTGGTCACGGCGAGCCGCTGCGCGCCGGGCCGGCCCGTGAGCGTGCCGGCGTCGCGGTCCCAGACGATGCGCGGCCGCAACTCGGCGAACTCGTCGGACGGGTAGCGGCCGGCGAGGAGGTCGAGCGTCGCGTCGTAGGCGCTGCGCGGCAGGGTCGCGAACGGCGCGCTGCGGCGGACCGTGTCGAACCAGTCGTCGGCGTCGAGCGGCTCCAGCGCCGTCGCCGCCACCGTCTGCTGGGCGAGGATGTCGAGCGGGTTCGTCGGGATGCGCATCGTCTCGATCAGGCCGCCGACCATCCGCTCGGTCGCGACCGCCGAGTGGATGAGGTCGGCGCGGTGCTTAGGGAAGACCACGCCGCGCGACACCTCGCCGACCTGGTGGCCGGCGCGGCCGACGCGCTGCAACCCGCTCGCGACCGAGGGCGGGGCCTCCACCTGGACGACGAGGTCCACGGCGCCCATGTCGATGCCGAGCTCCAGGCTGGAGGTCGCCACGACGCAGCGCAGCCGCCCGGACTTGAGGTCGTCCTCGATCAGAGCGCGCTGCTCCTTGCTGACCGAGCCGTGGTGCGCGCGGGCGAGGACCAGCGACTCCGGATCGGCGACGGCCGCGGAGCCCTTGGTCTGGCCGGAGCCGCCCATCAGCTCAGCCGGGGGCCGGGCGGACGCGCCTCCCGCGTCCCCGCCGAGCAGCCGCTCCTCGTACAGCTCGTTGAGCCGGGCGGTGAGGCGCTCGGCCAGCCGGCGCGAGTTCGCGAACACGATCGAGGAGCGGTGCTCCAGCACGCGCTCGACGATCGCCTCCTCCACGTGCGGCCAGATCGAGCCGGCCTGCGGCGCGGAGCCGTCGTCGTTGTCGCTCGCGTAGGTGGAGGTGCCGAGCTCGCTCATGTCCTCGACCGGCACGACCACGCGGAGGTCGAACCGCTTGCCCGCGGCGGGTGCCACGATCTCCACTGGCGCGCTGCCGCCGAGGAACCGCGCGACCTCCTCGGGCGGCCGCACCGTGGCGGACAGGCCGATGCGCTGGGCGGGCTTCTCGAGAAGCGCATCCAGCCTCTCCAGCGACAGCGCGAGGTGCGCGCCGCGCTTGGTGGCCGCGACGGCGTGCACCTCGTCCACGATCACGGTCTCCACACTGGTGAGCGTCTCGCGCGCCTGCGACGTGAGCATCAGGAAGAGCGACTCGGGCGTGGTGATCAGGATGTCCGGCGGCGAGGCGACCAATGCGCGGCGGTCGGACGACGAGGTGTCGCCGGAGCGGACGCCGACGCTGACATGCGGAGGCTCGGCTCCGAGCCGCCGCGCCGTCTGCGTGACGCCGACCAGCGGCGCACGGAGGTTGCGCTCCACGTCCACACCCAGCGCCTTCAGCGGCGAGATGTAGAGGACCCGCGTTCCGCGTCGGGCGTCGGGCGGCCGCTCCTCGCTCGCCAGCCGGTCGATCGCCCACAGGAACGACGCCAGCGTCTTGCCCGAGCCGGTCGGCGCGATGACCAGCGCGTGCCGGCCGTGCGAGATGGCCTCCCAGGCGCCGGTCTGGGCGTCGGTGGGCGCGGCGAAGGCCCCGCGGAACCATTCACGGGTCGCGGGGGAGAACCGGTCGAGCACGTCGCTCATCGCTTCCATCCTGCTCCCCGCCACCGACACCGCCAAGGGGAGGCCGCGAGGGGCCTCCGGCCGTCAGCGCGGAAGGTGCGCGCGGATGAAGGAGGAGATGTCGCCGAGTTCGAGCGGCGAGATCCCGTGGCCGAGGCCCTCGTAGATGCGCGCGTCGAGGTCCGTGTGGGCGGCCAGCCACTCGGCCGCGCGCGCGACGCCGGCCGCGGGGATGGTGTCGTCGTGCGTCCCGCGGCCCCAGAACACCGGCGGCCGACGCTCCGCGAGCGCCGCATCCCCGTCCTCGGTGCCCTGCACGACGAACGCGGACAGCGTCACCGCGAAGTCGAACCGCTCCGGCGCGAGACGCATGAGCTGGATGGCGAGCGCGCCGCCCTGCGAGAAGCCGAGCAGGCCGGTCGGCACGTCCGGCTGGTCGTCCAGCCAGTCGAGGACGGCGCGCGCGGCCGCGTCGGCGTTGGCCGCGAGCGGGTCGACCGAGATGTTGGTGAAGCGCGAGAACCACGCGAAGCCGGGGCCCTCCGGGATCGGCGCCCGCAGCGAGGCGATCACCGGCTCCAGCGGCAGGTACGCCGAGATCCCGAACAGGTCGGCCTCGTCCGAGCCGTAGCCGTGCAGGAGGATCAGCCGGGGTCGGCCGACGCGGTCGGTCTCGCCGGCGGACCAGAGCACGGCCTCGTGGTCGAGGTGGAGCTCGGGGGCGGGGAAGGGCATGGTCCATTCTGCGCACGTCCGGTTGTCCTCCACAGCCCCCAGATCGCGGCGCAGTCCACAGATCAGTCTGTACTGGTGGCGGCGGGGTGCGGCATCCGTAGGATCAGTGCATGAGCGTGCGCACCCCCGACCCAGACCCGACCCCCGACCCGCTCGACGGCGACGGCGTCCAGCCCGGTCCCGCCTGGCTGAGCGACATCGAGCTGGAGCAGATCCGCCGGCGGCTGCCGCTGCTCTACGTGGAGGCCGTGCCGGTTCGGGTCGACGGCCTGGGCCAGGTCACCGAGGTCGGCGTGCTGCTGCGTGCCAACGCCGTGGGCGAGATCACCCGGACGCTGGTCTCCGGCCGGGTCATGTACGGCGAGACGCTGCGGGAGGCTCTGTTCCGGCACCTGGAGAAGGACCTCGGCCCGATGGCGTTCCCGCTGCTGCCCGCGAGCCCTGTGCCGTTCCAGGTCGCGGAGTACTTCCCGCTGCCGGGGGTGTCGGCGTTCACCGACGAGCGGCAGCACGCGGTCTCGCTCGCGTACGTCGTACCGGTGACCGGCACTTGCGAACCGCGGCAGGACGCGCTGGAGATCACCTGGATGACGCCGGAGGAGGCGGTCTCGCACACGGTCTGCGAGGAGCTCGAAGGCGGTCGCGGCGTGCTGGTGAAGGCGGCGATGGCGTCGGTCGGCAAGATCGTCTGACGGGTTTTCAGTTTCTGCTTGCGCTCGTTAGCTAATGGTATTAGCTTTAGGGCTATGAACACTTCCATCGCTTCGCAGGTCCGGTACCTGCAGCGCCCCGAGGGACGCATCAGCTACACCGTCGAGGGCTCCGGCCCGCTCGTCGTCGCCGTCCCCGGGATGGGCGATCTCCGTTCCACCTACCGCGAGCTGACCGGCCCGCTGCTGGAGGCCGGCTACCGCGTCGCCGTCACCGACCTCCGGGCGCACGGCGAGTCGGACACGACCTTCCGCGAGTTCGGCGACATCGCCACCGCCCGCGACCTGATCGCGCTGATCGACGAACTTGGCGGCGACGCCGTCGTGCTCGGCAACTCGATGGGCGCCGCGGCCGCCGCATGGGCCGCCGCCGAGCGCCCCGACGCGATCGTCGGCCTCGTGCTCTACGGCCCGCTGCTGCGCGACCCCGCGATGAGCCGGTTCGCCGTCGCGTCCATCCACGGCATGTACCGCGTGCTGTTCACCGGCCCGTGGGGCCCGGCCTTCTGGGCGGGCTACTATCGCTCGATCAACAAGGGCCGCACCGCCCCGTGGCTGAAGGAGCACACCGCCGACCTCAAGCGCAACATGAAGGAGCCCGGCCGGCTGCGCTCCTTCCGCCACCTCACCCTCCAGCTCACCCACTCGGTCGTCGAGCCCCGCCTCCCGGAGGTGAAGGCCCCCATCCTCGCCTTCGTCGGCGCCCTCGACCCCGACTACAAGGACCCGGCCGCCGAGGCCGACTGGATCGAGTCCCTCGGCGCGGAGGTGGTCCGGGTCCCCGAGTCCGGCCACTACCCGCAGGCCCAGCGGCCGGACGTGATCGTCCCGGCGACGCTGGGGTTCCTGGCGGAGCGGCGCGGGAGCGGATGGGGTGGGGCGCGTGCGTAGCGCACGGGCGGGCGGCGCCGCCGTGCTGGATGGTGGGGTGGGGCCGCTGCGCGGCGCGTGCACGACTCGCGCCGCCGGCCTGGCTGCTGCAACGAGCGCGGTCGCACACCCGGGTGACGCCCGTGCCTAGGGCCGGGCTGACCCGCTCCGCGGTCGCCGCCGTGGCCCTCGATGTCGTGGACGCCGGCGGCGTAGGCGGCCTCGACAAGCTGACCCTCGCCGCCGTGGCCTCCCGCGCCGGCGTGGCGGTGCCGAGCCTCTACAAGCACGTCGCGTCGCTCGACGACCTGCGCCGCGTCGTGGCGACCGAGTGCGTCACCGAGCTGACCGCGGTGCTCGCCGAGGCGACCATCGGGCGCTCCGGCCCGGACGCCCTCCACTCGGCCGCGGACGCCGTCCGCGCCTACGCCCACCGCCATCCCGGCCGGTATGCGGCGACGCAGGTAGCCCCCCACCTGGGATCGGAGGACGACGCCGAGCTCGCGGCCCGCGCCGCCGAGACCATCGCCGTCCTGGCCGCCGCGCTGCGCGGCTTCGGGTTGCCGGAGGAGGCGACCGTCGACGCGATCCGGATGCTGCGCAGCGCCCTCCACGGCTTCATCACCCTCGAACTCGGCGGGGGCTTCGGCCTCCCCGACGACCTCGACCGCAGCTTCCGCCTCCTGATCGACGGCATCGAGGCCGGCATCGCCACCCTCACCCCCGCCGCACCCTGACCCACCCTGCCCACGCCACGTCGGCAACGGAGGACATCCCGCAAGGTGCGGCCCGAATCTCCTCCGTTACCCGACAATCCCGCCAGTCGCGCACCGAAAGTCCTCCGCTAGCTACGGCGACGGCAACGGAGGAGATCGGCCTGGGACCGTGGCCGTTAAGCAGGCAACGGAGGAGATCCAGCCCGGTGGGGGCGGGATCTCCTCCGTTGTTGGAGGGGGCTGGGTCAGCCGCGGGCGCGGCGGGTGCCCCGTCCTCGGCTGGTGCTGCCGCTCACGACGTCGCCGACGCGGAGGCCCTGGCGCGGAGCGCCCGCGCGGCCCGAACCGCCGCGGCCGGATGCCTGAGGGGCGCCGTTGCGGTCGGCAGCGGGGCGGCCCTCGCCGCCGGCGCGCCCTCCGCGGCCGTGACCGCGGCCCGCGCCGTCGCCCGTCGAGGCCGCGACATCGCGGCCGGAGTTCCGGCGGTTGCGGCCCGTGCTGCTCTGGCCGGAACGGTTCCCGGCGCTGTCGCCGCGCGCGGCCTGGCCGCCGTTCTGGCCGCCGGAGGCGCGCCCAGCGTCGCCGGCCGCCCGGTTCTGGCCGCCCGCGCGCCCAGCGTCGCCGGCCGCCCGGTTCTGGCCGCCGCGGCGCCGCCGCCCGCCGTTCCCGGAACCCGAGCCACCCGCGGCGCCCGCGTTTCGGCCGCCGTTCCCGCCCCGGCCGCCGCCGTTGCCGCCCGCAGCGACCGGCGCCGGCGCGACGCGCTCCGCGCGCTCGCCCACCAGCGCGGTCACCGCCGCCGACTCCGCCGTCACCCGCTGCGGCGTCGCCGTGATGGCCGCCGCGCGCAGCAGCGACTTCACGTCGCCCGCCTGCTCCGGCAGCATCACGGTCGCGACGTCGCCGGCGCTCCCCGCGCGGGCGGTGCGGCCCGAGCGGTGCAGGTACGCCTTGTGCTCCGCGGGCGGGTCGACGTGGACGACCAGCTCCACATCGTCGACGTGCACGCCCCGGGCGGCGACGTCCGTCGCCACCAGCACGCGCACATCGCCGCTGCCGAACGCCGCGAGGTTGCGGTCGCGGGCGCCCTGGCTGAGGTTGCCGTGCAGGTCCACCGCGGGGATGCCCGCCGACGTGAGCTGCTTGGCGAGGCGCTTGGCCTGGTGCTTGGTGCGCATGAACATGATGCGGCGGCCGCGACCGGAGGCGAGCGCCACGATCAGGTCCTTCTTGGCGTCCTGGTCGCTCACCTCGAAGACGTGGTGGGTCATGGCCTCCACGTGGCTGGTGGCGTCGTCCACCGAGTGCAGCACCTCGTTGGTGAGGAACTTGGCGACGAGCTTGTCGACGCCGTTGTCCAGCGTCGCCGAGAACAGCAGGCGCTGACCGCGGGCCGGCGTGGCGTTGAGGATGCGTGTGACGGTCGGCAGGAAGCCGAGGTCCGCCATGTGGTCGGCCTCGTCCAGCACCGTGATCTCCACCTTGTCGAGGTGGACGATGCCCTGCTTCATCAGGTCTTCGAGACGTCCGGGGCAGGCGACGATGATGTCGACACCCGCCTGCAGCGCGGTCACCTGGCGGCTCTGGGAGACGCCGCCGAAGATCGTCGTGGTGGTCAGGCCGAGCGCGGCCGCAAGAGGCTTCAGGGTCGCGTCGATCTGGGTGGCGAGCTCGCGGGTCGGGGCGAGCACGAGGCCGCGGGGGCGGCGGTAGCCGCGGGAGGGGCGACCTCCCGCCGCCGACGCCGCGAGGCGCGCGGCCATCGGCAGCGAGAACGCGATCGTCTTTCCCGAGCCCGTCTTCCCGCGCCCGAGGACGTCGCGTCCGGCGAGCGTGTCGGGCAGGGTGTCGGCCTGGATGGGGAACGGCTCCGACTTGCCGTCGGCCGCGAGGACGGCGACGAGGGGAGCGGGCACGCCGAAGTCGGCGAAAGTCTGGTTGGTCACAAATGCCTTTCTGGCAGGGTCGGCCCATTTCGGGCTGGTCCGGCGGCGTCGCAAGAGGGCGACGTCTTCGCCGGAAAGAAGAGGGTGGTGCGCGGCGGGGGTCCGCCCGGCGCTCGCGCAGGCCGGCGGCGCCGGCATGCCAGCAGTGCTGGTTCACCGAGTCTAGTGGTACGCGCCGCACGATTGCTGGGAGCGCATTCCTAGCCGGACGTCGTAGACTGTCGGCCCGTAATCCCGGAAGGTGGTTCGCGCGTGCAGGGATCCGAGCTCGATCGTGAGCGCACCGTCGTCTCCGGCCTGTACGAGCGTCTCGACACGCTCCGGGCGGAGACGGAGGAGCGGCTGACGCGGGTGCGCCGTGAGAGCGTGGGGAGCAACCACCAGGCGCGCAGCGAACGGGACGCCTTCGCCCGCCTGTACGAGGACCAGCTCGTGCAGCTCCGCGACGTGGACGCCCGGCTCGTGTTCGGGAGGCTGCTGCTGGAGGAGAAGGTCGACGGCACCGACCACCGCTACATCGGCCGCGTCGGCCTGCGCGACGACGACCAGCGCTCGCTGCTCGTGGACTGGCGCGCCCAGCAGGCGAGCGCCTTCTACCAGGCGACCGCGAACGAGCGGATGGGAGTGCGCGCCCGTCGCCACCTCACCATGAACGGCCGCCAGGTGGTCAGGATCGACGACGAGGTCTTCGACGAGGCCCTGCTCGACGGCGACGCGTCCGGCGAGAAGGTGCAGGGGGAGGGCGCGCTGCTGGCCGCCCTCACCGCGCAGCGCACAGGCCGCATGCACGACATCGTCGCGACCATCCAGGCCGAGCAGGACCGCATCATCCGCTCGGACATCCGCGGCGCCCTGGTCGTGCAGGGCGGCCCCGGCACCGGCAAGACCGCCGTGGCGCTGCACCGCGCCGCCTATCTCCTGTACGCGAACCGGCAGCGGCTGAGCGCCTCCGGTGTGCTCGTCGTCGGCCCGTCGCCCGCGTTCCTGCGCTACATCGAGGCCGTCCTCCCGTCGCTCGGCGAGACCGGGGTCGTGATGCAGACCCTGGGCGAGCTGTTCCCCGGCGTGGAGGCCACGACCGAGGACGAGCCGGAGGCCGCCCGCCTGAAGGGCTCCCTCCAGATGGCGCGCCTGCTCTCCCGCGCCGTGAAGTCGCGGCAGAAGGCGCCCACCGAGCCGCAGACGATCGTGGTCGACAACGAGCGCCTCGTCGTCCAGCCCGACCTCGTGCAGCGCGCACTCGCGAAGGCGCAGCGCACCGGCAAGCCGCACAACGTCGCGCGGGTCACGTTCGTGAAGCAGGCGCTCGGCGAACTCACCGACCAGCTCGCAGCCCAGCTCCGCGCCGGCGGTTCGACGATCGACGACGCGGACCTCCGGGTGCTGCGGGAGGATCTGCGCACGTCCTACGACGTCCGCGTGCTGCTCAACACGGCCTGGCTGCCGCTCACCCCGCAGAAGCTGCTGCAGGACCTGTACGCGCGCCCGTCGTGGCTGGCCGAGCTGACGCCGCGGTGGACGCCGGCGCAGCGGGAGGCCCTGCTGCGCGACCGGACGGCGGAGTTCACGGTGTCGGACGTGCCGCTCCTGGACGAGGCCGCCGAGCTGCTGGGCGACTTCCCCGGCCGCGCGGACTACGCCTCGCGCGAGCGGGACCGGCAGCGCAAGCGCGACCTGGAGAACGCGCGGGCGGCCATCCGCAACATGGGCGTGCAGGGCCTGGTGACCGCCGAGCAGCTCGCCGACGGCTTCGCCGAGCAGGAGGACCGCGGCACGACCGCCGAGCGCGCGCTCGCCGACCGGTCGTGGACCTACGGCCACGTGGTCGTGGACGAGGCGCAGGAGCTGTCGGCGATGCAGTGGCGCGTGCTGGTGCGCCGCTGCCCGATGAAGTCGTTCACGATCGTCGGCGACATCGCCCAGGTCGCGTCGGCGGCCGGCGCGACGAGCTGGGACGAAGCCCTCAGCCCGGTGTTCAAGGACGCCTGGCGTCTGGAGGAGCTGACGGTCAACTACCGCACGCCCGCGCAGATCACGCGCGAGGCGGAGCGGATCGCGGCCGAGGCAGGCCTCCCGATCACGCCGACGCGCGCGGTACGGGAGGGCGACTGGCCGATCCGGCGGGTGCCGGCGGAGGACGCCGGACTCGCGGCAGCGGTCGCGGAGGCGGTGGCGCACGACCGGTCGCTCGACGCGGAGGGGACGCTCGCGGTAATCGCGACGGCCGCCGAGGTGGAGGCCGTGGCGGCGGCGGTGCGCTCGCGGTTCGGCGATGCGGCGGCGCGCGGGGCGGCTGGGCTCACGCGCCCGATCTCCGTGCTGACCGGGTACGAGGCGAAGGGCTTGGAGTTCGATGCGGTGGTCCTGGCCGACCCGGCGGCGCTCGCCGCGGAGTCCGTCCGCGGGGCGGCGTCGCTGTATGTGGCGATGACCCGGCCGACGCAGCGACTGACGCTGGTGGAGGGCTAGGCGACACACGTAATACAAGTATTTCTGTGCGATAACTGAGTTATTCCTGTATTCTCGGGAGATGAGTGCGGGAGTCGACGTCCGGCTCGTCGCATTCGATTCGGAATTTGATCGATCGGAGTTCGACTGCGGCGAACCGCGGGTGAATGACTGGTTCCGGCGGCATGCCGGCCAGTCGCACCGGTCGAGCAATACGCGCACCGTGCTCGCCGTTGCCGGAGATCGAATCGTCGGTTTCCACTCGTCTCAGGCGGGGACGATGAGCCGGGACGAGGTCGCGGAAGCGTTCGGGGTGGGCCGCAGTCGATATCCGAAGCCTGCGATCCTTTTGGCGCAGCTCGGAGTGGACACGTCGATGCAGGGCCAAGGGTTGGGGATGCGACTCCTGGTGCACGCTCTCGCGAACTTCCTCACGGTCGCCGACAAGGTCGGGGTGGAGGTTGTGCTGGTCGAGGCCTTGAGCACAGAGCTGTGTGCGTTCTACCGCAAGATGGGATTCCGCTCTCTGGAGGATCGCCATCTAAGAATGTTCATGCCAGTGGAAGTCTTGAGGGCCACGTTCGAGGCCGCAGGCTGATGGACAGAGCATCGTGAGTACGTGGTACGTACACACGTGATAGCATTGCCCACATGACCGACACGATCGCTCCCGCCAAGAACGAACGACTCAACCTCCGGCTGAGCAGTGAAGCGCGCGACACTCTGCGCGCAGCGGCCGAGCTGGCCCAGCAGGACCTCACGTCGTTCATCCTCGGGCCGGCGTTGAACCATGCCCGCGAGATCCTCCTCGAGGATGCCCTGATCAAACTCACCCCGGCCGAAGTGCTGCAGGTCGAGCGCGCGCTGGAGGAGCCCGCTGTCGCCTCGAAGCCTCTCGCGGAGCTCATCAGGCGCGTTCGTGCCGATCAGTCAGGGCAGACGGTCTGAGCGAAGTTCGCTCGCGATTGCACGGCGCGCGGAGCGACGTCAGCGATACTCGGCCACGACCTCGATCGTCCCGACGATGTTCGCGTTGAACTCCGCCAGCTCCTCCGCCGGAATCCAGTACTCGAGGATGTCCCTCCCGCCGACCTGGCGCACCTCGAAGCGCTCGAGGTAGTCCCTCCCGACCGCGAACCGGGTCACAAAGCCCACGCCGCTCGCCTTGACGTTCCAGTCGCGGGCGATCATCGTCGCGTACTCCTCGTTGAGCACCGGGTAGAAGATCGGCTGATCGGGGAGCCGGGGTGGCCATTCCCGCCAGCCCGAGGCTTCGACGAGGGCGAGCTCCTCGGGGCCGGTGGGTCGCCAGAGGGTGACCGTCTCCACGCTCACTCGCCCGCGTACCGCTCGCCGACGGGGACCTCGACGGGGAGCGTGTTCCCCGCCTGCGCGAGCGGGCACGCCCAGGCCGGGTCGTAGGCGCAGGACGGGTTGTAGGCGAAGTTGAAGTCGAGGACGATCGTCGTCTCGTCGTCGTCGGCCGTCATCCCCAGGTCGGAGCCCTTGATCGTGTCGATCAGGTAGCGGCCGCCGCCGTAGGTGCCGCCGCGGCGCCCGGCGAGGGCGTCCTTCACCGGGACGAACAGGCCGCCGCCGTAGGAGGACAGCCGCCAGACGTCGAGCGAGCCCGCGAGCGGGACCCGCACCGTGCCGAGCAGCTGGAACGGCACGACCCCGTCCGTGCCGGTCTCCACGTCCATCCGGGTCGCCTCCTCGGCGGGATGGATGGGCAGCTCGAAGCGCCAGTCCGGGTCGTACGGCGACACCGGGAGGCCCGTGAAGCGGTCGCGGTCCTCGTCCAGGAGCGGGGACGCCGGGTGCGAGGAGAACAGGTCGTTGCGGCAGGAGATCCAGTGGGCGTGGGCGGCGGCCGGGTCGGAGGCGGCGATCCGGCGCACCGAGGCGTACAGCGCGAAGACGCTGCGGCGCCAGTCCGCGGTCTGCACGGCGGTGGCGACGCGGCCCCGGCCGGGGGCGACCTCGGGGGTGGGCTCGGGGGTGATGGTGCTCATGCTGCTGCCTCCGTCGTGGCTGTGTCCGGTTCGGGCGTGGGGGGATCGTATGCCCAGGTGGGTGCGAGTCGGCGCAGGCGGAGGCCGCGCCACTGCCAGAACGCCCACAATCCGTACCAGGCGAGCGGCGTCACCACGCCCGCCCGCACGACCAGCCGGTCGCGGTACAGGGTGCGGAGCCGGCCGTCCTGATCCGGGCCTGCGGGGTCGGGGGCGATGGCCATCCGGTGGTCGAGGTGCGGGATCGCCGACAGCACGCCCCCGACGCCGCCGCCGCTGTCGCGGAGGATGCGCGTCGCGCGCTCGCGCGGGTCGGCCGAGCGCAGCGTGTCGAGGCGGATGGCCTGCGTCCCGACCGTGAATGCGCCGAGCGCGCGCACGCTCACCCGGTGCTCCGCCGTGTCCCACACGGTCGGGAAGCCCGCCGGCTCGTCCGACCGGAAGTCCACCCACGGCAGCGCCACCTCGCGGAAGGCCGTGGGGCTCTGCAGGGCGCGCCAGGCCGCGTCGGGGTCGCAGTCGAGGATGAGCTTCAGGAGGACTCTCACGCACCCCAGTGTCACGCATCCGCCGCGCCGGGGGCAGTCATTCTCGGCGCACTCCCGGACGCGCGCGCCGGCCCCTTACGCGCCGGCGGCCTCCTCCGCCCGCGCCAGCAGCAGCGCCCGCTCCCGCTCATTCCCGGTCATCGCCGCCGCCCGCCGGAACTCCTCTTCGGCCTCCGCGGCCCGGCCCAGCTTGAGCAGGAAGTCGGCCCGCACCGAGGGGAGCAGGTGGTACGACTCCAGCGCGCCGTCCAGCACGAGCCGGTCCACCACGTCGAGGCCCGCCTCCGGGCCGTACGCCATCGAGAGGGCGACCGCTCGGTTGAGTTCCACGACGGCCGACGGCTGGAGGGCGGCGAGCGCTCCATAGAGCGCGACGATCTCCTCCCAGTCGGTGTTCTCCGGCGCGGGAGCGGTCGCGTGGCAGGCGGCGATCGCGGCCTGCAGCGCGTACGGGCCGCGCCCGCGGGACCCCACCAGCCGGTCGGCCCGGGCGAGCGCGTCGACCCCGCGGCCGATCAGGAGGCGGTCCCAGCGGGTGCGGTCCTGGTCCTGCAGCAGGATCGGCTCGCCGTCGGCGGTGGCGCGCGCGGGGAGACGGGAGGCCTGGAACTCCATCAGCGCGACCAGGCCGTGCACTTCCGGCTCGCGCGGGGTGAGCTCGGCGAGCACACGGCCGAGACGGAGGGCCTCCTGGCAGAGGTCGGGACGCATCCAGTCGTCGCCCGCGGTGGCGGAATAGCCCTCGTTGAAGATCAGGTAGACGACCTCCAGCACCGACGCCAGCCGCTCGGGGTACTCGGCGCGGTCGGGCACCTCGAACGGGACGTGCGCGGCGGTCAGCGTCCGCTTGGCGCGCACGATGCGCTGCGCGATGGTCGGCACGGGCACGAGGAAGGCCCGCGCGATCTCCTCGGTGGTGAGCCCGCCGAGCAGCTTGAGCGTCAGGGCGACCCGCGCGGGCGGCGCGAGGACGGGGTGGCAGGCGACGAACACCAGGCGCAGCAGGTCGTCCTGGATCTCCTCCTCGACGACGGCGGCGGGGTCGTCGTCCTCCTGCTGCTCCAGGTCGCGGGCGAGGGCGGCGTAGCGCTCGTCGAGGCGTTCGCGCCGGCGCCAGCCGTCGATCGCGCGGCGCTTGGCGACGGTGGTCAGCCAGGCGCCGGGATTGCGCGGGATGCCGGCCTCCGGCCACTGTTCGAGCGCGGCGACGAGCGCGTCCTGGGCGAGCTCCTCGGCCAGGCCGACGTCGCCCGTCCAGCGGGCGAGCCCGGCGACGAGCTTGCCCGACTCGATGCGCCAGACGGCCTCCACGGCGTCGGCGGCCGCCCGATCGGCAACCGCGCGCTCCCGTTCCACCACGGCCGCTCCTCCCGCGCTCACGTCTCCGCCGCCCCGGTCAGGATGCGGCGCACCTCGACTCTGCCACGGCCGAGGGGGAGGCGTCGCGCCCATTCGACGGCTTCGGCGCGATCGGAGGTCTGCACGATCCACACGGCGGCCGGGCGCACTGGCGAGATCGGCTGCAGGTCGGCGTCGGTCTGCGGGCCGCCGAAGGTCAGCTCGACGTGCGTGCACTCGTCGTCCGCGAGGACCTCGCCCACCAGGAGCACCCCGGCACGGATCAGCTCGACCGTGTACCGCTGGATGGACTCCGCCGGCGCGGGGCCGTCCGTGCTGAGCATGAGCAGGTAGCGCATCCGTGGTCCTTCCGTCGTGGCGCAGGTCGAGCGCTCGTAGAGACGTCGAGCCGGAGGGCCGGGAATCGACACCGCAGCCCGTCGCCACGCGCGATGTCCGCCGTGTGCGCTACAACGGGAGCATGGCGATCCGCTACTGGCTGGGCGTGGTGCATCACGATCACGTGCTCCGCGGCGTCGCCGGCGGCTACGCGCAGGTCAACCACGGCGCCCGCGCGCCGCTGGAGCGGATGGGACCCTCTGACGGGTTCGTGTTCTACTCGCCGCGCGAGTCCTTCGACGGCGAGCCCCTCAAGCAGTTCACGGCGGTCGGGAGGCTGGCCGACGCGGACGTCTTCCAGGCGACCCAGGGAGCGCAGATGCGTGGCCCGAACGGCGACTTCCTGCCCTGGCGCCGCCGCGTCGACTGGGACCACGACGCGGTCGCGACGCCGATCCGGCCGCTGCTGCCCTCCCTCGACTTCACCCGCGACAAGCGCGACTGGGGCTACCAGCTCCGCGCCGGCCTGATCGAGCTGACCCGGCACGACTTCGAGCTGATCCGCGACCAGCTGCGGCACACCCCCGGCGAGCAGCGGCCCTCCATCGCGCGTCGCGCCGACGGGTCGCGTCGCACGGGGCAACACGGGAGAACGGCGTTCAGCGTCGAGCTACGCTGATCCGGTGAGCTCGCAGACCGACCCCTCGACCGTCCCCGCCGCCCACCGCCAGGCCAAGTACCAGGTGCGCTTCGACTGGGCCGCGGACGGGGCGGCCGCCGTCGCGGCGGACGCCGACGTGGTGGTCTGGGTCGACGCGATCGAAGACCGGCCGGTCGCGGAGGCCGCTGCGCTGCCCGGGACGGGCGCCGTCGTCGCCGCCGGCCTCGCCGACGCCGCCGCGGTGGCGGAGTGGATCCTCGCCGAGCAGGTGCGCCTCGGCCGCCGCGCGATGGTGGCGCTCGTCGCCGCGGGCGGCCCCTCGGCCGGCGACGGCACGCGCTTCGCGGTTGAGGACCTCCTCGCCGCCGGCGCGGTCGTGGACGCCCTCGCGACGCTCGGGATCGACTACAGCTCGCCGGAGGCCGCGGCCGCCTGCGCCGCCTTCACCGGCCTGCGCGGCGCCGTCGCGCACCTCCTCACCGCGTCGGTCTCCGGTCAGGAGCGCATCGCCGCGGGGCAGGACATCGCCGCGCTCGCCGCCTCCGGCCGGCTCGGAACGGTCGCCGAGGTCCGCGTGCTGCGAGCCGCCTGAGCGCTCGGTATGAACTCCCTCGCGTCGGAATGATCCCGCGCGAACGGGTGTTCGATGCAGTCAGGAGGTTTTGCATCCATGAAAGCAATGCTGAACGACACCGTCATCGCCGAGGCCCCGACCGAGGACCTCATCCGCATCGAGGGCAACTGGTACTTCCCGCCGCAGAGCGTCAACTCCGAGCACCTGGTGGAGTCGGCGACTCCGTACACGTGCCCGTGGAAGGGCGAGTGCCAGTACTTCTCCGTCAAGAACGGCGACGGAGTGCTCCAGGACCGCGCGTGGAGCTATCCCACGCCGTACCCGAGTTCGTTCGACCGCGTGGGCAAGGACTACAGCAACTACGTCGCGTTCTGGAAGGACGTGCGCGTCGTCGACTGACGGCTGGCGAACACGCGGTAACCGGTTGACGCAGGTTTGCCGACTACGCTTGTCGTGAACCGCACGACCTGGGAGCCGACCCTGAGCATCATCCTCGGATACGATCCGTCCACGCTGCGCGAGCGTGTCGACCTGCGGGCTGCCGATGAGCGGCTCGGCGAGCTCGGCAGCCTGCGCAGCTTGAGCGCGCTCAACGAGAAGACCGTGCTGCTCCGGCTGCTCGGCCGACTGGACGAGGCGTACACGCTCGCCAACGAGGCGGTGCGGCAGGCGCGCTTCACCGGCGACCGCGAGCAGCTCCTCGGCGCGCGCATCCGCCGCGGCCAGGTGCTGCAGTACCAGGGCAAGTTCGACGAAGCGCTCGTGGAGCTGACCGGCTGCGTCGACGAGGCGCGCGGTCGCGACTGGACGGCGCTGGAGGCGTTCGCGGTGCAGAACCGCGGCAAGGTCCACTTCGACATGAAGGAGTACGAGAGCGCGCTGTCCGACATGACGGCCGCCGTGTTCCTGCGTGAGAAGCTCGGCGCGTCCCCCGCGGAGATCGAGGGCGCGCTCACGGCGGTGGCCGTGGTGCAGCGGTTCCTGGAGGCGCAGCGCGCCGCCGCGGGCTCCGGCGAGGGCGACCTCGGCGGCGGAGACGGCGTCGGCTCTCCGGCGTAGGATTCCTGGCATGAGCCGACCAGGGAGCCGACGCTGATGGCAGAGCTCGATCGCGTGCGCCATTGGGCCGAGGCGCTCATCGCCCTGCATCTCGACCCGGCCGCCTGGAGCTTCGACTTCGATAACGCGAAGACGCGCGCCGGCCTGTGCAACTACACGGCCAAGCGGATCACGGTCTCCCGGTACCTCGCCGCCCGTTACGAGGACGACGACATCCACCAGATCCTGCTGCACGAGGTCGCCCACGCTCTCGCGGGCTCCCGCGCCGGGCACGGACCGCGCTGGCGGGCGATCGCGCTCGACCTCGGCTATGAGGGCAAGCGGCTGCACGGCGGCGCGATCGCGGACGACCTGGCGCCCTGGGTGGGGACCTGCCCGCAGGGCCACACGCACTACCGCTACCGCAAGCCGGCGCGCGCGCTGGCGTGCGGTGCATGCAGCAGGCGGTTCGACTCGGCGAACCTGATCTCCTGGGTGCACCGGGAGGTCTCGACGGCTCAGCGGCGGATGGCCGCGGCGGCCGCGACCGAAGCGCTCGACGCGGACTAGGCGGCGGCTCCGCTACGCCGTCGCGACCGCGAGCCGGGCGTCGAGCCCGTCGCGAACGGCGGGCCACTCCTCGCGCAGCACCGAGTACACCGCGGTGTCGCGCCAGGTGCCGTCCGCGCGTGGCTGGGTGTGCCGCAGCACGCCCTCGAACGTCGCCCCGAGCCGCAGGATCGCGGCGCGCGAGCGCTCGTTGAGCACGTCGGCCTGCAGCTTGACGCGCTCGAACCCGTGGTCGAAGGCCGTGCCGAGCAGGAGGCGCTTGGTCTCGGCGTTGACGCGCGTGCCCCAGACCTCCGGAGCGTAGGCGGTCCAGCCGATGTGCGCAGAGCCGTTCGGGAGGTCGAAGTCGCCGAGCGTCGTGGTCCCGACGATGCGGTCGCCCTCGCGGAGGCAGACCGCGGTGACATTGGCGGTGTCCCAGGCCAGGTAGCGGAGGATGAACTCCCGCCACGCCTCGTAGGTGTCGCGGTACGCCGCGAGGCCGCCGCCCCAGCCGCCCTCGAACACCGCGGGGTGGCCGATCGCGTCGTGCAGGTCGGGCAGGTCGTCGTGGGTGAGCGCCCGCAGGCGGACCGTCGCGCCCTCCAGCACGGCACGGGGGTCGGGACGGGTCGCAGTCATCCGACCAGTATCCCATCGGCGGCTGACCGCTCCGGGTCGGCGGCGCACCTCGAAACCCACTAAGTTGGTTCGGTGCCTACCGACGCCCTCCTGCCCCGCGAGACCGGGCAGTGGATGGATGACGCGGACGGCCTGCGCTGGTGGTTCGACTCCGGCGCGCTCGCCCTCGACTTCGCCTACACCGGCGGGGCGGACGTCCTCGGTGGCGTCGACGGGGCGGCGGATGACACCCAATGGCGGTCGGTGGACGACCCCGGCCAGCTCGGCGCGTGGCTGCAGTCCCGCTTCCCGGAGGTGGCCGCGACGACCGGCGAGCGCGAGTTCCGCGACGCCGAGATGCTGCGCGCGGCGATCGGCCGGCTCGCCCGCCAGGCCAGCCGCGCGGAGACCCTCGGCCCGGCCGACGTGGATGTGGTGAACCTGTTCGCCGCGACTCCCGACATCCCGCCGGTGCTGGCCGGCGGCGGCCGCCAGGCCGGACGCACCCTCGCGCGCCCGCACCAGGCGCTCGGCACGGTCGCGCGCGACGCGGTGCGCCTGTTCGGGCCGGACGCCGACCGCCGCATCCGCGAGTGCTCCGCCGACGACTGCGGACTGGTGTACCTGGACACCTCGCGCAGCGGCAACCGGCGCTGGTGCTCGATGCAGCGCTGCGGCAACCGCGCGAAGGTGCGTGCGCACCGTGCCCGCGCGGCCGGTAAGCGTGCGGGTGTCGGCGCGGGTATCGCAGAATAGGCGGATGGAGCCCCGCGCCGATCGAACCAGCGTCGACCTGAACAGCGACCTCGGCGAGTCCTTCGGCGCCTGGGGCATGGGCGACGACGCCGCGATGCTGCGGCTGGTGACCAGCGCCAACGTCGCGTGCGGCTTCCACGCCGGCGACCCGTCCACGATGCTGGCGACCTGCCGCCTGGCCGCCGAGAACGGCGTCGCCGTCGGCGCGCACGTCTCGTACCGCGACCTGGCGGGCTTCGGCCGGCGCAGCATGGACGTCCCGGCCGCCGAACTGCGCGACGAGGTGCTCTACCAGCTCGCCGCGCTCGCCGGGATGGCGCGCATCGCCGGAACGGTCGTGCGCTACGTCAAGCCGCACGGCGCCCTCTACAACCGGATCGTGCACGACCAGGCGCAGGCCGCGGCGGTGGTGGAGGCCGTGGCCGCGTTCGACCCGTCGTTGCCGCTGCTCGGCCTCCCCGGCTCGGCCGTCGAACGCGCGGCCGGCGCGAGCGGCCTCCGGTTCGTCCGCGAGGCGTTCGTCGACCGCGGCTACCGAGCGGACGGCACGCTCGTCCCGCGCACGGAGCCCGGCGCCGTGCTCTCCGACGTGGCCGCCATCGCCGCCCGCGCGGTGCGGATCGCGCGCGAGGGCGTGGTGGAGTCCGCGGACGGCGCCCTGGTCGCCGTCGCCGCGGACTCCCTCTGCGTGCACGGCGACACTCCTGGCGCGGTGCGGATGGCGGAGGCCGTGCGCCGTGGTCTGGACGAGGCCGGCATCGCGGTGAGGCCGTTCGCGTGAGCAGCCGGGTGATTCCGTACGGCGACAGCGCCCTGCTCGTGGAGTTCGGCTCGCTGGACGACGTGCTCGGGATGCTGCCCGGCCTCCAGCGCACCCGTCCGGTGGGCGTGCTCGACCTGGTCCCCGCCGCGCGCACCATCGCGATCGTGCTGGACCCGCACGTGCTGAGCCCGGCCTCCGCGGCCGGCTGGGTGGAGCGCACCGTCCCCGAGCCTGCCGAGGCCGCCGGCGAGGAGGTCGTCGAGCTCCCCGTCCGCTACGACGGCGACGACCTCGCCGAGGTGGCCGGGCTCCTCGGCATCACGCCGCCCGAGGTCGTGGAGCGGCACACCGCCTCCCGGTGGCGGGTCGCGTTCGGCGGCTTCGCGCCGGGCTTCGCGTACCTCGTCACCGACCACGACGGCCTCGTCGTCCCGCGCCGTGCGACCCCGCGCACCGCGGTCCCGGCCGGCTCCGTCGGCCTCGCCGGCGAGTTCAGCGGCGTCTACCCGCGATCGAGCCCGGGCGGCTGGCAGCTCATCGGCCGCACCGACGCGACGCTGTGGGACACGGAGGCCGACCCGCCGGCGCTCCTGCGTCCCGGCGTCGTGGTGCGGTTCACGGCGGTGACGGGATGAGCGGCCTCCGCATCCTCCGGCCCGGCCCGCTCGCCCTGGTCGAGGACATCGGCCGCCCCGGTCTCGCCGCGGTCGGCGTGAGCCCGTCCGGCGCACTCGACCGCAACGCGCTCGGGCTCGCCAACCGGCTCGTCGGCAACCCCACGGACGCGGCCGGGCTGGAGCTCCTGCTCGGCGGCTTCGCGGCGCGGTTCGAGTCGGCGGTGTGGTTCGCGGTGACCGGAGCGGCGACCCGCGTCACGCTCGACGGCCACCCGGTCGACCCCGACACCGCGGTGCACGCCGGCGTCGGCGCCGAGCTCCGGATCGCGCCGCCGGCCGTTGGCGTCCGCAGCTACCTCGCGGTGCGCGGCGGGATCGCGGCGGAGGCCGTGCTCGGCTCCCGCGCGCGCGACACCCTCTCCGGCCTCGGCCCTGCCCCGCTCGCGGAGGGCGACCTCCTCCCGTTCGGCGCCGAGCCCGCCGACCCGGTGCCCTCGGTCGACTTCGTCCCGACCGCCGACCTCGGCGACGGCCCGCTGGAGGTCCGCGCCCACCGCGGTCCGCGTGCGGACTGGTTCACCCCCGCCGCCCTCGACGCGTTCTTCACGGTGGAGTGGCGGGCGAGCGCGGACGGCGACCGGGTGGGGGTGCGGCTCGACCCGCCGCGGATCCCGGCGCACGCGCGGGGCGTCGACCCGGCAGCGCCGCTGCTCCTCGAACGCGCCGTGCGCGACGAGCTCCCGAGCGAGCCGATGGTCGCCGGTGCGGTGCAGGTGTCGCCGGACGGCCGCCCCACCGTGCTGCTGGCCGACCACCCGGTGACGGGAGGCTACCCGGTGATCGCCGTCGTCGCCGCGCGCTCCCTCGACGCCTTCGCACAGCTCCGCCCCGGCCAGGCCGTGCACTTCCGCCACGCCTGACGCCGAGGGGCACGTAAACGCCCCTAAAACGCGCGGGAAGGGGCGTTTACGCGCCCCTCGGCGTCAGTCGCGGCGGGTGCCGGACTGGAAGATGCTGCGGGCGGGCGGCGGCGACGGCACGCTCGTCGCGTCCGTGACGATCGGCGCGCCCGCCGCGAACGTCCGCAGCTCCTCGCCCGCCACGGCCTTCGCGGGATGCGGCCCGCTCGCGAGCAGGCGCGGCAGCCACTCCAGCGGCAGCGGCGAGTTCGACCCGACCAGCACGACGTTGCCGAACCGGCGCCCCTTCAGCACCTGCGTCTCCGCCAGCGCCGCGACGTTCTCCACGACGGCGCCCAGCGTCGACACCTGGCTGCGCGCGAACGTCAGCGGAGGCCCGTCCGCCACGTTGACGAGCACGATGCCGTCCGGCTTCAGCAGCGACACCGCCGAGCGGTAGAACTCCACGCTCGTCACGTGCGCGGGCGTCCGCGAGCCGCTGAAGATGTCGATGACCAGGAGGTCGACCTCCCCGCGCAGGCCGGCCGGCAGCTTGCCGACGACCTCCCGCGCGTCGCCGTGCCGGATGCGGATCTGCGCGTAGCGGGGGAGCGGCAGGTTCTCCCGCACCAGGTCCACCAGCCGGCTCTCCAGCTCCACCACCTGCTGCCGCGAGCCGGGCCGGGTGTGCGCGATGTAGCGCGGGAGGGTCAGCGCGCCCGCTCCCAGGTGCACAGCCGTGATCGGCTGCCCCGGCTCGCCGATGAGGTCGATGACGTTGCCCATCCGCTGGATGTACTCGAAGAACAGCCGGCTGGGGTCGTCCAGGTCGACGTGCGACTGCGGGGTCCCGTCGACCACGAGCTGGTACGCGCCCGGCACGAAGCGGTCCGGCTCGATCGTGGCGAGGTAGCCGCTCTCGGCGAGGACGACCGAGGGGAGCGGCGGGTTCTGTGGCACGGCGTCCAGCGTAGTCCGCGGCCTCCACCCGATCTCCACCCTCCTCTCCACCCGGTCTCCGCCGCCGGGCGGTCCCGCCGTGGCCGCCCGGACGCGACTCTTGAGAGGTGCCGGACATGCCGGCCGGAAGGACTCCCACTCATGAACGTGCAGACGCTGACCAACGCGATTCTCATCCTGCTGCTGATCGGCTGGGTGGGCTACCGCCAGCTGACCTGGCGCCCGGTGTCGATCGCGAAGATGTGGCGCTTCCCGGCGATCATGTCGGTGGTCGGCGTGGTGCTCATCGTGCAGCAGGTGAAGCCCACCTCGCTCACCCCCTTGGACCTGGCCGTGGTGGCCGGCGAGCTCGTGCTGTCGCTGGCCGTCGGCGCGTGGATGGGAGCGATCGCGCACTTCCGCCCGCTGGAGTCGCCCATCCGGCTCGGCGACGACGCCCGCTACATCGCGACCTACGAGTCGCGCACCGGCGTGCTCGGGATGGTGCTCTGGGTGCTGGTCATCGCCGTCCGTGTCGGCGTGGACGTGCTGGCCTCGATGGCCGGCGCGCACCTGGCGACCGCCACCGGCGTCATCTTCCTGGTGTTCGCCGCCAACCGCGCCGCCCGGACCGCCGTCTTCGCGGCGCGTCTCGATCGGCACGCCGCGCTCGCCGCATGATGGTCTCGTGGACTTCTGGAGCAGACCGGGCCTGCTGGCGCTCGTACTGAACATCCTCGGTGCGGGCGCCGTGGGCTGGTCGCTGGTGCGCACCCACGCCGAGGACCGCCCGGCGTGGGTGCTCGCGCTCGCGCTGTTCGCGGTGGCGGCGTGGCTCGCCCGGTCGGTCCTCACCTTCGTGGGATGGCGGCGCGCGGCGCTCGTGCTATGCCTGCTCTCGGCGGCGACCGGAGCGTTCGTCGCGCCGGCCACCGACGGGATCGCGATCGTCCCCGCGGCCGTGGCGGTGCTCTACCTGGTCGGGGACCCGACCTGGCCGCTGCCGCTCGGCGGGGCGGTCGCCGCGGTCTCGGCGGCGCTGGTCGCGGTGGGCGCCCTCCCGTTCGGCTCGCCCGTGGCGGCGGTGCTCGGCGAGATGGCCGGGATCGTGCTGGCCGGCTTCGCGGGCCTCAGTCGCCGGCAGTTCCGCCTCACCGAGCAGCAGGGAGCGCTGCTGCGGGAGCGCGAACTCGCCATGCGGGAGGAGGCCGCCCGGGTGGCGATCGCCCGCGACCTCCACGACGTGCTCGCGCACAGCCTCGGCGGCCTGGTCATCCAGCTCGACGCGGTGGACGCGCTGCTGGAGGCAGGGGAGGCCACGGCCGCCCGGGAGCGCGTCGTGGCCGCGCGCGGACTCGCCGCGGACGGACTCGCCGAGGCTCGCCGAGCGGTCGCCGCGCTGCGCGACCCGGACGGGACGGCGAAGACCACCGTGACCGCCGCCGACTTCCGCGCGACGCTCGACGACCTGGTCGCCGCGCACCGCACCCTCGGCGGGATCGCCGCGCTGCACGAGTCGGGTTCGCCGCGGCCGCTCGACTCCGCCCAGGCGACCGCTCTGCAGCGCGCCCTCCAGGAGTCCCTGAGCAACGCGCGCAAGCACGCGCCGGGCGCACCCGTCGACGCCGCGCTCGACTGGCAGGATGAACGGGTGCTGCTCACCGTCTCCTCGCCGCTGATCCCGTCGCCGGTCGCGTCGCACGGCAGCGCGCTCGCTGCCTCGGGCGGCGGCCACGGCCTGGAGGGGATGCGCGAGCGCTTCTCCGCCCTCCCGCTCGGCGGCTCCGTGGCCGCGACCGCGGACGGCGGACGGTTCACCGTCACGGCCGAGGCCAGGCTGGCATGAGCGGTGTGACTGGCATGAGCGGCGACACCGCACCGGGCGACCGCATCCGCGTCGTCGTCGCCGACGACCAGGCGATCATCCGCGACGGCCTGGTCACCGTCCTCGGCCTGCTGCCCGACATGGAGGTCGTCGGCTCCGCGTCCGACGGCGCCGAGGCGGTGGCGCTCGCCGTGGCCGAGCGTCCCGATGTCGTGCTGATGGACCTCCGGATGCCGGTGCTCGACGGGGTCGGCGCCACCGAGCGGATCGTGCGCGAGGCGCCGGGCTCCGCGGTGCTCGTGCTCACGACCTTCGCCGACGACGAGTCGATCCTCACCGCGCTCCGTGCGGGCGCCCGCGGCTACCTCACCAAGGACGCCGGCCGCGCCGAGCTGGCCTCGGCCGTCCGGGCCGTGGCGCGCGGCCAGGCGACCTTCGCCCCGGAGGTCGGCGCCCGCATCATCGGCTCGCTGACCTCCGCGCCGCCCGCCCGCCCGGCCGACCCCGCCGGCGCGCTCGTGGAGCGGTTCCCCGCGCTCACCCGCCGGGAGGCCGAGGTGCTGGGACTCGTCGCAGACGGCCTCAGCAACGGCGAGATCGCCTCCGCCCTCTTCGTCGGCGGCTCCACCGTGAAGACCCACATCAACGCGATCTTCGCCAAGCTCGGCGTCTCCTCGCGCGCCCAGGCCATCGCGCTCGTCCGCCGCTGACGGACACCGGCCGCGCGCGGTCGCGTGTTCGGCCGCCGAGGGGGAGGATGGCCACATGACTGATCGGGTACTGGTGACGGGCGGCTCGGGTTTCGTGGGAGCGCACTGCGTCCTCGCGCTGCTGGAGGCCGGATACTCGGTGCGGACGACCATCCGCTCGCCCCAGCGCGCCGCCGACGTGCGGTCGCAGCTGGCCGCCGGTGGCATCCCGGACGCGGGGGACCGGCTGGAGTTCGCCGTCGCCGACCTCCTCGACGACGCCGGCTGGGCCGAGGCGGTCGACGGCTGCCGGTTCGTCCTGCACGTCGCCTCCCCGTTCCCGATGACCGAGCCGAAGGACCCCGACGAGCTGGTGCGGCCGGCGCGGGAGGGCGCCCTGCGCGTGCTGCGCGCGGCCCGGGACGCCGGTGTGGAGCGGGTCGTCCTCACCTCCTCCTTCGCCGCGATCGGCTACGGCCACGCCCCGACGCGGCAGCCGTTCACCGAGGTGGACTGGACCGAGCTCGACAGCGGCCGCCCGATCAGCGCGTACGTCCGCTCCAAGACGCTCGCCGAGCACGCCGCGTGGGACTTCATCGCCAAGGAGGGCGGCTCCCTGGAGCTCGCGACCGTCAACCCGGTCGGCATCCTCGGCCCGGTGCTCGGCCCCGACTACTCCAGCTCGGTCGAGCTGGTGAAGCTCGTGAGGGAGGGCCGCCTCCCGCGCCTGCCGGACGTCTACTTCGGCGTCGTGGACGTGCGCGACGTCGCCGGCCTGCACCTGCTCGCCATGACCAAGCCGGAGGCGGCGGGCGAGCGTTTCCTCGCCACCGCGGGCGACGCCCTGGGCGCGCCGGAGCTCGCCCTCATCATCCGCGGCCACCTCGGCTCGCCCGCCGGCGACCGCGTGCGCACCGCCGTGATGCCGTCGTGGGTCCTGAAGGCCGCGGCCCCGTTCAGTCGGCGGGTGCGCGGGTCGCTGCCCGACATCGGCGTCTACCGCAACGGGTCCTCCGCGAAGGCGCGGACGGTGCTCGGCTGGCGGCCGCGCTCCCGCGAGGAGGCGGTCATCGCGACGGTGGACTCGCTGCCGCCGCGCCTGCACTGACGCGGGAATATCCCAGCGTCCGCGCGGTTATACACCGAGACTGCGCCTCCGGTCAAGAAAAGACTGGACACGGCGCGTCAGTTTGACATATAGTGGTTCTTTGCGCTCCCACGCACACCCTTGCCTTCATATTGCGGTCGGCTCTGACTTCCCTCGCGCGCGTCTGGGCCCGGTTCATCGGGTCAGATACGGCGGCACGAGACGTGTCTGGGAGTCCTCGTCCCTCACAACACCACATCTCGACCGACAGTAACTGGCCCGACGGGGCCCACGGAGGTTATTTCCTTGGCTGCTGCGCGCAACGCAACCAACACTGACAAGACACCCAAGAACGGACGAGCCGCATCTCGTCTTTCGTTCGCCAAGATCACGGACACCCTCACCGTCCCCGATCTGCTCGCACTGCAGACGGAGAGCTTCGACTGGCTGGTCGGAAACGACGCGTGGAAGGCACGCGTCGCCGAAGCCGAGGCACAGGGTCGCCAGGATCTGCCCGCCAACACGGGCCTCGAGGAGATCTTCGAGGAGATCTCCCCCATCGAGGACCTCGGCGAGACCATGCAGCTCTCGTTCACGAACCCGTTCCTGGAGGAGAAGAAGTACTCGATCGACGAGTGCAAGGAGAAGGGCAAGACCTACGCTGCCCCGCTCTACGTCGAGGCCGAGTTCATGAACCACCTCACCGGTGAGATCAAGACCCAGACGGTCTTCATGGGCGACTTCCCGCTCATGACCGAGAAGGGCACCTTCATCATCAACGGCACCGAGCGTGTCGTCGTCTCCCAGCTCGTCCGCTCGCCGGGCGTCTACTTCGAGGCCGCCGCCGACAAGACCTCCGACAAGGACATCTACTCGGCCCGCATCATCCCGAGCCGCGGTGCGTGGCTCGAGTTCGAGATCGACAAGCGCGACCAGGTCGGTGTCCGCATCGACCGCAAGCGCAAGCAGTCGGTCACCGTGTTCCTGAAGGCCCTCGGCCTCACCAGCGAGGAGATCCTCGCCGAGTTCGCCGGCTTCCAGTCGATCGAGCTGACCCTGGAGAAGGACGCCATCCTCACCAAGGAGGAGGCGCTGAAGGACATCTACCGCAAGCTGCGTCCGGGCGAGCAGGTCGCCGCCGAGGCCGCGCGTGCGCTGCTGGACAACTTCTACTTCAACCCGAAGCGCTACGACCTCGCCAAGGTCGGCCGTTACAAGATCAACCGCAAGCTCGGCCTCGAGGCCCCGCTGTCCGACTCGGTGCTGACCGTCCAGGACATCATCGCGACGATCAAATACCTGGTCTCCCTGCACGACGGCCAGACCACGTTCAAGGGCCTCCGCAACGGCACCGAGACCCAGATCCGTCTCGACACCGACGACATCGACCACTTCGGCAACCGTCGTATCCGCGCCGTCGGCGAGCTCATCCAGAACCAGGTCCGCACCGGTCTCTCCCGCATGGAGCGCGTCGTCCGCGAGCGCATGACCACGCAGGACATCGAGGCGATCACCCCGCAGACCCTGATCAACGTGCGACCCGTCGTCGCCGCGATCAAGGAGTTCTTCGGCACCTCGCAGCTCTCGCAGTTCATGGACCAGAACAACCCGCTCGCGGGCCTGACCCACAAGCGCCGCCTGTCGGCGCTGGGCCCGGGCGGTCTGAGCCGTGAGCGCGCGGGCGTCGAGGTCCGTGACGTCCACCCGTCGCACTACGGCCGCATGTGCCCGATCGAGACGCCGGAAGGCCCGAACATCGGTCTGATCGGCTCGCTCGCGTCGTTCGCGCGGATCAACTCCTTCGGCTTCATCGAGACGCCGTACCGCAAGGTCGTCGAGGGCCGGGTCACCGACCAGATCGACTACCTCACCGCCTCCGAGGAGGACGACTTCGTCGTCGCGCAGGCCAACGCCCCGCTCGACCCGAGCGGCCACTTCACCGAGGAGCGCGTGCTCGCCCGTCAGAAGGGCGGCGAGGTCGACCTGATCCCCGCCGACGAGATCGGCTACATGGACGTCTCCCCGCGCCAGATGGTGTCGGTCGGTACGTCGCTGATCCCGTTCCTCGAGCACGACGACGCCAACCGAGCCCTCATGGGTGCGAACATGCAGCGCCAGGCGGTGCCGCTGCTCCGCTCGGAGAGCCCGGTGGTCGGAACCGGTATGGAGGGCTACGCGGCCATCGACGCCGGTGACGTGGTCACCGCCGACAAGTCCGGTGTGGTCACCGAGGTCTCGGCCGACGCCGTGACCGTCCAGGCCGACGACGGCACGATCAAGTCCTACTACCTGCGCAAGTTCGACCGCTCCAACCAGGGCACGTCGTACAACCACCGCGTGGTCGTGGACGAGGGCGACCGCATCGAGGCCGGGGAGGTCGTCGCCGACGGCCCCGCGACCGAGAACGGCGAGCTCGCGCTCGGCAAGAACCTGCTCGTGGCGTTCATGCCGTGGGAGGGCCACAACTTCGAGGACGCGATCATCCTCAGCCAGAACCTGGTGAAGGACGACACCCTCTCCTCGATCCACATCGAGGAGTACGAGGTCGACGCCCGCGACACCAAGCTCGGCAAGGAGGAGATCACCCGCGACCTCCCGAACGTCAGCCCGGACCTCCTGGCCGACCTCGACGAGCGCGGCATCATCCGCATCGGCGCCGAGGTGCGCCCCGGCGACATCCTCGTCGGCAAGGTCACGCCGAAGGGCGAGACCGAGCTGTCGGCCGAGGAGCGCCTGCTCCGCGCGATCTTCAACGAGAAGAGCCGCGAGGTGCGCGACACCTCCCTCAAGGTCCCGCACGGCGAGGAGGGCACCATCATCGGTGTCAAGGTCTTCGACGCGCAGGACGGCGACGACGAGCTCGGCTCCGGCGTGAACCAGCGCGTGGTGGTCTACATCGCCCAGAAGCGCAAGATCACCGCGGGCGACAAGCTCGCCGGCCGTCACGGCAACAAGGGCGTCATCTCCAAGATCCTCCCGGTCGAGGACATGCCGTTCCTCGCGGACGGGACGCCGGTCGACGTCATCCTCAACCCGCTGGGTGTCCCCGGTCGAATGAACTTCGGCCAGGTCCTGGAGATCCACCTCGGCTGGATCGCCAAGAACGGCTGGGAGATCAAGGGCAAGCCCAAGTGGGCCGCCGAGCTCCCCGAGGCCGCGTTCAGCGCCGCTCCCAACACCAAGGTCGCGACCCCGGTGTTCGACGGTGCGAAGGAGGAGGAGATCGCCGGCCTGCTCGACGCCACCCTCCCGACCCGCGACGGCGACCGCCTGATCGGATCGTCCGGCAAGACGCAGCTCTTCGACGGCCGCTCCGGCGAGCCCTACCCGGACCCGGTGTCGGTCGGCTACATGTACATCCTGAAGCTGCACCACCTGGTCGACGACAAGATCCACGCGCGCTCGACCGGCCCGTACTCGATGATCACCCAGCAGCCGCTCGGTGGTAAGGCGCAGTTCGGTGGCCAGCGCTTCGGTGAGATGGAGGTGTGGGCCCTCGAGGCCTATGGAGCCGCGTACGCGCTCCAGGAGCTCCTGACCATCAAGTCGGATGACATCCTCGGCCGCGTCAAGGTCTACGAGGCCATCGTCAAGGGTGAGAACATCCAGGAGCCGGGCATCCCGGAGTCCTTCAAGGTCCTCATCAAGGAGATGCAGTCGCTCTGCCTGAACGTGGAGGTCCTCTCGGCCGACGGCCAGGCGGTCAGCCTGCGCGATGCCGACGACGAGGCCTTCCGCGCTGCGGAGGAGCTCGGCATCAACATCTCCTCCCGGTTCGAGTCCTCGTCCATCGACGAGATCTGACCCGGTAGCCAGACCCACCTGACGAATCTTCTATAGGAGAGAGTGAAACATTGCTCGACGCAACAACTTTCGATGAGCTGCGTATCGGCCTGGCCACCGCTGACGACATCCGTCGCTGGAGCTACGGCGAGGTCAAGAAGCCCGAGACGATCAACTACCGCACGCTGAAGCCCGAGAAGGACGGCCTGTTCGGAGAGCAGATCTTCGGCCCGTCCCGCGACTGGGAGTGCTCGTGCGGCAAGTACAAGCGCGTCCGGTTCAAGGGCATCGTGTGCGAGCGCTGCGGCGTGGAGGTCACCAAGTCCTCCGTCCGCCGCGAGCGCATGGGCCACATCGAGCTGGCCGCGCCGGTCACGCACATCTGGTACTTCAAGGGTGTGCCCAGCCGCCTCGGCTACCTGCTCGACATGGCGCCGAAGGACCTCGAGAAGGTCATCTACTTCGCCGCCTACATGGTGATCGAGGTCGACGAGGACGGCCGTCACGCCGACCTCCCGGGCCTGGAGAACGAGCTGCGCCTGGAGATCAAGACGCTGGCCGACCAGCGCGACGCCCGCGTCGCCGACCGTCTGCAGCGCCTGGAGACCGATCTCGCCGCCCTCGAGGAGGAAGGTGCCAAGGCCGACCAGAAGCGTCGCGTCAAGGACACCTCCGAGAAGGAGATGGGCCAGATCCGCAAGTCCTACGACGAGGACATCGCCCGCCTGGAGCGCGTGTGGGAGTCGTTCCGCACCCTCAAGGTCGGCGACCTCAAGCCGGAGGACGCGGACTTCAACGAGCTCGTGGACCGCTACGGCCTGTACTTCGAGGCGTTCATGGGCGCCGAGGCGATCAAGCGCCGCCTGCAGGCGTTCGACCTGACCGCCGAGGCCGAGCTGCTCCGCGAGCAGATCGCGAACGGCAAGGGCCAGAAGAAGATCCGCGCCATCAAGCGCCTGCGCGTGGTGTCGTCGTTCCTGGCGACCGGCAACTCGCCGGCCGCGATGGTCCTGGACGTCGTCCCGGTCATCCCGCCGGAGCTTCGCCCGATGGTCCAGCTCGACGGTGGCCGCTTCGCGACCTCCGACCTGAACGACCTGTACCGCCGCGTGATCAACCGCAACAACCGTCTCCGCCGCCTGCTCGACCTCGGCGCTCCCGAGATCATCGTGAACAACGAGAAGCGCATGCTCCAGGAGGCCGTCGACGCGCTGTTCGACAACGGCCGCCGCGGCCGCCCGGTCACGGGCACCGGCAACCGCGCGCTCAAGTCCCTCAGCGACATGCTGAAGGGCAAGCAGGGCCGGTTCCGCCAGAACCTGCTCGGCAAGCGCGTGGACTACTCGGGCCGTTCGGTCATCATCGTGGGTCCGCAGCTCAAGCTGCACCAGTGCGGTCTGCCCAAGCAGATGGCGCTGGAGCTGTTCAAGCCGTTCGTGATCAAGCGCCTGATCGACCTGAGCCACGCTCAGAACATCAAGGCCGCCAAGCGCATGGTGGAGCGTTCGCGCCCGCAGGTCTGGGACGTCCTCGAGGAGATCATCCGCGAGCGCCCGGTCCTCCTGAACCGCGCTCCCACCCTGCACCGTCTCGGCATCCAGGCCTTCGAGCCGCAGCTCGTCGAGGGCAAGGCCATCCAGCTCCACCCGCTGGTGTGCGCCGCCTTCAACGCGGACTTCGACGGCGACCAGATGGCCGTGCACCTGCCCCTGTCGGTGGAGGCCCAGGCCGAGGCCCGCATCCTGATGCTCGCCTCGAACAACATCCTGAAGCCGTCCGACGGCCGCCCGGTCACCCTGCCCTCGCAGGACATGATCATCGGTCTGCACCACCTCACCACCGTCCGCGAGGGCGCCGTGGGCGAGGGTCGCGCGTTCTCCTCGGTCTCCGAGGCGATCCTCGCGAAGGACCAGGGCTCGCTGCACCTCAACGCCAAGGTGAAGATCCGCCTCGACAACTACGTGCCGTCGGACGCCGCCGACACCGGTGCCGAGCCGATCACCGCGATCGTGGAGACCACCCTCGGCCGCGCCCTCTTCAACGAGGCGCTGCCGGCGGACTACCCCTACGTGGAGGAGGTCGCCGACAAGGGTCAGATCTCGTCGATCGTCAACGCCCTGGCGGAGCGCTACCCCAAGGTGGAGGTCGCCGCGGCGCTCGACCGGATCAAGGACGCTGGCTTCTACTGGGGCACCCGCTCGGGCGTCACGGTGTCGTTGAGCGACATCCTGACCCCGCCGAACAAGGCGCAGATCGTGGCCGGCTACGAGAAGAAGGCCGCGAAGATCACGGCGGAGTTCGAGAAGGGTCTCACGACCGACCTCGAGCGTCGCCAGGAGCTGGTGAAGATCTGGACCGAGGCGACCAACGAGGTGGCCGAGGCCATGCGCGCCAACTTCCCGGTCGACAACACCATCAACCGCATGGTCACCTCGGGCGCCCGTGGTAACTGGCTGCAGGTGCGCAACATCGCCGGTATGCGTGGTCTGGTGAACAACCCGAAGGGTGAGATCATCCCCCGTCCGATCATCTCCTCGTACCGCGAGGGTCTGTCGGTGGCGGAGTACTTCATCGCGACGCACGGTGCCCGTAAGGGTCTGGCCGACACGGCCCTCCGTACGGCGGACTCGGGCTACCTGACCCGTCGTCTGGTGGACGTCTCGCAGGATGTCATCATCCGCGAGGACGACTGCGGGACGACCAAGGGCCTCGACCTGCCGATCGCGACCGTGGACGCCGAGGGCGTGCTCACGCGCGACCCGAACGTCGAGAACTCGGTGTTCGCCCGCACGCTCGCGGCCGACGCCGTGGGCTCGAACGGCGACGTCGTGGCGAAGGCCGGCGAGGACGTGGGCGACGTGCTCATCGACAAGCTGGTGGCCGCCGGTGTCCAGGACATCAAGGTCCGCTCGGTGCTCACCTGCGAGTCGGCGGTCGGCGTCTGCGCCGCCTGCTACGGCCGTTCGCTCGCGACCGGCAAGCTCGTGGACATCGGCGAGGCGGTCGGCATCATCGCCGCCCAGTCGATCGGTGAGCCCGGAACGCAGCTCACGATGCGTACCTTCCACACCGGTGGTTCGGCCTCCGCGGACGACATCACCCAGGGTCTGCCGCGCGTGCAGGAGCTGTTCGAGGCCCGTACCCCCAAGGGTGCGTCCCCGATCGCCGAGGCCGCCGGCCGCATCGTCATCGAGGAGACGGACAAGTCCCGCAAGGTCATCCTGACCCCGGACAACGGCGACGAGCCGCACGTCTACCCGGTGCTGAAGCGCTCGACCCTCCTCGTGGAGGACGGCCAGCGCGTTGAGCTCGGCCAGCAGCTGATCGTGGGAACGGTCGACCCGAAGGAGGTCCTCCGGGTCAAGGGCGTCCGCGAGGTGCAGAAGCACCTGGTGGGCGGCGTCCAGGGCGTCTACCGCTCGCAGGGCGTGCCGATCCACGACAAGCACATCGAGGTCATCGTCCGTCAGATGCTCCGCAAGGTCACCGTCGTCGACCACGGCGACACCGACCTGCTCCCGGGTGAGCTCGTCGACCGCTCGCGGTACAACGAGATCAACCGTGCGGCGCTGACCGAGGGCAAGAAGACGGCGTCCGCCCGTCAGGAGGTCATGGGTATCACCAAGGCCTCGCTGGCGACCGAGTCGTGGCTGTCGGCCGCGTCCTTCCAGGAGACCACCCGCGTCCTGACGCAGGCGGCGATGGAGGGCAAGTCCGACCCGCTGATCGGTCTCAAGGAGAACGTCATCATCGGTAAGCTCATCCCGGCCGGCACGGGCCTGTCCCGCTACCGGAACGTCTCGGTGGAGGCGACGGAGGAGGCCAAGGCGGAGCGGTACCCCAACCGCATCTTCGCCGACGACTCCGCGTTCAGCGAGAACGACCTGAGCTTCGTCGACTTCGACAGCTTCAGCTCGGACGACTACACCCCGGGCACCTACAACTGAGTTCGTAGGTAGTCCGTACCACGAAGGCCCCCGGCGCTTGCCGGGGGCCTTCGTCGTTGGTGGCCGCGCGAGTACGGGACAATAGAACCCGTGTGGAGACAGCTGCTGCAGTACACCGACACGGTCGGCCGCTCGATGGTCGGCTTCGCCGCCGTGGCGCTCGTCGTCGCCGTCGTGAGCTTCGTGGTCGGCATCGTGCAGGCCGTCTCCGGGCACGCCGCCGGCACTCTCCCGTTCTGGATGACGACGATGGGCTGCGCGGTCCTGGCCGGAGTCCTCGTCTACCTCGCGAGCCGTCGCGGCGACCTCCGGCGCCGCTGAGGAGGCTGTCCCCCGTTGATGGGGCACCCGCAAGCGGGACTGTTGAGCGAGCCTCAGCGGAAGTTAGGGTGACAAGGCTTCGCCCCGCCCGGAGTCTCGACCGGGGGACGGCGACGCTCTGCCGGTGACCCGACGCCGGCAGGCCTGCTATCCGAGGAGGTCCCCGTGGCGTCCATGACAGAGATCCTCATCCTTCACGGCCACCTGCCCATCGAGTACTTGGACTCGGTGAGCGAGCCCGCGTCGGAGGAGTCCGTCGTGCGCGAACTGGTCGAGCGCGGTGCCATCACACCGCTGCAGCTCGCGCGCGCCCGCGCGGCCCAGGCCGGCGCGCCCTTCGTCGAGCTCGTGGACTACCCGGTCGACCGGGCCGCGGTCGCGCTGGTGAACGGGGCGATCTGCAAACGGCACAATGTGCTGCCGATCGGCGTGGTCGACGGCGCCCTCCTGTTGGCGTCGTCCGACCCGGGCGACGTCCTCGCGCTGGACGACGTCCGCGCCGCCGCGCGGATGCCCATCGTCGCCGTCGTGGCCGAGCCAACCGACCTCGCCGCCGCCATCGACCGGTACATCCGGGCGGACGACGAGCTCAACGACCTGACCACCACCCTCGAGGACGAAGCCGCCCCCGAGGAGCTCAGCTCTGCCGCGATCACCGACGAGCTGGCCGACGACGAGGCGCCCATCGTGCGCTTCGTGAACCTCATCGTCAGTCAGGCCATCCAGGATCGCGCCTCCGACATCCACATCGAGCCGGGGGAGCACAGCCTCCGGGTCCGCTACCGCATCGACGGTGTGCTGCACGAGATGCAGTCCGCGCCCAAGACAGTGCAGAACGGTGTCATCTCGCGCCTCAAGATCATGAGCGACATCGACATCGCCGAGCGGCGTAAGCCGCAGGACGGCCGTATGTCCGTCGTGCACGGCGGGCGGCAGATCGACCTGCGCGTCGCGACCCTCCCCACGGTGTGGGGCGAGAAGGTCGTCATGCGAATCCTGGACAACACCAACACGTCACTGACGCTCCGCGACCTCAACCTGCTCGACCGCAACCTGGAGACGTTCAAGACGGCGTACTCCAAGCCGTACGGGATGATCCTGGTGACCGGCCCCACCGGCTCGGGCAAGTCCACCACGCTCTACACGACGCTGAACGCGGTGTCGAAGCCCGAGATCAACGTCATCACCGTCGAGGACCCGGTCGAGTACCGCATGCCCGGCATCAATCAGGTGCAGGTGAACCCGAAGGCGGGCCTCACCTTCGCCAGCGCCCTGCGCAGCATCCTCCGCAGCGACCCGGATGTGGTGCTGCTCGGCGAGATCCGCGACCACGAGACCGCGCAGATCGCGATCGAGGCCTCGCTGACCGGCCACCTGGTGCTCTCCACGCTGCACACGAACGACGCTCCGAGCGCGGTGACGCGTCTAACAGAGATGGACATCGAGCCGTTCCTCGTCGGGTCCGCCCTCGACTGCGTCGTCGCCCAGCGCCTCGCCCGCCGGCTGTGCGAGCGCTGCAAGCAGCCGCTCGCGTACGAGACGGACGACCTGATCCGGATGCGCTTTGCCGTCGACAGCGACGGCGAGCCGCCGGTCATCTTCGGCCCTGTCGGCTGCCAGGCCTGCTCGAACACCGGCTACCGCGGGCGGCTCGCCGTCCACGAGGTCATGGCCGTCACGGAGGAGATCGAACGGCTCACCGTCGAGCGGGCGTCGAGCGCCGAGATCGGCCGGGCCGCCCGCGAGCAGGGGATGCTGACCCTGCGCGAGGACGGCTGGGAGAAAGTCAAGCTCGGTCAGACGTCGGTCGACGAGATTCTGCGTGTGGTCGCGTAGGGAAGGGGTTCAGATGGCAACGGACGCAGCGAACGAGGGCTGGAACGCGGCGAAGGCCGCGGAGGGTCGCCCGATCTACGAGATCCCGGTGACGCCTCCCGAGGCCCCGGGCTGGGCGCGCCCGGTCTCCGGGCCGTTCGACGCGTTCGCGGACCCGCTGCCGACCTCGTTCTACCCTGCTCCGGCGGACACGGCTGCGCCGGCCGCTCAGCCTCCGGCGCCGGCCTACGAGTACACGCCGCCGACGACCGCATACGAGTTCGCTCCGGCGCCCGTGGAGCCGCCGGCGTACGTCGCGCCGACCAGCGGGTACGAGCCTCCGGCGTACGAGCCGCCGGCTCCGGCGTACGAGCCCGCTGCCGCGGCCTACGAGCCGCCGTCGCAGCAGGCGCCCGTCGCGTATGAGCCGCCTGCCGCCTCCGCGCCCGCCGCCCCCGCGCCTGTCGCACAGGAGGCCGAGGACGACCTCCATACGCTCACCCCCGCGGAGCGCGAGGCGCTGGCTGCGGCCGACCAGGAGCTGGTCGCCGCTCTGCGCACCGTCGTCACCCTCCGGGCCTCCGACCTCCATGTGACGGTCGGCGCGGCGCCCATGGTCCGTGTGGACGGCGCGCTCACCCCGGCCGGCTCCTCGACGGTCTGGGGTCACGAGCGCACCCGCGAGGCCCTGTTCAGCCTGCTCGACGAGCGCCAGAGGGCGGTGTTCGAGCGCGAGCTCGAACTCGACTTCGCGTTCACGATCTCCGCGAACTCGCGTTTCCGCGTCAACATCTACCAGCAGCGCGGCTCGGTCGGCGCAGCCTTCCGTCTCATCCCCACGGAGATCAAGGGGCTGCACGAGCTGGGCATCCCGGACAGTGTGGCCAAGCTGTCGCAACTGCCCCGTGGACTCGTCCTGGTCACCGGTCCGACCGGTTCGGGCAAGTCGACCACGCTGGCCGCGCTGATCGACCTGGTGAACACGACGCGCGCCGACCACATCGTGACGGTCGAGGACCCGATCGAGTTCATGCACACCCACAAGAAGGCGCTCGTCAACCAGCGCGAGGTCGGCCACGACACCCACAGCTTCAACAACGCCCTCAAGCACGTGCTGCGCCAGGACCCCGACGTCATCCTCATCGGCGAGCTCCGCGACCTGGAGACCATCTCCGTCGCTCTGACCGCCGCCGAGACCGGCCACCTGGTCTTCGCGACCCTGCACACGCAGGACGCTCCGCAGACCATCGACCGTGTCATCGACGTGTTCCCGCCGCACCAGCAGCAGCAGGTGCGCGCCCAGCTCGCCGCGACGCTCCAGGGCGTCATCTGTCAGACCCTCGTCAAGAAGGCGTCCGGCCGCGGCCGTGCCGTCGCGACCGAGGTCATGCTGACGACGCCGGCCATCGCGAACCTCATCCGCGAGGGCAAGACCTACCAGATCGGCTCGATGATGCAGGCGGGCCGTGACCAGGGGATGCACACCATGGACCAGCACCTCGCCGACCTCGTCGACTCGGGCGCGATCACCCGCGGCGCCGCGTTCGAGAAGGCCCACGACCCGCAGGGCCTCGACCGCCTCATCCAGCGCGTGGAGTCGCCCACGGCGGCCTCCGCATGGGCCATCGCCGAGAGCGGGCCGGACTTCGGCGACCGTTACTCCGGGACGGTGCGCTGATGGCCGGCTCGGCGACGTTCGCGTACGCGGGGCGGACCAACGCCGGCAAGCTCGTCAAAGGCAAGCTGGACGCCCCCAGCGAGGGCGCCGTCGTCGTCCGCCTGCGGGCGATGGGCCTCAGCCCGGTCTCCATCCAGGAGTCGTCGGCGGGCACGGGGCTCCAGAAGGAGATCACGATCCCGGGCTTCCAGAAGGTCGTGAAGCTCAAGGACCTCGCCGTGATGAGCCGCCAGATGGCGACGATGATCGGCTCGGGGCTCTCGCTGCTGCGGACGTTGAATATCCTGGCGGACCAGACCGAGTCGAAGCGCCTGCGGGAGATCCTCTCCACGGTGCGCGACGACGTGGAGGACGGCACGTCGTTGTCGGCGGCGATGGCCAAGCACGACGTGGACTTCCCGCCGCTGATGATCAGCATGGTCCGGGCGGGCGAGACCGGCGGCTTCCTCGACAGCGCCCTCTCGTCGATCGCGGAGAACTTCGAGAAGGAGGTCAAGCTCCGAGCCACGATCAAGTCGGCGATGACCTACCCGGTCGTCGTGCTGGTGATGTCGCTGGTCTCCGTCGTCATCATGCTGATCTTCATCGTCCCGATCTTCAAGAATATGTTCCAGAGCCTGGGCGGGCAGCTGCCGCTGCCGACGCAGATCCTCGTCAACCTCTCGGCGGCGATGGTCTGGCTCGGTCCGTTGCTGGCGGTTCTCATCATCGGCAGCTGGCTGTGGTGGCGGGTCAACAAGAACAACGAGGACGTCCGGCGGCATACCGACCCGATCCGGTTCCGGATCCCCGTGTTCGGCGCCCTCAACAAGAAGATCGCGATCGCGCGGTTCTCGAAGAACCTGTCGAACATGATCGGCGCGGGCGTGCCGATCCTGCAGGCCCTCCACATCGTGGGTGCGACCTCCGGCAACTGGGTCATCCAGAACGCCCTCGAAGAGGTCGCCGACTCGGTCCGCAAGGGCGAGTCGATCGCCAAGCCGATGTCACGCGTGGACGTGTTCCCGCCGATGGTCACCCAGATGATCGCCGTGGGCGAGGATGCGGGCTCCCTGGAGACGATGCTGGACAAGATCGCGGTCTTCTACGACAACGAGGTCGAGTCGATGACGGAGGCGCTCACGTCGCTCATCGAGCCGCTCCTGATCGCCTTCCTCGGCGTCGTCATCGGCGGCATGATCGTCGCGCTCTACATGCCGATCTTCCAGATCGCCACGCTCATCCACTGACGCGCGCCCGCCTCAGCGCGCATCGAAAGCCCCTCAACTGGGGTCAGAAGAATGAAGAATACCCCCCACTTGCGGGATTATCTTGCATGTTTCCTGAGAAATAGCATCGGCCTCGATCGGGCGGTCTCCTAGGCCCGGTCTTCCCGTTACCCGAACGAATGGACCTGCAATGTACTTCCGCATCATGGGCACCCTGAACGACCGTCGCAAGGCACTGGCCGCCGGCGAGGAGACGGACAAGGGCTTCACCCTCATCGAACTCCTCGTCGTGGTGATCATCATCGGCATCCTGGCCGCGATCGCCATCCCCGTGTACCTGGGCATCCAGGACAACGCCAAGGACAGCTCGGCCCAGTCCGACGTCGTCAACCTCAAGACCGCCGTGGTCAGCATGCAGACGGGCACGGGCGCCCTGCCGTCGCCCTCCACCCTTGTGGTCGACTCCACCGGGAAGATCCTCACCTCCGCTGCGATCAGCGGTGGCGCCAGCCTCAGCAACAACACGCAGAGCCTCAGCTACACCCCGGGCACCGGCAGCCAGTTCTGCGTCGAGGCGACGAGCACGAGCACCAATCACACCGTGTTCTACGCGACCGACTCGAGCGGGGCGACCAAGACCAAGCCGACCGGCAGCGTCTGCCCGTGACGCCGGCGCCGGGTAGGGCGGCAGCAGTCCTACCCGGCTTCTGTCCCCGTTTTGGCGGACAAAACCCTGGTCAGAGCCCCTCAACTGGGGCCACCGAAATACCGTAAACCCCCCACTCGCGGGATTAAGCCGCACGTCACCCGCGAAATAGCATCGAAGCCGATCGGGAGTCTCGCAGCCCGGTCTCCCCGCCAATCCGACCGAATGGAACTGCAATGTACTTCCGACTCATGGGCAAGCTGAACGACCGTCGTAAGGCCCTCCTGCAGGGCGAGGAGGTCGAGAAGGGCTTCACCCTCATCGAACTCCTGGTCGTCGTGATCATCATCGGCATCCTCGCCGCGATCGCGATCCCCGTCTACCTCGGTATCCAGGACAACGCCAAGGACAGCTCGGCTCAGTCCGACGTCGTCAACCTCAAGACCGCCGTCGTCAGCATGCAGACGAGCACCGGCGCCCTGCCGGCCTCCACTGCTGTGGTCGACGCCACTGGAAAGGTCCTCACCCCGGAAGCGATCAGCGGTGGTGCCAGCCTCAGCAACAACACGCAGAGCCTGACCTACACCCCGGCTGCCGCGGGGAGCGGCTTCTGTGTCACCGCGACGAGCACGAGCAGCGGTCACACCGTGTTCTACGCGACCGACTCGACCGGAGCGTCGAAGACCAAGCCGGCCGGCTGCTGATCCGCGGTGGGCGGATGGTCGTGATCCCACGGCTGTCCGCCCACCTTTCGCCATATGCGGCGAACAAGACCCACCCACACCCCGAGAGACCCGAAATCGAAGGGAGGTGAACCCGTGAAGAAGTCTTCCCGTCTCGTCCGAGACGACTCCGGCTTCACGCTGATCGAAGTGATGGTCGCCATGCTCCTGCTGGTCGTCGTCGCCCTGGCACTCGTGCCGGCGTTCGTCTCCCAGATGCGGGCCACCTCCACCAACACCACGATCGCCACGGCGAGCCAGCTCGCCGGTCAGCAGATCGACGACGCGCAGAGCCGTGCTGCCACCTGCGCCGCCTTGCAGTCCTATCAGACCGAGACCGTCCCTGCCGTGGTCGACGGTCGCGGGGTCAGCCTGCAGCCGCACCGGATCGTCACCTTGCCGTGCCCGGCCTCGTATCCGAGCACCATCCAGGTCAAGGTCACCGTGACCCTGTCGGGCAGCTCGTCCGTCATCGCCTCGGTCACGACTCTGGTCCTCGTCAAGGCGGCATCGTGATGCGCCGGGACGCCGAGAAGGCGGACGAGGGATTCACGCTGATCGAACTCATCGTCGCCTCCGCGCTGACCATCATGGTCCTCGTCGCGGTGACCGGCCTCCTGATCAGCGCCAACAAGGCGCAGACGAGCACCCGGGCCGCCACGGCGTCGGCGACGCTCGGCCAGTTGGTCGCCCGCTCGGTGACGCAGGGCGTCGCGAACGCCACCGCCGTGTCGGTCACCACCGACCCGGTCTCCGGTGCGCAGCTGCTCCAGGCCCGGGTGTATTCGATGACGGCGGCCAGCGACCCCACCCAGACCACTGCCTCCATCGGCTGCAGCGCCTGGTACTTCAACCCGGCCGGGGGAGGCTCGATCTACGTCAAGACGGTCTTCCCCGCGGCCGCGATCGCGATGCCGTCCGGCGCGCCGGACTCGAGCTGGGAGATCATCGGAAGCGGGCTCGGCGCGAACGTCTCCGCCGCCCAGTCCTCCACGGTCTTCGCCACCCCGAGCGGAACGCGCGTCGACCTGAAGTTCGATGTCGTGAACGGGTCGCAGAAGCCCGTCCACATCGAGACCACCGTCCACATCGCCAACACGACACCTGTGAGCTCGCCATGCTTCTGATCCGTCGCCTTTCCGTGCGCCTCCCTCGTCGCAGTGACGACCGGGGCGGGGCGCTCGTGGCCGTGATCGGCGTCGCCGCCGTGCTCATGGCGTTCCTGCTGCTGGGCAGCACCATGGTTGTCACGTCGTTCCGCTACAGCGACACGAGCCGTGCGGCCGTCCAGGCCCAGGCCGCAGCCCAGGCCGGCGTGGCCGTCGTGGCGGCGCAGATGACCCAGGGCACCTGCACCCTGCCGTACACCAGCAGCGTGACCCCCAAGTACTCGGTGACGCTTTCATACCAGCGCACGGTCACCGGCACGACCTGGATCACGGGCTGCCCGTCCACCGCGAGCGACGTCAACAGGGTCAAGATCGTCTCCGTCGGCACGGCGTCGGCATGGTCCGCGGTCACCCGGACCGTGGAGACCATCTACAACTACATCCCGTTCATCCCCGGACAGTCGATCCAGGGTTCCGGAGCCGCCGTCTACGGTTACGGCGTCACGGACTCCACGATCACCAACATCACGATCACACAGAGCGGCACCAGCAGCCCGGGCATCGAGTTCCGAAGCGGTAGCGCGAGCTGCCAGACCGGCGGAACGATCCAGGGCGATGTCATCCTCGGGGCGGGCTCCTACCAGTCTCCGAGCGGGTGCACCATCAACGGCGACCTGTGGGCCTCCAACACCGTGCAGGTCGGCAACAACAGCGTCATCACGGGCAACGTGCACGGCAGCGGATCGGGTTCGCCCGTCGTGACGATCGCCAACGGTGCGCAGGTGAACGGCAACGTCACGTCGTCCGGTCCGGTGAGCATCGTCGGCAGCGTCGGCGGCAGCGTCATCGCCGGTCCCGCGGGCGGCCAGTCGACCGTCTCGGGAAGCGTGGGCGGCACGTTCAAGACCGCGGGCACCGTGTCGGTCTCCGGGAGCGGACTCCCTGCCTCCCGCATCACCCAGAACGTCTCCGGCATCGTCACGCCGACGCCGCCGACGGTTCCGAACTGGGTCGACTTCGCGTATCGCCACACCGACTGGGCGAACCCGTCGGGGACCCTCTGGCCGGAGGCCGTTCCGGCGACCTGCCAGGGCCCCGATGTCGCCGCCGCCATCAACGCGGCGACCACCCCGACCGTCGTACTCGCCGACTCGAGATGCCCGCTCGGCATGGTGAACCTCACGGGCAGCACCAGCAACATCACCCTGAAGACGGACGTCGCGCTGATCGCCGACGCGTTCGACCTCAAGAGCCTGACGATCACGTCCGCGGCAGGGACGGGCACGCACCGGCTCTACATCGTGACGCCCGACTCGGTGAAGGACGCTTCGCCCACGTGCCCGACCCCCGGGCTCACGACCAAGATCGAGAACCAGGTGAACAACGACGCGACCGCGCCGATCATGATCTACACCCCGTGCGTTCTGGCCAACACCGGGAGCACCTGGTGGGGGCAGATCTACTCGGCGGGCGTCGGATTCAACAACTCGTACACACTCAACTTCGTCTCGATGGGATTGCCGGGCGTGGACTTCAACAACGGCACCTACAACCCGCCCACCCCACCCGTCCCCGGACACCTCGACACGGTGTTCTCCACCCGGAACATCTCGGGATAGGTGCCGATCATGGTCGTCGTCGTCGCCCTGTTCGGCTCGCTCATCGGGTCGTTCCTCAACGTTGTCGTCTACCGCGTGCCCGCCGGGCTCTCCATCCTCCGCCCCGCGAGCGCCTGCCCGTCATGTCACAGCGCGATCCGGCCCTACGACAACATCCCGGTGCTCTCCTGGCTGCTGCTGCGCGGCAGGTGCCGCGACTGCCGTACCCGGATCCCTGTGCGCTATCCGCTCGTCGAGCTGGGCACGGCGCTCCTGTTCGCCGTCGTCGCATTCGCGTTCCTCGGCCCGTTGCGGGTCTCCGGGCGCCCGCCGGCAGCGGCCATTCTCGAGCTGACTGCCTACCTGTGGCTGGCCGCCGTGAGCGTCGCGCTCGCCATCATCGACGTCGAGAAGCATCGCCTCCCTGATGCGATCGTCCTGCCGACGGCGATCGCCGTGGTCGCGCTGCTTGGCGCGTCGGCCGCCGTCGCCGGCGACTGGGCACGACTGGGCCAGGCTGCGATCGGCGCCGCGGCGCTCTTCCTCTTCTATCTCATTCTGGCCCTGGTCCGTCCCGGCGGCATGGGCTTCGGCGACGTCAAGCTCGCGGCGGTCCTCGGCTTCGCCCTCGCGTGGGCCGGCTGGGCACAGCTCGTCGTCGGAGCGTTCGCCGCCTTCGTCCTCGGCGGGATCTTCAGCGTCGCCCTGCTCGCTTCGAAACGCGTGAAGCGCACCGGAGGCATCCCCTTCGGCCCGTGGATGCTGTCCGGAGCCTGGTTCGGAATCTTCTTCGGTGCGGCTACCGTCGCGTCGTACTTCGCCATGATCGGCGTCCAGTGATGGCGCCCGGAGGGAGACAGCTCAATGGCTAAGACGATCGTGGGCGTGGACATCGGAACGACGACGATCCGCGCGGTCGAACTCGGCGACCCGGGCAAGCCCCGGCCGACGCTGCTGCGCTACGCCGAGCTCCCGCTCTCCGAGGGCGCTGTCAGCCGCGGCGAGGTGCTCGAGCCCAACACCGTGGGCGGCATCCTCAAACAGCTCTGGAGCGTCGGAGGGTTCAAGACCCGCAAGGTCGTGCTCGGGATGGGCAACCAGCGCGTGCTCGCCCGCGACCTGAGCGTGCCGTCCGCGCCCCTCCAGCGCATCCGGGAGTCGCTTCCGTTCGTGGCGCAGGAGATGCTCCCGGTACCCGTGCAGGACGCGCTGCTGGACTTCTACCCGGTGTCGGAGTCGATGACCGAGAACGGTCCGACCACACACGGACTGCTCATCGCCGCCGTGAAGGAGGCGGTGCTCGGCAACGTCAAAGCGGTGCAGGCCGCCGGGCTGACGCCGGTCGAAGTCGACCTCATCCCGTTCGCGCTCGACCGCCTGCTCCTGGCGCGGCCACGCGTGCAGGGCACCGTCGCCCTGGTGGATGTCGGCGCCAGCACGACCAGCGTGGTCGTCGCCGCCGAGGGGGTGCCCCAGTTCGTCCGCATCATCGCTGCGGGCGGCTCGGACATCACCGCAGGTCTCGCCGCCCGCCTCGGTGTCGCGCCGGAGGAGGCCGAACGCCTCAAGCGCGTCCACGGCATCGCGCCGGATCTCGCAGCGACCGAGGGCCAGCCGGTCGCCTCCGCCGTGATGGAGATCGTCGCCGATCTGCTCGTCAGCCTGCGCAACACGATCTCGTATTACTCGAACACGCGACCGACGCATCCGGTGGCCGGGATCCTCCTGACCGGCGGCGGCTCACAGCTTCCCGGCTTCGCGAATGCGGTGGCCGACTACACGCGGGTACCGGCGAGGATCGGCGACCCGTTCGCGTCGATCGCGCTCTCCCGCAGCCTCGACGCGCAGCGGCTGCGTCACGATCAGGCGGCCATCACCGTCGCCCTCGGACTCGCGATGGGAAGTGAGGCAGCATGACCACCGAGCTGACCCGCCAGGGTGCGGAGACACCGGAGCCCGGTGAGGGCGGACGCCGTCGCGGCCGCTCCCCGAAAGGGGAGAAGCCGGCGCAGGCCGCACCCCAGCGGAAGGGCAAGGCCGCAACGGCGCCCACCGCCCCATCGTTCATCCACCTGGAGCCGCGGGCCGATCTCCTGCCGCCCGAGGTCAAGACCGCGCGCCGTCACGATGCGATCGCCCGCCGTCTGGTGCTCGCCCTCGTCATCGTGATCATCATCGTCGCCGGCGCGATCGGCGGCAGCACCTTCCTCGCCCTGCAGGCGGGCTCGTCGCTCTCGGCCGCCCAGCAGCAGACCGTCTCGCTGACGCAGCAGCAGCAGAAGTACGTGGGCGTGCGCCAGGTGCAGAGCCAGATCGCACTCACCAAGGCGGCCCAGGAAGTCGGCGCCTCGACCGAGGTCGACTGGACCGCGTTCCTCACCAAGGTGCGCGGCACGATCGGCGGAGGACTCTCGCTCTCCGGCATCACGATCGACTCCGCGTCGCCGCTGGCCGCATATCAGCAGTCGGCGGTCCCGCTGGAGGGGTCTCGCGTCGCCACCGTCACCATCGACGTGCGGGCCACGAGCCTCGATGAGGTGTCCGCCTGGCTGGCGCAACTCGCCGCGCTTCCCTCGGTCGCCGACGTCTCCCCGGGCAGCATCACCCTCGACCAGTCGGGCTATACGGCCTCGGCGATCATGCATCTGGACGCGTCGGCCTTCGACGGCCGCTTCGCCCCGAAGGGAAAGTGACATGGACAAGCAGCGACTCGTCATCGCGGGCGTCGGGCTCGCCATCGCGCTCGTCATCGGCCTCGGCTACCTGTTCGGGGTGCAGCCGCAGCTCACGGCGGCCTCCGCCGCAGCGGATCAGACGGCGACCATCACGTCCTCCAACCAGGCGTCCGAGGTCACCTTGCAGAAGCTCAAGAAGGACTACGCGAACATCGACCAGTTCAAGGGACAGCTCGCGAAGCTGCAGCTCTCGATCCCGTCGACCCGTTCTCTCGACGCGCTCCTCGCCGACCTCCACGTGCTCGCCGCGTCGACGGGCGAGACGATCACGGGCTTCGACCCGTCCGATCCCGTCGCGTACACGCCTCCCGTCTCGGCCGCCGCGACCCCGACTGCGACCAGCACGGCCTCCCCGTCGCCGAGCCCGACCCCGGCGCCCACCGCGACCGCGCCTGCGGCCCCGACGGCCCCGCAGGCGCCGAAAACGACGACCAACTCTCTGATCACCGCGAGCAACTTCGTCGCGATCCCGCTGACGATCACGGTCAAGGGCTCGACCGACGGGGCGATCGCGTTCCTCGGTGAGCTCCAGCACGGCCCACGGCTGGTGCTGGTCACGGGGTTCTCGGGCACCGAGGACAAGTCGGCGTCGTCGGGCCAGGGAGGCGCCGCCGCGGCCAGCGCGGTGACGTACACGGTCAAGGGCCTCGTCTACGTCCTGTCCGGCGCCCAGCCCACGCCGACTCCGACCCCCACCCCCTCCAAGTAACCGCCCTCCCGCCTTACCTCCCTCGCCCCGCCGTCCCCCGTTGCTACAGTGGGCACCACATCACAGGGTGCCCACCGGGGGCGCAGCGAGGAGTGCCAGCATGAGCGACACGACACCGGAACCCGCCGACAAGCGGGATGAAGCGGGGTCGGTCGAACCTGCCACCCCGCCCGCGACCGCGCCGGCCGAGTCGGCCGCCGCCGAGCCCGGACCGAACGCCGAACCGGCCCCCGCCTCCGCGGGTGAGCCTCACGACACCGACCCGGAGATGAGCGTGCCGCCGTCGGCGCCCGTTTCCGCTCGGGGCCACCTCAACCGTCCCGCGGACGACGCGGCGGCGGAGGTGCCCGCCGCCCCCGCCTCGACCCCGCCGACCGCGGCGATCGAGCCGGAGCCCGTGACCTCGTCGCCCGACGACGTCGCGGCGGCCGTCGCGCGCTCCTCCAGCGAGCAGGGCGCCACCGCCGCGGGCGACGCGACCGTGGACACCGCGTCCCCCGCAGAGTCCGCCGCGCCGGTCATCATCGCGGGGGAGGCCGCCCAGCAGGCGACAGCGCAGCAGGCGACAGCGCCGGAGGCCACCCAGCAGCAGGCACAGCAGCCGCCCGCCGCACCGCAGGGCGAGGCCACCGCTGCCGCTGCTCCCGCGCAGACCCCGCCGCCGTTCATCCCGCAGCCGGTCGCGCCGATCTTCCTGCAGCGTCCGGAGCCGCCCAAGCGCAAGAGCAACCGCGGCATCGGCATCCTCATCGCGCTGGTCGGCACCGTCGCGTTCGCCGTGCTCTGGGCCGTCGCCGTGGTCGTCGTCGGCGCGATGCTCACGCCGAGCAGCGAGTTCCTGCCGGTGCTCACGCAGTACTTCACGACGCAGCTCGCCGGCTGGGCGCCGATCGTGGCGTTCTTCGTCGGGATGGTCGTGCTCATCCAGATCATCAACCGGGCCCGCTGGTGGGCGTACATCCTCGGCGGCCTGTTCGTCGCGATCTTCGTCTACCTCGTCTACATCGGCGCCGAGCTCTCGGACGCGCACTACCTGTCGCGCAACGCCGACGAGCAGGCGCTCATCCTCAGCCGCGTCTGGGTGAACCCGTTCGCGGTCCTCGCCGGCGTCATCGCCCGCGAGATGTCGGTGTGGACGGGAGCCTGGCTCGCCGCGCGCGGACGCAAGCTGAAGGCGCGCAACGCGGAGGCCCAGGCCGACTACGAGCAGCACCTCGCGGACGCCCAGAACCAGGCCGCCAACGCGTACGCTCAGGGGTACTGACCGACCGTACTGAACCGTTTTCGAGGGGGCTCCCATGCGTGAGGAGCGTTCCTACGCCATCGTCGTCGCCTGCTTCGCCGCCGGCCTCTATCTGGCCGTCGTCGTGGCGGCGTTCGGGCTGATCTCGCTCGGGACGGACACCGAGGTGATCCCGGACCCGTCGGCCGGGCCGCTGGTCGGGCCGATCATGACGGGCGTCGCCGTGGCCGTGCTCCTCGTCCTCCTGATCCTCACCGGGATCCGCGTGCCGGGCGATCAGCAGCGCATCGCGCCGCTCAACGCGCTCGGCGCGGGCGTCGCGTGCTACCTCGCCTACTGCCTCACCGGGGGAGTGGCCGGCGCGCTCGCGACCGGCGACCTCCTGCACTTCATACTTTTCGCCGCCGGGCAACTCGGGAGCCTCTACGCCATCGCCGCCGGGGCCGCGGCCGTCCTGATGATGCTGCTCTACCAGCTCGTCCTGGTCGGCCGCTTCCGGCAGCGGGGGAGGCCGCGCTGGCCGTGGGAGCGGCCCGGCGACGAGTAGCAGACCAGGAGCGCGCCGGGTGACCCGAACGGGTGGACGCGGCGGTCCACCCCCGGTCGATACACTGCGGGAACCCGATAGAGAGGTTCCGATGTCCGACGCTCCAGCCCCTGCCCTTTCGGCCGACGACATCCTCCCCGCACCCGCGCCCGCTCCCGCCGAACCCCGGCGCTCGCACGCGGGCCGCTGGATCATCGCCCTCATCGCCGCCGTCACCCTCCTGGTCACCGCCGCGGGCGTCACCGTGTCACTGTCGGCGGTCATCGCAATCCAGAACCTCCCGCGCACGCTGGTCGCGCAGTACCTGGGCGAGCTCGAGCACGGCAAGGCGGAGGCGGCGATGAAGCTGGCCGGGATCCGCGCCAACAGCGGGGACGTGCTGCTCAACGACGCCGCCTACGCGAAGATCACCGACCGCATCAGCTCCTTCACCGTGCAGTCCCCGATCACCCGCGGCGCCAGCACGACCGTGCAGGCCCAGATCACGCAGGGTGATCGCACGTATGACCGCTCGTTCGTCGTGGAGAAGGCGGGAGGCCTCCCCGGGCTCCCGTTCTGGCGCCTCGGCCGCATCGAGCCCGACACCGTGGACCTCATGGTCGAGGGCCCGGCCGGGATCCAGTACACCGTCGCCGGCGTGAAGCCGGAGAACATGCCGCTCGGCGCCGCCGTCACCCTCCGCGCGCTGCCCGGCACCTACCCGGTCGCGCTCGTCTCGACGAGCGCCAACTTCGACGTCCCCATGCGCGCCATCACCACCACCCCCGCCGGCAGCGCCCTCTCACCCACCGTGTTCACCGCCCGGCTCTCGGACGGCGGCCAGGCGGCGGCGCGCACCACGATCAACGCCTGGCTGGACGGGTGCGTCGCCTCCCACGACGCGGTGCCGGCCCACTGCCCGTTCGGCACTTACCCGGACAACGCCGCCGACGACATCAGCGACGTGCGCTGGCAGCTCCACACCCGCCCGGAAGTCACGATCGACCCGGTGTGGACGACGGGAGGCTGGATGGTCGAAAGCACGTCAGGCAGCATCTCGGCGGAGGCCACGCTGACCCGCAAGTCCGACGGGGCGACCGGCCAGGGCTACACCGACCCGTGGAGCTTCGACTTCCACGGCATGCTGACCTTCGACGGCGGGGGCGCGCTCTTCACCCCGCTGATCTCGGACAGCGGGCCAGGAGCGCAGGCGGGCGCATGACGAGGGCCTGAGCGGCTACGCGGCCCGGTCGGCGCCCTCGGTCGCAGAGCGTTCCGCCGCTGCGGAGCCCGCATCGAGCGGACGAGGCTCCCTCACGGGCTTCTCGCGCCGGCTCCGCACCCGTTCGACCAGAGCCACCGGGATCATCCCGACGAGCCACGGCAGGTCCTGGAGCAGGTATCGCTTCACGAGCCGCGACGGGTCCTGCCCCATCCGCCACACCCACTCCAGGCCGAGCCGGCGCATCAGGTGCGGCGCGCGCGGGAAGTGCCCGGTGTTCATCTGCGCAGCGGCCCCGGCCCCGATGTAGACGACGCCCTGGGGGTGCCTCGTCCGCAGCTCCAGGATCAGGCGCTCCTGCTTCGGGAAGCCCAGGCAGACGAACAGCACGTCCGGGCGCACCCGCTCGATGAACGCGCTCGCGGCGTCGATCAGCGCCGGGCTGCCCGGCTCGGCGAACGGGAGGGCCGCGCCGTGCACGTGCGCATGGCCTCGCGCGCGATAGAACGCCTCCGCCTCGGCCGCGTGTGCCCCGACGATGCCGACGCGCAGGTCGGTCGCTTCCGGATGCTCGATGACGGCGTTCATCAGATCCGTCCCGGTGACGCGGGGGAACCGGCCCTTGCCCGCGATCCTCAGCAGCCAGGTGAGCGGGACGCCGTCGACGGTCCAGAAGGAGGTCTGCTCCTCCAGCTCGGGGAGGCCGACGGTGCGCAGGTGGCGCGAGATCGAGACGTTGGAGGTGACGACGATCCCGCCGTCCGCGCGGGCGAGGTCGATGACGTGGCGGCTGGACTCGTCGAGGTCCGCCCGGTCGAGCTGGAGGCCGCCCAGGACGGCGCGTTCGAAGGTCTGCACCGGGAAAGATTGGCATATATATAGTGGATGCCAGACTTCGGCCCACGCGGGCGGCCGTCACCGCGGTGCATCGCGGCGCCGGTGATCACCCGAGACTTCACCGCGCGCCTCCCTTTCGCTGTGCGCGGACAGCCCGCTAGCACGCCCTCGTTCATTTGACCGCCCACCGCGCGGACGATAGTATTTATCGGGTGTGCGCTCTGTCGCGCGCTTGTTGTGTGCTCGCGAGAGCCGACACGAGCGGGCCGGCACGTACTCATCCGATGGGCGGAGAGACCGCACGGAATCATCGCCCCCACGGCATATCGGCCATCGGTCCGATACTCCCCAACTCCTCGATCGCCCGCGAAGCGGGTCGCTCGGGGTGCGGGGAAAAAGCAACAACTGTCACCGTGCAGTCCATAAAAGGAGAAGTTCAGTGCCAACCATTCAGCAGTTGGTTCGGAAGGGCCGGTCGCCGAAGGTCACCAAGACCAAGGCTCCCGCCCTGAAGTCCAACCCCCAGCAGCGCGGCGTGTGCACCCGTGTCTACACCACCACCCCCAAGAAGCCGAACTCGGCGCTCCGCAAGGTCGCGCGTGTCAAGCTCTCGAACGGGACCGAGGTCACCGCGTACATCCCCGGTGAGGGCCACAACCTGCAGGAGCACTCGATGGTGCTCGTCCGCGGCGGCCGTGTGAAGGACCTGCCCGGCGTCCGCTACAAGATCGTCCGTGGCGCGCTCGACACCCAGGCCGTCAAGAACCGCAAGCAGGCTCGCAGCCGCTACGGCGCGAAGATGGAGAAGAAGTAATGCCTCGCAAGGGTCCCGCTCCGAAGCGCCCCGTCGTCGCCGACCCGGTGTACGGCTCGCCGGTCGTCAGCCAGCTCGTCAACAAGATCCTCCTCGACGGCAAGAAGGGCCTCGCCGAGCGCATCGTCTACGACGCGCTCGAGGGCGTCTCGACCAAGTCCGGCCAGGACGCGGTCGTCACGCTCAAGAAGGCGCTCGACAACATCCGCCCCACCCTCGAGGTCCGCAGCCGCCGCGTCGGCGGCTCGACCTACCAGGTGCCGGTCGAGGTCAAGCCGCACCGCGCGAACACGCTCGCGCTGCGCTGGCTCACCAGCTACGCCAAGGGTCGTCGCGAGAAGACGATGACCGAGCGTCTCACCAACGAGATCCTCGACGCCTCCAACGGTCTGGGCGCTGCTGTCAAGCGCCGCGAGGACACGCACAAGATGGCCGAGTCGAACAAGGCCTTCGCGCACTACCGCTGGTAAACATTTTCGTCGTCCGGGCGTTGTACTCGTAGCAGTGCCGCGCCCGGGCGGCACCCCTTCCACTCTCTATTTTTCGGAGGAATCCCTGTGGCACAGGACGTGCTCACCGACCTCAAGAAGGTCCGCAACATCGGCATCATGGCCCACATCGATGCCGGCAAGACCACCACGACCGAGCGCATCCTGTTCTACACGGGCGTCAACCACAAGATCGGTGAGACGCACGACGGCGCGTCGACCACCGACTGGATGGAGCAGGAGAAGGAGCGCGGCATCACCATCACGTCCGCCGCGGTCACCTGCTTCTGGAACAAGAACCAGATCAACATCATCGACACCCCGGGTCACGTCGACTTCACCGTCGAGGTGGAGCGCTCGCTCCGCGTCCTCGACGGCGCCGTCGCTGTCTTCGACGCGAAGGAGGGCGTCGAGCCCCAGTCGGAGACCGTGTGGCGTCAGGCCGACAAGTACGTCGTCCCGCGCATCTGCTTCGTCAACAAGATGGACAAGCTGGGCGCCGACTTCTACTTCACCGTCGACACCATCGTCTCCCGCCTCGGCGCCAAGCCGCTGGTGATGCAGCTCCCGATCGGCTCCGAGTCCGACTTCGTCGGCGTCGTCGACCTGGTCGAGATGCGCGCGCTGGTCTGGCCCGGCGACGCCAAGGGTGACGTGACCATGGGCGCCAAGTACGAGGTCCAGGAGATCCCGGCCGACCTTCAGGAGAAGGCCGAGGAGTACCGCAACCGCCTCCTGGAGACCGTCGCCGAGACCGACGACGCGCTGCTCGAGAAGTTCTTCGGCGGCGAGGAGATCACCGTCGCGGAGATCAAGGCGGCCATCCGCAAGCTCACCGTGAACAACGAGATCTACCCCGTTCTCTGCGGTTCCGCGTTCAAGAACCGCGGCGTGCAGCCGATGCTCGACGCCGTGATCGACTACCTCCCGTCGCCGCTCGACGTGCCCGCCATCGAGGCGCACAACCCGCGCGACGAGGAGGAGGTCATCCTCCGCCACGCCGACGCCACCGAGCCGTTCTCGGCCCTCGCGTTCAAGGTCGCCGTGCACCCGTTCTTCGGTCGCCTGACCTACGTGCGCGTGTACTCGGGCCGCGTCGACTCCGGCGCCGGTGTCGTGAACTCGACCAAGGGCAAGAAGGAGCGCATCGGCAAGATCTTCCAGATGCACGCCAACAAGGAGAACCCGGTCGACTTCGTCACCGCCGGCAACATCTACGCGGTGATCGGCCTCAAGGACACCACCACCGGTGACACCCTGAGTGACCCGGACCACCAGGTCGTCCTCGAGTCGATGACCTTCCCGGAGCCCGTCATCGAGGTCGCCATCGAGCCGAAGACCAAGGCCGACCAGGAGAAGCTCGGCACGGCCATCCAGAAGCTCGCCGAAGAGGACCCGACGTTCCGCACCGAGCAGAACCAGGAGACCGGTCAGACGGTCATCAAGGGCATGGGCGAGCTGCACCTCGACATCCTCGTGGACCGCATGAAGCGCGAGTTCAACGTCGAGGCCAACGTCGGCAAGCCGCAGGTGGCCTACCGCGAGACCCTCCGCCGCACGGTGGAGAAGTACGACTACACCCACAAGAAGCAGACCGGTGGTTCCGGTCAGTTCGCTAAGGTGCAGATCACCCTGGAGCCGCTCGAGGTGACCCCGGAGACCTCGTACGAGTTCGTGAACGCCGTCACCGGCGGTCGCGTCCCGCGCGAGTACATCCCCTCGGTCGACGCGGGCATCCAGGACGCGATGCAGGTCGGCGTCCTCGCCGGCTTCCCGACGGTGGGTGTCAAGGCGACGCTCGTCGACGGTGCCTCGCACGACGTCGACTCCTCGGAGATGGCGTTCAAGATCGCCGGCTCGATGGCCTACAAGGAGGCTGCGCGCAAGGCGAACCCGGTGCTCCTCGAGCCGCTCATGGCGGTCGAGGTGCGTACGCCGGAGGAGTACATGGGCGACGTCATCGGCGACCTCAACTCCCGCCGTGGACAGATCCAGTCCATGGAGGATGCGAGCGGCGTCAAGGTCGTCCGCGCCAACGTCCCGCTGTCCGAGATGTTCGGCTACATCGGCGACCTGCGGTCCAAGACCTCGGGCCGTGCGGTGTACTCGATGCAGTTCGACAGCTACGCGGAGGTCCCGAAGGCTGTGGCCGACGAGATCGTCCAGAAGAGCAAGGGCGAGTGACCTCGGTCACTGCTCCCAGGCAACATCCCGTAACATAAGAAACCAATCCCGTAGGCCCTCCGGTCGAAATCCGTCGACCGGGGTGTCTGCACGAGAGTCCTGAGGAGGACCACAGTGGCTAAGGCCAAGTTCGAGCGGACTAAGCCGCACGTGAACATCGGAACCATCGGTCACGTCGACCACGGCAAGACGACGCTCACCGCGGCGATCTCCAAGGTGCTTGCTGACAAGTACCCGTCGGCGACCAACGTGCAGCGCGACTTCGCGTCGATCGACTCGGCTCCGGAAGAGCGTCAGCGTGGTATCACGATCAACATCTCGCACGTCGAGTACGAGACCCCGAAGCGCCACTACGCGCACGTCGACGCCCCGGGTCACGCCGACTACATCAAGAACATGATCACCGGTGCCGCTCAGATGGACGGCGCGATCCTCGTGGTCGCCGCCACCGACGGTCCGATGGCTCAGACCCGCGAGCACGTGCTGCTGGCCAAGCAGGTCGGCGTTCCGTACCTGCTCGTCGCGCTGAACAAGTCCGACATGGTCGACGACGAGGAGATCCTGGAGCTCGTCGAGCTCGAGGTCCGCGAGCTGCTCTCCAGCCAGGACTTCGACGGCGACAACGCCCCGGTCGTGCGCGTCTCGGGCCTCAAGGCTCTCGAGGGCGACGAGAAGTGGGTCCAGTCGGTCCTCGACCTCATGGACGCCGTCGACGAGTCCATCCCGGACCCGGTGCGCGACAAGGACAAGCCGTTCCTGATGCCGATCGAGGACGTCTTCACGATCACCGGTCGTGGCACGGTCGTCACCGGTCGCGCCGAGCGCGGCACCCTCGCCATCAACTCCGAGGTCGAGATCGTCGGCATCCGCCCGACGCAGAAGACCACGGTCACGGGTATCGAGATGTTCCACAAGCAGCTCGACGAGGCCTGGGCCGGCGAGAACTGTGGTCTGCTCCTCCGCGGCACCAAGCGCGAGGACGTGGAGCGCGGCCAGGTCGTCGTGAAGCCGGGTTCGGTCACGCCGCACACCAACTTCGAGGGCACTGCCTACATCCTCTCGAAGGAGGAGGGTGGCCGTCACAACCCCTTCTACACGAACTACCGCCCGCAGTTCTACTTCCGTACCACCGACGTCACCGGCGTCATCTCGCTGCCCGAGGGCACCGAGATGGTCATGCCCGGCGACACCACCGACATGTCGGTCGAGCTGATCCAGCCGATCGCCATGGAGGAGGGCCTCGGCTTCGCCATCCGTGAGGGTGGCCGCACCGTGGGCGCCGGTACGGTGACCAAGATCAACAAGTAAGTCCCCGCCCGGTCCACCGGGCAGGCATTTCGGCTGAGGGCCGGACCCGTGAGGGTTCGGCCCTTCGTCGTTTGGGCAGAGGCGTGATCACGCATGTCCCCGCATCGTCCTCGTTCCCGCGCTCGGATTCCGACCCATCTCGGTGGTGCTGCTGGCAGCAGGCGGCGTGGTGTCGAACGCACCGCCGGCGGCGGCGACTACACCCCCGAAGCGGGCTTCGCCGGGGCGGACGCCTTCGAGTACACCGGGCCATCGGCGCCGGCGCGGTCGGCGCGGCGGCCCTCTGCCTCCGCCTCCTCCTGCGATCGCGACGCACCAGTTCCCGCGCATGAGGCCGCGGGGGTTTACCTCTCGCCGGGTCGGGCGCAGAATGAGGTCACCGTTTCAACCGAACGGGTCCGTCGACGAAGGGAGACTGCCTATGGTGAGCATGGACCTCGCAAACCAGACCAAGCCGCTGACCGGAGCACGGACGAAGAGTTCGGACACCGCCTAGGCGGTCTTGGAACCACGAGAGCGGCGGCGCGAGGCGCCGTTCGGAGCGGGATCGGCGAACGCCGGTCCCGTTCTTTGTGCGTCATGAGCCCGGTCCCAGCTCCAGCTCTCCGAGTCGGGTCCGCGGGTCCAGCGGCACCCCCTCCCGGCGGAGAAACTCCCGCATCAGATCGACGCGCCGCCCCGTGGCCCACCGCCAGTGCAGGACGCGCAGCCCCACCGCCTCGATCCGTCGATCCCGCTCCGTGCGTGCCGCGAGAGCCTCTCGCACGTCCGGGAACTGCCGGAAGGCCGGGTGCTGGAGCTTCTCGGCGCCGTCCGCCTCCCCGGCGAGTCCGAGCCCAGGCCAGACGAAGTCGAGACGGGCGAAGACACCCTCCAAGTCGTGGAGCCGCACCTGCAGGTCGGGAGGAGGCGCTCCGACGAGAGCCATCGTGGCCCGGCTCACCGACTCGAGAGGCGACTCGGCGCGACCGTCGGCGAACCGGGCGACGGCGAGCGCCCGTCGCCGCTCCTGCGGATCGCGCAGCAGGCCGGCGGATTCCAACAGCTCCTCGCGCGTGGTGAGGGGAACGCGCTCGCCGTACGCGCCAGTCTGGAGGGCGTGGTCCGCGAGCACCACGCCCTCCACGAAGGACGTCCTCCCCGCGAGAGCAGCGACGGTCTCGGGGACCGGCGTCGCCAGGAGGTCGCGCTTTCTCACCGCCGGCCGCTCTCCGGTGCGACGGTGCGCGACGATGCCGTGATCGGCGTGGTCGGCCGATCCGACGGCCGCCACGTGGACGGTGGCGGGCGGAGGGCAGAGCAGGGGGAGACCGTGCACCAGCGCCGCCGACCAGTACGCGAACACGGGCGGGCGCGAGCGCATCGCCGCGAACAGCCGCAGTCGCTCGACGTGCTGGCGCGCAGAGCGCTGCCGGCCGACCTGCTTGAGGGTCGCATGGCGCCCGGGTTCGACCGCGCGCAGGTGGAGGCGGTGGAGCCGGGCGGGGGCGCTGGAGGTGTCGTGGAGTGCTGTCATGGATCCAGCCTGGCGACGGGCACGCGGCTGTGGGCGGGAGGCTAGAAACTGTGGAGAACTCGGCGCGCGGGGGCGGCTGTGGAGGCAATTCACACCGCCGCCGGACACCCGCGACACGCCCGGGTTGCAGCATCGCCCCGGATCTGGCAAACTTGTCTGGTTCAACATTTCGGAACGAGTGCGCTGACGTGCGCTCCGAACGGATCACTGCCAGGCAGTGCATAGCCCACCGCGAGAGTCTTCGGACCGGCGGTCGAGGGGTTAGGCCGCAGGTAGCAGGACATGCTCACAATCGACATCTTCGAAAAGCAGGGATTTCTCTGTGCCTCGAGGCGTGCGGTGAGTTGACAGAAGAATAGTGGCGTTTCCCACGCGTACGTCGCACTGCGTCCAATGCGAGCGCGGTTCGTAAGAGCCGTCTCGTACGACGCCATAACAAGAGAGAGAGTCAGACATGGCGGGACAGAAGATCCGCATTCGGCTTAAGTCGTATGACCACGAGGTCATCGACACCTCGGCGCGCAAGATCGTCGACACGGTGACCCGTGCAGGCGCGACCGTCGTCGGCCCGGTGCCGCTTCCCACCGAGAAGAACGTGGTGTGCGTCATCCGTTCGCCCCACAAGTACAAGGACAGCCGCGAGCACTTCGAGATGCGCACGCACAAGCGGCTGATCGACATCATCGACCCGACGCCGAAGGCCGTCGACTCGCTCATGCGTCTCGACCTGCCCGCCGACGTCAACATCGAGATCAAGCTCTAAGGGGGAGTGCCGCTATGTCCAACATCGACACCAAGACCTCCAAGGGCCTCCTCGGCAAGAAGCTCGGCATGACCCAGGTCTGGGACGAGAACAACAAGCTCATCCCCGTGACGGTCATCGAGATCACGCCGAACGTCGTGACCCAGGTCCGCACCCCCGAGGTCGACGGCTACAACGCCGTCCAGATCGCCTACGGCCAGATCGACCCGCGCAAGGTCAACAAGCCGGCCGGCGGGCACTTCGACAAGGCGGGCGTCACGCCGCGCCGTCACCTCACCGAGGTCCGCACCGCTGACGCCGCCGAGTACTCGGCCGGCCAGGAGCTCACCGTGGACGCCACCTTCGAGGCCGGCCAGCTGGTCGACGTCGTGGGCACCTCCAAGGGCAAGGGCTTCGCCGGTGTCATGAAGCGCCACAACTTCAAGGGCGTCTCCGCCTCGCACGGTGCGCACCGCAACCACCGCAAGCCGGGCTCCATCGGCGCCTCCTCGACCCCGAGCCGTGTCTTCAAGGGCATGCGCATGGCCGGTCGCATGGGTGGCGAGCGCGTGACCGTCCTGAACCTCAAGGTCCAGGCCGTCGACGCCGAGAAGGGCCTGCTGCTCGTCAAGGGCGCCGTCCCCGGCGCTCGTGGCCGCATCGTTTTCGTCCGCAACGCAGTGAAGGGGGCCTAAGGTAAATGGCTACCTCGATTGACGTCGTCGACCTCAAGGGCAAGAAGGCCGGCTCCATCGAGCTTCCGGACTCCCTGTTCGACGTTCAGACCAACATCCCGCTGATCCACCAGGTCGTGACCGCTCAGCTCGCCGCAGCGCGCCAGGGCACCCACAAGACCAAGGGTCGTGGCGAGGTCTCCGGCGCCGGCCGCAAGCCGTTCAAGCAGAAGGGCACCGGTCGCGCTCGTCAGGGCTCGATCCGCGCTCCTCAGATGACCGGCGGTGGCATCGTCCACGGACCGACCCCGCGCGACTACTCGCAGCGCACCCCGAAGAAGATGATCGCCGCTGCCCTGCTCGGCGCCCTCTCGGACCGCGCCCGCGGCAGCCGCATCCACGCCGTGCAGGCGTTCACGACCGGCGAGGCCCCCTCGACCAAGGCCGTCGTGGAGCTGCTCAGCGGCGTCGCGACCTCCCGCCACGTCCTCGTGGTGCTGGAGCGCGATGACGAGCTCGCTTTCAAGAGCGTGCGCAACGTCCCGTCCGTGCACGTGCTGACCTACGACCAGCTGAACGCCTACGACGTCCTGGTGAGCGACGACATCGTCTTCTCGCAGGCCGCGCTGGAGTCGTTCATCTCGTCCAAGAGCAAGAAGGAAGAGGTGAACGCGTAATGGCCGCCGTCAACAAGGACCCGCGCGACATCATCATCGCCCCGGTCGTCTCCGAGAAGAGCTACGGCCTGATCGACGAAGGCAAGTACACCTTCATCGTCGACCCGCGTTCGAACAAGACCGAGATCAAGCTCGCCATCGAGTCGATCTTCAAGGTCGAGGTCGCGTCGATCAACACCCTGAACCGTCAGGGCAAGACCCGCCGCACCAAGTTCGGGCTCGGCAAGCGCAAGGACACCAAGCGTGCCATCGTCACGCTGAAGTCCGGTTCCATCGACATCTTCACGGCCGTCGGCTGAGCGAAGGACTAGAGGAAGACAGACATGGCTATTCGTAACTACAAGCCCACGACCCCCGGTCGTCGCGGCTCCTCGGTCGCCGACTTCGCCGAGATCACCCGCTCGACGCCGGAGAAGTCCCTTCTCCGTCCGCTGTCGAAGACCGGTGGCCGCAACAACCAGGGCCGCATCACGACCCGTCACATCGGTGGTGGCCACAAGCGCCAGTACCGCGTGATCGACTTCCGTCGCAACGACAAGGACGGCGTCAACGCCAAGGTCGCGCACATCGAGTACGACCCCAACCGCACTGCGCGCATCGCGCTGCTCCACTTCGTGGACGGCACCAAGCGCTACATCCTGGCTCCGGCCGGGCTGAAGCAGGGCGACGTGGTCGAGTCGGGCGCCGGCTCGGACATCAAGCCGGGCAACAACCTGCCGCTGCGCAACATCCCGACCGGTACCGTCGTGCACGCCATCGAGCTCAAGCCGGGCGGCGGCGCCAAGATGGCCCGCTCCGCCGGTGCCTCGGTGCGTCTCGTCGCGAAGGACGGCCCCTACGCCCAGCTGCGCCTGCCCTCGGGCGAGGTCCGCAACGTCGACGTCCGCTGCCGCGCGACGATCGGCGAGGTCGGCAACGCCGAGCAGTCGAACATCAACTGGGGCAAGGCCGGCCGTATGCGCTGGAAGGGCGTCCGCCCGACCGTCCGCGGTGTCGCGATGAACCCGATCGACCACCCGCACGGTGGTGGTGAGGGCAAGACCTCCGGTGGTCGCCACCCGGTCAGCCCGTGGGGTCAGAAGGAAGGCCGCACGCGCCACCCCAACAAGGAAAGCGACAAGCTCATCGTCCGCCGTCGTAACGCCGGCAAGAAGCGTAAGTAGGAGTTCGAGAAGATGCCACGCAGTCTCAAGAAGGGCCCCTTCGTCGACGAGCACCTGTTTCGCAAGGTGGTCGCCGCGAACGAGGCCAACAGCAAGAACGTGATCAAGACCTGGTCGCGCCGCTCGATGATCGTCCCGGCCATGCTGGGTCACACCATCGCGGTGCACGACGGTCGCAAGCACATCCCGGTGTTCGTCACCGAGACCATGGTCGGTCACAAGCTGGGCGAGTTCGCGCCCACCCGCACCTTCCGTGGTCACGTGAAGGACGACAAGAAGGGTCGCCGCCGCTAACGCGGTGGCGTAAGGAGGAGAGAAATGGTGGAGTCGATCGCACGCGTGCGTCACATCCGCGTCACCCCCATGAAGGCCCGCCGCGTCGTCAACCTGATCCGCGGCAAGCAGGCCCAGGAGGCCCTGGCCATCCTGAAGTTCGCCCCGCAGAGCGCGAGCGAGCCGGTCTACAAGCTCGTCGCCTCGGCGATCGCCAACGCGCGCGTCAAGGCCGACCAGAGCAACACCTACCTGGACGAGCAGGACCTGTACGTGAGCAAGGCCTTCGTGGACGAGGGCACCACGCTCAAGCGGTTCCAGCCGCGTGCACAGGGCCGGGCCTTCCGGATCAACAAGCGCACCAGCCACATCACGATCGTCCTCGCGACGCCGGACGAGGCTGAGGTTGCGAACGCTACGAAGAAGGCGAGCAAGTAATGGGCCAGAAAGTCAACCCGTACGGCTTCCGTCTGGGGATCACGACCGACCACGTGTCGCGCTGGTTCTCCGACAGCACGAAGAAGGGTCAGCGTTACAGCGACTACCTCGCTGAGGACGTCAAGATCCGCACGCTGCTGAAGACCTCGCTCGACCGCGCGGGCGTGTCCCGCATCGAGATCGAGCGCACCCGCGACCGCGTCCGCGTCGACATCCACACCGCCCGTCCGGGCATCGTGATCGGTCGCCGTGGCGCCGAGGCCGAGCGCATCCGCGCCGACCTCGAGAAGCTCTCGGGCAAGCAGATCCAGCTGAACATCCTCGAGGTCAAGAACCCCGAGGCCGACGCTCAGCTCGTCGCCCAGGGCATCGCCGAGCAGCTCGCCGCCCGCGTGGCCTTCCGCCGCGCGATGCGCAAGGGCCTGCAGGGCGCTCAGCGCGCCGGCGCCAAGGGTGTCCGCATCCAGGTGTCGGGCCGCCTCGGCGGCGCCGAGATGAGCCGCTCCGAGTTCTACCGCGAGGGTCGTGTGCCGCTGCACACGCTCCGCGCCAACATCGACTACGGCTTCTACGAGGCCAAGACCACCTTCGGTCGCATCGGTGTCAAGGTGTGGATCTACAAGGGCGACATCACGAACAAGGAGCTTGCCCGCGAGCAGGCCAACCAGAAGCCGTCGCGCGAGCGCAACGACCGTGACCGTGGTCCGCGTCGCGGCGGTGGCCGGGGCAACGCCCCCGCGACCGAGGCCGCGCCGGCCGCAGCAGGAGTTGAGGCATAACCATGTTGATCCCACGCAGAGTCAAGCACCGCAAGCAGCACCACCCCGGCCGTAGCGGCCAGGCGACCGGTGGCACGAAGGTCTCCTTCGGCGAGTTCGGCATCCAGGCCCTGACCCCCGCTTATGTGACCAACCGTCAGATCGAGTCCGCTCGTATCGCGATGACGCGTCACATCAAGCGTGGCGGCAAGGTGTGGATCAACATCTACCCGGACCGTCCGCTCACGAAGAAGCCGGCCGAGACCCGAATGGGTTCCGGTAAGGGTTCGCCCGAGTGGTGGGTCGCGAACGTCAAGCCGGGTCGGGTCCTCTTCGAGGTCTCCGGCGTCTCCGAGGAACTCGCTCGTGAGGCAATGACCCGTGCAATCCACAAGCTGCCCCTCAAGGCACGCATCATCAAGCGCGAGGAGGGCGACGCGTAATGGCGATCGGCACCAAGGAGCTCGCTCCCAGCGAGCTCGACACCTTTGAAGACGAGCGTCTGATCGACGAGCTGAAGAAGGCCAAGGAAGAGCTGTTCAACCTGCGCTTCCAGTCGGCCACCGGTCAGCTCGAGAGCCACGGCCGCCTGCGTGCGGTCAAGCGCGACATCGCTCGTATCTACACCGTGATCCGCGAGCGCGAGCTCGGGATCCGGGCGACCCCGGCCCCGGCCGAGGTCACGCCCGCCAAGGCAGAGAAGAAGAGCAAGGCGAAGAAGGAGGCCGCTGAGGCCCCCGAGGTCGCCGAGACCGAGACTGAGGAGGCCAAGTAATGGCTGAGACCACCAAGGCTGCGGCCGCGGAGTCGGCGGCCGACGAGGCCCTCGTCCGTGGTTACCGCAAGGCCCGTCGCGGGTACGTCGTCAGCGACAAGATGGACAAGACCATCGTCGTCGAGGTCGAGGACCGCGTGAAGCACCCCCTGTACGGCAAGGTCATCCGCCGCACCTCCAAGGTGAAGGCGCACGACGAGAACAACACCGCCGGCATCGGCGACCTCGTTCTCATCAACGAGACCCGTCCGCTGAGCGCCTCCAAGCGGTGGCGCCTGGTTGAGATTCTGGAGAAGGCCAAGTGATTCAGCAGGAATCCCGACTCAAGGTCGCCGACAACACCGGCGCCAAGGAGCTTCTCGCCATCCGCGTCCTCGGCGGCTCCAGCCGTCGCTACGCCGGCCTGGGTGACGTCATCGTCGCCACGGTCAAGGACGCGATCCCCGGCGGCAACGTCAAGAAGGGCGATGTCGTCAAGGCCGTCGTCGTGCGCGTGCGGAAGAACACCCGCCGCCCGGACGGCTCCTACATCAAGTTCGACGAGAACGCCGCCGTGATCCTGAAGAACGACGGTGACCCCCGTGGCACCCGCATCTTCGGCCCGGTCGGCCGTGAGCTTCGCGACAAGAAGTTCATGAAGATCATCTCGCTGGCCCCGGAGGTGCTGTAACCATGGCGAACATCAAGAAGGGCGACCTGGTCCAGGTCATCTCGGGCCGTTCGCAGGCCCGCGGTGGCGACCGTGGCAAGCAGGGTCGTGTCATCGAGGTCCTCGTGGAGAAGAACCGCGTGATCGTCGAGGGCGTCAACTTCGTGACCAAGCACGTGCGCGTCGGCCAGACGCAGCGTGGCACGAAGACCGGCGGCATCGAGACCCACGAGGCTCCGATCCACGTGTCCAACGTGGCGCTCGTCGACCCCGAGACCAAGAAGCCGACCCGCGTCGGCTTCCGCACCGAGACCGTTACGAAGGACGGCGTCACCAAGACGGTCCGCGTTCGTTACGCCAAGAAGTCTGGTAAGGACCTGTAATGACGGACACTGCAACGAGTGCTGGCAAAATCCAGCCTCGCCTGAAGCAGAAGTACAAGAACGAGATCTCCGCTCAGCTCAAGGGCGACTTCGGTTTCACGAACGTGCACCAGGTGCCCGGCCTCGTGAAGATCGTGGTCAACATGGGTGTCGGCGAGGCTGCTCGCGACGGCAAGGTGATCGACGGTGCGATCAACGACCTCACCCTGATCACCGGCCAGAAGCCGCAGGTCACGAAGGCCCGCAAGTCCATCGCGCAGTTCAAGCTGCGCGAGGGCCAGCCGATCGGCGCGCACGTCACGCTGCGCGGCGACCGCATGTGGGAGTTCCTCGACCGTCTGCTCTCGCTCGCGCTGCCCCGTATCCGGGACTTCCGCGGCCTGAGCGACAAGCAGTTCGACGGCAACGGCAACTACACCTTCGGTCTCACGGAGCAGTCGATGTTCCACGAGATCAACCAGGACCGGATCGACCGCGTCCGGGGTATGGACATCACGGTCGTCACGACCGCGAAGAACGACGCGGAGGGTCGCGCGCTGCTCAAGCAGCTCGGCTTCCCGTTCCGCTCGAACGAGGCGGGCAACTAGACCTAGTAGTCTTGTCTCTTTGTGGGCCGGCCGCCCGGCCGGCCCACTTCCACCACAGGTCGTCAGTCGTGTAACGGCTGCACGAAACCTGGTGAACAAAGGAAAATCGCAATGACGATGACAGATCCGGTCGCAGACATGCTGACCAGACTGCGCAACGCGAACTCGGCGCACCACGACACCGTGTCGATGCCGCACTCCAAGCTCAAGTCCCACATCGCCGAGATCCTCACCTCCGAGGGCTACATCTCCGGCTGGGAGGTCTCCGACGCCCGTGTCGGCCAGACCCTGACGCTCAACCTCAAGTTCGGTCCGAACCGTGAGCGTTCCATCGCAGGCATCAAGCGTGTCTCCAAGCCCGGCCTCCGCGTCTACGCGAAGTCGACGGAGCTCCCCAAGGTCCTCGGCGGCCTCGGTGTCGCGATCCTGTCCACCTCCTCGGGGCTCCTCACGGACCGCCAGGCTGAGAAGAAGGGCGTGGGTGGGGAAGTCCTCGCCTACGTGTGGTGACACCGCCATGTCGCGAATCGGAAGACTGCCCATCGAGATCCCCGCTGGGGTCGATGTGAAGATCGACGGCCAGACCGTCACCGTCAAGGGCCCGAAGGGCGAGCTCACGCTCGTCGTCGCCAGCCCCATCGAGGCGAAGCTGGAGGAGGGCCAGGTCCTGGTCACCCGTCCGGACGACGAGCGCGCCTCGCGCTCGCTCCACGGCCTCACCCGCACGCTCATCAACAACAACATCGTCGGCGTCACCGAGGGCTACTCCAAGGGCCTCGAGATCGTCGGCACCGGTTACCGCGTGGCCCAGAAGGGCGCGGGCGTCGAGTTCGCGCTCGGCTTCTCGCACCCGGTGAACGTCGAGCCGCCGGCCGGCATCACCTTCACGGTCGAGGGCAACAACAAGCTCACCGTGAGCGGGATCGACAAGCAGGCTGTGGGCGAGGTCGCCGCGAACATCCGCAAGATCCGCAAGCCCGAGCCGTACAAGGGCAAGGGCGTGCGTTACGCCGGCGAGGTCGTTCGTCGCAAGGCCGGAAAGGCTGGTAAGTAATCATGGCTCTGGGTACCAGAGGAAAGAGCAAGGCGGCCGCCCGTGGCCGTCGTCACACCCGCCTCCGCAAGAAGGTCGTGGGCACCGAGGTCCGTCCTCGCCTGGTCGTCACCCGTTCGGCCCGTCACGTCTTCGTGCAGGTCGTCGACGACGCCAAGGGCCACACGCTGGCCTCCGCGTCGACCATGGAGACCGACCTGCGCGGCTTCGACGGCGACAAGACCGCCAAGGCCCGCAAGGTGGGCGAGCTCGTCGCCGAGCGCGCGAAGAGCGCCGGTGTCGAGGCCGTGGTCTTCGACCGTGGCGGCAGCAAGTACGCCGGTCGCGTTGCGGCCGTCGCCGAAGGCGCTCGTGAAGGTGGGCTGAACCTGTGAGCGACGAGAATAACAAGGAGCAGACCGTGGCCGCTGAGGTAACGGAGACCGCGCAGCCGGTCGAGACCGCTGCGTCGACCGACAACAACCGCGAGCGCGAGCCGCGCCGCGGTGGCCGGGAGCGCAACCCCAACCGCGATCGCGGCAGCCGGGACGCCGACAAGAGCCAGTTCCTGGAGCGCGTCGTCACCATCAACCGCGTCTCCAAGGTAGTGAAGGGTGGTCGTCGCTTCAGCTTCACCGCTCTCGTGGTCGTCGGCGACGGCAACGGCCTGGTGGGCGTCGGCTACGGCAAGGCCCGCGAGGTGCCGCTGGCGATCTCGAAGGGCGTCGAGGAGGCGAAGAAGAACTTCTTCCGCGTCCCGCGCGTCGGCGTCACCATCCCGCACCCGGTGCAGGGTGAGGCCGCCGCCGGCGTCGTCCTCCTGCGTCCGGCCGCCGCCGGTACCGGTGTCATCGCCGGTGGCCCGGTGCGCGCCGTCCTGGAGTGCGCCGGCATCCACGACGTGCTGAGCAAGTCGCTCGGCTCGTCCAACACGATCAACATCGTGCACGCGACCGTCGAGGCGCTGAAGCAGCTCGAGGAGCCCCGTGCCGTCGCAGCTCGCCGTGGTCTCGACTACGACCAGGTCGCGCCCGCGCGCCTGCTGCGTGCCGAGGCGGAGGCGGCCGAGGCCGCTGCTGCCGCCAAGAAGGCAGAGAAGGTAGGTGCCTGATGGCCGCGCGCCTGAAGATCACGCAGATCAAGTCGAAAGTGAGCGAGAAGCAGTACCAGCGCGACACGCTGCGCAGTCTGGGACTGAAGCGAATCGGTGACGTCACCGTCCGCGAGGACACCCCGCAGAACCGCGGGTACGTCAACACCGTCGCTCACCTGGTGAAGGTTGAGGAGATCGACTAATGCCCACCGAAACTGAAAACACGGCGGACAAGCAGGCCACTGAGGCCGTCGCCTCGAAGCCGGCCGCCAAGAAGAGCACCACCACCAAGGCTGCCGCCGACAAGCCGGCCGCCGAGAAGAAGGCTCCGGCCAAGAAGGCTCCGGCGAAGGCCGCTGCCGACAAGGCCGCCGCCTCCACCAAGGACGAGACCGTCTCCGCCCCGGCGAAGAAGGCTCCGGCCAAGAAGGACGTCGCGGAGCCCCGCGAGCAGGTCCTCAAGGTGCACCACCTCCGTCCCGCCGCAGGCGCCAAGAAGGACAAGACCCGCGTCGGACGCGGTGAGGGTTCCAAGGGCAAGACCGCGGGCCGTGGCACGAAGGGCACCAAGGCCCGCTACCAGGTCCGCCCGGGCTTCCAGGGCGGTCAGCTCCCGTTCCACATGCGTTCGCCGAAGCTGCGCGGGTTCAAGAACCCGTTCCGCGTCGAGTACCAGGTGGTCAACCTCGAGAAGCTGGCCGAGCTGTACCCGGCCGGTGGGGATGTCACCATCTCCGACCTCGTCGCCAAGGGCGCCGTTCGCAAGAACGAGAAGGTCAAGGTTCTCGGTAACGGGGACATTGCGGTTAAGCTGAACGTTGCGGTCGACAAGGTCTCCGGCTCTGCCGAGCAGAAGATCGTCGCCGCTGGTGGCTCCGTCAAGTAGCCGCCCGTAAAGCAGCGCAGTCGGGTGGCCGGAAAGCTCCGGTCACCCGACTGACTCTTACAGGAAAGCAGGACGCACTTTTGTTTAGCGCCGTCGCGCGGATCTTCCGCACCCCGGACCTCCGCCGGAAGATCTTCTTCACGCTGGGGATCATCGCCCTGTTCCGGCTGGGCTCCTTCATCCCTGCGCCGTTCGTCGACTTCGCCAACGTCCAGACCTGTCTGAACGCCAACCAGGACACCTCGGGGCTCTACTCCCTGGTCAACCTGTTCTCGGGTGGCGCTCTCCTCAAACTCTCGATCTTCGCGCTCGGCATCATGCCGTACATCACCGCGTCGATCATCGTGCAGCTTCTTCGCGTGGTCATCCCGCGCTTCGAGACCCTCTACAAGGAGGGCCAGGCCGGCCAGGCGAAGCTCACGCAGTACACGCGCTATCTCACGATCGCGCTGGGCGTCCTCCAGTCGACGACCCTCATCACCGTCGCCCGCTCGGGCGCGCTCTTCGGTACCACGGCCGTCTCGCAGTGCACGCAGCTGATCACGGACGACTCCTGGTACGCCATCATGCTCATGGTCGTCACCATGACCGCCGGCACCGGCCTCATCATGTGGATGGGCGAGCTGGTCACCGAGCGCGGCATCGGCAACGGCATGTCCCTCCTGATCTTCACCTCGATCGCGGCGCAGTTCCCGAGCTCGCTCTGGGCCATCGGCCAGTCGCAGAGCATCGAGGTGATGCTGGTGGTGATTGCGATCGGTCTCCTGATCGTCGCCGCGGTCGTCTTCGTCGAGCAGTCGCAGCGCCGGATCCCCGTGCAGTACGCCAAGCGCATGGTCGGTCGCCGGACGTACGGCGGCAACAACACGTACATCCCGATCAAGGTGAACATGGCGGGCGTCGTCCCGGTCATCTTCGCGTCGTCGCTGCTGTACCTGCCCGCGCTGATCGCCCAGTTCAACCAGCCGGCGGCCGGCAAGGCCCCGGCTCCCTGGGTGACCTGGATCACGAACTACCTGACCAAGGGCGACCACCCGCTCTACATGCTGCTCTACTTCCTCCTGATCGTGGGCTTCACGTACTTCTATGTGGCCATCACGTTCAACCCGGAGGAGGTCGCCGACAACATGAAGAAGTACGGCGGCTTCATCCCCGGTATCCGCGCGGGCCGCCCCACCGCCGAGTACCTCGACTACGTGCTGACCCGCGTGACGCTGCCGGGCTCGATCTACCTCGGCATCATCGCGCTGATCCCGCTGATAGCGTTCGCATTGCTCGGCGCCAGCCAGAACTTCATGTTCGGCGGCACGTCCATCCTCATCATCGTCGGTGTCGGACTCGAGACGGTCAAGCAGATCGACTCGCAGCTCCAGCAGCGGCACTACGAAGGGCTTCTGCGTTGACCCGTATGCTGATCGTCGGACCTCCCGGAGCGGGCAAGGGCACTCAGGCCTCCCGCATCACCTCCGTGTACGGGATCCCCGACATCTCCACGGGCGACATCTTCCGGGCCAACATCAAGAACGAGACACCGCTCGGTAAGCAGGTCAAGGCGATCGTCGACGCAGGCGACTACGTTCCGGACAGCCTCACGAACCAGCTCGTCACCGACCGGCTGGCCGAGGACGACGCGAAGGACGGCTTCCTCCTCGACGGCTACCCGCGCACCCTGGAGCAGGTGAAGTACCTGGACGACCTGCTGGCCTCGAAGGGCCAGGAGCTCGCCGCGGTCATCCAGCTCGTCGCCGACCAGGACGAGATCGTCGCACGCCTCACGAAGCGCGCGCAGGAGCAGGGCCGCGCCGATGACTCCGAGGACGCCATCCGGCACCGCCAGGAGGTCTACGTGCGCGAGACTTCCCCGCTGATCGACGTCTACCGGGACCGCGGGCTGCTCGTCCCGGTCGACGGTCTGGGCGGAGTGGACGAGGTCGCCGAGCGCATCCGCGCCGCCCTCGCCAAGCGCGGGATCCACCCGCTCGCGGGCGCCGACGAGACCGTCGCGTAAGCGCGTGGCCTTCAAGCGGTCGATCTACAAGTCGCCCGCCCAGCTCCGACTCATGGTCGCGCCGGGACGGGCGACCGCGGCGTCCCTGGACGCGGTCGCCGCAGCGGTCGCTGCGGGTGTCTCCACTCTCGAACTCGACCGGATCGCCGAGGCCGCGATCGAGGCGACGGGCGGAAGATCCAACTTCAAGCTGGAGGCCGGCTACCACCACACGATCTGCGCGTCGGTCAACGACGAGGTCGTGCACGGCATCCCCGGTTCGCGCATCCTGCAGCCGGGCGACATCCTGTCGATCGACAGCGGCGCCATCCAGGAGGGCTGGAACGGCGACGCGGCGCGGACGTTCGTGCTGCCAGACCCGGCCCATCCTGAGCGCGTCGCGGAGCGCCAGAAGCTCTCCGACGTCACCGAGCAGTCGCTGTGGCACGGCATCGCCCGCCTCGCGAGCGCACGTCACCTCAACGAGGTCGGCGAGGCGATCGAGGACCACATCATGTCGCAGGGCGACTACGGCATCCTCACCGACTACATCGGTCACGGGATCGGGCGCCGCATGCACGAGGAGCCGCCGGTGTTCAACTACCGGGTGCGCTCCAAAGGCCCGGAGGTCCGTCCAGGACTCGTGGTCGCGATCGAGCCGATGGTCGTGCTGGGGGACCAGGACACCTACGTGAAGGACGACGGCTGGACCGTCGCCACGGAGGACGGCTCGGCCGCGGCGCACTGGGAGCACAGCGTCGCGGTGCACGCCGGCGGCATCTGGGTGCTGACGGCGGTCGACGGCGGCGCCGAGGGGCTCGCGCCGTTCGGGATCACGCCGACGCCGATCGCATAGGCGCCGTTCGGGGCCTGTTCGCTCAGAGCGGGCGCAGATGATAGACCAGAATTGGCGAAATGCGCCGGTATCCCATAAGATTGATCCTTGGTGTCTTAGGCGTGCTTTCTGCATGTCCGGCGCCAGTCAACGCACGACCAGCAAACCACTACGAGTAACGACAGTGAGGCTATGGCCAAGAAAGACGGTGTCATCGAGATCGAAGGATCTGTGATCGAGGCGCTCCCCAACGCGATGTTCCGCGTGGAGCTCACCAACGGTCACAAGGTTCTTGCCCACATCTCCGGCAAGATGCGTCAGCACTACATCCGCATCCTCCCCGAGGACCGCGTGATCGTGGAGCTGAGCCCCTACGATCTGACCCGCGGCCGGATCGTCTACCGCTACAAGTAACGGATTGCTGTAAGTAACGGCCACGCCACCGGGTAGCCCCTGGCGGGGTACGAGGACAGCGAACAAAGGTAACAGCACAATGAAGGTCAACCCCTCCGTCAAGAAGATCTGCGACAAGTGCAAGGTCATCCGTCGCAACGGCCGGGTCATGGTCATCTGCGAGAACCCGCGCCACAAGCAGCGCCAGGGCTGATCGCAGCAGCAGTACCAGCACGACTCAACTGAATAACGAAGCGATCCCAGAACCCGCCTCCATCCAGCGTGGAGGCGGGGGACACCCTCGGAGGAGGCCGAGGCACCGGGACCGCTGAAGACCTCCACTCATCACAGGAGAAGCCACAACATGGCACGTCTAGCAGGCGTCGACATCCCGCGCGAGAAGCGCGTGGAGGTCGCACTCACCTACATCTACGGCGTCGGGCGCACTCGTGCGCTTCAGACCCTTCGCGAGACCGAGATCTCGGGCGACATCCGCGTCAAGGACCTGACCGACGACCAGCTCGTCGCACTGCGCGACTACATCGAAGGCAACTTCAAGGTCGAGGGTGACCTCCGCCGCGAGGTCGCCGCCGACATCCGCCGCAAGGTCGAGATCGGCAGCTACGAGGGCATCCGCCACCGCAAGGGCCTCCCGGTCCGCGGCCAGCGAACCAAGACGAACGCGCGTACCCGCAAGGGCCCGAAGCGCACCGTCGCCGGTAAGAAGAAGGCTCGCTAGGCCGACACCAGGACTGAAGGAGAAATATTATGGCAGCACCCAAGTCGGCCGCTCGCAAGCCGCGCAAGAAGGAAAAGAAGAACATCGCTGTGGGCCAGGCCCACATCAAGAGCACCTTCAACAACACCATCGTCTCGATCACCGACACCACCGGTGCGGTCATCTCGTGGGCGTCCTCCGGTGGAGTTGGCTTCAAGGGCTCGCGCAAGTCCACCCCGTTCGCCGCGCAGCTGGCAGCCGAGTCGGCCGCCCGTCAGGCGCAGGAGCACGGGATGAAGAAGGTCGACGTCTTCGTCAAGGGCCCGGGCTCGGGCCGCGAGACCGCGATCCGCTCGCTCCAGGCCGCCGGCCTCGAGGTGGGCTCGATCAACGACGTCACCCCGCAGGCGCACAACGGCTGCCGCCCGCCGAAGCGTCGCCGCGTCTAGTTCTCTTCCACGTCCGCCCAGGCGGCGGTCCTCCAGGACCGCCGCCTGACGGCGTGACGAACCCCACCTCACTCACGCGAGTGTCATATAGCGGACACTCAGCCGAAAGGAATCAATAGTGCTCATTGCACAGCGTCCTACGCTCACCGAAGAGAACATCTCCGAGTTCCGCTCGCGGTTCGTCATCGAGCCGCTCGAGCCGGGCTTCGGCTACACCCTCGGCAACTCGCTTCGCCGCACCCTGCTCTCCTCCATCCCGGGTGCCGCCGTCACCAGCATCCGCATCGACGGCGTGCTGCACGAGTTCAGCACCGTCCCGGGTGTCAAGGAGGATGTCACCGAGATCATCCTGAACATCAAGGGCCTGGTCGTCTCCAGCGAGCACGACGAGCCGATCACCGCCTACCTCCGCAAGACCGGCTCCGGCCAGGTCACCGCGGCGGACATCTCGGCTCCGGCGGGCGTGGAGATCCACAACCCCGAGCTGGTCATCGCCACCCTGAACGACAAGGCGAAGTTCGAGGTCGAGCTCACCATCGAGCGCGGCCGCGGCTACGTCTCGGCTCAGCAGAACCGCAACGAGTACTCCGAGGCGGGCCAGATCCCGATCGACTCGATCTACTCCCCGGTCCTCAAGGTCACCTACCGCGTCGAGGCCACCCGTGCCGGCGAGCGCACCGACTTCGACCGCCTCGTGGTCGACGTCGAGACCAAGCCCGCGATCAGCCCGCGCGACGCCATCGCGTCCGCCGGTCGCACGCTGACCGAGCTGTTCGGCCTGGCCCGCGAGCTCAACAGCGCGGCCGAGGGCATCGAGATCGGCCCCGCGCCGGTCGACCAGGTGCTCAGCTCCGAGCTGTCGATGCCGATCGAGGACCTGGACCTGTCGGTCCGCTCGTACAACTGCCTCAAGCGCGAGGGCATCAACACCGTCAGCGAGCTCGTCTCGCTGTCGGAGACGCAGCTCATGAACATCCGCAACTTCGGTCAGAAGTCGGTGGATGAGGTCAAGGACAAGCTGACGGAGATGGGCCTGTCGCTGAAGGACTCGGTTCCCGGGTTCGACGGCGCCCACTTCTACAGCGGATACGACGAGGACGAGTCCACCACCATCTGAGGCCGCGTCAGCGAAGCCTTCGACTTTTTCACTACTGGAGATAACCGATCATGCCTAAGCCCACCAAGGGCCCCCGCCTCGGAGGCGGCCCCGCGCACGAGCGCCTCATGCTCGCCAACCTGGCCGCTGCGCTGTTCACGCACAAGAGCATCAAGACGACCGAGACCAAGGCCAAGCGCCTGCGTCCCTACGCCGAGCGTCTGATCACGTTCGCGAAGCGCGGCGACCTGCACGCCCGCCGCCGCGTCCTCGCGGTCATCGGCGACAAGACCGTCGTGCACGAGCTCTTCACGGAGATCGCGCCGCTGGTCGCCGAGCGTGAGGGCGGCTACACCCGCATCACCAAGCTCGGCTACCGCAAGGGCGACAACGCGCCCATGGCGCAGATCGAGCTCGTGCTCGAGCCCGTCGCCCCGAAGGTCAAGTCGACCAAGAAGGCTGCCGCCCCGAAGGCCGCTCCGGTCGAGGAGCCGGCCGCCGAGGAGGAGACCACCGAGGACACCACGTCCGAGGAGACCACCGCCGCTGAGGCCGAGGTCGTCGAGGAGGCCACCGGCGACGCCGAGGCCGCCGAGGAGACCACCGCCGAGGCGGAGGCCGAGAAGGCCTGACCTTCCGCATCCTGTCGAAACGCCCCGCATCCGTTCGGATGCGGGGCGTTTCACGTTGTGGAGCCGAGGTCAGGCGGTGCTGTGCTGCGCAGTGAGCCGCACCGGCGTGTTCGCGGCGCCGAAGCCGTCGTAGCCGCCCCGTCGCTCCACCAGCTCGAAGAACACGGCGCCCACTGTCTCGGTGTAGCAGTGCAGGTACTCGCCTGACGCGTCGCGGTCGTAGAGCAGCCCGGCGTCCCGGAGCCGTTCCAGCTCGCCCGGTGGCAGCTCGAAGCGGGCGGCGAGGTCGTCGTAGTAGTTCGCCGAGACCGGGACCGTGCGCAGGCCCCGCGCTCGCGCGCGACCGACCAGCCCGTGGAGGTCGTCGCAGGCGATCGCGACGTGCTGTGCGTGCCGTTGCGCCGCTGTCGTCGTGCGCTCGGCGAACGGCGGGACGACGTTCAGCGCCAGGCGGACCGCTCCGTCGCCCGAGCGGAGCACCTGACTGCGGACCAGCCCGGCCGGGCCGGCGAGCTCCGCCGAGGACTCGCGTTTCAGGCCGAGCGCCGTGGCGTAGAACAGCACGGCCTCCTCGATGTCGGCGGCGGGCTCGGTGAGGTTGACGTGGTCGATGCCGCGGATCGCGGGGTCCGGCGTGCCGCGACCACCCGCGAACTCGCCCGGCCAGGCGGGGCTGCTCTCCGGGCCGCTGATCAGGATCTCGGTGCCGTCGGGCGCGAGCACGGCCGGGAGGTCGGCCTCGCCGGTGAGCACGCGGCGGTGTGCGCGCTGCGCCCCGAGGCGCTCCGCCCGGGCGGCGGCCTCCTCCGGCCGGTCGGTGCGGATGCCGAATCCGGCGACATGGGGGCTGATGCCCGCGGCGTTGTGCTCGTTGAGGACGATCCGGGCCTCGCCTGCGGCGTAGAGCCACGCCGGTTTCGTGACGTGGCGGCCGCGCGGCGCGAAGCCGATCCGCTCCAGCACGGCGGCGACGGAGTCGGTGTCCTGCGCCTTGACCTCCACCTGGTCGAGCTCGCGGGGCTCCGCCGTGGGGCGGGCTGCGCCGCTCTGGAGGGCGTCCTCCAGGACGGTCAGCGATCGGCGGGCGTGCCGGGCGGTCCGGGCAGGATCGGTCTGCCGGAAGACGTCGTTGAAGACCTCCAGCGACAGCGGACCGCTGTAACCGGCACGCAGGGTGTGGCCGACGAAGGCCGGGAGGTCGAAGCCGCCCTCGCCCGGGAACAGGCGGTGGTGCCTGCTCCAGGAGAGCACGTCCATCGAGAGCAGCGGGGCGTCGGCGAGCTGGACGAAGAAGATCTTGTCGCCCGGGATCCGCTCGATGTCCGCAGGGTCGTGGCCGCGGGAGAGGATGTGGAAGCTGTCCAGGCACACGCCGAGCGCGGGGTGGTCGGCGCGCTCCACGATGCGCCAGGCCCGCCGGTAGTCGTCGATGTACCGGCCCCACGCCAGGGCCTCGAACGCGAGGCGTTTGCCGTGCGCGTCGGCGCGGTCGGCAAGGCGGCCGAGCTGCGCGGCGGAGACTGCGTCGTCGTCGATCGAGGCGGTGGCGACGTTGCTGCACACCAGCACCGTGTCGACGCCGAGCCGGTCCATGAGCACGAACTTGGCCTCGGCCCGGCGCAGCACCTGCGCGAACTCCGGCTCGGTCACGCCCTCCGCGTCGCGGAACGGCTGGTAGAGCGCGATGCGCAGGCCGAGCCGGTCGCAGAGCGCGCGCACCTCCTCCGGCGACTGCGGGGCGGCGATCAGGTCGGGCTCGAAGACCTCGACGGCGTCGAACCCGGCGTCGGCGATGGCGTGCAGCTTGTCGACGAGCGTCCCGGACAGGCAGACCGTCGCGATGGAGGTGCGCATCAGCGGCCCTCCCGGATCATCGCGGCGAAGTGGGCGCGCATCCGCTCGCGGTCGGGCTCGGCGCCGGTGATGAGCCGGAACGCGTCCGCCGCCTGACCGACGGCCATCCCGCCGCCGTCGAGCGTGCGGCAGCCGGCCTCCCGGGCCGCGCGGAGCAGTTCGGTGTCGACGGGACGGTAGACGACGTCTGCCACCCAGAGGTCCGGCCGCAGCAGCCCGGCGTCGAGCGGGATGCCGGGATGGGTGTGCATGCCGACGAAGCTGGCGTTGACCAGTCCGGTGACGGCATTCGCCGGCTCGCCCAGCAGCGCGGGCAGCGCGTCGGAGGAGACTCCGGAGACGGACGCCGCCGGGAACCGCGGCCCGAGGGACGCGGCCAGCGTGGCGGCGCGCCGGGCGTCGAGGTCGGCGACCGTGAGTCGGGAGGCGCCGGCCTCCAGCAGCGCGGCGCAGACGGCGGCGCCGGCCCCGCCCGCGCCGATGACGACGACGTGCCCGAGGTCGGCGCCGGGGAGGCCGTCGCCGAGCGCGGAGGCGAAACCGGTGACGTCGGTGTTGTGGCCGACGCGCCGCCCGGCCGCGAGCAGCACGGTGTTGACCGAGCCGATCGCCGCCGCCGAGTCGGTCACCTCGTCGAGGTGTGCGAGGACTCGCTGCTTGCAGGGGTGGGTGATATTGAGGGCGTCGAAGCCGAGCAGGGCGGCGGCGTCCAGGACCCGGCCGATCGTCGCGTCGAGGTCGCCGCCGCCCTCGAATGAGAGCAGGTCGATGGGCCGGTAGAGGTAGCGCAGCCCCTGCTCGTCGGCCTCCCGCTCGTGCAGCGGAGGTGTCAGGGAGGGCAGCACGCCCTCGCCCAGGAGCCCGACCAGGTACGACTCTCCGACCACGCTCATGCGTCCTCCTCGACCATCGTGCGGTGCCGCGGCGCTTGACAAAGCGCCACGAGGTTTCTTAACGTACCAGATAGTTCATTAGCGAGGAGGCGGGATGGCCCGGCTGGATCACGAGCGGATCCGCGACGCGGGGCGCACGCGCGCCGAGATCCTCGCCGTCGCGACCCAGGAGTTCGCCGACCGCGGCTACTCCGGCGCCCGCGTGGACGAGATCGCGCGCCGGATGTCCACGACGAAGCGGATGATCTACTACTACTTCGGCGGCAAGGAGCAACTCTACGTGAGCGTGCTGGAGGCCGCCTACGCCGAGATGCGAGGCTACGAGCAGCAGCTCGACGTCTCCGGTCTCGAGCCGGTGGAGGCCATCCGCGCCATCGCCGAACGCACCTTCGATCACCACACCAGCCGCCAGGACTTCGTGCGGCTCGTGGCGATCGAGAACATCCACCGCGCGGCGTTCCTGCGCGAGGTGGGCGAGCCGGAGAGCCTGGCGCTCCCGGCGCTGGAGCTGATCGACGAGGTGCTGCGGCGCGGACGGGCTGCGGGCGTGTTCCGCGACGACCTGGACGCCACCGACGTGCACATGGCGATCAGCTCCTTCTGCGTGTTCCCGGTGGCCAACCGCCACACCTTCGGGTACCTCTTCGGCCGCGATCTGCTGAACCAGTCGCGCGCCGGGCACTACCGGCGGATGCTCGGCGACATGATCGTCGCGCTCCTCACCGCGGACCGTTGATCCCTGCCGGGCACGCCCGGCGGATCGAATAGCAACGAACAGAAACGAGTGTCGACGATGACCGCCCTCGCCCCCGCCCCCACGCGCACCCGGACACCGGTGCGCGCGGCCTTCGCCGGATTCCTCGGCTCGGCCGTCGAGTATTACGACTTCTTCATCTTCGGGTCGGCCGCCGCGCTGATCTTCCCGCACATCTTCTTCCCCGACGCCGACACCACCGCGCGCGTGATGTCGTTCGCGACCTTCGGGTTCGCCTATGTGGCGCGTCCGGTGGGGGCGGTGGTCCTCGGCCACTTCGGCGACCGGATCGGCCGCAGGAAGGTGCTGGTCTTCACGCTCGCGCTGATGGGATTCTCCACCTTCGCGATCGGCTGCCTGCCGACCTTCGAGACCGTCGGCTGGCTGGCGCCCGGGCTGCTGGTGCTCTGCCGGCTGCTCCAGGGTCTGTCGGCCGCGGGGGAGCAGGCCGGGGCGAGCTCGATGACGCTGGAGCACGCGCCGGACCGCCGGCGCGCCTTCTTCACGTCGTGGACGCTGACCGGCACGCAGGGCGGCCAGGTGCTCGCGGCCATCGCGTTCATCCCGATCATGGCGCTGCCGGAGGATGTGCTGTACTCCGTGGGCTGGCGCATTCCGTTCTGGCTGTCGGCCGTCGTGGTCGTCGTCGCGTTCGTGGTCCGCCGGTCGCTGCCGGAGTCGCCGGAGTTCGTCAGCGCCGCCGAGGGCGGCGAGATCGAGAAGCTGCCGCTGGTCGGGCTGCTCCGCTCGCACTGGCGGGACGTGCTGCGCGTGGTGTTCCTCGCGATGATCGCGGCCGTGTCCACAGTGTTCGGCAACCTGGCCATCGCCTACGGGACCGACGCCGGGCTGGACGCGTCGGTGACGCTCTGGCTGGTCGTGGTGGCGAACATCGTCGCGCTCGTCACGCAGCCGCTGTTCGGGATGCTCGCCGACCGGATCGGCCGCAAGCCCGTGTTCATCTACGGGGCGCTCGCGAGCGCCGCGCTGATGCCGTTCTACCTGCGCTCGATGTCCGGCTCGGAGGTCTGGGTCACCTTCCTCCTGGCGGTGGCGGTGTTCTCCTGCGGGTACGCGGCGGCGAACGCGGTCTGGCCGTCGTTCTACAACGAGATGTTCCCGCGCGAGGTGCGCTTCTCCGGCGTCGCGATCGGGACGCAACTCGGCTTCCTGATGGCCGGCTTCGCTCCGAGCATCGTCACGGCGATGGGCGGCACCGGACCGGACGGCTGGATCGTCATCTCCGTGTTCACCGCGGTGATCGCGGTCGTCGTGACGATCGCGGCGCTGACGGCGCGGGAGACCGCCCGGACGCCCACAGCGGAGCTGGGCCGGCGCCGCTAGGCTGGCCGGATGCCGGGGCCTGAGATCGTCGGAGCGCACCTTCCACCGCTGAGCGAGCGCGTGGCGGCGCCGCCGACGTACCGGCCGCGGCATCCGCTGGTCGCGGAGTGGCGGCCGGTCACGGAGGCGGACACCGACGCCGTGCTCGCCGTGCTGCGAGCGAGCGACGCGGTCGACCACCCGAACTACCTCACCACCCGGGAGGAGCTGGCGGACGAACTCGCCTTCAGCTTCCTCGACCTGGAGCGGGACACCCTCCTTGCGCTGGGGCACGACGGAGCGGTGCTGGCCGTCGGGTCGGTGCTGGAGCCGCCGCGGCAGGTCTCCCTGGTGCGCGAGTTCATGAACGGCGCCGTGCATCCCGAGCATCGCGGGAAGGGCATCGGGCGTGAGATGATCGCCTGGCAGCGGGCGCGCGGGGAGGAGAAGCTCGCGACGATCGAGACGGCGCTGCCGGGTTGGCTGGTGGGCTACGCCGACCGGCGCGCGCCGGATCGCGAGCGGCTGCTGGCGGCTGCGGGCTTCACCGCGGTGCGCTGGTTCCACACGATGGAACGGGACCTGGCCGAGCCGATCCCGGAGGTGACGCCGACCGAGGACGTGCGGATCGTGCCGTACGCAGCCGAGCTGGCCGACGCGGTGCACGCGGCGCGCGACGAGGCCTTCCTCGACCACTGGGGGAGCCAGCCGCTGAGCGACGAGCAGTGGGAGTCGCTGATCGGCGGGACGTTCGCGCCCGACGTGTCGTTCGTGGCGCTGGCCGGCGACGAGGTGGCCGGTGTGATCCTCTGCGACGTGAACGAGGACGACTGGCCGGGGCAGGGCTTCTCCGGCCCGTACATCTCCACGGTCGCGGTCACCCGCGCGCATCGCGGACGCCGCATCGCGCCGGCGCTGCTCGGAGCGGTGCTCGCCGAGAGCGCGCGCCGCGGCTGGCAGAAGGCCGTCCTCGACGTGGACGCCGCCAGCCCGACCGGCGCCGACAGCCTCTACACCGGGATGGGGTTCGTCACCACGTTCGGCGAGACGGCGCTCGTCCGGGAGTACTGAACGGCTTCTCTAGAATCGAGGGATGACCGACGAGGCGACCCGATTCCGGCTCGACATCGCCTACCAGGGCACCGACTTCAACGGCTGGGGCCGGCAGCCGGCGCTGCGCACCGTGCAGGGCGAGCTGGAGGCCGCGCTCGCCACGATCTTCCGGCGCGCGGGCGAGGCCCCGCTGCTGACCGTGGCGGGCCGCACCGACGCCGGCGTGCACGCGCGCGGGCAGGTCGCCCACGTCGACCTCGCGCCGGAGCAGGTCGCCGTGCTGCGCAGACCGCACGGCAAGCGGCCTCCCCTCGCGCCCGCCGAGGCGCTGGGCCGCCGGCTCAACGGCATCCTGGGTCCGGTCGCCGACGTCGTCGTACTGCGCGCGGGCGAGGCTCCGCTCGGTTTCGACGCGCGCTTCTCCGCGGTCTGGAGGCGGTACGAGTACCGGGTCGCCGACCGCCTGGCGCTGCGCGACCCGCTCCAGCGGCACCGGACGGCCTGGGTCTCGGCGGACCTCGACGCCGACGCGATGGACGTGGCCTCGCACGGCCTCCTCGGCCTCCATGACTTCGCCAGCTACTGCAAGGCCCGGGAGGGCGCGACCACGATCCGCACCCTCCTCGACTTCTCCTGGCGGCGCGACGACGACGGCGTGCTGGTGGGGGAGGTCGTGGCCGACGCGTTCTGCCACAGCATGGTCCGCGCGCTCGTGGGCGCGTGCGTGGAGGTCGGCGAGGGGTCGCTGACCCCGGGCGACCTGGTCGAGCTCCGGGACGACCGGGTCCGCACGAGCGCGTTCAAGGTGATGCCGGCGCGCGGGCTGACGCTGATGGAGGTGGGCTACCCGCACGACGCCGAGCTGGCCCTGCGCGCGGAGCAGACGCGCGGGCTGCGGTCGCTCTGACCATCGCGGTGGCGGGCCCCGGTTTGACCCTCTCCGGGCGTGTCGCGTAGTATTGACCCTTGGTGTCCGCGCCTCACTGCGGCGCGACACACGAACGTGAGCCCTCCACCGGCCCCGGTTCCCGCCTCATCGAGACGAGAACCCCCATCGGAGCGGGATTCACGAACTCCTCCGTTCGATACAGAAAGCAGCCACTACTGTGACGCGCACTTACTCCCCGAAGGCAGACGAGATCCAGCGCGACTGGGTCGTCATCGACGCGACCGATGTCGTGCTCGGCCGTCTCGCCAGCCACACCGCCGCCCTCCTGCGCGGCAAGCACAAGGCGACCTTCGCCCCCCACATGGACATGGGCGACTTCGTCATCATCGTGAACGCCGACAAGGTGGCCCTCACCGGCCAGAAGGCGGCTCAGAAGAAGGCCTACCGCCACTCGGGCTACCCGGGCGGCCTCAAGGCCACCACCTACTCGGAGCTCCTCGAGAAGAACCCGGTCCGCGCCGTCGAGAAGGCCGTCCGCGGCATGCTGCCGAAGACCTCCCTGGGCCGCGCCCAGCTCCGCAAGCTGAAGGTCTACACCGGAAGCGAGCACCCGCACGCCGCCCAGCAGCCGAAGCAGTACACGCTCGGCCAGGTCGCCCAGTAAGCGATCCAGACCTTCACGACTGACTTAAAGACAAAGGATTATCACCATCGTGGCGAAGATCGCAGACAGCATCGACTCGGCCCAGGTTGCCGAGAACGTCGAGTCCTACTCGACCGAGACCCCCGAGAGCGCGGCCCCGGCCGCCCCGCGTCCCGTCCTCTCCGTGCCCGGCGCAGCCGTCGGCCGCCGCAAGGAGGCCATCGCGCGTGCGCGCCTGGTCCCCGGCTCCGGCACCATCACGGTCAACGGGCGTGAATTCGCGGACTACTTCCCGAACAAGCTGCACCAGCAGCTCATCACCGACCCGTTCAAGGTCCTCGACCTCATCGGCTCGTACGACGTCGTCGCCCGCATCACCGGCGGCGGCCCGTCGGGTCAGGCCGGCGCCCTGCGCCTCGCCATCGCCCGCGCGCTGAACGAGATCGACCGCGAGAACAACCGTCCGACCCTCAAGAAGGCCGGCTTCCTCACCCGTGACGCCCGCGTCACCGAGCGCAAGAAGGCCGGTCTCAAGAAGGCCCGCAAGGCTTCGCAGTTCTCCAAGCGTTGACGCATCCCAGCGTCTAGGCTTCGGTCCATGCCCCGCCTTTTCGGAACCGACGGAGTCCGCGGACTCGCGAACGGTCCTCTCACCGCCGACTTGGCGCTCGGCCTCGCTCAGGCAGCTGCTGCTGTCCTGACGCGAGGCCGCAGCGCCGAGGCGCGGCGCGCCGCCGGCAAGCGCCCGCGTGCCATCGTCGCCAGGGACCCCCGGGTCTCCGGCGAGTTCCTCTCGGCCGCCGTCGCGGCCGGGCTGGCCAGCTCGGGCATCGACGTCTACGACGCCGGTGTCATCCCGACCCCGGCCGCGGCCTTCCTCATCGCCGACTTCGACGCCGACTTCGGCGTGATGGTCTCGGCCTCGCACAACCCCGCTCCCGACAACGGGATCAAGATCTTCGCCCGCGGCGGCACCAAGCTCCCCGACATCGTCGAGGACCGCATCGAGCAGCACCTCGACATGGAGAAGCTGACTCCGACCGGCGCCGAGGTCGGCCGCATCCGCCGCTTCGCGGACGCGGAGGACCGCTACGTCGTGCACCTGCTGGCGAGCCTCCCGCACCGGCTCGACGGCATCCGCGTCGTGCTCGACTGCGCCCACGGTGCGGCCGCCGGAATCTCGCCCGAGGTGTTCACCGACGCGGGCGCCCGCGTGACCGTCATCGGCGACTCGCCCGACGGCATGAACATCAATGACGGCGTGGGCTCGACCCACCTCGACAACCTGGCGAAGGCCGTCCTCGCGGCCGGCGCGGACGTCGGCATCGCCCACGACGGCGACGCCGACCGCTGCCTCGCGATCGACGCAGACGGCAACGTCGTCGACGGCGACCAGATCATGGCGATCCTCGCGGTCGGCATGAAAGAGCGCGGCAAGCTCACCGACGACACCCTCGTCGCGACCGTGATGAGCAACCTCGGTCTCAAGATCGCGATGCGCGAGCACGGCATCCGGATCGTGGAGACCGCCGTCGGCGACCGCTACGTGCTGGAGGAGATGAACCAGAACGACTACGCCCTCGGCGGCGAGCAGTCGGGCCACGTCATCATGCGCGAGTTCGCGACCACCGGCGACGGCATCCTGACCGGCCTCCACCTCCTCAGCGAGATGGCGCGTCAGCGCAAGCCGCTGTCCGAGCTGGCCAAGGTCATGACCGTGTACCCGCAGGTGATGGTCAACGTGAAGGGCGTGGACCACCACGCCGTCCACACCGACGAGCCCCTCCAGCTCGCCGTCCAGACCGCCGAGGCGGCCCTGGGCGACACCGGCCGGGTGCTGCTGCGCCCGTCCGGCACCGAGCCGCTGGTGCGCGTCATGGTGGAGGCCGCCGATCAGCACACGGCCGAGCGGCTCGCGAACGAGCTGGCGGACGTCGTGCGAGAGCGGCTGGGCGTCTAGAGCGTCCGGGGCGCGCCCTCGATCAGTTCTCGGCGGCTTCCCGGGCGAGCCGGGCGTTCTGCTCGCGCATGAAGTCGGAGACCGAGAAGGGCCGCGTGCGCTCCGGCAGCAGTGCGACGTCGGCCAGGCCCTCGAGCAGCGCGCCCGGTTCGGTCTCGAGCGCGACCGCGAGCTGCAAGAGTGTCAGCAGCGTCGGGTTGCCGGCGCCGCGCTCGACTTTGCCGTAGTTGGCGACGTCGATCTGGCTGAGGTTCGCCACCTCGTACTGCGAGAGGCCAAGCTCGACGCGGCGAGCCCGGAGACGGCCGCCCAGGATGCGGGCTGCTTCAAAGCGCGGGGACGACATGCGTCTACTCTGTTTTCCTGCGTGGTCTTTTCCCAGAGGATGAACACTATACGCACTTATCCGTAGTGCATTTAGACATGATCATGTCGACTCCTGGGCACGTTTGGCCGCGATGAAGTCCGCGACGGAGTACGCGTGCTCGCGGTCGGGGAGCATCCCGTCGCCGGACAGCCCCGCCAGGAGCTCCCCGGGATCCACGCCGAGCGCCGTCGAGAGGCGGACGATGGTGTGGAGCTCCGAGTTGGCCTCGCCGCGTTCCACGCGGCCGTAGTTGGTCACGTGCATGTTCGCGAGCTGGGCGATGTCCTCCTGGCTGACGCCGAGGGCGACTCGTGCGGTCCGGACCCGTCGGCCGAAGAGCTGGGCGGCGTGCGATCGAGGTGTTGCCATGCCACATGACTACGGGATGCGGGAGCGCCGGGCCAGAGTCTTCGAGCACCCGTCGTCTGGGCGCGGAGCGTGCGGACCCCGATCAGAGCTTGCGCAGCAGCACCGAGCTGACCGTGTGGTCGGCCTCCTTGCGCAGGACGAGCTTGGCGCGCGAGCGGGTCGGCCGGATGTTCTGGATGAGGTTCGGCTCGTTGATCGCCGTCCAGATCGACGCCGCCCGGGCCCTCGCCTGCTCCTCAGTGAGCTGCGAGTAGCGGTGAAAGTACGACTTGGGGTTCGCGAACGCGCCGCGCTGCAGCTTGAGGAAGCGCTCCTCGTACCAGTGCGCGATGTCCCGCGTCCTGGCGTCCACGTACACGCTGAAGTCGAAGAGGTCGCTCACCGCGAGCCGGTTGCCGCCTCCCGCGGGCTGGAGGACGTTGAGGCCCTCCACGATCAGGACGTCCGGCCGGCGGACCACGATCTCCGCGTCCGGCACGATGTCGTAGCTCAGGTGGGAGTAGAAGGGCGCGCGCACCTCGGGCGCCCCGCTCTTCACCGCCGTGACGAACCGCAGCAGCGCGCGGCGGTCGTACGACTCGGGGAAGCCTTTGCGCTCCATCAGGCCGCGCCGCTCCAGCTCGGCGTTGGGGAGGAGGAAGCCGTCCGTCGTCACCAGCTCAACACGCGGGGTGTCGTCCCAGCGGGAGAGCAGTTCGCGCAGCAGGCGCGCGATGCTCGACTTGCCGACGGCCACGGAGCCCGCGACGCCGATCACGAACGGCGTCGGCTGGGCGCGCTCGCCGAGGAAGTCGCTCGTGACGCGGTGCAGCTGCTTGGTTCCGCCGACGTACAGGTTGAGCAGCCGGCTGAGCGGCAGGTAGACCTCTTCGACCTCCCGGAGGTCCAGCGGGTCGCCGAGGCCGCGGAGCTGAACGATCTCGGTCTCCTTGAGCGGCAGCCGGGTGTTCTGCGCCAGCTCGGCCCAGTCGGAACGGCTCAGCTCCACGAAGGGGGTGCTGGATTCGCCGTTCGCCGTGGATCCGCCGCGAGCGGCGCCGTTCTCAGCCATAGGAGAAAAGTCTAAGGTGCGCCCACGATAGACTCGGGTGCATGTGTGGAATCGTTGGGTATGTCGGGACCGACAAGAGCCTGGAGGTGCTGCTCGGCGGTCTGAAGCGCCTCGAGTATCGCGGCTACGACTCGGCCGGCGTCGCCGTCATCGACCCTGACGGCCACCTCGGGACGGCCAAGAAGGCCGGCAAGCTGTCCGTGCTCGCCGACGACCTCACCGTCAACCCGATCCCCAACGGCGGCACCGGCATCGGCCACACCCGCTGGGCGACGCACGGCGGCCCGACCGACCGCAACGCGCACCCGCACCTGGGCGACGACGGCCGGCTCGCCGTCATCCACAACGGCATCATCGAGAACTTCGCGAGCCTCAAGGACGAGCTGCTCGCCGACGGCTTCGCGTTCGAGTCCGAGACCGACACCGAGGTCGCTGCCGTGCTGCTCGGCCGCGAGTACCGCGCCACCGGCGACCTGAGCGAGGCGTTCCAGCGCGTCGTGTCGCGGCTGGAGGGCGCGTTCACGCTGCTCGCGCTGCACCAGGACCAGCCGCACGTCGTCGTCGGCGCCCGCCGCAACTCCCCGCTGGTGATCGGCCTCGGCGAGGGCGAGAACTTCCTCGGCTCCGACGTCGCGGCGTTCGTGGAGCACACCCGCCGCGCGCTCGCGATCGGCCAGGACCAGATCGTCACGATCACCCCCGACTCCGTCACCGTCACCGACTTCGCCGGCGCGCCGGTCGAGGTCGAGCCGTTCGAGGTCGCCTGGGACGCCTCCGCCGCCGAGAAGGGCGGCTGGTCGTCGTTCATGGCCAAGGAGATCGCCGAGGAGCCGGACGCCGTGGCGAACACGCTGCGCGGCCGCATCGTCGACGAGACCGTGCACATCCCCGAGCTCGACGCGATCGGCGACGAGTTCCTGGAGGGCATCGACCGCATCACCATCGTCGCCTGCGGCACCGCCGCATACGCGGGCCTGGTCGGCAGCTACGCGATCGAGAAGTGGGCGCGCGTGCCCGTCACGGTCGAGCTCAGCCACGAGTTCCGCTACCGCGAGCCGGTCCTGACCGCGGGTACGCTCGTCATCTCGATCAGCCAGTCCGGCGAGACGATGGACACGCTGATGGCGGTCAAGTACGCCCGCGAGGCCGGCGCCAAGGCGATCTCGGTCTGCAACACGCAGGGCGCGACCATCCCGCGCGAGTCCGACGCCGCGCTGTACACGCACGCCGGCCCGGAGGTCGCGGTCGCCTCGACCAAGGCGTTCGTCGCGCAGATCACCGCGCTCTACCTCTTCGGCCTCCACCTCGGCCGGGTGCGCGGCACGCTGTCCGCCGCCCAGCAGCGCGACGCGGTCGCCGAGCTCCAGGCCGTTCCGGAGAAGATCGCCACCGTGCTCGAAGCGCACGGGACCATCGCCCAGCTCGCGCACTGGATGTCGGACACCCGCTCCGTGCTGTTCCTCGGCCGCCACGTCGGCTACCCGATCGCGCTGGAGGGTGCGCTCAAGCTCAAGGAGCTCGCGTACATCCACGCAGAGGGGTTCGCCGCCGGCGAGCTCAAGCACGGCCCCATCGCGCTGATCGAGCCGGGCCAGCCCGTCTTCGTCGTGGTGCCGAGCCCGCGCTGGTCGGACGAGCTGCACAAGAAGGTCGTCTCCAACATCCAGGAGATCCGCGCCCGCGGCGCCCGCGTGATCGCGATCGCCGAGGCCGGGGACGCCGCCGTGCTGCCGTTCGCCGACGAGGTCATCCGCATCCCGCTGGCCGCGCCGCTGTTCGAGCCGCTGCTGTCGGTGGTCCCGCTGCAGATCTTCGCCATGGAGCTGTCGGCGGCCAAGGGCCTGGACGTGGACCAGCCGCGCAACCTGGCCAAGTCCGTCACCGTCGAGTAGGTCGCCGTGATCGCCGGCATCGGGATCGACGTCGTCGATCTGGCGCGCTTCGCCCGATCGCTGGAGCGCACCCCGAAGCTGCGCGAGCGTCTCTTCACGGAGGCCGAGCGCGGCCTGCCTGTGCACTCCCTCGCCGCGCGCTTCGCCGCCAAGGAGGCGCTGATCAAGGCGCTCGGCGGCTCGGAGGGCGTGCGCTGGCACGACATGGAGATCGTGCCCGACGAAGAGAGGAACCCGGGTTTCGTGCTGCACAACGTCGTTGGACGCCAGGTCGCCGAGCGCGGCATCGCGCACATCCACGTGTCGATGTCGCACGACGCCGGGATCGCCTCCGCGTTCGTGGTGCTGGAGCGCGACGCGTGAGCGGCGGGTTCCGGGAGGCCGTCGTCGACCTGGACGCGGTGAGCGCGAACGTCGCACGCCTGCGGGAGATCGTCGGGACCGAGCACGTGATGGCCGTGGTGAAGGCGAACGCCTACGGGCACGGCGCGGTCGAGTGCGCCCGCGCGGCCCTCGCCGGCGGCGCGGACTGGCTGGGCGTCGCCGACATCTCCGAGGGGCTCGCGCTGCGCGAGGCGGGCATCGACGCGCCCGTGCTCGCCTGGCTGCACGATCCCGACGAGGACTTCGCGGCCGCCGTCGCCGCCGGCCTGGATGTGGGCATCTCGTCGCGCGCGCAGCTGGAGGCCGTGGCCGCTGCAGGCAGCGCCGACCGGCCGGCGGTCGTGCAGCTCAAGCTGGAGACGGGCCTCAGCCGCAACGGCATCCCCGCTTCCGAGTGGGAGGCCGTCGTCGCGCGGGCCCACGAGCTGGAGGAGTCGGGCACGCTCGTGGTGCGCGGCCTGTTCAGTCACCTGTCGAACGCGACGCCCGACGACGACCGGGCGGCGATAGCCAGATTCGCGTGGGGCGTCGAGCGCGCCGAGGCGGCCGGTCTGCGTCCGGAGCTCCGCCACATCGCCGCCAGCGCCGCCGCGCTCAGCCTCCCGGAGTCCCGGTTCAACCTGGTGCGGTTCGGGCTGGCGGTCTACGGGCTCAGCCCGTTCGGCGCCGAGTCCGCGGCCGAGCTGGGCCTCCGCCCGGCGATGACGCTGCGCGGCCGGGTCGCGGCGGTGCGCCGGGTGGCAGCGGGGACCGGCGTCTCCTACGACTACACCTACCGCACGGAGGCCGAGACGACGCTCGCGCTCGTCCCGCTCGGGTACGCCGAGGGCATCCCGCGCCACGCCTCGGGCCGAGGGCCGGTGTCCATCGCCGGGAAGCGCTATCGCATCTCCGGCCGGGTCGCGATGGACCAGTTCGTGGTCGACGTCGGCGACGCCGAGGTCGCGGTCGGCGACGAGGTCGTGCTGTTCGGTGATCCGGCGACGGGCGTTCCGGGCGCGGACGACTGGGCGGAGGCCGCGGACACGATCAACTACGAGATCGTCACGCGCCTGGGCGGCCGGCTGCGGCGCACGTACCGCGGGGGAGCGGCGTGAGCGGTCGGGTCCTGATCGAGCGCACGGTCGACACCGGCGAGGACATGCACACGCTGGGGCTGGAGCTGGCTGGGATGCTGGTCGCGGGCGACCTCGTGGTGCTGACCGGCCCGCTCGGCGCCGGAAAGACGACGCTGACCCGCGGGATCGGCGAGGGCCTCGGCGTCCGCGGCCCGGTCACGAGCCCGACCTTCGTGCTCGCCCGCACGCACCCGAGCCTGGCCGACGGGGCGCCGCTGGTCCACGTCGACGCATACCGGCTCGGCAGCGCCGTGGAGCTGGACGACCTCGACATCGACTTCGCCGGCTCGGTGGTGGTCGTCGAGTGGGGCGGCGGCATGCTCGACGGCGTCGCGGAGTCGTGGCTGGAGGTCGACATCGTGCGGCCGACCGGTGGAGCCGGGGCCACGGACGACGACCTGGGCGCGGTGGACCTCGGTGACGTCGACCTGGACGCGGACGAGCCGCGCACGGTCACCGTGACGGGCTTCGGACCCCGCTGGGCCGCCTGACCACACCGCCGAGGGGCACGTAAACGCCCCTAAAACGCGGTTTTAGGGGCGTTTACGTGCCCTTCGAGTAGGCGGTGGAGGAGTGTGCCCGCGCCGGCGGCGTCGCCTCCGTCGGCGCGGGCGGTGACGTCAGCGCGCGCTCTGAAGCACGCCGACGTCGGCCAGGCCATCCCCCGCGGCCGTGGTCGGGACGTCGAACACCTGCACGTCGCGCTCCGGCAGCACGTAGGCCGGCCAGCCCGGGTCGCCCGTGGCGATGAACCGCACCGCCGCCCCGTGCACGTCGTCGGCGAGGGAGGCCGGCGGCTGCTCCCCGGCGATGTAGCCCACCCGCTCGCTGTCGAGGCAGTCGAAGAAGAACGGCACGTCGAGGCAGTGCACGGCCGCGCCGAACGTCGGCGACGTCCACGCGAACCGGTAGATCCAGGCCGGGGCGCCGGCAGCCGCGCGGGTTTCCGCGATCTCGCGGGCGGGCGCCCGGAACATCGCGTCCGTGACGAACTGCCCGAGGGTCCCGGCGGTGTCGAGCCCTGGGTGGCCGGCGACATAGGCGTCCGCGGCCTCCGCCGGGACGCCGACGGAGGCCAGCAGCCCGGCCGGGTCGGTCCCGGCCAGTGCGTCGCGCAGATCGGCGACCGCCATAGTGAACTCGTTGTCCGTCGCGCCCAGCACCAGCGCCTTGTCCGCGCCGATCCCGTCCGCGATCGCCGCGCCGATGGGCGCGGGCACGAGGTCGCCGTCCACGACCGGAGCCCAGCGCAGCGCCGAACCGGAGGCCAGCGCGCGCAGCGGGGCCAGCGGGTCGCTCGGCGCCTCCGGCGAGGTGACCGCGTCCTCCTCGCCCTGCAGCGCCAGGATGCGCTCCTCGGTCAGCGTGGACAGCCCGGCCCGGGTGGGCGCGACTCCCGCGGCGGCGGCGAGGGCGCGACCGTAGCGCTCGGCGTCGTCCAGCGTCACGCTCGCCGTGGTGCCGGAGATCGAGTAGACCCGCTGGAACAGACTGGCCGCGCGCGGCACCGTCAGCAGGGTGAGCACCGCACCGCCGCCGGCCGACTGGCCCGCGATCGTGACCGCCGACGGGTCGCCGCCGAACGACGCGATGTTGTCGCGCACCCACTCCAACGCCAGGATCCAGTCGAGCACGCCGCGGTTCGCCGGCGCGTCCTCGATCCAGCCGAAGCCGTCGAAGCCGAGCCGGTACGAGACGCTGACCGTCACGATCCCGTCGCGGTTGAAGGCGGCGCCGTCATACCAGGGGCTGGCCGGCGACCCCGCGACGTAGCCGCCGCCGTGGATGTAGACCAGCACGGGCAGCTTCGCGTCGGCGTCGCCGGGTCGCGGCGTGAACACGTCCACGTTGAGCGTCGACTCGCCGGGGTAAGACGGCTCGGGGATGAGGGTGATCTCCGCGAGCGCCTTGCGCTGCGGGGTCGCGCCGTGCTCGCCGGCGTCGAGCACGCTGTCCCACGGGCGGTGCGGGACCGGGGCGGCGAAGCGCAGGTCGCCCACCGGCGGCTCGGCGAACGGGATGCCGAGGAAGGCGGCCGAGCCGTCGCGCCAGCGGCCGCGCACACGGCCTCCCGCGGTGGTGACTTCGGGTCGGTCGAGGGTGCTGTCTGTCACGGGGCTCTCCTTCTCAGCGGACGGACTTGATGGGGATGAGGACGAGGGCGGCCAGCGCGACGCACACCATCGCGAACACGAACAGCGCCGGGTAGCCGCCGACCGCGCCGATCAGCACGGCCGCGATCGCGGGGCTGAGCGCCTGCGGGATGTTGGTGGCCACATTGAGGATGCCGAGGTCCTTGGCGGCCGCGACGCCGCCGCCCGGCAGCACCTCGGTCATCAGGGCGGTGTCGCACGCCATGTAGAGGCCGAAGCCGAAGCCGTTGATCGCCGACATCAGCAGCATCCCGGTGACGGTGGGCGTCAGCAGCGGCATCGCGAGACCGACGATCATCAGCACGGACGCGAGGTAGATGAATAGCTTGCGGCGCCCGAGCTTGTCGCTCAGCCAGCCGGCGAGGGCGACCGAGACGACGGTGGTTGCGAGCGACGCCAGGCTGATCACGCCGATCTGGGCGTTCGCCTGCTTCAGCGACATCCCGATGTAGTCGGTCAGGATGAAGAGCTGGTAGCTGAACGCAACGAAGTAGCCGAGGATGAACAGGAACCGCGCCGCGAACGCCCAGGCGAAGTCGGGGTGCTTGCGCGGGTTGATCCAGAAGCCGGCGAAGAACGCCCTCCAGCGGAACGGCGGCAGCTCGATGCCCTTGCTGGAGTAGTCGCGGTTGAACAGCACGAAGCCGAGCGTGACCAGGAGCACGACGATCCCGAACGCCGAGTACGCGAGGCCGACGTTCGCGGCGAGGATGCCCGCCACGATGACGCCGATGGTGCTGCCGGCCATCGTGCCGATCCCGACCATCGCGGAGGCCACGCCGCGGCGGCTTCGCGGGAAGCGGTCGGGCGTGATGGCGCTGAGCGGTCCCTGCATCGCGTTCAGGGCCACCTGGATGACGACCCAGAACACCGTGATCCAGAGGATGGACTGCAGCGAGCCGAGCCCGATCAGGAACGCGGCGGCGACCGCGGTGCCGATCACCATCCAGGGCGCGCGGCGGCCCATCCGGGAGCGCGTGCGGTCGCTGAACGCGCCGACGATCGGCTGCGCGAACAGCGTGAACACGAAGGAGGTCGTGGTCACGATCGCGAGGTTGGCCACCTTATGAGCCGGGTCGATGTTCGTGACCTGGTTGGGCAGCAGCACGCTGATCAGGCCGGAATAGGTCGCGAAGAGCACCAGCGAGGTGATCGCGAGCGAGGGGAGCAGGCCGCGGCGGGCGAGCGGGCTGACGGTGCCCGCAGTGTCCACCGCGTCGGTGTCGGGCGCCGCGGCCGTTGCTGCGGAGAGGGGCGCTGGATCGGGGGAGCTCGATGACATCGTCGTCACGGTCGGTCCTTTCGAGGGTGTGATTACCCGCGTAAGCATGACGCATCCCTGCGATTAATTCAAGCGTCGAATCAAATCACGGAGGACGGCGACGGGCTCGTGGTCAGCGCGAGAGGGTCGTCGAGGAGGGCGTCTCGCGCGACGCGCGCCGCGCCGAGCAGGGCCGCATCCTCGCCCAGCCGTCCCGCGACCACGGCGATCGGCGTCGCGGTCGCCGCGATCGAGGGGCCATCCTGCGCGAACGCGCCGGCGATGGAGTCCGCCAGCTCGCTCCAGTACCCGCCCAGCACGACGACCTCCGGGTCGACGGTCATCGCCACGATGCGGAGGGCGTGGGCGATCCACGGCAGCGCGGCCTCCCATGCGGCGGTCGCCCGTGCGTCGCCGCCCTGGATGCGGGCGACCAGCTCGCGCAGCGCCTCCGTCAGCCCGTGCTCGCCGACCTCGGCGGTCAGCCCGGCCTCGGCCAGCACCACGTCCGGGCCGGCCACGGTGACGAGGCAGCCCCGCTGGCCGCACAGACAACGGACACCGTGCGGATCGACCGAGAGGTGGCCGAACGCGCCCGCGAAGCCGTGCGCGCCGGCGACGAGGGCGCCCTCCGCGACGACCGCGCCGCCGATTCCCGAGTTGCTCTTGGCGTAGACCAGGTCGCGGATTGCCGAGCCGGCGGCCTCCAGCTCCGAGAGCTCGGCCAGCGCTGCGACCGTGCCGTCGCTCGCCAGCGTGGCGGTCGGCAGCTCCGGGACCCGTCGCCGGAGCTCACCGAGCACGTCGACCGCGCCCCATTCGAGGTCGGTGTCCGCCACCACGACGGGAGGCGTTCCGCCGATCGGCGCGAACACGACCACGGTCAGGTCCACCACGCGCCGGCCGAGTCCGGCGGCGGCGTCGAGAGTGCGGGCGAGTACGCGGGCGAGCACGTCGAGCACCCGCCCGGGGTCGCCCATCGGGCGGCCGTGGTGTTCGGAGGCCCGGAACAGCGCGTGACCGTCCACCGCCGTGAGGACGGCGGTCGCCTGGTCGGCGTCGAGCTGGAGGACGAGGAGGGCGACGTCGTCCGCCGCCAGGCGCAGCAGCGTGAGCGGGCGGCCGCGGGAGGCGGACCCGCGCGGCGCGGACTCCGGCTCCTCCGACTCGCGCACGACCCCGGCCTCCACCAGTGCGGCGACGAGCGCGGTCACGGAGCCGCGGGCGAGCCCGGTGGCGTCGGCGAGCTGGCTGCGCGACAGCGGGCCCTGCTGCGCGAGCCGGTGCGCCACGAGCGCCAGGTTGTGGCGGCGCACGTCGGCCGAGACCAGTGAGCCGGACGGGGAGGACGCCATGCCGACAGCTTCGCACACGGGCGACCGGACGAGTCCGCAGCGGCCCGCATCCCGCCTAGGCTGGAGGCATGCTCCTCGCCATCGACACCTCCGCGGGCACGAGTGTCGCCGTGGTCGACCGTGACGGCGGCATCCTCGCCGAAGTGACGGAGCCGGACACCATGCGGCACGCCGAGGTGATCGGCGACCTCATCGCCGCGGCGCTCGACGCCTCCGGCACGCGCCCGGACGCGCTGTCCGGCGTCGTGGCGGGGATGGGGCCGGGTCCGTTCACCGGCCTCCGGGTCGGCATCGCCGCCGCGACCGCGTTCGCGTTCGGCGCCGGACGCCCGCTCGTCCCCGTCGTCAGCCACGACGCGGTGGCGTACGAGCGCTACCTCGCGGGCCACGCCGGCCCGCTCCTGGTCGTGACCGACGCGCGCCGCCGCGAGCGCTACTGGACGGCGTATGCGGGCGTGGACGAGCACGGCCTCCCGGTCCGGCTCGACGGGCCCGGCCTGGACAAGCCGGACGCGCTGCCGCATCCCGACCTGCCACGTGAAGAAGCGGCCACCGTCTCCGCCGGACTCCTCGGGATGATCGCCGAGCTGCGCTTCGCCGCCGGCCTCCCGTTCGACCGCGACGAGCCGCTGTACCTGCGCTCGCCGGATGTCACGCTCTCGGCCGGCCCGAAGCGGGTGAGCGCGTGAGCGAGCCGAGGCCGAGCGCGCCGTCCTGGCAGCTCCGCCGCGCCACCGAGGCGGACGTCGACGCGATCATACTGCTTGAGCGCGCGACCTTCGTCACCGACGCGTGGTCGGAGCAGTCGATGCGCTCCGAGGTGACCGGAGCGCACGGGTACTACCTGGTCGCCGTCGGGCTCGACGACCCGGACCGCATCGACGGCTACGCCGGCCTGCTCGCCCCGCGCGGCGCGGGCGAGGGCGACATCCAGACCATCGCCGTGGCGCCGAACGCGCGGCGGCACGGCCTCGGGCGTGCCCTCATGCTCGCCCTCATCGGGGAGGCCCGCAACCGCGGCGCCCGCGAGGTGTTCCTGGAGGTGCGCGCCGACAACCCCGGCGCCCAGACCCTCTACCGCACGCTCGGCTTCGAGGAGATCGGCGTGCGGCCGCGCTACTACCAGCCGGACGGGGTGGACGCGATCGTGATGCGCCTGACCGTCCCGACCCCGGAGACCACGATCGCATGAACGACGCTCAGCACGGATCGCACGGCGACGGGCCGCTCGTCCTCGGCATCGAGACCTCCTGCGACGAGACCGGCGTCGGCATCGTGCGCGGCACGACGCTGCTCTCCAACACGATCGCCTCCTCGATGGAGGAGCACGCCCGGTACGGCGGCGTCGTCCCGGAGGTCGCGGCGCGCGCCCACCTGGAGGCGCTCACCCCGACGCTGCGCACCGCCGTCGCGGACGCCGGGATCGAGCTCGCCGACGTCGACGCCATCGCCGTGACGAGCGGGCCGGGGCTGTCCGGCGCGCTCATGGTCGGGGTCGGCGCCGCGAAGGCGCTTGCGCTGTCGCTCGGCAAGCCGCTGTACGCCGTCAACCACCTCGTCGGCCACGTCGGGGCGGACGTCCTGGACGCGGCGGGGGGCCCGGGCCACCCGGTCGAGGTGCCGACCGTCGCGCTGCTGGTCTCCGGCGGCCACACCTCGCTGCTGCTCGTGCGCGACCTGGTCTCCGACGTGGAGCTGCTGGGCGAGACGATCGACGATGCCGCGGGCGAGGCGTTCGACAAGGTGGCGCGCGTGCTCGGCCTCCCGTACCCGGGCGGTCCGCAGATCGACCGCGTCGCCGCGGACGGCGACCCGCGCGCCATCCGGTTCCCGCGCGGCCTGACCAAGCCGAAGGACCTGGAGCGGCACCGCTACGACTTCTCCTTCTCCGGTCTGAAGACCGCGGTCGCGCGCTGGGTCGAGCAGCGCCAGGACGCCGGCGAGGAGGTGCCGGTCGCCGATGTCGCCGCGTCGTTCCGGGAGGCCGTGGCGGATGTGCTGATCACCAAGGCGATCGCCGCGTGCCTCGACCACGACGTGCCGCGCCTGCTGCTCGGCGGCGGTGTCGTCGCGAACGCGCGGGTGCGTCAGCTCGCGGTGCAGCGAGCGGCCGAGGCGGGGGTGGCCCTGCGGATCCCGGCCCTCTCGCTGTGCACCGACAACGGCGCGATGATCGCGGCGCTCGGCGCGCAGCTGATCATGGCCGGCCGTTCGCCGAGCCGGCTGGATTTCGGCGCGGACTCCACGCTCCCGGTCACGGACATCCAGGTCGCGGAGGTCTGAGCCGGCCGGGAGATTGCATGCGTTGACACGCTGTCCGCCCGCTGAGACGATGGATTCAGTACAGACATTTCTCAGGAACTCACCAGAGAAGGAGATGGGCAGCATGTCCGATCCGAACACCCCCTCCGGCGCCCCGGAGCCCGAAGGGACGGACGGCAGCACGCCGGCCCAGCCGGTTCCGCCGTCCTCCGACATCCCGCCCGCGGCGGCGCCCGACGGCGTCCCGCCGACGCCTCCGGTCGCACCTCCTGCGCCTCCCGCGCCCCCCGCGCAGCCGGCCGCTCCCGGGTACGGCGCGCCGCAGCAGCCGTACGGTCAGCAGCCCTATGGACAGCAGCCGTACGGCCAGCAGCCGTATGGTCAGCAGCCGTATGGGCAGCAGCCCTACGGTCAGCAGCCCGGCCAGCCCGGTTACGGTCAGCCGGCCTACGGCCAGCCCGCGCCCGGCTACGCGCAGCCCTACGCGACGGCGCCCGCGACCAAGTCGCCGATCCTCAGCATCCTGTCGCTCGTCGGCGGCATCGCGGGCATCGTCCTGAACCTCGCGTTCGGGATCGGCGCCGTCTTCGGCGTCGCCGCCATCGTCCTCGGCTTCATCGGCCGCACCAGGGAGCCGCAGGCCAAGGGCTTCTGGCTCACCGGGATCATCCTCGGATTCGTGTCGGTCGCCATCGCGGTCATCTTCTGGATCTTCTGGGGGATCTTCCTGGCCAGCTTCTCGAACACCTACCGGTACTGACCGGGCTCAGAGGCGCTCGGCGAGCAACGCCGTGTGACGTCCTGCGACCCTGGTCAGGATCAGGGTCGCAGGGCGATCGCCCGAGAGCTTGAGGCGCGTCCGGAGCGCGGCGGGGTCGACGTCCACGCCGCGCTTCTTGATCTCCAGCGTGCCGATCCCGCGTGAGCGCAGCGCCTTCTTGAGGTCCTTCTCGGCGAACGGCAGGGTCTCCAGGATGCGGAAGCCCGCCGCGAACGGCGTCGGCACCGGCTCGTCGGCGGTGATGTAAGCGATGCCGTCGCCGAGCATCCGTCCGTCGATCCGCCGGGCGAGGTCCCCGATCAGGCGCGCGCGGATGACCGCGCCGTCCGGCTCGTAGAGGTACTCGCCGAGCTCGCCGGTCTCGGCGTCCTCGCTGTCGGCCTCCGCCGTCAGCTCGTTCGCCTCGTCGCCGCGCAGCACCAGGGCCGCGCGCCGGATGCCCGTGCGGGCGAGCGCGCCGAACCAGAGCCCGAGCTCCACCACCTGCCCGTCGGCGGACACCCACTGGGCCTCCGCGGTCGACGGGATGAGGTCGCGGTCGAAGCCGGGGCCGAGCTTCAGCCCGACCGAGCGGCCGGTCGCGAGCTCGTACGCGAAGCCGAGGGACGGCGTGTAGTCGTCGGGGTCGGTCAGCCGGTCGGTGTCCGTGTGGCCGGCCGTGCGCCGGGCCGGGTCGAGGAAGACGCCGTCGATCGCCCGGAGGCTGACGTCCTCCGCGCGCCGGTGCTCGACCGTCGCGGACGGGAACGGCGCGAGGTTGAAGGCGGCGATCGCGGCCGTGACCTCGTCGGCGTCGACCGCCAGAACCTCCAGCTCCAGCGCGGCGAGGGCGAGCGCGTCGCCGCCGATGCCGCAGCCGAGGTCCGCGACGCGGGTCAGCCCGGCCGCCCGGAACCGGCCGGCGTGGCGCGCAGCGACCGACAGGCGCGTCGCCTGCTCCAGCCCCGCCTCGGTGAACAGCATCCGGGAGGCGAACTCGCCGAACTTGCCGACCGCCTTCTTCCGCAGCTTCGCCTGCGTCAGCACGGCCGCGACCAGGCCGGGGGAGTGGCCCTGCTTGCGGAGGTCGGTGACCATCGCGAGCACGTCCTTCTCGGACCGGTACGGGGGCAGCGAGTCGAGCAGCCGGAGGCCTTCGGGGCTCAGCAGCTCGACGAGTTCGGACCGGTCCATGTGGACCACGCTACCTTCTGGCACTCACGTTGCGGGACTGCTAACGCACCCCCTAGACTCGGTGTTAGCACTCTCCGTGCGAGTTTGCTAACGCAAGCCGCGCAACGCATTGAGTTCGCAAAGACTGAGTTCACCAAAGAAAGAGGTCAACCGTGTCGGTCTCCATCAAGCCGCTCGAAGATCGCATCGTCATCAAGCAGGTCGAGGCTGAGCAGACCACTGCCTCCGGTCTGGTCATCCCCGACACCGCCAAGGAGAAGCCCCAGGAGGGCGAGGTCGTCGCCGTCGGACCGGGCCGCATCGACGACAACGGCAACCGCGTTCCGCTCGACGTCGCCGTCGGCGACAAGGTGATCTACTCCAAGTACGGGGGCACCGAGGTCAAGTTCGGCGGCGAGGACTACCTGGTCCTCTCGGCTCGCGACGTCCTCGCGGTCGTCGTTCGCTGACGCACCTTCTTTCGGCCGAGGCCCGGGCGCTGCTGCGCCCGGGCCTTCGTCGTCCCTGCGGGCTGCGTGCGGCCTCCACCGGGTCCGTCCGTGTCCGGCGGTTCGGAGTAGTGTCGTGGGAGTGCCGCAGCCCCTCACCGAACACCGCAGGTCCGGCCTGACCTACGCGATCTCCGCCTACGTCCTCTGGGGCGTCCTCCCCATCTACTTCCTGGCGCTCGCGCCGGCCAGCGCCTGGGAGATCGTCGCCTGGCGGGTGCTCTTCTCGCTGGTGTTCTGCGCGATCGCGCTCACCGTGACGCGATCCTGGCGCACGTTCGGCACGCTCCTGAAGGACCGCAGGGTCCTGTTCACGATGGGCCTCGCCGGAGCGCTCATCTACGTCAACTGGCAGACATACGTGCTGGCCACGGTCAGCGGTCACGTCGTGGAGGCCGCGCTCGGCTACTTCATCAACCCGATCGTGACGGTGTTCCTCGGCGTGATCGTCCAGCGCGAGCGGCTCCGCGTCGCCCAGTGGGTGGCGGTCGGCGTCAGCGTGATCGCCGTGATCGTGCTCGCGGTCGGTTACGGGCAGGTGCCGTGGATCGCGCTCATCCTGGCGTTCTCGTTCGGCTTCTACGGCCTCATCAAGAAGCGCGTCGGCGGGCGGGTCGACGCCGTCTCCGGGCTGACGCTGGAGACGATGTGGCTGACCCCGGTCGCGATCGTGCAGCTCGTGGTCGTGAGCCTCACGGTCGGCCTGACGATCGGCAGCGACGGCCCGTGGCACACGGTGCTGCTCGTCGGCGCGGGCGTGATCACCGCCGTGCCGCTGCTGTTCTTCGCCGCGGCCTCCCGGCGCCTGCCGCTGGTCTACATGGGCTTCATCCAGTACTTCGCGCCGTTCATCCAGTTCCTGGTCGGCGTGGCGGTGCTGAACGAGGCGATGCCGCCCGAGCGCTGGATCGGCTTCGCGATCGTCTGGCTGGCCCTCGCCATCCTCAGCGTCGACATGATCGTGGCGGCCCGGCAGGGGAAGAGGCAGGCGGAGCTGGATCTCGCGACGGTGGAGTGAGGGGGGTCTAGCTCATAATGACGTTCGCAGATATTATGAGCTAATTGTCTAGCTCATAATCTTGTCGGGAGGCGTTATGGCTTCCGGTCCCTGGCCCGCGCTCGACTGGGAAGAGCGCGTCTGGGTCCCGAGCACTGCCTGGGGAGCCGCGGCCGAACGGCGGAGCGTCCGGCGCGCTTATCGTGCTGCTGTCCCGCCGTTGATCGCGAGGCTCGACCCGCACCCTGACGCCGCCACCCTCGCGGCGGCCGAAGAGGCCGACCGGGAGCTGAGCCGGTTCGACGCCGAACTCGGATCGCGGGTGAGCGCCTTCGCTCCCGTGCTGCTGCGCTCCGAGGCGGCGTCGTCCTCCCAGATCGAGAACCTGACCGCGTCGGCGCGTGCGATCTTCAGCGCCGAACTCGGCGGGAAGACGGGTCGCAACGCGCAGGAGATCGCCGCCAACACCCGATCCCTTCAAGCTGCGCTCGATCTCTCCCAGGACATCTCGGTCGACGCGATCCTCACCATGCACGAGGTCCTGCTCCACGACCAGCCGCGGCACACGCCGGGGGAGTGGCGTCAGGAGGCCGTGTGGATCGGGACGCGCTCCGACAGCCCGGTCGGCGCGGATTTCGTCGCGCCCGCGAGCGAACGGGTTCCCGCACTCGTCGACGATCTGGTGGCCTTCGCCGACCGACCGGACCTCCCCTCGCTGGTGGCCATCGCCGTGGCGCATGCCCAGTTCGAGACGATCCACCCGTTCACCGACGGCAACGGCCGTACCGGGCGCGCGCTGGCCCAGGCCATGCTTCGCCATCGCGGCATCACGCGGAGCGTCGCCGTCCCGGTGTCGGCGGGCCTGCTCGCGGATGTGGAGGGCTACCACGCTGCGCTCACGGCGTACCGCAGGGGTGATGTCGCCCCGATCGTCCGCGCCTTCGCTGACGCGTCGCTGCGCGCTGTCGGGAATGCGCGACGCTTGGTGTCGGACATCGACGGAATCCGTGCGGAGTGGGGCGAGCGGCTGACCGCACGCCGAGACAGCAATGCGTGGAAGATTCTCGACATCCTCGTGCGGCGTCCGGTGCTGGATGCGGTGGCGGTCGCACGGGAGCTCGGCGTGCAGCCTCCGAATGTCTACCCGCCGATGAAGGCCCTTCTCGACGCCGGCATCGTCAAGTCGAAAGCGGAGCACGACGTCGGCCCGTTCTGGCGCTCGGACCAGATCCTGGCGGCCATCGACGGGTTCGCCAGGCGGGCGGGTCGCAGGGAGGCGCCGTGACCTCCCCGCCGCGGAATAACCGCCCAGCTTGTGCCGTTACGATGAGACATCCACAACTCGCGCGACCTTGATAGGGGTGAAATGGACCAGGCGGATCCGTTCGGATTCATCGGTTTGACCTACGACGACGTCATGCTCCTTCCCGGGCACACCGACGTCATCCCGAGCGAGGCGGACACCTCGACTCGCCTGACCAAGCGGATCAGCATGGCGACCCCGCTCCTCTCCAGCGCCATGGACACCGTGACCGAGTCGCGCATGGCCGTCGCCATGGCCCGGCACGGCGGCATCGGCATCATCCACCGGAACCTGTCCATCGAGGATCAGGCCACCAACGTCGACAAGGTGAAGCGGTCCGAGTCGGGCATGATCACCAACCCGGTGACCACCACCCCGGACGCCACCGTCGAGGAGGTCGACCTCCTCTGCGGGCAGTTCCGCGTCTCCGGCCTCCCGGTCGTGGAGGGCGACGGCAAGCTCGTCGGCATCATCACCAACCGCGACATGCGCTTCGTCTCCCCGTTCGAGCGGTCCACCACGCTCGTGCGCGACGTGATGACCCGCATGCCGCTCATCACCGCGCCGGTCGGCATCGACCCGGACTCCGCGGTCGCCATCTTCGCCGAGCACAAGATCGAGAAGCTCCCGCTCGTGGACGCCGACGGCCGGCTCCGCGGGCTCATCACCGTCAAGGACTTCGACAAGAGCGAGAAGTACCCGTTCGCCACCAAAGACGACGAGGGCCGCCTCCGCGTCGGCGCCGCGATCGGCTTCTTCGGCGACGCGTGGGACCGCGCGATGACGCTCGTCGACGCGGGCGTGGACGTCATCGTCGTGGACACCGCCAACGGCGACTCCGCGGGTGTGCTCGACATCATCCACCGGCTCAAGCACGAGCCGCGAGCCTCGCACGTGGATGTCATCGGCGGCAACGTCGCGACCCGCTCCGGCGCGCAGGCGCTCATCGACGCGGGCGCGGACGCCATCAAGGTCGGCGTCGGGCCCGGCTCGATCTGCACCACCCGCGTCGTCGCCGGCGTCGGCGTGCCGCAGGTGACCGCGGTCTACGAGGCCTCGCTGGCCGCGCGCGCGGCGGACGTCCCGCTGATCGCCGACGGCGGCCTCCAGTACTCGGGCGACATCGCCAAGGCGCTGGTCGCCGGCGCGGAGAGCGTCATGCTCGGTTCGCTGCTGGCGGGAACTGCCGAGTCGCCCGGCGACCTCGTGTTCGTCAACGGCAAGCAGTTCAAGAACTACCGCGGCATGGGGTCGCTCGGCGCCCTCCAGACCCGCGGCAAGAAGACCTCGTACTCGCGCGACCGCTACTTCCAGGCGGACGTCCCGAGCGACGAGCAGCTCATCGCCGAGGGCATCGAGGGCCAGGTCCCGTACCGCGGCCCGCTGTCCGCGGTGGCGTACCAGCTCGTCGGCGGCCTCCGCCAGTCGATGTTCTACGTCGGCGCGCGCACCATCCCGGAGCTGAAGGAGCGCGGCCGGTTCGTCCGGATCACCGCGGCCGGGCTCAAGGAATCGCACCCCCACGACATCCAGATGGTCGTGGAGGCCCCCAACTACCGCCGCTGACCCTCCCGTCACCTCTTCCGCCAACGGAGGAGATCCGCCCCACCCGGGCCCGGATCTCCTCCGTTGTCTGCTTTTTGGGGGTGCGCGGGCGGGGATCTCCTCCGCTAGCGTTGCCCGTCGCGAACGGAGGAGATCCGGTCGCGGGAAACCGTAAGGGTCGGGTAACGGAGGAGATCCGGCCGGGGCGGGCTCGGATCTCCTCCGTTGTGTGCGTTTCGGGGATGCGCGGGCGGGGATGTCCTCCGTTGCCGGCGCTGGGCGTGGGCGGCGGTTTCGTCTAAGCTGGAAGGCTTTGTCAACGGGGAAGACAGGATTCCGGTCATGGGTCACATCGACGTCTCGGGCGTCTCGTACGCGCTCGCCGACGTGAGGCCGCTCCTGGACGACGTGTCGTTCCGGGTCGGGGACGGCAGCGTCTCCGCGCTGATCGGCGCGAACGGCGCGGGCAAGTCGACGCTGCTGCGCATCATCCGCGGCGAGCTGCGGCCGGACAGCGGCGGTGTCGTGATCGACGGCGGCCTCGGCGTGATGGACCAGTTCGTCGGGCACGTCCGCGACGACCGGACCGTGCGCGACCTCCTCGTGCTCGTCGCGCCCGCCGCCGTGCGCCGGGCGTCGGAGGCGCTCGCCGCGGCCGAGGAGGCGATCATCGAGCGCGACGAGACGGACACCCAGCTCCGCTACGCGACGGCGCTCACCGATTACGCCGACGCCGGCGGTTACGACCAGGAGGTGGTCTGGGACCACTGCACCGTCGCCGCCCTCGGCCTCCCGTTCGAGCGCGCACAGTACCGCAGCGTGCGAAGCCTGTCCGGCGGCGAGCAGAAGCGGCTCGTCCTGGAAGCGCTGCTGCGCGGCCCGGAGCAGGTGCTGCTGCTGGACGAGCCGGACAACTACCTCGACGTCCCCGCCAAGCGCTGGCTGGAGGAGCAGCTCCGCTCGACGCCGAAGACCGTGCTCCTGGTCTCCCACGACCGGGAGCTGCTGGCGCGCGCCGCCGACCGGATCGTCACCCTCGAGCTCGGCGGCGCGGGCAACACCACCTGGACGCACGGCGGCGGGTTCGGCGGCTACCACGCCGCCCGCGAGGAGAGGATGGCGCGGCTGGAGGAGCTCCGCCGGCGGTGGGACGAGGAGCACGCCAAGCTGAAGGCCCTGGTGCTGCGCTTCAAGGAGAAGGCGAAGTACAACAGCGACCTCGCCTCGGCCTACCAGGCGGCGCAGACCCGGCTGGCCAAGTTCGAGCAGGCCGGGCCGCCGCAGGAGCGCCCGCGTGAGCAGAACGTCCGGATGCGCCTGACCGGCTCCCGCACCGGCCGCCGCGTCATCGAATGCCACGGCCTCGAGCTGACCGGTCTGATGCGTCCGTTCGACCTGGAGGTCTGGTTCGGCGAGCGCATCGCGGTGCTCGGCTCCAACGGCTCGGGCAAGTCGCACTTCCTGCGCCTCCTCGCCGCCGGAGGGAGCGATCCCGACCCGTCGGCCGGTCACCTCGCGTCGGCGGAGGTGGCAGGTGCGCCGGTGCCGCATGCCGGCGTCGCGAAGCTCGGCGCCCGGGTGGCCCCCGGCCTGTTCGCGCAGGCGCACGAGCATCCCGCGCTGGTGGGGCGGACCCTCCTCGACATCCTGCACCGCGGCGACGACCGCCGCGCGGGAATGCCCCGGGAGGCCGCCAGCCGCGTCCTCGACCGCTACGGCCTCGCTGCGTCAGCCGAGCAGGCGTTCGAGTCGCTCTCCGGCGGCCAGCAGGCGCGCCTCCAGATCCTGCTGCTGGAGCTCTCGGGCGCGACGCTCCTCTTGCTCGACGAGCCGACGGACAACCTGGACCTGGTGTCGGCGGAGGCCCTGGAGGACGGGCTCGCGGGATACGAGGGGACCGTCGTCGCCGTGACCCACGACCGGTGGTTCGCGCGCGGCTTCGACCGGTACCTCGTGTTCGGGGCGGACGGGAATGTGTACGAGGCGGGGGAGCCGGTGTGGGATGAGAAGCGGGTGGAGCGGGTGCGGTGAGGTGCAGCCGAAACGTGGAGAGAAAGTGAGCAACGAATGGCCCAAGTAACCGTCTTCGCCCGTCGCGCGACGATCGACCGGCATCGGGAGGCGCTGTCCGCCGCGATCCACGGCGCGGTCGTGAGCGCGCTCGCCTATCCGCCCGAGAAGCGGTTCCATCGCTTCATCGGCTTGGACCCGGTCGACTTCGTCTATCCTCCCGATCGAGGCGATGATTACACGATCGTCGAGGTCTCCCTTTTCGAAGGGCGGACGGTCGAGGCCAAGCGCGCACTGATCGCCGAGCTGTTCGATCGGATCCGAGCGGCGACGGGCATCGCTCCGCACAGTGTCGAGATCACCCTCTTCGAGACCCCGAAGGTCAACTGGGGCATTCGCGGTGTCAACGGCGCCGACCTCGCGCTGGGTTACACGGTCGACGTCTGACTGGTCAGCGCAGCCGCGCGATCCGCTCCACCGCCTCCGTCAGCACCTCCGGCGAGCACGCGATGTTCACGCGCGCGAACCCCGCCCCCTCGCGCCCGAAGTCCAGCCCGCGCACCAGCGCCACCCGCGCCTCCTCCAGGATGCGCGCGGCCGGTTCGTCGCCCCAGCCGAGGCCGCGGAAGTCGACCCAGGCGAGGTAGCTCGCGTGCGGCTCGCGGTAGACGGCCTCCGGGAGGTGCTCGGCCAGCAGCCCGCCAAGCAAGACGCGGTTGGCCTCGATCGACTCCAGCGTCCCAGCCAGCCACTCCCGGCCGTCGTCGAACGCGGCCTCCGTCGCGATGCGGCCGAGCAGGCTGGTGCGCACCTCCACCTCCACCGGGAGGGCGTGGAGCTGCGCCGCCCGGGACGGCGAGGCCGCGACCATCAGTGCGCACTTCACTCCGGCGAGGTTCCAGGCCTTGCTCGCCGAGTGCGCAGCCAGACCTACCCGGCGGGCGTCGTCCGACACCGACAGGAACGGGGTGAAGGTCGCGTCCGAGTGGGTCAGCGGCGCGTGGATCTCGTCGCTCACCACGGCCACGTCGTACCGTGCGGCCAGCGCGGCCACGGCCTCCAGAACGGGCCGCGGGTGGACGAGGCCGAGCGGGTTGTGCGGGTGGCACAGCAGGAACGCGCGGGCGCCGCCGACGAAGGCGCGCTCCAGGCCGTCGAGGTCGAGGGACCAGGTCGTGCCGTCGTCCAGGAGCGGCACCTCCTCGACCACGCCGCCCGCCTCCGGGATGAACTCGTAGAACGGCGGGTAGACCGGCGGCGTGATCACCACCCGGTCGCCCGGGGCGATCAGCATGCGCAGCGACTCTACGATGACGACGCTCACGTCGGTCGTCGTCAGCACCGACGCCGGGTCGACCTCCCATCCCCAAGTGTCCAGCGCGAAGCGGGCGAAGGCGCTCTTGGCGTGGTCGTCCTCGCCGATGTAGCCGGTGTCGCCGCGGTCGATCGCGGCGTGCAGTGCCGCGGCGATCGGCGGGGCCAGCGGGTAGTCCGTCTCGGCCACGAACAGCGGGAGCACGTCGTCCGGATACAGACTCCACTTCTCGCTCGTGCGCTGGCGGAGGCGGGCGAGGGGCTCGGCGTCGACGGTCACCCTGACTACTCTGCCAGTGCCGCGCCATAGACTGAACCCGTGAGTATGGAGATTGAGATCGGGCGGGCCAAGCGTGCCCGCCGCGTGTACGCCTTCGACGACGTCGCGGTGGTGCCCAGCCGGCGCACGCGCGACCCCGAGGACGTCTCGGTCGCCTGGACCATCGACGCGTACCAGTTCAACATCCCGTTCCTGGCCGCCCCGATGGACTCGGTGGTCTCGCCGACCACCGCGATCATGATGGGCCAGCTCGGCGGGCTCGGCGTCCTCGACCTGGAGGGCGTCTGGACCCGCTACGAGGACCCGGAGCCGCTACTCGCCGAGATCCGCGAGCTGCCCGCCGACAAGGCGACCCGGCGCATGCAGGAGATCTACTCGGAGCCGATCAAGCCCGAACTCGTCACCCGCCGGCTCGCCGAGATCCGGGAGGGCGGCGTCACCGTCGCCGGCGCGCTCTCGCCGCAGCGCACGCAGGAGCTGTACCAGACCGTCGTGGAGGCGGGCGTCGACCTGTTCGTCATCCGCGGCACGACCGTCTCGGCCGAGCACGTCTCGAAGAACGTCGAGCCCCTCAACCTCAAGAAATTCATCTACGAGCTCGACGTCCCCGTGATCGTCGGCGGCGCCGCGACCTACACGGCGGCCCTCCACCTCATGCGCACCGGTGCGGCCGGCGTGCTCGTCGGCTTCGGCGGCGGCGCGGCCTCCACCACCCGCTCCACCCTCGGCATCCACGCCCCGATGGCCACGGCCGTCGCGGACGTCGCCGGCGCCCGCCGGGACTACATGGACGAGTCGGGCGGCCGGTACGTGCACGTCATCGCGGACGGCGGCCTCGGCAGCTCGGGCGACATCGTCAAGGCCATCGCCTGCGGCGCCGACGCGGTCATGCTCGGCACCACGCTCGCCCGCGCCACCGACGCGCCCGGCGGCGGCTGGCACTGGGGCGCGGAGGCGCACCACCCGCAGCTTCCGCGTGGCAACCGGGTCGCGGTGGGCCAGGTCGCGCCGCTCGAGGAGGTCCTGTACGGGCCGGCGCCGGTGGCCGAGGGAACTGCGAATCTGGTGGGGGCCTTGCGCAGGAGCATGGCAACGACGGGATACTCGGACTTGAAGGAGTTCCAGCGCGTCGAGGTCGTGGTCGCGCCCTATTTGACTCAAGAACACCGTCAATCGCATTAGGTCCTGGCCGACGGCGGCCGGGGGAGGAGGAAACGATGGCGACAACATCCCCGTCCGGCACCACCGCGCAGTCGACGGCGGTGGGCTACCCCTCACGCCTCGGTCCTGCTGAGCGCGCCGCCGCGATCCAGGCCCTCAAGGACACCGAGCTCGACATCCTCGTCGTCGGCGGCGGCATCGTCGGCGTGGGCAGCGCGGTCGACGCGGTCACCCGCGGGCTGAGCGTCGGCCTGGTGGAGGCCCGCGACTTCGCGTCCGGCACCTCCAGTCGGTCGTCCAAGCTGGTCCACGGCGGCATCCGCTACCTGGAGCAGCTCGACTTCGGGCTCGTGCGGGAGGCGCTGATCGAGCGCGGACTCCTGCTGCAGCGCATCGCTCCGCACCTGGTCAAGCCGGTCCGGTTCCTCTACCCGCTGCACAAGCACGTCTGGGAGCGCTTCTACATCGGCGCCGGCATGATGCTGTACGACATCTTCTCCTACAGCGGCCTCCGCCCGCCGGGGGTGCCGCACCACCGCCACCTCAGCCGGCGTCAGGTGCTCAAGGCCATCCCGAGCATGTCGCCGAGCGCGCTGGTCGGCGGCATCACGTACTACGACGCGCAGGTCGACGACGCCCGGTACACCGCGACGCTGGCGCGCACCGCGGCCCACTACGGCGCCCACATCGCGCCGCGCGTCCGGGTGGAGGGCTTCCTCAAGGTCGGGGAGCGGGTCGTCGGCGTGCAGGCGGTCGACCAGGAGACCGGCGAGCGCTTCGAGATCCGCGCCAAGCAGGTGGTCAACGCGACCGGCGTCTGGACGGACGACACCCAGTCGATGGTGGGGGAGCGCGGTCAGTTCAAGGTGCGCGCCTCCAAGGGCATCCACCTGGTGGTGCCGCGCGACCGCTTCCAGTCGAAGATGGGCCTCATCCTGCGCACCGAGAAGAGCGTGCTCTTCGTCATCCCCTGGGGACGGCACTGGCTGATCGGCACGACCGACACCGACTGGCACCTCGACAAGGCGCACCCGGCGGCGACCGCGGCCGACATCGACTACCTGCTCGCGCACGTCAACCAGGTGCTCAACGTCCCGCTGACCCGGGAGGACGTGGAGGGCGTCTACGCCGGCCTGCGCCCTCTGCTGGCGGGCGAGTCGGAGGAGACCTCCAAGCTGTCCCGCGAGCACCTCGTCGCGCACTCCGTGCCCGGCCTGGTCGTGATCGCCGGCGGCAAGTGGACGACGTACCGGGTGATGGCGAAGGACGCGATCGACGCCGCGGTGTCGGCGCTCGACGGCAAGATCCCGGCCAGCACGACGATGGAGATCCCGCTCGTCGGCGCGGAGGGCTACCAGGCCGCGTGGAACCGGCGCGGCCGCATCGCGAGCGAGTCCGGCCTCCACCCGGCGCGCGTCGAGCACCTGCTCAACCGCTACGGGACGATGACGGAGGACATCCTCGCCCTGGTCCGCGAGGACCCGTCGCTGGCCCAGCCGCTGCCCGGCGCCGACGACTACATCGGCGCGGAGGTCGTCTACGCGGCCAGTCACGAGGGCGCCCTCCACCTGGAGGACGTGCTCGCCCGCCGCACCCGCATTTCGATCGAGGCCTGGGACCGCGGCGTCTCCGCGGCGCCCGTCGCGGCGTCGCTGATGGCCGGGGTGCTCGGCTGGGACTCCGGCCGCGAGGAGCGCGAGGTGCAGACCTACCTGAAGCGGGTCGCGGCCGAGCGCGCCAGCCAGCAGCAGCCGGACGACGAGTCGGCCGACCGGGTGCGGTTGGAGGCGCCGGACATCGTGGACGTGGACGCTGCGGCGGCGAAGGCGGGCGCGGTCACGCGCACGGCGAAGGCGGCGTCGGCGAAGACGCCGGCGGCGAAGGCGGCGGCCGCGAAAGCACCCGCGGCAGACGCGCCTCCGAAGGAAGAGTGAGTCCCTCAGCGATAGATCTCGCGCCGGTGCCCGGCATCCACCACGACGACGGTCAGGATGCCGTCCTCGATGCGGTAGAGCACGCGATAGTCTCCGGAACGCACGCGCCATTCGACGCGGCCGGTGAGCTTCTTCGCGGCGGGCGGCCGCGGATCGTCGCCAAGGAGTTCGATGACCGCCTGGACCCGGCGCTTGCCTTCGGGAGGGAGCTTCTTGATGGATCGGATCGCGGCCTGGAGGAGCTGGACCTCGTAGGTCACGCGAGTCCGAGCTCGCGCTTGACGTCCTCCCACGGAACGGGCGTCTCGCGCAGCCGTTCCGTCTCCTCCCACGCTGCATCCACGGCGCGGATGTCGGCGAGCTCCTCGGCGTCCTCCAGGAGGTGCTTGAGCTGGTCGGCGTCCACGATCGCGGCGACCGCGCGCTCGCGGCGGGTCAGATAGACCGGTTCGGTGTGCGACTCGTCGATGAGCGACGACAGCCGAGCGCGGGCTTCGGAGATGGCGATCTGGTTCACGGCGCGATTTTAGCACCGTTCTGTACGTTTCAGAGCAATACGTGCATTATGTACGATCGCCCACCTCGCTCCGGTAGGCTGTAATCCAGTGCCCGCGACGGATGGAGACGGAAAATGGTTGACGTTCGACGGGTCAAACTGCCCGGGGTCGGGGTGTTGCACACCTTCGTGACGGACGACGGGGGCAAGGTCGGCGTCATCGCCCACCGCTCCGGGCACAGCGACCTGATCACGTTCTCCGATCACGAGGACGGCGCCGACGTGACCAAGGTCTCGCTCCGCCTCAGCGAGGACGAGGCGCACACGCTCGCCGAGCTCCTCGGCGGCACGCAGATCACCGAGTCGCTCACCGCGCTCGACCAGATCCCCGGGCTCAGCATCGACTGGTTCTCCGTCGACTACGAGGACTACATCGCCGGCCAGCAGCTCGGAGCGCCCGGCGACCGCGGCTTCGTCGGGCTCACCGTCGTGGCCGTCGTACGCGGGGACTCCGCGAATCCGGCGCCCGCACCCGACTTCAAGGTCTTCCCCGGCGACACGCTCGTCGTCGCGGGCACCCCCGAGAAGGTCGCCAAGGCGTTCGCGTTCTTCCGCACCGGTCAGACCGCGCGGGCCACGTCCGACGCTCCGCCGGGAGGCTGATCCATGCATCTCGGAGAAGACCTCATCATCCTCGGCATCCTGCTGCTCGTCGCGTACGTGCTCGGACGCCTCGGCAAGCTGGTGGGGCTCCCCGCGATCCCCATCTACATGCTCGTCGGCCTGCTGGCGAGCCCGCACACCGGCTGGTTCCCGCTCGACTTCGAGAGCAACTACATCGAGCTCATCGCGGTATTCGGGCTCATCCTGCTGCTGTTCAACCTCGGGCTGGAGTTCGACCAGGACGAGTTCTTCGGCAACTTCGGCAAGCTGGTCGTCTCCGGCGGCTCCTACATCCTCATCAACATGGGCGTCGGCCTCGCGTTCGGCTTCTGGGTCGGCTGGGGCACCAGGGAGGCGCTCATCATCGCCGGGATGACGGCCACGTCGTCGTCGGCGATCGTCACCAAGCTGCTCATCGAGCTGCGCCGCCTCCCCAACACCGAGACGCCGATGATCCTCGGCGTGACGGTCGTGGAGGACATCTTCATCGCGATCTACCTCGCGATCGTGTCGGTGGTGCTGAGCGGCGAGACCCAGCTCTGGCCGGTGGTCGGCAAGCTGACGGTCGCGTTCCTGTTCCTGGTGGTGATGTTCACGCTTGCCCGGTTCGGCGGGAGGTACGTCTCCCGGCTGTTCCGCACGAAGGACGACGAGCTCTTCACCATCCTGTTCTTCGGGCTCGCGGTGCTGTTCGCCGGAATCGGCGAGATCCTCGGCGTCACCGACGCGATCGGGGCGTTCCTGATCGGGCTCGTGCTGGGCGCGACGAAGTACCGCAACAAGATCGAGCACATCGCGATCCCGCTGCGCGACGTGTTCGCGGCGTTCTTCTTCCTCAACTTCGGGCTGGAGCTCGACCCGGCGAAGTTCCCCGCCGTCCTCGGGCCGGTGCTCATCGCGGTGGCCATGACGATCGTGCTCAACATCCTCGCCGGGCAGTTCGTCGCGTGGCTGAACGGCTTCGGACCGCAGGCGGGCATCAACACCACGGTCATCCTGCAGAACCGCGGGGAGTTCGCGCTCATCCTGGCGACGCTCTCGCTCAGCGCGGGGCTGGATGCGCGCATCGTGCCGTTCGCCGGTCTCTACGTGCTGATCATGGCCGTGATCGGGCCGATCCTCGCAGCGAACTCCGAGAAGATCGGTGCGATGATTCTCCGGTCCGGATCGTCCAAGCGGCGCGACCGGCGGAAGAAGCGCGATCCCATGCTCGACGAGGAGATCGCACTCGTCGAGGCGGCGACCGCCGACCTCGACTCCGACACGCGCCGCGACGACAGGCGCGACGACACGCGCCAGGCTGTGGACCGGATCGTCGAGCAGGCCATGCAGCAGCAGGACACGACCGTCGAACGAAAGCGGGACTGACCCATCGACACCACCCCCGGCAGCCCGGCCGGCGCACAGGCGCCGCAGGGCGGCACCACGATGCTGCAGATGATGCTGCGCCCCCGCTGGATCGGCGCCCTGATCTTCGCGCTGGCGCTCGCCGCGGGGTTCGCCGCGCTCGGCCAGTGGCAGCTCGAACGCGCCATCGAGTCCGGCAAGGCGGTCGTCGCGCCGACCGAGACGGTGCTCCCGCTCGCGCAGGTCGCGAAGCCGAACGGGCCGATGACGGACAAGTCCGTCGGCCAGCTCGTGGAGTTCACCGGCACGTTCGTGGCCGGTGACGACCAGCTCCTGTACGACCGGATCAACTACGGCAAGTCCGGCTGGTGGGTCGTCTCCCATGTGGACGTCGACGCCGGCGGCGGCGACCGGATCGCGCTCGCCGTGGCCCGCGGCTGGGCGCCCGACGAGGCGGCCGCGAAGTCCGTCATGGCGCGGCTCGCCCAGCAGCCGGAGGAGCCGCAGAAGATCGTCGGCCGCATCCTCCCCGACGAGCAGCCGCAGGTCCCTGGCGACAAGAAGAACCCGAGGGCGATGACGACCCTCGGTGTCGGCCAGCTCTACAACCTGTGGACCGGGGTGGACGGCATGGACGTCTACAACGCGTACGTCGTCGACCGGTCGGCCCCCGCCGGGCTCGAGAAGATCGACTCGCCGCCGCCCATCCAGCAGACCGAGCTCAACTGGCTCAACATCTTCTACGCGGCCGAGTGGATCATCTTCGCCGGGTTCGCGATCTTCCTCTGGTACCGGCTGGTCCGGGATGCCAAGGAGCGCGAGGACGAGGAGCGCGCGCTGGCGGCCGAGGCGGCCGCCGGCGACGACGCGAGGGCGCACGCCGGGAACGTAGAATAAATCCATGCCCCTCGCTCCCAAGCTCGAAGACTTCCCGAAGATCCGCGGGGCGCTGAAGTTCTACCAGGTGTTCGCCTACGTCACCGGCATCATGCTCCTGCTGCTCTGCGTGGAGATGCTCGTGAAATACGGCTTCGGCTACCAGCTCTTCGCGTTCAGCAATTACGGCACGCTCACGTTCGTGCCCGTCAAGACCGCGGTCGCCCCGACCGGCGTCGACCTCAGCACCGGCATCCTGATCGCCCACGGCTGGCTGTACGTCGTGTACCTGTTCTCCGACTTCCGGCTGTGGAGCCTGATGCGCTGGCCGTTCTCGAAGTTCGTCACCATCGCCCTCGGCGGCGTCATCCCCTTCCTGTCCTTCTTCGTGGAGGCAAGGATCACCAAGCAGGTCAAGAGCTATCTGGCCGGCCGCGAGGCCGAGGCAGCGACGTACGTGGAGGCCGCAAATTAGCACCGACGCAGTGTTCTCGGACATCCTCGGCGGGGCCGACTCGGCCGCGCCCGCCGGCCCGGTCCTGGTGGTCGACTTCGGCGCGCAGTACGCGCAGCTGATCGCCCGCCGGGTGCGCGAGGCGAACGTCTACTCCGAGATCGTGCCGCACACCGTGACGGCGGCCGAGGTCGCGGCCAAGCGGCCCGCGGGCATCGTCCTCTCCGGCGGTCCCTCCAGCGTGTACGAGGAAGGCGCGCCGCGCCTGGACGAGGCGATCTTCGAGCTCGGCGTGCCGGTGCTGGGCATCTGCTACGGCTTCCAGGTGATGGCCACGGCGCTCGGCGGCGAGGTCGCGAAGACCGGCCGCCGCGAGTACGGCTCGACCGCCGTGCGGGTCTCGGGCGCCGCGACGGACGGCTCCGGCAGCCTCCTTGACGGCCAGCCCGCCGAACAGACCGCGTGGATGAGCCACGGCGACTCGGTCTCCCGGGCGCCGGAGGGCTTCGAGGTGCTGGCCTCCACCGACGACACCCCGGTCGCCGCGTTCGCGAACGAGGAGCGCCGCCTGTACGGCGTGCAGTGGCACCCGGAGGTCAAGCACTCCCAGTACGGCCAAGCCGTGCTGGAGAACTTCCTGCACCGCGCCGCCGGCATCCCCGCCGACTGGAACAGCGGCAACGTCATCGCCGACCAGGTCGCCGCGATCCGCGCCCAGGTGGGCAGCGGCCGCGTGCTGTGCGCGCTGTCCGGCGGCGTCGACTCGGCCGTCGCGGCCGCGCTCGTCCACAAGGCGGTCGGCGACCAGCTGGTCTGCGTGTTCGTCGACCACGGCCTGCTCCGCAAGGACGAGGCGCGCCAGGTCGAGGAGGACTATGTCGCCGCCACCGGCGTGCGGCTCGTGACGGTGAACGCGCAGGAGCAGTTCCTGTCCGCGCTCGCCGGCGTCTCCGACCCCGAGACCAAGCGCAAGATCATCGGCCGCGAGTTCATCCGCGTGTTCGAGAAGGCTCAGGCCGACCTGATCGCGGAGGCCGAGCACGACGGCGACCCGATCCGCTTCCTGGTGCAGGGCACGCTCTACCCGGACGTGGTGGAGTCGGGCGGCGGCACCGGCACGGCCAACATCAAGAGCCACCACAACGTCGGCGGCCTGCCGGAGGACCTCCAGTTCGAGCTCGTGGAGCCGCTGCGCACCCTGTTCAAGGACGAGGTCCGCGCGATCGGCCGCGAGCTGGGGCTGCCGGAGGTCATCGTCGGCCGTCAGCCGTTCCCGGGTCCCGGCCTCGGCATCCGCATCGTCGGCGAGGTGACGCAGGAGCGGCTCGACCTGCTCCGCGACGCCGACGCGATCGTGCGTGCCGAGCTCACCGCGGCCGGCCTCGACGCCGAGATCTGGCAGTGCCCCGTGGTGCTGCTCGCGGACGTCCGCTCGGTCGGCGTGATGGGAGACGGCCGCACCTACGGCCACCCGATCGTGCTGCGCCCGGTCTCCAGCGAGGACGCGATGACGGCCGACTGGACGCGACTGCCGTACGACCTGCTGGCCACCATCTCCAACCGCATCACCAACGAGGTGGACGGAGTCAACCGCGTCGTGCTCGACGTCACGTCGAAGCCGCCGGGGACCATCGAGTGGGAGTGACGCTCCCGCGAACGTGAGAAGGGCCGGGATGCTGTGACAGCATCCCGGCCCTTCTGCGTGTGCGCGTTAGTTGCGCGCGATCGCGAAGATGCGGAGGAGTTCGAGGTACAGCCACACGACGGTGACCATGATGCCGAACGCTCCTGCCCACCCGTATGCGCGGGGCGCACGGTTCTTGACGCCCTGCTGGATGGCGTCGAAGTCGAGGACGAGGGAATACGCGCACATGATGACGACCAGGACGCCTATCACCAGACCGAGCGGAATGCCGAAGATCTCGAAGGAACCTCGGAGGCCCCACGGATCCTTCACGACGCCGGTCAGCACGAGCACGATGTTGACCAGGGAGAAGACCAGGTACCCGATCATCGCGGCGAAGAACACCTTGGTCGCGCGGCGGGAGGCGCGGATCTTGCCGGTCGCGAAGAGGGCCAGCGTCACGCCGACGACAACGATCGTCGCGATGACGGCCTGGACAACGACACCACCCGCGAACGACTCGTACATCTTCGAGATGCCGCCGACGAAGAGGCCCTCTGCTCCCGCATAGGCCAGCGTGAGTGCGGCCGACGGAAGCTTCTTCGCATTGCGGAAGATGTTGACGAACGCCAGGACGAGCCCGGCGATCATACCGACGATCCACAGTCCGGGGACCCACCACCCGACTACCGCGCCGACAAGAAGGACACCGAAACTGACCGCGGTCTTGCGGATGGTGTCCTCGACGGTCATGCGGTCGGTTTCGGCCGCAGTCGCCGAGGGGGAGTTGTAAAGCTCTTCGAGCTGCTGAGCGCTCGCTGAGGCATTGAAGGCCGCGCTCTGAGAGAAGGCGGGGTTGGTGAGTGCCATGGGTTCCTCGCTCTGTCGGGGACCGCTTACGGTCTCGGTGCGTCCAACCTATCGGTTGTGTTTCTGAGAGTTCTGACAGCTTGCCATGAATCGAGTGCGGCCGCTCCGGCGCGGGCCAGCCACGCGGAGCCCACGACGATCACGCTCATGACCAGGATGGTGATCCAGCCCTGCCCGTACGTGGTCACGAACAGCGGGAGCACCAGGCTGGCGGCGATCGGCAGCAGCAGCACCGCGAAGGTCGGGAGCGGCCGGAGCCGGACGAGCAGCCAGGCGGCCAGCATGATCGCGTAGCACCAGGCGAAGCCGGAGCCGCCGAGCATCAGCCAGGTGAAGCCGAGCACGGGGACGACCACAGCGACCCTCCGGCCGATCGTGGAGGGCATCACCGCCCAGCCCGCCGGCTGCAGGATCGAGCCGGCCAGCAGGAACGGCAGGCTGTAGGCGGTCGTCACCAGGACGCAGGCCGTGCCGATGACGATCATGGCGAGCCCGGCGATCCACCGGCCCCGGTAGCCGCCCCAGTGCAGGTCGAGCGCGCGCGTCGGCTCGCGCCAGCCGCCGGGCGCCCCCGGGCTCACGCGACGGGGCGCCGGCGCGGTCGGGAGGCCGTCGGGGTCGGGCACACTCCGATTGTGTCACCCGCAGGTGCGCACCGGAACGGCTTCGGCGCCCGGCTAGGATCACCACATGCGCGCCCGCTCCAGACCCTCCGTGATCGGCCATCGGGGCGCGCCCGGATACCGCCCGGAGCACACCCGGGCGGCGTACGAGCTGGCATTCGCGCTCGGCGCCGACTCGGTCGAGCCCGACCTGGTCGCCACCAAGGACGGGGTGCTGGTCGTGCGGCACGAGAACGAGATCTCCGGCACGACGAACGTGGCCGAGCATCCCGAGTTCGCGTCCCGCCGCACGACCAAGGAGGTCGACGGGCTGCCACTGACCGGCTGGTTCACTGAGGACTTCACCTGGGCCGAGCTGGCCACGCTGCGGGCGCGGGAGCGCGTCCCGCACCTGCGGCAGGCGAGCGCGACCTTCGACGACCGCTACCCGATCCTGCGGCTCGCGGACGTCCTGGAGGTCGTCGACGCGGCCTCCGACGCGGCGGGCAGGGCGCTCGGGATGGTGGCGGAGTTGAAGCACGCCACCTACTTCGAAGCGGCCGGGCTGCCGCTGCACGAGCTGTTCCTGGGCGAGCTCGCCGCGGCGGGCTGGTCGGAGCATCCCGGGCTCGTCGCCGAGAGCTTCGAGAAGACGGTGCTGGGGCGACTGCACGACGGCGGCTTCCGCGGGCAGCGGGTCTACCTGCTGGAGGCGGAGGGCGCGCCGGCGGACCGCGTCGCGTCGCTGGGGGCCGCGGCGCCCGGCTACGCCTCCGACCTGACGCTGCGCGGGCTCTACGCGCTCGGCTCGGCGGCGTCCCCGGCGGACCGGGTGGACGGGATCAGCGTGGACGTCTCGCAGATCCTGCACTCGGGGTCGGTGGCGGTGGGCCTGTTCGGCGAGGACGAGGGCGGCGTCGACATCGGCGCGGTCACGTCCGACCTGGTCGACCTCGCGCACTCGGCGGGGCTGTTCGTCTACTGCTGGACCCTCCGTCCGGAGAACGGGATGCTGCCGGCGGAGTTCCGGAATCCCGGGCGCGACGACGAGTGGGGCGACTGGCGGCGGCTGTTCGCGATCCTGCTGCACTCGGGTGTGGACGGGGTGTTCGCGGACCATCCCGATCTCGCGGTGGCGGTGCGGGACGGGCGCTGAGCCGCGTCGGCCGCACGGGCGGGTGGGGTCCGGCCGCCGGGGCGGCTCCCGGCCGCGATGACGGTGGCGGCGGCTAAAATGGCTGGAGACATGACGAGCCTTCCCGACGCCCCCTCCTCCTCTTCCGCGGTGCCCTCCTCCGTGCCGATCATCCTCGACGGCTGGGAGGGCGACGTGCGCCCCGGCGACGGCTCGGCCCAGGGGCGTGACGGCAGCGGCGGCGGTCGCCGCGGGCCGAACGAGCGCCTGTTCGCCGGGCTCAACCCGCAGCAGCGCGAGGCCGCCGAGTACCGCGGCGCCGCCCTCCTCATCGTGGCGGGCGCCGGCTCGGGCAAGACCAGCGTTCTGACCCGCCGCATCGCCGGGCTCATCGAGAGCCGGGAGGCGTGGCCGAGCGAGATCCTCGCGATCACGTTCACCAACAAGGCGGCGAACGAGATGCGCGAGCGCGTCGAGCAGCTGCTCGGCGGCCGGGCGCAGGGCATGTGGATCTCGACCTTCCACTCCGCGTGCGTCCGCATCCTGCGCCGGGAGGCCGAGACCATCGGCAAGACGCAGAGCTTCACGATCTACGACTCCGGCGACACCCGCGCGCTGCTGAAGCGCATCATCAAGGAGCTCGACGCCGACACGCTCGGCTTCACCGTCGCCGGGACCTCCGGCCGCATCTCCAAGCTCAAGAACGAGCTGACCGACATCGAGACCTTCGCACGCTCGGCCAACCTGAGCGACCCGCAGGAGGTGATGTTCCTCGAGATCTTCCGGCAGTACACGCGGGCGCTCCGCCGGGCCAACGCCTTCGACTTCGACGACCTGATCGCGGAGACGGTCTTCCTGTTCCGCGCCTTCCCCAAGGTGGCTGCGCTGTACCAGACGCGGTTCCGGCACATCCTCGTCGACGAGTACCAGGACACCAACCACGCGCAGTACTCGCTCATCCGCGAGCTGACCATGCCGGTCTCGCCCGACATCGCGGAGGAGATGGAGCAGCACGGCGGCAACGTGAGCAAGCTGCGCGACGTGGTCGGCGCCGTCCCGGGGGCGTCGCTGACCGTGGTCGGCGACTCGGACCAGTCCATCTACGCGTTCCGCGGCGCGGACATCCGGAACATCGTGGAGTTCGAGCGCGACTTCCCCGGCGCCAAGGTGGTGCTGCTGGAGCAGAACTACCGGTCGACGCAGAACATCCTGAGCGCGGCCAACGCCGTGATCGCCAACAACTTCGACCGCAAGGACAAGAAGCTGTGGACGGCGGTGGGCGACGGCGACAAGATCGTCGGCTACACCGGCTACTCGGGTCACGACGAGGCGCAGTTCGTCGCCGACGAGATCGAGAAGCTGCACGCCGCCGGCATGGACTACAAGGACATGGCGGTCTTCTACCGCACCAACGCCCAGACGCGTGCGCTGGAGGAGATCTTCATCCGCTCGGCGCTGCCCTACAAGGTGATGGGCGGCACCAAGTTCTACGAGCGCGCCGAGATCAAGGACTCGATGGCGTACCTGATCACGGTCGCCAACCCCGATGACACCCTGGCGCTCCGCCGCATCCTGAACACGCCCAAGCGCGGCATCGGTCCCGCGACCGAGACGCAGCTCGCGAGCTACGCGGAGGACAACGGCTTCACGTTCCGCGACGCGATGCGCGACGCCGAGTCGCTGGGCCTGGGGCCGAAGGTGACCGGCGCCATCCTGCAGCTCTCGGGAATGCTGGACGAGGCCGCGGCGAAGATCGACCCGGCCAACCCGGCCGGCGCCGCGTCGGTCGCGGACGTGCTCACCTTCCTGCTCGACGGCAGCGGGTACCTGGAGGTGCTCCGCAAGAGCCGCGACCCGCAGGACGAGGCGCGCGCGGAGAACGTGGACGAGCTCGTCGCGGTGACCCGCGAATTCGGGCGCAACAACCCGGACGGCACGCTGGTCGACTTCCTCACCGAGGTGTCGCTGGTCGCGGCCGCGGACGAGATCGACGACTCCAGCGGCTCGGTGTCGCTGATGACGCTGCACACGGCCAAGGGGCTGGAGTACGACGCGGTGTTCCTGACGGGCATCGAGGAGGACCTCCTCCCGCACCGGATGTCGGCCAACGAGCCGGGCGGCCCCGCGGAGGAGCGGCGGCTGTTCTACGTGGGGATCACGCGCGCCAAGAAGCGGCTGTTCCTGTCGCTCGCCATGACGCGCGCGCAGTTCGGGGAGACGGCGGTCGCGATGCCGAGCCGGTACCTGCAGGAGATCCCGGCCGACCTGATCGACTGGCGCCAGTCGCCCGGTGCGGCGAACGGGCGCGGCGGCTCGCAGTCGCGCGCGCTGAACGCGCGCCGGCCCGGACTCGGCGGCGGAACGGCGGGCCGCTGGAACGAGAGCTACCCGGTCGGCGGCAGCGCCGTGGCCGAGCGTCCGAAGGCGGAGTGGCCGAACCGGGTGACCGGCAAGGTCCGCGACAACGGCGACCTGGAGCTCGCGCCAGGTGACCGCATCCGGCACGCGGACTTCGGCGACGGCCGGGTGACCAACGTCACGGGCGAGGGGGCCAAGCGCGTCGCGCACGTCCAGTTCGAGAAGGTGGGCGCGAAGAAGCTCCTCATCAAGATCGCACCGATCGACAAGCTGTGAGGCTGCGGCCGAGGCAGCAGCTCGCCTCCCTGAGCGTCGAGGTCGGCTTCCGTGCCGCCGCCGCGGTCGCGGTTCCGCTGTTGATCCTGCTCGCCGTCGGACGCCTCGACCTCGCCGCGTACGCGACATTCGGCGCGTTCACGGCACTGTACGGTCGCAACGAGCCCTACCGGCTCCGCCTCCGCAGCGTCTCGGTGGCGGCGGTCGCGCTCCTGGCGAGCATCGCGCTCGGCGTCCTGGCCGCGGTGCTGGGCGAGCCGCTGTGGCTCGCGGCGGTGCTGCTGGTGGCCGTGGTGGTGATCGGGACGTTCTTCGCGACCGCCTTCCAGCTCCTGCCCGCGCAGCCGCTGTTCTTCGTGTTCGCGCTCTTGGTGTGCGCGGCGATCCCGATGCCCGCGGCGGAGGCCTGGGGCCGGATCGGCCTCGCGGCCGCCGTCGCGGCGTTCGCCTGGCTGCTGACGATGTCGGGCTGGCTGCTGCGCCGCGCGGCCGGCGACCGGGCCGCGCGGACGGGCGCCGTGCTCCTGAAGAAGCTGCACCGCCGCCCCGGCGTCGACACGAGCGTCCTGCGCGACCGCCGCGTCTGGCTGACCGCGGCGCAGAACGCCGTCGGCGTCCTGCTCGCGGGAGGCCTCGCCCTCGCCTTCGGGCTGGGCCACGCCTACTGGGCGGTGGTGAGCCTGGTCGCGGTCATCCCTCCCGCACGTGCCGCGCACTCGATCTCCCGCTCGCTCCACCGGATCCTCGGCACCATCGGGGGCGTCGCCGTGGCGGCCCTGGTCCTGGTGTGGTCGCCGCCGGCCCTGGTGGTGATCGCGGTGATCGTGGTCTGCCAGTTCTTCGCGGAGATGCTGGTCGGCCGCCACTACGGCTCGGCCCTGCTCTTCATCACCCCGATGGCGCTCGCCGTGTCGCACCTCGCCTCTCCGGCGCCGCTCGGCACGCTGGTCGTCGACCGCGTGCTGGAGACCGTGCTGGGCGCCACGATCGGGATCGGCCTCGTGCTGCTGGCCCGCTGGGTCGAGCGATCGCGGGTGCTCGCCCGCTAGCCGCCTTCCTCCCTCAGCGACTGCCGCAACCGGGCGAGGTACAGGTCGCGCGGCCGCTGCCGGAGTCGTAGCGGGAGCCGGGGGTAGACCGCCTCCGCCAACCGCATCCGGCGTTCGAATCCGCGCTCGATCGCGGGGGTCCACGGCAGCCCGAACTGGTCCCGCACGTTCGGCGGCAGCAGCCCCGCGGTGACGATCCGCGCGTCCGGGAGGGTCGCGCGGAGCCAGAGCGGCACACCCCGCGGATGGAGGATCTGCCCGGCGACCGCCCGGGTGGCGTCCGTCACGCGGAGCCGGCCGACCATGTCGTCCCAGTAGTCCTGGAAGTCGGCCTCGGTGGCAGGCCACTCCTCGGGGCGGACCTGGAGGCCGACGCCTGAGCGGGTCGCCTCGCGGTACAGCTCCTCCCGCGCGCCCGGGCCCATCGGGCCGAAGACGCGCTCGTCGAGGTCCACCATCGTCGCGTAGAGGGTCGCCGCCACCCAGAGCTGCAACTCTCTGTCGAAGGCGCTGTACGCCGGCTCCGAGCCGGTGGCCGCGCCGCGCACCGGGGCGTGCGCCCGGTTGACCCGCCGGCGGACCACCTCGAACTCGGCCGGCGTCGCGGAGGTCGCGGCGTAGACGAAGGTCATCGTGGCGTGGAACCGATCCAGCATCCGGTCGGCGAAGTCGCTGTGCTCCACCACGCCGCGCCCCACCGCCGGGTGCGCGATCTGCAGCAGCAGCGCCCGGCCGCCACCGGCGAGGCAGAGCGCCTCGCCGGTGAGCTGCAGGTACATGAGCTCGCCGGTCACCCCGGATCGCGACGAGCCACGGACGGCGCGGGCGCTGGTCATGCGTCCATCCTGCAACGGGAGGCCGTGTTCCGGCGATGCAGCCGCCGACCGAGTCCGGCGGTGAGCACCGCGGCGCCGGCTCCGCCGAGGCCGACGGCCGCCGGCCAGGCCTCCGCGGCCCACGAGCCGCCGGTGTCCGCCAGCGCAGCCGGCGCGAGCGGCGCGGGCGCAGGCTCCTCGGGCGCCGGGACCACGGGAGCCGACGCCAGCGTGATCTCCGTGGCGACGCCGAACGCCGATCGCCAGGGACGGAGCCGCTCGCCGCCGCCTCCCGCGGACAGCCGCGCCGGGTCGATCCGCTCGGCCCAGACGTAGTGCCCCGCGGCGGGAATGGCGCACTCGGGGGTGTCGTACTCGCCCGTGCCGTCCACCGCCGTCTCCACCGTGCAGACCACCGGCGCGCCGTCGGGGACGTCGGGCGACTCCGACAGGGGAGCGGGGAACGGGCCGTACAGCGTGCTCTCCACGACGGCCTCCACCGGCTCGAAGCCGTCGTCCACGGCGCGGACGCCCCAGGACGGCAACAGCCCGTCCGCGGTGTCGACCGACACGGTGAGCCGGTCGTGGATGAGCGCGCCGGGCAGGGCCTCAGGAGCGCTCGTCACCGTCGCGACGATCGGCTGGAACGGCAGCGGGGACGGACCGGTCGTGGACGCCGCGGCGCGCGCCTCCGCGGTCGCCGGCACCGCCACGAGCACCGCTTGCGCGTCCGTGCGCGGCGCGGCGACCAGCAGCCGGTCGCCGTACGGCAGCCCGTCGAAGGAGGCCGCCGCGCTCACGGTCACGCTCGCCGCGTCGCCGGACGGCACGATCGCCACGTCCGTCCCGGTCGGGACCTCGGCGTCACCGGCGCCGTCCACGAAGGCCGCTCCGTCGAGCGACACCCGTGCCAGGTGGACGCCGGGAGGCAGGAGCTCGGTCCCGGAGGGCCGCACGACGGAGAGCTCGACGCGGACCCGGCCCGGCCCGGTCTCCGCGAGCTCCAGCACGGCCTCCGCCCGCACGGAGGACGTGCCGAGACGCGCGGCCTCGGCCACCATCTCGTGCGCCCGGGCGAGGACCGGGCCGGCGTCCGACCCGGCTCGGGCCGCGAGCTCCTCCGGCGTGTGGCCGCCGAGGCCCGCGACCAGCCAGGTCGCGATCTGTCCGGCGGCGGCGGTCAGCCGGTCGTCGGTTCCCGCCCAGGTGCGGGAGATGTACGCGAGGGAGGCCGACTGCTCCGGCGTGTACCAGCCGAGCGCCGCGGCGTCCGCGTAGTCGTAGCCGTTGCCGGTGGGGCTCGGCTTGCCGGCGTTCAGGCAGAAGCCCTGGGCGCCGTCGTCGAGGCGGTAGGCGCCGAGCCACCAACCGTCGTGGGAGAGGTAGCCGGGGCCGTGGCCGGCTCCGGTCAGCGCACGGGCGTCGGGGGACGCGACGAGCGAGTGCAGCATGCCGAGGAAGACGGCGAGGCCGGCGAGGACGAAGACGGTCACGAGGTTCGATATGCGATGTGTCATGCCCTCAACGGTCGCGGCCACGCAACGCCCGTGGGCGGCTCGGGACGAATCCGTGGAGAGGTCGTCCTGCGCGCCGCCCTGTGGAGGAGAAACCGATTCGGGCTGTTCAGTCGGACGCGCTAAAGTTCTCACTGGCGAATTTATCTCGGCGTCGAGCTATTCTCCCGCCGGACCGCCCAGGAGATAACCGCCGGAGCGTCACGAGCGCGCCGGACATCAGCGGATTGGATAACCGTGGATCTATTCGAGTACCAGGCCAGAGACCTGTTTGAGAAGTACGGCGTCCCGGTCCTTCCGGGCATCGTCGCGGACACTCCGGAGGAGGTCCGCGCGGCCGCGGAGAAGCTGGGCGGCGTCACCGTCGTCAAGGCGCAGGTCAAGGTCGGAGGCCGTGGCAAGGCGGGCGGCGTGAAGGTCGCCAAGACGCCGGACGAGGCCGAAGAGGCCGCCAAGGCCATCCTGGGCCTGGACATCAAGGGCCACGTGGTCCGCCGGGTCATGGTCGCCGGCGGCGCCCGCATCGCCCGCGAGTTCTACTTCTCGGTGCTCCTCGACCGGGCCAACCGCTCCTACCTGTCGCTGACCAGCGTCGAGGGCGGCATGGAGATCGAGCAGCTCGCGGTCGAGAAGCCCGAGGCGCTCGCCCGCATCGAGGTCGACCCGCGCGGCGGACTCGACTCCGCCAAGGCCGTCGAGATCGCGAAGGCCGCCGGCTTCCCGGACGACCTGGTCGACAAGGTCGCGGACGTCTTCGTGAAGCTGTACGCGGTCTACACCGGCGAGGACGCCACGCTGGTCGAGGTCAACCCGCTGGTCCTCACCGAGGAGGGCGACATCATCGCCCTCGACGGCAAGGTCACCCTCGACGAGAACGCCGGGTTCCGTCACCCCGACCACGAGGCGCTGGAGGACGCGGCCGCCGCGGACCCGCTGGAGGCCAAGGCCAAGAAGGCCGACCTCAACTACGTCAAGCTCGACGGCCAGGTCGGCATCATCGGCAACGGCGCGGGCCTGGTCATGTCCACGCTCGACGTCGTCTCCTACGCGGGCGAGAAGCACGGCGGCGTCAAGCCGGCGAACTTCCTCGACATCGGCGGCGGCGCGTCGGCGGAGGTCATGGCCGCCGGTCTCGACGTCATCCTGAACGACCCGCAGGTCCGCAGCGTGTTCGTCAACGTCTTCGGCGGCATCACCGCGTGCGACGCGGTCGCGAACGGCATCGTCAAGGCGCTGGAGATCCTCGGCGACGAGGCCAACAAGCCGCTCGTGGTCCGTCTCGACGGCAACAAGGTCGACGAGGGCCGCCGCATCCTCACCGAGGCGAACCACCCGCTGGTCACCCTCGCACTCACCATGGACGAAGGCGCCGACAAGGCCGCCGAGCTGGCCGCGAAGTAAGCAAGGACGAATCAGAGAATGTCTATCTTCCTCAACAAGGACTCCAAGGTCATCGTCCAGGGCATCACCGGCGGCGAGGGCACCAAGCACACCGCGCTGATGCTGAAGGCCGGCACCCAGGTCGTCGGCGGCGTCAACGCCCGCAAGGCCGGCACCACCGTGACGCACGGCGACGTCGAGCTCCCCGTGTTCGGCACCGTCGTGGAGGCGATCGAGAAGACCGGCGCCGACGTGTCGATCATCTTCGTGCCGCCGGCGTTCGCCAAGGACGCCATGGTGGAGGCCATCGACGCCGAGATCCCGCTGCTCGTCGTCATCACCGAGGGCATCCCGGTGCAGGACTCCGCCGAGGCCTGGGCCTACGCCAAGGAGAAGGGCAACAAGACCCGGATCATCGGCCCGAACTGCCCCGGCATCATCACCCCGGGTGAGTCGCTCGTCGGCATCACCCCGGCCACGATCACCGGCAAGGGCCCGATCGGCCTGGTCTCCAAGTCCGGCACGCTGACCTACCAGATGATGTACGAGCTGCGCGACCTGGGCTTCTCGACCGCCATCGGCATCGGCGGCGACCCGATCATCGGCACCACGCACATCGACGCGCTCGCCGCGTTCGAGGCCGACCCGGAGACCAAGGCGATCGTCATGATCGGCGAGATCGGCGGCGACGCCGAGGAGCGCGCGGCCGACTTCATCAAGGCGAACGTGACCAAGCCGGTCGTCGGCTACGTGGCCGGATTCACCGCGCCCGAGGGCAAGACGATGGGCCACGCCGGCGCGATCGTCTCCGGCTCGGCCGGCACGGCGCAGGCGAAAAAGGAGGCGTTGGAGGCCGCGGGCGTGAAGGTCGGCAAGACCCCGTCCGAGACCGCCGCGCTGCTCCGCGAGGTCTACGCGGCGCTGTAACAGCACCGCTCGAACCGCCGATCGGGGCCGGACTCCTCCACGGAGCCCGGTCCCGATCCGTGTTTCCACAGCCCGGTTTCGAGGGTGCCCGCGGCCGGTTCGGCGGCGTTACAGTGAGCCCACCACCGTCCGGGAGGGGGATGCTGCCGATGCCACGACAGACGAACACAGAGCTCGCGCAGCGCATCGCCGCGCTCGAAGCCGAGAACGCCGCGCTCCGGGGGCGGCTCGACGAGAACGCGACCGAGCCGCTGCCGGACTTCGCGTCGGCGCCGGAGCCGAAGCACAAGCGGGGCTGGGGCTGGACCCTGCTCGCCGTCGTCCTCATCGTGATCGGCGCGATCCTGGCGCCCGTCGCGGTGGTGGCCTCCTGGGCGAAGGTGCAGCTCACCGACACGGACGCGTTCGTCGCCACCTACGCGCCGCTCGCGAAGGACCCGGGCGTCCAGGCGTACGTCACGGACGAGACGGTCAAGGTCATCCAGCAGCACGTCGACATCCCGCAGCTCACGTCGCAGGTGATCGACGGCATCACCGGCCTCGGCACGGGACCCGTGGCGACGAAGGCGCTCGACGCCCTCAAGGTGCCGCTCGCTCAGGGCATCGTGTCGCTGATCCAGACCACAGTCGGGCGGTTCGTGGCCTCCGACGCCTTCGCCCAGGTGTGGCAGGACGCCCTGAGGGTCAGCCACAACCAGCTCGTCGCGACGATGCAGGGCAATCCGCAGGCGGCGATCGCGATCGGCAAGGACGGGTCGGTCGGCGTCCAGCTCGGGCCGATCATCGACAAGGTGAAGCAGATCCTCGTCGACCAGGGGATCAGCTTCGCCTCGCGCATCCCCACGATCGACAAGACGATCACGGTCGCGCAGAACTCGTCCATCCCGACCCTCCAGGTCTTCTACAACCTCGCCGTCGTCGCGGGTGCCTGGCTCCCGTGGGTCTCGATCGGCCTGCTCGCGCTCGGCGTGATCGTCGCGCGACGCCGCGCCCTGGCGCTGATCGGGGCGGCGTCGGCGCTGGCCATCGCGATGATCGTCGTCGTGTCCGCCATCGCCATCGGCCAGGTCGTCTTCATCGCCTCGGCTTCTCCTCGACTGGTGCCGGCGGGAGTCGCGACGACGCTCTACACGACGGTCTCGACGGCGATGAAGGACACCGGTGTCGCCGTGCTGGTGCTCGCGATCGTCGTCGCGCTGGTCGGCTGGTTCTCCGGCCCGTTCGGGGTGCCGCGCAAGCTGCGCGGGTTCTTCGGCTCCGGGGTGACCTGGGTCAGGGAGTCCGCCGAGCGGCACGGGATCACCACGGGCCGGGTGGGGGAATGGTTCTACGCCCAGCGGGTGCTGCTCCGGGCCGCGGTGGCGGTCATCGCGGCGGCGGTCGTCTTGTTCGTGCGACCGCTCACCCCGTCGCTCATCATCTGGACGCTGGTGATCGCGGCCGTCGTCATCGCCATCCTGGAGCTCGTCCAGCGACCTGTCATCACGGTGCCGGAGGAGGCCGACGACGACACCCCGGTGATGACCGTCTCCTGAGGGCCGAAGTGTCTGCCGGGCGGGCGACCCTGCGCCCGGTAGGCTCCATCCGGTCATGAATCGCACAACCGTCGCCCTGCTCGCCGCGCTCGAGGCGGTCATCGTCGCGGCGATCGGGCTGGCGATCTGCCTCGTCCCGCTCACCGTGCTGTGGGCGGCCCAGTACCATCTCGCCGGGGACTTCGCGGTGATCTGGCGCGCGACGGCGGACATCTGGCTGCTCGGGCACGGCGTGAACCTCACCGTGACGCTGGACCCGCAGCTCGTCGGATCCCTCGGCCTCCCGGCCGCCGCGGCGCCGTTCCAGGTGACGATCGCGCTCCTCGGCTTCGCCGCGCTCACCGCCGGGCTCGGTGTGCGCACCGGGCTGCGCGCGGCCGAGACGCCGTACCGCTCGACCGGGGCCGTCTCCGCGCTCGCGGTGTTCTTCCTGATCTCCGTCGTGGTCACGGCGACCGCGGGCAGCGACCTCGTGCAGCCGTCGCTCTGGCGGGGCTTCGTGCTCCCCACTTTCGTCTACGCGCTCGGTATCGGGATCGGCTTCATCTTCGCGGCGCTCCGCGGGGTGCGGGAGCCGTCCGCCGATCACGCCGGCGACCGGAAGGGCGACGACAGTGCGGCGTCGGGCCCAGGCCGGGGCGCCGCGCCGGTCAGCGTCGCCGTCCGCTCCCGGGTCGCTGCCGTCCCCGCCCCGGTCCGCACCGCGGTCCTCGGCGCCCTGCGCGCCGGGAGCGCTGCGACCGCGATCGTCATCGGCCTGTCCGCGCTGCTCCTGGCGCTCCTCATCTTCGGCAACTACGGCGCGATCATCGGCCTCTACGAGCAGCTCCAGACCGGGGTCGCCGGGGGCATCGCGCTGACCGTCGCCCAGCTCGCCTTCCTGCCGAACCTCGTGATCTGGCTGATGTCCTGGCTGGTCGGGCCGGGGTTCGCCATCGGCACCGGGTCCACGGTCAGCCCGATCGGGACCGCGCTCGGGCCGATCCCGGGCGTCCCGCTCTTCGGCGTCATCCCGGCGCACGGCTACACCTTCGGGCTGGCGGGCGTGATCGTGCCCCTGCTCGCCGGCTTCCTCGCCGCCGCCCTGCTGCGCGGCACGAGGAGGGCCCAGACCGACGGACCGCTGGCCCTTGTCCTCACCGCGCTCGGCATCGGCATCGTCGCGGGCATCGAGCTCGGCCTCCTGGCCTGGTGGTCCTCCGGTGCGCTCGGCCCCGGCCGGCTGCACGACGTCGGGCCGAACCCGTGGCTCGTCGGCGCGCTCGCGGCGGGGGAGGTGGCGGTCGCCGCCGTCATCGGGCTGCTGGCGGGAGGCCGGGCCCGGCGCTGAGCGGGGGAGCGCTCCCTCGCCGGTCGGAGCCCGCCCCGGCGGGTGGGTAGGCTTGTCGCGTGCTCTCGATCGTCGTGCTGATCTCCGGTGGTGGCTCCAATCTGCGTGCGCTGCTGGAGGCCGCCTCCGACGCCGAGTTCCCCGCGCGTGTCGTCGCGGTGGGGGCCGACCGCGACGCCGACGGCCTGGACCACGCCGAGGAGTTCGGCATCCCGTCGTTCACGGTGCCCTTCACCTCGTACGACAGCCGGGAGGAGTGGGGCGACGCGCTGCTGGACCAGATCCGGCTCTGGGAGCCCGACCTCGTCATCCTGTCCGGCTTCATGCGCCTGGTGCCGCCGCGCGTGGTCGACGCGCTCTCGCCGCACCTCATCAACACCCACCCGGCGTTCCTGCCCGAGTTCCCCGGCGCGCACGGCGTCCGTGACGCGCTCGCCGCCGGCGCCACCCAGACCGGCGCCAGCCTGATCGTGGTCGACAACGGCGTTGACGCCGGACCGGTGATCAGCCAGGAGCGCGTCCCGATCGTGCCGGGCGACACCGAGGCCAGCCTGCACGAACGCATCAAACCCGTGGAGCGACGGCTGCTGATCGACGCCGTCCTCGACATCGCCAACGGACACATCGACCTCAAGGAGCTCTCCCGAGTATGAGCGGACCCCGCCACGACGCCAGCCTCTACCGCGAACGGGACGTCGTCCCGATCCGCCGCGCACTGATCTCGGTCAGCGACAAGACGGGCCTGCTCGACCTCGCCGCGACGCTGGCGGAGGCCGGGGTCGAGATCGTGTCGACCGGCTCCACCGCGCAGACCATCCGCGACGCGGGCCACGCCGTGACCGACGTCGCGAGCGTCACCGGCTTCCCGGAGTCGCTCGACGGCCGGGTCAAGACGCTGCACCCCGCCATCCACTCCGGCCTGCTCGCCGACCTGCGGCTCGCCTCGCACGAGGAGCAGCTGAAGGACCTCGGCATCGAGCCGTTCGAGCTCGTCGTCGTCAACCTCTACCCGTTCGTGGAGACCGTCGCCTCGGGCGCGGTCGGCAACGACGTGGTCGAGCAGATCGACATCGGCGGACCCGCGATGGTGCGCGCGTCGGCCAAGAACCACGCGAACGTCGCGATCGTCGTCTCGCCGGAGGACTACGCGGAGGTGACGGCCGCGGTCGCCGCGGGCGGCACCAGCTTCGACCAGCGTCGCGCGCTCGCCGCGAAGGCCTTCGCGCACACCGCCTCCTACGACGGCGCGGTGGCGGCCTGGTTCGCCGGGGAGGCCCCCTCGACCGACGACTTCGCCGAGCGGTTCGAGGTCCGCGCCGAGCTGAAGCAGACCCTCCGCTACGGCGAGAACTCGCACCAGGCCGCGGCGCTCTACGCCGACCCGGCCGGCCGCGGGATCGCGCAGGCGACGCAGCTCGGCGGCAAGGAGATGTCGTACAACAACTACGTGGATGCCGACGCAGCCCTGCGCAGCGCGTACGACTTCAGCGAGCCGGCCGTCGCGATCATCAAGCACGCCAACCCGTGCGGCATCGCGGTCTCCGACGACATCGCCGACGCCCACCGCAAGGCGCACGAGTGCGACCCGGTGTCCGCGTACGGCGGCGTCATTGCGGCCAACCGCACGGTGACCCTCGCGATGGCCGAGACGGTCAAGGGCATCTTCACCGAGGTGCTCATCGCCCCGGACTTCGAGCCGGGGGCGCTGGAGCTGCTGCAGACCAAGAAGAACCTCCGCATCCTCCGGCTGCCCGAGGGCTACGCGCGCTCGGTGACCGAGTTCCGCCAGCTCTCCGGCGGTGTGCTCGTCCAGGACGCCGACCGCTTCGATCAGTTCGACTCCAGCGGCTGGACGCTCGTCTCCGGCGAGGAGGCCGACGCCGCGACGCGCGCCGACCTGGAGTTCGCGTGGAAGGCGTGCCGCGCGGTCAAGTCGAACGCCATCCTGCTGGCCAAGGGCGGCGCCTCCGTCGGCGTCGGCATGGGCCAGGTCAACCGGGTGGACTCCTGCAACCTCGCCGTCAGCCGCGCGGGCGACCGCGCCGCGGGATCGGTGGCCGCCTCCGACGCGTTCTTCCCGTTCGCCGACGGCCCGGAGATCCTGATCGCCGCGGGCGTGTCCGCGATCGTGCAGCCGGGCGGCTCGATCCGCGACGAGGACGTCATCGCCGCGGCGAAGGCTGCCGAAGTGACGATGTACTTCACCGGGGAGCGGCACTTCTTCCACTGAGTCGTCCGCCTGCCGGATTGCATCCCCTCGCGGGGTCGCGGAGAATAGACGACGGTCCACAAGACCCTCAGCATTCACCGCGATCCCACGAGGAGACACCGATGTCCGTCCTGCCCACCGACCTTCCGCACGAAACACTGCATGTGGTGAAGGGGAGGCGGAGCGGCCTCACCATCAGCATCGCGGTGCACTCCACCGTCCTCGGCCCCGCCCTCGGCGGCTGCCGCGTGTGGAACTACGACTCCTGGCAGGAGGCCGTCGCCGACTCCCTGCGCCTGGCCGAGGGGATGACGTTCAAGAACGCCGCCGCCGGTCTCAACCGCGGTGGCGGCAAGGCCGTCGTCTACCTGCCGCGCGGCAAGCAGCTCAGCCCGACCGAGCGCTACGAGGTCATGCTCGACCTCGGCGACGCCGTCGAGAGCCTGGGCGGCAGCTACATGACCGCCGAGGACGTCGGCACGAGCGCCGAGGACATGTCCGTTGTCGCCACCCGCACCGAGCACGTGTGCGGCCTCCCGCCCGCGGAGGGCGGCGTCGGCGAGCCGAGCGACGCGACCGCCGCCGGTGTGTACGCGGGCCTGCTCGCGACCCTGGAGCGCGCCACCGGCAGCCGCGATGTCGCCGGCCGCCGCGTCACGGTGCTCGGGCTCGGTCACGTCGGCTCGATCATCGCCATGCGCCTCGCGAGCGAGGGAGCGGTGCTCACTGTCACGGATGTGAACCCGGCCAAGCGCGCCCTCGCCGAGGCCCTGGGCGCGGCCTGGGTGGAGCCGGACGAGGCGCACCGCGTGGAGGGCGACCTCTTCGTCCCGGCCGGAGTGGGCGGCGTCCTGACGGACGCCGTGATCGACGAGCTGCGCGTCAAGGCGGTCGTCGGGCCGGCGAACAACCAGCTCGCCGAGCGCTCCGGCGCCGAGCGCCTCGCCGCCCGCGGCATCCTGTGGGCGCCGGACTTCGTCGTCAACGCCGGCGGCGTCATCTTCCTGGCGATGATGAACGAGGCGGAGCCGTCGGCCGAGGCCACCCGCGAGCGCGTCGAGGCCATCGGCGACATCGTCTCGCGCGTCTTCGACGTCGCCGCCGAGCGCGGCATCACCACGCTGGAGGCCGCCGACGAGATCGCCCTCGCCCGCCTCCGCGAGCCCGCGCACGCCTGACCCCCTCCCGCGTCCCGCTATCGGTCGCGGCCGATAGCGGGACGCCGCGTGCGGCGAGCGATGCCAGCATTCCCATAGGGACCGGTCGGATAGGCTTTTGTCCCATGACTTCCTCCTGGGCCCGCCGGCTCGTCGCCTCCCTCGTGTCCGCCGTCGCCGTGGCCGCCATCGGCCTGGTGGCCGCCACGCTCGTGCTGCTGATCGCGAACCAGCTCAACTCGGCCGTGCTCGGGAGCATCACGCCCTACGTGGCCTGGAACGCGCTCGCGGCGTTCGTCCTCGCCGCGATCGCGGCACTCCTCGGCGCGTACGACCGCCGGTGGATCGCGGTGGTCGCGGGCATCCTGGTCGGCCTGATCAGCGCGGCGATCGGCACGCTCGTGCTGTTCTCGACGCTGAACGTCACGCTCACCGGCCAGGCCTGGGGCCAGATCGCGTCGTCGTTCATCGGGATCAACCTCCCGTTCTGGCTCGCGGTCGCCATCGCGTTCCCGACCGCCGGCTACGCCGTGTTCGGCGCCATCGAGTCGCAGGGGGCCCCCGCCTCGCGCAAGATCGCGCTCGTGCGCATCCCCGCAGGCAACCTCAGCGAGGGCCTCATCACCCACATCGAGCGCGAGGCCGTCGACAGCGAGCTCGCCGACAAGCAGTGGGACGACTACGTCGCGGCGCTCTCCGCCGCCGGCTGGCAGACCGTGGAGGTCGCCAGCGCCGACCAGCTCGCCGACTCCGTGTTCGTGGAGGACACGGCCGTGGTCTTCGGCGACACCGCCGTCATCTCCCGCCCCGGCGCGGACTCGCGCAAGCCCGAGATCGCCGGCACCGAGGCCGCGCTGCGCGCCCAGGGCCTCCGCCTGCTGCGCATCGAGGAGCCGGGCACCCTCGACGGCGGCGACGTCCTCAAGGTCGGCGACACCGTCTACGTCGGCCGCGGCGGCCGCACCAACGCGGAGGGCATCCGCCAGCTCCGCGCGCTCGTCGCCCCGCTCGGCTACACGGTCGTCGCGGTGCCGGTCACCAAGGCGCTGCACCTGAAGACCGCGGTCACCGCCCTCCCGGACGGCACCGTGATCGGCTACGAGCCGATCGTGGACGACCCGCGGATCTTCGGGCGCTTCCTGCCGGTCCCGGAGGCGCACGGCACCGCCGTCGTCGTCCTGGACGACGAGACCGTGCTGATGTCGTCGTCGGCACCGGGCTCCGTCGCGCTGGTCGAGGACCTCGGCTACACGGTGATCCAGGTCGACATCTCGGAGTTCGAGAAGCTCGAGGGCTGCGTGACCTGCCTGTCGATCCGCATCCGCTAAGGCCGACATTCGGCACGAATCGCGGTAATGGCGGCGCGATTCACGACATTCGGCACGAATCTTCGTGTGCTGAATGAAAAATCCTCTTGCGCTTTGAGAGATGCTGGGAATATCCTGTAGGGCTGCCTTGTCGCAGCATTCGGAAGACGCATCGGGCTACTGGGAGGACGCCATGACAACGACGGAGAACACACGAACCGTGACCGTGTTCGGGCTCGTCGCCGCCGCGTACGCGTCCCCGGAGCCGGCCCCCGCCTGGTAGGTCCCAGGCAGGTACGCGCTTCCGGCTGACTGTCGCCGGCACCCGCACAGGGCATCCGTAGCCCTGGCACGTCACGCTCTCGTGGACGCATCCCTTCGGCGACCTCTCAGCACGCCGCAACGGGTCGGAGCCGACCCTGCACCCAACAAGAAGACAAGAAACGCACGAAGAGAAAACGGAACTCATGTCTATCGCTGAAACCCATCAGCACCCTCCGCAAAGAGAACAGAAGAAGCGCTCGGGGACCGTGCGCACGCTGCTGCGCATCCTGCCGTTCGCCAAATCCGCGGCGCCCCGCATCCTGCTCGGCATGGTCGCCGCGCTCCTGGCGAGCCTGGTCGCGCTGAGCATCCCGCAGGTGCTCCGCTGGCTGGTCGACGGACCGCTCTCGACCGGCGACCCGACAGCCGTCTGGCCGGCAGCGCTGCTCGTCGTCGGGCTGGGCGCGGCCGAGGCCGTGTTCATCTCGCTGCGACGCTGGTTCGTGCTCACCCCGGGCACCCACGTCGAGGCGCGGATGCGCAACGCCCTCTACGAGAAGCTGCAGGACCTGCCCGTGTCGTTCCACGACAAGTGGCCCAGCGGCCAGCTGCTGTCGCGCGCCGTCAGCGACCTCAGCCTGATCCGGCGCTGGCTGTCGTTCGGCATCGTGCTGCTCGTCGTCAACGTCGTCACGATCATCGTCGGCTTCGCCATCCTGATCGGCTGGAACTGGATCCTCGGGCTGATCTTCCTGGTGCTGTCCGTGCCGCTGTGGATCTACGGCTTCGTCTTCGAGAAGAAGTACTCGGTCGTCGCCCGGCGCAGCCAGGACCAGGCCGGCGACCTGGCGACCGCTGTCGAGGAGTCGGTGCACGGCATCCGCGTCCTCAAGGCGTTCGGCCGCGGCAAGCACGCGCTGAAGAAGTTCGAGTCTCAGGCCGAGGCGCTGCGCGGCACCGAGATCGAGAAGGCGAAGGCCATCGCAGGCATCTGGCTGTGGTTGCTGCTGATCCCGGACGTCGCGTTCGGCATCTGCCTGGTGGTCGGCGTGTGGCTGGCCGCGCAGGGCGAGCTGACCGTCGGCGAGCTGGTCGCGTTCTTCGCGACGGCGACCGTGCTCCGGTTCCCGATCGAGTCGATCGGCTTCCTGCTCTCGATGACGTTCGACACGCGCACCGCGGCCGACCGCTTCTTCGAGGTCATGGACGAGGTCAACACGATCACCGACCCGGCCGAGCCGAAGCGCATCGCCGAGCCGCGGGGAGAGCTCGTCTTCGACGACGTGCACTTCCGCTACCAGGACTCTCCGGAGCGCTACCCCGACCTCCTGAACGGCATCGACCTCACGGTCCGGCCGGGGGAGACGATGGCCCTGGTCGGCCTGACCGGCAGCGGCAAGTCGACGCTGACCGCGCTCACCACCCGCCTGTACGACGTGACGGGCGGAGCGGTGAAGGTGGACGGCGTGGACGTGCGCGACCTCACCCGCTACGACCTCCGCAAGGCGATCGCTATGGCGTTCGAGGACGCGACCCTGTTCTCGGCCTCCGTGCGCGACAACGTGCTGCTCGGCCGCGACGGGCTCGACCCGGCCTCGGCCGACGCGGAGCGCATCCTCACCGAGGCGCTGGAGATCGCGCAGGCCGGCTTCGTCTACGAGCTCCCGGAGGGCGTGGAGACGAAGGTCGGCGAGGAGGGCCTCAGCCTGTCCGGCGGACAGCGTCAGCGCCTGGCGCTCGCGCGGGCCGTCGCCGCGGCGCCCAGCATCCTGGTGCTGGACGACCCGCTGTCCGCGCTCGACGTCGACACCGAGGCGCTGGTGGAGGCCGCCCTCCGCCGGGTGCTCGCCGCCACGACCGCGCTGGTCGTCGCCCATCGCCCCTCGACGGTCATGCTGGCCGACCGGGTGGCGCTGCTGGAGGACGGCCGGATCACGGCCGTCGGCACCCACCACGACCTGCTCGTGAGCAACGAGCACTACCGTTTCGTCCTCTCCTCCCTCGACGAGGAGCGCGACGAGGAGATCCTTCAGGAGGTGAACCTGTGAGCACCGCGACCGTCCTGGGCGTCGAAGGCGAAGAGCGCAACGACCTCAACAAGGAGGAGAGCCGGCAGATCCGCCGGCGCTCGCTCCGCCTGCTCGGCTCGCTGCTGCACCCGCTGCGCACGCGGCTGGTGCTGACCGCGATCGTGGTCGTGGTCAGCACCGCCGGCCAGGTGGCGGGACCGGCGATCATCGCGTTCGGCATCGACAACGGCCTCAAGGCGCTGCAGAACCAGAACTGGCTCCCGGTCGCCGCGGCCGGCGTCGCGTACCTGATCACCGGCGTCATCGGCGCCGTGCTGATCGCGTGGTACACCGTGCTGAGCGCGCGGATCAGCCAGGCGATCCTGATCGACCTGCGCAAGCGGGTGTTCCTGCACACCCAGCGGCTCTCGCTGGAGTTCCACGAGTCGTACACGTCCGGCCGCATCATCTCGCGGCAGACGAGCGACCTGGACTCGATCCGGGAGCTGCTGGACTCGGGCATCAACCAGCTCGTGCAGGGCTTCCTCTACATGCTGTTCATCGCGATCGCGCTGTTCTGGCTCGACTGGGTGAGCGGCGTCGTGCTGCTGTGCTCGCTGGTGCCGCTGTACTTCCTGACCCGCTGGTTCCAGAAGCGCTCGCAGGTGCTGTTCCGCATCTCGCGGGTGGCCTCGGCGAAGCTGATCGTGCACTTCGTGGAGACCATGACCGGCATCCGCGCGGTCAAGGCGTTCCGCAAGGAGAAGCGCAACGAGAAGGAGTTCGGCGGCCTGGTCGAGGACTACCGCGACGTCAACGCGCGCGTCATCCAGCTGTTCGGGATCTTCGACCCCGGGCTCGTGATGATCGGCAACGTCACGGTCGGCGCCGTGCTACTCGTCGGCGGCTTCCGGGTCGCGAACGACCAGCTCGCGATCGGTGTCCTGCTGGCGACGCTGCTCTACACGCGTCGGTTCTTCGACCCGATGGAGGAGATGGCGATGTTCTACAACTCCTACCAGTCGGCCGCCGCGGCGCTCGAGAAGATCTCGGGCGTCCTGGAGGAGGCGCCGAGCGTTCCCGACCCGGTGCGCCCGACCGACCTGTGGACGGCGGAGGGCCACGTGCGCTTCGACGACGTGACCTTCGCGTACAAGCAGGATCGGGTCATCCTGCCGGAGTTCAGCCTGGACATCCCGGCCGGGCAGACCGTGGCGCTCGTCGGTTCCACCGGAGCGGGCAAGTCGACGCTGGCCAAGCTGATCTCGCGGTTCTACGACCCGAGCGAGGGTGAGGTCACCCTCGACGGCGTGGACCTGCGGGATATGCACCCGAAGGACCTGCGCCGGGCGATCGTCATGGTCACCCAGGAGGCCTACCTGTTCAGCGGCTCGGTCGCCGAGAACATCGCGCTCGGCAAGCCGGACGCGACCCGCGAGGAGATCGAGGAGGCCGCGATCGCGGTCGGTGCCCACGAGTTCATCGCGGGCCTGCCGAACGGCTACGACACCGACGTGAACAAGCGCGGCGGTCGGGTGTCCGCGGGTCAGCGGCAGCTGATCTCGTTCGCCCGGGCGTTCCTGGCGAACCCGGCGGTGCTCATCCTGGACGAGGCGACCAGCTCGCTCGACATCCCGAGCGAGCGCCTGGTGCAGGAGGCGCTGCAGACGCTGCTCGCAGATCGCACCGCCGTGATCATCGCCCACCGCCTGTCGACGGTGGCGATCGCGGACCGGGTGCTCGTCATGGAGCACGGCCGCGTGGTGGAGGACGGCTCGCCGGACGAGCTCATCGCGGGCACGGGCCGGTTCGCCCAGCTCCACGCCGCGTGGCGGGACTCGCTGGTCTGAGCCTGTAGCGACGAAGGCCCCGAAAGGATCGCTCCTTCCGGGGCCTTCGCGCTGTCCGCTGGGGTCAGCGCACGACCGGGAGGGTCAGCGTGCCGCCGTCGTAGACGCCGGCCGACCAGTCGATCGTCACCGTGTTCTCGCCAGGGACGAGGCCGGTGAGCGTGATCGTGCGGGTCCCGGCCGAGCCGAGGAGCGGCTTCGCGGGGACGGTCGACGCCGTGCTCGCGCCGCCGTTGACCCGGTAGCCGATGCTCACGGCCGCCGACGTCGTGTTGGTCAGGGTGAGCGTCGCTGTGCCCGACGCCGAGACGGCGCCCACCGTCGCGGCCGGTGCGGTCAGCGTCGCGAGGCCGAGGTCCTGTCTCACCGAGTCGGCCGTGTCGGCGCCGGCGAGGCGGTACGAGCCGATCAGCGTCACGTCCGCGAGCGCCGCGGGCGCCTCGCCCGCGAAGCGCACCGAGGGCGTCTTGGTGGTTCCGCTGAGACCCACGTAGATGTCGGTGTCGTATGGGAGGCCGCCCAGCTTGTACGAACCGAGCAGCGCCGGGGTCTTGGTCGAGCCGAGCACCGTGCCGTCCGCACGGTAGGCGGTGAGGGTGACGGCCTCGGAGGTCTCCAGGCCGTCCTTCTTACCGTTGGCGTTGCTGTCGGTGAACACGGTGCCGGTGATGCTGACCGGCTGGCGGACGCCGAACAGGAAGTCCGTCGTCTTCTTCACCTTCAGGTCTGTGAGCTGATAGCCGGTGCCCCAGCGGTCGACCACGGCGAAGTGCGTGGCGGGGAGGCCGCCGACCAGGCCGGCCGCCTTGGCGACCGTGCCGGTGATCGTGCCGAGCTGCGCGGACGCGTCCGCGCCGAGCAGCCGCTCAGTGTCGGCCTCGTCGACGACGGCGACCGCGCGGGAGAGGCCGGAGGCGAGCGCGTGGAGATACTCGCTGCGCGGCGTCGTGCTGATGTCGCCGGTGTCGAGCAGGGACGGGTCCATCGCGAGCAGGGCGTCGGCGCTCCCGGAGCTGATGAGGTCGATCAGGGCGGTGACGCGGGAGGTGTTGGCGAGGAGGTCGCCGATCGTCAGGTTGAACGGTGAGCGCATCACGACGTAGGCGCCCGCCGGGACATCGGAGAAGGTGACCGGCCGGTCGTTCGCGGTCGTGCGGAAACGGATGGCGTCGCCCAGGTCGAGGGAGCCGCCGAGGGCGCCGGTGATGGCCGATCCGACGTCGATGGAGGCGAGCGAGCCGTCCTCGATCGCCTTCTTGGTCGCGAGGACGTCGATGAAGATCAGCGTCTTGCCGTCGAGGTTGCCCTCGCCGGTGTCTCTGAGGCCGTTGCCGTTGCTGTCCGCGAAGACCGTCGCGGTGAGGTCCGTCTGCTTCGTGGCCGCGACGTCCGCCACACCGACCAGCGAGAGGCCGGTGACGGCGGTCTCGGTGACCGCGGTCGACCGGTAGCCGGCGGCGCTCGCCGCGGCGTAATAAGTGCCGGCGGGAAGCTTGGCCGCCGTGTAGACGCCGAGCGCATTGGTGGTCGCCGTGCGCACCGCGCCGGTGCGGGAGGCGGCGTCCGCCGCGCTGGTGTAGAGGTCGACCGTCGCATTCGCGAGCGGGAGGTCGCCGAGGGAGTAGGAGCCGTCGCGGTCGGCGTCGTGGAAGACGGTGCCGGTGACGGTGTAGACGGAGGGAGCCGCAGTCGCGGGCGCAGCCGCGCCGACCACGGCGGCGCTCACTGTCGTGCTTGCCAGGAGAAGGGATGCCAATTTCACATCCCACACGATACACGACAGAACGGACAAGCCCCGGCCCTCGGGTGAGGGATCCGGGGCTTGTCGCCGTGGTCGGGACGGGCCAAGGGGTTGGATACGGGTTGGGTTGGCGGCCCGTCGCCGGCCAGGTCTGTGCGGATCAGCCGTGTGCGGCTCTTCGGACGATCCGGTGCTCGGCGCCGCGCCCGAGCGGGAGGCGGAGCAGCGGGAAGCGGTGCAGCGGAGAGGAGCCGGTGTCGATCACCACGACCTCGGCCCCCGCGTCGATCAGCTCGCCGGCGGTCGCGAGATCGACCTCGCTGCGGGTCTGGTCCGTGACGACGGCCACGCAGCCCGTCGTGACCGCGTGCCCGGCCGTGGCGGTCACCGTCACGCCGGAGGTCGCGGGGGCGACGATGCCGCGGATCGCGCGGGCCAGCTCCGCACGCTCGGCGGGGCGTTCGCCGCTGCGGCCGGGGAAGCCTCCGCCGAGGTCGAGGACGCGCAGCCGGAATCCGGCCGCCGCCTCGATGTCGGCCGCGACGCCGACCGACCGGACGATCTCGGCCACGTACTCGGCCGGCCCGGCGTCCCTCGGGAGGGCGACGGAGAGCCCCGCGATCCGGACGCCGAGCCCACGCGCGGCCGCGGCCGCGGACACCGCCTCCTCCGGGGTCATCCCGCCGACGGCGCGGTGCGCGGGCCGCGGCGTGAGCCCCGGCCGTAGCCGGAGGAGGACGCGCAGATCCTCGGGCGCGCCGGCGAAGCCCTCCACCGCGTGCGGTCCGTCGACCACGAAGTGCCGGACGCCGGCGTCGTACGCCGCGCGCGACCCGTGCGGGTGGCTGACGGGCGTCGCGTGCAGGATGCGCCGGCCGCCGATGCCGGCCGCGAGCAGCGCGGGGAGCGCCTGGTCGTGGGTCACGGCGAAGCCGCCGCCTGCGCCGGCGAACGCCGCGAGCAGGCGGGGGTGCGCGAGCGCGCTGACGTCGTACAGCACGTCGACCCACGGGAAGGCCTCCCGGAGCGCGGTGTACCGGCGGCGGGCGCGGTCCAGGTCGAGGACGACGAGCGGGAGGCCGTCGAGGCCCGCCGCGACCGCCTCGGCTGCCGTTCGGGCGGCGCCGTTCGGGAAGGCGGTTCGGGTTGCGGCGGACATCGCGTTCTCCTCGGGTTCCTCTGGCTCGGCCGGCGGGTGTCCGGGCGTTGCTGAGCTTGACTCATATGCTCCTGCCGGCGGCCGATGCGCCGCATCCGGGGGGTCACCCGTTTGCCGATGCGTGCTGGCACGGATGCGACTCCGCGGCGGCGCCGGAGAGAATCGAGGCATGTGCCTCCGTGTTGTGATCGTCGACGACCACCCACGGTTCCGGGCCCAGGCGGCCGAGCTCCTCACGCTGGAGCGCTTCTCCGTCGTCGGGGACGCCGAGACCGGCGCCAGCGGGGTCGCGCTCAGCCGTACCCTCGCCCCCGACGTGGTGCTGCTGGACGTCGGCCTCCCCGACGCCAACGGCTTCGACCTGGTGCCCGCGATGCACGAGACCGGGGCCCGGGTCGTGCTCACGTCGAGCCGCTCGCTGAGCGACTACGGGACGCGCGTGTCCGAGAGCGGGGCGGAGGGTTTCATCACCAAGGCGGAACTGACCGGTGAGGCGATTCGCAGCCTGCTAAGGTAAGCGCGTGGTCGGGGGAGACAACTCGGGTACCCGCCCGCTCCGGGTCGCAGTCGCCGATGACGCTGTGCTGCTCCGCGAGGGGATCGGGCAGATCCTGCGCGCGGGCGGCGTGGAGGTCGTGGCGTCGGTGGACACCGCAGAGCAGGCGCTCGACGTGCTCACAGACGACGACGGTGTCGACGCCGTCGTGCTCGACATCAAGATGCCGCCGACGCACACCGACGAGGGCCTCCGCGCGCTGGAGACGCTGCGCGCATCCGGGTCGCAGGTCGGCGTCCTCCTGCTCTCGATGTACACGACGGCCGGCTACGCGATCCGCGCGATGAGCGCGGGGAGCGGCACCGGCTACCTGCTGAAGGACCGCGTCGCCGACGCCGACGCGTTGGTGAACGCCGTGCGCACGGTCGCGGCCGGAGGGTCGGTCGTCGACCCGGAGGTCGTCCAGGTGCTCGTGGCCGCGCGCTCGACGGAGGCCGCGGTCGAGTCGCTGTCCTCGCGCGAGGTCGACGTGCTCCGGCTGATGGCGGAGGGGCTCTCCAACGCGGGCATCGCCGCAGCGCTGCACCTCAGCCTCCGGACGGTCGAGTCGCACATCGGCCACATCATGGCCAAGCTGGACATCGAGGAGACCACCGAAGGCCACCGGCGCGTGCTCGCGGTGCTGCGCTTCCTCGGCCGGGACGCCTGAGGCGACCATGGGGGCCGGGCGCCTCTGGCTGCGGGCCGCCGCCGTCACGGTGACCGTCGCCGTCAACGTGCTGGCGCAGGTGCTCAGCGCGGTGACCGGCGACTACGGCCCGCGGCCGCAGGGCATCGGCTGGGCCGTCGTGTTCGTCGCGGTCGCGCTCGACTACGTCGTCTGCGCCGTCATCGCCTGGCGCGCGATCCGCAGCCCGGCGCCCGGCTGGCTGATGGTCGGCGCCGCGTTCTTTTGGGCGGCGGGGGCCTGGTACCCGCTCACCCGCGACATCGGCTGGCTGTGGCCGCTGGTGGAGGGCGTGACCGACCTGTGGGCGGTGCTGGTCGGCATCCTGGTGCTCACGTATCCGGGCGGCCACCTGGTGTCGCGCTTCGACCGCGTCGTCGCGTACACCCTGAGCGGCGCGTTCCTGGTGCGGTTCCTCGGCATCCTGCTGTTCTCCTCGCCCGCACCGGCCGACTGCGGCTGCGTGGCGAACCCGTACGCGATCCTGCCGAGCCCGGACGCCGACTACTGGCTCGGGGTCGCGTGGCGCATCGTCGGCGTGGTGCTGCTGCTGACGGTCGCGGGGAGGCTGGCGGTGCGCTGGGTCACGAGCTCCCTCCCCGCCCGGCGGGTGTCGTTCGTGATGCCGCTCGCGCTGCTGCTGTGGTGCTACGGAACGGTGCAGGACTCGGTGAGCTTCGCCCTCGGCTGGGACAGCGGCGGGCTGGAGTTCGTCCCGCCGATCGCGATCGCGCTCATCCCGCCGGCGTTCGTCGGAGGCGTGTTCTACGCGCGCGGGCTGCGGTCGCGCGTGGCGGACCTGGTCATCGTCGCGCGCGACAAGGTGGACAGGGCGCTCTGGGAGTCCAGCCTCGCGCGCACCCTGCACGACCACTCGCTCCGCGTGTTCTGGTGGGACGAGCACCGTCGCGCGTACCGCACGAGCGCCGGGGACGCGATGCCGGACGGCGACAGGCCGGAGCGGCCCGGCCGGTCGACGATGGCCATCGATTCGGATCAGGGCCCGATCGCGCTGATCGAGCACGACGTGGCCCTCGGTCAGGACGACCGGCTGCTCGACGCGGTGTCCTCCGCGTTGCTGCTCTCCGTGGACAACGACCGGCTGCGCGGCCGCCTGGAGCAGACCATCCAGGAGTTGCGCGAGTCGCGCCTGCGCATCGTCGAGGAGGGCTACCTCGCCCGGCGGCGGCTGGAGCGCGACCTGCACGACGGCTCGCAGCAGCAGCTCGTGTCGCTGGCGATCGGCCTCCGCATCGCCGCGACGAAGGCCGGTGCCGCGGGCCAGGCGGAGCTCGTCGGCGACCTGGAGAAGGCGTCGGCGCAGCTCGCTGACGCGCTGAGGGAGCTCCGCGAGCTCGCACGCGGCATCCACCCGACTGTGCTGACCGACGGCGACCTGCGCTCGGCGCTGGAGGAGCTCGCACAGCGCAGCGTCATCCCGGTCGAGGTGCGCGTCGAGCCGGCCGAGCGGCTCCCGGAGGTGGTCGAGGAGACGATCTACTACTGCGTCTCGGAGTGCCTGGCGAACGCCGCCAAGCACGCCGGCGCCCGCACCTGCTCGGTGCTCGTGGCCCGCGACGATGACGGCGACGCCGTGACCGTGACCGTGAAGGACGACGGCCGCGGGGGAGCGCGCATCGAGCCCGGCGGCGGCCTGGAGGGGCTGCGTGACCGGGTGGAGACCGTCGGCGGGCACGTCGAGGTGCGCTCGGTCGCCGGGCTCGGGACGATCGTGGAGCTCGTGCTCCCCGCTCAGGTGGCCGAGGGCAGCCGGCCCTGACTGCGAACCGTCAGCGGGCGGTCACTTGTGGGTGCTGGCGGAGGCGGGCCGGACCGCGTACACCTGCGTGGCGATGGTGAAGGCGCTCCAGCCTCCCGGGCACGAGTAGGACGCGTTCGCGGGGATGCCGGAGATCGGCCACCAGCTGTCCTGGATGGTCGGCTTGGGCGCGGCGACGGTCATCGCCTTGCAGACGTCCTTCGTGAGCAGCGTCGGCGACGTGTACGTCATGATCGCCTCGCCGCTCTGCGTGTCGTAGTCGACCCGGATCAGGGTCGCGTCGGCCGGGACGAACGAGGGCGATCCGATGCGCGTGGTGTCCGCGGCGTTGAAGTCCTTGGCCGTGTCGTAGATCGAGGGTTCGACGTGCGGGGTGAACGCCGACACGACCGAGCACCCGGTGAGGGCGGCGACGAGAGGGACGGCGGCGACGGCGAGGCCGAGTCGACGGGTACGGGGCACGGACGCTCCTGGACGGGTTCACATGGACAGACCCGTCCAGTCAACACCATGAAGCTGAGCGCTTGCATCGATCGGGAGGATGATCTCAGCGTGCGTCGTGCCGGGCGCTCCGCAGATCCACCCGGTACGGCGACCTCCCGCCGCCGAGCAGGGGCGTCCCCTCGGCGCGGTAGTGCTCCAGCGCGATGTGCTCGTGGTTCGCCGGGGGATGCCCGCTCGCGCGCACGACCCGCCACCACGGCACGTCACCGCCGTAGTACGCCATGATCTGGCCGACCATGCGCGCGGCGCGCGATCCGAGCGCCGCGGCGACGTCGCCGTAGGTCATGACCCGGCCGGGCGGTATGCTGTCGACGACCGCGAGCACGCGCGAGGCGAAGTCGTCGCCGTCGGAGTCGCCGGACGACCGCTCGGACCCGTGCGGCTCAGAGGTCGAGGGCACCGATGGTCTCGCCGTACTGCGTCTCTCCGATCGGCTGGAAGCCGGTGCGCAGGAAGAACTGCTCCGGGCCGAGCTCGCCGGACTCCCAGATCACGTGGAGCCGGGTGACGCCGCGGTCGCGCGCCTCGGCCGCGAGGGCCTTGACCGCGAAGGTGCCGATGCCGCGGCCCTGGTCGTCGGCGTCAACGTTGATGCGCCAGAGGATGGCCTTGAACTCGTCGTGCTCGGCGTAGGGGTTGAAGTCGCCCATGATGAAGCCGACGACGTCGTCGCCGTCGAGGACGACGCGCTGCCACGACGTCGACGGGTCGGCGACCGCGGCGGCGGCCGAGTACGAGACCGGAGCGATGAACTGCTCCTGGCCGGGCTTCAACGACAGCGCGTTCGCCGCGACGACGGTCTTCGCGCTCAACTCTTCCAGTCTCAACTCAGCCATAACGAAAGGGTAACGTGCGAGGCGACCCGCGCATAGTCGGCGGGGTGCGGCTGACGGGACGCTGACAAAACTGTCTCGATGTCAAGATAGTTGCCGGACTCGGGTAAGCTGTCTCCGGCTGAAAAACGGCACAGACCTCAGGAGAACCAGTGGACAAGATCAAGGTTGATGGAACGGTCGTCGAGCTCGACGGCGACGAGATGACGCGGATCATCTGGAAGGCGATCAAGGACTCCCTCATCCACCCGTACCTCGACGTGAACCTCGAGTACTACGACCTCGGCATCCAGAAGCGCGACGAGACCGACGACCAGATCACGATCGACGCGGCGCACGCCATCCAGAAGCACGGCGTGGGCGTCAAGTGCGCGACCATCACCCCAGACGAGGCCCGCGTCGAGGAGTTCGGCCTCAAGAAGATGTGGAAGAGCCCGAACGGCACCATCCGCAACATCCTCGGCGGCGTCGTGTTCCGCGAGCCGATCATCATCTCCAACATCCCGCGGCTGGTCCCGGGCTGGAACAAGCCGATCGTCATCGGCCGTCACGCTTTCGGCGACCAGTACCGCGCCACCGACTTCACCTTCGACGGCCCCGGCACGCTGACCATGAGCTTCCAGCCGGCCGACGGCGGCGAGGCCCAGTCGTTCGAGATCTACCAGGCTCCGGGCGCCGGCGTCGCGATGGGCATGTACAACCAGGACGAGTCCATCCGCGACTTCGCCCGCGCGTCCTTCAACTACGGCCTGGACCGTCAGTACCCGGTCTACCTGTCGACCAAGAACACGATCCTCAAGGCCTACGACGGCCGGTTCAAGGACCTCTTCCAGGAGGTCTTCGACACCGAGTACAAGGAGAAGTTCGACGCGGCCGGTCTCACCTACGAGCACCGCCTGATCGACGACATGGTCGCCTCCAGCCTCAAGTGGGAGGGCGGCTACGTCTGGGCGTGCAAGAACTACGACGGCGACGTGCAGTCCGACACCGTCGCGCAGGGCTTCGGCTCGCTCGGCCTGATGACGTCCGTGCTCACCACCCCGGACGGCTCGGTCGTCGAGGCGGAGGCCGCGCACGGCACGGTGACCCGTCACTACCGCCAGTACCAGCAGGGCAAGCCGACCTCCACGAACCCGATCGCCTCGATCTTCGCCTGGACGCGCGGCCTCGCGCACCGCGGCAAGCTCGACGGCAACCAGGACCTCATCGACTTCACCCACACGCTCGAGGACGTCGTGGTGAAGACGGTCGAGCAGGGCAAGATGACCAAGGACCTCGCCCTCCTGGTCGGGCCGGAGCAGGAGTACCTGACCACGGAGCAGTTCCTCGACGCGATCAGCGAGAACCTGAAGGCGCGCGTGGCGTAACCAGCCACACCTCATTCGTGCCGAATGTCGACTCCTGTAGTGCTGGAGGCGACATTCGGCACGAGTGTTTAACGGGGATGGTGCTCAGCGCGCCGTCCACCCGCCGTCGATCGCCAGCGTCTGTCCCGTGATGAGCGACGCCGCCGGCGACGCGAGGAACGCCACCGCCCCCGACACCTCGCGCGGCACCCCGATGCGGTGCAGCGCCGCGATGCGCTCGATCGTGTCTGCTCGGAAGGCGTCGTCGGAGAGCGCGTCGGCCGTGCCGTCCGTCTCGATGAAGGTCGGGGCCACGGCGTTCACGCGGATGCCGTAGCCGCCCCACTCCACCGCGAGGCAGCGGGTGAGGTGGACCACCGCGGCCTTCGCCGTGCAGTAGGACGACTCAAGCGGGAGGGCGACCAGCCCGGCCTGCGACGCCACGTTGACGATCGCGCCGCCGCCGTTCGCGCGCATGCTCTTCGCGACGTGCTGCGCGAGGAAGAACGTGGACCGCGTGTTCAGCTGCCAGACGCGCTCGAAGTCCTCCTCGGTGACGTCGATCGCGGGCGCGTTGATCCCGCCGCCCGCGTTGTTCACCAGGATGTCGATCGGGCCGAGGTCGGCGGTGACCTCGTCGATCGCTGCGCGGCAGGTGGCGAGGTCGAGCACGTCCATGCGGATCGCCCGCGCCGTCACGCCGAACGCCTCCAGCTCCGCTACCAGCTCGGCCGAGCCGTCGGGGTCGCGCACGCCGAGCACGACGTCGGCGCCCTGGCCGGCGAGTTCGAGGGCGATCTCGCGGCCGAGGCCGCGGCTGGCGGCGGTCACCAGGGCGCGGGAGCCGGTCAGGGCGAAGGGGGTGCGGGCGAGGGCGGGGGAGGAGTCGGTCACGAGGTGGAGTGTAGCTTCCTGCGCGAACGAGGCCCTGCCAGCGTGCCGTCCGCGGACGTACACTCCTGCCATCGTCCGGTTTCCGGCACCGGCGGGCGTTCAGCGGCGACCCGGCGGCGAGCAATCACGCTGGGTCACACGTCTCACGAGGTGACACGATGACAGAAGGCGACAGCGCCGGCGCCACGGTGGTGCTGGTGCACGGGGCGTTCGCGGACGCCGGCAGTTGGGCAGCACTCACCGAGGTGCTGCAGGCGGAAGGCGTGACAGTGCTCGCGCCGTCGAATCCGCTGCGGGGCATCGGATCGGATTCGGCGTACATCCGGAGCGTGATCGGGCAGGTCGACGGCCCGGTGCTCGCGGTGGGGCACTCCTACGGCGGCGCGGTGATCACGAACGCAGCCACCGGTCTCGGGAACGTGAAAGGGCTCGTCTACGTGGCGGCGTTCGCGCCGGACGAAGGGCAGACCCTCGGCGAGATCGAGGGCACCTCGCGCGACAGCGCGCTGGCGTCGGCCCTGGTGCAGCGGAACTTTCCGGTCGGGACGGGCGACGAGACCGCGGTGGAGTTGTACGTCGCCGCAGCGGACTTCCCGCAGGTGTTCGCCGGCGACCTCCCTGCCGTGCAGGCCGCGGTTCTCGGCGCCTCGCAGCGTCCGGTCGCGGCGTCGGCCTTCGATGAGCGGAACGGGGTGCCGGCCTGGAAGAGCCTCCCGTCGTGGGCGGTCGTCGCCACCGGCGACAAGGCCGCGGGGGCGGACGTCGTCCGGCGGATGGCACAGCACGCCGGCGCCGACATCACCGAGGTGGAGGGCTCGCATCTGGTGATGCTGTCCCAGCCGCGGCGCGTGGCGGAGGTCATCCTCGCGGCGCTGCGCGCGGTCGGCTGATGCCGGAGGACGAGGCGCCGGCCGACGAACTGGCGGGGAGGCTGAAGCGCACGGAGGTGCAGCGCGCCCCCGCCTCGATTCCGGGGCGCGAGATCGTGCAGGTGCTCACGGAGATCCCCGAGGGCGTGGAGTCCGGATGGCACGTGCATCCCGGGGAGGAGGTCGGCTACATCGTGGAGGGCACCGTGGAGATGCGGATCCAGGATCGTGAGACGCTCCTCCTGCATGCGGGCGACGGCTTCCTGATCCCGCCGGACACTCCGCACGATGCCCGGGACCTCGGCCCGGGCCTCGGCCGGATGCTCTCCACGTACCTCGTCCGGGTGGATGAGCCGCTGGCGCGTTTCGTCCACGTCGACGGCTAGCCGGATTCTTCGTGTAACGACTTCATTTCGCTGCTTGCATTTCTTTTGTTCGTAAGCTTTACTAACAAACATGACCACGACGGATGTGCTCGGCAGCGCGGGAGGCCTCGGCCCCGGCAGGGCGCTCCGTCCGCGCTCCAAGGTCCTCCCGGAGCACGCCCGCAGCCACAACCGCTCGCTCGTCCTCCAGACCCTCTACCGCTCCGGGCAGCGCAGCCGTGCGGACCTCGCCCGGGAGACCGGCCTGACCCGCGTGACCGTCTCCGACCTCGTCGCCGAGCTGCTGGCCGAAGGTCTCGTGGTGGAGCTCGGGCAGCGGGAGTCCGCCCGGCCGGGCAAGCCCGCCGTGCTCCTCGACATCAACCGGACGGCCCACCAGATCGTCGGCGTCGACCTCAGCGACCACGACCGCTTCCGCGGCGCGGTCATGGACCTCGACGGCGAGCTGCTCGCCGAGGCGGAGGTGCCGCTCGAAGACGGCGACGGGGAGTCCGCCACCGGCGAGGGCGCCCTCGCCAAGGTCCGCGCGCTCGTGCAGCAGCTGGTCGGCGCGGCCACCGCCCCGATCCTAGGCGTCGGCGTCGGCTCGCCCGGCGTCGTCGACCTGTCCGGCACCATCCTCACCGCGCCCAACCTCGGCTGGACGGACGTGCGGCTGCAGGACGACTTGCACCGGCTGACCGGCCTCCCCGTCGTCGTCGCGAACGACGCCAACGCCGCCGTGCTCGCCGAGCACAGCTACGGCGGAGCGACCGGCGACATGATGCTCATCCGCGTCGGCCACGGCATCGGCGCCGGCCTCATCATCGCCGGCACGCTCGTCTACGGCAGCCACTTCGCCGCGGGCGAGATCGGCCAGGTCATGGTCGGCACCGACCTCGGGCTGGACGCGACCTACACCCGGGAGCAGGTGCTGGAGCACTGGCTCAGCGTGCCGCAGCTGCAGCGCGGCATCCGGGGGGCCGAGGCCGCAGGTCGCGACGCGACTCCCGTCCTCCGCGAGGCCGGCCAGCGGCTCGGCATCGCCCTCGCGCCGGTCGTCGGCGCCCTCAACCTGTCGGAGCTCGTGCTGAGCGGCCCGACCGATCTGCTCGATGGCCCCCTCGCCGAGGCGACCATCCACACGCTCCGGAACCGGACGATGGCGGAGAACCACGCCGACCTCGCGGTCCGGATGACCACGCAGGGGCAGGACATCGTCCTGCGCGGCGCGGCCGTACTCGTCCTCTCCGGACAACTCGGGGTCTCGTAACACAGCACCGTGCAACTCCACGACCCCTGCACCGACGGTGTGATGCGACCGCACACACTGACCCACTCAAGAAAGCCCGAACGAATGAAGGGAACAGCAATGAAGAGAAAGCTCGTCGGCCTCGCCGCTGTGGCTACGGCTTCCGCTCTCGTGCTCGCCGGATGCGCCTCTGGCGGAGCCCAGGCTCCGAGCACCGATGGGAAGGGCAAGACGGTCACCCTGTGGCTCGTCGGCTCCGACACCCCTGACGCGCTGCGCAACTACCTGAAGACCGAGTTCAACAAGGAGACCGGGGCGACGCTCAAGATCGAGCAGCAGGACTGGGGAGACATCGTCACCAAGCTCACCACCTCGCTCCCGGACGCGAACAACACGCCGGACGTGACGGAGATGGGCAACACCCAGTCGCCGACCTTCACCAACGTCGGCGCGTTCCTCGACATCTCGGACATGTACAAGGACCTCGGTGGCGACAAGCTGCTCCCGTCCTTCGTCGAGGCCGGCAAGGTCGACGGCAAGAACTACACGCTGCCGTACTACTTCGGCTCGCGCTACATGTTCTACCGCAAGGACGTCTACAACGCGGCCGGGGCCTCGGTGCCGACCACGCTCGACCAGTTCAACAGCACCGTCGCCGACATCACGGCCAAGAACCCGAAGGGGATCCCGAACTTCTCCGGCTTCTTCCTCGGCGGTCAGGACTGGCGCGACGGCATCTCCTGGATCTTCGCGAACGGCGGTGACATCGCCAAGAAGGAAGGCTCCAAGTGGGTCGCCACGCTCGACTCGGCGAACTCGCTGAAGGGCCTCCAGCAGCTGCAGGACATCTACAAGAACGCGTCCAAGGCCCCGAACGACGCCAAGGACTCGAACCAGTACATCTACCTGAACGACGCCGATCAGACGGTGGACGCCAACGGCAACAAGACCGGTGACACCTCGCTGGCCGCCGCCACCATCATGGCTCCGGGCTGGGCGCACTGGTCGATCGGCGACCTGTCCACCAAGGACGGCAAGGCGGTCCGCACCTGGAACGACAACACCTTCGGCACCTACGTGCTGCCGGGCAACGACGGCAAGCCCGCTCCGGTCTTCGCCGGCGGCTCCAACATCGGCATCTCGGCCAAGTCCAAGAACCCGGGCCTGTCCAAGACGCTGCTGAAGATCATCTTCAGCAAGGAGTACCAGGAGATGCTCGGCAAGAACGGCCTGGGCCCGGCGAACTCGGACTACATGTCCTCGCTCGGCGACGACCAGTTCGCGAAGGCGCTCATCGAGTCGGCCTCCAACTCGAAGCTGACCCCGGCCGCTCCGGGCTGGGCCGGTGTCGAGGCGGCGAACGTGATGGAGGAGTTCTTCTCCAAGATCCGCGACTCGTCCGACCTGAAGGGCCTCGCCCAGCAGTACGACACGAAGATCAACGCCCTCCTCAACGTGAAGAACGGCTGATCGCCTCCACCTAGCACCAACCCGCAGGCGAGGGCGCGGAAGCAGCACCACCCTTCCGCGCCCTCGCTCCTGCCCCCAGACTTTTGACTACCAACCCGGAAGGAGGACCGCCGTGACGACCACCCGCGAACCCGTGACCGCCGCGCCGACCGCGAGCGCACCCGCTCCGTCCGCGCCGCGCAAGCGCCGAGGCCGGCTCACCCCCTACGCCCTGCTGCTGCCGGCCATCCTCATCCTGCTCCTCGCGCTCGGCTACCCGATCGTCTGGCAGCTCATCACGTCGATGCAGCACTTCGGGCTCGCCCAGCAGTTCGGCCGGCCCGCGCCGTTCGTCTGGTTCGACAACTACATCACGCTGTTCTCCGACCCGTACATGTGGGTCGTCGTCGGCCGCTCCATCGTCTTCTGCCTCGTCACCGCCGGCGTCACCGTCGTGATCGGCGTCGGCCTCGCCCTCCTGATGACGGGCATCTCGCGCTTCCCGCGGATCTTCCTCCAGATCACGCTGCTGCTCGCCTGGGCCATGCCCGTCGTAGCCGCGATGACCGTCTGGAATTGGCTGTTCGACTGGCGCCGCGGCGTGATCAACAACGTCCTGACCTCCTGGGGGCTGGACTTCCAGAACCACAACTGGCTGCAGAACCCGCTCTCGTTCTTCTTCGTCGCCGGTGTCATCGTCACGTGGATGAGCGTGCCGTTCGTGGCGTTCTCGGTCTACGCCGGGCTCACCCAGGTCTCCACCGAGGTGCTGGAGGCCGCGCAGGTGGACGGCGCCAAGGGCCCCCAGCGGCTGCGGTACATCATCCTGCCGATGATCCGCCCGGTGCTCGGGATCGTGCTGCTGCTGCAGATCATCTGGGACCTGCGGGTGTTCACCCAGATCAAGCTGCTGCAGGACAAGGGCTCCATCGCCAGCGAGACCAACCTGCTCGGCACCTACATCTACCAGCTCGGCGTCGGATCGAGCGACTTCGCGATGGCCAGCGCCGTCTCGGTGTTCGTCCTCATCCTGACCATCGCCCTGAGCTGGTTCTACGTCCGCCACCTGCTCAAGGAGGACCAGTCATGACCACCGTCGCCGGCGACCGCAAGCTGAAGCAGAAGGTCCGCCCCGGCCGCATCCTCCTCGGCGCGCTCGCCGTGGTGCTCGGGCTGATCTGGGTCTTCCCGGTCTACTGGATGCTCAACTCGTCGCTGCTGCCGAACGTCGTACTGCAGAGCTCCACCCCGACCTGGCTGCCGTTCGGCGGCTCGTTCGACAACTTCTCGGCCGTCGTCAACGGCGGGACGTTCTTCCCGGCGCTCGGGATGAGCGTGGTCGTCGCGCTCGTCACCGTCGTGTTCTGCCTGGCGTTCGCGTTCCTCGCGGCGCTCGCGATCAGCCGGTTCAAGTTCCGCGGGCGGACGTCGTTCGTGCTGGCCGTGCTGCTCATCCAGATGCTGCCCGCCGAGGGCCTGTTCATCGCCCAGTACAAGCTGATGGGCTCACTCGGCCTCCTGAACACGGTGATCGGCGTCAGCATCATCTACATCGCCGCCGTCGTGCCGTTCACGATCTGGATGCTGCGCGGCTTCGTCGCCGGCATCCCGGCCGACCTCGAAGAGGCCGCGATGGTGGACGGGCTGAGCCGCACGCAGGCCTTCCTGCGCATCACCTTTCCGCTCCTCGCACCGGGTCTCGTCGCGTCGGGCGTCTACGCCTTCCTGCAGGCCTGGAACGAGTTCACGGTGGCGCTGGTCATCCTGCAGGAGAACAGCAGCCAGACGCTGCCGCTGTGGCTGCGCGGCTTCATCCAGCAGTCCGCGTCGCGGGCGACCGACTGGGGGCAGGTGATGGCGGCCTCGACCCTGGTGGCGGTGCCGGTCATCATCTTCTTCCTCCTCGTCCAGGGCCGCATGACCAGCGGGCTGGTCAGCGGGGCGGTCAAGGGGTGAGCGGGATGTCGGTCACCCAGCCCAGCGCGACCGACACCGCCCTCCGTCGCAGCATCGCGGCGACCCTCCTCCCCGGATTCCTGGGGACCACGCTGCCCGCGTGGCTGGAGGAGCGCCTGCGGAACGGTCTCGGCGGGGTGTGCGTGTTCGGCCAGAACGTGGAGTCCGTGGCGCAGCTGCGCGCGCTGACGGACGCGATCTACGCCGCGAACCCCGACGCCATCGTCGCGATCGACGAGGAGGGCGGCGACGTCACCCGGCTGTACTACGAGACGGGCTCGCCCTTCCCCGGCAACGCCGTCCTCGGCCGCCTCGGCGACGACGCGTACACCGAGGGCATCGCGCGCCGGGTGGGGGAGGAGCTCCACGCGGCCGGTGTGAACCTCGACTTCGCGCCCGACGTCGACATCAACTCCAACGCGGACAACCCGGTGATCGGGGTGCGCAGCTTCGGCTCGCTGCCCGCGGTGGTCGCCGAGCAGGGCGCCGCCTGGACGCGCGGACTCCAGTCCGCGGGCGTCGCGGTCTGCGCCAAGCACTTCCCCGGGCACGGCGACACGGCGGCCGACTCGCACCTGGAGCTTCCCGTCGTCGAGCTGACACTGGAGGAGCTGCGCGAGCGTGAACTGGAGCCGTTCCGCGCCGTCATCGACGCGGGCGCACGGACGGTGATGACCTCCCACATCCTGCTGCCGCGGATCGACCCCGACCTGCCTGCGACGTTCAGCCGCACCATCGTGGAGGGCCTCCTCCGCGGCGAGCTGGGCTTCGAAGGCGTCGTCGTCACCGACGCGCTCGACATGCACGGCGCGAGCGGGGAGCGCGGCATCCCGGAGGCCGCGGTGCTGGCGCTCGCGGCGGGGTGCGACCTGCTCTGCATCGGGACCGAGAACACCGACGCGCAGCTCGCGGAGATCGAGGACGCGATCGTCGCGGCGGTCGCGGAGGGACGCGTAGCCGCGACCCGGATCGAGGAGGCTACCGGGCGCGTGCTCGCGCTCGCCGGGGCGGTGCGGGCGGACGGCGCCGCGCACGAGCCCGCGTCGGGCCGAGCCGGGGTCATCGACCCCGCGGACGTGCGTCGCGCCGCCGAGGCGTTCGACATCTCCGAGCACGCGGCGTCGTGGCTGCGGTCTCACCACGGCCGGTACTCCGTCGTCCGTGTCGACACGGTCGCGAACATCGCGATCGGCGAGGCGCCGTGGGGTCCGTTCGCGGAGGTCGCTGCCGAGGCGGACGGCGCGACCTCGGCCTTCGCGGCCAACCCGCTGGTGGTGTTCACCGAGGGCGACCATCCCGACCTTGTGCTCGCCGCGCAGTCCCCGGTGCTCGTGGTCGGCAAGGACAACCACCGGCACGCCTTCGCGCGCGCGGCGATCGACCGGCTGCGCGCCGATCGCGACGTGCTCGTGGTGGACATGGGCTGGCCGAGCGACGACCGCCGCTACGCGGACATCGCGACCTTCGGCGCCTCCCGGCTCGTCGGGCGCACGCTGATCGAGCTGCTCGACGGCGAACAGGGGCTCACCCCGTGAGGCTCGGCATCGACATCGGCGGCACCAAGACCGACGCCGTCGCGGTCGACGACCTGGGCGGACTGGCGCAGCGGGTCCGGCTGGCGACCGGGTTCGGCCACGCGGCGGTCGTGGAGACCGCCGTCGCCGCAGTGGCTCGGATCGGCGAGCTCACCGGGCTGCCGGCCGGTGGCTTCACCTCCATCGGCATCGGCATCCCCGGAATGGTGGACAGCGCCTCCGGGCACGTCGCGCACGCGGTCAACCTGGGTGTCGAGCGGCTCGCGCTCGGCGGCGAGCTGGCCGGGCGGCTGGGCGTCGGCGTGCGCGTCGAGAACGACGTGAAGGCGGCCGCGCTCGGCGCCTTCCACCTGCTCGGCCTCGACGGCTCGATGGCGTACCTCAACCTCGGTACGGGGATGGCCGCAGGCATCGTCGTGGACGGGCGGCTCTGGCGCGGCGCGTCCGGCGTCGCGGGCGAGATCGGGCACCTCCCGGTCGACCCGGCCGGCGCGCTCTGCGGCTGCGGCCAGCGCGGCTGCCTGGAGACCGTCGCGAGCGGTTCCGGCATCGCCCGGCAGTGGCGGACGGACGACCCGCTCCCGGCTCGCGCGCTGTTCGCGGCGGCGGCGGAGGGCGACCACGAGGCGAGGGAGATCGCCGCTAGGCTTGCGGAGGGCATCGCCGCAGCGGTGCGGGTCCTCGTGCTGACCGTGGACGTCGACACCGTGGTGATCGGCGGCGGCCTGAGTCATCTCGGGGACCGGCTGCTTCGCGACGTCCACGAGGTGCTCGACGGATGGGCGGAGACGTCCCCGTTCCTCGCGTCGCTCGCGCTGTCCCGGCGGGTGCGCCTCGTTCCCGAAGGAACACCCGTTGCCGCGCTGGGTGCGGCGCTCGTTGGAGGAGCAGATGGCTGAAGTCGTGGTGGTGGCGGACAAGGACGCGGCGGGCGAGCTCGCGGCGGAGTCCATCCAGGCGCTGATCGCCGCCAAGCCCGACGCGGTGCTGGGCCTGGCGACCGGGTCCACCCCGCTGCCGGTGTACCGGGCGCTGGCCCGGCGGGTCGCGGAGGCCGGAACCGACGTCTCCCACGTGCGCGGTTACGCGCTGGACGAGTACGTCGGCCTGCCCGCCGGCCACCCGGAGTCGTACCGGTCGGTCATCACCCGCGAGGTCGTGGAGCCGCTGGGGCTGACGCCCTCGCTCATCCACGTCCCGAACGGCGCCCTCGCGACGATCGAGCACGCGGGAGCCGACTACGAGCGGGCGATCGCGGAGTCCGGCGGCGTGGACGTGCAGCTGCTGGGCATCGGCACGGACGGTCACATCGGCTTCAACGAGCCCGGGTCGTCGTTCGCGTCGGTCACGCGGGTGAAGACGTTGACCGAGCAGACCCGGCGCGACAACGCCCGGTTCTTCGCCAGCGAGGACGACGTGCCCATGCACTGCATCACCCAGGGTCTCTCGACCATCCTGCGGGCGCGGCACCTGCTGCTTCTGGCCTTCGGGGAGGGCAAGGCGGAGGCGCTTGCCGGCGCGGTGGAGGGCCCGGTGTCGGCCTCCAACCCCGGCTCGGCCATCCAGCTGCACCCGCATGTCACCGTGCTGGTGGACGAGGCCGCCGCCTCCCGCCTGCGCAACATCGACTACTACCGCTACGCCTACGACCACAAACCCGCCTGGCAGCACCTGTAACCCCGCCCCCGCACCCCACCTCTGTCGCGAACGGAGGAGATCCCGCCCCCACGGCCCCTGATCTCCTCCGTTCGCTGTTTTTTGGGAGTCGCGTGACCCTGAACTCCTCCGTTGACGACAGCGGTTGGTAACGGAGGAGATCGGGGCTGGCGAGGGGCCGGATGTGGGGTAACGGAGGAGATTCGGGGCTGGGTGGGGTGGATGTCCTCCGTTAGCCGCGAAGGGAGCCCGGGGAGGCGGGGTGCCGGGTGGGGTGGGTGCAGCCGGGTTAGAGGAGGTGGCCGGCGGCCAGGACCTGGTGGACGTGCCAGTCGTGGTCGAGGAGGACCGCGTCGGCAGCGAAGCCGGCGTGGAGGCGGCCGAGGCGGGATTCGCCGAGCGCTTTGGCCGGGGTCGCGGTGAGCGCGGTGACCGCGGTCACCGGGTCGAGGCCGACGCGGGTGATCGCGTTGCGGAGGGCGGCGTCCTGGGTGAGGGTCGATCCCGCGATCGTGGTGGTGCCGGAGAGCACGGCCAGGCCGTTGCGCACGCTGACGTTCAGGCCGCCCAGGCGGTAGTCGCCGTCCGTCGCGCCGGCCGCGGCCATCGCGTCGGTGACCAGGGCCACCCGCCCCGGCGCCTCCCGGAACAGCAGGCCAGCCACCGACGGGTGCACGTGGAGGCCGTCGAGGATGAGCTCCAGCGTCACCTCCGGGTTCTCGATCGCCGCCATGACCGGGCCGGGCGCACGGTGGTGGATGCCGTTCATGGCGTTGAACGCGTGCACCAGTAGCCGCGCGCCGACCTCGAACGCGCGCTGCGCCTGCTCGTAGTCGGCCGCGGTGTGGCCGATGCCGACGACGACGCCGGCCTCGATGAGCACGCCGATCGCCTCCAGGGCGTTGGGCAGCTCGGGCGCGATGGTCGCGGTGCGGAGGGTGCCGCGGGCGGCGCCGATCAGCTCCTCCACCATCTCGGGGCCGGGATCGCGCAGGAAGGCGTCGTCGTGCGCGCCGCGCCGCTCGCGGGCCAGGAACGGCCCCTCCAGGTGCGAGCCGAGCACCATCGGGTCGACCTTCGTCAGGTCGGCCACGACGCCAAGGCTCTCGCGCAGGGAGGCCAGCGGGTTCGCGACATGCGAGACGAGCGCGCGCGTGGTGCCGTGCGCCCGGTGCGTCGCGAGGGCAGCGAGCATCTCCTCCGGCCCGTCGTCGTACGGGTGCCCTCCGCCGCCGTGGCAGTGCAGGTCGATGAAGCCGGGGGTCAGCCAGTGGCCGCCGGCGTCGATCACCTCGCGGCCGGGGACGCGGGCGGCCTCGTGCCAGCCCGTGCCGGAGCCGGTCGCGACGATCGTGTCGTCCTCGGCGACCAGCCAGAACTCGTCGACCCGTCCGCTCGCATCCACTTTGCGGGCGTCATGGACGACGACGCCGCTCATGCGAACTCGCGCCGCCCGTTGATCACGCCGCTCACGGTCGCCACGACCGCGAACACCAACGCGACGATCGGCTGCCCCAGACTCCACCAGGCGAAGGCGGCGCAGCCCATCACGACGATCTCCACGAGCGCCTTCACGAACGCGTCGACGTGGAGCACCGCCTTCGGGGAGCGGAACAGCGCCCACAGCAGGATCGCGAGCACCGGAGCGCCGATGCCGACGACGATGTTCCACGGCAGCGGCCACGCGGCGAATCCCCAGATGCCCAGCGAGACGATGGCGAACAGCTCCAGCACGAAGCGGAGGATGTCGTTGGGCCCGACCTTGATCGGGGTCTGCTGGTCGTGCGTGGTCACCGGCTCAGTCTACCGATCCGGGTCGGCCGTGGCTGAGCGCCCGCCGATCCCGCTCAGCGGAAGATGATGGTGCGCGCGCCGTCAAGCAGCACGCGGTCCTCCGCGAACCACTTGACCGCCTGCGTGAGGGTGCGCGACTCCTCGTCCTGGCCGATCGCGACCAGCTCCTGGACGCTGCGGGTGTGGTCGACGCGCACGACGTTCTGCTCGATGATCGGGCCCTCGTCCAGGTCGCTGGTGACGAAGTGCGCGGTCGCGCCGATCAGCTTGACGCCGCGGGCGTGGGCCTGGCGGTACGGGTTGGCGCCCTTGAAGCCCGGCAGGAACGAGTGGTGGATGTTGATCGCCCGGCCGGCGAGCTTCTCGCACAGCGCGGGGGAGAGGATCTGCATGTAGCGGGCGAGCACGACCAGCTCGATGTCGTGCTCCTCGACGGCCTCCAGGATGCGCGCCTCGAACGCGGCCTTCGACTCGGGGTCGGTCACCTGCTGCGACTCGAACGGGACGCCGTAGAAGCCGGCGAGGTCGCCGAGCGCGGCATGATTGGACAGCACGAGCGGGATCTCGACCGGGAGTTGACCGGCGCGCTGCCGGAACAGCAGGTCGTTGAGGCAGTGCGCCGCGGTGGACACGAGCACCAGGGTGCGCAGCGGGCGCCCCACATTGTCGACGCGGTGCGTCATCCCGAACCGCTCCACGACGGGCGCGAGCGCGCGCTCGAACTCGGCGCGGTCGGCCGCGGACTCCACCTGCAGGCGCATGAAGAAGCGCCCGGTGTCCGTGCTCGCGAACTGCTGGCTCTCGGTGATGTTCCCGCGCGCGGCCACGATCGCGCCGGAGACGGCGTGGACGATGCCGGGACGGTCGGCGCAGCTGAAGGTCAGCACCCAGTGGTTGGAGGTGACGGTCGCGGGGGCGGAGTCCATCCGTCCAGGGTAGCGGGCTGGCGGTGAGCCGTTGGACGTTCTAGCGCGGGACCGGCACCCCCGCCGTCCACACCTGCAGCACCCGGAAGTCGTCGTCCAGCAGCACGGCGTCCGCCGCGTACCCCGGCGCGAGGCGGCCCAGGTCGGCACTCCGGCCGATCGCGGCGGCGGGCGTCTCCGTGAGCGCGCGGACGGCCTCCTCGACACTCACGCCGACCTCGCGCACCGCGCGGCGCAGCGCGTCGTCCTGGGTCAGCGTGGAGCCGGCGATCGAGCCGCCCTCGGCCAGGCGGGCGACGCCGTCGCGCACCTCGACCTGGAGAGCGCCGAGCAGGTAGTCGCCGTCGGCCTCCCCGGCCGCCGCCATCGCGTCCGTGATCAACGCGACGCGGCCGGGAGCGGAGGCGAACGCCATCCGGACCACCTCGGGGTGCACGTGGATGCCGTCGTTGATGACCTCCACCGTCACTCCCGGTGTCCTCGTGGCGGCCGCGACCGGCCCGGGTGCGCGGTGGTGGATGCCGTCCATGCCGTTGAAGGCATGCGTCAGGATCGTGGCCCCGGCGTCGAACGCGGCGCGGGTCTGGTCGTAGTCCGCGCCGGTGTGGCCGACCGCGACGGCGACGCCGGCCGCGGCGAAGGCGCGCACCGCGTCCATGCCGCCGGGCAGCTCGGGGGCGAGGGTGACCTGGCGGAGGGTGCCGCCCGCGGCCTCCAGCAGCAGCTCGATGTCGGCGGGCGTCGCCGAGCGCAGCAGGGCCGGGTCGTGCGCGCCCTTGTGCGCCACGTCGAGGAAGGGACCCTCCAGGTGCGAGCCGAGCACGCGCGGGTCGTCCGCCGCCAGCGCGGCCACCCCGCGCACGCGCTCGGCCAGCTCGGGCACCGTCGCCGTCACCAGGGAGACCACGAAGCGCGTCGTGCCGTGACGCTGGTGCAACGCCATCGCCGTGCGGATCGCGTCCGCGCCGTCGTCGAACGCCGCTCCGCCGCCGCCGTGCCCGTGCAGGTCGATGAAGCCGGGGGTCAGCCAGCCGCCGTCGGCGTCCGTGACGACGGCGGAGGGGTCGCCCGCGACCGCGCCGACCCAGCCGTCCCCGACGCCGGTCGCGACGACGCGCTCGCCGTCGAACAGCACCCAGGCGTCGCGGGTGGTACGGCCCTCGCCGACGAGGCGGGCGGAGTGGATGACGTGCCCGGTCACGCGACGATGACCTCGAAGCCGGCCTCCACGAACGCCGCCCGCTGCTCGGCCGTGATGCCGTCGTCGGTGATGAGCGTGGTCAGCAGCTTGGGGCCGCCGAGGGTCGCGAAGGCCTTGCGGCCGATCTTGCTGGAGTCCGCGACGACGACGGCCCTGGTCGCCCGGCGGGCCATGAGCGAGTTGACGCTCGCCTCGCCCTCGTCGTGCACGGTCGCGCCGACCAACGGGTCGATCCCGTTGACCCCGATGAAGGCGATGTCCATCGTGATCTTCTCCAGCACGACGTCGCTGTACGGGCCGACCAGCTCGTACGAGCGCGCGTGCACGACGCCGCCGGTGACGACCGTCTTGATCTGCGGGCGCATGACGAGCTGGGCCGCGATGTTGATGGCGTTGGTGACCACGGTGAGATTGGGATGCGGCGACGGCTCCATGAGGTCGGGCCGCGAACCGAGCACGGTCGCCACGGCCGTGCTCGTCGTGCCGCCGCACAGGCCGACGACCGCCCCGCGCGGCACGAGCGCGCTCGCCGCCTGCGCGATCCGCAGCTTCTCCGGCGCGTGCTGCTCGCGCTTGTAGCGGATCGGCAGGTCGTAGGCGACCGACTGGCCGACCGCGCCGCCACGGGTGCGCGTCAGCAGCTGCTGCGACGCCAGGGCGTCCAGGTCGCGCCGCGCGGTCGCCGCGGACACGTCGAGCTTCGCCACGATGTCCTCGACCTCCACCTGGCCCGACTCGGCCAGGAGGTCGAGGACGGCGTTGAGCCGTTCCGCTCTGTTCATCGCTGTGCAGTCTCCGTTCCGCTCGCCGCGCCGGCGGCGACGTCGAACAGGGTCATCAGACGCGCCGCCTCCGCCGCCACGGCCGCACGCCCCTCCCGCACGTACCGCCGGGAGTCCACGACCTCCGGATTCGCGCGCAGGTACGCGCGGATCGCGTCGGTGAAGAAGCGGTTCAGGTGGGTGGAGACGTTGACCTTGGTGATGCCGGAGCGGATCGCCGCCTCGATCGTCTCATCCGCGACCCCGCTGGAGCCGTGCAGGACCAGCGGAACGTGCACGGCGTGTCGGAGCGAGGCGATGAGGTCGAGGTCGAGCCGGGCGGTCCGCTCGGTCATCGCGTGCGAGCTGCCGACCGCGACGGCCAGGGCGTCGACGCCCGTCTCGGTCACGAACCGGCGGGCCTCCACGGGGTCGGTGCGGACGCCGGGGGCGTGCGCGCCGTCCTTCCCGCCGATCTCGCCGAGCTCGGCCTCCACCGAGACCTCGTTGGCGTGCGCGTACTCGACGACCCGCACGGTCGCGGCCACGTTGTCGTCGTAGGGGAGCTTCGACCCGTCGAACATGACCGAGCCGAAGCCGAGGTCGATCGCCTGCCGTGTCAGCGCGGGGTCCTCCGCGTGGTCGAGGTGGACGGCGACGTGGGCGGACGAGTCGGCGGCGAGGGCGAGCGTTCCCCGGGCGATCGGGTCGAGGCCGCCGTGGTACTCGGCGCAGTTCTGCGATATCTGCAGGATGACGGGACGGCGGGTCTCCTCGGCGGCCGACACCAGCGCCTCCGCGGTCTCCAGGTGGATGACGTTGAAGGCGGCGACGCCGGTGCGCGCGGCGACCGCTCCGTGCAGGAGGTCGAGCGTGGGGACGAGAGGCATGCGGGGCTCCGGGTGGGTCGGTTCAGGAGGTCACGAGGCGGGCCTCGTACTCCGGGTATGCGGGGTCGAGCTCGCCCGCCAGCGGGGCGACGACGGCGGCGGCCGACCAGGCGGTGGCCCGGCGGACGAGGACGGCGGGATCGGTGATGCCGGCGGCCAGCGCTGTCGCGATGGCGGCGACGGCTGCGTCTCCCGCGCCGGTCGCGTTGCCGGCGAGCGGCCGGGGCAACCGGGCGGACCAGGTCCGGCTCTCGCCGACCGCGAGCATCCCGTCCGCGCCCAGCGAGACGAGCACCAGCCCGGCGCCGGCCGACAGCAGCACGCGGGCGCCGCCGACCGGGTCGTCCGAGCCGACCGTGTCGGCCAGCTCGCGGCGGTTGGGCTTGAGCACGTCGGCTCCGGCCTCGGCGGCGGCGAGGAGCGCCGTCCCGCTCGCGTCGACGACGCTTGGGATGCCGCGCCGCGTGGCGACCTCCACGAGGTCGGCGTAGAAGCCTTCTGGTGCGCCGGGCGGCAGGCTGCCGGACCCGACGATCGCGGTGGCCGGCACGGCGAGGCGTTCGACGGCGTCCCGCAGCGCGGTCCATTCGCCGGGGGAGAGAGCGGCGCCGGTCTCGTTGAGGATCGTCGCGACTCCCGAGCCCTCGTCCACGATCGCGACGCTGCTGCGCGTCGGCGCGGCCACCGGGATCAGCTCGGACGACAGGCCGCTCGCCTCCAGGTCGTCGGCCAGGCGCAGCCCGGAGGCGCCGCCCGCGGTCGTCACGACGAACGACGCGCCGCCGGTCTGCGCGATCACCCGCGCGACGTTGAGGCCCTTGCCGCCTGCGCGCGCCGCGGGAGGCGCGACCCGGTGCGTCTCGCCGGGCTCCAGCGCGGCGACGCGATAGGTGAGGTCGATCGCGGGATTCGGGGTGACGGTGAGGATCATCGGACGGCCTTCAGGGCGTCGGCGGCCGGGGCCGGGACCTCCCGCGCCCGCAGCGCCGCGCCGATCACGCCGGCGTTCTCGCCGATGCGCGCCGGGATCAGCTGCGGCCGCCGGTGGAAGGTGAGGATCGCGTCGAGGCGCTGGGCCAGCGGCACGAAGAGCTCGTCGCCGGCCTGCGCGAGGCCGCCGCCGATCACGACGGCCTCGGGGGCGAGCAGTGCGACCGTGTGCGACAGGTCGAGCGCGAGGGCGTCGAGGGCGGAGTCCCAGATGCGCTGCGCGGCGGGATCGCCGGAGCGCGCCCGTTCCAGCACCTCCCGCGACCCGGCCACCGGGACGCCGCTGATCGCCGTGTACCGGCGCGCGATCGCCGCGGCCGAGGCGACGGCCTCCAGGCATCCGCGGCCGCCGCACGCGCAGTCGGGGCCGTCCGCGACCCGGGAGTGGCCCATCTCACCGGCCATGCCGCCGCCGGTGAACAGCGTGCCGTCGATGAAGATGGCGCCGGCGATCCCGGTGCCGATCGCCATCACGACGACGTCGCGGAAGCCCGCGGCGGCGCCCAGCCGGTACTCGGCCTCGCCCGCGGCGCGCACGTCGTGACTGAACGACACCGGCATCCCGTACGCCTCCCTCGCGCGGTCGCGGAACGGGAAGTCCCGCCAGCCGAGGTTCTCCGAGAACACGCCGACGCCGGTCTCCTCGTCCACGTGTCCGGGGACGACCAGGCCCGCCGCGACGGGGACCACCTCGGGATGCTCGCGCCGGAACCCGGCGGCCAGCTCCGCGGTCGCGGCGACGACGGCCTCGCCTGTGCGCTCGCCGTCGAGCGGAGTGGGGCGGCGGATCAGCTCGACGATGCGGCCGGTGGAGTCCACCAATGCGGCCTTCAGATCGGTGCCGCCGACGTCGAAGGCGAGCACCGCGGCCCCGGAGCCGAGCCGGTCGTCGGCGGCAGCGTGCGCGTTCACGAGGTCAGGATGACAGAGCGGGTCAGGTTGCGGGGACGGTCGGGGTCGAGTCCCGCGCGCCGGGCGCGCTCCAGGGCGACGCGCTGCGCGCGGACCAGGTCGGCCAGGCCGTCGATCGGCGCGTCCTCGTAGCGCGCGCCGGTGGCGGCGACGTCCTGGGCGAGCCCGGCCGGGGCATCGCCCAGCATCCAGGTGACCCGGCCGGGAGCTGCGATCGCGATCGGGCCGTGCCGGTACTCCTTCGCCGGGTAGGACTCCGTCCACGACTGCGACGCCTCGCGCATCTTGAGGGCGGCCTCGTGCGCGAGGCCGATGGTCCAGCCGGCGCCGAGGAAGCTGTACTGGTCGGCCGAGAGGAGCGCGTCGTCCAGGTCTTCGTCGATCGCGGCGGCGGCCTGCGCGATGGCGGTGTCCAGGTCGTGGCCGAGGGAGGCGCGCATCAGGGCCAGCGCCGTCGTCGCGAAGCGCGTCTGGACGACGGAGGTCTCGTCGGCGAAGGGCAGCAGCACGGTGTCGTCCACGAGGTCGGGCAGCGGCGTCCCCGCCGCGCCGACGACCGCGATCGTCCGCGGCCGGTGCGAGCGGGCGCGCAGGCCGTCGACCAGCTCGATGACCTCCGTCGTCGTGCCCGACCGGCTGATCGCGACGATCGCGTCGTAGTCGCGGTCGATCACGGCCTCCGAGGCCGCGTACGCGTCGGTGAGGCCGTGGCCGGCCGACTCGCGCAGCACGGCGTACGACTGCGCCATGAACCAGGACGTTCCGCAGCCCACGACGGCGATGCGCTCGCCGGACGCGGGGAGCAGCGCCTGTTCCTCGCGGAGGGCCGCCGCGCGGGCCCAGGTCTCCGGCTGCGATCGCAGCTCGGCCTCCATGTGCGCTCCGAGGGGGATGTCCGTCACTGCTCGCTCCTGTTCGCCGTCGATTCGGTCATGACAATGATTGCTTATGAGCGTTAGGTCTGTCTACTGATCATTTTCGATCGTTCCGGTCTGGATATCGCCGGATCGGGGCGACGTGTGTAAATCCCGTGTAACGATCTCGCGGTTGTTCCTTGACGCGCCCCTCGGGTATGCGCAATTATTCGACCATCAATTGAGTGCATGTGATCGTTTCTGCATGAAACAAATCACGAAGCATCATCCAGATACGCACCGTCGCGCATCCGCACCACATCCGTCGACGGTCCGTGATCCGTATCGAGAGTGAGGAGAGTCGATGAAGAAGTCAGTGCGGTGGGGGGCCGCCGTCGCCACAGCGACGGTCGCCACCCTGACGCTAGCGTCCTGCGGCTTCGGCGGGGGTTCGGGCGGCTCGGCGGGCGGCAGCAACGCCCTCAACCTGATGGTCGCCAGCTACTCGGACAACACCAAGGCCGAGTGGCAGCAGGTCATCAAGGACTTCGAGGCCAAGAACAAGGACATCACCGTCAACCTCGACGTCGAGTCCTGGACCGACATCAACAACGTCATCAAGACGCGCATCCAGGCCGGCAAGCAGCCGGACATCCTGAACATCGACGCGTTCGCGGGCTTCGCCGCCGACGACCTGCTCTACCCGGCGAAGGACATCGTGTCGTCCTCCACGATCGACGACTTCCAGCCGGCGTTCAAGGACAACGCGAGCATCGACGGCACCCAGTGGGGGCTCCCGTTCATCGCCTCCGCCCGCGCGCTGTTCTACAACAAGGACGACTTCGCCAAGGCCGGGATCACGGACCCGCCCAAGACCTGGGCCGACTTCGAGGCCGACGCCGCCAAGCTGAAGGCCGCCGGCATCACCCCCTACGGGATGCCGCTCGGCTCCGAGGAGGCCCAGGCCGAGACCGCCGTCTGGTTCTACGGCGCGGGCGGAGGGTACGGCGACGCCAAGACGCTCACCCTCGACAGCGCGGAGAACACCACCGGCGCCACCGAGATGCAGAAGATCATCAACCAGGGCTTCACCCAGGCGAACCCCGGTTCGACCAACCGCACCCCGCTGATGAACGTCTTCATCCAGGGCAAGCTCGGCATGCAGGTCGGCCTCCCGCCGACCGTCGGGCAGATCAAGCAGAACAACCCCTCGCTGAAGTACGGGATCGCGCCGATCCCCACCAAGGACGGCTCGGCCTTCACGCTCGGCGTCGCCGACCACCTGATGGCGTTCAAGAGCAAGACCGACCGCCGGCCGGCCATCAAGAAGTTCCTGGACTACTTCTACTCGCCGGCGGTCTACACCAAGTGGGTCGGCGCGGAGGGCTTCCTGCCCACCACGAAGACCGGCGCGGACACGATGGGCTCGAACGCGGACATCAAGCCGTTCCTCGACCTGCTGCCGAACGCCAAGTTCTACCCGTCGACCAACAAGGACTGGTCGGCCGCGCAGGGCGCCGTCCAGAGCCAGATCGGTCAGCTCGGCCAGGGCGCCGATCCGGCGACACTGCTCAAGTCCATCCAGGCGAAGGCCACGGGCCAGTAGCAGCGGCATGAGCTCGACCATCGAAACGACCACGACGGGGGCGGCCACCGGCCGTCCCCGCCGCGGGGCGCCTCGCGCCGGGCACGGCAACTCCACCACGCTGTGGAACGCCGTGCCCTGGACGCTGCCGGCGCTCATTCTCATCTTCGGCATCGTGCTGTTCCCCGCGGGCTACATGATCTTCAACTCGACGCGGAAGATCTCGGTCGCCGGCGTCGACCACGGATCGGTCGGCCTGCAGAACTACCTCACGGTGCTCTCGCGCCCGGAGATCCCGGGCATCCTCCTCAACACGGTCATCTGGGTCGTCTCGGTGGTGGTCGTCACCGTGGTGATCTCGCTGGCGCTGGCGCAGTTCCTCGACAAGAACTTCCCCGGCCGGCGCTGGGTGCGGATGGCGATCATCGTCCCGTGGGCGGCGAGCGTGGTCATGACGACGACGGTCTTCGTCTACGGGCTCGACCCGTTCTACGGGATCATCAACAAGTTCCTGGTCGACATCCACGTGCTCGCGCAGCCGTTCGGCTTCACCAAGGAGCCGGTGCCGGCGTTCCTGTCGTCCATCGCGATCGCGGTGTTCGTGTCACTGCCGTTCACGACCTACACGATCCTGGCCGGGCTCGCCGGCATCCCGGGCGACATGCTGGAGGCCGCGAAGGTCGACGGCGCGGGAGCGATGCGCTCCTACTTCGGGGTGACGCTGCCCAACCTGCGGCCCGCGATCGCGCTTGCCAGCCTGATCAACATCATCAACGTCTTCAACTCGCTGCCGATCCTCAAGCTGATGACCGGGACGATCCCCGGCTACAAGGCCGACACGACCACCACCTACGTGTTCAAGCTGCTGCAGAACGAGCAGCGCATCGACCTGTCGAGCGCGCTCAGCGTGATCAACTTCCTGATCGTGCTGGTGGTCGTGGCGCTCTACCTGTGGATCGTGAAGCCGATGAAGGAGGTCTCGTGACCGCGCCAGCCCCCGTCGCGCTCGCCGGAGCGCCCGCGCGCGCCGCCGCGCCCCGCCGCCGCCCGCGCTCCGGCTTCACCTGGCGCGTCGCCGGCAAGGTGATCGCGGGCGTCGTCATCGCCCTGGTCTTCATCGCGCCGTACCTGATCATGCTGGTCGGCTCGTTCAAGAGCAGGGACAACATCCTCACGGTCCCGCCGACCTACCTCCCGACGACGTGGCATCCGGAGAACTACCTCACGATGTGGTCGACCCCGGAGACCCCGTTGCCGCTCAACCTGATCTCGACCATCGTCATCTCGGTGTTCGCGACGGTGCTCGTGCTGTTGGTCTGTGTCCCGGCCGCGTACTACACGGCGCGGTTCCGGTTCCCGGGCCGCGGGGTGTTCCTCTTCCTGGTGATCGTCACGCAGATGCTGCAACCGACCGTGCTGGCGACCGGCCTGTTCAAGGAGATGGTGGCGCTCGGGATCAACGACACCTGGCTGGCGATGATCCTGGTCAACGCGGCGTTCAACCTGGCGTTCGCGATCTGGATCATGCACACGTTCTTCGCGGGCGTGCCCAAGGAGGTCGATGAGGCCGCCCAGCTCGACGGTGCGGGGAAGTGGACGGTGCTGCTGCGGGTCCAGCTCCCGCTGGTCTGGCCGGGCATCGTCACGGCGATCATCTACACGTTCGTCGCCTCCTGGAACGAGTTCGCGGCGAGCCTCGTCATCCTGTCCACGGACGCCAACCAGCCGCTCTCGGTTGCGCTGACCAAGTTCGTCGGCCAGTACGACGCGGCCTGGCAGTACGTGTTCGCAGTGTCGGTCGTCGCGATCATCCCGGTGGTCATCCTGTTCGCGCTGATCGAGAAGCGCCTGGTCGGAGGTCTCACGGCGGGCAGCGTCAAGTAGCGGCGGCGGCCGCCATCCCGAGCTGGGGCGCCCGTGCGTGTGGCGCGACGCGGGCGCCCCGACGCACCCGATGCACCACTGCATCGGCGCGGGGTAGCATCGAGACGATGACGGCCGGTATCACGAGTTCGCTGCACCCGGCGGATCCCGTCGGGCCCGTGACCGAGGCCGCCCATGTGCGGCTGTTCCGCTGGCGGATGCCGTGGTGGGCCGGTGTGCTCGGCGTCTATGCGGCCTCCCGGGTGCTGACGACGCTGCTCATGCTGGCGCTGTACCTCGTCGCCGGCGCGATGCACTGGGAGGGCGGCAGCCCGCAGACGCACCCGACTTTCCTCGGCTTCGCGGGCACCTGGGACGCCTCGTATTACTGGCGCATCGTCGAGCACGGCTATCCGACGACTCTGCCTGTCGACGCCGACGGCGACGTGCAGCAGAACGAGTGGGCGTTCCTGCCGCTGTACCCGCTGATCGTGCGCGCGCTCATGTCCGCGACCGGGCTCGGGTTCCCGGCGGCGGGCGTGCTGGTCGCGGTGCTCTGCGGTGCGGCGGCCAGCCTCGTGCTCTACCGGGTCGTGGCGTCGCGTGTCGGCCCGGTCAGCGGGCTCTGGGCGGCCGTGTTCTTCTGTTTCGGCCCGCTCTCGTTCGTGCTGCAGATCGCCTACGCCGAGAGCCTGTTCTTCCTCCTGCTGTTCGCGGCCCTGCTGGCGACGATGGCGCGGCGGTACTGGACCGTCATCCCGTTCGGGGTCGCGGCCGCGTTCACCCGTCCGGGAGAGCTCGCCCTCCCGCTCACCCTCGGAATCGTGTACGTGATCCGCGCGCTGCGGGCGCGCCGGGGAGAGGAGGCCTTCGGCGTCCGGGAGCGCGTGGCGATGATCGTCGCCGGTGCGGTGACCGCTGTGGCGGGGCTGGCCTGGCCGCTGATCGCGGCCACCGTCACCGGGACGCCAGGGGCGTACGTGGAGACCGAGCTGTCCTGGTGGACGGGCTTCATCGGACGGGTCGCCTTCGTGCCGCTGACGCCGTGGTTCCTGTTCACCTGGCGGTACGCGAGTGTCGCAGGCGCCCTCCTCGTCGTCGCGGCGATCGGCGGCTACGCGTGGCTGCTGAACCGGCCGGGCATCCGTGCGCTCGGCACCGAGGTGGTCGCGTACGCGGCCAGCTACGCGCTCTACCTGTTCGCGGTCTTCCTGCCGCAGCAGAGCCTCTTCCGGCTGCTCATGCCGCTGGCCCCGCTCGCCGGCGCGCCGGGGCTGACCCGGAACCGTCGTGCCAGGACGATCGTGCTGGCGGCGGGGATCGCGCTGCAGCCCGTGGCGCTCGTGCTGTTGTGGTTCGTGGGCTACCCGTGACCTGACCTCGCTCACGGCGCGAGCCGGAGGGCGAGGGCGACGAGTTCGCCTCGGTTGGTCGCCGAGGTCTTGCGCATCACCCGGCTGACGTGACTCTCGACGGTGCGGACGCTGAGGACGAGGCGGGACGCGATCTCCGGGTTGCTGAGTCCCGTCGCCACGAGCCGTGTGATCTCGCGCTCCCGATCCGTCAGCGCAATCGGCGTCGAGAAGAACCCGCCGCCGTCGGAGCCGTCGCCGGCGGGGCGGAGCGCGGCGCCCGGCCCGGCCCGTCCGGTCGAGGCGAGCCGCTCCGCGAGCGCGTCCAGGTCCGCGGAGTCGGGCGCTGCCCGGGCCACGACGAACGCGAGGTGCGCGTCGTGGAGCTCGGACTGCTGACGATCGAGGAGGGCGCGTGCCTCCGCGAGCCCGGCGTCGTCGATCGCGTGTTCGAGCGACGTCAGCAGTGCGAGCGCGGCCGTGGGCAGCTCTCCGTTCGTCGCGAGGGCCGAGGCCAGCCGGCGGAGCAGCTCGGCGGCCTCGTCCGGCCGTCCCCTGCCCGCGGCGAGCTGGGCGTCGATCCAGTACACGCCCGCGCCGACCGCGGACAGCGGGCCTCCGTCCGAGGACGACGGCAGCGCGGCGGCGAGTTCGTCGCGGACGCGCTCGGCGAACGCGGTGTCGCCCCGGCGCACGGCGATGACGGCGGTGAGGACGTGGAGCGCGACCTGGACGGCAGCGCCGGGCACAGCGGGCGTGCCGAGTGCCGACGCCGTGGTGAGCGCGTCGGCGGCGTCGGCCGGGCGGTCGGCGACCAGGTGGCACAGCCCGAGGGCGACGCTGTGCGCACGGACCGCTCCGGCGTCGAGCCGGTCGCGTGCCGACGCGGCACCGCGTTCGGCCCAGGCGACGGCCTCCGCGTGCCGCCCCACACCGAGGAGCGCGTAGGCGTGTGCCGCCGCGTCGCGCACGGGCGTCGACGCGCCGGGCACGCTGGCGAGCTCGTCGAGGAGACGCACGGCATCCTCGAAGCGCCCGCAGCGGAGGGCGACGGCCCGGGCGGCCTCCAGCAGCCGCACCCGCACGAGAGGCGGCAGGTCGCGGTCGTCGCGCAGGCGCTCCTCGGGAACGGCCGGCTCGGCCCCGACCTCGACGGCGAGCATCACGGCGGCGGCGTCCGCGAGCCGTGCGAAGGGGCCGAGTCCGGCGACCTCCGCCCGGAGCGCCGCGAGGGCCTCCGCGAGCCCGACGCCGGCGGCCACCGACCGACGCGCGCGGAGCACGGCGAGCTCGGCCGTGTCCAGCGGGTCGCCCGGCAGGCCGGCCGACGCCGCCAGCAGCCGGTCGAGCTCGGCGGCCGCGCCCGGCGCCATCCCCGTGTCGGCCATCAGGGCGTGGGCGAGGGCGAGCGCGGACGCCGGCGACGGGGCCGCGCACCAGGCCCGTGACGCCTCCTCGTGGCGGGAGTCGGCCGCCGCGTGCACGAGCTGCACGAACGCGGCGTCGGTGGGCGGGGCGTCCACCTGCGCGCGGTCGCGGAGATGATCGGCGAGGACCGGGGGATCGAGGGCGATGAGCCGGCGTCCGCGGTGCGGCACGATCCGGAGGACGCCCGCCGCGGCGAGCCCTTCCAGGGCGGCGGGGTCGACCAGCCCGCGCGTCGACGCGACGTCGCCCACGCCGGTCACGGCGATTCTCTCCAGTGCGACGCGCTCGGCCGGACCGAGTCCGGAGAGCTGGGCGTCGAGGGCGCCGCGGAGCGCTCTGCTCCACAGCTCCCCGGTCGCGGACCACACACCCGAGCCCCGGACCAGCCGGCCCTCCAGCACCGCGAGCTCCGCGAGCGCGAGAGCGAGGCCCACGTTGCCGCCGCACAGCGCGTACACGCGACTCATCGCGCTCGCGTCGACGGGACCGCCGAGGCGCTCCGCGACGGCCGACCGGAGCTCCTCGTAGTCGAGCGGCACGACCTCCACCACGTACGCCGTGGACGGCCCCTCGTCCCGCCGGGCGCGGGTGCGCAGCAGCGGCGTGCGGGTCGCGCGGCGCACGGCGTCGATCGCGCCGGTGGACGCGTCGTCGAGGAGGTCGGCGTCGTCCACCAGGAGCGCGGCCGCGCCGGACCCGATCGCAGTCGTCAGTGCGTCGATCGCCTGCTGGAGGGCGGATGCCGTGCGGCGCTCCGGGGACGTCGGCAACCCGATCCCGGCCGCGTGGAGGGCGGCGAGCGGGCTCTCGCGCAGCGACCGGACGCCGTTCACGCGCACGACGGTCCTGCGCGCGTCGGCCGCGGAGGAGGCCACCGCGTCGACGACGGTCGAGCGCCCGCTCAGGCGCGGACCGACGAGGTCGACGTCCGCGTCGCTGGAGAACAGGAGCTCGCGCACGAGCGTCAGGACGCGGTCCCTGCCGGCGAGCGGAGCGGAGTCCGCGGCGCGGGGAACGATCATCGGCTGGCTCCAGGGGGCGTGGGTGAACTGCTGCAGCCCCACGGTAATACGCAAGATGTAAGGCGCTCCACGCAAGGTCGGGTGAGTAGCACGGAACCTCGACCGATCCGCACGTAAATCACTGGATCGACGGTGGGCCGCCGCGGTACCGACGAGAACATGGGTCCCGATGTCGAAAGGGAGTCGGGGGCCTATGAGCGGTCGATCGCGCCGCCGTGCGAGAGCGGCCGAGCGCGCACGCGTCACGCGTGTCGTGCTGATCTCGCTCGCCGCCGTCGCCGTCGTCGTCGTGGCCTGCGCCGCCTGGGTGGGCATCAGAGCGGCCATCTCCTACGGTCACGTGTCGACAGCGCGCGCCGAGGCCACGGCGACCGTCGCCGCGGTCGCCGCAGACCCGGTTTCGGCCGCCTCCCGCGCCGACCGGCTCCGGGCGGTGGGCGACCGCCTGGACGACGCCAAGGGTCTGACGGGCGATGTCGTCTGGCGCGCGTCCGAGTACGTCCCGTTCGCCGGGGCCAACCTCCGTTCGTACCGGCTCACCGTCGAAGCGCTCCACGAGACCGTCGACGGTGGGCTGGCGCCCGTGGTCGCCGACCTCGCCACGCTGGAGACCGCCGTGTCGCTCGCGGACCGGACGGTCGACACCGACGCCGTCGCCGGCACGGCGGACCACCTCCGCGCGGCGGAGCGCGCGCTCGAACGCGGCCGCACGACGCTGCGTGAGGCCGCGGGCGGCCCGCTCGTGCCGCCGCTGGCCTCCGGCGTCCGGGAGGCCGAGGGCCTGGTCGACGGCCTCCACCGGACCGTCTCCTCGCTCTCGGTCGCCGCACGCGTCCTCCCGGCCGCGATCGGCGCGGGCGGTGCGAAGAACTACGCGCTGCTGTTCAACAACAACGCCGAGCTCCGGACGACCGGCGGGATCGCGGGGGCCATCTCGGAGCTGACCGCCGACGGAGGGCGCATCGAGCTGGGCCGGCAGCTCGTCCCCGATCAGCTCAACCCCGCCGAGGGGGCTGGGCTCGCGGCGAGTCCGGAGGAGCGCGCGCTGTTCGGGCCCCAGCTCGGCGAGTACATCCAGAACGTCAACCTCACGCCCGACTTCGTTCGGAGCGGCGAGCTCACGGCCGCCCACTGGCGGGCGGCCCTCGGCCAGGAGCTCGACGGGGTGGTCTCGATCGACACCGCGACCATCGGGCTGCTGCTGGCGGCGACCGGCCCGATCACCGTCGCCGGCCGCGAGCTGAACAGCGAGAACGCCTCCCGCGTCCTGCTGCGGGACGTCTACGTCGAGATCGAGAGCCGCGACGACCAGGACGTGTTCTTCGGCGAGCTCACGCGCGCCATGTTCGACAAGCTCTTCGGCGCGGGGACCGGCACCGTCCCGGTGCTGAAGGCGCTGGGCACGGCCGTGGACGAGGGCCGCATCTCGCTCTGGTTCGCCGATACCGCGCTGCAGCACGAGATCGCGGGCGGCCCGCTGGCCGGACCGCTCGCTCAGCTCACCGACCGCGGTGCGCCCGTGGGGGTGTTCCTGGCCGACGGGACCGCCGGCAAGATGGACAGCTACCTCGAAGGCTCCGTCACCGCCACCTGCCACGCCCCGGCGACGAAGGACACCGGGAAGAAGGACACAGCGAAGAAGGGCACGGCGAAGGCCGGCAGCACCGTCACGGCCACCGCGACGCTCGCCTCGACGGCGCCGGCGGACATCGCCTCGTACCCCTGGGTCGTGACCGGCTACGGCGTCCCGGAGCTCCCGGCAGGGCACATCCGGACCATGGTGCAGTTCGCCGCGACCGACAGCCTCCGTCCGCAACGCGTGACGGTCGACGGCGCGGAGGTCACGGCCCTCTCCCGGGTGATCGACGGCCATCCCGTGTCCGTCGTCCAGGTCGACCTCGCCCCGGGGGCCGTGTCGGTCGTCGTCGCCGAGTTCACTGCCCTGCCCAGCCGGTCGCCGACCGTCGACCGCGTCGTCGCGACCCCCACCGCCACCGAGTTCGAGCACTTCGCCGAGCCCGGGACCTGTGGCTGACCGAACCGCTCCGGTCGGCCAGTGACACCCATCCCCTACGAAGGAGAACCCATGAAGAAGAAGATTTTCGGCGGCCTCGTCGCCCTGGCGCTGGCGCTCGCGCCCGCGGCGGCAGCCCACGCGGACTACCCGCCGGGCGGTGAGGTGCACGGCTCGCTCGACAAGTATTCCGCCGCCCCGGGCGAGACGGTCACCTACACCGCCCCGACGAGCACCTACACGGCGGGCGAGGCACTGACGCACACCCTCAGCGGCCTGAACGGGCACACCGCAACGAGGGCATCGCTGCGCACAGCCCCGGTCGCGGGGACGGTCGGGCAGTTCGACGCGACGGCCGAGGACGACGGCTCGCACACGTTCGCGTTCGTCATCCCGTCCCAGGCGGGCGACAGCTACACCTACCAGGTGCTCCGTGCCGACGGCACGGTCTGGGAGTCGTTCGAGATCACCGTCGCGAACGCGGTGGTCCCCCCGGGCGACGGCGGTGACGGCGACAACGGAAACGGCAACGGCAACGGCAACGGCAACGGCTCGAACAACGGCGCCGGCACCGGCACGGGCGGTGGCTCCGGCGGCAACGGCGGCCTCGCGATGACCGGTTCGGACATCGCGGTCGCAGGCATCGCCGGCTCGGCCGCTCTCCTGGTCGGCGCGGGCGTCGTCCTGCTGATCGTCCGTCGTCGCCGTCGCAGCGCGGAGACCGCTGCCGCGTGATGATCGCGACCCGGTGAGTCTGACGCTCGCCGAATGAGAGGAGCCGGTGGCCCCAATGGGTCACCGGCTCCCTTCGCGTGCGCACACAGGACCGCGGACCCGTCGGGCGCGGACCTCAGCTCGCCGCGTCCTCCGGCCACAGCACCTCTGCGACCCGGCGGTACGACGTCCCCAGCGCGTCCCAGTGCTCGGCCAGCCGCGCCACCCTGGCCGCGAAGTCGTCGAAGTCGCGCGTCGACACGACCTCGGCCGTGTCCGCGGGAGCCGCCGACCAGCCGATCTCGGCGACGGCCGCGAGCCGGGGGAACGCCATCCGCTCGACCTCCTCGATCGTCGCGATCGTCTCCGTCCACACCGGAGCCTCGACGCCGAGGATGTGCGCGTCGCCCAGCCCCGGCACGATCCGCGCGGGGTCCCACTGGTACGCGCTTCGAAGATCCGTCGGGCCGTCGGCCCAGTCCTGACCGATCGGGTCGCCCTCCTCGTACACGATGTCGAGATAGGCGACGTCGGCCGGGGACATGATCACGGCGCCGCCGCCGCGGACGAACGCCAGCGTCTCCTCGGCCGCATCGCCGCGCGGAACGCGGAACGACCAGTACTGCCCGACCGTCCCCTCGGGGAGTCCCGCCGCGCGGCCCATCTCGTGCCAGCCGACCGGGATCTTGCCGGCCTCGGCGACGAGCTGCGCCGCCCGCCGCACGAAGGCCTCGAAATCGGCCTCCGGGGTGCTGAGGCACTCGTCGCCGCCGATGTGGAGGTACGGGCCGGGCGTGAGGGCCGCGACCTCACGGATCACGTCGCGCACGAAGCCGTCCGTGACCGGGTCACCCGTCCGCAGGCTGCTGAAGCCGACCTCCGACCCGGTGTAGAGCGCGGGCGCGACGCCGTCCGGGTTGAGCTCGGGGTAGGAGGCGAGCGCCGCGTTCGTGTGCCCCGGCATGTCGAGCTCGGGGACGATCGTGACGTGCCGCTCCGCCGCGTAGGCGACCAGCGCGCGGTAGTCGTCCGCGGTGTAGTAGCCGCCCCGGCTGCCGTCGCTGCCCGTGGAGCCGCCGATGCGCGTCAGGTCCGGCCACGCGGCGATCTCGACGCGCCAGCCCTGATCGTCGGTCAGGTGGAGATGGAGGTGGTTGACTTTCAGCAGGACGATCGCGTCGATGAACCGCTTGACGTCCGCGACCGGGAAGAAGTGCCGCGCGACGTCCAGCATCGCGCCGCGGTAGGCGAAGCGCGGGTGGTCGCTGATCCGGACCGCGTCGACCGTGAGCGCGTCGCCCTCGCACTCGGCCGGGACGAGCTGGCGCAGCGTCTGGACGCCCCAGAACGCGCCCGCCGCGGTGGCCGCGCCGATCCGCACGCCCTCGGCCGCGACCTCCAGCGTGTAGCCCTCCGCCGGGTGCCCGGCCGGCCCCTCGTCGTCCGCGATCACGATCGCGATGTCCCCGAACGCCGGAGGCTCGTGGACCACCGCCAACTCGCGCCGGCAGTCCGTCGCGAGCTCGACGTGCAGCAGCCGGCCGACCGCGTCGGCCCCCGGCCCCGCGACGATGATCCTGGCGCCGGGGAGGAGCGTGAAGGGCGCGTCGCCCGTGTTCTCGAACTGGGCGGGGCGAGGCACGACCACGGCTGTTCCTAACCACGTCAGGGGATTCTCGGGGTTCGGCCGACGCTGCCCACCCGCGGGACGGCCATCAGCGAGTATCGCAGCCGTCCTAACTGATCAGCAAGGCCTCCAGCGGATGAGCACGGGCCTGTTCGACGCCCCTTTGCTATGCTTGCTCACGTCGCGACTGGCGCTCAGATGGTCACCATCGGGGAGCGACAACGGTTACCTCGAACGAACGGATGGATTCGGCCGCGCGCCTGGGTCGATGCACAACGATTGTCCATCCCTGCTTTCAAGGAGCCGATAGTGACCGACACCCTTCCGTCCACCTTCACCGCCCCGCTGGCGGAGGTCGATCCCGAAATCGCGGAGGTGCTGCAGCTCGAGCTCGGCCGCCAGCGCGACTACCTCGAGATGATCGCCTCGGAGAACTTCGTGCCGCGCGCCGTTCTCGAAGCCGTCGGCTCGGTGCTGACGAACAAGTACGCCGAGGGCTACCCGGGGCGCCGCTACTACGGCGGCTGCGAGTACGTCGACATCGCCGAGCAGCTGGCGATCGACCGGGCCAAGAGCCTGTTCGGCGCCGAGTACGCCAATGTCCAGCCGCACTCCGGCGCGTCCGCGAACGCGGCCGTCCTGTCGGCCATCGCCACCCCCGGCGACACCATCCTCGGCCTGGAGCTCGCCCACGGCGGCCACCTGACCCACGGGATGAAGCTCAACTTCTCCGGCAAGCTCTACAACGCGGTCGCCTACGGCGTCGACCCGGAGTCCTTCACCGTCGACATGAACGTCGTGCGCGACAAGGCCATCGAGCACAAGCCGCAGGTCATCATCGCCGGCTGGTCGGCGTACCCGCGCCAGCTCGACTTCGCCGCGTTCCGCGAGATCGCGGACGAGGTGGGCGCGAAGCTCTGGGTGGACATGGCGCACTTCGCCGGCCTCGTGGCCGCGGGCATCCACCCGTCGCCCGTGCCGTACGCGGACGTCGTCAGCTCGACCGTGCACAAGACCATCGGCGGCCCGCGCTCCGGCTTCATCCTCAGCCGCGACATGGAGCTTGCGAAGAAGCTCAACTCCAACGTGTTCCCCGGCCAGCAGGGCGGCCCGCTCATGCACGTGATCGCCGCCAAGGCGACCGCGTTCAAGCTCGCCGCGACCGAGGAGTTCAAGGACCGTCAGGAGCGCACCGTCCGCGGCGCCAAGCTGCTCGCCGAGCGCCTCACCGCCGAGGACTCGAAGGCAGTGGGCGTCGACGTCCTCACCGGCGGCACCGACGTGCACCTCGTGCTCGCCGACCTCCGCCACTCGGAGCTCGACGGCCAGCAGGCGGAGGACGTCCTCCACGAGGTCGGCATCACCGTCAACCGCAACGCGGTGCCGTTCGACCCGCGCCCGCCGATGGTGACCTCCGGCCTCCGGATCGGGACGCCCGCGCTCGCGACCCGCGGCTTCGGCGACACCGAGTTCACCGAGGTGGCCGACATCATCGCCCTCGCGCTGCGCCCCGGCGCCGACACCAAGGCCCTGCGCGCCCGCGTCGACGCCCTCACCGCCGCGTTCCCGCTCTACCCCGGCCTCACCCCCTCCGGCCAGGAGGGCTTCCCGGTCGAGCTCCCGTCCTCGATCTAACCGCCGAGTACGCGAATATTCAGCTAGAAACCGTCGAGTACGCGGATTATCCGCGTACTCGACGGTTGGTAACGAGTGTGGAGGCCGGCGTGACGGCGAAGATTCTGGATGGCAAGGCGACAGCAGGCGAGATCAAGGCGGAGCTCAAGGAGCGCGTGGCGCGGCTGCGCGAGCAGGGCGTCGTGCCCGGGCTCGGCACGATCCTGGTCGGCGACGACCCGGGCTCGCAGTGGTACGTCGCGGGCAAGCACCGCGACTGCGCGGAGGTCGGTATCGCCTCCATCCGCCGCGACCTGCCCGCCGACATCTCGCAGGCCGAGCTGGAGGCGGTGATCGAGGACCTCAACGACGACCCGGACTGCACCGGCTTCATCGTGCAGCTCCCGCTGCCGTCGCACCTCGACACCGACGCGATCTTGGAGCTGGTCGACCCCGCCAAGGACGCCGACGGCCTCCACCCGACGAACCTCGGCCGCCTGGTCCTCAACGTCAACCGCCCGATCACCACCCCGCTGCCATGCACGCCGCGCGGCGTCATCGAGCTGATGCTGCGGCACGGGATCGAGCTGAACGGCAAGCACGTCGTGGTCGTCGGCCGCGGCGTGACCGTGGGCCGCGCGATCGGCTCGCTGCTCACTCGCCGCGAGTACAACGCCACCGTGACCCTCACCCACACCGGCACGGTCGACCTGGACGGCATCCTGCGCAGCGCCGACGTGATCGTCGCGGCCGCGGGCGTCGCGGGCCTCGTGACCGCCGACAACGTCAAGCCGGGCGCCATCGTCCTCGACGTCGGCGTGAGCCGCGTGGAGGACCCGGTCACCGGCAAGAGCAAGGTCGCGGGCGACGTGGCGGACGATGTGGCAGAGGTCGCCGCGTGGGTCTCGCCGAACCCGGGCGGCGTCGGCCCGATGACCCGCGCGCTGCTGCTGCAGAACGTGGTGGAGTCCGCGGAGCGGGCGCTGGCATGACCGCGGAGGACCGCACGCATCCCGCGGTCGAGCGGGTGGAGGCGGCGCTGCAGGAGGCCGGGATCGAACCCCGCGTGCGCTGGTTCGAGTCCGCGACCCCGACCGCGGTCTCGGCCGCGGCCGAGCTGGGCGTGGAGATCGGAGCGATCGCCAACTCCCTGGTCTTCACGATCGACGGCGAGCCGCTGCTGGTGATGACGTCGGGCGCGCACCGTGTCGACACCGCGTTCCTGGGCGAACGGCTGGGCGGCCGCATTCGCCGAGCCGACGCCGAGACGGTGAAGGCGGCGACGGGCCAGACCATCGGCGGCGTCGCGCCGCTCGGCCACCCGGAGCGCCTGCGCACCGTCGTGGACGTCGCGCTCGCGGGTTACCCCGAGGTCTGGGCCGCGGCCGGCCACGCGCACACGGTCTTCCCGACGACCTTCGCCGAGCTCGTCCGCATCACCGGCGGCGAGCCCGGCCCCGTCGAGCCCACCCCCACGGAGTCCTGACCCCGCCGAGGGGCACGTAAACGCCCCCAAAACCGCGTTTTTAGGGCGTTTACGTGCCCCTCGGCGGCAGGATCAGGGTGTGGGGTGCTCGGTGACGTGTTGCAGGTAGGCCTCCGCGTTGCGGAGGATGCCGGCGCGCTCCTCGTCGGTGAGCTCGCGGCGCACCTTGCCGGGGACCCCCGCGACCAGCGACCCGGGCGGGATGACGGCGCCCTCCAGGACGACCGTCCCGGCAGCGAGCAGCGAGCCCGCGCCGACGACCGCGCCGTTGAGCACCGTCGCGTGCATCCCGACCAGCACGCCGTCCTCGATCGTGCAGCCGTGCAGCACCGCGTTGTGGCCGACCGACACGTCAGCGCCGATGGTCAGCGGGTAGCCGTGGTCGACGTGGCAGGACACGTTGTCCTGGAGGTTGCTGCGCTCGCCGAGGACGATGTCCTCCGCCTCCGCCCGCAGCACCGCGTTGTACCAGACGCTGGAGCCGGCGAGCAGCCGCACGCGTCCCGCGAGCACGGCGCCGGCGGCCACGAAGGCGTCGTCCGCGACGCTGGGGGTTGAGCCGTCCGTGAGCGTGATGATCGTCATACCCACCACCCTAGAGCGCGCGTCCGCACCGCCGAGGGGCACGTTGTTGTCGCTTTTGGGGCGAAAAAGTGACAACGACGTGCCCCTCGGCGGCGGGCGGGTGGAGGGGCGGGGGCGGTCAGTCGGCGGCGACGACGAACCGGCGGCGGACGAGCCGCTCGCCGGGGTCGCCGCGGAACTCGTCCAGCGCCGAGAGCACCCGGTCGAGGATGCGCGGCGGCAGCGGGAGCGGCAGCTCGTCCGGCTGGTCGAGCGTCCCCGGCGGGTAGATCACGCCGGGCGTGCCCGACATCTCGACGTGCGCGCCGCGCAGCTCGCGCACCGGCGCGGTCGGCGCGTCCCGGAAGCGGATCAGCCGCTCGATCGTCGCCCGGTACTGCGCCCGGTCGCGCACATAAAGGTGGCCCGGCAGCACCGTGTCGCCGCTGAACAGGATGCCGGTCTCGCGATCGAAGAACGCCACAGCGGAGGGCTCGTGGCCCGGGCCGCCGATTACGTCGACGATGCGGCGCCCGAGCGGGAACTCCACCGTCTCGTCCGGCCACGAGCGGAAGCCGAAGAACGAGATCACCTGCGCGGGCGTGGTCCCGACCACGGTCGTCCCCGGCCGCCCGGCCAGCAGCGGGTCCCCGGCGATGTGGTCGCGGTGCGCGTGGCTGTGCGCCACGACGAGCGGATACGGCCGGGTGAAGACAGCCGGGTTGCGGCGCAGCCACTCCTCGGTGAGCGCGTCGACCGCCGCCCGGAGCGGGAACACCTGCTCGTCGTTCGTCGCCCCGGTGTCGATGAGCAGCGCGCGCTCCCGCCCGAACAGCAGGAACAGGAACGGCGCCTCCCAGTGCGACGACTTGGGCTGGCGGAGCTGGACCGTGTCGGGGCTCAGCCAGGTGATCTCCGGTTCGCTCATCGTCCCATTCTGGCGGAGGCCGGTGACGCGCGGATGAACGCGGCTCAGCTCTCCCGCCGCGAGCCCTCCGACGCGTTCACCGTGAACACCTCCGGAGAGCCGAAACCGTGCTCGGCGAAGGCCCCGTCGAGCGCGACCTGCACACGGCTGAGCGCGTCGACCGGCACGAGCGCGATCGCCGAGCCGCCGAAGCCGCCGCCGGTCATCCGTGCGCCGATCGCGCCGTTCGCCTGCGCCGTCTCGACCGCGAGGTCGAGCTCCGGGACCGAGATCTCGAAGTCGTCGCGCATGGAGACGTGCGAGGCGTCGAGCAGGTCGCCGATCGCCGTCGGGCCGCTCTCGCGCAGGAGGCGGACGGTGTCGAGGACGCGCTGGTCCTCGGTGACGACGTGCCGCACCCGGCGGAAGGTCACGTCGTCCAGCAGCTCGCGGGCGCGCGGGAGGTCGTCCACGCTCACGTCGCGCAGCGACGCGACCCCGAGGGCCGCGGCTCCGGCCTCGCACGACGCCCTCCGCTCGGCGTAGCCGCCGGTCGCGTGCGCGTGGGTGACGCCGGTGTCCACGATGAGGACGGCGAGGCCGGCCTCCTCCAGCCCGAGCGGCACGATCTGCGACTCGAGCGAGCGGCAATCCAGGAACACCGCGGAGTCCGGCTGGCCGAGCAGCGACGCGGACTGGTCCATGATCCCGGTCGGGGCGCCGACGACGATGTTCTCGCTGCGCTGGCCGACGCGGGCCAGGGTCTGGCGGTCGAGTCCCAGCCGCCACACGTCGTTGAGCGCGAGCGCGGTCGCGCCCTCGATCGCCGCGGACGACGACAGGCCCGCGCCGACCGGCACGTTCGAGTCGAGCAGGAGGTCGAATCCGGGGACGGCCGCGAGGTCGGCGCCGAACTCGCCCAGCGCCCAGGCGACGCCGAGCGGGTAGGCCGACCAGCCGTCGAGCGCGTCGGGGGAGAGTCGGTCGAGGTCGATCTCCACCAGCTCGTCCGCGAACGTGCTGCCGACCCGCACGGTGCGGTCGTCGCGCAGCCCGAGGGCGGCGACGGTGCGGCGGTTGATCGCGAACGGCAGCACGAAGCCGAGGTTGTAGTCGGTGTGCTCGCCGATGAGGTTCACCCGGCCGGGGCTCGACCAGACGCCGTCGGGCTCCCGGCCGAAGATCGAGACGAAGTCGTCGCGGACGCCGGTGCGCAGGTCGGTCATGCGGGGATCTTTCCTTCGGGGGTGGAAGCGGGGGTGGAGGCGGTGGCCGGCACGGTGACGAGCCCGGCGATCCCGGCGGGCAGCTCGCCCACCGGGTTCTCGCGGTCGGCGCGGGCGACGGCCTCCCGGAGCGCGGCCGCGGCCTGCTCGGGCGGGATGTCGCCGATCCACGCGCCCATCGCGGACTCGGAGCCGGCCAGGAACTTCAGCTTATCCGCGGCGCGGCGAGGCGAGGTCAGCTGGAGCATGAGCCGGATGTCGTCGCGGTGCGCGTGGACGGGCGCCTGGTGCCAGGCCGCGATGTACGGCGTGGGGGAGTCGTAGAGCGCGTCCACGCCGCGCAGCACGCGGAGGTAGAGGGTGGCGAGCTCGTCGCGCTCGGCGTCCGAGGTGGCGGCGAGGTCGGGGATGTGGCGGTGCGGCAGCACGTGGATCTCGATCGGCCAGCGCGCGGCGAACGGTACGAAAGCCGTCCAGTGCTCGCCGGCGAGGATGACCCGCTCCGACGCGCGCTCGCGCTCCAGGATGTCGGCGAACAGCGTCGGCCCGTAGCTCTCCAGCGACCGGATGAGGGCGCTGGTTCGTGGGGTGATGTACGGGTAGGCGTAGATCTGCCCGTGCGGGTGGTGGAGGGTGACGCCGATGGCCTCCCCGCGGTTCTCGAACGGGAAGACCTGGCGCACGTTGGGGAGGGCGGAGAGCGCCGCGGTGCGGTCGGCCCACGCCTCGATGACGGTGCGGGCGCGCGTCGGCGTGAGGCTGCCGAACGACCCCGTGGTGGCGGGGCTGAAGCAGACGACCTCGCAGCGGCCCACCGAGGTGCGGGTGCGCTCCAGCCCGACCGCGGTGAGGTCGTCGAGCCCCTCCGGCTGGTTCGCGTCCTCCAGCAGCGGCCCGAAGGACGGCGACTTGTTCTCGAAGACTGCGACGTCGTACAGGCTCGGGATCTCGGACGGGTTGCCCGGCGTGGCCGGCGCAAGCGGGTCCAGCTCGGCGGGCGGGAGCATGACGCGGTTCTGCCGGGCGGCGGCGATGGAGACCCAGTCGCCGGTCAGCGGGTCCTGGCGCATGGTCGCCGTGGCCGGCCGCGGCGCGGGCTCGCGCAGGTCGGGCGCGCGGTCCGGGTCGAGCGCGGAGTCCGGGTCGTCGTAGTAGATGAGGTCGCGACCGTCGGACAGGCGGTGCGGGCGCTTCGTGATGGCGGCCATGCTTACCTTTCGTTTCCGAAAGCAAATGTACCGATTGACTTGCGGATTGACAAGTAAACGCAAGCGCAGGAGCATTGCCGGTATGAGCGAACCGCTGCCCGCCGCCCTCCGCCGCGAGCGGATGCTCGACCTCATCGGCCGTGCCGGCTTCGTCCGCGTCGCCGAGCTGAGCGAGGCCTTCCAGGTCTCCGACGTCACCGTGCGCTCCGACCTCGACGCCCTCGACGCGCAGCAGAGCATCCGCCGCGTCCACGGCGGGGCGGTGCTGCGCGGCGCCGGGACGCGCGAGGCGAGCTTCGAGGAGGCGCTGGAGTCGTCCGCCGAGGAGAAGCGGAGGATCGGCGCGGCCGCGGCGGCGCTGGTCGAGTCCGGCAGCAGCGTCCTCCTCGACGTCGGCACCACCACCGCCGCGATCGCGCGGGCCCTCGCCGACCGCGACGACCTGGAGGACGTCACGGTCATCACCAACGGCCTCACCATCGCGCTCGAATTGGAGCGCGCCATCCCGCGCTTCCAGGTGGTCGTCACCGGCGGCACGCTGCGGCCGCTGCAGCACTCGCTGGTCGAGCCGCTGGCCTCCGTCCTCCTGGAGCGCGTGCACGCCGACCTCGCCTTCATCGGCTGCACGGGCGTCGACCCCGTCGGCGGGATCACCAACGTGAACCTCCCGGAGGCCGACCTCAAGCGCGTCATGGTGGCATCGTCCGGCCGCGCGCTGGTCGTCGCCGACGGCTCCAAGCTCGGCCGCACGCACGTCGGCCGCATCGCCGCGCTGGAGGACGTGGCCGGCCTCCTCACCGGCGAGTCCGCCGCCGACGCCGTGCGGTCGCTGCGCGAAGCGGGCTTGCCGGTGACCGTCGCCTGAGGAATACGCTGTTGCCATGCGCGCACCGACCGGAGAACAGTACGAGCTCGAGTTCGGCGACCTGACCGCCACCGTCACGCAGGTGGCGGCCGGCCTCCGCACCCTCCGGTACGGGGGAGCGGACATCCTGGAGCCGTTCCCGGAGGACTCCACCCCGCCCTCGGCCGACGGCATCGTGCTGATGCCGTGGCCGAACCGGGTGAAGGACGGCGTCTGGGAGCTGGACGGCGTCCCCCAGCGGCTCGCAATCACCGAGCCCTCGCTCGGCAACGCCTCGCACGGCCTCCTGCGCTACCGGCCGTACACGGTGGTCGAGCGCTCCGACTCGGCGGTGACGCAGGCGGCGACGATCTACCCGGAGCCCGGCTACCCATTCGTCCTCGACACCACCGTCACGCACGAGCTCGACACGGAGGGCCTGACGGTCACCCACACCGTGACGAACCGCGGCGAGCGGAGCGCTCCGGTCGCCATCGGCGCGCACCCGTACCTGCGCATCGGCGACGTCCCGGCCACCCAGCTCACCCTGACCGTCCACGCCGGCACCCGGTTCGAGACCGACGACCGGCTGAACGTCACCGGCGAGGCCCCGGTCGCGGGCACGAAGTACGACCTCTCCGAAGGCGGGATCGTCGCCGACCTCGACCTCAACGACGGCTTCGGCGACCTCCGCTCGCCCGAGCACGTGCTCGCCGCGGCGGACGGCCGCACGGTCACGCTCTGGGGCGACGCGTCCTTCGCCTACGTCCAGGTGTTCACGCACCGGGCCTTCGCCACGAAGGAGGCCGGGGAGGTCGCGCTCGCCGTGGAGCCGATGACCGCCCCGGCGAACGCGCTCAACACCGGCCAGGGCCTGCGCTGGGTGAAGCCGGGCGAGACCTGGACCGCGCAGTGGGGCATCCGCCCGCGCGGCTTCGCGTCGGACTCCTACCTGGCCAGCTGGGGGTAGAGCACGCGCACGTCCTGGTGGAGGACCGACTTCACCTGCTGCGCGGTCTCCCCGACGACGGCCTCCGCGTCTCCGGCGGCGACGGCGTCCAGCGCCTCGGCGACGACCTGCGCCGGCGGCACCTTGTAGCCGTCCGCGTGCGCGGCCATCTCGGTGTCGACGTAGCCGACGTGGACGCCGACCACCTGGATGCCCTGCGGCGCGAGCTCGACGCGCGCGGAGTTGCTCGCCGACCAGAGCGCGGCCTTGCCCGCGCTGTACGAGCCGATCGCGTACCAGCTCAGGGCGGAGTGCATGTTGACGATCGCGCCGCCGCCGTTCGCGGCGAGGATCGGCGCGAAGGCGCGGGTGACCAGCACCGGGCCCCAGAAGTTGGTGTCGAACTCGCGATGGATCTCGGCCAGGTCGCCGCTGACGAGCGACTGGTTCACGCCGATCCCTGCGTTGTTGACGAGCACGGTCACGTCGGTGGCGGTCTCGGCGGCGCGACGGATGCTCTCGGTGTCGGTCACGTCCAGCTCCAGCGGGACGACGCGCGGGTCGGTGACGTCGACCGACTCGGGGCGGCGGGCGGCGGCGTAGACCTTCGACGCTCCGCGCTCCAGGAGCTCGGCGACGAAGGCGGCCCCGAGGCCGCGGTTGGCGCCGGTGACGAGGGCGACGCGTCCGGTGAGATCGGTCATGGTGATCCTCCAAAAGTAAACTGATCGGTTTCCGACAATGTACACAGATCGGTTTACTTTGCGCAACCCGGCCTCTAGAATCGACGCATGACCACGACGACCGCACCCCGCCCCAAGCCCCGGGAGCGCGTGCTGGACGCCGCCGCCCGGCTCTTCATCCGCGAGGGCGTGCACGCGGTCGGCGTCGACCGGCTGGCGCAGGAGGCCCAGGTCTCCAAGCGCTCCATCTACCAGCACTTCGAGAGCAAGGACGCGATCGTCGCCGACATGCTGACGGAGTACGGCCCCCGCGTGGTCGCGGGCTACTTCAGCGAGGGCGACGACGGCCGCACCCCGCGCGAGCGCGTTCTGCACGTCTACGACGCCCTCCACCGCGCGGCGGAGGCCGGCGACTACTTCGGCTGCCCGTTCGTCAACGTCGCCACCGAGCTGCGCGACCGGGACCACCCCGCCGCGCAGGTCGCGCAGCACTTCAAGGGCGAGCTGACCGCGTACTTCCAGCGCCAGGCCGAGGCCGCGGGCGCCGACTCGCCGTATGTCCTCGCCGTGCAGCTCACGCTCCTGTTCGACGGCGCGTCCGCGAGCGCCGCGCTGTGCGGCGGCACGCCCCTGGCCGCCCGGCTCGCAGCGGAGACGCTGTGGGATGCGGCGGTCAGCGCCGCCCGGTGAGCTTGCGCCAGCCGCCCGCGCGATTGTCCGCGATGAGCCGGCGCAGGAAGGCCAGCAGTGCCTCCCGGTCGATCGGGTCGCCCTCCCGGAACCCGATGGTGCGCGCGGTCGCGTTGTCGTGGCCCGCCGTGATGAGCCCGGCCGGATCCGGCACGATCCCGCCGTCGTAGACGAACAGGTTGACGTGGTCCTTCGCCGCGAGGAACGCCGCGACGGCGCCGTCGAGCACGAAGTACGGCTGGACCGAGCGCTTGATCGTCTCCTCCATCGCGGGGTCCGCCTCGTGCAGGATGTCCCGCAGCTCGCCGAAGACCTCCCGCTGCCAGGCCGGCAGCGGCGCCAGGTAGGCGTCCACCCGAGGGTCGCGTCCGCTCATGCCCGGAGCGTACGCCGGACCACCGTCACGGCACGATCGACAGGAAGATGAACGCCGCGAAGATGATCAGGTGGATGCCGCCCTTGATGCGCGCCGCCTGCCCCGGCATGATCGTCAGGATGCTGACCACCACCGTGAGCATCAGCAGCACGATCTGACTCGCGCCGAGCCCGAGGTGCAGCGGCCCCGGCAGCCAGATCGATGCGACCGCGATGGCCGGGATGGTGAGGCCGATGCTCGCGATGGCCGAGCCCAGCGCCAGGTTGAGGCTGGTCTGCATCCGGTTGCGGCGCGCGGCCTTCGACGCGGCGATGCCCTCCGGGAGCAGCACCAGCAGCGCGATGATCACGCCGACGAACGACTGCGGGAGGCCGATCCCGGTCACCGCGCGCTCGATCGGCGTGGACTCGAGCTTCGCCAGTCCGACGACGGCGACGAGCGCGACGAGCAGCAGGCCGACGCTGATCAGCGCCGTGCGGGTCGACGGCGCGTCGGCGTGGCTGTCCTCCGTGAGCGGCGTGCCCTTGGGGGAGACCGGGAGGAAGAAGTCGCGGTGCGCGAACGTCTGCGTGAAGACGAACATCCCGTACAGCGCGACGGATGCGATCGCGGCGAACGCGAGCTGGCCGGTCGAGAACTCCGGACCGGGGGTCGCCTCCGTGAAGGTCGGCAGCACCATCGTGAGCGTCGCCATCGCCGTCACCGTGCCGAGCGCCGCGCCGCTGCCCTGCGCGTTGAAGGCGGTGGTCTCCCGCCGGGTGGCGCTGAGCAGGAGGCTGAGGCCGACGATGCCGTTCATGGTGATCATCACGGCGGAGAAGACCGTGTCGCGCGCCAGCGTCGCGGAGTCCTTGCCCGTGGTCATCAACGTCACGATCAGCGCCACCTCGATGATCGTCACCGCCACGGCGAGCACGAGTGACCCGAACGGCTCGCCGACCCGGTGCGCGACGACCTCCGCGTGCTGCACGGCGGCCAGGACGGTCCCGGCGAGGACGACCGCGATCAGCGCGACGGCGACCGGCTGTAGTTCGACCGTCCAGAACGCGACCAGGACGACGACGCCGATGACGGGGACGAAGACCGTCCAGTAGCGTGCCAGCCAGCTCCCGAGCGCTCTCATGCCTTCATACTGCCAGTGCAACTCGGCGCCGGGCGGCGAGTCATCGCCGGGCGGACCGCCTCGGCGTGCTGACAATAGGGCATGTCCGTCTCGCCGCGTCGCTCCGTCATCGCCAGGCCCGCCTTCGCCGTCGTGCTCGCCGCGGCGTTCGCGCTGGGCCTCGCCGGCTGCTCCGCGGGCGCGAGCCCGACGGCGTCCCCCGCCTCGTCGGACTCCACGTCCGGCACGGGCTCGGCCTCACCGCGCCCGACCGCGACCAGCGACTCGCAGCCCATCCAGGGCCAGTGCGCCACCTCGAACCTCACCGGCGCCATCGGCAAGGGCGGAGGCGGCGCCGCGGGCAGCGTGGAGGTCACCATCGTCCTCACCAACACCGGCTCGACGCAGTGCTCGCTGCAGGGCTGGCCGGGCGTCTCGTTCGTAGGGGACGGCAACGGCACCCAGCTCGGCAACGCGGCCCAGTTCGACCGCACCACCCCGCACGACACGGTGGTCCTGCAGCCGGGCGGCACCGCGCAGGCGCCGCTGAAGATCACCCAGGCTCTCAACTACCCCGACGCGGACTGCAAGCCGAAGCCGGCCGACGGCTTCCGCGTGTACCCGCCCGGGTCGACCGAGTCGCTGTTCGTCAAGGCCGACAACTACACGGCGTGCACGACGACGACCGTCAACCTCCTCACCGTCGGCGGCCTCGCGGCTCCGTGAGCCGGCTGCCGGGGGCGCGGCCCGGCTGGCAGTAGCCTGGGAGCGTGCCCTCCTCCCGACGCGTTCCCGCGCGCGCGACGCCCGCCTGGCTGGCCCGGCTCGTCGTCGTCACAGCGCTCGTCGGCGTCGGCGCCGGAGTGGGCGGCGGGCTGGTCTACCTCGGCCTGCACACCATCCAGCACCTGGCGTTCGGGTACTCGGAGGGGACCTTCCTGGAGGGGCTGCTCGACGCCCCGCCCGTGAGCCGTGTCGTCGCGCTGGTCCTCGCCGGCGTCCTCGGCGCGGTCGGCTGGTACTTCCTGCGCCGCTGGGGGCGCCGCAGCCCCGCGCGCGCCATCGTCTCGGTGGAGGCCGCGGTCAACGGGCGCAGGATGCCCGGCGTCGTCACGCTCCTCAACGCCGCCCTCCAGGTGATCATCGTGGGCCTCGGCGCCTCCATCGGCCGGGAGGTCGCCCCGCGCGAGCTCGCGGCATGGTGGGCCTCGTGGCTGTCGGAGCGCGCCGGCGTGAGCGCCCGCGAGCGCCGCATCCTGGTCGCGTGCGGCGCGGGCGCCGGTCTCGCCGCCGTCTACAACGTCCCGTTCGGCGGCGCGGTGTTCGCCATCGAGATCCTCCTGGCCGAGATCAGCTTCGCGACGGTGCTGCCCGCCCTCGCCACGTCGGCGATCGCGGCGCTCGTCGCCCGCCTGGTGGTGCCGGCCAACCCGCTGTACCTCGTGCACCAGATCCCGCTGCGCCCGCAGATCGTGGTGTGGGCGATCCTCGCGGGACCGCTCATCGGCTTCGCGGCCGTCGGGTTCGTGCGGCTGACGCGCTTCGCCCAGGACCACCGCCCGAAGTCGTGGGGCATCCTCATCGTCATGCCGCTGGTCTTCGCCGCGGTCGGCGTGGTGTCGCTGTGGCTGCCCGCGATCCTCGGCAACGGCCGCTCGCTCGGCCAGCTCGCGCTGACGGCGGCGCTGCCGGTTCTAGTGATCCTGCTGACCACCGTGGTCAAGACCGCCGCGACTGTCGGCACGATCGGAGCGGGCGCGGCCGGCGGCACCCTGACCCCGTCGTTCGCGATCGGCGCCGGGCTCGGCCTGACTCTCGGCGGCGTCTGGGAGCTGCTCTGGCCCGGCGAGCCGCTCGCGGCCTTCGCGCTGCTCGGCGCGGCAGCCTTCCTCGCGGTGACCATGCGCGCGCCGCTGACCGCGCTGCTGCTCGTCATGGAGTTCACCAACCAGGGCCCGGACATGCTGGCGCCGATCATGCTCTGCATCGCGGGGGCCGTGGCGGTGGGCTACGTGCTGGAGCGGGGCCGGGTCACCGGGGTGGCGTGAGCCGATCGCGGCGTGACCCGCCCGTGACCCGATTCATAGGAATCTCAAGTTTTCTCCCGGCGTAGTCAAAACCTGCGCATCATGGCCTCCCACTCGCATGCGGTGTGCTGTCCGACATCAAGCCTGACGTCGAGAGGACCACAGTCATGGACGAGGTCGAGGGAGTTCCCCCCGTAGCAGCAGAGAACGGTGCGGCGCCCACCGCAGCCGCACCGGCACGCGCGCCCAGGAGCCGGCGCCGATCGGTGATCGTGGTGTCCACCGCGGCCGCCGCGACCCTCGCCGTCGGCTCGGCGTTCGGACTCGGTGCGCTGACGTACACCGCCGGTTCGACCGCCACGACGGCCTCCACCGCGTCCAGCAGCGTCCACAACACGCTGAGCCGCAACGGGTTCGGCTCGGGCGGGTACGGGTACGGCTCCGGGAGCAGCGGAGGCTACGGCGGCTCGGGTTCGGGCTCGGGCTCGTCGTCCTCCGCCGGCTCGTCCACCCTCGCGAGCGCCACCGCCGCCGAGGAGGTGGGAGTGGTCGACATCACGTCGCAGCTCACCTACGCCCAGGCCGAGAGCGCGGGCACCGGCCTGGTGCTCACCTCCGACGGCGAGATCCTCACCAACAACCACGTGGTGGAGGACGCGACCAGCATCAGCGTCACCGTCGTCGCCACCGGCGCCCAGTACACCGCGAAGGTGGTCGGCACCGACGCCACCGACGACATCGCCGTCCTCCAGCTGAGCAACGCCTCGGGTCTCAGCACCGCCAACCTCGACACGTCCGCGGACGTGGCTGTGGGCGACGCCGTCACGGGAGTCGGCAACGCAGGGGGCACGGGAGGAACGCCCTCCGCGTCACCCGGCTCCGTGACGGCGCTCGACCAGACCATCACCACGCAGGCCGAGCAGACCGCGGTCTCCGAGACGCTGAACGGCCTCATCCAGACCGACGCCGACATCCAGGCCGGCGACTCCGGCGGCCCGCTGTTCAACTCGTCGGACCAGGTGATCGGCATCGACACCGCCGCCGTGCAGGGCGGGGCGACCGAGGGGTACGCCATCCCGATCCAGAACGCGCTCACCATCGCGGGGGAGATCACGTCCGGCCAGGCGTCGTCGACGATCACGATCGGCTACCCGGCCTTCCTCGGCGTGGAGGTCGCGTCGAGTGACAGCGCGGCGGGCGGCTACGGCTCCTTCGGGTCGTCCGGGACCGTGACCGGCTCGGTCGCCGGCGCCACCATCTCCGGTGTCGTCTCCGGCGGCCCGGCCGAATCCGCCGGGCTGGCCGCCGGGGACACGATCACCGCGGTGAACGGCACGACCATCGACTCGGCGCAGGCCCTGACGACCGCGCTCGCCGCCCTCCACCCGGGCGACAGCGCGACCATCTCCTGGACCGACGCCTCCGGCGCGTCGCACACCGCGCAGGTGACCCTGGCGCAGGGCCCGGTCGCGTAGGCGGCGGTAAAGGCCCCGCCGTCGGCCCCCACCCTCGGCTCGCCCACCGCCTCGTCGCGCCCACCGCGCCCGTCGCGAACGGAGGAGATCCGGCCCCCACGGCCCGGCATCTCCTCCGTTCACTGCGTTTTGGAGGTCCCGCCGCCCGGATCTCCTCCGTTCGCGACATGTGCGGAGACGTCAGCCGGCGGAGGAGATGCTTTTTTTCGTGTCGGCTGTGCGTAACCTTTGCGACGATCCGGCCGATTAAGAGAGGGAGGGCCCGTACGGCGTCCGTCCACGACAGGAAGTCAGGAAGAACCGGATGTCACTCAGCTCCGTCATCGCCGCCCACAAGCTCACGATCGGACTCATCGCCCTCGGGACCATCGCCCTCGGCGGGACGACGGCGGCCGCCTATGCGGACGCACTTCCCTCCGGCCTCCAGGACGAGGCCCACGCGCTCATCGGAGCGCCGACCGCCGACCCGACGACGGACCCGACGGCGCCTCCCACGGCCGAGCCGACCGACTCGGCGACGGACACGGCGACGCCGACCCCGGAACCGACCACGGACCCGACCTCGACCGCCGTCCCGGTCGGCCCCGACGCATCCGGCCCGGCGGCACACGGCTTGTGCACCGCCTACGAGCACGGCGGCCTCGCCGCGACCTCGGTCGCGTACGCGTCGCTGGAGAAGGCGGCAGGCGGCGCCGCAGCGATCGACGCGTACTGCGCCACGATCGTCGCGCCGGGGAATTCCGGCGCCCACCAGCCCGCACCCGCGCCGACCGGCGCACCGACCGTAGCGGGCGCACCCTCCGAGCACGGGCACGGCGACTCGAAGAACGCGGGCGGCTCCTCACATGCGGGTGGGGGTCACGGGCGGCCGTAGTTCAGGCGCCATCCTGGGCACGCGAAGGTTGCCGCCGCTCTGACGATCGGGAGGGGCGAACTCGTGGACGTCGAGGGCGGCCTGGACCTGCTGGCCGAGGTCGCTGCCCTTGTGCTGGCCGCGATCATCGTGTCCCGGTCCTGAGAGCGAGCCTCGGCGCCCGGACCGTGCAGTCCGGGCGCCGCGGCGCGAATCACTAAGGT
>NZ_JBDHNI010000001.1:677755-1073659 GCF_039615055.1 Microbacterium sp. X-17
CGGGCGCTTCGGCCCGCCCCGGGCCCCCGGCGCGGTGCTGCGGGGCCCCCCCCCCGCGACTCTCTCAGGTCAGCGACCCAGCATCCCGCTGGTCCCGTTGAGGCCCTTGAGCGCGTCGCTCACAGCGCTGTTGACCGAGTCGGTCACCGACGCGCCGAGGTTGCTCAGCGAGGCGCCGGTCGTGTCGCCGGAGCCCACAGGAGCCGAGACTCCGGTGCCGTTGCCGGCCGACGTGTCGTTGCCCGAGCCGACCGGGGCGGTGTTGCCGCTCGCGACCGGGGTCGAGTCGTTGCTGCCGACCGAGTTGCCGTTCGCCTGGTTGCCGCTGGCGACCGGGTCGCCGCTCGCGACCGGGCCGACGGTGTTGCCGCTGGCGACAGGGCCCTGGACGACGGGGCCGACCGTGACCGGAGCGGAGACGCTGTGCAGGATGTCCGACACGCTCAGGTAATCGAGCGTGTGCGGCGCCACGGCCGTGGTCGTGGTGGGTGCGGTGTCGGTGTTGTCGTTCGTCTCCGCGTTCGCCGGAAGGGCGAGACCTCCCACGATCAGACCGGAGGCGACCACAGCCGCTCCGCCCAGGATCCCGACGCGCTTGGTGACGTTGTTCATTCCGAACTCCCTTGCGTTGCGCGGCCGGAATGGTTCCGGCCGTCAGGAGTGGTCCGGAGGCATCGCTGAATCGGATTGGATGGACGTCCCCGACGCCGGGGGAGCCCGAGATAATTGCCCTTTGTAAACAGCATGTGACGTTTCGCGCCGGAGACGGCATCCGACCCCTGCGGAGTCTGTGGATTACGTATGCTCGCACGCATGACGCGAACGCCGCAGGTCGGCATTGAACCCGTAGAGACCCGTCGCCCCAGCGCCACCGCCATCGAAAGCGGCGGCATCGAGGCGATCCCGCCGGAGCGACGGCACGGTTCGCCCTGGCAGCTGTTCGCCACGTGGACGGCGCCGAACCTCGAGTTCGCCACGATCTTCGTCGGCGTGATCGCGGTGGCGTTCTTCGGGCTCGGCTTCTGGCAGGCCATGACAGCGCTCGTGTTCGGCACCGCGCTCGGCGCGCTCACCCAGGGCATCCTCTCGACGTGGGGCCCGCGGGAGGGCCTCGCTCAGATGGTCATCGGCCGCACGGCGTTCGGGAGCCGGGGCAACATCCTCCCGTCGGCGCTGAACACGGTGATGGCCGGTCTCGGCTGGTTCGCCGTCAACTCGGTCAGCGGCGCGTTCGCCCTCACGACGCTCACCGGCATGCCGGCGGTGGTGTCGCTGCTGATGGTCGTCGTCGTCGAGGTGGTCGTGGCCTTCATCGGCCACGATCTCGTCCAGCTGTTCGAGCGGTACGCCACCTACATCCTCGGCGCTATCTTCCTCGTCGCCACCGTCACGGTGTTCCTGCACGCGAACCTCGGCGCTCCGGTCAAGGGAGGCGGGTTCAGCTTCGCAGGCTGGACGCTCACGGCCGCGGCCGCGTTCGGCTACGCAGCCGGCTGGAACCCGTACGCCTCCGACTACAGCCGCTACCTCCCGGCCGACGCCAGCCGTCGTGCGATCGGCTGGGCGGCCGGCCTCGGCAACTTCGTCAGCTGCGTCGTCCTGATGGCGGCGGGCGCCGCGGCCGCTACCATCGCCGGGTTCAACCCGGACGACCCGACGGCGTCGTTCACGGCCTCCATGCCGGTCGTCATCCGCGACCTCACACTGCTGGCGATCGCCATCGGGGCCATCGCGGCGAACGCGCTCAACATCTACTCGGGAGCGATGTCCTTCCTCGCTGCCGGCATCCGGATCCCGTTCGCCTGGCGTCGCGCGATCGTCGCGCTCGGTTTCGGCGTCATCGGCTTCTTCATCGCCTGGAGCGCGCTGCCGGACGCAGGGGCGAAGTACGAGAACTTCCTGCTGGTCATCGCCTACTGGATCGCACCCTGGCTCGGCGTCGTGCTGACGGACCGGCTGCTCCGCCGCGGCACGGAGATCGCCAGCCTGGTCACCAGCCACGCGAAGTACCGCAACCCGGCGGGGTGGATCTCGCTGGTGGTCGCGGGTGGCGTGTCGATCCTGCTGTTCTCCAACCAGCCCTTCTACACCGGACCCGTCGCGACGGCGCTCCCGATCGGCGACCTGACCCCGCTCGTCGGGTTTGTTCTCGCGGCGATCCTCTACGCCGTCCTGTTCCGCGCCTTCCGCGTGGCCCTCGGCGCGCCGCTGGCTGAGGAGCCCACGGTGATCGTCGGCGTCGACGCCGCCGACGAGGTGGCGTGAGCGCCGACGAGGCCCGCGTCTACACCACCGACGCGGAGAAGCTCGCGGTGGCCGCCGCGGAGTCCCAGCGGGGCGCGGCCGAGGGCGGCATCCCGATCGGCGCGGCGCTCTTCGACGGCGAGGGGAGGCTGCTCGGCAGCGGCCACAACCGGCGCGTTCAGGACGGCGACGCGTCCATGCACGCAGAGACCAACGCGTTCCGCAACGCCGGCCGGCAGCGCAGCTACCGCGACACGGTCATGGTCACGACCCTCTCGCCCTGCTGGTACTGCTCCGGCCTGGTGAAGCAGTTCGGCATCGGCCGTGTCGTGGTCGGCGACGACCGCAGCTTCCTCGGCGGACAGGGCTGGCTGGCCGGCCACGGCGTCGACGTCACGGTGGTCAACGACGCGGGACTGATCCGCACGATGCGGGACTTCATCGAGGCGAATCCTGAATTGTGGAACGAGGACATCGGGGAGGACTGATAAGGGTGCGTCGCTTGGCAAGGCGAACGGCACGTGCGTTTCGCGAGGCGCTAGCAACCGGGCCCCGAGGTGGCTCGGTCAGTAGTGGTATCGCGCCTGCAGGATGATCACGTAGGCATCGTCCACCAAGTACACGAGCCGGTTTGCCTCATCAATTCGTCGCGACCACGCGCCCGCCAGCGCGTGCTTCAACGGTTCCGGTTTCCCGACGCCCTCAAACGGGTCGTCTCGCAGGATGTCCTCGATCAGCAGGTTGATCCGCTTGAGCGTCCGCCGGTCCTGGCCCTGCCAGTAGAGGTAGTCCTCCCAGCCGCCTTCCGTCCAGGCGAGCTTGCGGTCACTCACTGGTCAGGTCGTGCTCGTGGATGTCTCCCGCGCGTGCGCTCTCGATGGCGTCGATGAGGCGTCGTGCGTTCTTGGGCGAGCGCAGCAAGTAGGTGGTCTCGAGCAGCGCGTCGTACTCGTCCCTCGACATCAGCACGGCAGAGCCGCGCTTGGACGTGATCTCGACCTCGGTCTGGTCGAGGTTGACGCGTTCGATGAGTCCGAACAGGTCTTTGCGGGCCTCGCTTGCTGTGATGGCCATGGTTCCTCCAAAGTGGTACGGGATATCGTACCACTTAGAGCAATGGGTGAGTAGCCACTGAGAAGAGCGGCGCCGCAAGGTACGCTCAACAAATGGAGGCCGTATTCGCCAGCAACGGCGACGTTCCCCAGATCAGCACGGACGCCGTCCAGTATTGGGTCCGATTGTGGACGCCACCGACCGCCGGCCGATCTCCGTGGTTCGTCGATGAATGGCAGGTTTCAGGGGCACCGGACGTGCTTGCAGTCGTTGACTGGGCTCACAAACGAACGAGTGCGGGCGGCAGCTTCGAGGTTTTTGTCGAGCACGTGGATCATGAGCTTCAGAGCGGATCTGAGGTTGTCCCGGTCAAACGACACATTCGTGTCTACGGGGCACCGGCGGAGAGCGGTGGCGTGACCGAGTACGTCACATTCACCGCAAACTCCGAAATCGCGGATCCCGAATCCACCGCCGATGGTCGTGAATCCCCGTGACTCACTGGGTGGGCCCCGTGGGGCTCGAACCCACGACCCGCGGATTAAAAGTCCGCTCGGGTTCCGCGCCAGGGTAGCCACTGCTCAGAGAATCCGCGGAATTCCGCGCTTGTGGAACCCATTGAGATCACGATGACCTCAGGTGATCTCATACAGGTGTGGGCAAAGTGTGGGCAGAAGATCTGCATTCCAACCTCATAATCGTGATCCAGGGAACTGGTTCTGACGCTGGCTGATGTGCGTGGCGCAGTTGACGCTGGCGCATTCGTGAGCGCCAAGTGCCGACACGCAATCGGTTGTACAAACAGAAGTCGGGCAGACCATCCATCGCAACGACTGCGGTCGCGCCGTGCAGCCATGTGGATTTTGGTTATTGACATAAAGCAAGTTCCTCGAAAGCATGAGCGAGCGCTGGGTAGCACCAGCGTCCCCGCCCCCGCCAAACCCGTGACTGATTCAGCAGTGAAGGTGAACAGTGACTATTTCGGCATGGAAAAAGCTCTACCCAGCAGCGACGCTAGCCGCCGCAGGCATCGTCCTCTTGTCGGGCGCGCAGAGCGCGACGGCGTCGAGCACGCCCGCACCCAACGCTACGCAGTCGTTCCAATCGGCGGTTCCGAACGCCGCAAGGCAGCTCGGCATCTCTGGGCGTCTTTCGATGTGGTACGTCAAGGATGGAAAGATCCACGTGGGCCTCTCCTCCGTCGAGGGCGGAGACGCCGCAAAGCTTGCCGCGAAGTTGTGATCCTGTCGTTGTGGAACAACAGGATCAGTGGACATCGGCAGTGAAGTACACGCCCACTACGCCCTCCGCAGGCGTCGTGATGCACTCGCCGAGCAATCGCTTGTCGCCGTCGACAACAGCTGCGCCGCGCACCGCCGCAGCTCCGCTGACGTTGACCGCGAATGATGCCCCACCTTTCCGAGATTTCGGAACGCCCTGGTGGGGCGGCGATCGCATCACGAACTACCAAACGATCGGCGGGGTCAGCTACAACATCCAGTGCACCGTCACTACCGAGTACGGTTCCTACATGATGAGCGCTGGACACTGCGGTCCGACAGGGGTCCTCTGGTATCAGGGCTACTATGACGGCGCTAACATCCAGTCAAACGGAACAATGGGTACTGTCCAGACTGTGCAATGGGGGAACAATCGGACGGACAGTGAGCTCATCAGCGGCTCGACGTACGACGCTCACGTCTATACGGCAACAAGCTCCGGAACCTCAGCCGTAGCCGTAACAGGAGCAGCCACAGTCGCTCCCGGAATGTCAGTCTGTACGGACGGATCGTTCACCGGCTATGTCTGTGGCGCGACTGTCGGCGAAACAAACGCTTGCGTGAACATCAGCGACATGGGCACGGTTTACAACGTCTGCGGACTAGACATCGCGCAAAACCCGAACGCTGTCATCGTCCAGCAGGGCGATAGCGGCGGGGCCGTCCTTGCGAACGTGGGAACCGATCCGACTCTCGGAAGCATCGCCAAAATCGCAGGAACCATCAGCGCGGAAGCGAATAACGGCCATCAGGTCTCCTTCGCCGACATCGGCTACCAACGCCAGATCTTCGGGGTCTCACCGACGCTGGCCCACTGACGATGAACTCATCAAAGCGACTGTCCAGCGCTCTCTTCGTAGCGGCCTGCCTGTTGCTCACCTTGGCCGGTTGCGCCGCAACCGGCCAAGGCGGTACCCAATCCGCCGAGCCTCCAACAACGGCGTCTGCAGCGCCCGATACGCTCCTCCCCGTCGATACCTCCAAAATGGCGCGGCCACCGCTCGTACCCTGGGTGCTGATTCGTGTGGATGATGCGAACGGTCGGGTCTACCTTTCGGCCGCGTCTACAGAGGAATGCGTGATCCCCAGGAGAGTCCACATCGCGGCGACCAGCTCGGCTATCACGATCGCCGTAGAGGGCGAACGCGAAAGCAGCCCGTGCACCGCGCAGAAGCTGTCGCTGGCCGGATACGTCGAGGTGCCAGGCGGGCTGCAGGGGCGAAAGGTTGTTGCTGCTTCTACGTGAGTGGAGCCTTGAGCTGACACGCTGGACCGCTCGCGATCCTCAGCGACCGCAACACCGAGCGTTAGGAGATCACTGCCTTTGACGTTGGCCCCCACCGCCTAGGCTGCGGCTGGAACGCTGGAAATTGGGAGGTCAGTAGTGATAACGCGCTTGCAGGATGATCACGTAGGTGTCATCTACGAGGTACACGACGCGATTGGCTTCATCGATGCGTCTAGACCACGCCCCAGCCAGCGCATGCTTTAGCGGTTCAGGCTTGCCGACGCCCTCGAATGGGTCGTCGCGCATGATGTCTTCGATCAGCAGGTTGATCCGCTTGAGCGTTCGCCGGTCCTGGCCCTGCCAGTAGAGGTAGTCCTCCCAGCCGCCGGCGGTCCAGGCGAGCTTGCGGTCACTCACTGGTCAGGTCGTGCTCGGTGATGTCTCCGGTGCGGGCGCTCTCGATGGCGTCGATGAGGCGGCGCGCGTTCTTGGGGGAGCGCAGGAGGTAGGCGGTCTCGAGCAGCGAGTCATACTCGTCCTTGGACATCAGGACGGCCGAGCCGCGCTTGGACGTGATCTCTACTTCGGTCTGGTCGAGGTTGACGCGTTCGATGAGGCCGAACAGGTCGCTGCGAGCCTCGCTTGCTGTGATGGCCATGATTCCTCCAAGTTGTACAAGATATGGTACCACTGTGTTTCCATTCCAGGCAGTACGATTCGGTAGGTGAGCGACGCGAAGCGCCAGACCGGGCTGGCCCGCCCAGGCATGTGGCTTGCGCGAGTCGTGGTGCCACCGGCGCATCTCGATGCGTGGGGAATGATATGGAGGCTGGTCGTTCGCTGGACGGCCACGATCATCATGACGGCCGTAGCTGCGTTCGCCGTTTGGGCAGCCGTGAAATCGCCGCAGAACTCTGAGTGGCTTGACCTCGGCATCGCGATCTCTGGGTGGGTATATAGCGTCCTGCTAACGGTCGGAGTGACAGTCGCCATAAGCCGTATGCGGCGCAACCGGCGCTCGACGAAGCGAATGTCCGTCGGCTAGTTTGCCAGTTGTCATTTCGCTCTTGTCAGCGTGAGCGTTTGCTTAGGGCTTGCCGACTGAGCCCCGTACGCGCTGCTAGCGAGTTCCAGCTTTCCCCGACGTCGCGAAGCTGGACGATCAGAGCGTCGCGTTCGGTCAGAGCGGTGTCCTGTTCGGCGCGGAGTCGATCGATGGTCCGCGAGACGTCATGCAGTCTTTTGAGGGCGTCGGCGCGCGTGCGCCACTTAGCATCGAGCTCTGACATCGCGTCGGCGGCGTGCTGCTGTGCGGCCTCACGATCACGGTCTTCAGCGTGCCGAACAGCGGCGGCATCGTGTGCTTTGCGCTGCCGTGCGTAGGACGCTTCGTGTCGGCTTGCCTTGCCCGAGTTGCCCCGATTTGGCATGCAACCTGGTTTACACGCGACCCCTGTCATTCATTGGGCTGCCGAAAGGGTTCACCTAAAGTGCCTACGTGCATTGCTCTTGGCTTCTATCTCTCTTGGCTTGGAGACTCCTCTTTGTTTCTGTTCTGCTGTTCCTTCGTCCTTGGTCTCGTCTGGCCTCTGGTTTCTCTTCTTTGTCTTCGTCTCTCTGGTCAGGCTTGTTCTCGCCCGAATCAAGTCCCTGCCCTGTAGATTCGTGTCCGCTCCGAAGGGCTCCACCGTTGCGCTAGGTTCGCAACATGAGTGCAGCCCGCCGGGACAGAGCCAGGCGAGTCTGGCTAATCATCTTCTTGGCCCCTGCAGTCATCCTCACTCCGCTGATCGGGTACGTCGGTCCCGCGAAGGTATTCGGGGCCAACCCGTTCGCATGGTTCGCCGGTCTCGCCTATTTGGCTGCCGTGGCCGCGTACCTGATTACCGACTACCTGCTCCACAAACCAAAGCCCTCGAAACCACCGGCGCCGGGCGGCGGTCGCCATGCGGCTCCTGAGAGCAAGGAGTAAGACACCCGACCGTGCCGCACGAGGCATCCTCGCGCGCTGAGTGACCGCGTTATGGGTGCAGCTCCGCTGCATCGTGGAGCGGCGCGCAGCGCTCTTGACGCGGTTAAGCTGCGCGATTTCTCCCAGTGCCGCTCACACGCGGTCCATCATTGAGGCGCCCCGGCCTTCTTGGCCTCTCTGACCCACTCGCGAAGCATGCTGAGCTGCTTGTTGTTGTACTGCGTCACGTTTTGGACGGGGTGCGGTTTCGACCACAGGGCGCTCAGCGGGGTGATCAATCTGAGCCCGGATCGCGTGTGCCAATGGATGGACGAGTAGTCACCGGTAACACGGTCGACCTGTCGCAAGGGGATGCGGCGCGACCACAACATTCCGGTGACGATGACTCGATCGCCGTGTCGTCGGATCCCCGCGAACAGCACCCATCGGGCTGCGACGTAAAGGCTCGCCAAAATGAAGACGGCGGCAACGGTTACGCCGCCGGCGTTGAAGTTCTGTTGCAGGGCGGCGATAAATGAGATCGAGACGACCCCTGTGGGCAGGAGCACGCCGAGTCGCGGTAGCCAGTGAGGGTGAATGCGCGCTGCCGACACAGCGTCCGGCGGGGCTCCTCGGCTGCTTACATCCACGTTGCGAAGCTATCGCAATCGAGAGTCGTCAAGTGGAAATGGGCGACGTATTCGAGATCCGAATTCCTCGACCGCCCCGCCCAAGGCATCCTCGCGCGCTGAGAGACCGAGTCAAGGGTGCAGCTCCGCTGCATCGCGGAGCGACGCGCAGCGCCCTTGACACGGTCTCTCAACACGCCATCATCGGGCGTCGGGGCGGACCAGAAAGCTGTGTGATTCCTGCCAAGGGTTGGGTCTGCGCGCGGAATCCAACACGAAACGACAACTTGTAAGTGAGGGGCGAGTTCCGGCGCGCTCCTCCGCGAGCCGCGGAGTGTCGGTGCACGGTTGGAGACTCGAGTCTGGGGTGAGGTCGATGGGGAGCATAAGCGCTTACGAGACCGTCGCTGGGCGGCGCTACCGGGTCCGTTATCGGACGCCAGGTCACCAGCAGACCGACAAGCGCGGTTTCCGCACCAAGCGCGACGCCGAGTTGTACCTCGCATCGCTGGAGCTGGCCAAGGCGCGAGGCGATTATGTGCCGGCCGCCCGCGCCGGCGTGAACTTCGAGACCTGGAGCGAGAAGTGGATCGACTCGCTCGTGCAAGTGAAGCCGAGCACTCTGCAGGGCTACGTCTCCATCACTCGCGGCCGTCTACAGCCGCGGTGGGGCTCGACGCCGTTGAACGCGATCACGCACTCGGACATCCAGTCCTGGATCTCGGACGAGAACAGCCGCGTCGGCGCTCGCACTGTCCGCTCGTACCATCGCGTCTTCTCGATGATCCTGAAGTACGCGGTTCGCGACGGTCGCCTCGGTCGTAATCCTGCAGACGGCATCCGGCTGCCCCGTATCCGGCCGAAGAAGCATCCTTACCTCACCCATGCCCAACTGCACGAGTTGGCCGCTCTGTGCGGCTCAGAAGGCCTTGTGGTGCTGTTCCTGGGCTACACCGGCCTCCGCTGGGGTGAACTCGCGGCGTTGGAGTGCCGGAACGTCGACTTCGACCGCCGGCGCGTCCAGGTCGATCGGGCTGTGGTCGAACTCACAGACGGGCGGTTGGTCTATGGCTCGCCGAAGAACCACCAGCGGCGCAGCGTGCCGTTCCCATCGTTCCTAACCGACCAGTTGCGGGCCCTCGTCGCGTCAAAGGGTTCACGCGACCTGCTCTTCACGTCGCCCTACGGCCGACCGCTCCGCGTCAACAACTGGAAGCGCAAAGCCTTCGACAAGGCCGCCGACACCCTGGCCGACAACCACCCCGACTTGCTGCGCCCGACTGTCCACGACCTCCGCCACAGCGCCGCGAGCCTCGCGATCTCGGCGGGCGCCAACGTCAAAGCCGTGCAGCGGATGCTCGGCCACGCCTCGGCGGCAATGACCCTCGACGTCTACGCCGATCTCTTCGACGATGACCTGGATGCCGTTGGAGACGCATTGAGCCGTCTTGGCTCTCCAGAAGTTGTGGGCAAAGTGTGGGCAAATCCTGAAATCGCGGCTTCCGAATCTGCCGCCGATGGGCTTGGATCCCTGTGATTCACTGGGTGGGCCCCGTGGGGCTCGAACCCACGACCCGCGGATTAAAAGTCCGATGCTCTACCGACTGAGCTAGAGGCCCTCGTCGTCTAATCTAGCGTGGATTCCGCACCTCCCCGTGCCGGGGCAGAATGGGGGGATGCCGGACCGCTATCACAAGCCAACGCTGTTTCCCGGGGGGATGTTCGAGGCCTTTCTCGGTGGGGACGATCCCGCACAGATCAGCAAAGTCGCCCACGAGACCGCCCAGGCGCTGCTCGCGCGCGTCCGCGAGGACCCCGATCCGGAGATCGTGGACCGGCTCGTCGCCTATACCGACGAGCACGGCATCGACGCGATCGCCGAGTTGTGGGCGCGGTCCAACCCGAAGAGCCTGCCCGGCGCGCTGTGGCGGATCTACCTGCTGCGGCTGCTGATCCGGCAGGACGCCGAGGGGACCGCGCTGCTGTACCAGCGCGGCACGGAGGTCATCGCCTCCATCGACCCCGTGGTCGCGGGCGCGCCGACGCCGGCCGGGCCGGGGGAGGTGACGGAGCTCGCCGACCGCATCCTCCGCGGGGTGTTCGAGGGCGACTTCGCGGTCGCGCTCGACCGGGCTGCCGCGTTCTGCCGGGTGACGGCGGCGGGATGCGTCTCCGTGGCCGACGACAGGGATGCGCTCGACCCGGAGCGGGCGAGCGAGCTGACCACGCGTGCGCTCCGTTTCACTCGCACCGCCGAGGAGCTGACGACCTGCGCCCGGCTGTGGCGCACCGACTCGCTCGACTGAGCGGAGACCCGGAGACCGGCCTCGTATTCCCGTCGGCCGTTCTCTCCCTGCGAACGCCACGCCGTGAAGCCAGCTTCGGCCTCCTGTATGCTTGACGAAGCCGGACCGCAGTAACCCCGGGCTCCAATACTTGCCGCTTCGAGCGGCCTCGCGCCGAGAGGCGTTCTGCGGTCCGGCTCTTTCATGCCTGCGGTGAACGATTTCACCACAGGGGAGGGCTACAGTCGAAGGCGTCAGCGGCCCAGACGAGCGGAGATCGAAGAGTGGACGACGCCCCCGCGGTGGAGCAGCTCGACGACCTCCTGCTGCGTGTCGCAGAGGGCGACCAGCAGGCGTTCTCCGACTTCTACGACCACACGGCCTCGCGCGTGCTCGGCCTGATCCGGCGCCTCCTGATCGACGCCGCGCAGTCCGAGGAGGTCGCCCAGGAGGTCTTCCTGGAGGCGTGGCAATCCGCTCGGCGCTTCGATCCGAATAAGGGCAGAGCGCTCACCTGGCTCCTCACGATGGCGCACAGGAGGGCGATCGACCGCATCCGCGCGTCCCAGGCCTCTCACGACCGGGACACCGCCGTCGGCATCCGCGACCTGCCGACGGCATTCGACGTGGTGGCGGAGACGGTGGAGGTCCGGGTGGAGCACGAGCGAGTGGAGGAGGCGATGGCGAAGTTGAGCGAGGCGCAGCGTCAGGCCGTCGCGCTCGCGTACTACGGCGGGCTCACCCAGAGCGAGCTCGCGGCCGAGCTCGGCATCCCCCTCGGCACAGCCAAAACCCGGTTGCGGGATGCGATGATACGCCTGCGCGACGAACTGGGGGTGACACCATGAGCGACGAGAACCGCGACGCCGTGGACCCCGCGCGCCTCGGCGCCCGCCTCGGTGCGGACAACGCCCGGGAGGCGCAGGACTTCGAGGACATCGCAGCCCAGCTCGCGCTCGCGTCCGACCCCGTGGAGCCGCCCTCGGCGCTGAAGGCCGCGCTGTTCGCGCGGATCGCCGAGACGCCGCAACTCGCCTCGGAGGAGGACGCGGCAACGCTGGTTCCCGTGGCGGCCCAGGCGGCACCGAGCACCGCAGCGCCGAGCACCGCAGCACCGGCGCCCACCCCCGCCGAGGCCCGCGCCGCCCGTCGCTGGTTCCAGCGACCCGGAGCGATCCTCGCCTCCGCGGCAGCCGCCGTCGTCCTCTTCATCGCCGGCGCCTTCGTCGGCGTCAGCCTCTCCGGAACCGACTCCTACCAGCAGCAGCAGTCCAGCGCTCTGGCCGCCCTCAACGCCGCCCCGGACACGCAGCGCAGCTCCGCCCCCATCGCCGGCGGCGGCACGGCGACGCTCGTCTGGTCGGCCCGGCTCGGCCAGTCCGCGATCGTCGCCACCGACCTCCCGCAGCTCGCCGACGGCAAGACCTATGAGCTCTGGTACATCCGCGACGGCGCCGCCACCCCCGCGGGTACGATGGACTCCGCCGGTCACGTCGCGACCTGGCGCGTCCTCACCGGCACGATGACGCCCGGCGACACCATCGGCATGACCGTCGAGCCCAGCGGAGGCTCGAAGCAGCCGACGACGAAGCCGATCGTCGCCATCAACTCCTGAGCCGACCCGATCGCACGGCACAATGCAGCGAGGCCCACGGGACATCCCGTGGGCCTCGCTCATGCCGTGCTCGGATCAACCGAAGCGGCCGGAGACGTAGTCCTCGGTGGCCTGCTCGGTCGGGTTCGAGAAGATCATGTTGGTGTCGTTGTACTCGATGAGCTTGCCCGGCTTGCCGGTGCCCGCGATGTTGAAGAACGCGGTGCGGTCGGAGACGCGAGAGGCCTGCTGCATGTTGTGGGTGACGATCACGATCGTGTAGTCGTTCTTGAGCTCCTCGATCAGGTCCTCGATCGCGAGGGTGGAGATCGGGTCGAGCGCCGAGCACGGCTCGTCCATCAGGAGCACGTCGGGGGAGACCGCGATGGCGCGCGCGATGCACAGGCGCTGCTGCTGGCCGCCCGACAGGCCCGAGCCCGGGAGGTTGAGGCGGTCCTTGACCTCGTTCCACAGGTTGGCGCCCTGCAGCGACTTCTCCACCAGGTCGTCCGACTCGCTCTTCGACATGCGCCGGTTGTTGAGCTTGACGCCGGCGAGCACGTTGTCGCGGATGCTCATGGTCGGGAACGGGTTGGGGCGCTGGAAGACCATGCCCACCTGGCGGCGCACGAGCACCGGGTCGACGCCCGCGCCGTAGAGGTTGTTGCCGTCGATCAGCACCTCGCCGTCGACGTACGCGCCGGGGATGACCTCGTGCATGCGGTTCAGCGTCCGGAGGAACGTCGACTTGCCGCAGCCCGACGGGCCGATGAAGGCGGTCACCGTGCGCGGCTCGATGGTGAGCGACACGCCCTCCACGGCGAGGAACTTGCTGTAGTACACGTTGAGGTCGTTGACTTCGATGCGCTTGGACACGTTTTTCCTTGTCTGCGTTCTTCGGGTTGAAGCTGTGGAGTGGCGCGGTCAGCGGCCGTACTTGGGGGCGAAGGCCTTCGCGACGATCCGGCCGATGAGGTTCAGGAGCATGACGATGATGATCAGCGTGAGCGCACCGGTCCAGGCGCGGTCGACGGAGGCCTGCGCGTGCAGGCCGGCCGCCTGCGTGTACTGGGTGTACACGAACACCGGCAGCGTCATCATGCGGTCGTTGAAGAGGTCGTAGTTCATGCTGGTGGTGAAGCCGGCCACGATCAGCAGCGGCGCGGTCTCGCCGATCACACGGGCGATGGCGAGCATGACGCCAGTGACGAGTCCAGCGAGCGACGTCGGCAGAACGACCTTGAGCACGGTCAGCCACTTCGGCACGCCGAGGGCGAGGGAGGCCTCCCGCAGCTCGTTGGGGACGATCCGCAGGATCTCCTCGCTCGAGCGCACGACGACCGGGATCATCAGCACGGACAGGGCCACCGACCCCATGAAGCCGTTGCGGATGGCCGGCCCGAAGAAGAGCGCGAACAGAGCGTAGGCGAACAGACCGGCGACGATCGACGGGATGCCGGTCATGACGTCCACGAAGAAGGTGATGCCGCGGGCCAGGACGCCCCGGCCGTACTCGACGAGGTAGATCGAGGTGAGGAGGCCGATCGGCACCGAGATGACCGCCGCCATGAGCGTGATCTCCAGCGTGCCGACGATCGCGTGGAGCGCGCCGCCGCCCTCGCCGATGACGTTGCGCATCGACTCCGAGAAGAAGGCCACGTCGAAGCGCGCAAGGCCCTGGGCGACGACCGTCCAGCCGAGCGAGATGAGGGGCAGGAGCGCGATGATGAACGCGGTCGCGACGAGCGAGGTGACCAGCCGGTCCTTGGCCTTGCGGTTGCCCTCCACCAGCAGCGACGTGGAGTAGATCGCGATGTCGAACAGCACGGTGCCGAAGAAGACCGCCCCGACGATGTTGAAGCCCTTGGTGGCGCCGCTGGCCGCGAGCATCGCGAACACGGCGATGAGCACGGCCCAGGAGCCGACGAGCATCACCCACGGGGTCCAGCGCGGCAGCTTGCCCGCGGTGTACGAGTTGGTCAGCGGCCGGGGTGCGGCGGTCGCGGTGGTGGTGGCGGCCATCAGTTCGCTCCAGAGAAGGCCGCACGGCGGCTGACGATGTAACGGGCGAGCATGTTGATCAGCAGGGTCACGACGAACAGCACGAGGCCGGAGGCGATGAGCGCGTTGACGCCGACGCCGGTGGCCTCCGGGAACTGCAGCGCGATGTTCGCGGCGATCGTGTTCGGGCTCTGCGCCTGCAGCACGGCGAACTTCACAATGAGCGCGGGCGAGAGCACCATCGCGATCGCGAGCGTCTCGCCGAGCGCGCGGCCGAGGCCGAGCATGATCGCGGAGACGATGCCGCTGCGGGCGAAGGGGAGGACCGCCATGCGGACCATCTCCCACTTCGTGGCGCCGAGTGCCAGCGCCGCCTCCTCGTGCAGACGCGGGGTCTGCAGGAAGATCTCGCGGCAGATCGCCGTCATGATCGGGATGACCATCACGGCGAGCACGATGGCGGCGGTGAGGATGGTGCGCCCGGTGCCGGAGATCGGCGGCGCGAAGAGCGGGAACCAGCCGAGGTACTGGCCGAGCCAGGCGTAGAACGGCTGGACGAAGGAGGAGAGCGTCGCGATGCCCCAGAGGCCGAAGACGACCGACGGGACGGCGGCGAGCAGGTCGATGATGTAGCCGAGGGTCTGCGCCACGCGGCGGGGCGCGTAGTGCGAGATGAAGAGGGCGATGCCGATCGACAGCGGCGTGGCGATGATGAGCGCGATGAGCGCGGCCCAGATGGTGCCGAAGACCAGCGACCAGACCCACGCCCAGAAGTTGGTGGCGTTGTTGGGGAGCTGGCCGGCTCCGGCGCTCAGAGCGGGGATGCTCTGGATGATGAGGAAGAGCGCGACGGCGGCGAGGGTGGCGAGGATCAGCGACCCGGCCACGACGGTCGAGGTGGAGAAGACGCGGTCGCCGAGGCGGACTTTCGCCTTCGGCCTGATGGCTCCTGCGGTTCCGGCGGTCATTTGTTGCTTTCTCTCATCGGGTCCCCGTCGGGGGTGAGTGTGATGCGCCGCTCGGCCTGGACCGGGGTGCGGTCCAGGCCGAGCGGCCGGGGTGTTACTTGATGCTGGCGACAGCCTTGCTGACCTTGGAGGACAGGTCGCTCGAGAGCGGAGCCGAGCCGGCCTGGTCGGCCGCGGCCTTCTGCGCGTCGCTGCTGATGATGTAGTCGACGTAGCCCTTGACCAGGTCCGCCTTGGCGGCGTCCTTGTACTGCTGGCACGCGATCACGTAGGAGACCAGGACGAGCGGCCAGGCGCCCTTGCTGGTGTCCTTGCGGTTGATCTGGATGGCCAGGTCGTTGGTCTCGCGGCCCGAGGCGATCGGGGAGGCGGCGACGACCTTGGCCGCACCGTCCGCGCTGATCTTCTCGTAGTTGTCGCCGACCTTGAGCTGGGCGATGGACAGACCGGCCGAGCCGGACTCGTCGATGTAGGTGATCGAGTTCTTCGCGTTCTTGGTGGCGTCCGCGACACCCGAAGTGCCCTTGGCGGCGTCACCGACCTGGAACGGGAAGGTCTGCGCGGCGGGAGCGGTCCACACGGTGGGAGCGTTCGCCGCGAGGTACTCGGTGAAGTTCTGCGTGGTGCCCGAGTCGTCCGAGCGGTGCACGACGGTGATCGGCGCGGACGGGAGCGTGGCGCCCGAGTTCTGCGACTTGATCTTCGCGTCGTCCCAGGTGGTGATCTTGCCCGAGAAGATGCCGGCGATCGTGTCGGCGTCGAGCTTGAGGTCCTTCACGCCGTCCACGTTGTACGCGATGGCGATCGGGGAGATGTAGACGGGGAGGTCGATGCCCTTGGCGCCCGCGGCGCAGCCGGCGAACGTGCTGGCGAGCTCCTCGGTCTTGAGCGCGGCGTCCGAGCCGGCGAAGTCGGCGGCACCCGAGATGAAGCTCTTGCGGCCGGCGCCCGAGCCCTGCGGGTCGTAGTTGACGGTGACCTTCGGGTTGGCCTGCTGGAAGCCGGCGGCCCAGACGGTCTGCGCGGCGCCCTGGGCGGACGAGCCGATGCCGTTCAGCGTGCCGGAGAGGTTCGACGGCTTGGCCGTGGTGGTCGCCGGGGTGCTGCCCTCGTTCGACGCACAGGCGGTGAGGGAGATGGCGGCGGCGGCGAGAAGTGCCACGGGAACGCCAAGACGCTTCAGTTTCACAGTTGTCCCTTCCGGGGATCAGTAACAACAGGACGGGGTCGGTGCGACCCGCGTGTGACGCTATTCCCGGTGTCTGACCAGAGTCCCCCGCAGTGGTAAACGGAAGGTTAACGACCGGTGGCCTCTTGATACGCACGCATGGGCTCCGCGCCCGTCCGCCCCGTCAGTCCTGGACCGTGATCGGCGTTCCGAGCGGCAGCCGGTCGACCGCCGCGATCCCTTCGCCGCCCATCCGGATGCAGCCGTGGGAGACCGCTCCGGACGCCACATCCTGATAGTGGATGCCGATGAGGCCGCCGTCCGCCCCGCCGTACGGCTCGTCGGCGGCCGTCGCGTGCAACGAGGTGAGCTGGATGCGGTGGACCGCCTGGCCCTGTGCGGGATCGAGGTAGCGCGCCTGCAGGTAACCGGTCGTGCCGGTCGGCGTCGGCGTCTCGGCGGTCCCCACGCCGACGGGGAAGGTCTGCTCCGCCTTCCCATCCGCGTCGGTGATCGTGAGCGTCTGTGCCGACACGGACACGACGACGCGGTGGGCGAGTGGGGCAGGCGTTCCGAGCGCCGCGGTGGGCAGCCAGGCGGCGGTCTGGGCCGGGGCGGTCGCGCCGTCGCCGGCCTGCGAGGGGAGGAGCTGACGGCTGGCCGTCAGCACCATCGACCAGCCGCCTTTCGTCTCGACGGGCACGACCACGGTCGGCTTGCCGAGGAAGTCCTTGGCGGGGATGCGCGCGACGGCGGTGGTGAAGTCCGCGCCGTAGACCGGGGCGTCGAACGCGACCGTGGACACGTGGGTGATCCGGGGATCGGCCGGGGCGGCGAGGAGGCCGGGGATGACCGCGTCGTACACCGCGGCGGGGAGTGCGGCGATGGCCGATGGCGTCAGCCCGGGCGGGAGGGCGGGTCCGGTGGCCTCGGGGGTGCGGGAGGAGGTCGGGGTGATGGTCGCGGCGGGCGTGCCGGGCGCGCACGCGGACAGGGCGGCGATGGTGAGGACTGCGGCTCCGGCCGCGGTGAGGATGCGTTTCATGCTGTGCTCCGACGAGAAGCGGGGTGGACGCCGAACGCGTCCACCCCGCTGCGAGGTTGTGTCGGCTCTCAGCCGCTCACGACGGGCAGCTTGCCCGCGGTGGTGGTGCCCGGTGTGGGGACGGGCGCCGGAGCGGGCTCTCCGGGGGTGACCTCGATCGGCTCACCGGTGACGGTGATCGTGATGGAGTTGGCCACGCCCGAGGTCTCGCCCGTGAGGGTGAACTCGATCTGGCCTGCCTCGGCGGTGCCCTGCGCGAGGAAGAGCGCAGCGTCGACGCTTCCGCTGCGGTCGGCCTCAAAGGTCATGGCCGGAAGTGTCTCGCCGTTGTAGACGGTCGACAGCGTGACGGTCTCACCGGGGGTGTATCCCGCCGCGGTGATCCTGATCCCGGCGTCCCGGTTGGTCAGATCCTCCGTCGAGATCGTCGTGGTGTTCGCGGAAATGCCCTTGGGCGCGCGCACGTCGAGCGTCATCGTGTTGGAGGTGTCGCCGTCCGTCGAGGTGGCGTTCACGACGACATCCTCGCCGTCCGCGGGCAGCGGGAGGCTGGCGGTCGGCGTGAAGACCTCGTTCGCGAATGCGCCGGTGGCGTCCGCCGTGACGTCCTGCTGGCCGAGGACGGTCCCTCCGTCGGTGTAGCTCACGGTGATGGTGACGGTGGTGTCGGCTGTGAAGCCGGAGCCCGACACGTCGAGACCGGTTCCCCAGTCGCCGGCGGTGAACGTCGAGTTCGCGAGCGTGATGTCGCCGGTGGCGGCGTTGGCCGGCGCGGCGACGAAGAGTCCGCCGACGACGGCGGCAGCGGCTGCGGCGCTGAGCGTCAGGCGCGTTCGAGTGGTAGAGAGCATGCTTCCCCTTGGTTGGTACGGCCATCCCAACTGGGATGACCGTGCCAATCTAGCGCCTGACTCTGAACGATCTCAAATAAACATCAGTATTTCACTGAGTTCACTCCACGGCGGGCGCGTACGTCTCGATGGAGACGATCCCCGACGACGGGTTGGTCGCCGAGAGGTGCACGACCGAGAACCCTCCGGTGTCGAGGTCGGCCGCCTCGGTGAGGTAGCCGCCGGGCATCGTGCCCGTGGCCAGCGCTATCTCGCGCAGGATCTCCGGCAGGACCGGTCCGTGGCTGCACAGTACGGCGGTCTTGCGCGAGCGCACGCGCTTGCCGATGATCGTGCGCACGTCGCCGTCGCCGTCCTCGTAGGCGTCCTGGCTGATGCCGGGCTCACGGCGCGGCTTGACGCCGGTCGCGGCGGCGAGCGGCGCGACCGTCGCGACGCAGCGCACCGCGTCGCTGGTGACGATGCGCCGAGGCTGCCACGCGAGCAGGCTCGCCACAGCGCCGGCCGCCTGCTTGACGCCGCGGTCGGTGAGCGGGCGGGAGGCGTCGGGGCCGGCCCACGCGCCCCGCGGCTCGGCCTTGCCGTGGCGGAGCGCGATGAGGGCGAACGTCGAGGTGACGCCCTGACGCACCAGAGACTCGAACGCGTCGATGATCTCCACGTCGCGCTCATAGGTGAGGTAGCTGCGCGCCTTCTTCAGCGTGACCCACTCGATCGCCGCGATCTCGGTGTTCGGGACGAACGTCGAGCGCTCGATCGCGTGGTCGACAACCTCCGCCGCCCAGTAGTGGACGATCTTCTCCCGCCCGGAGCTCAGCGGGTACGCCGAGGTGCCGAGCGGGACGCCGAGCGTGACGGCGAGCCCGGTCTCCTCCAGGATCTCGCGCACCGCCGTCTGCGGCAGCGTCTCGCCCGGGTCGACCTTTCCCTTCGGGATGGTCACATCGCCGTACTTGGTGCGGTGCACGACGAGCACCACGATCTTGTCGTCCACGACGCGCCAGCAGAGGGCGCCCGCGGCGTAGACGGCGAGGCTCACCGCCTGGTTCCCGTGCGGGCCGAGCGCGGACGGTGGGCGGCCTGCTGCTGCAGCTTGGTCTGAAGGTCGGTGAGCGGCGCGCCGTTCTCGTCCAGGTGGTGCCGGGTCCAGACGCCGTCCTCCGCGAGCGTCCACGCCGCCGTGCGCTCGTCGAACGCGAGGTCGAACAGGCGGTCGAGCTCGGCGAGGTGCTCGGGGTCGGCGAGGCGCACCAGCGCCTCCACGCGGCGGTCGAGGTTGCGGTGCATCATGTCCGCGCTGCCGATGTAGACGTGCGGGTCGCCGTCGTTCACGAACGAGAACACGCGCGAGTGCTCCAGGTAGCGCCCGAGCACCGAGCGCACCCGGATGTTCTCGGAGAGCCCCTCGCGTCCCGGCACGAGGCCGCAGATTCCGCGGACCCAGAGCTCGACCGGCACGCCGGCCTGGCTGGCGCGGTAGAGCGCGTCGATGATCGCCTCGTCCACGATCGAGTTGAGCTTGATGCGGATGCCGGATGGTTTGCCCGCCGCCGCGTTCGCCGCCTCGGTGTCGATGCGCTTGAGCAGTCCCTTGCGGAGGTGCAGGGGAGCGACCAGGAGGCGCTTGAACTTCTTCTCGATCGCGTAACCGGACAGCTCGTTGAAGAGCCGGGTGAGGTCTTTGCCCACCTGGTCGTCGGCGGTCAGCAGGCCGAGGTCCTCGTAGATGCGGGACGTCTTGGGGTTGTAGTTGCCCGTGCCGATGTGGCTGTAGTGCTTGAGGACGCCCTTCTCCTCGCGGATGACCAGCGCGAGCTTGCAGTGCGTCTTGAGCCCCACCAGCCCGTAGACGACGTGCACACCGGCCTTCTCGAGCTTGCGCGCCCAGGAGATGTTGTTCTGTTCGTCGAAGCGCGCCTTGATCTCGACCAGCGCCAGCACCTGCTTGCCGGCCTCCGCCGCGTCGATCAGCGCCTCGACGATCGGGCTGTCGCCCGACGTGCGGTACAGCGTCTGCTTGATGGCGAGCACGTGCGGATCGGCGGCCGCCTGCTCCAGGAACGCCTGCACGCTCGTCGCGAACGACTCGTACGGGTGGTGCAGCAGGATGTCCTGCCGCGCGACCGCGGCGAAGACGTCCGGCTTGGCGTTCGGCTCGCTCGGCATGAGCTGCGGCGCCGTGGTCGGCACGTGGTTGGGGTAGTGGAGGTCGGGCCGGTCGATGCGCGCCAGGTCGAACAGGCCGCCGAGGTCGAGCGGCGCGGGGAGGCGGTAGACCTCCTGCTCGGTGACGTCGAGCTCGCGGACGAGCAGGCCGAGCGTGACGTCGTCCATGTCGTCGGTGACCTCCAGCCGGATGGGCGGGCCGAACCGGCGGCGCAGCAGCTCGCGCTCCAGCGCCTGGATGAGGTTCTCGGTCTCGTCCTCGTCGATCTCGACGTCCTCGTTGCGCGTGACGCGGAAGACGTGGTGGTCGAGGATCTCCATGCCGGGGAAGAGGTCGCCGAGGTGGTTGGCGATCAGGTCCTCCAGACGAAGGAAGCGCACCTGCCCGAGCCCTTCGCGCGCGTCGATGCGCACGAAGCGCGGCAGCATCTGCGGCACCTTCAGGCGTGCGAACTGCTCCTTGCCCGTGCGCGAGTTGCGCACGCGGATCGAGAGGTTCAGCGACAGCCCGGAGATATAGGGGAACGGGTGCGCAGGATCGACGGCCAACGGCATCAGCACCGGGAAGATCTGCTGCGAGAACACCTCGCGCATCTGCACCTTGTCGGCGTCGTCGAGCTCGTCCCACGACGAGACCGTGATGCCGGCGTCCTCCAGCGCGGGCAGCACCAGCTCGCGGTAGGCCTTTGCGTGCCGAACCTGCAGCTCGTGGGCCTTCTCGGAGATGTCGGCCAGGACGTCCTGCGGCGCGCGGCCGACGTTCGTGGGCACGGCCAGCCCGGTCGCGATGCGGCGCTTGAGGCCGGCGACCCTGACCATGAAGAACTCGTCCAGGTTGCTGGCGAAGATCGCGAGGAAGTTGGCCCGCTCCAGCACCGGCAGCAGCGGGTCCTCCGCGAGCTCCAGCACGCGCTGGTTGAACGCCAGCCAGCTCAGCTCCCGGTCGAGGTAGCGGTTGTCGGGGAGAGTCGGGTCCGGCTCGTAGATGAAGGGGGCGAAATCGTCGTCGAAGTCGCTGCCCAGGCTGCCGCTCAGCCCGTTGTCGAGTAGGCCGTTCTCCAGTGCCGTGCGCTCGCCGTCCATGCCCCCATCATGGCACCGCGCGCCCGGCCGGCGGCACGGGGTTCGGTTAACCGTGGAGAAACGGCCGTCCGGTCGGATCGTGGAGGACAACCTCCGCACCGGGAGAACGTCAGGGCCGCACCGACGACGGCAGCCGGTCGTTCTCGTCCTCGTACACGTTGAAGCGGTAGCCCACGTTGCGGACCGTCCCGATCAGCGACTCCAGGTCGCCGAGCTTGGCGCGCAGCCTCCGCACGTGGACGTCGACCGTGCGGGTGCCGCCGAAGTAGTCGTAGCCCCACACCTCGCTCAGCAACTGCTCGCGCGTGAACACCCGCGACGGGTGCGTGGCGAAGAACCGCAGCAGCTCGAACTCCTTGAAGGTGAGGTCGAGCGCCTTGCCGTGCGCCTTGGCCGAGTAGCTCGCCTCGTCGATGGTGATGCCGGACGCCTGGATCTTCGTCTGCGAGTGCTCCTGCGTCTGCCGGCCGATCGCCAGCCGGATGCGCGCGTCCACTTCCGCCGGCCCGGCGCTGTCGAGCACCACGTCGTTGACGCCCCAGTCGGCGCTCACCGCGGTGAGGCCGCCCTCCGTGAGCACCAGCAGCAGCGGGACCGTGATGCCGGTCGTGGTCAGGATCTTGCACAGCGACTTCGCGCTCGCCAGGTCGCGCCGGGCGTCGACGAAGATGAGGTCGCAGGCGGGGGCGTTGACCAGGGAGGCCGGCTCGGCGGGGATCTGCCGGACGCGGTGACTGAGGAGGCCGAGAGCCGGGAGCACGTCCGCGTCGGGGGCGGACGTGAGGATCAACAGCTGCGCCACCCAGTATCCTCCTCGCCCGTCTTCGTGCGGCAATGCTACCGGAAACGCTTACGGCGGCAGATCGCGTCGTCATCGGGGGACGCGGCGGCCGCCCGCGCACGGCACAATAGGGGGATGAGCGAGACGCCGTCCGACCCGGGCCTTCTCGGTCCCGCCGCCGCGGCGGGGCCGCCTCCCGAGCCGATGCCGCGCTCGATGGTCGCGCTGAGCGTCGGCGGGGTGTGGGCGCTCGCGCTCGTGCTCGGCGTGCTCATCGCCTTCCTCTCCCACCCGATCCAGTACGCGTCCTGGCTGTCGCTCGCGCTGGGCGTGTGCGTGCTCGCGTCCTTCGGAGCCCAGCTCGCCACCCAGCGCAAGGACGGCTTCGTCAACCGGCTGGCGACGACGCTGACCGGGAGTTTCGTCATCCTCGGCGTCATCGGGGGCATCCTCGGCCTCGTCACGCTCGGGCACTGATTAGACTGGCCCTATGCTCGTCGCTCTCGAACTCTTCTTCATCGGCCTGCTGGGTCTGGCCACGCTCGCGATCCTCGGTGTCTCCGGCGTGGTCGTCTACAACCTCTTCCGCGGCCAGCGCTAGGCATGATCGAGCTCCCCACCGACCTTCCGGCCGAACTCGTCCCGCTCTCCTGGCTGATCGGGGTCTGGGAGGGGAGCGGCGTGGTCGACTACGCCGTCGGCGAGGAGCACACCCAGCTCGAGTTCGGCCAGCGGGTGAGCTTCAGCCACGACGGCGAGGCCTACCTCAACTACTCCGCGACCTCCTGGGTGCTCGATGAGGACCGCACCCCGCTCGCCGCGGAGACCGGCTACTGGCGGCTCAGCCGCACACTGGTCGAGGGCGACCCGGGCCCCGCGATGCTGCCGGGGCAGGGCACGCGGCCGTTCGGCACCGCGCAGGCCGTCGAGACCCTGCGCGCCTCCAGCGGCGGCTTCGACATCGACGTGGCGATCATCCACCCGGACGGCGTGAGCGAGCTCTACATCGGCCAGGTGAACGGCCCGCGCATCGACCTGGCGACGGACGCCGTCGTGCGCACGGCCGGCGCAAAGGAGTACAGCGCGGCGACCCGGCTCTACGGGCTCGTGGAGGGTCACCTCCTGTGGGCCTGGGACATCGCGGCGCTCGGCCAGGAGCTGCGCACGCATGCCTCCGCCCGGCTCGCCAAGGTGGACTGACATGGACGCCTCGCCCTTCCTCTCGCTCCCCGGCGCGGTGGACATCGCCGACAGCGGAGTCCCCTCGCACTACGGCAACCCGCTCGCGGAACAGCGCGCCCTGCTCGACGGCGGCGCGATCGTCGACCTGTCCGACCGCGCGGTGCTGTCGATCACCGGCCCGGACCGGCTGAGCTGGCTCAATTCGTTGACCAGCCAGTCGCTGCTCGGCCTGCAACCGGGGGAGTCCTCCGAGACCCTGCTGCTCGACGTCACCGGCCGCGTGGAGCACGCCGTGCGCCTGATCGAGGACGGCTCGACGCTGTGGCTGCTGGTCGACCGGCCCGAGGCCACCGGCCTCCTCGCCTGGCTGGACTCCATGCGCTTCATGCTCCGCGTCGAGCTGGCCGACCACACCGAGACGTTCGCGACGATCGGGACGCTCGGCGAGCCTCCGCTGCCGATCGCCGCCCCGAACGGCGTCCCGCTGATCTGGCACGACCCCTGGCACGCGGTGACCCCCGGCGGCCACCAGTACGCGCGCGGCGAGCACCCCGGCGCGAGCTGGAGCTGGAGCGAGCGGGTCGTGCCGCGCGACGCGCTCCCGTCGATCGTGGCCCGCGTGGAGTCCGGGGAGCTGACCGTCGCCGGCACGCTCGCGGCCGACGCCCTGCGGATCGCCGCCTGGCGCCCGCGCTTCGCCACCGAGGTGGACGAGCGCACCATCCCGCACGAGCTCGACTGGCTGCGCACGGCCGTCCACCTCACGAAGGGCTGCTACCGCGGCCAGGAGACGGTCGCCAAGGTGCACAACCTCGGTCACCCGCCGCGCCGCCTCGTGATGCTGCACCTCGACGGCTCGGAGGGGGTCCACCCCGCCCGCGGCGCCGAGGTCACGCTCGACGGACGCCTGGTCGGCACCGTCACGTCCTCCGCCCTGCACTACGAGCTCGGCCCGATCGCCCTCGCCATCGTCAAGCGCGGCACCGACCCCGCAGCCACCCTCACCGTGGACGCCGACGGCACCCCCGTCGCCGCCGCCCAGGAGGTCGTCGTCCCGCCCGAGGCCGGCGCCGAGGCCCACGTCCCCCACCTCCCGCGCCTCGGCGCCGTCACTCGAACCCCGCGCACCTAACCCGCGGCCAACGGAGGACATCCGCCCGGCCGTGCCTCCGGATGTCAGCTACCGGAGGACATCCACCCCTCCCCGCACCCGATCTCCTCCGTTACCCACGCCCCGTCGCTCCACTGCCGCGGCGCTAACGGAGGACATCCGCGGCCCGGCCGAGCAGATATCCTCCGTTACCCGACATTCAGGGGCACGGCGGAGCGGATCTCCTCCGCTGGCTACACGGGCGCGACGGCCTCCCACCGCACCGTGAGCTCCCCGAGCCGCCACCGCGACCGCCCGCCGACCACCGGCCACCCCGCGTCGCGCATCCCCTGCGCCACCGCCATCCACCGCTGTTTCGGTCCGTACGCGGCGAGCGGGGAGTGGACCCGCCAGAGCCGGTCCAGGTCCGCGAGGTAGGCGTGCACGCCCTCGCCGGGGATGTTGCGGTGGATGAGCGCCTTGGGCAGCCGCTCGGCCACGACGCTCGGCGCATCCAGCCCGCGCAGCCGCAGCGAGACGGTGAAGGTCTGCGGTCCGGTCCTGTCGAGCGTGACCCAGCTCGCGACCCGGCCGATCTCGTCGCAGGTGCCCTCCACGAGCGCGCCGCCGAGCTGCAGGCGGCCGAGCATGCGCTCCCAGGCGGGTGCGACCTCCGACTCGTCGTACTGCCGCAGCACGTTGAACGCGCGGATCACCGCCGCGTGCCGCCCCGGCAGCGGGACCTCGAAGCCGCCGACCGCGAAGCCCACGCGCGCCTGGGGGTCGAATCCGGCGCTCCCCGCTCGCACCTCCTCCAACTGGGCGAGGGCCGTCCGTACCCGTCCCGGGTCGATCTCCAGCCCCAGGACCTCGACGTCGGGCCGCACCTTCGCCAGCCGGTGCTGGAGCTCGAAGGCCGTCACGCCGCTCGCGCCGTAGCCGAGGTCGACCACGATCGGGTCCCCCGTGCGGCGCAGTTCGGGCAGCGCCGCGATCCAGCGGTCCACCCTCCTCAGCCGGTTCGTATTCGTCGTCCCGCGGGTGACGGTGCCGACCACCGAGCCGGCGCGGGAGGACATGGAGGGCATGTGACAAGATTAATCGCATGCCCGCTCCTTACACTTTGATCCTCCTCCGCCACGGCAACAGCGTGTGGAACCAGCAGAACCTGTTCACCGGCTGGGTCGACGTCCGGCTCAGCGAGCAGGGCGTCGCCGAGGCCACCCGCGCCGGCGAGCTCCTGGCCGAGTCCGGCCTGACGCCCGACATCCTCTACACCTCGGTGCTGACCCGCGCGATCCAGACCGCGAACCTCGCGCTGGACGTCGCGGACCGCCTCTGGATCCCGGTCGAGCGCTCCTGGCGGCTCAACGAGCGTCACTACGGCGCACTGCAGGGTCTCGACAAGGCGGAGACCCTGGAGAAGTACGGTCCGGAGCAGTTCCAGCTCTGGCGCCGCTCCTTCGACGTGCCGCCGCCGCCGCTCGCGGACGACAGCGAGTGGTCGCAGGCGAGCGACCCGCGCTACGCCGGCCTCGGCGACGACCTCCCGCGCACGGAGTGCCTGAAGGACGTCATCGCGCGGATGCTGCCGTACTGGGAGTCCGACATCACCGTCAGCCTCGCCGAGGGCAAGACCGTCCTGGTGACGGCGCACGGCAACTCGCTGCGCGCGCTGGTCAAGCACCTCGACGGCATCTCCGACGAGGAGATCGCCGAGCTGAACATCCCGACCGGCATCCCGCTCGTCTACAAGCTTGACGAGACCTTCGCGCCGATCGAGCCCGGCGTGTACCTCGATCCGGAGGCCGCCGCCGCCGGCGCCGCCGCTGTCGCCGCGCAGGGCAAGAAGTAGGCCTCACGGCCGTCCCGTCGTACGTCGTCGTCGCGTTCCTGCCGGAACGCGGCGGCGACGTCGTCGTTCCTGACGAGTTCGCAGCGGGGGACTGGCCGCTGCACATCACCGTCGTCCCCCCGTTCCAGACCGAGCTGGAGGCGGACGCGGTCGCCGCGCTGCTCCCGCACGGGCCGCGCATCCCTGTCGTCGCGGGGGCGCGCGCGTCGTTCGGACACCGCCACGCGGTGCCGGTCACCCTGGTCCGCCCGTCGCCCGCGCTCCTTGCGCTGCACACAGCCTGCGTCGACGCGCTGGAGGCCGCGGGCGCGGTCATCGCCGACCAGCGCCACGTCCGAGGTGGCTACCGGCCGCACGCGAGCGACCAGCGCTCTGCGGCGCTGTCGCCCGGCGACCACGCCGCCCTGACCGAGCTCGCCCTGGTCGCCCGGACCCCAGGCTCCCGCCGGGTCGCCGCCCGCGTCACTCTCGCCTGACTCTCGCACCGAAGTGGCATTCAGGCCACATTTCACGTGTGAGATTTGACACAATCGACCGCGGCTTATAGCGTCGAAACCGAAATACTCCGTATATCGCGGTAGTACGTTTTGTGTCGAAACAGGAGACGTCATCATGGGCCAGATCAGCGTTACGCCGGAAGAACTGAAGCAGCAGGCTCAGGTCTACACCCGCTCGAAGGAAGAGATCGAGCAGGCGATCCAGAAGGTCAACCAGATGAACTCGACCATTGCCGAGCAGTGGAAGGGTCAGGCGTTCCAGGCGTATCTCGAGCAGTACAACCAGCTGCACGAGAGCGTGAAGAAGTTCGAGGAGCTGCTGGTCAACATCAACGAGCAGCTGAACAAGTACGCCGACACCATCGCTGAGCGTGACGCGCAGGATGCGCAGAGCTTCGGCTTCTGATCGGATCATCGGCGCGAGTCTGAGTGCGTGCGCGCTGGCGGTCGGCTTGACCGTCAGCGCGCCCGCAGTCTCAGCCGTCGCCGACGACCCGGACGATGCGGGCAAGCTGAGCCTCAACACGACGGTTCTCGTCAACGAGTCGGTGGGCGCCGGTTCCTCCGGAGAGTTCCCGATCCGCAGCAGCCTGTTCTCGGACCGCCTGTCTTCCCGGGCGGAGCAGCGACGAGCGCAGTCCGCTGAACGTTTGGGCGTCGTCGAGGCCCTGACCTTCGCCGAGGCTCGACCCTCCGGTGACCAGTATCGGTCGGTGAGAGCAGCCTTGTTCGAGGACTACTCCTCCGACGTGATCGCCTCATCGTCGGACGAGCGCGAGGAGTCCTCCGTCCTCCTCTGGGTGATGGCCGTCGTCGTGGTGCCGCTCGTGCTGGTGGGAGGAATCGCGCTGGGACGGCTCTGGGCGAGACGACGGCGGGCGGCGTCGTGATCGAGATCACGCTCACCTATACGCGGCGGCAGATCGACCTCCTCGTACCGGCCGAGGTCAGGTTCGACCGGCTGCGGCAGTTGATCCGCGACGCGTTCGCCGCGAAGGGGACGGTACTGCCGGACGACTTCTCGTTCGCGCTCGATGACAAGGCCCTCGTGGTGAGCGGGCACGACTTCATTTCCTCCTTCGGGATCGGCAACGGCGATCGCCTTCAGATTGTGACGTGACTGGGTAATGCGTATTGAGCTAGACGGAACGGTTCTCGAACTCGAGACGAGCCCCGGGAGTGTTCGCGTGAGCGTGGACAAGAACGGGTACCAGAGCGCGAGTCGCGATGTGATCTCCCGCTACGTCGACGCGCATGAGACCGATACCGGTCTCGTGGTCGAATACCGGCTCGCCGATGGTGAGATCCGTTTCGGGGACGCGGTCGGTCGGGCCAGGACCCGGCTCGACCGGCTGTCGCTGGCCCAGAAGCTGGTCGCCTGCGTCGGCTATCGTGACGGCTTCCGCGTGCCGGTGATCCATCCGGACAATGTCTATCTCAACGGCGGCCTGCTCCGGGTGGTGCACTTCGGACTCCAGGGCATGCTCGTGCCGACGGTGTTCGATGAAGCGCGCTTCCTCGCGTCACTGAAGGCGATGGTGCTGCACGTCTTCCGTCCGAAGCTCCCCTTCGAGCAGCTCCTCGATGGGGCGGCGGCTCTGCAGGACACGTTCTCGATCGCGGTGCGGCAGGCGACGACGGCCGACGAGTTGTTCGCGTACATCGACGCGCAGCTGACGGCCGAGCAGGCGGACGTCGCCGCTCGCCGGGTCAGCGTTCCGAAGCGCCGGTATTCGGGGTACCGGCTCGTCGGCGCGCTCGGCCTCACCGCCGCGCTGGTCGCCGGCGTGTTCGCCTGGCAGACCGCGAGCCACAACCGCCTGCAGGATGCGGTGGTCTCCGCTCAGGCGCGCTTCCTCGCGAACGACTACGGCGGTGCTCTGACGGAGCTGGAAGGCTTCGCGGCCACCTCCCTCCCGGCGTCCGCGAAGTACGTGCTGGCGGTGTCGAGCGTCAACCTCGATGACCTCACGGCCACGCAGAAGCAGGCGGTCCTGAACACCCTCTCCCAGAAGTCCGACGACGTGACGCTGAACTACTGGATCGCCATCGGCCGCGGTGAGTTCGAACAGGCCCTCGACTACGCGCAGAACCTCGGGGACGATCAGCTGACGTTGCTCGCCTACACCGACCTGTACCAGTCCACGAAGCTGAACTCCCAGATGCCCGGCGGTGAGAAGCAGAAGCTCCTGGACGAGTACGCGAAGGCCATCGACGAGCTGACAGCCGCGCTGGAGGGCACGAGCGATGCGGCGGCGGCCGAATGAGCGTGTTCGCGACAGAGCCGCTCGCCGGATTCCAGGGTGCAGCGCTCGACTCCCGACTCGATCCGGGTCAGCTGCTCTACCTCGTGTATGCGGTCGACGGGGAGAGAGCCGTCAGACTGACGCTCACCGAGGAGCACCCGTTCGTCGAACATGACGGCCACAAGTTCAGCGTGATCAACGAGTCCCTGTACGTCGATGGGGAGCCGATCGGTGCCGGGCGGAGAACGGTCGGCGCGCTCGACTGCGTCGTGGTGGCCGCCGCGGACGCTCGGACCGTGTGCTTCGTCACCGATACGAGCAGTGACCTCGTCATCGGCGACGTGCCCTATGCCGGCATCCGGGCAGCGGGCTCGCCGCTGCTGATCGTGCAGGCGGACTCGGTCATCGTCGACGCACGAAGACAGCTCGTGTACGTCGACGGCGTGGCGGTCGCCGGGCGGGACATCCGGGACCTCGACGTCGGCACGGTGGTGCTGACGGAGACCTTCCTCCTCGAGAAGCGTCCGACGCAGTTCAAGATCACTACGTTCGGCGCTGACGTGGAGTTCGATCACGCGAAGGTGCTGGCGCAGTCGCCGGAGCCGGAGTTCCCGGCGGACTTTCCCGACTATCGGCGCTCTCCGAAGCTGAACCTGGAGGTCGAGGAGGCCGAGTTCGCCCTGCAGGGGCCGGACAAGCCGGGCGCGAAGCCCAAGAACCGGCTTCTGCGGATGGTGGTGCCGCCGTTCTTCATGATCGCGGCCTCCGGCGTGACGACGATGGTCATCGGGACGAATCCGGCGATGATGCTCGGCATGGGCTTGGCGACCCTCCTGACGGCGTCGTTCACGGTGTCGCAGTACGTCACGGAGCGGAGGGAGACCAGAGCGGCCGCGGTCACAGCGGCCGAGGACTACACGCAGTACCTCGTGAGGACCGTGGCCGGTGTCTCCAAGGCGTACGACGAGGAGCGCGACGTGCTGCGGTATCAGCAGCCGAGCCCTCACGAGCTCGCGATGATGGTCGAACGGTACGACCAGAGGATCTACGAGCGCCAGCGTTTCAACAAGGACTTCTTGCGCGTCTCGCTGGGGTTGTCCGATCGTCCCTCCGTGTTGAAGGTGTCCTCCGATGTGAGCGAGAAGGACGCGAGCATCGAGGCCCAGCGGGTGGCAGAGCTCGCGTCGGGGTTCCGGACCCAGCGTGACGCACCGACTCCCATCGCACTGGCGGGGCAGACCCTCGGGTTCGTCGGCCCTCCCGGTGACGTCACCGACTACCTGCAATCGTTGCTCTTCCAGACGGCGTTCTTCCACTCGTACCGCGACGTGAACTTCGTCAGCCTGCTCTCGCGCGAGGCGTACGCGCAGACGTGGAGCGCCTGGCGCCTGCTACCGCATTTCAAGCTGCAGGAGCTGAACATGCGGGGGCTGGTCCACAACGACAAGCTGCGCGACGTGGTGCTGAACGGCTTCTACCAGCTGCTTCAGAAGCGCAGGCAGGCGGTGAAGGACGCGGGCACACAGCAGCCGCAGTTCTCGCCGCACTACGTGTTCACGATCTCCGACGACCGCCACCTGGCCGGCCACGGCATCAACGAGCTGCTCGCCGAGGACATGAGCGGGCTCGGAGTGACCGTCATCTGGTGCAGCGAGGACGCGAAACTCCTGCCGGAGACGGTGACCACGCTCATCCAGGCGCCGCACCAGGTGAAGGGCGAGCTCGTCACCGACAAGGGCGTGTATGTGGCGACCCCGTTCACCCCGTACGTGTTGCCGGACGACCTCGAGCACTCCCTCCGCAAGCTCTCGAATCTGAACCATCTGGAGGTCGAGAAGAACGCGGTGCCGGAGGCTCTGAGCCTGCTGGAACAGTACGAGGTGAAGACCGTCGACGACCTCCGGATCGCCGACCGCTGGGCGAGCGCCGAACCGAACAAGTCCATTTCGTCGCTGATCGGGTGGCGGGGCAAGTCCGATCACGTGTACTGGGATCTGCACGAGCGTGCGCACGGCCCGCACGCGCTCGTCGGCGGCACGACAGGCTCAGGCAAGTCGGAGTTCCTGACGACCTACCTCATCGGTCTGGCGATCAACTTCTCGCCGGAGGACGTGGGCATGCTCATCATCGACTGGAAGGGCGGCGGCATCGCCAACACGCTCGACCGGCTGCCCCAGTTCATGGGCGCGATCACCAACCTCGACGGCGCGGGAACCGCCAGAGCGCTGGCGAGCATCAAGGCGGAGCTCGACAAGCGACAGCGCGAGTTCGCGGTCTACGGCGTGAACAGCATCAACGCCTACATGACCTTGTACAAGCAGCGGCATGATCCGAAGCCGGAGGTGAACTACCCGACGAAGCCGCTGCCGCACCTGGTGCTCGTGTCGGACGAGTTCGCCGAGCTGAAGGCCAACGTGCCCGAGTTCCTCGACGAGCTCACCTCGGTCGCCCGCATCGGCCGAAGCCTCGGTGTGCACCTGATCCTCGCGACGCAGAAGCCGAGCGGCGTGGTGAACGACCAGATCGAGGCGAACTCGACCTCGAAGATCGCGCTGAAGATGGCCGGCGAGCAGGACTCGAACGAGCTGCTGAAGACCACGGACGCCGCGCACATCACGAACCCCGGTCGCGGATACCTGAAGGTCGGCCAGAACGAGGTGTACGAGCTCTTCCAGAGCGGCTACGCCGGGGTGCCCTACGACCCCGACGCGCAGGTCACCGAGAAGGTGGACGAGCGGATCTACAAGATCAACGACATCGGCCAGTACGAACTCTTCTACGACCCCGACGAGGAAGTCGAGCAGGGAAGAGACACGAGCGACCTGCCGTCCCAGCTCGAAGCGGTCATCGACACGATCGCGACCATCTTCGACGGCGACGACGCACTCACGCGGCCGGACAAGCCGTGGCTGCCGAGCCTCGCCGGCAGGATCCCGGCTCCGGAGCCGACCGGGGACCGGGACGGCGTCCCACTCGGTCTGCTCGACATCCCGAGCCGACAGGCGCAGGAGAGCTACGACTTCGACCTCGCTCGCGCCGGCCACACGGCGATCTTCGGTAGTCCGGGTTACGGGAAGTCGACGGTCCTGCAGACCATCGTGATGAATCTCGCGAAGACCCGGACGCCCGAGCAGCTGCACGTCTACCTGTTCGACTTCGGCAACAACGGGCTTCTTCCGTTGCGGGATCTGCCCAACGTCGCGGACATCGTCACCCCGGAGGAGGGCGAGAAGCTCAGCAAGATGCTCAGCGCGGTCTCGGACGCGATGGCCACCCGCAAGCAGTTGTTCAAGGATGCGGGAGTAGCGAATCTCGAACAGTACGAGGCCAAGACGTCGCGAGCGCTTCCGGTCACGCTCAACGTGCTCGACGGCTACGACAACCTCACCACGAACGACTCCAGAAAGGACTCGATCGACAACGTGCTGTTGCAGGTGCTTCGCGAGGGCGCAGCACTCGGTGTGTATCTCGTGATGAGTGCGAGCCGGGTGGGCGGTGTGCGCATGAACATGCTCAGCAACGTCTCGACGAAACTGTGCCTCTACCTGAACGACGAGAGCGAGCTGGCCCAGCTCCTGGGCAGAGAACGGCTGCAACAGACCGACCTTCCGGGCCGGGGCCAGCTCCTTACTGACGGGCCGACCGCGATCCAGTTCTACCTGCCTGCGGAGGGCGAGAACGGCTCCGAGACCCTCGCGGCGCTCGAAGCGCAGGTGGCTGCTTTGAACGACGCGTGGGCTGGAGCGCGTCCGGCGCGGATCCCGATGGTGCCGCGGGAGCTGACCACCGAGGTGTTCACCCATTACGCAACGCGCGACGCCGCATCGAACCGGTTGCTTCTCGGTCTGAACAAGCTCAGTTCCGAGCCCGAGACGCTGGAGCTTTTCACGGGCAGAACGGTGGCGATCTTCCCGGAGTCGGGGAAGCAGGCGGCTCTGCTGTACCCGTTCTTGATCGGACAGATTGTCGATGCCGTCGATGCCGAGCGCCTGGTGGTGATCGACGCTCACGATGCCCTGCCCGCACATCTGACGGGCGAAGCCTCGCTATACGTGGGCAAAAGCGCTCTGAGGGCCCACGCCGACACGGCGAAGCTCGCGCTCGCCGAGTTGGTGGAGCATGGCACGCAGGTGCCGCGGTGCGTGGTCATCAATGGCATGACGGATGTGTTCAACAGGCTCACCATGCCGATGGATCAGATCTCTGAATTCCTCGGCCTAGGCAGTGCGCACGTCCAGATCATCGTTCTGGATCACCTGTCGAAGGTGAACAGCGTATTCGGACTGGCCGGCCCGCTGAAGGAGAACGTCCACCAGATCCTTTTCGGTGGCGACCTGAACGCGCAGCGCTTCATCGAAGGTCTGCCCCCCGCCGCGAAGAAGGAGGCGCACGGTAAGAACGTGCTGCACTCCGTCATCGATGGAGAACTGGACCACATCGTCGTGCCGACCCCGAACGAGAGCGAGGGGTGACGATGACTCTGGTGCTGCAGGGCCGCCTTTTGGGTTTGGGATCCATCGTCCGGCTCGACAACGACCGGGCTATCGGGCTGTTCGTCGTCCTCGCACGAGGGGCGTTCCGCCCAGACAAGGAACGGCCCGAGGTGGAGCCTCGCTATCTGGTCGCCCCGCACCCCTACGGGGAATCGCCCGATCAGGAGACATTCCCCATCTTGGCCGGCGACGTCGAGGAGATCGTCTTCGAGGGGTATTTCGACAGCGCCGACGAGGCGTTCCTGGCGGATCTTCTCGACCAGATGGAGAACGGCCCGCGAACGAACAGGCGCGCGCAACAGTTCACTGGCGCGCTCACTGAGATTCCCGAGGCCGCGGGGCCTGACGCGGAGGACTCGGATGCTGTGGCGCCCGGCGTCGATCCGTTCGCCGAACTTCGTCGATTGGCCGGTCAGGACCACCGAAAGGATGAACGATGAAGGTCGCATCGAATACGGCCGCAGCGCAGGCTGCTGTGGCGGGTTTCGCGAACATCGAGGTTGACCGCACAGGTCAGCAGGTGACTCTCGGGTCGAGCAACGTTGCGAGCATGAAGGACGGCGCCAACGTTGCCAACGGAGTGTTGGACAGTATCTCTGCGTTGATTTCGGGCGTGAAGCGGCAGGCCGATGGTGTCACCGCTCTGGCGACGGAGATCGAGGCGCGTGACAAGCGCGATGCGGCGAGTGTGGGCGGAAAGCTATGAGCGACTCTGGCGTGGAGAAGCGTCTGGCACTCGACCGGCAGATCAGGGATCAGGAGAGTCGGACCGCAGAAGACCTTGTGACGATTCGCGTGCTCGGCGAGCAGTGGGAGTCGTATGCCCAGGTGATGCGCGTGAATTCCGAGCGGTTCGAAGACGCGGGCGTTCGGCTGGATGCGAAGAACTACTTCGTGCAGAAGGGGCTCGCAGCGAGCAGAGAGCTCGACTCGTACGTGAGCCGGCTGGCACGCGATCACGCAGAACTTCTGGATGAGGCCGAGCGGGAGGTCCGCTCGACGTCGGAGGCCGAGTTGGAGCGGTTGCGGCGAGAGAAGGCGGACGTCTCATGGGGCTGAGCTACGACGCGGGGGAGTCGGCTGCGTTGGCGGGTGCGCTTTCGGCGAATCTGACGGCCGCGACGGCTGTGCTGGATGCCACAGACAGTGCCTGCGCACAGCTGGGGGAGGCTTTGGCGGGCGGTGAGCTGTCGGGCAAGGGCTACTCGGCGGTCGACACGCTCTTTGAGCAGATCATCCGTCCGAGCGTCGTGGATGCGCGGGGTGAGATCGATGCCATCCGGGAGGACCTGGAGAAGTATGCGCAGGCGGACTCGTTTGTGGCCCCGTTCGGGGTGCTGAAAGAGGACGAGCTGAACACGCAGCTCAGGGCGACCAAGGCTCAGCGGGACGCGACGGAGCGTCAGATCGAGTCGAACCAGACCGCGGCTGCTGCGTCGTCGACGATTCCCGGGTTGGCTCCGGCTTTGGAGGCGTCGAACGCGCAGTTGGAGTTGGTGCTGGCGCAGCTCGACGCCACCGTCCGCGACCTGGAGGGCAGGCTGCAGGCGCTGAATGACTTCGCTGCGCGAACGGCGGGACTCTTCGTCGACAGGCTCGCGAATCTTGCGGCGGCGACCGGCGACACGGTTTCCCTTCTAGATCAGTTGAAGGGCTCACTAGTCCTCGGCTCTGTGGGGACCGGTCTCGGCGCTGCATTGACGAGACAGGCGATCCTGGATCAACTCGCCGGCAACAAGATCGCCCGGGACGCTGAAGGCCGGTTGAAATACGGTGGGAGGTTCCTCTACAAGCCCGCGAGCGGGCACCTCTACGGCAGGGGGAAAGACTTCAACGCGGCCACCAAAACCCGGATCGATCACTACAAAAAGCCGCTCAAAGCCGGCGGGCGGGGCTTTGCCGCTGATGTTGTGGATGACTTCAAAGGGTGGAAGGGCGCGTCAAAGCTCACCAAGGCCAGTAAGGGTCTGGGGCTAGTGGGCACCGGGCTATCCATTGGGGCCAACGTAAACAAGTACTTCGGCGACGGGGATGCGACGCTTACTGATTGGCGTGACTTCTCCATCGATACGGCCGTCGATGTCGGCAGCGGCGCTGCGGCGGCAGGAATCGGCGCAGCAATCGGGTCTTTCATCCTGCCGCCTTTGGGAACTGTCGTCGGAGCAGGCCTGGGGATCTTCTTCAACTGGGTCGCAAATGAGATTCCGCTCGGCGATAAGACGGCCGTTGAGTGGGCCAAAGAGGGTGTCAAGAATGCGTTGGACGGTCTTGCGGCGAGGTTCTGGTGACGTGATGGGCGATCATTTGAGTAAAGCTGAGCGTGAGCGCGATGCGGCAAACCAGACGTACTTCATTACTCTCGCGGAGAGCAGGGCGTCGCTGGTCAGCTTGCCCGTGCTGGCATTCGTCAACGCGGCTGTTCTGAGTCTGCTTACGTTCACCATCGTGGCTTCAACGGCTTTCTATGGCGGTCATCGAGCGTTTCTGTTCCTGTACTACGTACATATCGCCGTATTAGGGTTCTGCGGTCTGGTGCTCTTCTTGTCGTTCTTCAGGGCAGTGATCTTCCGGTTTCAGGTGTTCTTCTCGAGCGTGATGGCAGTCTTTGCAGCCATTTTGGTGTACACGACGTGCATGATGCCGATAGCGATGATCACTCTCGTGATCCGGGAAGGCTACGGGATGTTCGATCTCGCGGTCTTCCCCGTCGTTGCCGCGCTTGGTTTGTTGTACGTCTGTGGTGCGACTGCGGTGCATGTGTGGTTGTTGCGGAAGCGTTTGCGTGAGGGCCATTCGGAGGCGCGGACGTGGGGGAACCTTGTGGCTGCGTCGAGTGTGTACAACTCGAAAAGTCTGTGGACCATTTTCGGGGTGGTGATGATCGTCCCGAACGTGCTCACTCAAGGCCAGTACTTAACGACCACGTTCGGCGTGCTGGGTTTTCTGCTTTTCGCAACGGTGGTGACGAGTCTGCCGGTGGAGTTCACCTACCTTGCGTATCTGAAATCGCAAGATAGACGGTATTGGGACGTTCGGCCTCGCAAGCGTGTTCGTACGAAGGGTGAGGTGCGCGCACTTGTCAAGAAGGTCGCGCTCTGGGTGGGCATTGTTTTCGCGGTGTTCGTGGTTCTGCTGGTCCTGACCAAGCTAGGGATGTCAGATTCACGGTGACGGATCAGCGCGTGAGGGAAGTACGGAGTACACGATTGGAAGGACCACTTCATGCGGTTTAGGCAGCGGACGTTGAGCATGCACAACGTTGTGAGTCACACGGCAGAGCTTCGCCCGGGCGACGACCTGTTCGAGGTCGTCGACCCTGTCGGTGACTACTTCAAGGAGGTCTTGATGCACAACGGCTACTACACCAGTGGTCCGCTTGTGTTCTCCAGTGTCCCGGGCGGCGGAGACTTCACGATCATGACCACGCTCGGCAACCGGATCAACATTGTGGAGGACAGTGCTGAGAGTTTCCGTTTCAACGAGCATCTCGAACTGGAGACCGACTTCTTCTACCGGCATTACGATCTGGAAGAGCCGGTGCCGTATGAGGAGATCGAGTCGGCGGTGGCGGCGGCTGGGCTGGAGATCAAGACGATCTACCACGTGGTTCTGAAGTTCTATGGCGAGGTCATGTTGGACCTGTATGTCGATACGGTGGCTCGCTGATGGATCCTTTTCTGCAGGGAGTCACGTTTGACGAGAAGTTGGCGTATCAGAACGTGGTCAGTCGCCGTGCGACGTTCCATTACAGCAAGCTCGGTGACCATCTCGAGTCCTTCGTCTCTGACGTCGTCCGGAAGGGTGGCACTCCGAAGGGGCCCTATGTTTACAGCCTGAACAACGTGCCACTGGATGAAATCACCGACATCGAGTTCTTCCTCCCGATCCGAGAAAGCGCCTTCAGGGGAGAAGAAGGAACGTTGTTCCATTCCTATTTTGAGATCGCCCCGCTGGTGAAAGGAATCGTCACGGGCGACTTCGAGTACCAGACCGAGCGGGTCTACGCTCAACTCCTCGCAACATTGGACGACCACGACCTGGAAATCAACGCGCCCTTCTTCCACGTCCTCCCCGAAGACGGCTCGAAGTACGCGTCGGTGTATGTCGGCTACGTGGACCCGAGCGAAGCGGCGGACTGAAAGAAGGCGCCGATGCAGCAGCGCCTTCATTCGCCCACTGGAGGGCGGGCGCAGGACAACGTGCCGCCGGCGATCGCGCCTTCAGGAGCTCTCGTCCGCGCGCGTATTCCAATTCCGGACTATCCACCGCAGAAATGACTGCGAGTTCAGGAGCACCCTCCAAGCGATGATGAGAATGATGACGAGAAGGTGGCAATTCACTGCGTCCAGTTCGCCCACGATCCTTGACGGGCGCAAGTAGTAGATGATTTGAAGAGCCAGGGCAAGGGGCAGAAGCGTGGATGCGATCATGACGGCTCGGCCGCCCTTTTTGCTGGTGAGATATTCTTCGGGGTGCCACCGGATCATGAGGTTGTGGCTCGGCAGAGAGCCGGCCACCCCCACCGTACGGTCGCCTTCTCGCCAGTCCGCCTTTACCATCTTGCGAATGATCTCGCTCGTGAACCACACGACGCCGATTTCCACGAGGTCGGCAATACGAAAGCGTGGTGAACTGGGGCGCGAGCCCATCGGTGACGAAGAGTGCGTAGTCGGGCGCATCGCTGTGCGCGCGCCACTCCTCCACTGGCGCACCATCCAGCGAATCCACGAGATCGATTTGAGAGCGGACCAGCAGCACGTGAAGAGGATGACGAAAAGCACCACAAGCGTGCCCATTTCGGGAAGGCCCGTTCGCAGTGGGATGAGCCTCCATGATCATTCGGATCGTCAACCGCGCGATTATGGAGGCGATGATGACGATCCCGTACGCGTTGACCACAAGCCAGAACAGTCTGTTGGCGATGAGCCTGCTACGTCTGACCTTGTCGAGCGTGAAGTAGACCTGTGCATTGGCGCCATTTCCCTGTGTTCGAGATACAGCTCCGAAAAGCGGGTCGTTCAGCCGGTAGTCGGCCCGGATCATCTTTCGCGCGAGGTTCTTCCGGAACCCGGCGAGCGAGCTCACGCCCTCTTCCGCCTGCGGATCGCGGCGCCGACCGCCATCAGGAACCCTCCCACGAGCAAGCCGCCCGCGAAGACGATCAGCCATTTCGGGTCCAGTGTGCCCGCCGCGTCGGCGGCCACCGACGCCACGGTCGGGCGTTCGGGTGTCACGTTCTTCGCGTCGATCGGGGCGGAGAAGAAGGCGTAGATGTTGCCGGTGTCGACGCCCGGTGTTCTCGTGTTGGCGAGGACGGTGGCGAAGTTGGCGTAGTACGCCTGGTTCTCTGCGAGGCCGGTGTTTCCGCTGGAGAGCAGCTTGTCGACCCCGTTGAGCGCCTTCTCGGCGCCGGATGACGTGGTGGCCGAGTTCTGCAGGAGTGCGTCGAACAGGCTGGAGTTGTCGGGCGTCGTCGTTGAGGTGATGGTGAGCCGGCTGCTGGTCTCCGCCGATTGGGTGATGAAACTGCTGAGCTGGTTGTGGAGTTGTTCGCTGTTGTCGACGTAGATTCCGGCGCCGTCGGTGGTGTACGAGGTCCAGTCCTGGACGTCGAGGCTGTTGACCGTGTTCGGCGTCAGGGCGGCGCCCTTCACGAAGTCGAGCGCGGCGGCGTACCAGGCGTCCAGGTTCGTCAACTCCGGCTCGAACAGCGGAGAAGGCTCGCCGCCGGGGGCGAGGGAGGCTCTGGTGGCCTCCAGAGCGTCGATCTCGTTGTGCAGGATCGTGAGGATCGCGGGGTCGACCGGCGCGGCCGGCGGGGTCGGGGGAGCCGGCGGAGCAGGGTCATCGGGATCGGTCGGCTCGGCCGGAGGGTTCAACAGCAGTTCGACGGCTCGCAGGTTGGCGACTCTTCGGTCGAGGTCGTCGGACACGGCTTTCACGGAGAGGGCGTCGTCTTCGGAGTGCTGCGTGATCGCCTGCCGGAGCTCGGCGACCCTGCTCTGCAGGTGCGGCGGGACGACGCCCTCCGGGTCGGCGCACGGCGCCGGGGCGTCGAGCGCGTCCAGGCCGCTCAGCGTGCACAGGGTGCCGGTCCTGAACAGGTCGAACTGGGCTCCGTAGACGTCGCGGTCGGACTCGGCCTGATCGGTGATGCCCCGGTTGCTGTTGTCGGCGTTGAGCTGCGCGATCTCTCGTTGGCGCTCCGCATGCTCCTCGATCCCGGGCAGCTGGCCGGACAGAGCGTCGGCGTTGCCGGTGAGCAGGTCCGCGACCGACTTCGCGAAGGAGCCCTGCGCTTCGATGGAGGCCGCGTTGACGGCCTTCAGGCCGGTGGCGCTCGAGATGAGGCTCTCGAAGGTCGGCATCGTCGTCGCGAACGGTTCGTGCACGTCCGATGCGAGTGCCGCGATGAGGGCCTTCTGGATGCCGACGGCGGCGCTCATGTGGCCGTCCGCCTCAGCGATGTTGTCCGCGAGCGAGGCGTAGTACATGGTGACCACGCTCCGGTTGAAGTCGTGCACGATGCCGCGGATCCTGCTCTCCAGCAGGCGATCGGCGCTGTCGTCCGGCTGGTGCCGAAGCCGGAACTCGACCGTCGCCTGGGTCGGGCTGGTCTCCTGGAGCGTCAGGATGTCGTGCGTGAACGACCGCGGGATGTAGAGGACGGCGTCGACCGAGCCGTCCCGGTAGGCCTTCTCCGCGACGGGCCGCGAGACCACCGTCCAGTTGTATTCGGAGTCCTTGGAGATCCGATCCATGAAGGACGTGCCGAACGCGTACTCCTCGTTGTTGAACTCGGCGGCGAGGTCCTCGTTCACCAGCCCCACCGTCGGCCGGAAGTCACCGGCCCGATGGGCCGCGTCGTCGTTCAGGACCAGGAAGCCGGCGACCAGCGCCGCCAGCAGCAGCGGCACGGACAGCAACCGGGCCAGCTTCGATCCACGCTTTCCTGCCGGCCGGCCTGCCATGTGCACCTCTCCCCACGAGATCGCTGATTGGTCCGTCCATCATAATGCGTATGAAATCTAAGCCCGAATATCCAAGCCTGCGAAGGGAAAACAAAACCGCCGAGTACGCGAACAGTTCGCGTACCCGGCGGTGTGCGTCGAGAGGGGAGGCTCAGCCGGCGAGCTCGGGAGCCCAGTCGCCGGTGGCCAGGTACTGGACCTTCTTCGCGATGGAGACCGCGTGGTCGGCGAAGCGCTCGTGGTAGCGGCTCGCGAGGGTGGCGTCGACGGTGTCCACGGCCTGGCCCTTCCAGGTCTCGCCGAGCACCTTGTCGAACACGCTGGCGTGCAGCTCGTCGATGTCGTCGTCGTCGTTGCGGATCTCGTCCGCGATCCGCACGTCCTGGGTGCGCAGCAGCTCGGCGAGCTTCTCGGCGATCTGCACGTCGAGGCGGCCCATCTCGGCGAAGGTCGAGCGGAGGCTCTTCGGCACCACCTTGTCCGGGAAGCGGTAGCGGGCGAGCTGGGCGATGTGCTCGGCCATGTCGCCCATCCGCTCCAGGGAGGCGCTGATGCGCAGCGCGCTCACGACGATGCGGAGGTCGCGGGCGACCGGCTGCTGGCGGGCGAGGATCTGGATCGAGAGCTCGTCGAGCAGCACGGTCAGCTCGTCGATGCGGTGGTCGTTGGCGATCACCTCTTCGGCGAGGGACACGTCCGACTCGTTGAACGCCTCCGTGGCGCTGCGGATCGAGCGGACGACAAGCTCGGCGATCTCGACCAACCGGTCCTGGACGTCGGCCAGCTCCTGCTGGAAAACTTCGCGCATGGGATGAGATCCTTCCTGGGCGTGCGCGGGCACGCGGGATACAGGGGTCGACTGACCCCGTTCAGCATGGTCGCTTCGGGAGGTTAACGGACGGTGCCGTAGGGCTGAACACTGTCTAACGTACCCGCGAAAACACGCGGCGCAGAGCCTGATCGGTCGCGGCGCGTCCTCGCGCATCACCTACGCTTTGGGTATGGACTCCGCCTGGTTGGTGCTGCTCTCGCTCGGGCTGGGGCTGGTCGTCGGCGCGGGGTTCGTCTGGATCCTCCACATCGCCGCCCGCCGCGGGGACCACGCGGCCGCGGTGTCCAACCCGGCGGTCCCGGACGGCGTCGACCAGGTGCTCGACGCGATGGAGTCCGCGGGGGTCGTCATCGACCCGTCGAACAACGTCATCAAGGCATCCCCCGGCGCGCATGCGATCGGCCTGGTCTGGAACGGCGCGCTCGTCCACCCGCACCTCGTGGCACTGGTCGACCGCGTGCGCCGCACGGGCGAGCCGGTCACGGAGGAGTGCGAGCTCGCGCGCGGACCGTTCGGCGACGCCAACATCCACCTGAGCGTGCGGGTGGCCAGGCTGGGCTCGCGGTACATCCTGCTGCTCGCCGAGGACCGCACGGAGTCGTTCCGGCTGGAGTCCGTGCGCCGCGACTTCGTGGCGAACATCAGCCACGAGCTGAAGACCCCGATCGGCGCAGTCAGCCTCCTGGCCGAGGCGCTGGACGACGCCTCCGACGACCCGGAGCAGGTGCGCCGGTTCGCGCTGCGGTTGAGCGAGGAGGCCTCCCGGCTCGCCCGCATCACCCAGGACATCATCGAGCTGAGCCGCCTGCAGGCCGCCGACGCGCTCGGCGACGCGGAGCAGCTCTCGGCCAAGAAGGTCGTCCGCGCGGCGATCGACCAGAACAAGGTCGCCGCGGAGTCGCGCCAGATCGAGATCGCGATGCGCGGCGAGAAGGACGCGACCGTGCTCGGCAACGAGGCCCTCCTCGTCACGGCGGTCCACAACCTCATCTCGAACGCGATCCAGTACTCGCCGGAGGACTCCCGCATCGGGATCGGCGTGCGCACGGTCGACGGCGTGGTCGAGATCGCCGTCACCGACCAGGGCGAGGGTATCCCCGAGGAGGACCTCGACCGGGTGTTCGAGCGCTTCTTCCGGGTGGACCAGGCCCGCTCCCGCAACACCGGGGGCACCGGGCTCGGCCTCTCGATCGTCAAGCACGCCGTGCAGAACCACGGCGGAGAGGTCCGGGTCTGGTCGCAGCCCGGCCGAGGCTCCACCTTCACCATCCGGCTGCCCGAGGCCGCCGCCGTCCGTCCCCCGATTGGAGAGAACCTGTGACAGCGATCCTGCTCGTCGAGGATGAGGCCGCGCTCAGCGAGCCGCTCGCGTACCTGCTCAAGCGTGAGGGGTACGAGGTGACCGTGGCCGAAGACGGCCCGACGGCCCTCGCGGAGTTCGACCGCGGCAGCGCCGACCTGGTGCTGCTCGACCTCATGCTCCCCGGCATCCCCGGCACCGAGGTGTGCCGCGAGATCCGCACGCGCTCCAACGTCCCGATCATCATGCTCACCGCCAAGGACTCCGAGGTGGACATCGTGGTCGGCCTGGAGCTGGGCGCGGACGATTACGTGACCAAGCCGTACTCCTCGCGCGAGCTGCTGGCCCGCATCCGCGCGGTGCTGCGCCGGCGGGTGGACGAGGCCGAGCTGGAGGACGACGGCATCCTGGAGGCCGGCACGGTCCGCATGGACGTGGACCGGCACACGGTCGCGGTCAAGGGCGACGAGATCTCCATGCCGCTGAAGGAATTCGAGCTGCTGGAGCTGCTGCTCCGCAACGCCGGACGCGTGCTCACCCGCGGTCAGCTCATCGACCGGGTGTGGGGGAGCGACTACTTCGGCGACACCAAGACGCTGGACGTGCATATCAAGCGCATCCGCTCGCGCATCGAGGAGAGCCCGTCCGACCCGCAGATGCTGGTCACGGTGCGCGGGCTCGGCTACCGCTTCAACGCCTGACGGCCGTCAACGACGAAGCCGCCCTCGCTTCTCGCGAGGGCGGCTTCCGTTCGTCTGGGCTCGGCCGGCTCAGTTCTGCGCGGGCAGGATGGTGGGCGGCACGAGGTCCTTGTAGTCCGGGAGGCCGCCGTCGAGGACGGGGACCTGCAGCTTCACGCCGGTCTCGTCGGCGTACTGGAAGAACACGTCGTAGTTGCTGCCGGGCAGCGCGTCGAACGGGGTGAGGAAGACGTTGCTGGAGGACGCCTTGTCGGGCTGCGCGCCGATCTTCTTGACCTGGCCGGGCTCGACCGTGACATAGGCCGCGCTGCCGGAGGAGCCGGAGGTGATGGCCACGCGGTGGCTCTTGCTGTCGGTGTTGACCAGGCTGACCACGAGGTTGCCGACCTTGCCGCCGACGCCGTCGGTGACGATGAAGGCGTTGCGCACGTCGATCTGGCCGACGTTGCCGCTCACGCCGTCGCTGGCGTCGTAGTGCTTCGTGGTGGCCTGCGGTGCGATGAATCCGCACCCGGCTGTGCCGGCTGCGACCGCCAGGGCGAGGACGATGGACGCCGCGACGCGAGCTTTCACTGGATGATCCTCCGTATCGTTCCGCTCGACGGCGCGCTGATGCCTTGTCACGAAGCGGTTTCGTGCCGAGTTTACCGTATGCCGGCAGGGCGCCCCGGCCCTCCCGGAGCTGCGGGGGCGAACCTTAGCATGTGCCTCGTGTGGTATCCTATTCGTTGCTGAAGGGACAACATATCTATGCTTTTCGAGGTTGGCGAAACCGTCGTTTACCCCCATCACGGTGCTGCAACGATCACCGAAGTCAAGAAAAGAATCATCAAGGGTGAAGAGAAGCTGTACCTCAAGCTCAACGTGACTCAGGGCGACCTGACCATCGAGGTCCCCGCTGAGAACGTGGATCTCGTGGGCGTGCGCGATGTCATCGGCAAGGAGGGCCTCGACCGCGTGTTCGAGGTGCTGCGCGCCCCCTTCACCGAGGAGCCCACCAACTGGTCCCGCCGGTACAAGGCCAACCTGGAGAAGCTGGCGTCGGGCGACGTCATCAAGGTCTCCGAGGTCGTCCGCGACCTGTGGCGCCGCGACCAGGATCGCGGCCTGTCCGCCGGTGAGAAGCGCATGCTGGCGAAGGCCCGGCAGATTCTCATCTCGGAGCTCGCCCTGGCGGAGAAGACCGACGACGAGAAGGCCTCCAGCCTCCTCGACGAGGTGCTCGCCTCGTAGCCTGCGATTCACCCGGTTTCGAAGGGGCCCGCGACGTATCGTCGCGGGCCCCTTCGGCGTCCGTGGCCCATCCTGTGCGGGCGGGTAGTCTCGGGAGGGTGAGCAGCAATCCTGGACCGCACGTCGCGGTCGTCGTCGTCGCAGCAGGCTCGGGCACGCGGCTGGGGGCCGAGGTGCCGAAGGCGTTCGTGGGGCTGGACGGCCGCACGCTGCTGGAGCGGTCGCTGCATTCCGTGCACGGCATGCGCGCGCCGGCCGAGCCGGTGCTCGTCGTGCCGGCCGATCGCGTGGACGAGGCGGCAGCGCTCGCAGTGCGTGTGTTCGGGCATCCCGTCGCTGTCGTGGCAGGAGGCGCGACCCGTCAGCAGTCGGTCGCGGCCGGGCTCGCCGCGGTCGGCGACGACGTGGAGGTGGTGCTCGTCCACGACGCCGCTCGCGCGCTCACGCCGTCCGCACTGTTCGACGCCGTGGTCGACGCGGTCGTGGAGACGGGTCACGGCGTGATCCCGGGGCTCGCGGTCAGCGACACCATCAAGCGCCTCGCGGACGACGGCTCCGTTCACGAGACCGTGGACCGCTCCACGCTCGCCGCCGTGCAGACCCCGCAGGGCTTCCCGCGGGACCAGCTCCTCGCCGCCTACGCCGCCGCCACGACCGACGAAACCGACGACGCGGGTCTCGTCGCGGCGGCCGGATTCCGTGTGACGGTCGTGCCGGGCGCGACGGAGGCGTTCAAGATCACCACGCCGTGGGACCTGCAGCGCGCCCACGACCTTCTCGCGCCTTCCGGTGTGCCGCGCATCGGGCTCGGCACGGACACGCACGCGTTCGATCCGGCGGCGGAGCTGTGGCTCGCCGGCCTCCACTGGCCCGACGAGTCGGGGCTGTCCGGGCACAGCGACGGGGACGCCGCGAGCCACGCGATCGTCGACGCCCTGCTCGGGGCGGCGGGCCTCGGCGACATCGGCGGGGTTTTCGGCACGGGCGACCCGCGGTTCGCAGGAGCGCACGGGGAGGTATTCCTCGCGGAGACGCGCCGCCTCGTGGAGGAGGCGGGCTACCGGATCGGGAACGTGTCGGTGCAGATCATCGGGCAGCGGCCGAAGTTCGCGCCGCGGCGGGTGGAGGCGGAGCAGCTCCTGTCCGGCCTCCTCGGCGCCCCGGTGTCGCTCAGTGCGACGACGACGGACGGGCTCGGGTTCACGGGCCGCGGCGAAGGGATCGCCGTCTTCGCCACCGCGCTGCTGTTCCCGCGCTGACCGTCGCCGCACCCGTGCGCATGTCGGCGGCGGCCCTTACCCTGTGGCGTGACGGGCTCGGGAATCGGGCTCGGCCGGAGCGAGCAGAGGGACGGGACGACATGACGCAGGCAGAGAGCGCGGGCATCGCACGGACGTACATCGAGGCGGTCGGCGCACACGACCTGGAGACGGTCGGCGGCCTCCTCTCCGACGACCTCGCGGCCGTCTTCGCGGGCGGGACGATCGGGAAGCAGGAGTGGATCGCGGCGCTCGCCCGGCTGCTGCCCGCGCTGGTGCGCAACGAGGTGCGGGAGGTCTTCGCCGACGGCGACCGCGCGTGCGTCGTCTACGACTTCGTGACGGACACCCCGGCCGGCGCGGTGCCGTGCGTGGAGCTGGTCACCGTGCGCGAGGGGCGGATCACCGCGATCGAGCTGATCTTCGACCGGGTCGCGTTCGCGCCGGTCAACGAGGCGCTGGCGGCGCGGGCGGCCCGCTGAACTCCTCCACAGGCGCGCGGCCGGACACGGTCCTCCACATCTTCGTCGCGCGCGAAGCGGTCGTTCGCCCCGACCCGTAGGCTGGTGCCGTGACTCTGCGACTCTTCGACACGAAGGCCGGCGCCCTGCGCGACTTCGTCCCGCTGCGCCCCGGTGCGGTGGGCATGTACGTGTGCGGACCGACGGTGCAGTCGTCGCCGCACATCGGGCACCTCCGGTCGGCCCTGGTCTACGACCAGTTGCGCCGCTGGCTCGCGTATCGCGGGCTGGACGTCACGCTCGTGCGCAACGTCACCGACATCGACGACAAGATCCTGGTCAACGCGCTCGCGGCGCAGTCGCAGGGCGGCTCGGAGGAGTGGTGGGCGCTCGCCTACCGGTTCGAGCTGGAGTTCACGGCCGGCTACACGGCGCTCGGGGTCCAGCCGCCCACCTACGAGCCGCGCGCGACCGCGAGCATCCCGCAGATGCAGGAGCTGATCGCCCGCCTCATCGAGCGCGGGCACGCCTACGTCGCCGAGGACGGCTCGGGCGACGTCTACTTCGACGTGAAGAGCTGGCCGGCCTACGGCGAGCTCACCCGGCAGAGCATCGACAACATGGAGGCCGCGGCCGACGCCGACCCGCGCGCCAAGCGCGATCCGCGCGACTTCGCCCTGTGGAAGGGGCGCAAGAGCGACGAGCCCGCGTCGGCGGCGTTCCCGTCGCCGTGGGGGGAGGGGCGGCCGGGCTGGCACATCGAGTGCTCCGCCATGTCGCGCCGCTACCTCGGGCCGCAGTTCGACATCCACGGCGGCGGCCTCGACCTGCGCTTCCCGCACCACGAGAACGAGCTCGCCCAGTCGACGGCCGCCGGGGACGCGTTCGCCTCCTACTGGGTGCACAACGGTCTCGTCCACGTCAACGGTCAGAAGATGAGCAAGTCGCTCGGCAACTCGGTCTACGCCGCCGATCTGCTCGGCGCCGCCCGGCCGCTGGTCGTGCGGTACTACCTCGGCTCGGCACACTACCGGTCGACCATCGACTTCCACGACGGCTCGCTCAGCGAGGCCGAGGCGGCGCTCGACCGGATCGCCGGCTTCTTCGAGCGCGTCGACCGGCGGCTGGCGGGCACGCGCTTCGCCGGCAGCGGCGTGGAGGTCGTCCCCGGGGCGTTCGCGGAGGCGATGGACGACGACCTCGCGGTGCCGCAGGCCCTGGCCGTGCTGCACGACACGGTACGTTCAGGAAACGCGGCGCTGGATGCGGAAGACTTGGAGGCGGCCGCGGCCGCGCGCGGCCATGTTCTCGCTATGACCGAGGTGCTCGGCATCAACCCGCTCTCGCCGCACTGGCGCTCCGCCGGTTCGAGCACGGCCGAGCACGCGCTCGGCACGCTGATCGGTCGCCTTCTCGACGACCGTCAGGAGGCGCGTCAGGCACGTGACTTCGCGGCAGCAGACCGCATCCGCGACGAATTGACCGCCGCGGGAATCAGTATCGAAGACACCCCGTCGGGGTCGCATTGGAGTATCGAAGCATGAAGAACTCAGGTGGCAAGCCCCGGGCCGGGGCAGTGCGCAAGAGCAAGAAGGGCGCGCAGGTCGGCACCGGCGGCCACGGCCGCAAGGCCCTCGAAGGCCGCGGCCCGACCCCGAAGGCGGAGGACCGCGAGTACCACGTGGCCTACAAGAACAAGCAGCTCCGCGAGCGCGCGGCGGCCAAGGCCGATCTGCGCGGCGGCCGCGACGGCGCTCCCCGCGGCGCGTCCGGCGCGGCCCGCCGGGCGAAGAGCGGCGACGAGAGCGAGATCGTCACCGGCCGCAACTCGGTCCTGGAGGCGCTGCGGGCGGCGATCCCGGCCTCCACGCTCTACATCGCGTCGCGGATCGAGATGGACGACCGGATGAAGGAGATCCTCTCGATCGCCACCGGCCGCGCCATCCCGGTGCTGGAGATCATGCGTCCGGAGCTCGACCGCCTGGCCGGCCGCGACGCCGTGCACCAGGGCGTCGCGCTGAAGGTGCCGCCCTACGAGTACGCCCACCCGGGCGAGCTGCTCGACTACACGCTCCGCAAGGGCCAGACGCCGCTGTTCGTGGCGCTCGACGGGATCACCGACCCGCGCAACCTGGGCGCGATCATCCGCTCGACGGCCGCGTTCGGCGGTCAGGGCGTCATCATCCCGCAGCGCCGCTCGGTCGGCATGACCGCGGCCGCGTGGAAGACCTCCGCGGGCGCCGCGGCGCGCACGCCCGTCGCGATGGCGCCGAACCTGACGCAGACGCTCAAGGAGTTCAAGAAGGCGGGCGTCTTCGTCCTCGGCCTGGACGGCGGCGGCGACACCACGCTCCCGGGGCTGTCCTTCGCCGACCGACCGGTCGTGATCGTGGTCGGCAGCGAGGGCAAGGGACTGTCCCGCCTCGTGACCGAGACCTGCGACGCCGTCGTGTCGATCCCGATCTCGGCCTCCACGGAGTCGCTCAACGCGGGCATCGCGGCAAGCGTCACCCTCTACGAGATCTCGAAGCTCCGCGCCGAGGGCAAGAAGTAACGATCGAGGGGCACGTTGTTGTCGCTTTCGAGCCCGGAAAGCGACAACAACGTGCCCCTCGGCGTTTGGGGGTGGAGCGGCTCAGACCTTCGAGCGCCAGTCGTCCTCGTCGTCGTCGGTCTCGGCGGTGGTCGCGCCGCCGATCACGGGGATGCTGAGCGTCTCGGTGATCGGCGCGACGACCGTGGCCTCGTCGCGGCGGTGGCGGAGGATGTCGTTGATGTAGGAGGTCAGCGCCTCCGCCAGGGGGACGTCCCGGCCCTCGGCCTGCGACATGAACCAGCGGTGCTCCAGGAGCTGGTGGAAGACCTCCGCCGGCTCCAGCTTGCCCTTCAGGTCGTTGGGGATGGCGCGGACGACGGGCTCGAAGACGCGCAGCAGCCACTCGTGGGCCATCGCCTCCTCGTCCAGGCCGCGCTTGCCGAGGGTCGCCGAATACGAGTCGAGGTCGTTGAGGAGGCGGCGGGCCTGGTTCTCGCCCGTGTCCAGGCCGGTCAGGCGCAGGAGGCGGCGGGAGTGGTGGCCCGCGTCCACGACCTTCGGCTGGATGCGGACGGTCGTGCCCTCGTCGGAGGTCTTGATCGCCAGCTCCTCGATGTCGAAGCCGAGCTCGTTGAGGCGTTCCACGCGCTGGCTGATCCGCCAGCGCTCCGACGAGGAGAACGACTCGCTGCCGGTCAGCTCCTTCCACAGCGAGCGGTAGGCTGCGACGATCCCGTTCGACACCTTGATGGGGTCGAGCTCCTCGTCCACGCGGCCGCCGGCCTCCAGGTCCATCAGCTCGCCGGCGATGTTCACACGGGCGATCTCCAGGTCGTTCTCGCGCTGCCCGTTCGACAGGCCGCCGTCGTAGAGCTGGCCGGTCTCCGCGTCCACCAGGTACGCGGCGAAGGCGCCTGCGTCTCGGCGGAACAGCGTGTTCGAGAGCGAGACGTCACCCCAGAAGAAGCCGACGATGTGCAGCCGCACCAGCAGCACCGCCAGGGCGTCGACCAGGCGGGTCGCGGTGTCCGGGCGCAGGGTCTGCGAGAACAGCGCGCGGTAGGGGAGCGAGAACTTGAGGTGCCGGGTGACCAGCGCAGCGTTCAGGGCGTCGCCGTCGTCGTCCGTCCGGTTCTTGATGACGGCGACGGGGTCGACGCAGGGCACGTCGAGGCGCTGGAGCGTGCGCAGCATCTCGTACTCGCGCTGCGCCATCTCCGCGGTCGTCTCCTTGATGGCGATGACGTAGCCGGACAGGTTCGCGAACCGGACGAGGTGCCGGCTGATGCCCTTCGGCAGCAGCGCGATGTGCTCGTTCGACCACTGGTCCAGCGGCAGGTTCCAGGGCAGATCGAGCAGGGCGGGATCGACGGTCGCCGCGGTGATGTTGACAGAGCCGGCCATGAGGCGCCTTCCAGGAGCGGGTGAGGGCGGAAAGCACTCTGCCGCAGCCCGGGACCGGACTGCGGCAGAGTGAGGATCAGCTGCGACGACCTCAGTCGACGACGGCGCCGCCGAGACGCTCGCCCGACTCCGCGTGGAAGAGGTGGACGTGGCCCGGCTTCGGGGTGATGTAGACGGTGTCGCCCGCGTTCGGGTGAACGCGGCCGTCGACGCGGCCGACGATGTCGGTGCGCTTGCCGTCGACCTCCGAGTGCCCGTAGAGGTAGCCGTCGGCGCCGAGCTCCTCGACGAGGTCGACCGCGACCTTCAGGCCGCCGCTCTCGGCGGTGGAGACGACGACGTCCTCCGGGCGGACACCGATGGTGACGGAGTTGCCCGCGTTGGCGAGCACGTCGCGCTCGACCGGGACGACCGTCGTGCCGAACTTGATGCCGCCGTCAGTGACGTCCGCGGTGAACAGGTTCATGGCGGGGGAGCCGATGAAGCCGGCGACGAAGACGTTCTTCGGCTGCGCGTACAGGTCGCGCGGGGTGCCGACCTGCTGGAGCACGCCGTCCTTGAGGACCGCGATGCGGTCGCCCATCGTCAGCGCCTCGGTCTGGTCGTGGGTGACGTAGACCGTGGTGACGCCGAGGCGGCGGGTGAGGGACGCGATCTGGGTGCGGGTCTGGACGCGGAGCTTGGCGTCGAGGTTCGACAGCGGCTCGTCCATGAGGAACACCTGGGGGGAGCGGACGATCGCGCGGCCCATGGCGACGCGCTGACGCTGACCACCGGAGAGCGCCTTCGGCTTGCGGCCGAGGTAGGGCTCCAGGTCGAGCAGCTTGGCGGCCTCGAGCACGCGGGAGGCGCGCTCGTCCTTGCCGACGCCGGCGATCTTGAGTGCGAAGCCCATGTTCTCGGCGACCGTCATGTGCGGGTACAGCGCGTAGTTCTGGAACACCATCGCGATGTCGCGGTCCTTCGGCGGGACGTCGGTGACGTTGCGCTCGCCGATGAAGATGTTGCCGTCGTTGACCTCTTCGAGGCCCGCGAGCATGCGGAGCGAGGTGGACTTGCCGCAGCCGGACGGGCCGACCAGGACGAGGAACTCCCCGTCCGCGATGTCGAGGTCGAGGGCGTCGACCGCGGGGCGGTTGGAACCCGGATAGAGCCGGGTCGCCTTGTCATACGTGACAGTAGCCATGTTTCTGTTGTCTCCTTCACCGGCAGGTACGTGCCGGACGATCCGTTGTGAGGAATAGACGTGGCGTCGACGTCCAAGGGCGTCGATGCCACGACCCCCATAGTAAGGCATTCGAAGCGCTGCTCTTACCACGAGTATTCGGGAGGCCGCCGCGCGCCGGTGTACCGCACACGGGGGCCAATCCCCAGGTGGCGCTCGGGGCGTGGGCGGGGTATGTCTGGTCTATTCCCAGACTGCCGCAATATGGTCGTCTGGTTGCGTCTGCTCACGCCACACCCGGCGGCACGTCCCCCCGCGCGCCGCACCGCCTACCCCCGAGAGCCGATTCCCCCGAGATATGAGTTCCATGAACGACCCCGACGAGCGCAGCGGCGACGTCCGCGCAGCCGCGCGGGAGAAAGCCCGACAGCTCCGCACGAGCCAGAACCGCAGGGACCGCAGGAACAAGGCCCTGCTGTCCGGCGGCATCGTGGTCGGCGTCATCGCGGTCCTGGCCATCGTCGCGGTGGTCATCATGGGCGCGATCCGACCCACCGTCCCGGGCCCGAAGAACATGGCGAGCGACGGCGTGGTCGTCGGCTCCGGCCTCAAGGTCAAGACGACCCCGGCGCTCGCGGCCGACGCGAAGCCGATCGCCAGTGCGCCGGACCCGAACGGCAGCTCGGTCGACATCCGCATCTACGCCGACTACCTGTGCAAGCTGTGCGGCGACTTCCAGCGCACGAACCTCAAGCAGCTCCAGCCGCTGGTGAAGGACGGCGCGGTCACGGTCGAGATGCACCCGGTCGCGATCTACACCAGCCACTCCGCGGGCACCCGATACTCGCTGCGCGCCGCGAACGCCGCGGCCTGCGTCGCGAACTACTCGCCGAGGTCGTTCTGGGCGTTCAACCAGTCGCTGTTCCAGAACCAGCCCGCCGACGGCGGCCCGGGCCTCAGCGACGACCAGCTCAAGAAGCTCGCGGCCGCGGCCGGCGCCTCCCCGTCGGACATCGACTCCTGCGTGGACGACGGCCGGTTCAAGACCTGGGTCGGCTCCGCCAGCGACCGCGCGCTCAGCGGCCCGATCCCGAACTCCAGCGTGAAGAAGATGACGAACGCGCTGCTCGTGCTCGTCAACGGCAAGCCGTACACCGGCTCGCTGACGAACGCGGACGACTTCAAGGCGTTCATCCTCCAGGCGCAGGGCGACGAGTACTCGTCGACCTCCACGCCGACGCCGTCGCCGAGCGCGGGGAGCTGAGTTCCGGCCTCCCGTTCGGCACCAGGGCGCCCGCCGCGCATCCTCTAGGATGGTTCGCGACGGGCGTCCGGCCTGTTCGCCGACTTAGCTCAGCTGGTAGAGCACTCGCCTTGTAAGCGAGCGGTCGCGAGTTCGAACCTCGCAGTCGGCTCCGTTCCTTCCTCCTCCTTCTTCGTCGCCTGGCGCGTCGGTCGCGCTTGCCGGTCGTCGTCGTGGGCTCTATCCTGATTGTGCGAAATCAGAACCAGGCGTTCGGATATAGAACACGCGATCACGACGATGTGAGGAGCCTCCCCATGCAGTTCCACCACCACGGCTACGTGTCCGGCGACCCGCACGTGCTGCCCGCGGCCGGGCCGGCCTGGTCGCCCGAGCTGCCGGAGGTCATGGACGTGCTCGTCGTCGGCTCCGGGCCCGCCGGGATGGTCGCGGCGGCGCAGCTCGCGCAGTTCCCCGGCGTCAGCACCCGGCTCGTGGAGCGTCGCGGCGGCCGGCTGGAGATCGGGCAGGCGGACGGCATCCAGGCGCGCAGCGTCGAGACCTTCCAGGCGTTCGGGTTCGCGGAGCGGATCACCGCCGAGGCCTACCGGATCACTGAGATGGCGTTCTGGAAGCCGGACCCGGCCGACCCCACCCGCATCGTCCGGGCCGCGCGTGCCGTGGACGACCCGACCGGGATCAGCGAGTTCCCGCACCTGCTCGTCAACCAGGCGCGCGTGCTCGACTACTTCGCCGAGTTCATGGGCAACGGCCCGACGCGGATGCGGCCGGATTACGGCTGGGAGTTCCGCGGCCTCCGCGTCGAGGACGAGGGAGAGTACCCGGTCGTCGTGACGCTCGTGCGCAGCGCGGGTGAGAACGCGGGCGAGGAGCGGGTGGTGCGCGCCAAGTACGTGGTCGGCGCGGACGGCGCGCGCAGCAAGGTGCGCGAGTCCATCGGCTGCACCCTCGCTGGAGACCAGGCCAACCACGCCTGGGGTGTCATGGACGTGCTCGCGGTCACCGACTTCCCCGACATCCGCACCAAGTGCTCGATCCAGTCGGAGTACGGCAACATCCTCCTCATCCCGCGCGAGGGCGGCTACCTGTTCCGGATGTACGTGGACCTCGGCGCGGTGGCGGACGACGACCACGGCGCGGTGCGGGCGACGAGCATCGAGCAGATCATCGCGAAGGCGAACGAGATCCTGCACCCGTACACGCTCGACGTGCGCAACGTCGCCTGGCACAGCGTCTACGAGGTCGGCCACCGGCTGACCGACCGGTTCGACGACATCCCGGTCGATGTGCTGGGGTCGCGCACGCCGCGGGTGTTCATCGCCGGCGACGCCTGCCACACGCACAGCGCCAAGGCCGGGCAGGGGATGAACGTCTCCATCCAGGACGGCTTCAACCTCGGCTGGAAGCTCGGCCACGTGCTGCAGGGCCGCAGCCCGGAGTCGCTGCTGGCGACGTACTCGGCGGAGCGGCACGTGGTCGCCAAGAACCTGATCGACTTCGACAAGGAGTGGTCGACGCTGATGGCCACGAAGCCGGAGGACCTGAAGGACCCGTCCGAGCTGGAGGACTTCTACGTGCGCACGGCGGAGTTCCCCGCGGGGTTCCTGACCGAGTACGCGCCGTCGCTGATCGTCGGGGAGCCGGAGCACCAGGAGCTCGCGACCGGGTTCCCGATCGGCAAGCGGTTCAAGTCGCCGGTCGTGGAGCGGGTCTGCGACGGGAACCCGGTGCACCTGGGGCACCACGCGACGGCGGACGGGCGCTGGCGGATCTACGTGTTCGCCGACGCGGCGGCGGCCGGGGAGGGTGCGCTGGTGCCGGCGTTCGCGGACTGGCTCACGACCTCCGCGGACTCGCCGCTCGCCGCGACCCCGCGCGACGCGGATGTCGACGCCTGGTTCGACGTGAAGGTCGTGTACCAGCAGGACCACACCGGCGTCGACCTCGGCCGGGTGCCGGAGGCGTTCCTGCCGCGGACCGGGCCGTTCGACCTGATCGACTACGAGAAGGTGTACGCGGCGGCGCCGGGGGAGGACGTGTTCGGCGCGCGCGGGATCGACCGCGGCGGGGTGATCGTGGCGGTGCGGCCGGATCAGTACGTGGCGCAGGTGCTGCCGCTGGCGGGGTACGCGGAGCTGGGGGAGTTCTTCGCGCCGATCCTGCGGGTGGGGGCTGAGGAGAAGGCGGCCGTCTGACGGGTGGTCGCCGGCCGGGTCAGCGCAGCTCGCCGGCGACGGTCGCCGCCGCCCGGCCGAGGCGGGCGCCGATCGCGGCCACGTCCCGGCCGTTCGCCACGTACACGACCGCGAGCGCGGCGAGCGGCTGCCCGTGGACGACGAGCGGCACCGCCACCGACGCCAGGCCGGGGATGACCTCGTCGTGGCTGGTCGCGAAGCCGCGCCCGCGGGCCTCCATCGCCTCCTCGCGCGGGTGACCGTCGGGCAGCTCGCCCCACTGGGCCTCGGTGAGCGCCGACTGGAGGGCGATGCCCGGCGCGCCCGTGGTGATCGGGTGCCGGCTGCCAGGCCGCTGGGCGACGGCGGCGTGCGCGTGCGAGGGCTCGATGCTGACCAGGGTGACGACCTCCCCGCGGTCGAGCACGGCGAGGAAGGCGGTCATCCCGAGCTCGTTGGCGACCGCGCCGAGCTCCGGGACGGCGGCGGACTGGAGGTCGCGGGACACGGCGCGGGCAAGGGTCGCCATCCGCGGCCCGAGCAGCGCGGCCCCGGCCGGGTTGCGGACGACGAGGCCGTGGTCCTCCAGTGTGCGGAGGATGCGGTAGACGATCGAGCGGTGCACGCCGAGGGCGGCGGCGAGCTCGACGATGGTGAGCGGGCGGTCGGCGTCGGCCAGCGCCTCCAGCACGCGGATGCCGCGGGAGAGCGTCTGCGAGTGCGGGGCGGGCGCGGCGCCGGGCGCCTCCGGTGCGCCCGCGTCGTCAGGTGTGCTCGCCATGCGCCCATTCTTTCGCATCCCGGGCGGGACGCGCGGCCGCGGCTCAGCCCGCCGCTGCGACGAACGCCCGGGAGTATGCCCAGCGCGGCTGGCTCGTCCCCGAGCACATGTACGCGGGGATGCCCGACGTGCACGGCTGGTCGCGGGTCAGCTCCCACCAGCTCAGGCCGGCGAGTCCGTTCGCCTTCGCGTAGCGTCCCACCGTCGTGGCGTCGGTCAGCGTGAACTGCTCGCCGGTGTCGTTCAGGCCGAACATCGGGGTCACGGCGATCAGGCCGAGGCGCTGGGCGTCGGTCCAGGAGGCGTATGCGGCGACGCCCTTCAGCTGTCCGGCGGTCGCGGTGGCGGCGTCGATCGCGGCCTTCCCCATGTCCGTCACGCCGGTGCCGTAGTCCATCGTCATGAGGTTGACCGCGGAGAGCTGGACGCCCGCGGCGGTGAACTCGGAGATCGTGCGGAGGCCGCTGGCGAGCAGTCCGTACGGCATCACCGACAGCGTGAGCGTGACCTGTAGCGGGTGGCCCGCCGCGGCGCGCTGCCGCTGGAGGGTCGCGACCGCGGCGGCGCGACGGAGGTTCGACGCGGAGTCGGAGACGTCGGCGCCCTCGATGTCGAAGTCCACCCGGTCGAGCGCGAACCGCGAGACCACCGTCGAGTAGGCGGCGAGGAGCTTGGCGGGGTCGGTGCAGACCCGTGCGAGCTCGTCGTTGGCCGCGCCGCCGAAGGAGGCGACGACCCGGCCGCCCTGCGACTGGAAGGCCGTGACGTCGGCGAGGAAGTCCTGGCTGCCGCCGATCGTGTAGGCGGTGTAACCGGCCCAGGTGGGCGAGCAGGCGCTGCTGCGGTCGGCGACGATGAACGCCGTGGTGACCGCGCGCACACCCGCCGACGACGCGAACGAGGTGAGGTCGGCGGTCGGCCAGAGGCCCATGTCGACGTAGGGGGCGATGAGGAGGGTGGAGGGGGTGCCGGGGGTGGGGGACGGGGCCGGAGTGGGGGTGGGCGTCGGAGTGGGCGTCGGAGTCGGTGTGGGTGTCGGCGTCGCGGTGGCGCCTCCGCCGATCGAGCATGGGAGGTTCGCCCCGACCACGCGGCAGGCGGTCGGGACCAGCGGGGCTCCCGCCGCCTTCGCCGAGGTGAGGCCGAAGGTCGCGGTCGCGCCGGGAGCGAGCGTGGTGGCGTAGGACGGCGCGGTCACGCCGAAGCCGTCGCTCGTGGTCGTGGCGGTGCCATCCCAGAGGGTGACGACGCCGTCGGCGGTCGTGAAGGCGAGCTGCCAGGGCGACAGCGTGGTCTGGGAGGTGTTGGTGACCGCGACGGACGACTGGAAGCCGGAGGTCCACTCCGAGGTGACGGTCCAGGAGACGGTGAGGCCGGCGCCGGGCGTGGGGGTGGGGGTCGGAGTCGGAGTGGCGGTCGGTGTGGGGGTGGAGGTCGGCGTGGGGGTCGGCGTCGGCGTGGGCGACGTCGTGGCGCCGCCTGCCGCCGCTCCGTTCACCGCGCACGGCACGCTCGCACCGGCCGGCAGTCCGACGATCGTGCACGACGTCGGCACGATCGCTGCCGTCCCGGCCCGGGTGGCGGTCAGGCCGAATGAGGCCGAGCCTCCCGGGGCCAGGCTGGTCGCCCACGAGGGCGCGCCGACCGTGAGCGTCCCGGCGGGCGAGGTCGTGGACACCGCCGACCAGATGCTGACGAGCGTGTGCGGGAAGTCGAAGCGCACCTGCCACGGCTTCAGCGTCGTGCTGGTCCCATTGGCCACGGTGACCGCCGACTGGAAGCCCGTGGTCCAGGAGTTCGCGGTCGTCCAGGTGACGTTCACGCGCGGTGTCGCGGCTGCCAGCGCACCGGAGGTCGCGACGGCGCCGGCGCCAAGAAGGCCGGCGACGGCCAGCACCGCGATCATGGCCTGCCGCCGATGCGAGGTGCGGCGGCCGGGGCGGAACTGACCGAGCAGCCGGCGGACGGCCGCCTGGACTCGGTGGCCGGTCGCCCGGTGGCGTGCGGGACGGGACGCTGACTCGGGCATGGCACTCCTGACGACTTACGACTGACGACTCACGACGGAACAGCGAAGGGAGGTACGTCAGTCACTATCGGCCATCGGGGCGGATCGGTCAGTGCGCCACGCAGTCAGACGTGCGTCACGAGTTCACGCGGATGATCTCCTCCTGATACGGCGCCACCACATCGCCCGAGATCCGCAGGTCCAGCACCAGGAACGGGCGCTCGGCCGCCGGGCGCGCCGTCCAGTGGGCCAGCGCCTCCAAGTCTTCCGGAGTCCGCACCACGACGCCCTCCGCGCCGACCGCCGCGCCGAGTCCGGCGAAGTCGACTTCCGGGATGCGCATCGGGCCCTGCGCGAGGCCCTTCAGGCCGTAGAGGTTGACCTCCGCGCCGTAGGCGGCGTCGTTCCAGACCACGCACAGGCCGCGGCCTCCCGCGACGCGCACCGCGGACTCCAGGTCGGCCAGCGCCATCAGGCCGCCGCCGTCGCCGGTCGTGAGTACGATCGTCGACTCCGGGTGCGCGAGCGCGGCGCCGGCGACGCTCGGGAAGCCGAGGCCGATCGACTGGTAGGCGGTGCCGACCATGATCATCCGGTCCGGGGAGGCGACCGGCCAGTACATGTTCGCCCAGCCGATGAAGTGACCGCCGTCGGAGACGACGACGCGGTCGGTGGGCAGCAGCTCGCCGATCCGGGCCGCGGCCGTGCGCGGGTCGAGGCGGCCGTCCGCGGCCAGGCCGTCGCCGGCGGGGCGCATGCGGAGTGCCGGGAGGTCGGCCGACTCGCGCCAGCCGGAGGGGGCGGCGCCGAGCGTGCGCAGTTCCTCCAGCAGCGCCTCGGCGACCACGCGGGCGTCGCCGCGCAGGTAGGCGCCGACGTTCGGGTGGGTCGCGGCGGGGGCGACATCCACCTGGATGACGCGTGTGCCCGGCGCGAACAGGTCGCCGAAGCGCATCGTGAACTGGTTGAGGGACGCGCCGAAGACGACCGCGACGTCGGCCGAGCGGACGGCCTCCATCGCGCCCTCCGCGCCGAAGCCCCCGGTCACGCCGAGGTCGTAGCGGTCGTCGGGGAACACGCCGCGGCCGAGCGCGGTGCCGGCGGTGAGGGCGCCGGTGGCGTCGGCGAGGGCGCCGAGCGCGTCGCCCGCGCCGGCGATCCAGGCGCCGCGGCCCGCGAGCAGGAACGGGCGTTCCGCACCGGCGAGGGCTGCGGCGGCGTCCGCGATCGCGCCGCGCGCGAACGGGCCGGCGGGGGCGAGCGGTGCGGGGAGGGCGGGCGCCGGCGCCTCGGGCACCGGGCCGGCCTCCCGGGTGGCGACGTCGTAGGGGATCGCGAGCACGGTGGGCACGCGGTAGGTGAGCGCGTGTTCGACCGCGATGGCCGTGGTCGCCGCGGCGTCGGTGCGGCCGACCGTGTAGGTGCGCGCGCCGACCGCGCTGGCCAGCGCGATCTGGTCGACGCCCCACGGGCGCGGGCCGGAGGTCGGCTCGTCGCCGACGACGAGGACGAGCGGGATGTGCGCCTGGCGGGCCTCCGCCAGCGCGGTCAGGGTGTTGGTGAACCCGGCGCCGTAGGTGGCGGTGGCGGCGGCGAGCCTCCCGGACGCGCGGTGGTACGCGTCGGCGGCGACGACCGCGCCGGCCTCGTGGCGCATGGGGGTGTACGGGACCCGTCCCTCGCGCTCGATGGCGTCGAGGAAGTGGGCGTTGCCGTTGCCCATCACCCCGAAGACCTGGTCGACGTGGCGGGCGAGGGTGGCGGCGACGTGCGCGGAGACGGAGGGCATGACGGTGCCTTTCGAGACGGGAACGGAGGTGCGATGATCCGTATGTGTCTCGCGCGCTGCTGTTCCGCCGAGCGCGGCTTCGTGCCCATTTTTCGAGCACCGGGCCGTTGGACGGCCGGACGTCAGCAGTATAGCCGCTGTCGAAAACGGCTCCGCCCGTTCGACGTCCAGGTGTTCGGCATCCACGAGCATCCACGAAAGGGAGAGACATGACCGGCTACCTGATCCTCATCTACGGCGACGAGAGCCGCTGGGACGCGCTCGACCAGGAGGGGCGCGCCGCGGTCGACGAGGCCCACCGGGCGTTCAACGAGAAGGCGGGCGCTGCGGTGCGTGCCGCGGGGGAGCTGCAGGCGTCGTCCACGGCGACGACGGTCCGCACCGGCCCGGACGGTGAGCCACGGCCCACCGACGGGCCGTTCTCGGAGTCCAAGGAGGTCGTCGGGGGGTTCTACGTGATCGAGGCGGGGAGTCAGGAGGAGGCGGTCGCGTTGGCGGGCTCGCTTGCGGAGGCGCGGCAGGGGCACGGGGGGATCGAGGTGCGGCCGTTGGTGAGCCGCGGCTGACGCCTGTTGTCAGGAGGACGACGGCGAGAGGAGGATGCGGTCATGACGGACACAGGGATCATCGGGGTCAACACCATCGGCATCCCGGTCGCGGACCAGGACGCGGGGCTGGCCTTCTACCGGGACGTGCTGGGGTTCGAGGTGCTGGTCGACGCGCCGCTGCCGACGGGAGGGCGCTGGATCATGCTCGCGCCGCCCGGGTCCGCGGTGTCGGTGTCGCTCGTGGTCGCGAGCGACGACGTCCCGGCCGGAATCGAGACGGGCATCCGGTTCGAGAGCGCGGACGCGGGGGCCACCCACGAGGAGCTGACCCGGCGCGGGGTGGACGTGGGGGCGCTGCTGCGCTGGCCCGGCGTGCCCGCGATGTTCCAGGCGCGGGATGCCGACGGCAACCGCTTCGAGGTGGTCGAGCGCGCGAGCTGACCGCCGAAGGGCACGTCGTTGTCACTTTTCGCGCGCGGAAGTGACAACAACGTGCCCCTCGGCGGGTGTCAGAGGCGGGTGTGCGCGAGGCGGGCGGGGTCGAAGAGCACGTCGAGGGCGCGGATACGGCCGGCGGCGATGTCGAACGCCATCACCGACACGACGCGCCCGTCCACCACCGCGGCCACGCCCGGCCGGCCGTCGATGAGCACCGGGACGGAGGTCTGCGCGAGGCGGGCCGCGAGGGTCGCCTGCTCGGCGATGGCGGCCGCGCCCACGAGGGTCTGCAGCCGTCCGCGCCCGTAGTCGGCGTGCAGCACCGCGCCGTCGTCGAGGAGCGCCAGCAGCGCCGACAGGTCGCCCTCCTGCACCGCGCGCAGCCAGGCGTCGAGCACACCGCGCTGCTCGCGCCGGGCCGGGCGCGCGGGCGGGGGCGCCTCCCGGAGCCGGCGGCGGGCGCGGGACGCGAGCTGGCGCGCGGCGTCGGGGGAGCGGTCGAGCACCCCGGCGACCTCCTCGAACGGGAGGCCGAACACGTCGTGCAGCACGAAGGCGAGGCGTTCGGCGGGCGAGAGCGTCTCCAGGACGACCAGGAGCGCGACGCTCACCCGGTCGCCGAGCGCGGCCAGCTCGGCGGGGTCGCCGAGGTCGGACACGGGCTCGTCCTGCCAGGGGAGGACCTCCCACGACCGCTCCCGCGTCCGCCGAGCGCTCTTGAGCTGGTCGAGGCAGACCCGGGAGACCACGGTGGTGAGCCAGGCGTCGAGGTTGTCGATCGCGGCGACATCGGTGCGCCGGAGGCGGAGCCAGGCCTCCTGGACCGCGTCGTCAGCGTCGGCCGCTGAGCCCAGCAGCTGGGTCGCGATCGCGCGCAGTCGCGGCCGCGCTCCCTCGAAGCGGGCGGCCAGCCGCTCGTCGTCCTCGGTCATGTCACATCCTCCGTCACCTGCTCGTCACCCTATCGACGAGGCGGTGCGCCTCGATGTGACAGGAGGACGACATGGACGGACGGATCCTGGTGACCGGCGGGACCGGCACGATCGGGCGGCGGCTGGTGCCGCTGCTGGAGGAGCGCGGCGCGGCGGTGCGTGTGCTGACCCGGCACGCGCGGGCGGGCGCCGCGGACCACAGGGTGGGAGACGTGATGACCGGCGCGGGCCTCGACACCGCGATGACGGGTGCGGAGGTCGTGGTCCACCTCGCCGGTGGGGCGAAGGGCGACGACGTCGCGGCCGCGAACGTCGGGGCCGCGGCCGAGCGCGCGGGCGTACGGCACATCCTCACGCTCTCGGTGGTCGGTGCTGGGCGGATGCCGATCGGGTACTTCCGCGCGAAGGAGCAGGTCGAGACGATCTTCGCAGCGTCGGCGGTGCCGTCGACCGTGCTGCGGGCGGCGCAGGTCCACCAGCTCGTGCTGCGGATGGCGGCCGGGATGACGAAGCTGCGCGTCGCGCCCGCGCCGCGCATCCGCTTCGAGCCAGTGGACGCCGGGGAGGTCGCCGAACGGCTGGCCGAGCTCGCATCGGGGTCGCCGGCCGGACTGGCAGGCGAGATCGCGGGTCCGGAGGTGCTGGAGGCGGAGGAGCTGCTGCGCGAGTACGCCGAGGCGCGCGGCCTGCGGCGTCGGTTCGTGCGCTTCGGCCTCCCCGGGAAAGTGGGCGCGGCCTACCGCGCCGACGCCAACCTCGCCGGCGCCGCGGCCCGGCGCGGCCGGGTCACGTGGGCGGAGTTCCTCCGCACGGCGCCCGAACTGACCGCCGAGGGGCACGTAAACGCCCCTAAAACGCGGTCTTAGGGGCGTTTACGTGCCCTTCGGCGACGGGGAGGCGGGTGGGGCGGCGGGCGCCGGGGCGGTGCTCGCGCGGACGACGAGGCGGGTCGGGAGCACCGACGAGCGTACCGGCTCCGGCCGGCCCTCGATCTCGGCGATGAGCAGCTCGACCGCGCGGCGGCCGGTGGCCTCGAACTCCTGGTGGATGGTGGTCAGCGGCGGCCAGAACGAGTCCGCCTCCGCCATGTCGTCGAAGCCGACCACGCTCACGTCGGCGGGCACCCGCCGGCCGGCCTCGTGGAGGGCGCGGAGCACGCCGAGCGCCATCTGGTCGTTCGCGGCGAAGACCGCGGTGATCTCGGGGCGTGCGGCGATCTCCCGGCCGTAGCCGTACCCGGCCGTGGTCGACCAGTCGCCGCGGAACACCTCCGGCACCGGGGCCCCGGCGGCCTCCAGCGTGTCCCGCCAGGCCTGCTCGCGCCGCGCGGCCGAGTACGAGTCGGCCGGCCCGGAGATGTGCCACACGGTCTCGTGGCCGAGCGAGAGCAGGTGCTCGGTGGCCTGGCGCGCGCCCTCGGCCTGGTCTGTGTCCACCTGCGGATAGTCGGGCCGCTCGGTGGAGTCGATGACCACGACGGACAGGCCGGACGGCAGCTCCACGTCGGCGCGGTCGACGATGTGGGCCTCGATGACGATGATGATGCCGTCCACCGCCTGCTCCAGCAGCCGGGTGAAAGCGACGCTGACGTCCTGCTGGGTGGGACGCTCCACCGGCACGACCGTGATCGAGTAGCCGGCGGTCGCGGCCGAGCCGGCGATCGCGTCCAGCGTCCGCATGTTGCCGTACGACGACAGGGTGAACATCACGACGCCGATGTTGCGGAACAGCCCGGAGCGCAGCGCCCGGGCCGCGCGGTTGGGCCGGTAGCCGAGCGCCTGCATGGAGGCCAGCACGCGGTCGCGGGTGGCGGCCTCCACGTTGGTGAGGCCGTTGGCGACGCGCGAGACGGTCTGGGTGGAGACCCCGGCGTGCGCGGCGACGTCGCCGAGCGACGGACCGCGGGTGCGGCCGCCGCGGCGTGCGGGCGCCGGGTCGGCGATCGACTCGGTCATGGTTCCCCATTCTGGTGAAGACTGCGGTGATTTTCTGCCGCGACAGCCCGGAGGCGGAAACGGGACTTGCACCATGTTGACGTCAACATGCTAGGGTATGCAACCAGATGTTGACGTAAACATCCGCCGAGACACCGCAGGACACCACTGCACGCCACGGCGAGCACCGATTCACCGAGGAAGGCCATGACAACGACGTCCCTCACGCCGACGGCCACGCCGGCATCCCCGCAGCGGCGCCTGCACCGTCCGCGACGCGACTGGCGCGGCTGGGCCTTCGTGGCCCCGTTCCTGGTCGTTTTCGCTCTGATGATCGTCGCGCCGGTGGTCTACGCGCTCTACCTCAGCCTGTTCCGCCAGCAGCTCATCGGCGGCAACGCGTTCGTCGGGCTCGACAACTACCTCGGGCTGGTGCAGGACGCGAAGTTCTGGGAGTCCTTCGGCCGGGTCGCGCTCTTCCTGGTCATCCAGGTGCCGATCATGCTCGCCCTCTCGCTCGTCGCGGCCCTCGCACTCGACTCGGCCCGGCTGTACGGCGCCGGGTTCTTCCGCATCGCGCTCTTCCTGCCGTACGCCGTCCCGGGCGTGGTGGCCGCGCTGATCTGGGGCTTCATCTACGGCGACCAGTTCGGCCTGACCGCGAGCGTCAACCACCTGCTCGGCACGCAGCTGGCTCCGCTCGCCGGGCAGTGGATCCTCGGTTCGATCGGCAACATCGTGACCTGGGAGTTCATGGGCTACAACATGCTCATCTTCTACGCGGCGCTGCGCGTCATCCCGGGCGAGCTGTACGAGGCGGCCGAGATCGACGGCGCCGGCGCGTTCCGCACGGTGTTCAGCATCAAACTGCCCGCGCTCCGCGGCGCGATCGTCATCGCGACCATCTTCTCGATCATCGGCAGCTTCCAGCTCTTCAACGAGCCGAACCTGCTCAAGCAGCTCGCGCCCAACGCGATCAGCAGCTACTTCACGCCCAACATGTACGCCTACAACCTGTCGTTCGCCGGTCAGCAGTTCAACTACGCGGCGACGGTCGCGATCGTGATGGGCGTCATCACCGCGGTGATCGCCTACGTCGTCCAGCTCCGGGGCTCGCGCAAGGAGGTCCGCTGATGGCGACCGTCACCGACACCCGGCGCAAGGCGCCCTCGCGCGCCGCCGCGCGCTCCAACCGCGCCGCCCGCGCGGCAGCGCCGACCTCCGGCCGCCGCACCCGCAGGTCGACCGTGCTCACCATCGTGATGATCGTCTTCACGCTCTACTCGTTCGTGCCGCTGGTCTGGCTGATCGTCAACGCGACGAAGAGCCAGCCCGACCTGTACTCGTCGTTCGGGCTCTGGTTCGGCAGGGACTTCGACCTCTTCCAGAACCTCGCGCAGCTGTTCACGTACCGCGACGGGATCTTCCTGCAGTGGCTCGGCAACACCCTCCTCTACGTCGTGGTCGGCGCGGGCGGGGCGACGCTGCTCGCCACGGTCGCGGGCTACGGGATGGCGAAGTTCAACTTCCCCGGGAAGCGGCTGGTGTTCGCGATCGTGCTCGGCGCGATCGCAGTGCCGGGCACGGCGCTGGCCGTCCCGACCTTCCTGATGTTCAGCCAGGTGGGGCTCACGAACACCCCGTGGGCGGTCATCCTGCCGTCGCTGATCAGCCCGTTCGGCTTCTACCTGATCTGGACCTACGCAAGCGAGGCCATCCCGACCGAGCTGCTGGAGGCCGCCCGGATGGACGGCGCGGGCGAGTTCCGCACCTTCTTCACCATCTCGCTCCGCCTCCTCGCCCCCGGCGTCGTGACCGTCGCGCTGTTCGCGATCGTCGCCACCTGGAACAACTACTTCCTGCCGCTCATCATGCTCAGCGACCCGACCTGGTACCCCCTCACGGTCGGCCTCAGCCAGTGGAGCGCACAGGCGACCGGGGTCGGCGCCCAGCCGATCTTCAACCTCGTGATCACCGGATCGCTCGTCACGATCATCCCGATCGTGGCCGCGTTCCTGGTGCTCCAGCGCTACTGGCAGTCGGGTCTGGCCGCCGGAAGCGTCAAGCAGTGAACACAGCACGTCCCTCCCACCCACAAGGAAGTGAAAGGAACACCACCATGAAGCGCATCCTGCGTTCACGGAACCTGCGTCGGCTCGCGACAGCCGTCGTCGCGAGCGCCGTCATCGGCGCCTCGCTGGCCGCCTGCTCGTCGGGCTCCGGCTCCACCGGCGGCGGCAGCGCCTCCGACGTCGACGCGGCCCTCAAGCAGGGCGGCACGATCACGTACTGGTCGTGGACCCCGTCGGCGGAGGCCCAGGTCGCCGCGTTCGAGAAGGCCTACCCGAAGGTGAAGGTCAAGCTCGTCAACGCCGGCACCAACACCACCGAGTACACCAAGCTGCAGAACGCCATCAAGGCCGGCTCAGGCGCGCCCGACGTCGCGCAGGTCGAGTACTACGCCATCCCGCAGTTCGCGCTCTCCGACTCGCTCGTCGACCTGAAGCAGTACGGCTTCGACTCGCTCAAGAGCGACTACACGCCCGGCCCGTGGGGCTCGGTCAACGTCGGCGGCAAGCTCGTCGGCCTCCCCCAGGACAGCGGCCCCATGGCGATGTTCTACAACAAGACGGTCTTCGACAAGTACGGCCTGACCGTCCCGAAGACGTGGGACGAGTACGTCGCCGACGCGCAGAAGCTGCACGCGGCCGACCCGACCAAGTACATCACCAGCGACTCGGGCGACTCCGGCTTCGCCACCTCGATGATCTGGCAGGCCGGCGGCCGGCCGTTCCAGGTGGACGGCACCAAGGTGTCGATCAACCTGCAGGACGACGGCACGAAGAAGTGGACCGGCACCTGGGACAAGCTGGTGCAGGGCAAGCTGCTCTCCACCGTCCCCGGCTGGAGCGACGACTGGTTCAAGGCGCTCGGCAACGGCTCGATCGCGACGCTGGTCACCGGCGCCTGGATGCCCGGCGTGCTGGAATCGTCGGTGAAGGACGGCTCCGGCCAGTGGCGCGTCGCGCCCATCCCGACCTACGACGGCACCCCGACGAACGCGGAGAACGGCGGCGGCGCGCAGGTCGTGCTCAAGCAGTCGAAGAACCAGGCGCTCGCCGCGGGCTTCCTCAAGTGGCTGAACAACGACCCGGCGTCGATCAAGGTGTTCCTGCAGTCCGGCGGCTTCCCGTCCACGACCAAAGACCTGAACTCGTCCGACTTCCTCGCCCGGGCCCCGGAGTACTTCGGCGGCCAGAAGATCAACGAGGTGCTCGTGGACGGCGCGAAGAACGTCTCCACCGGCTGGCAGTACCTGCCCTTCCAGGTCTACGCGAACAGCATCTACGGCGACACCGTCGGCCAGTCGTACACCTCGAACTCCAGCCTGAACCCCGGCCTGCAGGCCTGGCAGAAGGCGCTGGTGAGCTACGGCAACCAGCAGGGCTTCACGGTCAGCGGCAAGTAACAACCATCCACCGGCCCTCGGGCGTCCGCTGCAGCTGGCGGGCGCCCGGGGGAGGAGAGAGCACATGAGCACGTTCGAGATCGCCGGGGACGACTTCCTCCTCGACGGCCGTCCCCACCGCATCCTGTCGGGGGCGATCCACTACTTCCGCGTCCACCCCGACGACTGGGCCGACCGCATCCGCAAGGCGCGGCTGATGGGCCTGAACACCGTCGAGACGTACGTGCCGTGGAACGCCCACGAGCCGCGGCCGGGCGAATGGACCGCGGAGGGCGCGCTCGACCTGGAGCGCTTCCTGCGCACGGTGCAGGAGGAGGGTATGCACGCGATCGTGCGGCCCGGGCCGTACATCTGCGCCGAGTGGGACAACGGCGGACTGCCCGCCTGGCTGTTCACCGACCCGGAGGTCGGCATCCGGCGCTCGGAGCCGGTGTTTCTGGCTGCGGTCACGGCGTTCCTGGAGCGGGTGCTCGCGATCGTCCGCCCGCTGCAGGTCACCGAGGGCGGCCCGGTGCTGCTCGTTCAGGTCGAGAACGAGTACGGCGCCTACGGCGACGACAAGGACTACCTCCGGCACCTGGTCGAGGTCTTCGAGGGCGCCGGCATCACCGTCCCGCTGACGACCGTCGACCAGCCGGAGCCGGCGATGCTCGAGAACGGCTCGCTTCCCGGCCTGCTCAAGACGGCCTCCTTCGGCTCCCGCTCGCGCGAACGGCTCGCCACGCTGCGTGAGCACCAGCCGACCGGGCCGTTGATGTGCTCCGAGTTCTGGGACGGCTGGTTCGACCACTGGGGCGCGCACCACCACACGACCTCCGTCGAGCAGTCCGCCGCCGACCTGGACGAGCTGCTCGCGCTCGGCGCCTCGGTCAACATCTACATGTTCCACGGCGGCACGAACTTCGGCTTCACGAACGGTGCCAACGACAAGGGCGTCTATCAGCCGATCGTCACCAGCTACGACTACGACGCCCCGCTGGACGAGGCGGGCGAGCCCACCGAGAAGTTCTGGGCGTTCCGCGAGGTGATCGCCAAGCACGCGCCGGTCCCGGCCGAGGAGCCCGTCGTGGCCGCCGCCGCGCCCGCGTTCCGCGTGCCGTTCCTCGACGCGGTTCCGCTGTTCGCGGTCGCGCCGAAGCTGGGCGACTGGCAGCACACGGACGACCTCCCGACCTTCGACGCGCTCGGCCACTATGCGGGATTCGGGCTCTACCGCACCGAGATCGACACCACCGAGCCCGCGGTGCTGGAGTTCGGCGAGGTGCGCGACCGCGCCTACGTCTTCGTCGGCTCCACCCGCGTCGGCGTGCTCGCCCGCGACCACCACGACAGCGCGATCACCCTCTCACCGAGCCGCGGCACGCTGACCGTGCTCGTGGAGGACCAGGGCCGCGTCGACTACGGCCCCCGGATCGGCGAGCCCAAGGGCCTGATCGGGCCGGTCCGGCTGAACGGCGAGGGACTGCGGCGCTGGAGCGTCCTCCCGCTGCGCCTGCCGTCGCTGGACGCCGTGCGCGCCGAGCTCGACGCCGAGGGCGCCGCGGTGGAGCGCGAACCGGAGCGGCTCGCCGGGCCGGTGTTCGCGCGCGCCACCTTCGACCTGGAGGAGCAGGGGACGCTGTTCCTCGACACCACCGGGTGGGGCAAGGGCGTCGCCTGGATCAACGGCTTCAACCTCGGCCGCTACTGGACCCGCGGCCCCCAGGAGACGCTGCACGTCCCCGCGCCGGTCACCCGCGCCGGGCGCAACGAGCTCGTGATCCTGGAGCTGGAGTCCGCCGCCGACGCGACCGCCGCCTTCGTCTCCGAGCCGCGCCTCGGCCACACCGACTTCTGACGCTTCGGCGTCAGGAGGGGTCGGGGTCGAGCTCGCCGTCGCGGCGGGCGCGGAGCTCGGCCTCCAGCTGCCGGATGCGGTCGTCCTCGATCTCCCGTTCGAGGGCGGCGAGCTGCTCCTCCGTCGACAGCGGGCGGGCCGCCGGGGCCGCCTGCTCGCGGACGACGTATGTCCCCCGCGGGCGGCGGTACCCGGCTCCGCTGTACTCCCGCCCGACCGCGAACCACAGCACGCCGCCGATCAGCGGGAGCAGGATCACGATGAAGATCCAGGCCACCTTCGGCAGGTGCTTCACCTGACTGCTGTCGCGCAGGATGATGTCGACCAGCGCGACGACGAAGAAGACGAGGATCAGCAGGGGGACGACGGCCATGCGCCGAGTCTAGGGGGAGGCCCGCTCACTCCCAGACCATGAAGGGCCGCAGTTCCAGCTGGCCATTGCGCGCCATCGGGTGCCGGGAGGCGATCTCGATTGCCTCGTCGAGGTCGTCGACCTCCAGGATGTCGAAGCCGCAGATGACCTCCTTCGTCTCGGTGAACGGCCCGTCGGTGACGTAGCGCTTGCCGTCGCGCACGCGGACGACCCGCGACTCGGACTGCGGCTGGAGCACCTCCCCGATGATCCGCTTGCCGCTGGCGTCGAGCGGGTCCACCCAGAGGTCGACGTCGGACTCGTCGGTCTCGGTGTCCGGCTGGGAGTCGGTGATCACGAACATCATGTACTTCATCGGGGTGGGTCCTTTCGGAATCGGTTGTCGGTTCACTCGGACGTCGAACGGAGCGGCCGTCGCTCGACATTCCGTCGCCCGATGATGAGCCGGTAGACGACGTACTCCACGATCCCCGCCACAGCGGCGGCACCCAGCGGCTCGCTGAACCAGCCGAGATAGGTCGCCGGCGTGGTCAGCCAGAGCAGGACGTACCCGACGTACGCGACCGCGAACGCGCTCGCCGTGGCGCAGACGTGCCGCCACCAGTGGATGCCGCCCGGCCGGGCGCGGGCGAACCAGGCGTAGTGCACGGCCGCGCTGACGAACCCCACGCCCGCGGCGGCCGGGCCGTAGAGGAAGAGTTGCGGGCTGAGCAACTCGCGCTTGGTGTCGCTGCCCAGCTCGTAGTCGATGATGTGCAGGAAGCCGACGGCGGCGCCCGCGAGCACGCCGGTGATCAGGATGATCAGGCGCGCGTCCCTCCCGAGCAGCGGGTGGTGGTGCGCGGTCGTCACGGCCCGACGATACTGTGCGGGCGGCGGGGGCGTCCAGCGTCCGGCCTCCAGCGGGCGTTGGGGCTGGTTAGTGTAGCCTTACCTTACTCACCATCCCGCCCCGCTCCCCGGCCCGAAGGGAACCGCTGTGCCCGTGCTCGCCCCGCCGCTGACCGATCGTCCGGCGTACCGGCCGTATCGCGCGCAGGTGCTGGCGATCCGGAGGCTGAGCCCGGGCTTCGCGCGCGTGAGCCTCTCCTGCGACGACTTCGAGACGTTCGGCACCGAGCGGCTGGACCAGCGGATCAAGCTGGTCTTCCCCCTCCCGGACGGCAGCTTCAGCCCGCTCGACGCGGGCGACTGGTACGGCCACTGGCGCGCGCTGCCCGAGCGCCTCCGCAACCCGTTCCGCACCTACACGGTGCGCGACGTCGACCCGCGCGAGCGCCGCGTCGACGTGGACTTCGTCGTGCACGGCGACGGCGGCCCGGCCGCCCGCTGGCTGGCCTCCGCGGCGCCGGGGGACGAGCTCGTGGTGATCGGACCGGACGCGCTCAGCCCGCACTCCGGGGTCGGCATCGACTGGCGGCCGGGGGAGGCCACCGAGCTGCTGCTCGCGGGCGACGAGACCGCGGCCCCGGCGATCGCCTCGATCCTGGAGGCGCTGCCGCCGACGCGCAGGGCGCACGCGTTCATCGAGGTCCCGACCGGCGCCGATGCCCTGCCGCTCCGAGTCGGCCGGAACGTCGAGGTCACGTGGGTGACGCGGGACGGCGGCGAGCATGGCTGCGCCCTCCTCCCGGCCGTGACCGGGTGGCTGGCCGGGCATCCGGACGTGGTCGCGGCGGCCGCGGCGGGACGCACCCAGCGCCTGGAGGACGTCGACGTGGACGCGGACATCCTGTGGGACAGCCCGGCGGAGGCCGCCGGCGGCTTCTACGCCTGGATCGCGGGGGAGTCGGGCGTCGTGAAGACGCTCCGCAGACTCCTGGTGCGCGGGCACGGGATCGACCGCGGGCGCGTGGCGTTCATGGGGTATTGGCGGCTGGGACGCGCGGAGCAGGCGTAACGCGCTACTTGCCCTTGACCTCGGTGCCCGAGAACGTCTCGGGGTAGTTGCTCAGCCAGGTCCAATGGCTCACCGGCCAGCTCACCACGAACGCGCGGCCGACGACATCGCTGAGCGGCACGAACCCCTTGGTCGGGTCGTCCATGTGGTACCGGGAGTCCGCCGAGTTGTAGCGGTTGTCACCCATGACCCAGACCTTGCCGGCCGGCACGGTCACGTCGAACGGCTTGGCCGACACCGCCTGCTGCCCGGCCGGCAGCAACACGTACGGCTCCTTGAGCGGCACCCCGTTAACGCTCATCTGACCGAGCGCGTTGCAGCAGGTGATGTGGTCGCCCGGGAGGCCGATCAGGCGCTTCACGAGGTGCTGGTCGCTGTCCGACGCGCCGAGGCCCACGAAGTCGAGCACGGCTCCGACGCCCTGCTGGATGGGGTTGCCGGTCTGCGGCGCCGCGGCGGGCAGCCAGCCGCCCGGATCCTTGAACACCACGACATCGCCGCGGGAGAGCGGGAAGACCGACGGCTGCAGCTCGTTGACGATGATCCGGTCGTTGATCTGGAGGGTGTTCTCCATCGACCCCGAGGGGATGTAGAACGAGCGGGCCACGAACGTCTTGATCAGGAACGAGACCAGGACCGCGATCACGAAGATCACCACGACGTCGCGGAGGAGGACCTTCCAGCCGGACTTGCGGGTGGCTCGACGGGGTCGCATGGTCTCGGTGCTGTCGGTCACAAGGCTTCACGCTAGCGTGCCGAGGCTGTGAGACGCATCCGACCCCCTGACGAGGGATTGTCCTCCGGCCCGGCGCGGTGACAGGATCGGAGGACGGGCCGGCCCGACGCCCGTCGGGGGCCCGCGTGATCATGCGGGATGCGTTGACGCGCTTCAGACTGCTGACACGACGCGAACCTCCGCGCCGCGGCGATGGAGGGCGCGTCCGCCGCGATCCGGCCCTCCGTGCCGCGGGTCCGCTGCCGTTTCCCGGTGGTCCTGCCGGGCTGCGCGGCGTCGCGCAGGGAGGCCTGCCAGCGGACGGCCGATCGGTCCTGAGGGTGCTGGCCCACGCGGCGGCGCTGCTCCTGGCGACCGGCCTCGTGCTCGCGCCGTTGCCGGCCTCGGCCGACGAGTGCCAGGGCCCGGACTGCACCACCTCGACGCCGACGCCCGATCCGGACGATTCACCCGCGCCGACACCCTCGCCGACGCCGACACCCACCCCGACGCCGAAACCGACGCCCACCCCGACGCCGACGCCCACCCCGACTCCGACATCCACGCCGACGCCCAGTCCGACCCCGACGCCTACACCCACGCCCACCCCCACCCCGACGCCCACCCCGACGCCGACACCCACGCCGACGCCCAGCCCGACACCCACCCCGACCCCAGCGCCCACCACCCCCGCCCCGGTCGACGACATCCCGCTGCTCGTCCCGCCCGACCTCGGCGGCACCGTGCAGTCCGACACCGCCCAGGTCGAGCAGGCGGCCCAGCTCGCCAGCGACCTGGCGACCGCCCAGCAGACGCTCGCCGACGCCACCGACGCCAACCTCGGCGTGCAGCGCGAGCAGGCCCAGGCGCAGGCCGCGTCCGACGCGCTCGCCGCGCAGGCGAAGGCCGCGAAGAAGAAGGCCGCCGCCTCCGCCGCTTTCGCGACGGCGCTGATCCGCGCCTCCGGCTGGAAGGGCCTCGGGTCGGACCCGCTCGCGGCGGTGCTCGGGACGAACGGCGACCTCCTCTCGAAGCTCGGGGCCGTCGACCGGCTGCGCACCCTCTCCGGCGACCGTGTGACCGCGCTGCGCGACGCCTCGGCGGACGCCAAGGCCGCGACCAGCCTGAGCGGCCAGGCGAAGCACGCGGCCGACGCGCTCGCCGGCATCGACGTCGACGCCAGCCGGCAGGCGGTCACGGACGCGCAGGCGCAGGTCGACTCGGCCTCCGCCGCGCTCGCACAGCTCCCCACCGTGCTCACCGCCGGGACGGGCTGGCAGGCGCTCACCGTCGACCCGTCCGCCATCGCGACCGGGTGGACGCTCCCCGTGCACGGCCCGATGACCGACCCGTTCGGCCCGCGGCCGTCGCGCCCGGCCGGGACGGCGCCCTTCCACCCGGGCGATGACATCGGCGCGGGCTGCGGCACGACCATCGTCGCCGCCGCGGCGGGAACCATCCTCGCCGCGGGCCCGAACGGGTCGTACGGGAACTTCATCCTGATCGACCACGGCGGCGGCGTCGAGACCGCCTACGGGCACATCCGGGACGGCGGGATCGGCGTGACGGTCGGCGAGCACGTCGCGGTCGGGCAGCCGATCGCGCAGGTCGGCTCGACCGGAGCCTCCACGGGATGCCACCTGCATCTGGAAGTCCGGGTGAACGGCGTGCAAATCGACCCGTACCCCTTCCTCGCGGCCAGGGGGGTCATCGTCGGAACCCGCTGAGGGGCGTACGGTTCAGGCATGACGGAACTGACGGAGCTGGTGGGCTCGTGGATGCGCCGCCAGCGCTGGTACTCGACCAAAGCGTTCGAACCGAGGCTGCGGCTCCTGGGCTCCTTCGAACTGGAGCGCGCGCCTGAGAGCGCGGACGACGGATCCCGGATCGTGACGCACTTCTTCTGCGACGACGCGCCCCGCACGCCCCGCGTGTACCAGGTGCCGCTGGTCGCGCGCATGCGCAGGGACGGCGACCCCGCCGGGTACGTGGGGGAGGCCGGCGGCCGCTACCTCTACGACGGTCCGGTCGAGGAGGCGTACGTGGCGGCGCTCGCGGCGCTGATGACCGGGGCCGGGGCGGCGGACGGCGAGCACGCCCGCGCGGGCGGTCACACGCTCGGCGAGCGCATCCCCGTGCTGTCGTCCCGGCGGCTGTCGGCGGAGCAGTCCAACACCTCCATCGTCGCCGAGCTGGGCGACCGGCTCGCGCTCGTGAAGGTCTTCCGCGTGGTGCAGGACGGCGAGAACCCGGACATCTCCACACTCGCCGCGCTGACCGCGGGCGGCTCGGCGCGCACGCCCGCGCTGCTCGGCTGGCTGACCGGTTCGTGGCCCGCGCCCGACGGCAGTGCGGCCGCGGGGGAGCTGGCGCTGATGCAGGACTTCGTCCCCGGCGCGGAGGACGGCTGGGAGCTGGCGGTCAGCGCGGCCGAGGCGGGCGAGGACTTCACCGAGCGCGCCTTCGCCCTCGGCGCGGGCACGGCCGAGCTGCACCGCCTGCTCGCGGGCGTGCTGCCGACCAAGCGCGCCGAGACCGACGACGTGCGCGTCGCCCTCGACGGGATGTTCCAGCGGCTCACGATCACGACCACGGAGGTCCCGGAGGTCGAGACGCTGCGGGCGGAGATCGCGTCGGTCTACGAGGCGGCCGCGACGGCTCCGCTGCCGGTGTTGCAGCGCATCCACGGCGACCTGCACCTGGGTCAGGTGCTGTTCTCGCCCGACCGCGGCTGGCAGTTCATCGACTTCGAGGGCGAGCCGCTGCGGCCGCTCGCCGAGCGCGCGCTGCCCGACGCGACCATGCGCGACGTGGCCGGGATGCTTCGCTCCTTCGACTACGTCGCGGGCTCGCTCGCCCGGCGCGAGGACCCGATCGACGCCACCCGGTGGGCGGCGGACGCCAGGAAGGGGTACCTGGAGGGCTACGCGAGCGTGGCCGGGGACGTCCTGGACGAGTTCGCCGTGCTGCTGGCGGCCTTCGAGCTCGACAAGGCCGTCTACGAGATCACCTACGAGGCGCGGCACCGGCCGAGCTGGATCCCCATCCCGCGCGCGGCGGTCGACCGGCTGCTGAGCGACGCGGCCGGGGTGGCGCACTGAGGCCTGCGGCGACCCGGACGCGCGGCCGCGGCGCCGGGCGTGTTACCCGCACGCCGGGCGCCGCGTAGGCGGACATCTTCGAAGCCCATGCCCGCCGTGGAGGCATTGTGCGGCGCGCGCACGGCTGCGGGGAGACAGACCATGCCGTCTACCCCGCGGCTGCGAGTGCGTCAGGCCGAGGCGGCCTTCGCGCCGATCCGGTACGTCGCGCCGCGGTGGTTCTCCGGGAGCCGGTCGCCCGCGCCGTGCAGCTTGTTGCGCAGCGAGCCCTCGGCGTAGGCCTCCGGGTACGCGCCGCGCTTGCGCAGCTCGGGGATGACGAACTCCACGATGTCCTCGAACGTGCCGGGCGTGATCGCGTAGGCCAGGTTGAACCCGTCCACGTCGGTCTCCTCGACCCACTCCTGGAGCTGGTCGGCGATGCTGACCGCGCCGCCCACGATGAACGGGCCGAGGCCGCCGATGACGCCGTTGCGGCCGATGTCGCGGACCGTCCACTCGCCGCCGTCCGCGTTCGGCCGCTGGAAGTTCGCGACCGCCGACTGGATGGCGTTGCTCTTGACGTTGCCGATCGGCTCGTCCAGGTCGTACTGCGACAGGTCGACGCCCATCCATCCCGACATGAAGACCAGCGCGCCCTCGTCGTTCGTGTACTGCAGGAAGTCCTCGAACTTGGCCTGCGCCTTCTCGTCGGTCTCGTCGGTGACGATCGTGAGCAGCGTGTAGATGCGTGCCGAGTAGCGGTCGCGGCCAGCGGCCTCCAGCGCGTCGCGGAGCTTGCTGACGGTCTCCTTGAGGCCTTCCTTGGTGGAGGCCGCGACGAAGATCGCCTCGGCGTTCTCGGCCGCGAACGAGATGCCGCGCTTGGACGCGCCGGCCTGGTAGATCACCGGCGTGCGCTGCGGGCTCGGCTCGGACAGGTGGATGCCGGGGACGGTGAAGTGCTTGCCCTTGTGGCCGATCTCGTGCACCTTCGCCGGGTCGGTGAAGACGCCGGACTCGCGGTCGCGGATGACGGCGTCGTCCTCCCAGGAGCCCTCCCACAGCTTGTAGAGCACCTCCAGGTACTCGTCGGCGTGGTCGTAGCGGTCGTCGTGCTGGAGCTGGTCGTCGTGGCCCATGTTGCGCGCGGCCGACGGCAGGTAGCCGGTGACGACGTTCCAGCCGACCCGGCCGTTGGTCAGGTGGTCGAGCGTCGACATCCGGCGCGCGAACGGGTAGGGGTGCTCGTAGGCGGTGCCGGCGGTGACGCCGAAGCCGAGGTTCTCGGTCACCAGCGCCATCGCGGAGACCAGGAGGAGCGGGTCGTTGACCGGCACCTGCGCGCCGTGCCGGATCGCGGCCTCGTTGCTGCCGCCGTAGACATCGTAGGTGCCGAGGACGTCGGCGATGAAGATCCCGTCGAAGGTGCCGCGCTCGAGCAGCTTCGCGAGCTCGGTCCAGTAGGTGAGGTCCTTGTACCGCCAGGCCTGGTCGTCGGGGTGACGCCACATGCCGGAGGACTGGTGGGCGACGCAGTTCATGTCGAAGGCGTTGAATCGGATCTGCCGGGTCATGCGCTCAACAATGCATGCGTTCTTCGCGCCCCGCACCCTCCTCGTCACATCCCGTAACGCCCGCCCGCGCACCCGCCGAGTACGCACAAAATCCGCTGAAAACCGTCGAGTACGTAGATTCTCTGCGTACTCGCGTGCTTGTCAGTGGCCGTGGAAGGTCGGCGGGCGCTTCTGCTGGAAGGCGGCGAAGCCCTCGTGGTAGTCCTGCGTGTCGCGCAGGGTGCTCTGCGCCTCCGTCTCGGCGGCGACGGACGACCAGAGGTCGAGGTCGCCGTCGCGCAGGCCCGCGACGATGCGCTTGCTCGCCAGGTACGCCTGGGTCGCGCCGCGGGAGGCAGCGGTCGCGGCCTCCGTCGCGGCGGCCTCCACCTCGTCGGCGGGCAGCGCGCGGCTGAACAGCCCGCCCGCCACGGCCTCAGCGCCGGAGATCAGCGTCCCGGAGTAGATCAGGTCGAGCGCGCGGTGCGGGCCGAGGCGCGACACCAGCAGCCAGTGGCCTCCCGAGTCGAGTGCTGCGCCCAGGGCGGCGAACGGCGAGCCGATCTTCGCGTTCTCGGCGACGTACACGACGTCCGTCGCGACCAGGAGGCCCAGGCCGACACCGAGGGCCGCGCCGCGCGCCGCCGCGAAGGTCGGCGCGGGGAACGCGCTCATCCGGCGCAGCAGCGGCGTCACCAGCCCGTCGAGGTAACCGGTCACGTCGTCCGTCGCCGGGTCGACGCCCGCGATATCGCGGCCGGCGCAGAACGAGCGCCCCTCGCCGCGCAGCACCAGCGCGCGCACCCCGGCCGCCTCAGCCTCGGCGTAGGCGGCGTCGAGCGCCCGGAGGTCGTCGGGCCCGAGCGCGTTGAGCCGCTCCGGCGCGTTCAGCGTGACGTGCGCGACGTCGTCCTGGATGGTGAGCTCGATCACTGCGCCTCCTCGGTTGTCGGGAACGACTCAGACGTCATAGTCCACCGCGACCTTCTCGGTGAGCGGATGCGACTGGCAGGTGAGGACGTATCCGGCCTCCAGCTCCTCCGGCTCGAGCGCGTAGTTCTCGGTCATCCGCACGTCGCCGAACAGCAGCCGCGCGCGGCAGGTGCCGCAGACGCCGCCGGTGCAGGCGAACGGCACGTCCGGCCGCACCCGGAGCGCGGCGTTGAGCACCGACTCGTTCGCATCGACCGGCGTGGTCACCGTTGAGGTCTGGCCGTCGAGCGTAAACTCGATCTCCGCCGTCTTCTCACCCTCGTGGACGACGACCGGGTGCCCGACGTCGCCGCGGACCTCGCCGGGCTCGCCGGTCGTGAACAGCTCGAAGTGGACGCGGGACCGCGGCACGTCGTACGTCTCCAGCACGTCGCGGCAGAGCTGCACCAGCTCGAACGGCCCGCACAGGAACCACTCGTCCACGGTGTCCGGCGGCAGCAGCGCGTCGAGGATGGTGCGCAGGCGCTCCTCGTCGATCCGGCCGGAGAGCAGCGGCGCCGAGCGCTGCTCGCGGGAGAGCACGTGGTGCAGGGCGAGCCGCGACGGGTAGCGGTCCTTCAGATCCGCGAGCTCCTCCAGGAACATCACGTCGATCGCCGTGCGGTTCGTGTAGACGAGGCTGAACGAGCTGGTGTCGGAGGCCGCCAGCACGCTGGAGGCCAGCGCCATCAGCGGCGTGATGCCCGACCCGGCCGCGATCCCCGCGACGTGCACGCCGTCGAGCGCGCCGAGGTCGATGGTGAACGTGCCCTGCGGGCTCATCACGTCGATCCGGTCGCCCGTGCGCAGCTCGCTGGTCGCCCAAGTGGAGAACGCGCCGCCCAGGTCGCGCTTGATCGCGACGCTGATCCGGCCGGGCGACGGCGGGCGGCAGATCGAGTAGCTGCGCCGCAACTCCTTGCCGCCGACGGTCGCGCGGAGGGCGACGTGCTGCCCCGGCAGGTAGTCGTACTCCCCGTACAGGTCGTCGGGGACGGCGAACGTCACCTCGACGCTCGCGGCGGTCAGCGGGCGCACCTCTGCGACCGCGAGCGTGTGGAATCGCGCACGCGCCATCAGGGGAACCTCACAGAGCCTTGAAGTGGTCGAACGGCTCGCCGCACTCGTCGCAGACGTAGAGCGCCTTGCACGCAGTGGAGCCGAAGTGGGAGACCTCCCTGGTCTTCAGCGAGCTGCAGTGCGGGCACTTGATCGCGAGCGTGAGCCGGACGGGGCCGGTGCCGGGAGGCGGCGCGATGCCGTAGTCGCGGAGCGCGGCGCGGCCGTGCGCGCTGATCCAGTCAGTCGTCCAGGCCGGGGCGAGCGCGAGGCTCACCCGCACGTCGCTGAAGCCCTCGGCGGCGAGGGCGCGCACGACGTCCTCCCGGATCGTGTCCATCGCCGGGCAGCCGGAGTACGTCGGCGTGAGCACGACCTCCACCCCGGTGTCGGTCACGGTGACCTCCCGCAGCACGCCGAGGTCGTCGAGGTTCAGCACGGGGACCTCCGGGTCGAGCACGGCGGCGGCGGCCGCCCAGGCCCGGCCGGCCTCGGCCGCGTGCCCGGTCACCAGGTCGCTCCGGGGTGCGAGCGCGTGAGCACCTGCATCTCGGCGAGGAGCGGCGCGAGGTGCTCGGAGTGCCGGCCCTCGCGTCCGCCGCCCGCGGCGGTGAAGGTGCTCGGGAGCTCCAGCTCGGCCTCCGCCAGGATCGGCGCGACGGCGGCGTCGAACGCGTCGCGCAGCGTCGACGGCCGCGGGGCGACGCCCTCGAGCCGGTCCATCAGCGGCTCGTCGCGGAACAGCTCCGCGACGTACGGCCACAGGTCGGCGAACGCGGTCAGCGTGCGGCGCCGGGACTCGTCGGTGCCGAGCGCCAGCCGGAGCACCCACTGGTCGGCGTGGTCGCAGTGGTAGGCGACCTCCTTGACCGCCTTGCCCGCGATCGCCGCGAGCACGGCGTCTTCGGAGGCGCGCAGCCGCTCGTAGAGCTCGTAGAGGTAGTGGGCGGCCGCGAACTGCCGCACGATCGTGTGCGCGAAGTCGCCGTTCGGCTGCTCGAAGAGGTGCGCGGACCGGAAGTCCTGCTCGTCGCGCCAGTAGGCCAGGTCGTCCTCCGAGCGCTCCGTGGCGCTGCCGGCGTAGCGGAGCAGGGCGCGGGCGTGGCCGAGCAGGTCGAGGGCGATGTTCGCCAGCGCGACGTCCTCCTCCAGCTCGGGCGCGCGGGAGATCCACCAGCCGAGTCGCTGGGCGAGCACGAGCGAGTCGTCGCCGAGCCAGAGCGCGTACTCGGCGGCGTCGGGGGAGGCCGTGGCCTCGTCGGCGACGAACTCGGCCGACAGGGTCACTGTGCTGAGCTCGACGTGGCCGTGCTCGTCGTGACCGTGTTCGTCGTGACCGTGGCCGTGGGGGTCGTGGTCCGTCACAGGTGCTTCACCCCTTCGCTCTCCGTGTAGTACGTGGCGTGCCGGAAGTTCTTCCCCTCCGGCGAGGTGAAGAACGCGTCCTTGGCGGACGGGTCGCTCGTGGTGATCGCGTCGGAGCGGACCACCCAGATCGAGACGCCCTCGCCGCGCCGGGTGTAGAGGTCGCGGGCGTTGCGCACCGCGAGCTCCTCGTCGGGCGCGTGCAGCGAGCCGACGTGGACGTGGCTGAGGCCGCGGGAGGCGCGCACGAAGACCTCCCACAGCGGCCAGACCTCGTGGGCCGGCTTCTGCTGGGTGCTCATGCGGCGACCTCCTGGTTCCGGGCCTGCTGGGCCTTCTTCTCCGCGTAGGCCGCGGCCGCCTCGCGCACCCAGGCGCCGTCCTCGTGCGCGTCGCGGCGGCGCTGCAGCCGCTGCGCGTTGCACGGGCCGTCGCCGGCGATGACGCGCTGCAGCTCGCTCCAGTCGATCTCGCCGAGGTCGTACGCCTGGCGCTCCTCGTTCCAGCGCAGGTCGGGGTCGGGGAACGTCACGCCGAGCGCCTCGGCCTGCGGCACGAGCATCCCGACGAACCGCTGCCGCAGGTCGTCGTTGGAGAACCGCTTGATCTTCCACGCCATCGAGCGCGCGGAGTTGGGGGAGTCGGCGTCCGGCGGCCCGAACATCATCAGCGACGGCCAGTACCAGCGGTTCACCGCATCCTGCGCCATCCGCTGCTGCTCCGGCGTGCCGCGCATCAGCGTCAGCAGGATCTCGAAGCCCTGGCGCTGGTGGAAGGACTCCTCCTTGCAGATGCGCACCATCGCGCGGCCGTAGGGGGCGTAGGAGCAGCGGCAGAGCGGAACCTGGTTGCAGATGGCCGCACCGTCGACCAGCCAGCCGATCGCGCCGATGTCGGCCCAGCTCAGCGTGGGGTAGTTGAAGATCGAGGAGTACTTGGCGGCGCCGGTGATGAGCTGCTCGGTCATCTCGTCACGGGTGATGCCGAGCGTCTGCGTCGCGGAGTAGAGGTAGAGCCCGTGGCCGGCCTCGTCCTGCACCTTGGCCATCAGGATGGCCTTGCGCTTGAGGCTCGGGGCGCGGCTGATCCAGTTGGCCTCGGGCTGCATGCCGATGATCTCGGAGTGCGCGTGCTGCGACATCTGGCGGATGAGGGTGCGCCGGTAGGCGTCGGGCATCCAGTCGCGCGGCTCGATGCGGGAGTCGGCGGCAATGAGCTGCTCGAAGAGCGCCTCGCCGGCGGCGTCGTCGTCCGTGGGGGTGGTGGCTTCCGTCGTGTTCGCCATTGAACCAAGCTCTCCCATCAATACTTACTGATCGTTCGTTCAGTATATGCGAGGCGGGCGGGTTCATGCCACACTTGCTGGGTGACCGACACCCGGACGGCCGAGCCCCTGCGCCGGGGCCGGCCCGGCTACGACCAGCGCGGCATCCTCGAAGTCGCCGTGGCCGCCTTCAACGAGCACGGCTACGACGCGACCTCCATCGGGATGCTCGCCGAGCGCCTCGGGCTGTCCAAGTCGGCGATCTACCACCACGTCGCCTCCAAGGACGAGCTGCTGGCGCTCGCCCTGGATGAGGCACTCGACGGCCTGGAGGGCGCGCTGCGCTCGGCCGAAGAGACCACCGGGACCGCCGCCGAGCGGCTCGCGCAGGTGCTCCGCGAGGCCGTGCTGGTGCTGGTCGACCGCCTCCCGTACGTCACGCTGCTGCTGCGCGTCCGCGGCAACACCGAGGTGGAGCGGGCCGCGCTGCAGCGCCGGCGCGCCTTCGACCACGCGGTCGCCGCGCTGGTGGCGGAGGCCCGCGACGAGGGCTCGCTGCGGGTGGACGCCGACCCGGCTGTGGTCGCGCGCCTGCTGTTCGGGATGATCAACTCGCTCACGGAGTGGTACGACCCCACAGGGCCGGTCCCGCCCGATGCGCTCGCGGACACCATCCTCGCGCTCGCGATCCGCACCCCCGCCTGACGCCGCACATCCCCATCACCCGCGCCGAGGGGCACGTCGTTGTCGCTTTTCGCGCTCGAAAGTGACAACAACGTGCCCCTCGGCCGCCCGGGTTACTCCTTCGCGACGAGGGTGAGGACGTCGTACGACGCGACGAGCTCGTCCTTCTGGTTGAGGATGCGCGCGTCCCAGCGCACCTCGCCGTACTCGTCCGTCTCGCGCGGCGTGATCTGTTTGGCCGTCAGCGCCACCCGGATGCTGTCGCCGGGGGAGACCGGCGTCAGGAACCGCAGGTTCTCCAGCCCGGAATTGGCGAGAACGGGGCCGGGCGCCGGGTCCACGAACAGGCCGGCCGCCCACGACACGAGCAGGTAGCCGTGCGCGACCCGCCCGGGGAAGAAGGGGTTCGCGGCCGCGGCCTCCTCGTCCATGTGCGCGTAGAACGTGTCGCCGGTGAAGGTGGCGAACGTCTCGATGTCGTCCAGGGTCACGCGGCGCGACTCCGACTGCACCTGGTCGCCGATCCGCAGCGTCGCGAGCGACTTGCGGAACGGGTGCGGGCCCTCGGTCTCGGCCGCGGCGCCCTCGTGCCACACGCCGGTGACGGCCGTGAGGAGGTCGGGGGAGCCCTGGAGGGCCGTGCGCTGCATGTGGTTCAGCACCGCGCGGATGCCGCCCAGCTCCTCGCCGCCGCCGGCGCGGCCGGGGCCGCCGTGGACGAGGTGCGGCATCGGCGAGCCGTGGCCGGTGGAGGTGCGGGCGTCGTCGCGGTCGAGCAGCAGGATGCGGCCGTTGTACGCCGCGGTCGCCATCACCAGCTCGCGGGCGAAGTCCGGGTCGTGCGTGGCCGCGCTGGTCACGAGCGAGCCGCCGCCGAGCGCGACGAGCTGCGCGGCTTCGGTGGCCGAGCCGTAGGGCAGCACGGCCGCGACCGGGCCGAACGCCTCCACGGAGTGCGCCTCCGGGGTGCGGGCGTCGGCGAACCGCAGCACGATCGGGGCGACGAAGGCACCTTCGAGCTCGACGCCGAGACTGCCATCGCCGCGGCGGACGCTCGGCTGGTCGAGGCCCCCGATGGCCAGCTCGCCGCCGGCCTCCACCAGCCGCGCCACCTGGCGGAGCACCTCGGCGCGCTGCTCGCGGGAGGCGAGCGGGCCCATCGTGACGCCCTCCGCGCGCGGGTCGCCGACCACGACACGCTCCTCGATGCGCGACCGCACCGCGGCGAGCAGGTCGTCGACGGACGCGGCCGGGACGATCGCGCGGCGGATGGCCGTGCACTTCTGGCCGGCCTTGGCGGTCAGCTCGACCACGAGCTGCTTGACGTAGGCGTCGAACTCGGGAGTCCCGGGCAGCGCGTCGGGCCCGAGCACCGACGCGTTGATGGAGTCCGTCTCGCTCGTGAACCGCACGCCGCCGGTCTGCACCGAGTCGTGCGAGCGCAGCCGCTCGGCGGTGGAGGCCGACCCGGTGAACGCGACCAGGTCGCCCAGCCGCAGGTGGTCGAACAGCCCGGGCACGCTGCCCGAGACGAGCTGCAGCGACCCCGCGGGCAGCAGCCCGGACTCGACCAGGATGCGCACCATCGCCTCCGCCACGTACGCGGTCGGCGTCGCGGGCTTGGCGAGGGTCGGCATCCCGGCGAGGAACGAGGGCGCGAACTTCTCCAGCAGCCCCCAGACCGGGAAGTTGAACGCGTTGATCTGCACGGCGACGCCGGGGAGCCGGGTGAAGATGTGCTGTCCGAGGAAGGAGCCGTCCTTCGCCAGCGACTCCGCGGGACCGTCCACGATGACGTGCGCGTTCGGGAGCTCGCGACGGCCCTTCGACGAGTAGGTGAACATCGCGCCGATGCCGCCGTCCACGTCGATCCAGGCGTCCGTCCGGGTCGCCCCGGCGCGGGCGGAGAGGTCGTACAGCTCCTGCTTGCGCTCGGTCAGCACCTGCGCCATCCGCTTGAGCAGCATCGCGCGCTGGTGGAAGGTCAGCTCGCCGAGCGAGGCCTGACCGACCGTGCGCGCATACTCGAGCGCGCCCGCGAGGTCGGCGCCCTCCGCGCTGACGCGGGCGACGAGCTCGCCGGTGGAGGCGTCGCGCACCTCCGCGGCGCCCTCGTCGGACGCCGGGCTCCACCACTGATCGCGCAGGTAGCTGGGCAGACTCATGATTCGGTTCCTCCCGGGAGGGTCTGGAGCGACGGCGCTCGGCTGGTTCGGACATAGGCTGGTGCCGTGGCCGATGGAGACTGGACGATCGAGCTCGGCGAGCTCGACGAGAAGATGGGCGTGCGCATCCTGGAGCAATCCGCGGAGCGCGTCGTCGCGACGATGCCGGTGGCGGGCAACCGCCAGTCGTTCGGGCTGTTGCACGGCGGCGCCTCGGTGGCGTTCGCGGAGGCGCTCGGCTCGTGGGCGGCCGTCATCCACGCCGGCCCCGGACGCAGCGCGGTCGGGCTCGACATCAACGCGACGCACCACCGGTCCGCGCGCAGCGGCCTGGTGACCGGCGTCGCGACGGCGATCCGGCTCGGCAGGAAGGTCACCTCGCACGAGGTCGTCCTGACCGACGAGGAGGGCAACCGGCTCTGCACCGTGCGCATCACGAACCTCATCGTGGAGGCTCCGGAGCGCGCGTGAGCGGTGCCCCGCCCGCCGCCTCGTTGCCGCTCCAGTCGTAGAACCCGCGCCCGGACTTGCGGCCGAGCAGGCCGTCGGCGACCATGCGGCGCAGCAGCGCGGGAGGCTCGAACCGCGGCCCCAGCTCGCTCGCGAGGTACTCCGCGATGTCGAGCCGCACGTCCAGCCCGACGATGTCGGTGAGCCGCAACGGCCCGACCGGGTGCTTGTAGCCGAGGGTCATCGCGGTGTCGATGGCCTCGGGGGACGCGACGCCCTCCTCGACCATCCGCACGGCCTCCAGCCCGAGCAGCACCCCGAGGCGGGACGACGCGAAGCCGGGGGAGTCGCGGACCACGATCGGCGTCTTACCGAGCGCCTCCACCCAGCCGGTCGCGAGGTCGACGGTGCTCGGCGCGGTCGCCTGCCCGGCCACGACCTCCACCAGGGAGGAGGCCGGGACGGGGTTGAAGAAGTGCATGCCGAGGAAGCCGCCCGGCCGCGTCAGCACCTCGGCGAGGCTGTCGATGGACAGCGAGGAGGTGTTGCTCGCCAGGACGGCGTCGGGCTCCAGGAGCTCCTCGGCGCGGCGGAGGGCGTCATACTTGAGCTCGGGGAGCTCGGGCACGGCCTCCACGACGAGGGCGGCGCCGCGCAGCGCGTCCCAGGAGGTCGTCTCGAGCAGCCGCTCGGGCGCTGGGGCCGTGGCGCCGCGGCGCACGCTGCCGTCGATCGCGGCCTCCACGCGCTCGCGGGCCGAGGATGCCGACGCGGCGTCGCGCTCCACCACGGCGACCCGGGCGCCCGCCATCAGGAACGCGTGCGCGATGCCCGCACCCATCCGGCCGCCGCCGATCACGCCTACTTGCTCCGGCACGCTGTTCGTCCGGTCGCTCATCGCCGCCTCCGCTCCAGGAACTCGGTCATCCTGCGCTGCTTCTCCGGCGACTCGAACAGCACGGCCTGCGCCTCCCGCTCGGCCCGGGGATGGTCGCCGAGCGGCGCGCGCAGGACCCGCTTGGTGTACTGGGTCGCCAGCGGGTCGTTCTTCGCGATCCGGTCGGCGAGGGCGTGCGCGCCGGCGAGCAACTCGCCCGGCGCGAACAGGTCGCTCACCAGCCCGGCGGCCAGCGCCTCCTCACCGTTCAGCACGCGCCCGGCCATCGTGATCTCGGCGGCGAGCGGCTCGCCGACCAGCTGCGGCAGCCGCCAGAGCGCGCCGGCCGCGGCGATGATCCCGAGCGACGTCTCCGGGTTGCCGATCCGCAGCCGCGGGGTGCCGAGCCGGAAGTCCGCCGCGTAGGCGAGCTCGGCGCCGCCGCCCAGCGCGTAGCCGTCGAGCGCGGCGATCACCGGCATGGGCAGCTCCGCGATGCGGAGGAAGATCGTCGCGTTGATCGCGCGGCGCGCGTCGGCCGTGGTGCGCTCCCGCAGCTCGGCGATGTCCGCGCCGGAGGCGAACACGCCCTCCGAGCCGGTGAGGATGAGGATGCGCGGGTCGCGCTCCAGCTCCTCGCACAGGGCGTGCAGCTCGTCCACCATCCGCTGGTCGATGGCGTTGCGGACCTCGGGCCGGTTGAGCGTCGCGACCACGCGGTCGGCGCTCTCGGCGATCAGCAGCGTCGTCGGCGCCGTCATCACAGCGCCTCCACGATCAGGGCGGCGCCCTGGCCGACGCCGACGCACATCGTCGCCAACCCGTACCGGGACCGCTCGCGCTCCATCCGGCCGAGCAGCGTCACCAGGATGCGCGCGCCGCTCGACCCCAGCGCGTGCCCGAGCGCGATCGCGCCGCCGTCGGCGTTCACCCGCGCCCGGCCGCTGTCGTCGTCCAGCCCCAGCCGGCGCATGCACGCGATGGCCTGCGCGGCGAACGCCTCGTTGAGCTCGATGCTGCCGATGTCGCCGAGCTCCAGGCCGGCGCGGTCGAGCGCGCGGTTGGTCGCGGGGACCGGGCCGAGCCCCATCACCTCGGGCGCGACGCCGGCGCTCGCCGAGGCGACGATCCTGGCGCGCGGGCGGAGGCCGTAGCGCTGCACGGCGTCGCCGCTGGCGACCACGATCGCGGACGCGCCGTCGTTCAGCGGCGACGAGTTGCCCGCTGTGACGACGCCGCCTCCCGCGACGACCGGCCGCAGCGCCGCGAGGGCGGCAGCATCGGTGTCGCGGCGGATGCTCTCATCGGCCGTGACCTCCCCGGCGGGGGTCGTGACCGGGACGATCTCCTCGGCGAAGCGCCCCGCGTCGGTCGCCGCCGCGGCGCGCCGGTGGCTCTCCAGCGCGAACGCGTCGGCCTCCTCCCGGCTGATCCCGTCGAGGCGCGCGACCTCCTCCGCGGTCTCCGGCATGGAGTAGGTGGCCTTGTCGCGCTCCAGGAACCGCGGGTTGGTGAACCGCCAGCCGATGGAGGTGTCGAACTGCGCACCCGGCTTCGCCCACGGCCGCGCCGGCTTGGCCTGCACCCAGGGCGCCCGCGTCATCGACTCGACGCCGCCCGCCACGATCAGGTCGGCGTCGCCCGCGCGGATCGCCTGACCGGCGAGCGTGACGGCGCTGAGGCCGGACGCGCACAGCCGGTTGACGGTGACGCCGGGGACGCTGTCCGGGAGGCCGGCCAGCAGCGCGGCCATGCGGGCCACGTTCCGGTTGTCCTCGCCGGCCTGGTTCGCGGCTCCGAGCATGACGTCGTCGAGCGTCGAGCCGTCCACTCCTGCGCGGCGCACGGCCTCGCCCACGACGAGGGCGGCGAGATCGTCGGGCCGGATGCCCGCCAATGCTCCGCCGTAGCGTCCGACCGCCGTGCGCACACCGCCGACGAGGTAGGCCTCCGCCATCGCAACTCCTTCGAATGCGAATTACCGAACGAACGTTCAGCTAGTAAATAGTCGCAGAACCCCGACCCGCGAGCAACCGCCGTGACCGCGAGGCGAGCTCTGCCGACGCCACCACCACCCCCAGAATCACCACCGCGCAGCCGATCGCCGCCGCGGCCGGCAGCCACAGCGCCGCGACCGCGAGCGCCGCGGACAGTCCGACCGCCGGCGTCGCCCAGCGCAGCACGACCCGCCACGGGTCGCCGTAGCGTCGCGCGATGACCGCGTTGGTCAGGTAGAACAGCGCGATCCCGCCGCCGAGCGACACCGCCAGCGCCGGCGGCAGCGGCTCGCCCGGGTGCGCGATCCCCTCGGCGAGCGCGCCGGACAGCGCGGTGACCCCCGCCAGCAGCAGGAACGGCAGGAACGCGACCGTGTCCCGGATCGTGCGCACGTCGCCGGCCTCCAGCAGCCGCTCCAGCCCGCTCGCCATCACATCCACGCCGTAGAGGAAGAACGACCACGCCAGCCCGGCGGTCAGCAGCAGCCCGAGCACGCCGACGAGCCCGGCGGCGAGGGTCCAGGCGCCGGGCACCGCGTCCACGATGCTCAGCACCGACTCGCCGAGCACGATGATGACGAGCAGCCCGAACCGCTCCGACAGGTGCTCGACGTTCAGCCGGTCGAGCGCGATCGCCGCCCAGCTGCCGGAGGTCGCGGTCAGCAGCACGACCTCCAGGACGATCGCGACCGCCCACAGCACGTAGTTCGCCGGGGCGGGGAGGGCGATGGAGACCAGCCAGAGCACGGCGGTCAGTCCGTTGTAGACGAGGATGCGAACCCGCGAGGCCGTCCCGTTCGACCAGGAGAAGCCGATCCACACCACCAGCAGCAGCACCCGCAGCACTGCGTTGCCGGCCGCGAACAGCCAGGCCCGGTCGCCGACCGCCTCCGGCGCCGCGACCGCAAGCGCGCCGACAGCGAACATCGCGATCAGCATCACGATCGACAGCCGCCGCGCGCTGAGCTGCGGCGACACATCCACGACGAAGGTCAGGTTGACCCACGACCACCAGACCGACGCGAACAGGGCGACGAAGATCGCGAGCGTCCCGAACGACGGCTCGGTGTGCAGCCCGTGGGCGAGCTGCCCGACCAGCGCGACGAACACGAGGTCGAAGAACAGCTCCATCCAGTGCGCCCGCGACGGGTCCCGGTCGCCGGTGACGGGGAGGCGGGGGAGGGAGGCGGCCATGGCGCGAGCGTAGCGCCGGGCGGGGTTGCGCGGCAGGGTGGGGCGAGCCATGTCACTAATGCAAGCATTGACATCTGACATTGAGCATTGCTCTCATGGAATCGTGTGGTCACCGATCACCTGACTCGAAGGAGAGAACAGATGTCTGTTGCAACTCGCGCGAAAGCGCGCGCCAGCACGCCGAGACGCTCCTCGCGGATGCCTTCGCGGGGCCGGTGACGGTCATGGGAGGCCTGCGACTGGACCCCGAGCGCGGTCGCCTGGCAGGCCGACGAATCGACGCGAATCCTGCGGGTGCCGGCATCGGCCGGTCAAGGGGTGATGGAGCAGTCCTCGGTGTCCGTCATGTTCGATCCAGCTGGTGACGTAGTCGGCTTCACGCAGATGACGTTCACACCTGTGGACGACCGTTCGGGCCGGGTCCAATCCTGGATCGATGGGGTCCCGAGCGTCGACCAGGTCGTCGCCGCCCAGGCCGACCCGGAGCCCACTCCCGATCAGTTGCGGAGCCGGGAACGGTGAGCTTCTGCATCACCACCGCGAATCTGAACTCGTGACGCGCACGCCTCGCCGAGCGTCGGGCTCCATCCCCGTGGCCGTGCTCTGCGTCCTCGCAGCGGGCACGCTCGCCATCGGACAGGTGCCGGCTCTGGCGTCGACGGCAGCCGTATTCTGGCTCGGTGGCCTCGTCCTCGTGACGGTGGCCCTCATCATCGGCCTCGCTCGCCGCCGGCGGTCGCGGGACAGCAGAGGCTGACCGACGGCAAAGTGGTCAGCTGCTCCGGAGCCGGCCGCTCATCCGCGCCGGCCGGCCGTGAGGAAGCCGTCGACCGCCGCCCGCACGCGCTCGTCGTCGGAGTACCCGCTGAGCGTGATCCCGTCGAGTGCGCTCCACGCGGCCGGGCTGCCGAGCGCGGCGGCGCGGTGGCGATCGGCTCGCAGGCGGTTCGCCAGCACGAGGAGCGCCGCGACGGCGAGCGCGACGGCCAGCACCACGACGATGGAGGCGAGGACGACGACGATGGTGGTGCTCATCGGGTGCCTCCCGGCGCGGGCGGCGCGGAGCGGAGGGCGAGCAGCTCGGCGAGGAGGCCCTGCGCGAGCACGAACGTCCGCTGGGCGCGGCGGGCGAGCAGGTAGAAGACTCCGCCGCTCAGCATCGTGACCGTCCCGGCGACGAGCACCCACAGCCAGGCCGCGACGGGGACGGGATTCACGCCGGGGTTCGACTGCAGCACCGGCACCACGAGAGAGAGGATCACTCCCGACCCGGCCGCCGCGAGCGCCTTCGCCAGCGTCATCGTGTGCTCGTAGCGCCAGGTGAGCGCCACCGTGAGCCCGTCCACCGCGGCGTGGTCGTCCAGTCGCGCGAGGGCCAGCAGGTCCCCGACCGTGAGCTCCGAGGTGAGCGCGCCCGCCATGCCCCGAGCGTATCGACTCCCACCGCGCCACGCACCAGCGCCGACATTTGTGCCGAATGGCGCGATTCACCGCGGCTTTCGCGCCATTCGGCACGAATCTCGGCGCGACGCGGCGGTTATCGCAGGTCGTGGTCCTCGAAGACGAGTGAGGTTTTCGTGTCCCGCACCGACGGGATGCTGGTCAGCTCCTCCAGCACCACCCGGCGCAGATCCTCGTTGTCGCGCGCCCTCACCAGCAGGATGACGTCGAAGTCGCCGCCGACGAGCGCGAAGTGCTCCACCTCGGGGATCTCCCGGAGCCGGGCGCGGAGGTCGTGCCAGTCCGCCTGCTCCACGCGCATCGTCACGTACGCCGACGACGCCCGTCCGGAGAGGCGCGGGTCGACCTTGGCGGTGAAGCCGGTGATGACGCCCTCGTCGACCAGGCGCGAGACCCGCGCGTAGGCGTTCGCGCGGGAGACGTGGGCCGCTTCGGCGACCGCGGTGATCGAGGCGCGGCCGTCCGCGCGCAGGGCCGCGACGATGCGGGAGTCGATGTCGTCCATGATGGGAGACAGTTTGGCATCCCTCCGACGGTTCCGCATCCATTCGTCTCGAAACCACTCCACGACTGGCAAACCTGGTCCAGCGAAGTCACCATGAACATCAGCGACGTCTTTCGAAGGAGAACAGATGCACGCCGACGATCTGATGCCGGGCGACACCCCGTTGCGGCTCATCGACGAGCAGGGCTCGGGCCACCCGCACGAGCACTACGCGTTCCCGACCACCGAGCAGTTGCGCGACGGCTACGGCCGCCTCGTGCTGGGCAGGCGGCTCAACGATCAGGCCGACGCCCTGGTGCGCCAGGGCAAGCTGGCCGTGTACCCGTCCTCGCACGGCCAGGAGGCCTGCGAGGTCGCCGCGGCGATGGTGCTCGGCGAGCAGGACTGGCTGTTCCCGACCTACCGCGACTCGGTCGCCGTCGTCTCCCGGGGCGTGGACCCGTTCGAGGCCTTCCTGCTGCTGCGCGGCGACTGGCACTCCGGCTACGACCCGAACGAGTACCGCGTGGCCCCGCAGGCGACCCCGCTCGCCACCCAGCTCCTGCACGCGGTCGGCTTCGCCCACGCAGCCAGGATGCGCGGAGAGGACACCGTGGTCGTCGCGCTGTGCGGCGATGGCGCCACCAGCGAGGGCGACTTCCACGAGGCGCTCAACTTCGCGGCCGTGTTCCACCTCCCCGTCGTCTTCCTCGTCCAGAACAACGGCTACGCGATCTCCGTGCCGCTCAGCCGGCAGACCGCCGCGCCGAGCCTGGCGCACAAGGGCGTCGGCTACGGGATGCGCGGTCGCCTGGTCGACGGCAACGACCTCGCCGCGCTTCTCGCGGTGCTGGGTGAGGCCATCACCGAGGCCCGGGAGGGCGGCGGCCCCACGCTGGTGGAGGCGCTCACCTACCGGATGAAGTCGCACACCAACGCCGACGACGCGACCCGCTACCGCACCTCCGCCGAGGTGGAGCCGTGGATCGCCCGCGACCCGCTGCTGCGCCTGCGCACCTGGCTGACGGCCGAGGGCGCGCTGACCGACGACGACGACGCCGAGTTCCGCGCGCACGCCGAGCGCGTCGCCGTCGACCTCCGCACCCGGATCATGGCGGACGCCGAGCCGCAGCCGCTGGACCTGTTCGAGTACGTCTACGCCGAGCCGACGCCGCAGCTCCGGGAGCAGTCCGCACTGCTCGCGGCCGAGCTCGCCGCCGAGACCCGGGCAGCGCAGTCCCGCACCGAGGAGGTCGCCCGATGACGATCATGCACGACGCCCCCGCCGACCGTCAGCCGGAGGACCGGCAGCCCGAGCCCGAGCAGCCGTCTGCGCCCGCCGTCGCCACCATGACGATGGCGCAGGCCCTCAACCGCGCCCTCGCCGACTCCCTCGCGGAGGACCCGGCCGTCCTCGTCTTCGGCGAGGACGTCGGCACGCTCGGCGGCGTCTTCCGCATCACCGACGGCCTGACCAAGCGCTTCGGCGAGCAGCGCTGCTTCGACACCCCGTTGGCCGAGTCCGGCATCGTCGGCACCGCGGTCGGGATGGCGATGAACGGGATGCGCCCGGTGGTCGAGATGCAGTTCGACGCCTTCGCCTACCCGGCGTTCGAGCAGATCGTGGACCACGTCGCCAAGATGGGCAACCGCACCCGCGGGAAGGTCCGGCTGCCGATGGTCATCCGCATCCCGTTCGCGGGCGGCATCGGCGGCGTCGAGCACCACTCCGACTCCTCCGAGGCCTACTACGTGCACACGCCCGGCCTGACCGTGGTGTCGCCGGCGACCCCGCAGGACGCCTACGGCTTGCTCCGCGCCGCGATCGCCTCCCCGGATCCGGTCGTCTTCATGGAGCCGAAGAAGCTGTACTGGTCGACCGGCGAGGTCGACACGACCGCGCCGCTGCCCGAGCTGGGCCGCGCGCGCGTCGCCAGGGAGGGCACCGACGCCACCCTGATCGCCTACGGCCCGACCGTGCCGGTGGCGCTCGCCGCCGCGGAGGCCGCCGCCGAGGAGGGCCGCAGCCTGGCCGTGATCGACGTGCGGACCCTGACCCCGTTCGACGACGAGACCGTATGCGCCGCCGTCCGGGCGACCGGTCGCGCCGTCGTCGTGGCGGAGGCGCCGGGCTTCGCCAGCGTCGCCTCCGAGATCGTCGCCCGCGTTTCCGAGCGCTGCTTCCACTACCTGGAGGCGCCGGTCCGCCGGGTGACCGGCTTCGACACCCCGTTCGCGCCGCCGAAGCTGGAGCGCTTCTACCTGCCGGGCGTGGACCGCGTGCTCGACGCCGTCGACAGCCTGCAGTGGGAGGACGCATGAAGGTCTTCGCGCTGCCCGACCTGGGCGAGGGACTCGCCGACGCCGAACTGGTCCGCTGGCTGGTCGCGGTCGGCGACACGGTGACCGTGGACCAGCCGATCGCCGAGGTGGAGACCGCCAAGTCGGTCGTCGAGGTGCCGTCGCCGTACGCCGGCGTCGTCGCCGTCTGCCACGGCGAGGAGGGCGAGACCATCCTGGTCGGCTCGCCGCTGCTGGAGGTGCGGGAGGACGCCGAGGCGGAGGCGCCCGTAGAGGCCGCCGCCGAAGCCGCCGCCTCCGAGCGCGAGCCCGAACCCGTCGCGGCCGGCTCCGGCGCCGTGCTCGTCGGCTACGGCACCACCGACCACGCCACCGCCCGCCGCCGCGGCCGCGCCACCCAGCGCGGCACCGGAGTCGCGGCCGGTGCGCCGAGCCGGATCGTCCCCGTCGTGTCGCCGGTCGTCCGCGCCCTCGCGCGGACCCACAGCATCGACCTCGCCTCGCTCACCCCGAGCGGCCAGGGCGGTGTCGTCACGCGGCGCGATGTGGAGGCGGCGCTCGCCGCTGCCAAGGCCACCGCGCCCAGCGCGGCCACCGCGCCCGCGACCCGTCCGGCGACCGCCACTCGCCCGACGCCCGCCGCCGAGCCCGGGACCGACCCCCGCACGGGCCTCGACATCGCCTCCGTCGCCCCGTTCTCCCGCCTCCGCCGCACGGTCGCCGAGACCATGACGCGCAGCCGCTCCGAGATCCCGGAGGCGACCGTCTGGGTCGACGTCGACGCCACCGAGCTGTGGGAGGCCAGGCAGACCCTCGGCAAGTCCGGTAAGCCGCCGTCGCTGCTCGCCTTCATCTCTCGGTTCGCGCTCAGCGCGCTCGCGCGGCATCCCGAGCTCGCCGGCCGGGTCACCGCCGACGGGGACGGCATCGAGGTGTTCACCGGGGTGAACCTCGGTTTCGCCGCCGACACCCCGCGCGGCCTGCTCGTCCCGGTGATCCGCCGCGCCGACCGGTCGAGCGTCCGCGAGCTCGACGCCGAGCTCGGCCGGCTGTCCGCCGCCGCGCGCGACGGCGTGCTGCCGCCCGCGGACCTGACCGGCTCCACCTTCACCGTGAACAACTACGGGAGCCTCGGCGTCGACGGCAGCGCCGCGATCATCAACCACCCGGAGGTCGCCATCCTCGGCATCGGCCGCGTCATCGAGCGCCCGTGGGTGGTCGACGGCGCCGTCGTCGCGCGCCGGATCGTGCAGCTCAGCCTGGTCTTCGACCACCGCGTCACCGACGGCGGAGTGGCGGCCCGGTTCCTGCGCGAGATCGCCGACGCCATCGAGTCTCCGATCGCCTTCCTCGCCGACGAGGCGCCGGGTACGGTGAGGGAATGACCGACAAGCAGCACGACGCCGAACAGCCCGACGACGCCGACAAGCCCGACGTCGTGGAGCAGGGCGACGACTACGACCTCGACTTCGAGAAGGACGTCGCGCCGGAGGAGAACATCCCCTGGCTCCCGCACCCGTCGCCCTCCGACGGCGAGGCGCCCGCTCCCTGACAGCCCCCTAGGCTTGGGGGAGTGACCTCCCGCTCCTTCCCGCTCTGGCTCGCGCTCGTCTGCGCGATCTTCTGCGGTGCCGGCGTCGCCCTCCAGTCGCGCATCAACGGCGAGCTGGGGCAGCGGCTGGGCGACGGGGTCACCGCCGCCGTCATCTCGTTCGGCTCCGGGCTCGTGATCCTCCTCGTCGCGATGGCCGTCGCCCCCGCCGGGCGGCGCGGCTTCGGCCGGGTCGTCGCCGCGCTGCGCACGCGCGAGCTGCCCTGGTGGTACGTCGCGGGCGGCACCGCGGGCGCGTTCCTGGTGCTGTCGCAGGGCGTCGCCGCCGCGGTGCTCGGCGTCGCGCTGTTCACGGTCGCGGTCGTGGCCGGCCAGACCGTCAGCGGCCTGGTCCTCGACCGCATCGGCCTCGGCCCGGGAGGCCGCCGGCCGATCACGCCGGCGCGGCTCGCGGGCGCCCTGATCGCCCTCGGCGCGGTGACCTGGGCGGTGTCCGCGCAGCTCGGCGGCCCCGTGCCGATCTGGCTCATGCTGCTGCCACTGATCGCGGGCCTCGGCCTCGGCTGGCAGCAGGCCGTCAACGGCCAGGTCCGGGTGGTCGCCGAGAGCGCCCTGACCGCGACCTTCATCAACTTCGTGGTCGGGACGAGCGTGCTCCTGGTGGTCATGGCCGTCGACTGGAGCCTGCGCGGCCTCCCGAAACCGCTGCCGACCGAGCCGTGGCTCTACCTCGGCGGCGCGATCGGCTGCGTGTTCATCGCGGCCGCCGCGCTGCTCGTCCGGATCACGGGCGTGCTGCTGCTCGGCCTCGCGACCGTCGCCGGTCAGCTGGTGACCGCGCTCCTGCTCGACGTGCTCGCGCCGAGCTCGCCCGCTCCGGTCGCATTCTCGACCGTCGCCGGAACGCTGCTCGCCCTCGTCGCGGTCGCCGTGGCGAGCATCCGCTGGGGGCGACGGCCGGACTGACGCTCAGTCGAGCGTGCTGAGGAAGCGCTCCGGGTCGATGGAGGTCCGGTGCCCGTCCCTGCCGTCCTCCGGCACCCCGCCGACGTAGAGCCAGCCGAGGAGCCGCTCGTTCTTCGCGAGGCCGTGCATCCGGTGCACGGCCTTCGACCGGGTGTGGTGGCCGGTGCGCCACATCACGCCCCAGCCCGCGTCGTCGAGCAGCAGGCTGAGGAGGTGCGCGACGCCCGCGGCGACCGCGTCCTGCTCCCAGCCCGGCACCTTCTCGCTCTTCGTGCGCACCGAGACGATCGCGAGCAGCAGCGACGAGCGCAACGGCTTCGCCGCCAGCTTCTCGGCCTCCTCGCCGGTCGCCTTGGCGTCCTTCACGAACGCGCGGCCCAGCCGGACGCGCGCGTCCCCGCGCAATTCGATGATCCGCCACGGGTGCAGCGCCGAGTGGTCGGCGACGCGGCCCGCGGCGGCCACGAGCGGCAGCAGCTCCTCGTGCGTCGGCGCCGCCGGGGTCACGCGCGAGTACGACCGGCGTGCGGCGACCCGCTCGACCAGCTCGGACATCAGGCCTCTGGCGCGAAGTTCAGCGAGAGCGAGTTCATGCAGTAGCGGTCGCCCGTCGGGGTGCCGAAGCCGTCCGGGAACACGTGGCCCAGGTGCGAGCCGCAGTTCGCGCAGCGCACCTCGGTGCGCACCATGCCCAGGCTGTCGTCCTCCAGAAGCTGCACGGCCTCCGGCCGGATCGACTCGTAGAAGCTGGGCCAGCCGCAGCCGCTGTCGAACTTGGTGCCCGACTTGAACAGCTCGGCTCCGCAGGCGGCGCAGGTGTAGAGGCCGGCGCGGCCCTCGTCCAGCAGCTCGCCGGTCCACGGCCGCTCCGTGCCCGCCTCGCGCAGCACCGCGTACTGCTCCGGGCTGAGCTCGCGGCGCCACTCGTCGTCGGTCTTCTCGACTCCGTACGTGCCCTGCGCGGCCTCGTCGTGCGATGCGCTCATCGTGCGTTCCTTTCGTCGTCCGTCCCCAAGCCTAAACGGCGTCGCCTCTGCGGCTGTTCCCTGTTCCGGCCTGCGACGTGCCGGGCGTAAACGGGTAACGCACAGGACTGCGCCCCTAGGATGAGGCGCGAGCGCGGGGAAGGGCTGACTCGAAGACGGTGAGGGGAGGCGGTGCACGTGGCGGAGGCTGCGGACCACCGGATCCCCGCGCCGGACGCGACCGGCCTGACCGACCGTGAGGCGGCCATCCTCGCGTTCGAGCGTCAGTGGTGGCGGCATGCCGGCGCCAAGGAGCAGGCCATCCGCGAGGAGTTCGGTCTCTCCGCCGCCCGGTACTATCAACTCCTCGGAGCGCTGATCGACCGGCCGGAGGCGCTCAAGCACGACCCGATGCTCGTCAAGCGCCTGCTCCGGCTGCGCGAGACCCGGCTGGCAGCACGGCGATCCCGGACACTCCCGTCCGGCGACTGACACCGCGAGGAAATACCTGTAGATGGCAGAGAAGTACCCGAGAGACCGGTTCGACGACATCCCGGACGGTCTGCAGCGCGTCGGTGCGCACCGGGCTCCCCGCCCGAAGGGCCGCGGCTGGATCGCGGTCGGCTGGGCCGCGCTCGCCGTCGTCGTCCTCGTGGCGGCGGGGATCTTCGGGCTCTCGCTGGTGAGCGGCTCCATCTCCTTCCACGGCTCCACGAACTCCCCGACCGGGACCCCGACGCCGACCGCGACGCCCACGCCGACGATCGTCCCGACCGTCGACCCGTCGCTGACGGTGAACGTGCTGAACGGCACCACGACCTCGGGCCTCGGGGGCAAGGTCGGCGACACCCTGACGAAGGCGGGCTGGAAGGTCGGCGCCGTCGCGAACGCCGACAAGCAGGACCTGACGCAGACGATCGTGTACTACTCCGACCCCAAGAACCAGGCGGCGGCGCTCGGGGTGGCGCAGTCGCTGCCCGGCGCGACCATCGCGCTCACGCAGGACTTCGCGGCCAGCGGCGCCGACCTGACCGTGGTCGTCGGCAGCGACTACAAGGGCTGACACCGGCGTCGTTCCGCGCGTGTACGCGCGCTCATCCCTTTGTTTCACGCGTGTTTAACTTTCGGCCGATTTGGTAACGGATTGGCCAAAAGACTGGCGGAAACGGCTATTGCAAGCATTAGGATCGGGAGTCAACGCGCGGCGCTGGACCACGCGAGCGACACAGCAATGGGAGTAATGCATGGCGAACGGGACCGTGAAGTGGTTCAACGCTGAAAAGGGCTACGGATTCATCACCGTCGAGGGTGGGGGACAGGACGTTTTCGTTCATTACTCCGCGATCGACATGAACGGCTACAAGGTTCTCGAAGAGGGCCAGCAGGTGCAGTTCGAGGTCGGCTCGGGCAACAAGGGCCCGCAGGCCGAGTCGGTGCGTCCGCTGTAGTACGCAGCGATCGGCAAAGACCATATAAGAGGAGCGCCGCCCTTCGGGGCGGCGCTCCTTTGTCTGTGTCCGCCGTCGGCGCACAGGTCGCCTTGCACTCCCGTGGCGCGAGTGCCAGAATCGCTTTAGCACTCCGCCTGATCGAGTGCTAACACACCGAATCTTTCGCAGACGTCCGGGAGGGACGAGAAACACATGGCAAAGATCATTGCTTTCGACGAGGACGCCCGTCGCGGCCTCGAGCGCGGCCTCAACATCCTGGCCGACACCGTCAAGGTGACGCTTGGCCCGCGCGGTCGCAACGTCGTCCTCGAGAAGAAGTGGGGCGCCCCCACCATCACGAACGACGGCGTCTCCATCGCGAAGGAGATCGAGCTCGACGACCCGTACGAGAAGATCGGCGCGGAGCTCGTCAAGGAGGTCGCCAAGAAGACCGACGACGTCGCGGGCGACGGCACCACCACCGCGACCGTCCTCGCTCAGGCGCTCGTCAAGGAGGGCCTCCGCAACGTGGCCGCCGGCGCCGACCCCATCACGCTGAAGCGCGGCATCGAGAAGGCCGTCGCGGCCGTCACCGACGAGCTCGTCGCCAGCGCCAAGGAGGTCGAGACCAAGGCCGAGATCGCCGCCACCGCGTCCATCTCCGCCGGCGACACCACCATCGGCGAGATCATCGCCGAGGCCATCGACAAGGTCGGTAAGGAGGGCGTCGTCACCGTCGAGGAGTCGAACACCTTCGGCACCGAGCTGGAGCTGACCGAGGGCATGCGCTTCGACAAGGGCTTCCTGTCGCAGTACTTCGTCACCGACCAGGACCGCCAGGAGGCGGTGTTCGAGGACACCTACATCCTCATCGCCAACCAGAAGATCTCCTCGATCAAGGACCTGCTCCCGATCGTCGACAAGGTCATCCAGGCCAACAAGCAGCTCCTCATCATCGCCGAGGACGTCGACGGGGAGGCCCTGGCCACCCTGATCGTCAACAAGATCCGCGGCATCTTCAAGTCCGTCGCCGTCAAGGCCCCGGGCTTCGGCGACCGCCGCAAGGCCATGCTGCAGGACATCGCGATCCTCACCGGCGGCCAGGTCATCTCCGAGGAGGTCGGTCTCAAGCTCGAGAACGTCACCCTCGACCTGCTCGGCCAGGCCCGCAAGGTCGTCATCACCAAGGACGAGACCACCATCGTCGAGGGCGCGGGCGACCCCGACGCCATCGCCGGCCGCGTGGCCCAGATCCGTGGCGAGATCGAGAACACCGACTCGGACTACGACCGTGAGAAGCTCCAGGAGCGTCTCGCGAAGCTCGCCGGCGGCGTCGCCGTCATCAAGGCGGGCGCGGCCACCGAGGTCGAGCTCAAGGAGCGCAAGCACCGCATCGAGGACGCCGTCCGCAACGCGAAGGCCGCCGTCGAGGAGGGCATCGTCGCCGGTGGTGGCGTGGCCCTCATCCAGGCCGGCAAGACCGCGTTCGAGAAGCTGTCGCTCGCGGGCGACGAGGCCACCGGCGCGAACATCGTCAAGGTCGCCATCGAGGCGCCGCTGAAGCAGATCGCCATCAACGCGGGCCTCGAGGCCGGCGTCGTGGTCGCCAAGGTGCGCGAGCTCCCCGTGGGTCACGGCCTCAACGCCGCGACCGGCGAGTACGTCGACATGCTGGCCTCCGGCATCAACGACCCGGTGAAGGTCACCCGCTCGGCGCTGCAGAACGCCGCGTCCATCGCGGGCCTGTTCCTCACCACCGAGGCCGTCGTCGCCGACAAGCCCGAGAAGAACCCGGCGCCGGTCGGCGACCCGGGCGCCGGCATGGACTTCTGAGTCCGTCCGACACGCTCTAGAGGGCGTCTCCCGTTCGCGGGAGGCGCCCTCTTCGCTGTTATCGTCGTCACGATCGGGCGGAGGCTGAGCGGGTGGCGAACAGGGCGGCGAGACGGTGGTCCGGGGCGGCGGCTCTCGCCGGGCTGGCGGCCGCGCTGCTCTGCCTCTCGGGATGCCAGGCGCTCGGTCTGCCGGGCTCACCCCCGACAAGCCCGCAGCCGACCTCCGCGCCCGCGGTTGACGTCGCGCCGCCCCTGGACTGCGCCGCCTTCACCGCGACGCCCGCGGTCGAGGCCCTGCTCGGCGGCTCCGCGCCACTGGCGACGACCCCGGCGGACGCGCTCACGACGCCGGCCGGGCGCGGGCCCTTCGGCGCCCAGGCGGCGGGCGGCGGCTGGTGCCGCTGGGGAGACGACCCGGCCGCGTCTCCCGCGGCCACCACGGCGGCGGTCCACCTGCTCTCCGTGCAGCTCCTGCCGCGCGTGACGGCGAACTGGCAGTGGCAGGCCCAGCAGTACGCGCAGACCTCGGCGATGGGCGCGCACTACGACGGCGGCGAGTCCCGGGGCGGCGACTGCGGCCGGGCGACGTCCGGAGCGGGGAGCACCTGCCACACGAACGTGCTGGTCGGCGGCTCCTGGTTGGCGGTCGTCGCCATGAGCAGCACCTCCATCATCGACGAGAAGGCGTTCCACGCGCTCGTCCAGTCGTTCGTCCCGACCGTCGCCGCGATCGACGCCCGCGCCACGACGCCTGCACCGGTGACGCCGCTGTCCTGCGGCGACGCCGCCTGGCTGAAGGCCGTCGCCGGAATCTACGGCCCCGCCTCGGTCGCCGTCGTCGCGCCGGCCGCGACCTTCGGACTGCCGAACGCGCTCGTCGCCGATCCGCGGGTGACGGTCTGCGCGTACCGGTCGGGCAGCGGGGACTCCTCGCTCATCGGCACCGTCTCCGTCCTCCGGGGCGGGTCCGCCGCGTACGCGACCTATCACGGCCTCGTCGTGGGCCGGGACCCCGACGCGAGCGGCGGCACGATCCAGGTCGGCAGCTCGGAGCTCGCCACGCTCGTCCGCCACACCGACGCGTCCGCGTCGGCGCCCGCCGAGACGGTGGTGGACGCCCTGGTCGGGGACGCCTGGATCCAGTTCGCGTCGGTGTCCGGCTCCGACGACCAGGCGGCCTCCGTCGTCGGGTGGGTGGCCGGCCGGCTCTGAGTCGGCCCGCGGGTCAGAGACCCGTGCGCGGAGCCTCCGTCGCCCGGCTCGGGTCGACCAGCGGCAGCGACACCCGGAAGGTCGCGCCGCCGCCGTCGGTCTCCACGACCTCCACGGTGCCGTGGTGCGCCGCCACGATCGAGGAGACGATCGCCAGGCCCAGGCCGCTGCCGCCCGTCTCGCGGGCGCGGGAGGTGTCGGCGCGCCAGAAGCGCTGGAAGATCTTGTCGCGGATCTGCGGCGGGATGCCGTCTCCGTGGTCGCGCACTTCGAGCACGGCGCGGTCGGCGCGGTGGTCGACCTGCACCGCGATCTCGATCGGGCTGTCCTCCGGGGTGTAGCGGAGGGCGTTGCCCATCAGGTTGGTGACGACCTGGCGGAGCTTGTTCTCCTCCGCCATCACGATCGCAGGCTCGGCCGGGGGAGCGGCGAGGACGACCTTCTCGGCGGTCGAGACCGCGATCGTGCCCGTGGTGCCCCGGCGTCCGCGGTTGCTGCGGCGCAGCCGGGCCAGCGCAGAGCCGGCGAAGGCGATCGGACCGGTGGCGCCCGGCGGGCGGGTCAGGTCCTCCGGGAGGGCCATCGGCACGGTGTCGAGTCCGGGCTCGGCCGGGTCGGCCTCCACCGGCGCCGGCACCGGTGCGGGCGTCAGCACGGTCACCCGGCGGCCGGGGGCGCCGGCCATCGCGTCCATCGCGGCGTCCTGCGCGATGCGCACGAGGTCGACCGGGTGGAGGTCGAGGGGCTTCGTCTCGTCGAGACGCGCCAGCTCCAGCAGGTCCTCGACCAGGAGACCCATGCGGATGGCCTCCTTCTCGATTCGCTCCATCGCCTGGGCGACGTCCTCCGGCGTCTGCAGCGCGCCCATCCGGTACAGCTCGGCGTAGCCGCGCACCGACACCAACGGGGTCCGCAGCTCGTGGGAGGCGTCGCCGACGAACCGTCGCATCTGGTCGATCGTGCGGGCGCGGTCGTTGAAGGCCCGGTCGATGCGGTTCAGCATCGTGTTGAGCGAGCGGTTGAGCCGGCCGACCTCGGTGTTCGGGGTCGCGCCGCCGAGGCGCTGGCTGAAGTCGCCGTCGGCGATGGCCGCGGCGGTCTGCTCGACCTCCCGCAGCGGGGAGAACGTCGTCGTCACCAGCATCCGGGTGAGGCCGGCGCCGACGATGATGACGATGACGCCGAAGCCGAGAAAGATCGCCAGGAAGCTCGCCATCACGGTGTCGATCTGACTCGTCGTCGTGGCGACGATCGCGGTCGCGAGCTCACCCGTCTGGGCGAACGTCTGCGTCGTGACGAGCGCCCGGTAGGCCGTGTGCCCGTCGTTGCTGAGGATGGTGACCCCGCCCGGGCCCAGCGCCTTGGCGTCCGTCAGGCTGAGCTTCTCGGGGATGGCCGGCCGGTGGGCGAACGGGATGTTGCTCCAGTTCGTCTTGACCAGGTTGCCGCTGGCGTCGTACAGCGCCGCGAAGTAGTCGGACGGGCTGGAGTCGGTCGCGATCTTGTCCTTGTCCGACGACGAGCCGAACAGGTACGTGTTGACGTACGTGGCCCCCGACGCCGCCGAGAGCTGCGCGTCGAGCTGGTCGATCAGCACCGGCTTCAGCATCGACATCGTCCCGATGCCGGTCACCAGCAGCCCGAGCGTCAGCATGAGCACGGTCACCCCGGTGATCTTGGTCCGGAGGGAGATCGCGTTCCAGCGGTCGAGCAGGCGTGAGTGCATCAGGCCGCCAGTCTATGCAGACGGTGCTGAGCCGAGGGTGTGAGCCCCGGTCACGCCTTCGCGGCCTTGAGCATGTAACCGAAGCCGCGCTTGGTCTGGATGAGCGGCTCGCTGGAGTGCGCGTCCACCTTGCGGCGCAGGTACGAGATGTAGGACTCCACGATTCCCGCGTCGCCGTTGAAGTCGTACTCCCAGACGTGGTCGAGGATCTGCGCCTTCGACAGCACGCGGTTGGGGTTGAGCATCAGGTAGCGCAGCAGCTTGAACTCGGTCGGGCTGAGCTCGATGGGGGTGTCGCCCACGTAGACCTCGTGGGTGTCCTGGTCCATCGTGAGCTCGCCGGCGCGGATGACGGCGTCCTCGTCGGCCTGCATCGTGCGGCGCAGGATGGCCTTGATGCGGGCGACGATCTCGTCGAGGCTGAACGGCTTGGTGACGTAGTCGTCGCCGCCGACCGTGAGGCCGGTGATCTTGTCCTCGGTGTCGTCCTTGGCGGTGAGGAACAGGATGGGCGCGGTGTAGCCGGCGCCGCGGAGCCGTTTGGTGACGCCGAACCCGTTCATGTCCGGGAGCATGACGTCGAGGATGATGAGGTCTGGCTCCTCTTCGAGGACCGCGGAGATCGCCTGGGCTCCGTTGCCGACCGCGCGCACGGCGAAGCCGGCGAAACGGAGGCTGGTGGTGAGGAGATCGCGGATGTTCGGCTCGTCGTCGACGATGAGAATGCGGGGTCCTGCGTTCATGCGAAACAGTATCTGCGCGTCCGCTGAATTCTGCCTGTGAGCAGACGGTGCGCGGTGAGTGTAAGGGGCTGGCGCAGGCAGTGTGAACAGTGGATGCTGAGGAGACCAGCGATCGGAGCACTATGTCCAATCCCACTGTGGTCATCGTCGGAGCCGGTCTCGCCGGTGCGACGACCGCCGCCGAGCTGAGGTCCCGCGGCTTCGCGGGCCGCATCATGCTGCTCGGCGCGGAGGAGCACCATCCCTACATCCGTCCGCCGCTCTCCAAGGAGTATCTGAAGGGCGACTCCGACCTGGACGACGCGTACGTGCAGCCCGCGGACTGGTACGTGGAGAACGACGTGGAGTTCCTCCCGGGGACCACGGCCGGCTCGTTCGACCCGGTGGCCCACGAGCTGTTCGTCGCCGGCGGCGCCCGGATCACCTACGACAGCCTGGTGCTGGCCACCGGCTCCCACGCCCGCCCGCTCGGCGTTCCCGGCAGCGGTCACGGCGCCGTCTTCTCTCTGAGAACCATCGAGGACTCGCAGTGGCTCCGGGCGGCCCTGGAGGTCGGCTCGCGGCGCGTCGTCGTCGTGGGCTCGGGCTGGATCGGGATGGAGGTCGCCGCCGCGGCCCGCGGCTACGGCAACGAGGTGACGGTGGTCGGGCGCGCGCACGTGCCGCTCGCTCCCGCGATCGGGCCGGAGCTCGGTGGCGTGTTCGAGCGGCTGCACCGCGACCACGGCGTGGTCTTCCGCAATGCGGCGCAGGTGTCGGCGGTGGAGGGCGGCGACGAGCAGGTGGTCGTCCTGGCGACGGGCGAGCGCATCCCGGCCGACGTGGTGGTCGCGGGAATCGGGGCCGCCCCGAACACGCAAGTGGCCGAGCAGTCCGGCGTCGCGCTCGACAACGGCATCCCCACCGACGAGGCGATGCGCACCGCGGTGGAGGACGTCTACGCCGTCGGGGACGTGGCGAACCCACTGCTGCCGGCGATCGGGCAGCGGCTCCGCAACGAGCACTGGGCCAACGCCATCGCGGGCGGGACCGTCGCGGCGAAGGCCATCGCGGGGGAGGACGCGAGCTACGACGACATCCCGTACTTCTACTCCGACCAATACGATCTGGGCATGGAGTACTCCGGCTACGCACCCCTGGCCTCCGGCGCGCGCGTCGTCTTCCGCGGCGACGTGGCGGCGCGCGAGTTCATCGCCTTCTGGCTGCGCGAGGACCGCGTGGTCGGCGGGATGAACGTGAACGCGTGGGACGTGCAGGAGCACATCCAGCGCCTGATCCGCGGCCGGGAGGCCGTCGACCCCGACCGGCTCACCGACGAGAGCGTGGACCTTGCCGAGCTCTGAGACCCGCACCGCGATGTATCTGCCCCCGCTCCGCGTCCCCGTGCGCACCATCGGCGCGCGCACGTTCGACTTCTCCCGCCGCGTCGCCGTGATGGCCGTGGTGAACCGCACGCCGGACTCCTTCTTCGACCAGGGCCGCACGTTCGCCCTCGACGCCGCGGTCGCCGCCTCCTTCGACGCCGTCGCGGCCGGGGCGGACTGGGTGGACATCGGCGGCGCCCCGTTCGCGCCGGGCGAGGCGATCCCGCCCGACGAGGAGGCAGACCGGGTCGTGCCTGTCGTCGCGGAGCTGCGCGCCGGGTCGGACGTCGTGATCTCGGTCGACACCTTCCACGCGTCGGTGGCGGCCAGAGCGATCGCGGCCGGCGCGACGGTCGTCAACGACACCACCGGGCTCAGCGATCCCGACCTCGCCCGGGTCGTCGCGGACAGCGAGGCGACCCTCGTGCTCACCCACAGCCTCGCCGCGCCGCGCACCGTCTACGCGCGGCCGGCGTACGACGACATCGCGCGGGAGGTCGCGGATTTCCTCCTGGAGCGCGTCGAGCGCGCGGCCGCGGCCGGGGTCCCCGAGGAGCGCATCGTCCTCGACCCGGGGCACGACCTGAACAAGAACACGCTGCACTCGCTGGAGCTCACCCGCCGGCTCTCCGAGATCGCCGACCTCGGCTATCCCACCCTCGCGGCGGTCTCGAACAAGGACTTCATCGGCGAGACCCTGGACGCCCCGCGCTCGGAGCGCCGGGACGGCTCGATCGCCGCCGCGGTCGTCGCGATCGTCAACGGAGCGCGGATCATCCGCATGCACGACGTGGCGGGGTCGGTGGCCGCGGCGCGGATGACGGAGGCCATCCTGGGGCTGCGCGAGCCGGCCTACCTGAAGCACAACCTGGGGGACGTCAATGAGTGAGGCCGTGATCGACCGGATCTCCCCGCTCCCTGCGGAGGAGGGGATCGGCGACCGGCGCATCGCGGAGCTGTACTCCGAGGGCGCGGGGAACCCGTGGCTGCGCGTGAACTTCGTGTCGAGCATCGACGGCGCCGCCACCCGGCAGGGTCTCTCCGGCGGCCTGTCCGACGACGCCGACCACCGGGTGTTCGACATCCTGCGCCGGCTCTGCGACGTGGTGCTGGTCGGCGCGGGCACGGTGCGCGCGGAGGGCTACGGCGCCATGCGCGTGGACGAGGTCTCCCAGCGGGCGCGCCGCGACGCCGGGATGAGCGCGCACCCGGTCTTCGCGATCGTCTCGGCGAGCCTCGACCTCGACCCGGCGAGCCCGATCTTCCGGGACGCGCCGGAGCGTCCGATCGTCGTCACGACCGAGCTCGCCCGGCGCGACACCCGGGAGGCGCTCGCCGAGGTGGCCGACGTCGTGGTCTGCGGCGAGGAGCGCGTCGAGCCCGCCCTGCTGCGGGCGGGCCTGGTCGAGCGCGGGCTGGGCCGCATCCACTGCGAGGGCGGACCGCACCTGTTCGGCGACCTCATCGCGGCCGGGGTCGTGGACGAGCTGTGCCTGACGGTCGCCGCGACGCTGGAGGCCGGGGTCGCCTCCCGCATCTCGGCCGGGGCGGCGCCCATCCTCCCGGTGGGGATGCGGCTCGCCCACGTGCTCCAGTCGGGCGACACGCTGCTGCTGCGGTACGTGAAGCGCGCGTGACCGATCGCGTGCCCGTCGACGCGGCGCTGGTCCGGCGGCTGGTCGACGCCCAGTTCCCCGCGTACCGCTCGCTGCCGGTGCGGGACGTGGAGCTGAGCGGCTGGGACAACCGCACCTTCCGGCTCGGCGAGGAGCTCAGCGTGCGCCTCCCCAGTGCGCGCGGCTACGTCGAGCAGGTCGCGAAGGAGCACGAGTGGCTGCCGCGCCTCGCGCCGCTGCTCCCGCTCCCGATACCGCAGCCGGTCGCGCTGGGGGCGCCGGCCGACGGCTATCCGTTCGCCTGGTCGATCTACCGGTGGCTGCCCGGCACGCCGCTCGGACTGGTGGACGACGTGGACGTCGTCGCGCTGGCGGCCGAGCTCGGCGCCTTCCTCACGGCGCTCCGAAGTGTGGACGCGGGCGGCGGCCCGGCGGCCGGGAGCCACAACTTCCACCGCGGCGCCCCGCCCGGGGTCTACCGGGAGGAGGCGCTCGCCGCGATGGCCGCCGGCGCACCGGACCTGGACCCGCGGCTGGCGCGACGGATCTGGGACGCCGCGGAGGCGTCGGAGTGGGAGCCGCCGGGCGTCTGGCTGCACGGCGACGCGGCCCCCGGTAACCTCCTCGTCCGGAACGGGCGGCTCTCCGCAGTCATCGACTTCGGCACCTCCGGCGTCGGCGACCTGGCCTGCGATCTCGTCCCGGCCTGGACGATGTTCGACGGCGACGCCCGGCGCGCCTTCCTCGACGCGATCGGCCTGGACGCGGCGACCGAGCAGCGGGCGCGCGCCTGGGCTCTCTGGAAGGCGCTCATCACCGTGCGCGACACCCCCGACGACGCGCCCTCCCGCCGCACCCTCGCCCGCCTCGCGACCGACCCCGGCGTCTGACCGCCGCGACATTCGTGCCGAATGGCGCGAATGGCGTCGCGAAAGTCGCCATTCGTGCCGAATGTCGTGCTCGATTTACGCCGCCGCGAGCGCGTGCGCGTCGAGGATCGTGTACGAGTACCCCTGCTCCGCGAGGAACCGCTGCCGGTTCTGCGCGAAGTCCTGATCCACCGTGTCCCGCGAGACCAGCGTGTAGAAGTTCGCCGACAGCCCCGACTGCTTCGGGCGCAGCAGCCGGCCGAGGCGCTGGGCCTCCTCCTGTCGCGAGCCGTACGAGCCGGAGACCTGGATGGCGACCGTCGCCTCCGGGAGGTCGACCGAGAAGTTCGCGACCTTGCTGACCACGAGCACCGGGGTCGTCCCGTCGCGGAACTCTTGGTACAGCCGCTCGCGCTCGTCCACCGGCGTCGCGCCCGTGAGCTGGGGCGCGCCGAGCGCCTCCGCGAGCTCGTCGATCTGGTCGAGGTACTGCCCGATCACGAGGATGCGCTCGCCGGCGTGCCTGTCCACGAGCTGCTGCACGACCTCCAGCTTCGCCGGCGCAGTGGCCGCCAGCCGGTAGCGCTCGTCGTCCGCCGCCGCGGCGTAGCTCAGCCGGTCGGAGGCCGGCAGGTCGATCCGCACCTCGAAGCAGGCGGCGGGGGAGATGAAGCCCTGCGACTCGATCTCCTTCCACGGCGCGTCGAAGCGCTTCGGTCCGATCAGGCTGAACACGTCGCCCTCCCGGCCGTCCTCGCGCACCAGCGTCGCGGTCAGGCCCAGTCGGCGGCGCGCCTGCAGCTCGGCCGTCAGCTTGAACACCGGCGCGGGCAGCAGGTGCACCTCGTCGTAGACGACCAGGCCCCAGTCCAGCGCGTCGAGCAGCGCCAGGTGGGCGTACTCGCCCTTCCGCTTGGCGGTCAGGATCTGGTAGGTCGCGATCGTGACCGGCTTGACCTCCTTGACCTGGCCCGAGTACTCGCCGATCTCCTCCGCGGTGAGGGAGGTGCGCTTGAGCAGCTCGTCCCGCCACTGCCGCGCCGACACGGTGTTGGTCACCAGGATGAGCGTGGTGGTCTTGGCGGTGGCCATCGCGCCGGCGCCGACCAGGGTCTTGCCCGCGCCGCAGGGGAGCACGACGACGCCCGAGCCGCCGTCGAAGAAGTTGCTCACGGCCTTGCGCTGGTAGTCGCGCAGCGCCCAGCCGCTCTCGTCCAGGTCGATCGGGTGTGGGGTGCCCGGGGTGTAGCCGGCCAGGTCCTCCGCCGGCCAGCCGAGCTTGACCAGCTCCTGCTTGAGCTGGCCGCGCGCCCAGGCCTCCACGGCGAACGTCGTCTCGTCGCGGCGCTCCAGCAGCAGCGGGGCGATGCGCTTGGCGGTCGCGACCTCCAGCAGCACGGCCCGGTCGGAGGAGCGCAGCACCAGGGCGCCCTCGTCGTCACGCTCGATGACCAGCCGGCCGTAGCGGGCGACGGTCTCGGACACGTCCACTGTCACCGTCTGCGGGATCGGGAACTTGGAGTACGTCTCCAGCGTCCCGAGCATATCCTCGGCGGTGTGACCGGCGGCGCGGGCGTTCCACAGGCCGAGCCGCGTGATGCGGTAGGTGTGGATGTGCTCGGGCGCGCGCTCCAGCTCGGCGAAGACGGCGAGGTCGTGACGGGCGTCCTCGGCCGCGGGATGCGCGACTTCGAGGAGGACGGTGCGGTCGCTCTGGACGATCAGGGGGCCATCGGACATGACCGCTCAGTCTACGCTGCGCAGCCCCTTGACGCTGGAGAGGGGCAGGGTCCGCTCGATGTCCGCGGCCCGGTCGCGCCCGCGCAGGCGTCCTCCACCGATGCCGGTCGGCTCCAGGAGGTAGTCGACCAGCCGGCCGTCCGGCATCGCGACCTGCACGACCACGGTCTGCCGCGCGCGGACCGCCTGGTCGAGCTGGCGGGCGAGCCACTGCTCCCCGGTGTCCTCCTCGGCGGCGTCCGCGGAGCGGAGTCGGGCGACGAGTTCGGCCGCGGGATCGCGCGTCGCGGCGGCCGCGGTCCGCTCCGCGATCCTCCGGCGCTGCGGGGTCACCAGTGCCCCGGAGGCGTCCTCGGCGACCACCGGGTAGCGTGCGTCGCTGAGCGCCCAGTACACGACGTCGCGCGGGAACCGGCTGACCAGCGTGCGCTCGTCGGCCCGCAGCAGGCGCAGCGACGACAGCGACTGGTCGACCGCGATCGTGCCGAGCAGCGTGGCGTCCTCGGACTGCACCTCGGCCTTCCCCTCCGTGCCCGACGCGGCATCGCGCACCCGCACCCGGCCGTGGCGCTCGACGGCGTCGGCGATCAGGTAGTCCAGCGGCTGCGGCACGCCGGTGAGCGAGACCGCCGCGAGGAAGTCGTGGATGCTCGCGGCCGTCTCGCCCGCGGTCACCGCGCGGTCGATGGAGCCCGCCGAGAACCGGAAGGTGGAGGCCAGCGCCCGGCTCTCCAGGTCCGCCATCGTGCGCAGCCGGGCCTCCACGTCGGGCGCGAGCGGGCCAGGCGAGATGACCGTCAAATCGTGCTGCAGGTAGACCTGCGACACCTCGGCGGGGAAGTGCGCGACCATGGCCGCTGCGGCCTCCGCGGGCCCGACCTCCAGGAGCACGGCTCCCGCGCCGGACGGGGACCGGCCGGCGGTGACGCCCAACCACTCGGCCTCCCGCACGTAATGGTCGACCCGCTGCTCGGTCTCGGCGACCGCAGCAGGGTGCAGCCAGGCGAGGTGGGCGCGCAGCGACTCGCCCCACGGCGTCCGGCTGCGCGACGTGAGCAGTGCACGGACGTCGCCGGGGAGGCCGTCGAGCCATGCTCGGGCGAGGTCGCGCCAGCGGTCCGCTGTCGTGGCGTGCTGCCAGGCCGCGACCTCGGCGGTCGGCAGCCAGAGCCCGTCCGCGACCGCGGCCAGCCCGGCCCGGGCGGCGACGGAGAGCGCGACGGGGACGACGGCGGCGTCGACCGCCAGCGCGTCCGCGAGGCGCTTGGCGGCCGGGAGTGCGAGGCCGCCCTTCTGGAGCTCGCGCGCGCCCTCCCGGCCGAGCTCGGTCAGCAGCTCGGACACGCCGGCGACCGCCTCGAACGCGCGCTCGGCGGCGAGCCGGTCGGACGCGGCCAGCTCGGCGGGCGTGAGCGGCTCGGGGACAGCGGGAGGCGCGGTGTCGAGCAGCGCCGCCGGCCGGGGGAGGCCGAGCGCCGGCCAGGTGGCGAGCCGCGCGGTGACGGCGTCGTAGGCCGCGGCGCCGTCGTCCGTGGGGTGCAGCAGCGCGAGAGCCGCGAGCGCGCCGACGGTGACCCGGACGGCGTCCGTCGTCGTGCCGGCCGTCGCGGGATGCCGGCCGAGCCGGGTGGCGATCCCCTCGACGGTCAGGGCGCCGTCCACCTCGCCGAGCACCGCGAGGGTGGCGAGGCGCAGCCGGTCGAGCGGGGCCAGCGCCCGCTGCACGGAGTCGGGGTCGAGCAGCGCCTCGGCCAGGTCGAAGAAGTCGGAGACGCCGACGCGGCGCACCGGACGCGCCCTCAGCAGCGAGGCGAGCTCGTCGTCCGGCAGCGCGCGGAGCCGCGCCGCCAGAGCGAGCGTCGTCGTCATCGCGGCGGTCCGGAGCGGGAGGTCAGCGTCGGTCCTTGGGCCCTGCGGCGGCCTTCGCCGCCCGGCGGCGCTGGCGGCTGCTGGAGACGATGACGACGATGACCAGCACGAAGGCGATCGGGAACGCGAGGAGCGGGAAGACGATGACCGCCGGCCACAGTCCCTGACCTTCGTTCTGCTGCGGCATCCCGCCGACCGCGGACCCGATCAGGATCGCTGCGATGCACAGCAGCGAGACGATCACGAGCGCCGCGGCGATATAGGAGAGGACGCGCTGGAGCCGGGATGCGGGCGGTGGGGTCTGCTGGGTCACGAAATCAAGGATAATTGAGGTTGGTCATTCGATCCCCCATGTGAAGTGAGGTTCCCATGCCAACCGGCAAGGTCAAGTTCTACGACGAGGAGAAGGGCTTCGGCTTCATCGCCACCGATGACGGCCAGGAGGTCTTCCTGCACGCCTCGGCGCTGCCCGCCGGCGCCGTCGTGAAGGCGGGGTCGCGGCTCGAGTTCGGCATCGCCGACGGCAAGCGCGGCGCGCAGGCCCTGTCGGTGCGCGTGCTGGAGGCCCCTCCGAGCCTGGTCAAGATGAAGCGCAAGTCGGCCGACGACATGGCGATCATCGTCGAGGACCTCGTGAAGCTGCTCGACGGCATCGGCGCCAACCTGCGCCGCGGCAAGTACCCCGACAAGGCGCACGGCGCCAAGATCGCGGCGGTGCTGCGCCGGGTTGCGGACGACCTGGATGCCTGAGGACCGGAGCACGGAGGACCAGAGCACCGAGGATCCGAGCACGGAGGAGCCGACGGCGCAGGAGCCGACGACGGGCGAGGCTGAGCTCTCCGTCGAGCCGGCCGACTCTGAGCCGGCCGAGTCGGACGGCGAGGTCCCCGAGCCGACGGTCATCGAGCTGAGCGAGGCCGAGGTCGCCGACCTCCTGTCCGCGCTCCCGCTCGCCAGGGCAGGCCTCGCCGAGATCACCCCGGAGAGCACGATCGGCGAGCCCATCGGACACATCGTGGAGCCCACCGGCGCGGTCTCGCTGCTGTTCGCCGCGGTGCTCGCCGGCTACCCGGGCTGGCACTGGACCGTCACGGTCGGACGCGCCGACGGCGACACCGAGCCGACGGTGCTGGAGGCAGAGCTGATGCCCGGCGAGAACGCCCTCCTCGCGCCGGACTGGGTGCCGTGGTCGGAGCGTCTCGCCGAGTACCAGGCCGCACAGGAGGCGCTCGCCGCCGAGGCCGAGGCGGCCGGAGCCGAGGGCGACGACGCCCCGGTCGAGGACGACGCCGACGACTATGAGGACGAGGACGAGTACGAGTACGACGAGGACTCCGACGAGTCCGAGGCCGATGAGGACGCGGACGACGACCGCGACGTCCACGACCTCCACGCCGACGACGACCTCGACGGCGTCGACATCGACTCGGTCGACGTGGCGTTCGACGAGGACACCGACGTCGACACCGAGCTCGACCTCGCGACGGAGGAGGCGGCGGCGCTCGCTGACGACAGCGCCGAGTCCGACGACGCCGAAGACGACGCGGACGACGCCGAACCCGTCAGCGACTCACCGGCGCCTGCGGGCGCGGGTGACGCTGAGGTAGGCGAACCCGAGCAGGCCTAGCGCGATCCCGACGACCACCGTCCAGATCCACCAGCCGCCCCCGGCGGCGGTGATCGGTCCGGCGAAGACGAGCGTCGGGATCAGCGCGAGCACCCAGAGCCCGATGCCGACGAGTACCGCCCTGCGGTCGTCCGTCGGCACGGGCACCGGGTCGGGACGGCGCTCGTCGTCGCGCAGCCACAGTCGCACGATCGGTCCGTCCCTTCTTCCTCGGTGTTGCGTCCGGCTCAGCCCAGCCGCTCGACGACGTACTCGACGCAGCCGATCAGCGCGCGCACGTCGTCCGGCTCGATGGCCGTGAACGTCGCGACGCGCAGCTGGTTGCGGCCCAGCTTGCGGTACGGCTCGGTGTCCACGACGCCGTTCGCGCGGAGCGTCTTGGCGACCGCCGCCGCGTCGATCCGGTCGTCGAAGTCGATCGTGACGACCACCTGCGAGCGGTGCGCCGGGTCGGCGACGAACGGGGTCGCGTACTCGACGCCCTCCGCCCACGTGTAGAGCGCGCTGGACGACTCCTTCGTGCGGGCGTCGGCCCAGGCGAGCCCGCCGTTGCCGTTCATCCACTGGAGCTGATTCTCCAGCAGTGCGAGCGTCGCGACCGCCGGGGTGTTCAGCGTCTGGTTGAGGCGCGAGTTGTCGATCGCGTTCTTGATGCTGAGGAACTCCGGGATGTAGCGGCCGCTCGCGGCGATCCGCTCGACGCGCTCGACGGCGGCGGGGGAGAACAGCGCGAGCCAGAGGCCGCCGTCCGAGGCGAAGTTCTTCTGCGGCGCGAAGTAGTAGACGTCCGTCTCGGAGACGTCGAAATCGGCGCCGCCCGCCGCGCTGGTCGCGTCGATCACGGTCAGCGCGCCGTCGTCGCCGTGCACGCGCTTCACCGGCGCCATCACGCCGGTCGAGGTCTCGTTGTGCGTCCAGGCGTAGACATCGACGCCTTCGACGGCCTCCGCCTCAGCCCGGGAGCCGGCAGGAGCCTCGATCACGTGCGGCGCCTGCAGCCACGGGGTCGTCGCCGCCTTGGCGAACTTGCCGCCGAACTCGCCGAAGACCAGGTTCTGGCTGCGCTCCTCGATGAGCGAGAACGCCGCGGCGTCCCAGAACGCGCTGGAGCCGCCGTTGCCGAGGACGACCTCGTAGCCGTCCGGGAGGCGGAACAGCTCGCCGAGCCCGGAGCGCACGCGCCCGACCAGGTCCTTGACGGGCGCCTGGCGGTGGGAGGTGCCGAGCAGCTCCGCGCCGGGCCCGGCCAGGTAGGCGACCTGCTCCGGGCGGACCTTGGACGGGCCGCAGCCGAATCGTCCGTCGGCGGGCAGGAGGTCAGAGGGAATGGTCACGTCCGGCATAACTGAAGTGTATTGGCTGTTGAACGGGTCGGACGGGTCTGTGACGGCGGCTGACGGCGGGGTGCCGTCACCTCGGCGTCACCTGCAGCAAGTAGGCTCGTATCCGCAGAATCGCGCGGCCTGCACGGAGGGGTTCATGACCGACCTGATCGACACGACAGAGATGTACCTTCGCACCATCCTGGAGCTGGAGGAGGACAACATCGTCCCGCTGCGCGCGCGCATCTCCGAGCGTCTCGGCCACTCGGGCCCGACCGTCTCGCAGACCGTGGGCCGGATGGAGCGCGACGGGCTCGTCGTCGTCTCCGGCGACCGGCACCTGGAGCTCACCGACGACGGCCGCCGGAAGGCCGTGCACGTCATGCGCAAGCACCGCCTCGCCGAGCGCCTGCTCAGCGACGTGATCGAGCTGGAGTGGGAGTACGTCCACGAGGAGGCGTGCCGCTGGGAGCACGTCATGAGCGAGCAGGTCGAGCGCAAGCTCATCACCATGCTCGGCCACCCGACGGAGTCGCCGTACGGCAACCCCATCCCCGGGCTCGCCGAGCTGGGCGCGCCCGACGCGGCCTCCACCGAGAACCTGGTCAACCTGGTCGACGCCGTCCGCGGCCCCGATTCGGAGGTGACTGCCAGGATCCGCCGGCTGGGCGAGCCGGCGCAGGTCGACCCCGAGCTGCTCCTCCAGCTCAAGCAGGCCGGGGTGTTTCCGGGCTCGACCGGCACTTTCGCTGCGGCAGGCTCGTACGTCACCGTGCAGATCGAGGGCTTCGAGGCCGGCCTCGAACTCCCGAACGAACTCGCCGCGCACATCTTCGTCGACGCTTGAGTTCCGTTACCGTTTCGTTAAAAAGTGCGCCAAACGAAGTGACAAACGCCGGGTGGTCCCGTAGTCTCTTACGAGTTCGAACGGGCCAGAAGCCGGCCCAATAGGACCCCGACCGGGACGCTCCAACCCCCCTGAAGCCCGTCTCCCGGCCGGTGAACCGAATGCCGATCGCATCGGACGGGAGCAGCTCCCTAGTGCTGCTGGAGCGCAGGAGGTTGCACTTTGGCACACTCTGGTACGCCCGATCCTGCCCAGGACCGGACCCCTCAGGACCCGGAAACCACTGCTTCACCGACGTCGTCGACGTCCGCTCCCGGATCCCACCTCGTCTCCAGGCGGTCGCTCCGCACGGCGAAGGCGCCGGTCGCAGCCGCCCCCACGGCTGTCGCCAAGGCTCCCGCCCCGGCCGCGAAGGACTCCGGCAAGCCCGCAGCGAAGCGCAAGGGCGGCTGGATCCTCAACGTCGGCGTCATGACCGTGGCGACCGGCATCATCGCGACGATGTCGCTCCCCGCGTTCGCGTTCAACCCGAACGGCGCGGACTCCGCGAGCTTCGGCCCGAGCGCCGCCGACAGCATGAAGAAGGCGCAGGCGCAGTCCGTCGCCGTCGGCCAGGGCGTCAGCGCCTCCGCCGTCAGCCGCGACGCCGCCACCGCGACCAGCCAGCAGCAGCTCGACGCGCAGAAGGCCGCAGCCGCGGCGACCGCAGCCGCCGAGGCCGCCCGCCAGCGCGCCGCGGTCTCGCTCGCGAACTACGCCAGCTACTCCGGCCCGTCCGTCTCCGACTTCCTGGCCAACCCGCCGTACCCGAGCTTCAGCCTCGCGCAGGTGTTCTCGGTGGCGAAGCAGTACATCGGCACCCCGTACGTCTACGGCGGCTCCAGCCCGAGCGGCTTCGACTGCTCCGGCTACGTCATGTACGTCTACGCCCAGTTCGGCATCTCCCTCCCGCACTCGGTGTCGGGGGAGGCCGCCCGCGGCACCAAGATCTCGATCAACGACGCCCAGCCCGGCGACCTCATCGTGATGCCCGGCCACATCGGCTTCTACGCCGGCAACGGCAACATCATGGACGCCCCCGACTCGGGCCGCTCGATCTCGATCCGCCCGATCTGGACCAGCGACTACTACGTCGTCCGGCTCGGTATCTGACAGCCGAACCCGCGGTGAACTCTGCGGGTCACGCACCAGCGATGGCGCGCCACGAATAGGTGGCGCGCCATTTCTGCGTTACTCTGATGCCCTGGCGCAACTGCCAGGCAGCCGTGCAGATCGGAGCTTCCGATGGCCGAGTCGACCACCGTGCGGTCACCGAGGGTGACCACCGGGGTGGGTCGCGGCCTCAGCGCCGAGCGCGAGCTGCTGCCGCGCCACCGCGACTTCCTCGCCTGCCGCCACCATTTCGAGGCCTGCCACCTCCACCATGTGGCCTGCCGCCACCATGCCGCCGTCTTCCAGGGCGCTGTCCGTTCGGACAGTGCCCTTTTTGTTTCCCTGGCACCCGTTCGCCCCGTCCACCCGAAAGGACTCAGATGAAGACCCTGGTCCTCAACGCCGGCTACGAGCCCCTCGCGGTCGTCTCCTTCAAGCGCGCCATCGTCCTGGTGATGAATCAGAAGGCCACCGTGCTGTCGAGCGACCCGGCCCACCCGGTCTGGAGCATCTCCGGCCGCTACGACCGCCCGTCGGTGATCCTGCTGACGCGGTACGTGCGCATCCCGCACGGCCGCCAGGTGCCGGTCTCCCGCCGCGGTGTGCTGCGACGCGATGCTCACCGCTGCGGCTACTGCGGCAAGACGGCGACGACGATCGACCACGTCCTCCCACGCTCCCGCGGCGGCGCCGACAGCTGGGAGAACCTGGTCGCCTGCTGCCTCCGCTGCAACAACGTCAAAGGCGACCGCACCCCGGCCGAGATGGGCTGGACACTGAAACTCACCCCGCGCGCCCCGCACGACAGCTCCTGGGTGGTCCGCGGCGTGGAGGGCGGCCAAGCGGACTGGCAGGACTACCTGGGCGTGGCGGCGTGACGCGACGCCACCACGGCCTCCGGTAGTCTGGAAGGACTGGCCTCTGTAGCTCAATGGAAGAGCTGCTCCGTCCTAAGGAGAAGGTTGGGGGTTCGAGTCCCTCCAGGGGCACTCTTGTGATTCAGCAAAACCCCTGGTCGTGACCCTTTTTCGTAACATTAGAAGTCGCGGATTCTCGTTCTTGCCCACAATTTGCCCACACGGACTCCTGCGCAACTAGGAACCGCCAGCTCAGTCTGAAGGGCCCGGGGCAGCCCGGTCGTATAGCCGACATTGATTTAGCCGAATTTCGCACACGCGCGCCGACTCACCGGAACTTGAGAGTGGCAGCATTGACGTCAGTGTGAAAGGCGAAGCCGATCGGCGACGCGGATGTCATTTGCGGTTCGACATTGCTGGCAGAACGACGTCCGCTGCATCGGCGTCTATAAGGGTGATGCGAAGTAGGTGGCCTTGGGCTCGAGGGCAGCTGTTGCGTAAGGCGATGGCTTACCGAGTATGACTATGCTCGTGACATGCGCAGATGGTCTTCCACCTACCGCTTCTCGTGGACACCGATTATTACGTTCGGCGCGCGGCGCATACGGCTACTCGAATGGATTGATCGATCCTTCGAACCGACGGCGTTCACTGACAGCGAAGATCACGTGGGCTTCGCGCTCAGCAACCCGGATATCCGCATCACTCTTACCAGGAGCGGCGCGACCCTCGAGGATCGCAGTGTCACGGGAGACGCGGCGATGGCATTGGCCGCTTTGTTTACTGAGGCCTTGAAAATGCTCTCGCCCCAATCAGTGGTGCTTGCTTCCGCCTCCATCGCCTGGTCGGGTGAAATCCCGGGTGCGGACTATGAGGCGACGCGGTCAGGTTTTGCAAGCAGATTGTCGGGCATCGACTCATCGCATCCCGTACTGGTCGCACGGGATGCGTCCGTGCTCATGGACCTCGAAGGGGGAGATTACGAAGCTCAGGTAGAATGGGGCATAGTAAGCAGTGAGGAACTTGCCGAACGGTTGAGGGATCCATCGATATCGCGGGTCCGTCAAACACGAGGGGCCGGTGGTACCCGCCAGGTTCCTGCGGACCTGCCGGCTGTATCGCTATTCGCCGATGTATTGATTACACAGCCCCAGTCGGAACCGTTAGGCGACGAATTGGGTATCGAACCTGCGATCGACAGCGTTACGTTCCTTAGTAGTACTATCGCTAACGCATTGCGCGCTAGCGTTACAGGAGAGGTGGGAAGCGGATCATGAGTTCCGTGCCAGCTGTTCTTGTTGACAGCCAATCGAGAAGCGAATTCGAATGGGTGGAGATCAAGGCGCCTTCGAATGCCGTGATGAAGTCCGGCAACGCTCGAATTGTGTCCGCCATCGCACGTCTTCGGTCTGCGACTAGCGAATCTGCCACTGTGAGCGAAGACCTGCAGCGTGAGTCAACTGTGGGCGATCAGGCGTTTGCACAGTACGCGGCTGACCGCTGGGACGACTGAGGCTCGATCAATTAGGTGAACCCCACTCCGGCTCAGCGTCTCATTCACCGAGGTCAGATTTGGTGGGCGGAAGTTCCCTTTAAGGACGCCGCCAACTCGAAGATACGCCCGGTGGTAATCGTTGGTTGGTCTCCTCTCAAGGGTTTCGACGATCACAACATCTTGGTCTTGCCCGTGTCTACCTTCTCAAAGGGCGCTGGTACACCTCGTGGCGGCGATCTCCGCGTCAAAGGCGAAGAAGGCTGTTCACTTGACCAACAGCATGCGTACGTCCGTTGTCGACGTTTGATGTCCCTCGGACCGGAGGTGTTCCGCTGGGACAGCGGGCCTTTGGGGTCACTGACCAAGAGCGAACTCGACGCCGTTTATACAGAGATCGAGCGACTGTTCGCCGTTAGCTCGTTTGCAACTGTTCCCACCTGACAGGCGGCGCTCCACCCCTCAAATCAGCAATAGAGATCTCCGGCCACAGCAGTGTTGCTCGCAACCTTCTAACGCGCGAGCCGAAACGCTGCGATTCGGAGCGCTGGCTCCGCCGCTAGTATGCCAAGCTCGGACCGTGCGCGTCCGGAGTCGGCAACAGCCTAAGATTTCTGCCTATTGGTTGATCCCAACATTCTTGATTTCGGCGGCTATCGGCGCCTATTTCGCTATCACCCTGGTCACAGCGAACCTCGCTGGGTGGGGCTTATGGTTACGTGGCTTCGCGCAGAGTCCAGGCGCTGCTGCGTGTGCGGCGTTGGTGGCAGCAGCCATCGCGTTCATTGGGATTTCCAGGCAGGTATCCGTGTCGCGGGATACCGCACGAGCCGATGCGTGGTGGACGATGTTCGAATGGGCATCAGACCGAGCTATTCCTTCGCGGCTTGATGACCAGCCGCTACCAACCACTGTGACAATTAGAACGCTACAGCGACTCGCCGATGAAGCAACCTCCAGTACTCAGGAGGCGGCTTGCGCCGGTGTGATCGACGTTCTGACGAAGGATCTCGACTCCGCGCTAAGCGAACCGCTGCAGGGCCAAGACGACGGCGCCCCGAATGAACGCTCGGACTCGGCCTTAGCTGCGCTTGCCTCCTATGTCGAATCCAGTCGAGGCACACCTGCCGCGTCTGAGATCGCAGAAGCCCTTGTTTATGAGAACGATGTGACGAAGGCGCTCATTTCGCTTTCCTGGGAAGATCCTTCGGTTCGGATTTATCGGGACCCTCCGATGGGTTTCGATAACGGAGTAGATGCGATCGCTGAGAGCGACGGAAAGCGGGTTCTCATCCAGATAAAGCGCCCGAGTAGTCCTGACCGTGCACGCGCCATGGTCTCGAGAACCATCTCGGCTCTCAGATCGCGCGCACGGGAGAGTGACGCCCTGCTCATCATCACTCCCTACGCACCTCCGCTGCCGCAGGAGCAGGAGGCCGAGTTGCGTGCCGTGGTTGCCCAGTGGAATCAGCCAGAGGACAACGAATCTCTGCGATCGGCTCTTATACGCGCGACCACTCTCTGACTAAGCCATCAAACGATGGCTCGGCTCTCGCCCGCTTAGGAGACGCGCGGTGAGTTCTGTGGTCGGGCGTCGGAACGGATGCACGAGGTCAAATGCCCCGAACGAGGCTGCCCCCGCTTTCAAGAAGCACTCGGTCGTTGAGCCGATCGGCGGACGTTGGATACTTATGCCGATCTGTTCGAAGACGATCTCGGGTCGGTCCATCGCAAGGCGAGACGGAGGCTGTTCCACTTAGGTGCCTACGTGCATTCGCTCTTCATTTGGCTATTGCTCCATTGCCTCTGCCTCTTCTGCGCTTGGTTTATCCTCGTCACTTTTGTGTCGCTGGTGTTCGTTGCATCTTCGGTCTTCTTGGTCCTTCGTCCTCTGGTTTCTGTGCCCATCCTCTATTCCGCGGTTCGTCGTCTGGCGGTCCCCCGACAACGTTTCTCGGATGTGGACGATTACCCGGGCGCGAACAATGAGGTCGACTCCCACGCAGGCAGCTGGGCACGGAGCGACGGACGTGAGAGTTGCGTGAACTGCGGGAGCCCGCAACGAGCGCCGTTGTCACCGCACCTCAACACGCTTCATACGGTGGTAAGGCCCTTAGGCGCGCGGGGTGTCGCGGTAATCGGGTCGCGGCGACTGCGAAGATATAGCTGAGGACCTTCAACCTCATCGTGGAGGAATCCACTCGTTCCGCTCCGATACAAAGGCGGGCGGCCCGCAATCGTTGTAACACTGCCAGCACTATCCGAAGGACACTCGTTGCCGAACACCTCCATCAATCATGCGCGTCTCGTCTCGCTGATCTGGGGTATCGCCGACGACGTACTGCGCGACCTATATGTGCGAGGCAAGTACCGCGACGTCATCTTGCCTTTCACAGTGCTGCGCCGCCTCGACAGCGTCCTGGAGCCGACCCGCGACGCCGTGAGGGAAATGAAGCAGACCCTCGACGATGCGGGCATCGCCAACCAGGATGGTCCGCTCCGCCAGGCCGCGGGACAGGCGTTTTACAATCACTCCGGCTTTACTCTTCGGGATTTGCGCAATACGGCCAATGCCACCCGCCTGCGCCAGAACTTCGAGGCGTACTTGGACGGATTCTCGCCCAACGTGCAGGAGATCATCGACAACTTCGAGCTCCGCCACCAGCTCCCGCGCCTGACCAAGGCTGACGCCCTCGGCTCGCTGATCGAGAAATTCCTCAGCCCCGATTTGGATCTATCACCGACCGGCCTCGATAACCATGGCATGGGCACCGTCTTCGAAGAGCTGGTGCGGCGCTTCAATGAGGAGAACAACGAGGAAGCCGGCGAGCACTGGACGCCGCGCGACGCGGTGGGGCTGATGACCCGGCTTATGTTTGAGCCGATTGCTGACCAGATCCCCTCGGGCACGTACCGTCTTTACGACGGCGCAATGGGTACGGGCGGCATGCTGACTGTCGCTGAGGCGACGCTCAAGCAGCTCACGGAGCCGGCAGGTAAGAAGATCTCCACACACCTTTACGGCCAGGAGATCAACGCCGAGACCTATGCGATCGCCAAGGCGGACCTCATTCTGAAGGGTGAAGGGTCCGAGGCCGACAACATCGTCGGTGGGCCTGAGTATTCAACGCTGTCGAACGACGCGTTTGCCGGCCAGGAGTTCGACTTCATGCTCTCGAACCCCCCATATGGTAAGAGTTGGAAGACCGATCAGGACCGGCTGGGCGGCTCGAAGAAGATTATCGACCCGCGCTTCATCGTCACCCACGATGGCGACAGTGAATACTCACTCGTAACACGCAGCAGCGACGGCCAGCTGATGTTTCTCGCGAACCTGATCTCGAAGATGAAGCGGGACACCGAGCGCGGCTCACGCATAGCTTCCGTGCACAACGGCTCGTCGTTATTCACCGGTGATGCGGGCCAGGGCGAAAGCAACATGCGCCGCTGGATTATCGAGAACGACTGGCTCGAGGCGATTGTCGCGTTACCGCTGAAGATGTTCTACAACACAGGCATTGCTACGTACGTCTGGGTTCTCTCTAACCGGAAGGAAGAGCGCCGGAGGGGGAAGGTGCAGCTCATCAACGCCACCGACTGGTCGACCCCCTTGCGCAAGAGCCTCGGCGAGAAGAGCGTCGAGATCAGTACCAACGACGCCGACAAAGTTCTCGAAGCCTTCCGCGCGTTCGATCAGTACAACGACCCCGACCGGTCAAAGGTCTTCGAAGGCATCGATTTCGGTTACTCCAAGATCACGGTTGAGCGCCCACTACGCATCAAGGGCGTCGACCCGAACAGGCTATACACCGCCAACGAGATTAAGTCGCTCAAGGAAGTCAGCGTCCGCGACGAGGCCGCACCCCCGGTCATCAGGAAGGTCTTGCCGCACTCCGCGAAGCCGGATCCCCTGTATGGCCGCCATGAGGCAGTGATCGACGGTCGCACCCGGGTGGTCGAGTACGAGCCTGATGCGGACCTGCGCGACACCGAGCAGGTACCACTCAATGAGCCTGTCGGCGACTTCGCCGACGGCATCGAGGCGTTCTTCCGCCGTGAAGTCACGCCGTACGCGCCAGACGCTTGGATCGACAAATCAAAGACGAAGATCGGCTACGAGATCTCCTTTACGAGGCATTTCTTCAAGCCGGCTCCGATGCGAACGCTTGGCGAAATCCAAGCGGACATTCGAGCCCTCGAAGCAGAAACTGAGGATCTGATCGCCGAGATCGCGGGTGAGGGCTGATGTTCCGAGACCTTCCGCGGTACGGGAAGTACATGGATGTCGCCGTCGGGTGGACAGCAGATTTGCCAAGCCATTGGCGACTGGAACGAGGGAAGGCGCTCTTCGAGCGAGTGCAGCGCGAGCCAATCGCTTCAGATGGCGTCGTAACCTGCTTTCGCGATGGCGTGGTTACTCTCCGGAGTCGTCGCCGGACTACCGGGTTTACCGAGTCGCTGAAGGAAATCGGCTATCAGGGCATCAGAAAGGGTGATCTCGTTATCCACGCCATGGACGCGTTCGCGGGGGCCGCTGGCGTATCCGACAGCGACGGAAAAGGAACACCCGTGTATAGCGTCTGCGTACCTCGCCGGGACGCGAACGTGCATTACTACGCAGCCGTAGTGCGCGAGATGGCCCGGAGCTCTTGGATTCAAGCTCTCTCCAAGGGAATTCGCGAGCGATCGACGGACTTTCGATACGAAACGTTCGCCACGCAGGTTCTCCCAGTCCCACCAGTTGATGAGCAGTCGGCGATCGTGAAGTATCTTGCGCACGCGAACGCGCGCATCGGTACCGCAATAACCGCCAAGCGCCGCCTGATCGAGCTCCTGATGGAGGAGGAAAAAGCATCGCGCCGAGCCGTTATGGCGAATATCGACGCCCCCATTCTCCGGGCGAAGGACGTTTGCATTCGCGTTATCGACTGCAAGAACAGGACCCCCGAATACGTTGCCGAGGGCAGGCACCACGTCGTACGAACGACGTGCGTGCGTGACGGGCGGTTCTCAATGCACGGTAGCTACCCCACTGACGAAGCGAACTTTAGATTGTGGACCCAACGGGGGGCGCCGCAGGCTGGCGATGTCCTGTTCACTCGCGAAGCCCCGGCCGGCGAAGCTGCTCTTATGCCTGAGCGTGATGACCTATGTCTCGGGCAGCGGATGATGCTTTATCGCCCGGACCCCGAGAAGATCGTCCCGGAATATCTTTTGCGGGCGATTTACGACGAACCCGCCCGTGAGTTCATTAGCATCGCAACCAACGGGAGCACCGTCGGCCACTTGCGCGTCGGCGATGTTGGGTTGCTGCCGATCCGAGTTCCTTCGCTTGTCGAGCAAGGGGGGGTTGTTGAGAAGCTCAGGGCCGTCGCTGAGGGAACAACCAGAGCTGTAGAACGCATCGAGCGTGAGATTGCGCTGCTCCAGGAGTTCCGAACCCGTCTGGTCGCCGACGTGGTGACGGGACAGGTGGATGTGCGAGGGATCGCCTCCTCGCTCCTGGAGACTTCCGAGCCGGTGGTCGCGCTTGCCGCCGAGACAGACGAAACGTTGGCCGAAGTCGGGCTGGACACAGATGAATGGTCGAATGCCGTCTGACTGCGCTCGCCGCATCTTTGTGGGGCGAGAAAGAAGGATCGCGTCAGACTACGCGTGAGGTAACGGTCTCCGCCCCGCTGTGGGAGCGGGCCGGTAAAGAGCAGGGGAGTAGGCATGGGGAAGCTCAACGAGGAGAGCCTTGAAGCGCTCATCGTCAAGCAGATGGTGGTTGGCGGTTGGCACGAGGGCGCTCCTGCCGACTTCACGGCGTCCTACGCCATCGACCTAGGCCAACTCACCACCTTTGTCTCAGCGACGCAGCCACACCTTGTTGAGCCGCTCGGCCTAAATGTCGAGTCCCCGGCCCGACACAAATTCCTCGCCCGCCTGCAAGGCGAGGTCACCAAGCGCGGAGTCGTGCACCTTCTACGCAACGGCGTCGACCACCTCGGGCACCACCTCGACCTGTATTACCCGACGCCTACCGATCGGAATCTGCAGGCGGCCCAATCGTTCATCGCTAACCGATTTGTCGTGACCCGGCAGGTGCGCCATAGCGTGAGTAATGCCGCGGATGCCGTTGACCTAGTCGCCTTCGTCAACGGCCTGCCTGTGTTCACCTTCGAGCTGAAGAACAACATCACAAAGCAGACAGTCGAGGACGCTGTCGTGCAGTATCAGCGTGACCGCGATCCGCGTGACCCGCTTTTCGGCTTTGGGCGCACCATCGCGCACTTCGCGGTCGATGACCAGCGAGTGAAGTTCTGCACCGAGCTGAAGGGCAACGCGTCATGGTTCCTGCCTTTCGACCAGGGTTTCAACGATGGCGCGGGCAACCCGCCGAACCCAGACGGCATCAAAACCGACTACCTCTGGCGACGCATCCTCGCCCCGGCCAGCCTCGCCGGAATTATTGAGAACTACGCTCAGGTCACCGAGGAAAAGAACCCGAAGACCGGACGGAAGACGCGGAAGGCGATCTTTCCCCGGTTCCATCAGCTCGAGGTGGTTCGAAACCTCCTCACCGATGTCGCCGCTAACGGTGCGGGGCGCCGGTACCTGATCCAGCACTCAGCTGGTAGCGGCAAGTCGAACTCGATCGCCTGGCTCACCCATCAGCTGACAGAGGCCACGCACGACGGCAACATCGCGTTCGATTCGATCATCGTCGTGACTGACCGCATCATCCTCGACAACCAACTCACCAGCACAATCAAGTCGTTCCTGCAGGTTGGGTCCACCGTTATGCACGCCGACAAGTCCGGTGACCTACGTCGTGCGATTGAAAGCGGCAAAAAGATCATCATCACCACGGTGCAGAAATTCCCCTACATCCTCGACGACATCGGCGCCGGACACCGCGATCGTACGTTTGCGATCATCATCGACGAGGCGCACTCGTCCCAAGGGTCGAAGACCTCGGCGGCAGTCTCGCAGGCATTGGCCGCGGTCAAACTCGATGAGGGCGATGAAAGGCCTGATTACGAGGACCAGATCAATGCGATCATCGAGTCGAAGAAGATGCTGCCCAATGCAAGCTACTTCGCATTCACCGCGACCCCGAAAAACAAAACGCTGCAGATGTTCGGCGAGCCCGTGCCCCATCCCGACGGCACGATCGGGCACAAGCCGTTCCACTCGTACACCATGAAGCAGGCCATTCAGGAGGGCTTCATCATGGACGTTCTCGCTAACTACACGCCGGTGGACAGCTACTACAAGCTAATGAAGACAGTCGAAGACGACCCGGAGTTCGATGCGAAGCGCGCTTCGAAGAAGCTTCGGGCGTACGTTGAAGGCAATGAGCATGCAATAGCCCAGAAGTCTCAGATCATGGTCGAACACTTCCTCGACCAAGTGATCGCAAAGCAGAAGGTCGCCGGGCAGGCCCGCGCGATGATCGTCACCTCGTCCATCCCGCGTTGCATCGAGTATCTTTACGCCGTTCGCGAGGCACTCGCTGCGAGGAAGAGCCCCTACCAGGCGGTCGTCGCCTTCTCGGGGGAACACGAGTACAAAGGCGTCAAAGTCACCGAAGCAAGCCTCAACGGCTTCCCATCGAGCAGCATCGCCGATAACGTCAGGGAAGATCCTTTCCGAATACTAGTTGTCGCGAACAAGTTTCAGACGGGTTATGACGAACCCCTGATGCACACCATGTACGTCGACAAGACCCTTTCAGGTGTCCTCGCGGTGCAGACATTGTCTCGGCTCAACCGTGCACACCCTGCTAAGCGAGACACCTTCGTGCTGGATTTCGCCAACGACGTTGAGGCCATCACACGCTCCTTCAACCCCTACTACCGCACTACCGTACTGTCCGAGGAGACGGACGCGAACAGGCTGCACGACCTCGTCCGCGACCTGGACGCCTTCGGTGTCTACTCGCCCGACCATGTCGAGACGTTCGTGGCCCGTTACCTCGAGGGAGTCGACCGCGACAAGCTCGACCCGATCCTCGACACTTGTGTAGCCGAGTACATCGAGTTGCCCGACGAGGACGATCAGGTGAAGTTCAAGGGCGACGCGAAGGCGTTCCTTCGCACGTACAACTTTTTGTCAGCGGTACTGCCCTTTGGGAGCGTCGAGTGGGAGAAGCGGTCCATTTTCCTTGACAACCTAGTGCCGAAGCTGCCGGCTCCGAAGGACGAGGACCTCGCCGCGGGCATCCTCGAGAATATTGACCTCGAGTCGTACCGCGCCGAGAAGGCTCTAGCGATGAAGATCGTCCTCGACGACGAGGGCGCCGCGCTCGATCCGGTGCCCGCGGACGGTGGCGGCCACAAGTCGGACCCGGCGTTAGAGAAGCTTTCGGAGATCGTCAAGAGCTTCAATGACCATTTCGGCAACATCGCGTGGGAAGACGCGGACCGCATTCAGCGCCGGATCACCGAGGAGATCCCGCGCATTGTCGCCGAGGACGAGGCCTACAGGAATGCGCAAGCGAATGGGGACCCCGTTAACGCTCGTGTCGAGATGAACCGCGCGCTCGGCAAAGCCATGCTCAGCCTCATTGCAGACGAGACGCAGCTGTTCAAGGCATTCCAGGATAACGAGAGTTTCAAGCGCTGGTTGGAGGAGGCCGTGTTCAGGGCGACGTATAGGCGGGACGTGGCCTAATCCGACGTCGCCCCCACGTCCGTTTCCACACGAGCCGAGCCGCGTCTTCGCGAGCTCGTCTGCTTCATCGTCGAGGAAGGGAAGATCGTGCTGATTTCGACCACCAGGGAACTCTCATCGCCGAATAACTCCTGGCGCAAGTCCGGCACCAAATAATCGCCAGTGGCCAACACCGCGGCCGCAAACCTAAGACGGTCTAAACTGTCATCGATGTCCTGAGGCAGAATTGTCACCGATGTCCTGGCACAGCCTCCGTCAGAGATGTCCTGATACACCGTTCGTCAGAGATGTCCTGATGCAGAAACGTCAGAGACCTCTTGATACAGCTAATCCGCCGTGGCCAAATTTGCCCACACTCGGGTGCGTTCCTATGTGATCGCAGTCATCTCTAGGAGGTCAAAAAGCGCGGAATTCCGCGGATTTTGGAGCCTCGCTAGCGATAGTTAAAGGCTGGTCGCAGTTTTTGAGTCTCTCCAGGGGCACCTCGGCCGTCCGGGCGCCGCCCTCGACCGGGCCGCGCTCACGAAGTGGCCCCGACATCGTCTCGGGTTACGACGCGGGGCCAGTACTGACACACCTTGCATCGGCCCGTTGCGTGGCCGCAAGTAGACACGTTCGTCCACGTGGATCGGGACTGCGGAATGCGGATAACTCGGCCGATCCGGCGGTGTCGTCGTGGCCGTCGCGGGCGTGATCCCGCACTGCGTGACGCGCGACCAGAGCCGTGTTCTCCGGCTGCGCCGCACGCTGCTACCATCGTCCTGAACGACAGGGGAGCGCCCGAAAGCGCTGAGAGTGCGGCTTGCCGCTGACCCTCGGAACCTGCTCCGGTTAGCACCGGCGAAGGGAGTCGAATTCTGACATGCGAGACGTACGACGGATATCACCGCGCGCGTGCTGCGCTCCTCCTGTCCCCATCCACACTGCGGGAAGAGGAGCGCTCACGAGATGAGTGACAAGACGACGACGAGTTCGAGCACGGCGACCCGGACGGCCGGGAGGTACGTCCTTGCGCGCAGGCCGTTGGCGAAGTGGCGGGCCGTCGACCTGATCAGCGCTGCGATGATCGCGGTGGCCTTCGGGGTCGTGTTCTGGGCGTTCGACACCTTCGTCTATCCGGGTGTCTCGCTGGCCTCCGCTGCGTTCCCGCCGGCGGGCGAGCTCTCGCTCGGCGTGTGGCTGATCCCGGCGGTGGTGGGTGCGCTCGTCATCCGCCGGCCGGGCGCCGCCGTCCTCACGGAGCTCGTGGCGGCCAACGTCGAGCTTCTGCTGGGCAACCAGTGGGGCGTGGCAGTCCTGCTGTCCGGGTTCCTGCAGGGCGTCGGCGTGGAGATCGTCTTCGCCATCCTGCTGTGGCGCTACTTCGGGCTCGCGGCGGCGATCGGCGGCGGGATGCTCTCGGCGGCGCTGGAGATCGCGTGCTACGAGTGGTGGGCGTACGTCCCGTCGTACTCCTGGACGTGGAAGCTCGTGTACCTGGTGGCGGGGATCCTGTCCGGCGGCGTGATCGCCGGGGTCGGGGGCTGGGCGCTCACGCGGGCCCTCGCGCGGGCCGGGGCGCTCAACGCGTTCCCCGCGGGGCACGAGGTGCTCGAGCGTCGCGCCGGAAGGGCCTGACCGATCGACACCGTGACACGGGGAGCCAGCATCCGGTTCCGGAGCTTCTCCTGGCGGCCGGTCGGGCGCTCGGAGAGCGTCTTCGAGGACTTCTCGCTGGACATCGCACCCGGCGAGCGCGTCCTGCTCGTCGGGCCGAGCGGCAGCGGGAAGTCCACGCTGCTCCGGGCGATCGCCGGCTCGCTGGCGGGCCTGTCGGCGGACGCCCCGGACGGCGCGGACGGGACGGTGCTGGTCGACGACTCGGCGCCGGCCGCCATGATGACGGGGCTGCTGATGCAGGATCCCCGGGACGCTACCGTCGCGGAGACCATCGGCCGGGACGCGGCCTTCGGACTGGAGAACACGGGCACCCCGCGGGCGGAGCTCTGGGATCGCGTCCGATCCGCGCTCTCCGGGCTGAGTCTCGCGGGGGAGCTCGACCACCGGACGCACGCGCTCTCCGGCGGGGAGGCGCAGCGCCTGGCCCTGGCCGGCGCGCTCGTCTTCGACCCGCGCGTCGTCCTGCTGGACGAGCCGACATCGATGCTCGACCCGGAGGCGGCGCGCGCGGTGCGCCTCGCCGTCCTGGAGGGCGTCGAGGCCGCCGGCTCCACGCTGGTGGTGGTGGAGCACGACGCGGAGGACTGGCTTCCGTTCATCGACCGGGTCGTCGTCCTGGCCCCGGACGGCCGCGTCGTCGCCGACGGCGAGCCCGGCGAGGTGTTCGGAGGGCGGGGCGCGCTCACGGACCGGGACGCGGCGCCGACCGAGCGCGCCATCTGGGTCCCCGGAGCGCCTCCGCCTCCGCCTGCGCCGATCGCGGCGGAACTCCTCGCACCGCAGCTCCCCGCCACGCCGGGGGACGTCCTCGTGCGCGCACACCTCGGCGGACTCGACGTCGAGGTGCGCTCGGGCGAGCTGCTCGCCGTCGTCGGGCCGAGCGGCGCGGGCAAGTCCACCCTCGCCGCGCTCCTGGCGGGATTGCACGAGCCGGCGATCGGGGAGGTGCGGGCGGGAACCCCCCTCATCGTCGCAGGGGAGGACCGACCCGGTGCCTGGACATCCGAGGAGATCAGCCGGCGCATCGGCTGGGCTCCGCAGGACGCGGAGCTCGCCGTCCTCGGCGCCACCGTGCGGGAGGACGTCCGCATCGCCACCCGCCGCAGTGGCGGCACCCCGGAGGAGGTCGAGGCGCGGACCGACGACCTCCTGGACGTGCTCGGGCTCGCCGCGCTGGGCGGAGCGGACCCGCACCGGCTCTCCGGCGGCCAGCTCCGGCGGCTGGCCATCGCCGGCGCGATCGGCGCCCGGCCCGCGGTGCTCGTGCTGGACGAGCCGACGGTCGGGCAGGACCGCCTGACCTGGAGCGCGGTCGCCGGGATCGTCACCGCCGCGCGGGAGGCCGGCGTGGCGGTGGTCGTCGCCAGTCACGACCGCCACCTCATCGCCCTGGCCGACCGCACGCTGACGATCGAGCCCGGGAGCGCACACCGGATGACCCAGGGAGGCGGCGGGACGGGCCGGCCGTCGCTCGCTCCCGACCGGCCGGCGCGCTCCGGAGGGGGCCGCTGGGCGGCACGCTGCGGGCCGCTGTCGCTGCTCGGAGCCGCCGTCCTCCTGGTCATCGGCGCGGTCGGCGTCTCGTCGGCGCTGTCGGCGGCGGCCGGGATCGTGGCCTGGCTCGTCCTGGCCCCGCTGGTCCTGCGCGGCGTGCGGATCCCGGTGCGGCGGTTGATCCCCGGGCTCATCGCGGTGGCCTCCGTCGGCTTCTCGTCGTGGCTGCTGAGCCCGTCGCAGAGCCTCGACGTGGCCGTGACCGCTGGCCTGCGCATCGCGTTCTTCGTGTTCCCGAGCGTGGCGCTGGCCGGGCTCGTCCACCCGTCCGAACTGGGGGACCACCTGGCGCAGCGACTGCGGCTTCCCGCGCGCCCGGTCGTGGCGGCGACGGCGGCCGTGCAGCAGTTCGACCGGCTGACCGCCGACTGGGGCCGGCTGCGGAGCGTGCGGAGGATACGAGGCGTCGCCGCCGGCAGGAACCCGGTCTCCCGCGTGCGCGAGCTGGCCGGGCTGACGTTCGGCGTCCTGGTGCAGTCGCTGCGGACGGCAGAGCGGATGGCGCTGGCGATGGACGCGCGCGGGTTCTCGGCGGCGCACGAGCGCGGCTATCGTCGCACGTGGGCGGAGCCGGCGCCGTGGCGTGCCGCCGACACGCTGCTGCTCGTCGCGGCGGCCGTCGTGGCGTGCGTCCCCGCCCTGGTCGGCGTGGTGGCCTGACCGGGGCGGAGCGGGACGGTCAGACCGGCCACTCCTCGCGCCGCCAGGCGGCGTCCCAGAACATCCACTCGTAGCGCGACGCGGTCGTGAAGGCGTGCCGCATGCGTTCGAGGTCGGCGGCGGACGCGACCTCGGCGGCGGCGTCGACCAGCTGCCGGGCGGTCGCGGTGGCGGCGGAGAAGGCGGGGTCGCCATACGTGCCGATCCAGTCCGCGTACGGATGCCCGTCGAGGTCGCCCACGCGCTCCGCGAGTCGCCGCCCGACGTCGTCGTAGATCCAGAAGCACGGCAGCACACCGGCCACGACGACCGGGTAGGACGCCGTGGCCGTCAGCGCGAGGAGATACGAGGTGTACGCGGCGCACGTGGGCGACGCCTCGACAGCCGCGGCGTCCACCCCGTGGGATTCGTGGAGCCGGCGCTCGACCGCGACCGCGTCGGCGGCGGAGGCGCTCCAGAAGGCGAGGGCGCCGGGCTCGTGGGCGCGCGCGGCCGCGCTCGCGAGCACCTTCGAGTACGCGCCGAGGTAGGCGGCGTCCTGGGCGAGGTAGTGCAGGAAGGTCTCGGGCGGCAGCGTGCCAGGCTCCAGGCCGTCGAGGAAGGGGTGGGCGTCGATGGCGGCGCGGATCGGCTGGATGGCCTGCCACGCCTGTTCGGTGAAGGTCATCGTCCCTCCCAGAGCTGCGCGAAGTGGTGGACCGGGCCGTGCCCGTGCCCGATGTCGAGGCCGTCCGCGGCCTCCAGCGCGCTGGTGAGCCAGCTGCGGGCGTCGCGGACGGTGCTGCTCCACGATGGGCGCTGCGGCCGCAGGGCCGCCAGGGCCGACGAGAGGCTGCAGCCGGTGCCGTGGGTGTTCGCGGTGACGACACGCGGGCCGCGGAACAGCTCGATGCCCGAGGAGTCGGCCAGCACGTCCGCGACCTCGTCACCGGAGTCGAGGTGACCGCCCTTCGCCAGCACGCGCTGGGCGCCGCGGCGGACGAGCTCGCGGGCCTGGTCGGCCAGCTCGTCCACGCTCCCGGCCTCCGTCGTGCCCAGGAGGGCGGCCAGCTCCGGCGCGTTCGGAGTGACGACGGAGGCGAGCGGGAGGAGGTCGCGCATCGCCCGGACCGCGTCGTCGCGCAACAGCAGGTCGCCGCTGGTGGCGACCATCACCGGGTCGAGCACGACGACGTCGCGCGGCGTCTCGGCGAGGAACGCGGCGACCGTCTCGATGATCGCGGCGTTGGCCAGCATCCCGATCTTGACCGCGTCCAGCCGGACATCCTCGCTGAGCACGCGGAGCTGATCGGCGACGAACGGGGCGGGGACCTCGTGGATGCCGTACACGCCGGTCGTGTTCTGCGCTGTCAGGGCGGTGATGACGCACGCGCCGTACGCTCCGAGGGCGCTGAACGTCTTGAGGTCCGCCTGGATGCCGGCCCCGCCCGACGGGTCGCTGCCGGCGATGCTGAGTGCGACGGGAGGTCTCATGCGGACGCCTCATCCCAGGCGCTCCGGAGGGCCCGCGTCGCCCGTCCGACCTCGGGCCGCCCGCAGATCGCGCTGACGACGGCGATCCCGGCGGCTCCGGTCGACCTGACGGCCGCCGCCCGGTCGACGCCGATACCGCCGATCGCGACGCACGGCCACGGGCTGGCCTGCACGATCGCGCTCAGCCCGTCGACGCCGCACGGCGCTGCCGCGTCGGGTTTGGTGGTCTGGGCCCAGACCGGGCCGACGCCGAGGTAGTCGACCGTGCCGGACGGGAGCGCGTGTGCGGTCTCCACGTGCGCGAGGGTCTGCACGGACAGGCCCAGGTAGGCGTCCGGTCCCAGGAGCCCGCGGGCGTCGAGCGGAGCCAGGTCGCTCTGGCCCACGTGGGCGCCGTCCGCGCCGATGGCCGCCACGAGCTGCACGCGGTCGTCGACCAGCACCGGCACCCGCCCGCGCACCTCCGCGACGACCGCACGTCCCAGCGCGACGAACTCGTCATCGGTCGCGTCCGGGTCGCGGAGCTGGACCACGCTGACCCCGGCCGCGATGGCCTCGCCGACCGTGGACGCGACGCCGCGGTCGCCGCACAGCCGGGTGTCGGTCACGAGGTAGAGGGACAGGTCGAGCGGCGGGCGCGCCGTCATGCGACGCGGACCGCCGCGACCAGGCTGTCGGGCGTCAGGGCGGCCAGCTCGTCGAGCAGGCTCACGGCGAAGCTTCCCGGCCCCTGGCTGACGGACGCCGCCCGATCGGCTGCGACCGTGAGCACCGCGGTCGCGGAGGCGGCCGCCGTCAGGGGGTCGGCGCTGCCGGCGAAGGCGGCCATCAGGGCGCCGAGGGCGCAGCCGACGCCGGTGACCTGCGTCATCCACGGGTGCCCGTTGGCGATCCGGACGGTGCGCTCGCCGTCGGTGAGGTGGTCGACGGGACCGCTCACCGCCACGACGGTGCCGAAGGTGCGGGCGATCTCCTGGGCCGCCGCCAGCGCCGCCTCCGGGCTGTCGGTCGAGTCCACGCCCTTGCCTCCGGCGCCGCCGGCGAGGGCCATGATCTCGGAGGCGTTCCCGCGGACGATGGTGGGGGAGGAGCGCAGCAGTTCGAGGGCGAGCCCGGTGCGCCAGCGCAGGCCACCCGCGGCGACGGGGTCCAGCACCCACGGCGTCCCGGCCGCTGCCGCAGCGCCGGCGGCCGCGGTCATCGCGTCGGAGGTGTCGTCGTACGGGGTGCCGAGGTTCACCAGGACGCCGCTCGCGATGGGCGCGAACTCGGCCGCCTCGCGCGGGTTGTCGACCATCGCGGGGGCCGCCCCGACCGCGAGCAGGACGTTGGCGGTCCACTGGGCGACGACGATGTTCGTCAGGCACTGCACGAGCGGCGGCTGAGCGCGCAGCCCGCTCAGGGCGGCGCCGAACTCGGGCGAGTCGATGGCAGGGGAGGAAGAAGTCATGGAATGACGTCCCTTCGCTAGTACTAACCAGATCAGGTTCGACGGGTGTGTTCTCAGCCAGCCCTGGAGAGGGAGGCACCCCGCGTCATCGGCCAGTCTAGCGAGGGCGCGGCGGCGGACCGGCCGGGGCCGCCGCTCAGCACCGGACTACGTCCCCGGCCGGAACCGCAGCGCCGTCACCCCCGAGCCGAACTCCCGCCGCTCCACGAGTTCGAGCCGGATGCTCTCGCGCAGCCCGGCGAGCAGGGTCGGCCCGTGGCCGGCGAGGACCGGCTGCACCACGAACACGTACTCGTCGATCAGGCCCAGGTTCGCCAGCGCGAGGGGGAGGGTCACCCCGCCGACGAACAGGCCCTCGCCCGGTTCCTGCTTGAGGCGTTCGACCGCGTGCCGCAGGTCGCCGGTCAGCGGCGCGGCATTCCAGTCGACCTCGGTCAGCGTGCGGGACACCACGTGCTTCCTCGCCCGGTCGATGGCCTCGGCGAACGGGACTTGCGTCTCGTCCATCCACTCGGGCCACGCGCCGGTGGCCGGGCGGCGCCACGCGGACTCCATCATCCGGTAGGTCACCCGGCCGAAGATCAGGGCGTCGGCCCGCTCCAGCTCGGCGGTCCAGAAGCGCATCGAGTCCGCGTCGGGCGGGAGGCCCGCCTCGTGGTGGACGCAGCCGTCGAGCGTGACGTTGATGGCGTAGCGGAGGGGTCTCATCCCGTTCCTTTCGACAGGCGTGCGGGCTCAGTCCGTGGGAGGCCGACGCAGGCGCTTGACATCCGTGCGGCGCTTCTTCGCCTCCAGGCGCCGTCGGCTGGAGCCGAGGGTGGGCCGGGTCGGGCGTCGCGGTGGCGCGGGAGGCCGGAGGGCGTCGGCCACGAGTTCGGCCAGCCGGAGGCGCGCCGCCTCCCGGTTGCGCACCTGCGCGCGGTGCTCGGATGCGGTGATCGTCAGCACCCCGTCCACGATGCGGCCGCTCAGGCGATCGAGCAGCCGGTCGCGCTGTGCCGTCGAGAGGACGGCGGAGGCCGCCACATCCCAGAGGAGCTCCACCCGGGAGTCGGCGGTGTTCACACCCTGGCCGCCGGGACCGGACGACCGCGAGAACCGCCAGGACAGCTCGGACTCGGGGATGGTGAGTCCGGAGTCGACGCGGAGGCCGGGGCGGTGGACGGTGGGCATGGGTCCATCATCCTCTCACTCGTGGCGCCGAGCGGGTCAGCGCAGCGCGCGCAGGTACCGCCGCCGCGCCACGACCTGGGCGACGCGGAGCAGCGGATGCAGGATGCGCCACGGCTGCTGCGGCGCCGGACGCGTGAGCGAGCGCACGGTGAGCACGATGTCGCCGCCGGCGGTGTCGCGATGCACGACGAACGCCTCCTCGCCGTCGACGGGATGCCCGGGCAGCGTCCGGTACGCGAAGCCGACCCGGTCGTCCTCCTCGACGACGGCGACGACCTCGACCGGCTCGACGACGGTCACGCCGAGCACGCGCACGCGGATCCGCTCGCGCCGACCTTCGCGGACCGGCGCATCGGAGTCGACCAGGAAGCCGCTGCGTGTCTTCACCCGCCAGCGGAGGACGTCCCCGGCGGCGCGCCGCCAGTCGTCCTCTCCGCGGCCGACGACGGCGGAGACCTCGGAACGGCGGAAGGCCGGGTCGCTCGACGCCCAGGTGGGTGCTTCGGGCATCGTCATGGGTGCGCTCACCGGCTCGGCGTCACTCATCGGGGAACTCGATCACGCCGTCACGCGCGGCGGGATGGTGACCCGTGGCGATGTCCTCCTCGAGGTAGACCGTCAGGTATTCCCGGTCGATCGGTCGCCCCGCCGGGTCGAAAATGCGGTAGCGGCGGCGGTACAAGGCATCCGCGTACTCCCGGTGCCGGAACTCCACGGTGACCTGGGTCTCCGGCCAGTCCCCGCTCGCGCGGACCGCCAGGTCCCGGTAGGGGCTCTCGACACGGTGGATCCGGTCGTCGCGGCGCGTCCAGATGGTGTTCGGCCGCGCCAGCCATTCGAGCTGTTCCACCACCTCGCGCACGGCGGCCTGGATGCCCTCGGCGCTGAGCTGAGCGGGCGCCCAGTCGACCCCGCTGACGGTCGCCAGGTCGACGAGGTCGCGCGCGTCGGGCTCCGCGGCCTCGCCGGCAGTGTCGTCGTCCCAGCACTCCTCGTCATCCGCCGGGACTGCTTCGGCTTCGTGGTCGCCGACCGTCAGCGCCGAGGGCACACCATCGGTGAGGTCGACCGAGATGCGGCTCTGGGGGTAGGAGTAGCTGATCGAGTCGGTCTCCTGGTCGAGCGTCCCGACCGGGTTGGCCGGGAAGAAGGTGAAGACGGTCCGGGAGCCGTCCTGCGCGACCTCGGCGACCGTGCGGTCGACCGTGAGCGGGTCGACCCGCCCGTCGCCGCCGAACCGGACGAGTTCGACAGGCGCGGACGGCCCCGGCGCGGGAGGCGGAGCGAGTCGCGTCGCGGCTTCGCCGGGGTCACTGCCGGGCGCGGATGCGAACCAGCCGTACGAGTGCTCGCCCTCATCCTCGTCGCCGAGTTCGGCGAGTTGCGAGAGCGTGTAGACGCCGTCGAGCCGGCCGTCCCTGTGCCGCGGCAGCTCGCCCATACGCCAGTCGTCCTCGTCCTTCTGGAAGTCCTCCCACGACTCCACCGGAAGGTCCTCGCTGTCGAAGGACGCGGGCTCCTCGCCGTCGCCGTCGCCCGGATACGGCTCGGGGGCCGGCCACGGTGCGGGACTGGCCCAGATCCCCTCGGAGTCGGCGCCGATGACGGACAGTCGGCCGATGTCCACGCCGACCGTCGAACCGTCCACACCGATCCGGACCGCCGTGGACCACACCAGACCCGCCGACTCGGGGACGTACGCCTCGTACACGACCCACACCGCGTCCGGTGCAGCGACGAGGCGCGCGGTCGAAGCGCGTGCGGGCAGGGGCGCGTCGGGCCACGTCACGACGCGCTGGCAGTCGGCGCCGCGGAGGACGGCGACCGGTCGCTCCCTGTCGATGAGGAAACGCACTCCGCCCACCTCGACGGCGGGCAATGGATTCAGGTGAGGGGGCGCCACGCTCACACTTTAGGGCGCGAGCTCTCAGTCGGCCTGCAACCCCGCGCACACGATCTCCGCCAGCGCCGCCAGATCCTCCGGCCGCGTCTCGCCCGCGCCGTCCTCCAGCGGAGGCGTCGTCACGATCGCGCCCCACGCGAGCGCGGCCGCCCGCAGCCGATTCCCCCCGACCGGGATGCGCAGGCTCCCCGCCAGCACCTTCTCGATGGTCGCGTGCAGTGCCCGCCGGTGCGCGGCCAGCTTGGCCTTGACCTCCGGGTGCGAGTGCTGTTCGCGCCAGACGATCACGCGCAGCACGTCGGAGTCCGCCTGCACGCGGAACAGCTTCTGGCTCAGGTTCAGCAGCGAGCGGACGGGGTTGCCCGGCTCGATCAGCGGGTCGGGGTCGATCCGGCCCGGGCCGAGGCGCTCGCCGACCAGGGAGGCGAGGATGTCCTTCTTGGAGGGGAAGTAGTAGAACAGGAGGCCCTTGGGGACAGCCGCTGCGTGGGCGATGGCGGAGGTCGCGGTCGCGTCGAACCCGCGTTCGGCGAAGAGGGTCTCGGCCGCGTCGAGGATCCGGGTGCGCGCGTCCGTCGGCTGGTCCACGTGTGTCCTTCCCGTGGTGTGCGAGGGGCCGGAGGCCGGCCCCTCGCACATGGTCGATCTAGTGCGTGGCCTGCGGGTGATGCATCTTCATCGCCGGTTGCACGGCCAGGAGGCCGGCGGCCAGGGCGACGACTCCCGCGATCCAGGAGGTCCAGGCGGCGGCGGCGTTCGAGGTGTAGTTGCCCACCCACGGGGAGGCGATGAGCAGGACGCCGAGTGCGACGTGGATCCACTCCATCGAGACGAGGCCCGGCATGGCCAGGCTCCACACTCCCGCGGCGACCAGCAGCACACCGAGGACGAGCATGATCGGCAAGGACGCCCCGGTGGGGGCGATCCAGATCGTCGACAATGCGACATACAGACCGGCGGCGACGGCCACCCAGTCCTGCCAGCGAATCCACTTCTTCATCGACACCAACATCCTTTCGTCAGTCGGCTCCCGATCTGGGGGTCGGGCCTCATTTTAGAATTGATTGACCGCCCGGTCAATGCAGTTGTGACGCGGTGGAACAGGGCTCGGGAGGGTCAGCTCAGGTCGCGTCCGTCGGCTCGTCCCGCAGCGCGCAGCACCGCGGACGCGGCGTCGAGCCCGGACCACGGTCCGTCGACGCCGAGCTCGGCGATGCCGGAGGTGGGCAGGGTCACGTCCTCGCCGGCGAGCAGCGAGGCGAGCTGCTCCATGCCCGGGTTGTGGCCGACCAGGATCAGCGTGCGGACGTCGGCCGGCGCCTCCCGCACGATGTCGAGGAGCCGGTCGGCGGAGGCCGCGTACACGCGCTCATCGAAGACCACGGGAGGGACGGGGGCGAGCTCGGCGGACACCAGCTCCCAGGTCTCACGGGCGCGCTGTGCGGGCGACACGACGGCGAGGTCGATCGCGCCGACGTGGCCGGCGAGCCAGCGACCCGCGAGGGGAGCCTGGGCGTGGCCGCGCTCGGCCAGCGGGCGGTCGACATCGGGGAGGGCGCCGGACCAGTCGGATTTGGCGTGGCGGAGCAGGACGAGGGTGCGGTCGGAGGTGGTCACGGTGTCAGTGTGGCGCACGCGCCGGTGCGTTGGCATCGACTCACTCCTGCCCGCGGACGATCAGCACGCTCGTGGTGACCTCCTCCATCATCGCCTCGCCCCGCAGCGGCTCCAGGAGCGCCGCCAGCTCCTCCATCCGGGTCAGCTGGTCGGAGCCCAGCGCGCTGCCCAGATGCCCGATCACCCAGTCCACCGTGACCGGGTACGCGGCCGTCCACGTCAGTACCTCGGTGGTGAGGCCCAGCGCCGTCGCCATGTCGCGGCGCTCCTCCAGGGCCGACGAGTCCGTGCGGCAGTTGCCGGTCACCGGACCGTACAGCGACTCCAGCGCGTTCCGCACCGTCCGCTGCCACGGCGCGGGTCCGAGCCAGAGCGGCGGGCCCTGCGTCACGACGGCGACCGCGCCGCCCGGGCGAACGAGCGCAGCGGCGTTCCGCAGGGTCGTCGGCTCGTCCATCCAGTGGAGGGCGTTCCCGATCGTGACCAGGCCGATCGGGGCAGCGAAGGGGACTGCGAGCAGGGCCAGATCCCGGTCGTCGCCGAGCACGCACACAACCCGCTCGACGCGGCGGGCGCGCAGGCCCGCGAGCATGTCGGGCTCCGGGTCGATCGCGACCACGGCGGAGCAGTGCTCCGCGAGGGGCACCGCGAGCTGGCCGGTGCCGCAGCCGAGGTCCAGGGCGATGTCGCCGGCGCTCAGGCCGGTGGCCGCGACGAGCCGCGCTGTCTGGTCGGTGGGGAGGTCGCGGCGGTATCCGGCGTAGTACTGGGCGGTGCTTCCGGCGAAGTCGCTTCTCACGACCCGTCGAGCACGTCCCGGAGGCGGGCGGCGAACTCCCGGGGCTTGCCCGGGTAGCCGGAGTCCTCGGCCGCGAAGCCGCCGTGGTGGCTGGGGAAGACGACGGGCGACGTCCCGAGCAGGTCCGCCAGAGCGGTGGAGGTGCGGCCGGTGAAGATGCCCTCCGACTCCTCGCCGACGGCGACGACGATGCGGGTCGGGGCGGCCTTCAGGGCGTCGATGTCGGGGCGGTAGCCGGTGATCGCGACCGAGCGCTCCGAGAGGAGGGGATCGGTGCGGGTTCCGTCGTCGGCGGAGGGCATCCCGAACATCGCGGGGTCGGGGGCGGGGAGGGCGAAGTAGTCGTCGGTGAACTCGCCGCGCCACGAGGTCATCATCACGAACGCGGCCATGCCCGCGCCGAAGCCGTTGGCGTCGTAGGCGGCGTGTACGGCGTCCAGACCGCGCTGGGCGGCGTCCGCGTCGGGAAGCACGGCCGGCAGCGGAGGCTCGTGCGCGACGAGGGTCCGCACGTCCCCGGGATGGGCGGTCACCAGGGCCAGCGCGGTCACGGCACCGCCGCTGCTCGCGAACAGGTCGACCGGGCCGGCGCCGAGCGTCTCGATGACGGCGTGGACGTCCTCGGCCTGCGTCGTGGGGGTGTTGGTCACCTCGCCGTCGCTGCGCGTACTCCGGCCGAGGCCGCGCGGGTCGTAGGTGACCACGACACGGTCGGGGAGGTAGGAGGCCAGGGCGCGGAAGCCGCTCGCGTCCATCGGCTGGCCGATCATGACGAGCGGGGGATGACCTCCCTCGCCGGCCTCCGCGTCCGCGACGTCGTAGACGACCTCGGCTCCTGGCGTGTGGATGGTGCGCGTTTCCATGACGGACTCGTCTCGGTCGGCGAACGGGTGATGGTGTGGATCGTACGCGCTGGGCCACGCTCCGGCCACCCGCGGCCGCACCGACTGGCGCCGCCGACCGGGACGCCGCCCACCCGAGGATGAGCGCCTCCGTCTACCCGAGAACTGGGGCGGCCGCCAGGCTTCGAGTTCGCTGATCCAGGCCGTCCACCACAGGTCGCCGACCTACGCTTCTTCGAGAGGTGGGGGAAACCGAACGAGACAGGAAACGATCATGGGTGCAGCGATTACCCCCATCAGGAGGCCCGCGCCCGTCGCGCACGTCGAGACGATCCAGGGCTCCGGCGACAGCCGCGCGATCAGCGTCCGGTGCTGGTGCCCGATCGGGCACGACCACACGTACGCGGAGTGGGTGGAGCTGTTCGGGCGGGCCCAGTACGACGTGCGCTGACGAGCCGCGCGCTTACCAGGGCGCGACGGTCCCGTCCCACGAGAACAGCAGCCCGCTCGGCCCGTCGTCGGGCAGCATCGCGAGCCGCACAGCGCCCTCCGCGGCTTCGGCCGGGTCGCCGCCTGCTCCCGCAGCGCGCGGGTTCAGGTTGGTGGCGCGCAGGCCGGGCGCCAGCGCGTTGACCTTGACGCCGTCCGCCGCGAGGGCGTGCGCGTAGAAGATGGTCAGGCCGTCCAGCGCGGCCTTCGACGACCGGTAGGCGGCGCCGCGGCCGGACGAGGCGGCGACGTGGTCGAACTGCGGGTTCGGCCCGGTGCTCCAGGTGAGCGAGCCGGTGCCGCTGGAGATGTTGACGATCCGGGGATGCGCGGAGCGGCGCAGCGCCGGGAGGAACGCGTTCGTGACGGCGACCACGCCGAACACGTTGGTCTCGTAGGTGCGCCGGAACACGTCCACGTCCACGTCGGTGACGACGTCCGCGATGTCGAGCGAGATGCCGGCGTTGTTGATCAGCACGTCCAGGGCGGGCACGGCAGCCGCGGCGGCGGCCACGCTGTCGGCGTCCGTGACGTCGATCGGGAGGACGATGCCGCCGACCTCCGCGGCGACCTCCTCGCCGCGTGCGCGGTCGCGGGCGCCGAGCAGGACGTTCCAGCCCTGCGCGGCGAGCTGGCGGGCGATCTCCTTCCCGATTCCGCTGGTGGCTCCGGTGACGAGTGCGGTGGTGGCGATGGGGGCGGTGGGGGTGTTCACGCCCTCCATCCTGTGGCGGCCGTCGCCAGCGAACCAGGCCCGGGGAGTACCACCTTCGGTTCGCCGGCCTCCCACGCCAGCGGCTCGATGAACATCCGCCGCTTCCCGCCCACGGTGTCCCAGGCGTGGAACGCGATCACGTCGGCGCCGTCGTCCAGCCGCAGCACCGAGTTGTGGCCGGGGCCGAGGAGGCCGGTGAGCTCCGTGCTCAGCACGTCGGCGGCCTGGCGCACCTCGTGGGTCCACGGGCCGAGCGGGTGCGGCGCTGTGGCCACCGAGACGCCGTAGCCGTCGCCCTCCCAGCTGCCCGCGGAGAAGAACAGGACGTACCGGTCGCCGTGCCGCACGACGGCCGGGCCCTCCAGCGTGTGCCAGTCGAAGGTGCGGCCGTACATCGTGCGGCCGCGTTCGAAGAGCTGCCAGTCGGCGTCCGGGGCGAGCACCGCGACCGGGTCGGAGCCGGGGCGCGTGGGGGAGTCGAGGCGCATCACCGCGAGGTGCGTGCCGGGTCGCGCGCCGGTGAGCACATCGCGCGCGAAGAACAGGTACCAGCTGCCGTCCACGTCCCGGAACGGGTGCGCGTCGATCGCGAACGACTCGCCCGGGGTCAGGTTCACGCCCTGGTCGACGAACGGGCCGAGCGGGGAGTCCGCCCGGGCCACGCGCAGGTGGTGGCCGACGATGCCGTGGCCGACGGAGAAGTACATCCAGTAAGCGCCGTCGGCGGCCACGACCTCCGGCGCCCAGTAGGCGTCGCCGAGCGCGGGGTCCGGCCGCTCCAGGATGCCGCCTGCGCTGGTCCAGTGGACGAGGTCGGGGGAGCGGAGGGCCTCGAACGCGTGCGTCTCCGTGCCGACCAGCAGCCGGTCGTCGCCCGAGCCGTAGGCGATGAACTCGCCGCCGAAGCGGGCGAGGAACGGGTCGGCGAAGTAGCCGTCGTAGACCGGCTCAGCTCGCGAGTTCATCGGCGACCTCCGTCCCGGTTCGGTCGCCTTCGGGCTGGGCGGCCAGCCGGGCGTAGAGCTCCGCCGCCGCGGTGGTGACGCGCGCCAGCCGGCCGTCCTCCTGCTCGTCCAGCCGGATGACGCCCATGCGCCGCAGGAAGGGCGTCTTCGCGCGCCGGCCGTCCTGCGCCCCGTCGCCGGAGTGCTGGCGGGCGGCGACGATGTCGTCGTCCACCACGAACTCCTCGACGTTGCGACCGCCGGACGCGTACGACCAGTCCACGAAGTCGAAGACCGGCCACCAGGTGTAGCCGCGGATGTCGAGGCCCTCCGCGCGCAGCTCGCCGATCGAGCGGACCGAGTCGTCCAGCCACGCGGACCGCACCTCGTCGTCGCCCTCGATGCTCGTCTCGGTGATCAGCATCGGGAGGCCGTACCGGGCGGAGAACGCGCGGAGGCTGTCGGCGAGGCCGTCGCTCCAGCGGTTGGTCGCCACCTGCGCCACCTCGTCACCGTGCTGCACGAGGGTGCGCGGCGAGAGGTCGGGGTAGTAGTTGACGCCCAGCAGGTCGACGGTCGGCGGGGCGACGGTCAGGCGCTTCAGCCGCTCAGGGTCGGCGCCCTGCTCCCGCAGCCAGGCGTGCAGCGGGTGGGACGCGTCGACGCGGCCGAGCAGGAGGTCGGTCGGCAGCATCCCCACCGACTCCAGCAGCGCCGCGTGCTCGGCGAGCCCGGGGTCGTCCGTGCGGTAGAGCGAGGAGGCCTCCACGTGCACGACGACCGCGTCCGGGTTCGCGGCGCGGACGGCGCGGATCGTCTCCGCCATGCCCTCCACGACCCCAAGGGTCACGGCGGTCCAGCCGTCCCAGCCGGTCAGCGACGGCGGCCACACGCCGCGCAGGCCGCAGAACGACGCCGTGGTGAGCGGCTCGTTGAGCGGCGTCACGTGGTCCACGACCCCGCGGTAGCGCGCGGCGAACGCGCCGGCGAACTCCGCGACCGCCTGCGGATACAGCGCGTCGGCGAAGGACGCGCGCAGCCAGGTCGGCGTCCCGTAGTGCACGAGGTCCGCGATCACGGTCAGGCCGAGCTTCTCCGACGCGAACCGCAGGCGCTCGTCCAGCATCGACCAGTCGAACACCCCCGGCGCGGTGTGGACGAGCGGCCAGTTCACGCCGTACCGCAGCACGGTCGCGCCCAGGTCGCGGACCGCCAGGAGGTCGTCCCGCCAGTTGCCGGTGTGGTCGGTGAGGTCGTACTCGTCCAGGTCGGCCATCGCGAAGTGCTCCGGCGGGTAGACGCAGGTGTCCTCGATCCCGGCCGCCCAGGCGAACTCGCCGGGCCCGAGCCCCGCGGCCGTCACTTGAGCCCCGTCGTCGCGACGCCGGCCACGAAGTACTTCTGCGCGAAGAAGAACGCGACGGCGATCGGGATGAGCGAGATGGTGGCGCCCGCGAGCAGCACGGCGTGGTCGGTCACGTGCTGGCCGCCGAACAGCGTGAGCCCCGCGGGCAGCGTGAGCATGTTCGGGTCGCTGGTGACGACGAGCGGCCAGAGCAGGTCGTTCCAGAGGTTCATGAAGTTGAGGATCGCGACGGTCGCGATGGCGGGCTTGGCCAGCGGCAGGATGATCCTCCAGTAGATGCGGAAGTGGCCGGCCCCGTCGATCCGGGCCGCCTCGTCCAGCTCGGTGGGGATGCTGATGAAGAACTGCCGGAACAGGAAGATGCCGAAGGCGCTGGTCGCGCGCGGCACGATCAGGCCCTGGTACGTGTTCAGCCAGCCGAAGTGGAACAGCTCGATGAACACCGGGATGAGCGTCACCTGGAACGGCACCATCAGCGTGGCGATGACGAGGATGAACGCGAGGTTCCTGCCGCGGAACTTCAGCCGCGCCAGCGCGTACGCGCACAGCGAGTCGAACAGCAGCGTCGCGGCGGTGGTCACGCCCGCGAAGAGGAACGTGTTGCCGAGCAGCCGCAGGAAGGGGAGCTGCTCCCACACGCCGAGGTAGCCGTGCAGCGTGATCGAGGTCGGGAACAGCGACGCCGGGTTGCCGAACAGGTCGCTCTCGCTGCGGAACGAGCCGGACACCATCCAGATGAACGGCACGATCGCGAAGAGCAGGCCGATCCCGAGGAAGATCCATTTGGAGGAGGCGGCCAGCGCTGTCATCGCGCCGGGGCGCCTGACGCGGACACCGGTTTCAGTCGACATCGTTGTACCTGAACAATCTGAGCTGGAGGAGCGAGAGGAGCATGATGAGGGCGAAGAGGACCCACGAGACCGCCGACGCGTAGCCGGTCTGGTAGTTCACGAACCCGTCCCGGTAGATGAGGTTCACGAGGCTGTCCGTGCGGAACACCGGGCCGCCGTCGGTCATCACGTAGACCAGGTCGAACACCTGCAGCGACTGGATGGTGAGGATCATCGTCGCGAACAGCAGGGTCGGCCGCACGCTCGGGATGGTGATGTGCAGCGTGAGCTGCCGGTTGTTCGCGCCGTCGAGGCGGCCGGCCTCGTAGCGCTCGGCCGGCACGGCCTTCAGCGCCGCGACGAACAGGATCATGGCGAAGCCGACGCTGCGCCAGACGGCCACGAAGATCACGCTCGGCAGCGCGAGGGAGGTCGACGTCAGCCAGGCGACCGGCTGGAGCCCGAGCAGCTGGGTGAGGCCGCCGACCAGGCCGATGCTCGGATCCAGCAGGAACTTCCAGACCAGCCCGATGGTGACGAACGACACGATCGTCGGGAAGAAGTACACCGAGCGCACGATCCGGGTGATCAGGTTGTCCTTCAGCAGCAGCAGCGCGGAGCCGAAGCCGAGGGTGATCTGGAGGACCACGGCGAACGCGGTGAAGACCAGGGTGACGCCGAGGGCGTTCCAGAACTGCGGGTCCTGGAAGAGCTTGATGTAGTTTCCGAACCCGAGGAACGTCTGGGTCGAGGCCCCGATCGTCCAGTCGAAGAAGCTGTAGTACAGCGTCTGCAGGATCGGGAACAGGACGAACACGCCCAGGATGATCAGGCTGGGCGCCATGAACAGCCAGGCCGGCTGGAACCGGCGCCGGCGACGGCGCGTGCTCCCGTCGCCGCGCGGGCCTCGCCGCACCGGCTCCGCGGTCCGGGGGAGGGGACCCGCCCCGTCCCGCGCGGGGCGGGACAGGGCGGGCTCGGTGGTGTGGGTGCTCACTACTTGCTGCACCCCGTCAGGCTGTCGATCGTCTTGGCGGCGTCGGCGGTGGCGGAGGCGACGGAGGTCCCGCGGGTGATCTGCCCGATCAGCGGCACGTACGCGTTGGCGTCGACCTGCGTCGCGTTGGTGACGTGCGGCAGGTAGAGCCGCGAGTCCGGGACCTGCGAGGTGAAGATCGACACGGTCGGGTCGGCCTTCAGCTTGGCGTCGTCGGCGAGGTCGGTGCGCAGCGGCGGGAAGCCGGTCTGCAGCGAGAACTTCTCCTGGGCGGTCTTGCTGGTCCAGTAGGCGAGGAACTCCTGCGCCTCCTGCGGGTGCTTCGTCTTGGCCGAGACGGCGAGCGGCGCCGTGGAGCCGAGCGTCACGCTCGAACCGTCCACGCCGACCGGGACCTTCGCGATGCCGAGGTCGATGCCCGCCGACTTGTAGCCGGGAGCGGCCCACGGTCCGTTGATCTCCATCGCGGCCTTGCCGGCGGAGAACAGCGAGTCGGCCTGGGCGCCGGTCTGCCCGACGGGGGAGATCTTGTCCTGGACGACCAGGTCACTCCACGTCGACAGGCTCTTCTGCCCCGCGCTGGTCTGCACGACGCTGCAACCCTTGGCGTCGACGATGTCGCCGCCCTCCAGCCACTGCAGGATGGGCCACATCTGGATGGTCTGGTTGTCGGCGAGGGACAGGCCGTACTGGGTCTGGCCGCCGTTGATCGTCAGCTTCTTGGCGTCGGCCTGGAGCTCGGCGACGGTGGTCGGAGCGTTCGCGATGCCCGCGGCGGCGAACGCCTTCTTGTTGTAGTACAGGCTGAGCGTCGCGAAGTTCGCGGGGACGGCGTAGAGCTTGCCGTCGTAGGTGAACTCATTCACCGTGCCGGGCGCGAGCTTGTCGGTGTTGATCTTCGTGTCGCCGGAGCCCGTGTTCGTGATCGCGAGGACCGAGTTGGTCTTCACGTACTGGGCGATCGCGTTCGGGTCGCTGGAGGGCGCAGCGATGTCGGGGCCCTGCCCGGTCAGCCACGCGGACGGCAGCTTCTGGGCGATGGTGTCCCAGGGCTGCACGTTCATGGTGACGTGGATGTTCGGGTGCGAGGCGTTGAAGTCCTTGACGATGGTGTCGTAGCCGGGACGGTCGCCGCCGGTGAAGCCGGTCCAGACGGTGAGGTCGACTTTGCCGCCGGACGCGCCGGACGTGCCGGAGCAGGCGGTGAGCGCCAGCATCGACGCGGCCACACCGGCGGCGACGACGAGGGATCTGCGGATTTTCATCGAGTGTTCTCCTTTGAGCAGTGCAGATGAGGGGAGGGGGCGGTGCTGTGGGTGGGGTGGGGATGGTGCGGTGGGGCGGGTGGAGCGGTATCGGGGGAGGGGATGGTCAGGTGGCGCCGCTCATGTCGCATCGGGACAGCCGCACGAGCGGCGCGGCACGAAGGTCACGCCGAGCTCCTCGTGCGCCGGCCCGTCGAACCGGCCCTCGACCAGGTCGAAGAGCCGTTCGGTGGCGCGGCGGGCCATCTCCTCGGCGGGCACGGCGATCGTCGTGATGCCGGGGGTGGTGACGCGGGCGAGCCCGAAGTCGTCGAAGCCGACGATCGAGATGTCCTCCGGCACGCGGAGGCCACGGCGTTTGAGCTCCTGGAGGCCGCCGAACGCCATGTCGTCGTTGGCGAACACGATGCCGTCGACCTCCCGGCCGTCCGCCAGCGCCGCGACGACCGCGGCGGCGCCGGACTCCTCGTTGAACTCGCCGCGGACGACCTGCGCGCCGGCCTCCAGGCCGCGCGAGCGCACGGCGGCGAGGAAGCCCTCCCGCCGGTCGAGGCCGGTCTGGTGGTCGAGCGGTCCGGTCACGTGCACGAGCCGGCGGCGGCCGTGCACGTCGATCAGGTGCTCGGTCAGCAGGCGCGTGGCGGCGACGTCGTCGATGCCGATGCTGACCGAGCCGGGAAGGTACGGGAAGTTCCCGATCAGCACGACCGGGAGGCCGGAGGCGACGAGCTCCTCGACGTGGAAGTCGTTCACCGCCGAGCTGGTGACGATCGCGCCGTCCGCGCTGCGGGAGCGCACCACCCGCTCGTAGGCGGCGACGCCGTTCTCGGTGTCGGAGTTCGTGGAGACGATCACCTGGCTGTCGTGCGCGTTGGCGGCGTCGGACACCCCGGTGAGCACGTGCATGAAGTAGCTGTGCCCGAAGACGTGCTGGGAGGTGTTCGGCACGATGAGCGCGACGGCGCCGGCCCGCTGGTTGCGCAGGGCCCGGCCGGCGGAGCTCGGGACGTAGCCGAGCTCCTGCGCCGCCTGCCGCACGGCGGCCTTGGTCTTGGAGCTGATCCGGGCGTGGTCCGCCAGCGCCATCGAGGCGGCGGAGGACGTGATGCCGACGCGCTCGGCGACGTCCTTCAGGGTGACGGCCGAACGTGCGTCCCGGGTCTTCGGCATCGGTGCCTCCGTGTCGTTCGCTGGTCTCGTGGGAGCGGATGCTCAAACGATGAAGCAGGTGTTCAAACGATAAAGCACTCGGTTGAACGATGAAGCAGGGTCTGACTGTGTGTCGGTGATCGCTTTATCGATTGAGCATCGGGCGATTCGCTGAACCGAATGGATGCTCAATCGATAAAGCACACCATAGAGCGAAGCCGCCCGAAAGCGCAAGCAGAATTTTCGGACGCCTGCCGCGGCGGCCGTGCTAACGTTCTCCCGATCGTGATCCGGACGCAGGAGGTGAGACCCATGAACGCAACATCCGCAGTGGGTGCTCCCCTGCAGTGCACGATCGCGCGACGCCGGTAGCCGTCGCCGGAGCGCCCGAAGGCATCGTCGCGAAAGGCACTCCCATGAACGCACACACTTCTCCTTCCTCCCGCGCGCTCGTCCTCCACGGCGGCGGATCCTCCGGCAACGCCTGGGAGCTCGGCGTGATCGCCGGCCTCCTCGACGGCGGGGTGGACGTCACCCGCGCCGACCTCATCGTCGGCACGTCGGCCGGATCGACGGCGGCCGCCCAGATCACGAGCGCGCCGCCCGGCGAGCTGTTCGCCGCCATCCTCGACGCTCCGACACCGAAGCGGCCAGGTGGCGGCCGGCCGGGCGGTGAGGGTGTCGCGCGCGGCGTCGCCGGCTCCGTCTCCAGCCAGCTGGAGGTCACCGGCCGCATCATCGCGGAGTCCTCGGACGCCGCCGACATGCGCCGCCGGATGGGCGCCTGGGCGATCGGGCTCGCCGAGCAGGCGGACCCCGGCCGCCAGGCGCAGTGGCGCGCGACCGTCGCCTCCCGGCTGCCCCGCCAGGAGTGGCCGGAGCAGCGCATCCTGTTCACGGCTGTCGACGCGCGCACCGGCGAGGGCGTGGCCTTCGACCGGGACAGCGGGGTCGCGCTGGCGGACGCCGTCGCGGCGAGCTGCTCCAGCGGCTTCGCCTACGCCCTCGACGGCGGGCAGTACATCGACGGCGGCTACCGTCGCAACGAGAACGCCGACCTGGCGGCCGGCTACGAGCGCGTCCTGGTGCTCTCGCCGTTCGGCGGCCGCAGCCGGCATCCGGAGGCGTGGGGGATGCAGCTCTCGGCGCAGGTCGAGGAGCTCCGGGCCGGCGGCAGCGCGGTCGAGACCATCCTCCCCGACCGGGCGTCGCTCGCTGCGTTCGGCGACAGCATGATGGACCTCTCCCGCCGGCCGGCGTCCGCCCAGGCGGGCTACGACCAGGGGAGGGCCGCCGCCGCGGGCCTCAGCGGGTTCTGGGGCGGCGCGGCCTGAGCACCCGTGGCCGCCGATCCACCGATCGGCGGCCACGCTCGCGGCCGGGCGGCCTCTTTCACGGCGTCGGGGTCACGGCGCTCAGATCGTCCACCGACATGGTCACCGGCGAGTTGGCGACCCCGCCCGACAGGTACCCGGTGATGGCGAGCCCGCCGGCCGCCTGGAGCGCCGCCGTCGTGTCCGTCACCGAGCGCTGCCACGCCGCGGGCTCCGTCGTGCCGTCGAGCCAGGTCTTCGTCTGGATGAGCGTCGGGTTGGTCCCGGTCACCTGTATCCGGATGTCGAGCTTCTGCCCCGCCGCGTAGGTGATCCCCGCCACGGCGACCGACGACTGCACGACGACCTCGTTGCCGCCGTTCTGGTCGACCCGCGTGATCTGGATGGTGACCTTGCCCGCCGAGGAGACGATCACCTTCGAGGTGTAGCCGCCGGCCGTGGCGATCCGTCTGCCCTGGATCGTCAGGTACACGTTGCCGGACGAGGGGACCTTGTCCAGCGCGACCGACAGCCGGAGGTCCGTCGCGGTCGACGAGACGCCGGGCAGCCGGGTCGTCCCGCCGGAGCCCGCGACGAGCTGGATCAGGCCGGCGCTGCCGTTGACCGAGTACAGCGACGAGGTACCCGACCACGCGCCGCCGGTCGGGGCCATGCCCCAGCCTCCCGACACCGTGCGGGTGAAGGAGTCGGCCGCCAGCACGTTCGGCGGCGGAGGCGGGGCGGTCGCCGTGACCGAGGTCGTCGCCGTGCCCGTCGCGCCGCCGTCATCCGTCACGGTCAGGCGCACCGGGTAGGTGCCCGCCGTCGCATACGTGTGACTCGGAGTGCTGCCGGTGCCGGTCGTCCCGTCGCCGAAGTCCCACGCGAAGGAGGTCACCATCCCGTCCGGGTCGTTGGAGCCGGTCCCGTCGAACGCGCAGGTGAGGTTCGTGCACGACGAGGAGATGACCGCGTTGGGCGGCTGGTTGCCGCCCCCGGTCGGCGGACCGATGGTGAACTGGTCGCTGAAGCTCGCGCCGGCCGTGCGCACGTACGAGGCGTTGAGCTGGGTCGCGGTCGCGGTGACGTCCATCAGCCCGAAGATCGGAGCCGCCGAGTTGCCGTAGGTGGAGGCGAAGTAGCCCGCCTCGGTGTCCGCGGGATTGATGTCGTAGTTGTTGTTCCCGCCGGTGCCGACCGTGGCGAAGACCGTCCCGGCGCCCTTGACGAGCGTGTTGCCCGGGTTGGCGACGCACGCCGCGGTGTACGTGCCGGGGGTGATCGTCGGGCAGGTGGCGCCCGTCGCGAGCTGCTTGGTGCGCTGGTAGAGGTGCTCGTGCCCGGTCAGCACCAGGTCGACCCGCTTGGAGACCAGCAGGTTCATGATGTCCGGACCGGCCTCGCAGGTGTACTGGCCCATCGAGAGGCACGGCTTGTGCATCCCGACCACCACCCACGGGATGCCGGCCGAGCGGGCGCCGTCGATCGCGGCGGAGGTCCAGTTGTAGTGGTCCGTCCCGGCCGCGTAGGTCCAGGTGCCGTCGGAGAACGGCAGCCCGGGCGAGATCATGATGAACCGGATCAGCGGCGACCCCTGCGGCACGTCGACGTAGTACTGCCGTCCGTAGGTCCCCACTGCGCCCGGGAGCTGGTTGGGCAGGCAGGCGGAGAAGTCGTTGATGTTGCCGTTCTGCCCGTTGCTCTCGTGGTTGCCGGACACGAGCTCGAACGGGAACCCGGCTCCGACGGTCTGGGTGACGAGATCGCACCAGGCCTGCTCCTGCCCGGTGGTCGAGTACGACAGGTCCCCGACCGCCAGATGCAGGTCGGGGTTGAGCGACTTGATCCCGGAGAGCACGGTCTGGGTGTTCGCGTTCGCGGCGTAGTCGCCCGCGGCCGTGAACTGGATGCTGGCCTGTCCCGGCACGATCCCCTCGACGCTCTGCGGTGCGCCGAACGCGACGAGGGCGACGGCTGCGGCCACCCCGGCAGCGGCGAGAACTCTTCTCCTGGCCATCGCTGGCCCTCCCCGGCCCGCTCTGGTCCGGGCCTCCGGGCGTCAGGGTAGCGCCGGGCGGCCGGACGGGGGGAGTAGAACGCGAGGATTCGTCAGGGGAGGGCTGCGCGTCCCGAGGGGCGACACGGCCGGACAGTAGAGTCGTCAGCGTGAGTTCGCACACGGAACCGCACACCCACGACGTCACCATCGCCGGCGGCGGCCCCACCGGCATGATGCTCGCCGCCGAGCTGCGCCTGCGCGGCGTCGACGTCGTCGTCCTGGAGCGCGAGCACGAGCGCAGCCCGCTCGTCCGGTCGCTCGGGCTGCACCCGCGCAGCGTCGAGATACTCGACATGCGCGGGCTGCTGGAGCGCTTCCTGGCGCTGGGCCGGCGGTATCCCGATGCAGTCGGCCGGTTCGCCGGGATCGCGTCCCCGCGACCGGTGGACCTGGAGAGCGACCATGCCTACATCCTCGGCATCCCGCAGACCGTCACCGACCGGCTGCTGGAGGAGCACGCCGTCGAGCTGGGGGCGCAGGTGCGGCGCGGGGCTGAGGTCGTCGGTTTCGAGCAGGACGAAGCCTCCGTCACGGTCGAGCTCGCGGACGGCACGCGGCTGCGGTCCCGCTGGCTGGTCGGCTGCGACGGCGGCCGCAGTCTGGTGCGCCGGGTGCTCGGGGTCGCCTTCCCCGGCGAGCCGGCCCGCACCGAGTGGCTGCTCGGCGAGGTCGAGGTGACGACGCCCGCGGAGGAGGTCGCGGCGATCTCCGAGGAGGTCCGGCGAACGCACCGCGGCTTCGGCATCGGGCCGGCCGCGGACGGGCTGTTCCGCGCGGTCGTGCCCGCGGCCTCCGTCGCCGAGGACCGCACGGTCCCGCCGACCCTGGACGAGTTCCGCACGCAGCTGCACGCGTATGCGGGGACCGACTTCGGCGCGCACGCACCCCGGGCGCTGTCGCGGTTCACCGACGCCACCCGGCTCGCGGACCGCTACCGCGACGGCCGCGTCCTGCTCGCCGGGGACGCCGCGCACGTCCACCCGCCGCTCGGCGGCCAGGGACTGAACCTCGGCATCCAGGACGCCGTCAACCTGGGCTGGAAGCTCGCGGCCGAGGTCGCCGGACGCGCGCCGGACGGCCTCCTGGACAGCTACGAGAGCGAACGGCGGCCGGTGGCGGAGCAGGTGCTCACCCTCACGCGGGCGCAGAGCGTGCTCATCGACCCCGAGCCGGGGCCGCAGGCCGTGCGGCGGCTGCTCACCGAGCTGATGGGCGTGGACGGCGTCGCTCTGTACCTCGCCGAGCAGGTCAGCGGCCTCGGCATCCGGTACGACCTCGGCGACGGGCCGGCGCTCCTCGGGCGGCGGCTCCGCGACCTCCCGCTGCCGGACGGCCGCCTCTACGAACGGCTGCGCGACGGCCGCGGCCTCCTGCTCGACCGGACGGGACAGCTGACCCCGGCGGGCTGGGGCGACCGGGTCGGCCTGGTCGCGGACGAGGACCTCCCGATCCACGCGCCGGCGCTGCTGCTGCGGCCGGACGGCTACGTCGCGTGGATCGGCGACGGCCAGGACGACCTGGTCGAGGCGCTGCGCCGGTGGTTCGGCCCCGAGTGACGGCCGCGATCGGTCCTGGACGTCGCCGGCGCGGAAGCACTAGGTTTCGCCCGTGGACCTCCGACTGAACGACACCCGCGCCATCGTCACCGGCGCCAGCCGCGGCATCGGGCTGGCCGCCGCGCGCGCCCTCCTCGACGAGGGCGCCACCGTGGTCGGCGTGGCCCGCACCGCCACCGACGAGTCCCGCGCACTGGAGGCCGCGGCCGGCTTCCGCTTCCACCCGGCCGACCTCTCCGGCCCGGACGGGATCGCGCGGTTCCGTGACGAGCTGGGCGAGGGCGGCCGGGTCGACATCCTGGTCAACAACGTCGGCTCCGCGCCGCCGCGGCCCGGCGGGTTCGCCTCCATCACGGATGACGACTGGCTGCGCACCTACGAGCTGAACGCGCTCGCCGCGGTGCGCGTCACCCGGGCGCTGCTGGACCTGATCCCCGACGGAGGGGCCGTGGTGAACGTCGTGAGCGAGAACGCGATCCTCGCCGACCCGCTGGTGATGGACTACAGCGCGGCCAAGGCGGCGCTGCTCAGCTTCACCAAGTCGCTCTCGAAGGAGCTCGGGCCGCGAGGGATCCGGGTGAACTCGGTGAGCCCCGGGCCGGTGGCGACAGCGCTCTGGCTGGGCGACGGCGGCGTCGCCCAGACGGTGTCGGCGGCCGGGGGCGGCACCCCGGAGGAGGTGCGGCACGGTGCCGAGCAGGCGATGGTCACCGGCCGCTTCACGACACCGGAGGAGGTCGGCGCGCTGGTGGCGATGCTCGCGAGCCCGGTCCTCGGCAACCTGACCGGGTCGGACGTGGTGATCGACGGCGGGATGCGCCCGACGATGTGACCCGCCTCGCGCCCCGAACTGGGGGCCGCCGCGCGATCGAATCCGGCGGACCGCTGTGCCAGGCTGTGCAGCGCGCGCCACGGTGGAGCGCGAAGGGGGAACCAGCGTGACCGACGCGACCGACGACCGAGTCCAGCCTGCGCCGGAGGGCGCCGAACAGTCCGTGCCCGCGCCCGTGGACGGCGCGACCCTCCCGACGTTCGAGCCCTTCACAGCGCCGGCGCCCCACCCCTTCACCCAGTCCGAGCGCGTCGGCCGCGGCATCGCGCTCGCGCTGCTCATCATCCCGGCCGGGGTCATCGTCTGGACCGTCCTCTGGAATATCGGCTTCATCGCCTCCATCGTCACGTGGGGTGTCGCGGTCGGCGCCGTCTGGCTCTACCGGACGGGGTCGAAGGCGCGGGTCACCCGCGCGGCGTTCTGGGGCATCATCGCGATCGTCGCCGTGACCATCGTGCTGTCCCTGCTCGCCGGGATATTCACCGACCTCGTCGCCGCCCTGAAGATCCCGCTCGGCGACGCCCTCACCGACGACCGGGTGTGGGGCCTGTTCTGGGACAACCTGTTCACCAACGGGGACATGTGGCAGTCCCTCCTGCCCTCGGTGCTGCTGGCCCTGCTGTTCGCCGTGCTCGGCTGCTTCACCACCCTCCGCCGGGCCTCCCGGGAGTCGCGCGCCTGACGTGCCGCGAGTAGAGTCGCGCCCGTAGTCCCGACCGCGAGGGAGTCGTGCGATGACCAAATTCATGATCTCGTTCCCCAGTGGAGCGATGCACATCACCGAAGAGGAGCTGCCGGCGGTGTCCGACGCCTCCCACGCGGTGATCCGGGATGCGCAGGAGGCCGGCGTCTACGTCTTCGGCGGCGGCATCGACGAGGCGGTCGGCGCGGTGATGGTGTCCGGCGACGGCACGGTCTCACCGGGGACGTATCCCGAGACGCGGCTGCTGGACGGCGGGTTCACCATCCTCGACCTGCCGACCCGCGACGCGGCGCTGGAGTGGGCGGCGAAGATCGCGGCGGCGTGCCGGTGCGACCAGGAGGTCCGCGAGTTCCAGTACGACCCGATGTCGTAGGCCGCGCGAGTCAGCCCGCCAGCGCCTCCGAGTCGAAGTAGCTCTCGTTGAAGTGGGCGAGCGCTTCGCCCCACGTCCCCCCGGCGTCCTCGATGGCCCGCGCCTCGTCCAGTGCCGCCACGGTGGCGAGCGGGACGGCCAGTCCGTGCTCGGCCAGGTCGAGCACCGACTCGACCGGCTGACCGGGGTCCTCCGTCTCGACGGTGGCGAGGTGCTCGTAGACGTCGGGCGCGAGCTCGCGCAGCGCCTCGCCGATCAGGTCGCCGCGCTCGGTCCCCTCGGCGTCCCAGGTGAACCGGACCAGACCGTCGGCCGGGAACGCGTAGCGATGCCGTTCGCCTGCCGCGGCGACCGCGTGGTCGAGGGCGGCGCGCACAGCGGCGGGGGCGATGATGTCCGTCATAAGGCTCTCCTTCGTGGCGTCGTTGTCAGCGTGTTCGGGCCTCGGTGCACCGCCGACGGGCAGCGGGTTCCGTGATTCTGGCACGAGCGGACCACCCCCAGGAAGGGGGCAATCGGGAATGTCGGCAAACTCTGGGGGAACAGTTCCTGTCCGTCGCCGGCCCCCGGCGGTCTCCAGGTTGGCGACGGAGAAGCCGCGAGTGGATGGACGCGGTGTCGATTCGCGCGCGGACATTGGACGCGGTGTCGATTCTGACGCCGCGGCCGCGCGCCTAGCATCCTTGACATGACCGCCATCGTCGACGAAGACCGGACCCGGGTTCACCCCGCAGAGGGAGCGCACACCGGTGCGCCCCTCGGCGGCACGCTCGGGATGGGCGGACTCGGCGGCGGCTTCCGCAGCGACGCCGACGTCGTCATCCTCGGCTACGACTGAGCCGGCCCGCTCAGGAGGCCTCGTCGTCCATCGTCGCGGACACGCCGTGCAGCAGCTCGCCCGGCCGGCACTCCAGCACGTCCGCCAGGTGCACGAGATTCAGCACCGTGGGCATGATCGTGCCCCGCTCGATCCGCCACAGTGTGTGCTCCTGGAGCTCGGCGCGCCGGGCCAGCTCGTCCAGTGTGTAGAGCAGCCGTTCCCGCCGTCCGCGGATGTTCTCGCCGATCCGGCCGGCCACCGCGTTACTTTCCGAGTGCACGCGATGAATGCTAACAAGCCGTCGGAGAGTAGCCTGGCAGTGCCGTGCGCTCGATCGAGCGCTCGGAGAAGACGACGAAGGAAGAAACGATGGCTACAGGCACCGTCAAATGGTTCAACGCAGAGAAGGGGTACGGGTTCATCGCCCCGGATGACGGCAGTGCCGACGTCTTCGCCCACTTCAGCGAGATCTCCTCGCAGGGCTACCGCACGCTGGAGGAGAACCAGAAGGTCGAGTACGACCTGACCCAGGGGCCGAAGGGGATGCAGGCCTCCAACATCCGCCCGCTCTGACACCGCTCAGACTGAGAGTTCCGGTTTCCCGCTGAGCGGGAAGCCAGGCGATGGCCCGACCTGCCACAGGCCGGGCCATCGCCCACCGGGAATGCAGTACTGCCGCCCGTCCCCTTACGGTTCGGCCTGCCATCCGGTTGCTTAGTGCACACATTATGCGTGCCCTACCGGTTGTCAACCGGGTTGCGGCACGGATTTCAGCGGACCTCGGCCTCCAGTGCCAGGATCGCCTCCGCGACGGCGCCGGGGTTCTCCCATGCCGTGAAGTGCCCACCCTGCGTCAGCCTCGCGAACGAGCGGATGTCGGCGTAGCTCTTCTCGGCGAGCGAGCGCGGGTACGCGGCCTCGTGGGTCTGGATGAGGATGCTCGCCGGCGCCTGGACGACCCGGTGGAGGTCGTCGTCGTCCGGCGACTCGCTGTACGGCCGGAAGCTCGTGCCGATCGAGCGGGTGACCCAGTACACCATGACGTTCGTGAGGATGTCGTCGGAGTCGAACGCCGACAGTCCGTCGCCGTCGCTCCAGGCCGCGACCTTCTCGGCGATCCACGCCAGGAGGCCGCTGGGGGAGTCGATGAGCGCCGCCGCGAGCGTGTCCGGCCGGGTGCCCATCTGGTGCGCGTACCCGGACTCGGCGGGCGTCGCCACCGAGGCGAGGAAGGCCCGCTCGGCGTCGTCGAGCTCCACACCGGGCCGGCTGCGCCCGGAGAACGACGCGTGGCTTGCCACGATGCCCGCGACCGCGGGATGCGCGCCGGCCAGCCAGTCGCTGACGCCCGCCCCGACGTCCTCCCCGTAGGTCAGGTAGCGGTCGTAGCCGAGGTGGGTCGTCAGGAGCGCATCCCAGCGGTCGGCGACGGCGGCGGACGAGAAGCCGGACGGGAGGACTCCCGAGAAGCCGTAGCCCGGCAGGGAGGGGACCACGACGTCCAGCTCGCCGTCGAGCGCGTCGACCAGCGGCAGCATGGTGGCGAACGAGTACGGCCAGCCGTGCGTGACCACGACCGGGAGGCGGCCGGGGCGGCGTCCGCGGGCGACGACCACATGGATGTCGCAGCCGTCGATCGGCACAACGAACTGCTCGAAGCGGTTCAGCCGCCGCTCGGCCTCCCGCCAGTCGTACCCGTGCCGCCACCGTTCGACCAGGCCGCCCAGCACCTCGGGCGGGATGCCGCGCGACCAGTCCGGCCCCGGCGTCCTCCCGGGCAGGATGGTCGCGCGCAGACGGCGGTCGAGGTCGGACAGGACATCGTCGGGCACAGCGATCCGGAACGGCTCCATGCGCTCACGCTATCCGCACCCTCCGACGCACGCCCCGCACGCCCGAACCACCGCCGAGGGGCACGTAAACGCCCCTAAAAGGCGGTTTTAGGGGCGTTTACGTGCCCCTCGGCGGGTGAAGCGGTCGCTGGAGGGGGAGCGGGCGCCGTCGTAGGCTGGCGGTATGGCCGACGACAGCCTGCGCCCCGATCCCGACGCGAAGGTGGAGGCCGCGCGCTACCGCCTGCGCCGCGAGGCCGAGGCGCGCGGCGAGGAGGTCGAGGAGGCCAACGCCGGCCAGCCGACGATGGACCAGCGTGCGCACGTGATCGAGAACGCGATCCAGCAGGCGATCCGGCGCGGCGACTTCGACGACCTCCCCGGCGCGGGCAAGCCGCTGCCCGGGCTCACCGGCACGCACGACCCGGACTGGTGGATCCGCCGCAAGATCGAGCGCGAGCAGCTCACCGGCCTCGGCCCTCCCGCCCTCACGCTGCGCACCGAGCACGCCGAGTTCGACGCGACGCTCGACCGGCTCGCCTCCGAGCGGGCGGTGCGCGACCACGTGGCCGACTTCAACCGCCGGGTGGTGAACGCCCGGCGGCAGCTCCAGGGCGGGCCTCCCGTCGTCACGCCCACCCGCGACGCCGACGAGGAGGTCGCGCGCTGGACCGAGCGCCGCGACGCCCGCCTCCGCGAGGCCGAGGCGACCCGCCGCGCCGAGGCGGAAGCCCTCGCCGCCCTCAGCCGCCGCGAGCGTCGCCGCCTCCGCAAGGCCCGCTGACCCGAAGCGGGGTGGGGGGCCCCCCCCCCCCCCCCCCCCCGCCGCGGGGGGGGGGGCCCCAACACGCCGCTCCGCGATCCGCGAAGCGGCGTGTTGCGACCCCACAGCGGGAGGGGGCTACTCCGAGAGGTGCTGCTTCGTGTTCGTGTAGACGATCGAGTCCGCAGTGGCGCCGACGAGGCCGAGGGTGACCCGCAGCAGCTGGGGCGGCAGGCCGCTGTTCGGCGGCGGCGTCGACGCGCCCAGGGTGAGCGGCGTGCCGTCCGGGAGCGTTGCGGTCGCGGAGTCGAGGTAGACCTGGACGTTTCCGCTCAGCGTCATCGTGTCCGCGGTCGTGAGCAGCACCGGTCCGGTCTGCTTGCGGACGTTGAGGCTGAAGCCCTGGATCGTGATGGTGTCCGCCGAGATCTTGATCACCGGGATGCGGCTGCCGTCCGCCATCGGGACCGTCACGACCGTGGCGCCCTTGAGCCCGGTGAACGACAGCGAGTTGCTGCCGAGCTGCGCGGGCGGCTGGGTGAAGACGGGCGCCGCTCCGTCCGGCGAGGCGGGCGTCGGCGCCGGGGTCGGCGTCGCGGTGCCGGTCACGGGCGTGCCCGGCGCGCTCGGGAGACCGGGCAGCGGCAGTCCGGGGGAGGGCGCGCCCGACGACGGCGACGGCGAGGGCGTCGGGGACGACGGGTCGCACGAGGCGAAGATCGGCAGGCAGAGGGAGGCCGGCGCCGCGGCGTGCGAGGCCGGCGCCGGGGTCGCGCCGATCCCGGTCAGCGCGCCGGCCAGCGCGAGACCTGCCGCCAGGGCGACGCCGCCGGGTCCTCTGCGGGCCGTCACGCGGTCTCCTCCGCAGAGTCGTCGGCGGGCGTCCCCGCACGGCGGCGACGGCCACGCGGACGCCGTTCGCCGCGCTGCTCCAGCGGCATCCAGGCCACCGTCAGCACGCCGCCGACGGTGCTCAGCAGCATCCCGATGAAGAAGCCGCCGAGGTTGACGCCGACGAGCGAGTACACCGCGATGGCGAGCGCGATCACGCCGTAGAAGATCCGGTGCGCGGGCATCGCGACGGCCAGGACGCCGAGCAGCACGAGCAGGATCGGGATGATCGTCGCCTGCAGCCCCTCGATGCCGAGCTGGACGTGGATGCGACCGATGTCGAGCTGTCCGGAGAAGAACATCTCGATGCCGCCGAGCGCGGTCAGCAGTCCGCCGACGAACGGGCGGTGCTGCCGCCAGTCGCGGAACCGTTCCCAGGCGCTCCGGTCGTCGGAGGGGATGGCCTCCGCGTCATCCTCGGACAGCGCTGCGTCGTCAGACGGCGTCAGCAGCGCCGACACGTCGGACGCGGAGGACTCGGCCGCCACCGGCTCGAACGCCGACGTCGGCTCCGCGGTCTCCCGATCCTCGGGCATGCCGGCCTCCGGCTCGATCATCGCGTGCCTCGTCCCCGGGCGGCTCAGAAGCATCCCTTCGATCCGTCCGTCAGCTGCACGTGCATGCCGGTGAGGGTGAAGACCGAGGCCTGCGTGCTCCACGCGGTCTGCTGCAGGTGCGAGATGGTCACTGTGTCGGAGTCCTGCGCGAAGTCGCCCGCGCTGCCCTTGGCGGCCGTGTTGACCGTCGAGGCGTCGACGCCGATGCGGATGTTGTGGAACTCCGCGTCGCCCGCGAGGTCGGTCATGCCGATCTGGAGGTCGGAGGCGCTGGCCGGGTTGCCGCCGCCACCCGCCGTGATGAGGATGCCGACCTTGCCGAGAGGCGTGTCCGAGACGACCGACTGGCAGAGGTCGGCGAGCGTGGCCGACTTGATGTTGGCGATCGCGACCTGGTGCTGCTTGCCCGAGGTGTCGGGCGCGACGCCGGCGTACTGCGAGAAGCCGGTGCCGTCGAGCTTGGACGCGCTGATCTGGAACTGGCTGCCGGAGACGGCGAACGAGACCGGGACGGCCCCCTGAGCGACCCCGGCCATCAGCACGGTGGAGACCAGCGCGACGGGCACGGCGGCGAGCACGATGCGTCCGGCGTGGGAGCCGGCGAGCTTGCGGAACTTCATCGATCCTCCTGTTCGGGGGCTTGACAGCGACTGTGCGGTCGTTCCCAGGTCGAGAGTAGACGCTATTGACCGATTGTCAATAGTCGGCCGAAAGGGGGACGGACTGAACGTTCCGGTCGTCGCGCCGTGCCTGCCGCCGCGCGGGAGAGCGCCTAGGCTCGATCCATGGACACCGATCGGCGTACCCGGCTGACCCCGGAGGAACGCCGTGCCCAGCTCGTCGCACTCGGCGTCGCGCACCTCGCCGACCAGCCGCTGGACACCCTCACCATCGAGGAGCTGTCGGCGCGGGCCGGGGTGTCGCGCGCGCTCCTGTTCCACTACTTCGGGTCGAAGCAAGGCCTGCACCGCGAGGTCGTCCGCACCGCGCGCGACAGCATGCTGCACGCCACGGAGCCCGTGCCCGCGCTGCCGCCGCGCGAGCGCCTGCGCGACACCCTGACGCGGATCGTCGCGTTCGTGCGCGACCACAGCGGCACGTTCTACTCGCTGGTCCGCGGCGTCGCGAGCGGCGACGAGGAGGTGCGCGTCGTGATCGAGGAGGCCAGGGCCGAGCAGGCCGATCGCATCCTCGCGGTGTTCCTCGAACTGGGCGCGACGGACACCCCGCTGCTGCGGATCGGCCTGCGCTCCTGGATCGCGTTCGCGGAGGACGTGCTGGTGTCGAGCGCGATCGGCACCGACATCCCCTCCGGCGACATCGTCGCCTTCCTGGAGCGCAGCGCGAACGGGGTGGTGGAGGCGGTGCCCCGCTAAATCCCTTCCTCGTCCAGGTCGTCCTGGGTGAGCACCCCGTCCTCCGGGTTCCCCTCCGGATCGTGCTCGTCGTAGTAGGGCTCGGCCTCCCGGGACTGTCCACCGGTCGGTCCGTCGTTGCCGTCGCCCGGGCCGTCCCAGACCGTCTCGCCGGCCACGCCGTCGGTCGTCACGAGCTCGTCGGCGAAGTCGGCCTCGGCGATCGGGTCGTCCAGCGCGTAGTCGACCTCGCCGTCGCCTGGGTCTACCCAGCCGGCCGTGTCACCGGCGTCGGAGTCGCCGATCTCCGGCTCGTCCGCGCCGTCCTCCGGAATGCGGTCGTCCATCCTCGTCCCCTCTCCTGCTGTCCGGCTGTTCGGGCCGAACGTACACCCGCGCGCGGGGGCTGCAGGAGAGGGGACGGGGGCGACTACTTCGGGAAGCTGTAGGTGCCGCTGGAGCCGGCGTCCTTGACAGCCGCCTGGACGAAGGCCGCGAACTGGGAGGCGTCGGTGAAGCCGCCCTGGTAGCGCTCGCCGTTCACGAACACGGTCGGGGTGCCGAAGCTGCCGGTCGACGGGTTCTTGAGCTGGGAGTTCGCGACCGCCTCGTTCGTGCGGTCGGTGACGAACTTCGAGAACGTCTGCTTGTTCACACAGTCCGTGACCGCGGAGGAGCTGACGCCCCCGCTCTTGAACAGCGACAGCATCTTGGCGTTGGTGAGGCCGGAGCCGGTCTGCTCGTCCGGCTGGTTGGCGAACAGCGCGCTGTTGAGGTCGAAGTACTTGTCCGGCTCGTAGTTCGCCACGCACGACATCGCCGCAGCGGCGCGGGTCGAGTACTGGTTGTTCGTGCTGGAGTCGAGGATCGCGATCGGGTGGATCTCGAGCGTCGCCGAGCCGTCCGCCATCCACTGCTTCATCTGCGGGGAGTTCGTGGTCTCGAACTGGTCGCAGTAGGGGCACTGGTAGTCGAGCCAGATCTGGATGTGCGCGGTCTTGCCGTCGAGCGTCTGCTTCGTCGGCGTCGGCTTGGCGCCCGGCGCGATCGCCGGGGTGGTGACCGCCTTGTCGGACGCGGTGAGCTGGATGCCGCCGCTCAGCATGTTCTTCGGGTTGGCGACGCTGGTGGTTCCGCCGACGCTGGTGAAGATGATGACGCCGATGACCGTGAGCACCGCGATCACGCCGACGATCACCGAGCTCTGCACGATGATCTTGCGCCGCTTGGCCTTCTTCGCGGCCTCCTCGCGCATCCGGCGAGCGGTCTCGCGCGCCTCGGCTCGGCGATCGTTCTTCGTCGGGGTCGTGGCGCCTCTGCCCGTAGCAGCCATTCAGGTCATTCCATTCGAGAAAGGGGGACGGTATCCGAGAAGCAAGCGTATTGGCAAAAGCTTTGGATGCGCCGAGCACCCGCTGGAGTCCTGGTCAGACGCGGGCGCTCGCGCCGGCCGACGCGCCCGCCGACGCGACCGGGACCAGGCGCTGCAGCTGCGTCACGTGCCCCGGCGTGAGGTCGGCGAGGGTCGGCACCTCCAGCAGCTTCATGGTGCGCACGACCTGGTCGCTGAGGATCTGGATGGTGCGGTCCACGCCCGCGCGGCCGCCCGCCATCAGCCCGTACAGGTACGCGCGGCCGATCAGGGTGAACTTCGCGCCGAGCGCGTACGCGGCGACGATGTCGGCGCCGTTCATGATGCCGGTGTCGATCGCGACCTCGGTGCGGTCGCCGACGGCCTCCACGACCTTCGGCAGCAGGTGGAACGGGATGGGCGCCCGGTCGAGCTGGCGGCCGCCGTGGTTGGAGAGCACGATGCCGTCCACGCCGAGGTCGACCAGCTTCTGCGAGTCCTCGACATTCTGCACGCCCTTGACCACGATCTTGCCCGGCCACATGCCCCGGATGACGTCGAGGTCCGCGAAGCTGATCGACGGGTCCATGGCCGAGTCGAGCAGCTCGCCGACGGTGCCGCCGGTGGAGGACAGCGACGCGAACTCCAATTTGGGCGTGGTGAGGAAGTCGTACCACCACCACGGCCGCGGGATCGCGTTGACGATCGTGCCGAGGGTGAGCTGCGGCGGGATGGAGAACCCGTTGCGCTTGTCGCGCAGGCGCGCGCCGGCGACCGGGGTGTCGACCGTGAAGAAGAGGGTGTCGAAGCCGTTCGCGGCCGCGCGGCGCACGAGCTCGTAGGAGATCTCCCGATCGCGCATCACGTAGAGCTGGAACCAGTTGCGGCCGGTCGGGTTGGCCGCCTTCACGCCCTCGATGGAGGTCGTGCCGAGCGTCGACAGCGTGAACGGGATGCCCGCGGCGCCCGCGGCTCCCGCACCGGCGACCTCGCCCTCGGTCTGCATCAGCCGGGTGAAGCCGGTCGGCGCGATCCCGAACGGCATCGCGGACGGGCCGCCCCAGATCTCGCACGAGGTGTCGACCGTCGACACGTCGCGCAGGATCGACGGGTGGAACTCGATGTCCTGGAACGCCTGGCGCGCGCGGGCCAGCGACAGCTCGCCCTCGGCCGCGCCCTCGGTGTAGTCGAAGGCGGCCTTCGGCGTGCGGCGCTTGGCGATCGTGCGCAGGTCCTCGATCGTGAGCGCGGCGCTCAGCCGGCGCTTCTTGGCGTCGAGCTCCGGCTTCTTGAACGACAGGAGCTCGAACAGCTCGGCGGGCTTGGGGAGTTGGCGGGTGACCATGTTCGTGTGCCTAACGTGCGTCGGTGGACGGGGTGGGTGCGTCGCGGTAATAGCCGCTGATGTGGTCGTGGACGCGGGTGCGCGCCGCCGCCGGGTCGCCGGCGTCGATGGCGTCGATCACGCCGCGGTGCTCGGCGCGGAGCCGGGCGGCCATGGCCTCCCAGTCGGGGATGCGCTCGGCGCCCGCGAGCACGTAGCCCTCGATCGAGCTGCGGAGGCCGGCCATCATCGTGGCGACGACGGCGTTGCCCGCCGCCTCCGCGAGCGCGAGGTGGAACTGCGCGTCGAGCGCCAGGAACTCCTGCGCCGTGAGGGCGGGGTCCTCCATCGCGTCGAGGAGCTGGCGGGTGTCGGCGAGGCCGGCGGAGCCGCGCTCGGCGAGCTCGCCCGCGACCGACGACTCCAGCAGCAGTCGCGTGCTGACCACATCGGCGACCGGGAACCCGCTCGCGGCGACCTGGAGGCGCATCAGCGCCTGCATCCCGCCGAGCGGCCGCGCGACGATGATCGCACCGGAGCTCGGCCCGGAGCCGGTCTGGGTGCGCACGAGGCCCATCGCCTCCAGCACCCGGATGGCCTCGCGGACGCTGGAGCGCGCGACGCCGAACTCCACGGCCAGCGCGCGCTCGGGGGGCAGGTGGTCGCCTGGCCGCAGCCGGCCGTCGACCAGGCGCTCCTCGATGCGGGCGAGCACGCTCTCCCACGCCTTCGGCTCGGTCGTCATCGTCGGCTCCTCATGTGGTCGGACCATATGGTCAGACCACACGATAGCATGCGTTCGGAGAGCGTCGAGGGGAGGGGCGATCAGTCGGCGGCGGCGGGCGCGCGCCCGAACTCCACGTCCTCCACGCGCGAGCGCGGCATCGCGACACCCGCCACGATGGTCAGCGCCGCGACGACGGCCACCGCCGTGAACACCGCGGTCGACGCGCCCTGCACGGCCGTGGGCGAGTGCGCCCCGCCCGTGCTGGAGAGGATGATCGCGTTCGCGATGGCGCCGAAGACCGCCACGCCCACCGCGCTGCCGATCGACCGGGCGAACATGTTGGTCCCGGTGACCACGCCGCGCTCGCTCCAGGCGACGCTGGACTGCGCGGCGATCAGTGTCGGTGTCGCGACCAGTCCCATCCCGAGGCCGACGACGAAGCAGCTCACCGCCACGAAGAGCACGCTCGGGTGCACGCTCGTGGCGGCCAGGATGATCGTCCCGAGGATCGCGATGCTGGTGCCGAGCAGGGCGGTGCTGCGGAAGCCGATCCGCAGGTAGAACCGTCCGGAGATGCTCGCCGCGATCGGCCAGCCGAGCGTCAGCGCGGCGACCGCGAGGCCGGCGACCAGCGGGGGAGCGCCGACAGTCGCCTCCAGATAGGTCGGCACGTACGAGGTGAGCCCGATCAGGATGGCGCCGATGCCGAGCGAGATGAGCGTGGTCGTCACCAGCAGCCGGCGCGAGAACACCCACAAGGGCATGACCGGCTCGGCGGCGCGGCGCTCAACGAGCGCGAAGGCGACCAGCAGGAGGGCGCCGAGCGCGAACGCGCCGATGCTCCAGACCGAGTCCCAGGCCCAGGCCTGGCCGCCCTCCAGCACCGCGAGGATGAGCAGCGACATCCCGGCGGTCAGCAGCACGGAACCGGCGTAGTCGATCCGGTGCTTCTTGGGCTCGATGCTCTCGTGGAAGCTGCGGATCAGCATCCACGCCGCCAGGATGCACAGCGGCACGTTGACGAAGAAGATCCACCGCCACGACAGGAACTGCGAGAACAGCCCGCCGAGGGTCGGGCCGACGACGGAGGAGATCGCCCAGACGCTCGCGAGGTAGCCCTGGGTCTTGGCGCGCTCGGCCACCGTGTAGATGTCGCCGGCGATCGTCATCGACATCGGCTGGATGGCGCCGGCGCCGAGCCCCTGCAGCGCGCGGAAGGCGATCAGCGCCGGCATGCTCCACGCGAAGCCGCAGAGCACCGAGCCCAGGAAGAACAGGCCGATGCCGGCCAGGACGATGGGCTTGCGCCCGACCGTGTCGGACAGCTTGGCGTAGACCGGCACGGAGACCGCCTGCGCCAGCAGGTAGATGGAGAACAGCCACGGAAACTGCGCGAAGCCGCCCAGGTCGCGCACGATCGAGGGGACGGCGGTGGCGAGGATGGTCGCGTCGATCGCGACCAGTCCGGTCGTCAGCATGAGTGCGATCAGGATCGGCCCGCGTTCGGAACGGAAGCCGACGCTCGCCCGGGAGATGTCGTTCATCTCTGTGAACAACAGCCCCCGGTCGGGATCATTCCCCTCCCGCCCGACTTGACGTGAAAGAAACGAGCGCGCACAATCTGAAACATGTCTTTCACATCGGATGGTCGCCCGGAGAACCGCCGCACGGTCACCGACCCGCGGGCACTCCGGGCGCTCGCGCACCCGCTCCGGCTCGCGCTGCTCGACCACCTGATGTCGTTCGGCGCGAGCACCGCGAGCGACTGCGCCGAGGCCGTCGGCTCGACGCCCTCCAACTGCAGCTACCACCTGCGCGCCCTCGCCAAGTTCGGACTCGTGGAGCGGGTGGAGGCCGAAGACGGCCGCGAGCGCCCCTGGCAGTCCACCGCCACCGGGCTCACGCTCGGCCGCACGGAGGACCCGGCCGCACAGTTCGGCGTCGACACCGTCGAGCGCTTCTTCGCCGATCACCAGATCGACGAGGACGCCGCCCGCCTGCACCGGGCGATCGCGCAGCGCGACAGCGTGCCGGAGGCCTGGCGGGAGGCGAGCATCCTCTCCGGGTACGCACTGCGGATCGCGCCGGATGAGCTCCGCCAGCTGGGGGAGCGGCTGGACGCGCTCATCCGCCCGTACATCGCGCTCACCCGCTCGGACGCCCCGGACGACAGCGCCGTGGTCGTGCTGAACCTCAACGCGTTCCGGCACCCGGATGAGAAGGACGAGGCGACGGAATCATGAGCCGCTCCCCGCTCCTCCGCCGCGACTACGCGCTGATCTGGTCGGCGGGCCTCGTCTCCGACACCGGCGACTGGCTGCTGATGATCGCCCTGCCGCTGTTCGCGTTCTCCGCGACCGGCTCTGCGCTCGGCGCCTCGACCGTGTTCCTCGCCGAGCTCATCCCGATGCTGCTGGCCGGCACCTTCCTCGGCGTCCTGGTCGACCGCTGGGACCCGCGGCGCACCATGATCGCGACCGCGGTCCTCCAGGGGCTCGCGCTGCTGCCGCTGCTCGCCGCCGGCCCCGACCGGATGGGCATCGTCTACGCGGTCGCGGCGGTGGAGGCCTGCCTCGGCGCGGTGATGAACCCGGCCCGCCAGTCGATGGTGCCGCGCCTGCTGAAGCCCGACGAGCTCGGCCGCGGCAACGCGCTGCTCGCGATCAGCGACAACCTCGCCCGGCTGGTCGGCTCGCCGCTCGGCGGTCTCGCGTTCGCGGTGTCCGGCCTCCCCGGCGTCGTGATCGTGGATGCGGTGTCGTTCGTCGTGACCGCCGTGCTCGTGGCCTTCACCCACCCGCTGCCGCCGCGCGTGCCGGAGCCGGGGGAGGAGTCCGCTCCCGCCGTCGAGCGCCGCCTGCTGCGGGAGTGGGTGGAGGGCATCGCCACCATCGTCCGGAGCCGCGAGCTCGCGACCGTCGCGGTCATCGCCGTGATCGGCAGCGTCGCGCAGGGCGTCTTCCTCGTCCTCTTCATCGTCTACGTCACCGAGAACCTGCACGCCGGGGACACCGAGGTCGGCATCCTGCGCGGCGTGCAGGCGATCGGCGGCGTGCTCGGCGGCCTCGTCGCCGGGCTGCTCGTGCACCGGGTCGCCCCGCGGTGGCTGATCGGCGCCGGCTACCTGGTGTTCGGCGCGCTCTCGCTGCTGACCTGGAACCTGGCGCCGGTGACCACGGCCGTCTGGGTGTACGCGGGGCTGTTCATCGCGATGGGCCTGCCCGCGGTCGCCACCGAGACGGGCGAGATCACCCTCGTGCAGACCGTCACGCCGCGCGCGGCGCTCGGCCGGGTGATCGCGGCGGTGAGGACGGTCTCCGGCGCGGCCCAGGGCGTCGGCCTGCTGGTGGCCGGGCTCGTCGCGGCCTCGGTCGGCACGGTGCACGTGCTCGATGTGCAGGCCTCCCTCTATCTCCTGTGCGGTGTGCTCGCGCTGCTGTTCCTCGGCGGCCGCCGTGCGACAGGGGAGGCCGTGCCGGAGCCGGCCGCCTGCCGGGCGACGCCGTCCTGACGCCCGCCCGACGCGGCGACTTGGCGCGAAACCCGGCCGATTGCCAGACGTTTCGCGCATCGGCACGTAGGGTGTCGGTGTGTGGCGACTGGATAGGAAGAGCGAGGACGACGACGACATGACGTCCGACGTGCTGGAAGGCGACGCCCTGCGCCCGGCCGCCAACACCACCTCTCCGCACACGCTCAGCCTCGGCGAGGCCGGTCTCGTGGCCGGCAACATCGCCGAGCCGGTGTGGGCGCGCTGGCGCGAGGAGATCGCGGCGATCGGCGGCGACTCCCCGCTGCTGCACTTCGAGGACAGCCCGCGCACGCGCATCGAGCTGAGCACGACGCATCCCGGCGGCCTCCCGCAGTTCATCACCGGCCAGAGCACCCTGCTCTCCAGCCTGATCCGCGACGAGCTCGCGCTGCGCACGGCGCGGGCGGCGGCCAACGCGATCACGGCGAAGGGGATCGAGTTGCGCTCGGTGCGCGGCATCGAATCCGTACATCTTGCGATCGGGCTCGCCCAGTGGCGGCACGGCACCGACGAGTTCATGGCGCCGATCCTGCTGCGCCCGATGGCGATCCGCCGCTACGGCCGGGACTTCGAGCTGAAGCTCAAGGGCCAGCCGTTCCTCAATCCCGAGCTGTCGCGTGCGCTGGCCGAGCAGTTCCAGATCACGCTCGACGCGAGCGCGTTCGTCGCGCTCGCCCTGGACAACGGCGCCTTCAAGCCGCAGCCGGTGATCGACCGCCTGCGCGGTCTCACCTCGCACCTGCCCTGGTTCAACGTCCAGCCCCGCCTCGTGGTGTCGTCCTTCGTGGACGTCGCGCCCGCGCTGCGCGCCGAGGCCGACGACCTGGACACCACGATCCTCGACGCGCTGGCCGGCAACCCGACCGCGCGCACCACGATCGAGAGCGCCTTCAGCCCCGCTCAGCCCGTCCGCCAGGACGAGCGGCCGCCGGCCACCGACTCCCTGCTGCTCGACGCCGACGAGGCGCAGGAGAACGTCGTCGCCCAGATCGCCGCGGGCAACTCCCTGGTCGTGAAGACCCTCCCCGGCACCGGCGGCACGCAGACGGTCGTCAACGCCGTCGGCGCGCTGGTCGCGCAGCACAAGCGCGTCCTGGTCGTCGGCCCCCGGCGCTCCAGCCTGGAGGACATCGCCCAGCGGTTCGCGAAGGTCGGCCTGCCCGGCGTCGCCGTCACCCCGCGGAGCCTGCGTCGCGACCTGATCCAGGCGATCGGCCGCAACGAGAAGGCCGAGCAGCCGCGCGTCACCGACGTGGACGACGCGCTCGTCCGCCTCCGCAAGGTGCTGCTGGACTACCGCGCGGCACTCGCCCGGCGCGACCCCGTCCTGCACGTCTCGGTGCTCGACGCCCTGCGTGAGCTGTCCCGGCTCGCGCTGCTGCCCGCGCCGCCGTCGACGACCGCGCGCCTCAGCCGGGCGTCCATCGAGGCGCTCGCCTCCGGGCGCGACGGAGCGGCCGACGCGCTGATCCGCGCCGCCCGCCTCGGCGAGTTCCGCTACGGCCCCAACGACTCGCCCTGGTACGGCGCCTCCTTCGGCACCACCGAGGAGGGCAAGTCGGCCCACGACCTCGCCAAGAAGCTCAGCCGCGCCGAGCTGCCGCGCCTCCTGGACCGCGCCAAGGCGCTGATCGGCCAGACCCGGATGCGGCCGTTCGAGTCGATCGCCGAGCTCGGCGTCTACCTGCGGCTGCTGCTCGACGTGCGGGAGACGCTCGACCGCTTCACGCCGGCCGTGTTCGACCGTTCGATCTCCGAGCTGATCGCCGCCACCTCCTCGCGCCGCGAGTCGCCCGCGATGTCTGGCGCGAACCGCCGCCGGCTGCGCAAGCTGGCTCTGGAGTACGTGCGCCCCGGCGTGCACGTCACCGACCTCAACGAGGCGCTGCGCCGCATCCAGCAGCAGCGCATCCTCTGGAACCGGTTCGCCGTCGCCGGCGTCGTGCCCGAGGTGCCCGTGGGCATCGCGGACGTTCAGGTCGCCTACCAGCGCGTCGCGGAGGACCTCGCCCGGCTCGACATCCCGCTGCGCCGCGTCGGGACCCCGCAGTCGCTCGCGGCCCTCCCGGTCGAGGAGCTGACCCGCCAGGTCGCCGGCCTCGCCGCCGAGTCCGAGGTGCTCGCCAACCTGCAGGAGCGCACCGCGCTGCTCGGGCAGCTCCGCGAGCGCGGGCTGGACCCGCTGCTGTCCGACCTGTCCGTCCGCCACGTGCCCGAGTCGCAGGTGAGCGCCGAGCTGGAGCTGGCCTGGTGGCAGTCGGTGCTGGAGGCGCTGCTGGCCTCCGACCGCGCCCTCCTCAGCGGCAACACCAGCGTGCTGGACCGGCTGGAGGCCGACTTCCGCCTGGTGGACGAGGCCCACGCCTCCGCCACCGGCAAGCAGCTGGCCTGGATGCTCGCCGAGACCTGGAAGATCGGCATCGTGGACTGGCCGGAGGAGGCCAAGGCCCTCAAGAAGCTGCTCACCACGAGCGCCCCCACCGCCGCGACGCTCAACGCCGCGGCCCCGCACCTCGCGCGCCCGCTCGCGCCGGTCTGGCTGGTCTCGCCCTACGAGGTCCCGAGCATCGACGCCGAAGTCGCGTTCGACACCGTCGTGCTCATCGACGCCGGCGCCTCCAGCCTCGCCGAGAACATCCCCGCGCTGCGCCGCGCCCGCCAGGTCGTCGCGTTCGGCGACCCGGTGACCCAGACCCCGTCCCGCTTCGACGTCGGCGTGCACGAGTACGGCACGACGGTGGAGACCGCGGACGTGGACTCCCTGCACGCCGACTCCGCCCTCTCCCGGCTCTCAGAGCTGCTGCCCGTCTACACGCTGGCCCGCAGCTACCGCGCCGGCGGCGAAGACCTCGCCGAGCTGGTCAACCGCCGCTTCTACGGCGGCAACATCGACTCCCTCCCGTGGGCGGGCACCTACCTCGGGCACGGTAGCCTCGCCCTCCACTACGTCACCGGCGGCCAGGGCATGCCAGACACCGACACCGGCGCGGTGGAGAGCACCGACGCCGAGGTGGCGAAGGTCGTCGAGCTCGTGCTGCGGCACGCCACCGACCGGCCGCGCGAGTCGCTGATGGTCATCACCGCGAGCGAGCGCCACGCGGTCCGCGTCAACCAGGCGGTGCTGTCCGCGTTCGCCAAGCGGACCGAGCTGGCCGACTTCATCCTGGGCGACCGGCCGGAGCCGTTCTCTGTCGTCACGCTGGAGCAGTCCGTCGGCCAGAGCCGCGACCGCGTGGTGTTCTCCATCGGCTACGGCCGCACCCCGCACGGCCGCCTGCTCTCCAACTTCGGCGCGCTCGCCGAGCCGGGCGGCGACCGGCTGCTCGCGGTGGGCATGACCCGCGCCCGCCGCGGCATGGACATCGTCTCCTGCTTCCGCCCCGACGACATCGACGAGTCCCGGATGCGCCACGGCATCGCCGCCCTCGCGCAGGTGCTGGGGGAGGCCGACCAGCTCCAGGCCGCCGTCCCCGAGTACCTGAGCCCGGACGCCGACCCGATGGTGGTGGACCTCGCCAAGCGCCTGGCCCGCCGCGGCCTCGACGTGCAGATCGGCTACCGAGGCAAGCTCACGCTGGTGGCGTCCAACGCCGGCCGCGCGGTCGTGGTCGAGACCGACGACGACGTGAACCGCGGCAGCCTCCGCGAGTCGCTGCGCCTGCGCCCCGACGTGCTCCGCCGCCTGGGCTGGCACTACCTCCGCGTGCACAGCTTCGAGCTGTTCGCCGACCCCGACACGGTCGCATCCCGCATCGCGCGGCTCATCGGCGCCACCGACGAGGCGAGCACCGAAACCGCCCCCATCACGTTGCCGCAGCTCTGACGCGCCGACATTCGTGCCGAATGGCGCTTCTGGCGCCGTCATTCACGCCATTCGTGCCGAATCGCCCGCGGGGCGGCGGGTACGCTGGAGGGGTGAGTCAGCAGCCCGACGACCAACGCCCCGCGCGCCGCTCCCGCCGCGTGCAGCGCGCGGGCGCGCCGGGCGCCGACCCCACGCCGCACGTCCCGGAGCGCGACCGCGAACAGGGCGCCTTTTCCTCCAACGACGAGCAGCTGCGGCGGGACGTCCCGCCCCACTATTGACCCCGCGCCCTACGGCAGCGGGTCGGCGTGCTTGCCTGCGTTCGCCGTCGGGGGCGCCTGCTGGGCCTTCAGGAGGTCGCGGATCTCCGTGAGCAGGTCGAGGTCGGTGACCGGGGCGTCCGGCTCCACGACGCCCTTCTTGCGGAGGCGGTCCGCGCGCTCCTTGATCTTGTTGATCGGGAAGACGAAGACGAAGTAGACCACGACCGCGACGATCAGGAAGTTGATGATCGCGCCGAGGATCGCGCCGAACTTGATGCTCGAGCCGTTGATGGTGACCACCATCGCGTGGCTGAGCTCGCTCTGCTTGAAGAACGCGCTGATCACGGGGTTGATCAGGTTCGTCACGATCGCCGTCACGACCGCGGTGAACGCGGCGCCGATGACGACCGCGACCGCCAGGTCGAGCACGTTCCCACGGAGGATGAACTCTCTGAAGCCTTTGAGCATGACCGGTCCTTTCGCCAGGTGGATGGAACTGGTGGTGCTGTGCGCCCGGGAGGGCGCGGGATCAGGCTGCGGAGCCCGACGACGCCGACGAGCCGGAGCCCGACGAGCCGGAAGAGGAGGAGGACGAGCCAGAAGAGGACGAGCCCGACGAGGACGACGAGCCCGAGCCCGACGAAGACGACGAAGAGGACCCCGACGAGGGCGACCCCGACGACGCCCCTCCCGTCTTCGCCCCGCCGCGCGAGTCCGTCCGGTAGAACCCGGACCCGTTGAATGTCACGCCGACCGCCCCGAACACCTTGCGCAGCGTGCCGCCGCAGTTCGGGCAGACCGTGAGCGCGTCGTCGGTGAACGCCTGGTGGATGTCGAAGGCGTGGCCGCAGTCGCGGCACGAGTAAGAGTAGGTCGGCATGGTCTTCCGTGTGCTGGGTGGGTCAGGTGAACTGGACGATGCGGGTGGGGGTGACCGCGCCGTCGACCGGCTGATCGTGCCGCTCGCGCGGGACCTCGTCCACGAGCTCGCCGTCGAACACGACGGCGTACACCGGGGGACATTTTTCCATGCTGCCGAGCGTCTTGTCGAAATAGCCCCGGCCCCAGCCCATGCGCATCCCGGTCGCGTCGACGGCGGCGGCCGGCACGAGGATGAGGTCGACGTCGTTGATCGCGATCGGCCCGAGCAGCTCGCCGACGGCCTCCGGCATCCCGTAGAGCCCCTCGGTCTCGGTCTCGCCGTCGCCGGTCGTCCAGTCGAGGAGGCCGTCCTCGCGGGAGACCGGGAGCAGCACCCGCAGCCCCTGGGCGACGGCCCAGTTGACGAACGGCCGGGTGTCCGGCTCGATCGTCGTCGACAGGTAACAGGCCACGGAGCGGGCCGAGAGGTCCGTCGTCAGGTCGACCAAGTTCCGGGTGATTCCGGCGGCAGCAGCCTGCCGCTCCGTGCTCGTGAGGTTCTGCCGGCGCTCGCGCAGCTCGGCGCGCAGGGCGCGCTTGCGATGGGCTGCTGTGTCGGTCTCCATAGCGCAATCCTAGAAGATCACCCCGGGACCCCGGTCGAAATGCGGATACTGTGGGCGCTATGGCTACTCACGTGACGAAAGCAGTGATCCCCGCAGCAGGCCTCGGCACCCGGTTCCTCCCGGCGACGAAGGCCATGCCGAAAGAGATGCTGCCGGTCGTCGACAAGCCGGCCATCCAGTACGTGGTCGAGGAGGCCGTCGCCGCGGGCCTCCACGACGTGCTCATGGTGACCGGGCGCAACAAGAACGCGCTCGAGAACCACTTCGACCGCAACGCCGAGCTGGAGGACACGCTCGAGAGGAAGGGCGACACCGACCGGCTCGAGAAGGTGCACTATTCGACCTCGCTCGCCGACCTCCACTACGTGCGCCAGGGCGACCCGAAGGGGCTCGGCCACGCCGTGCTGCGCGCCAAGATGCACGTCGGCCGCGAGCCGTTCGCCGTGCTGCTCGGCGACGACATCATCGACTCGCGCGACGACCTCCTGCAGCACATGCTCGACGTCCAGCGCAAGTACAACGCCACCGTCGTCGCGCTGATGGAGGTGCCGAGCGAGTCCATCCACCTGTACGGCGCCGCCGCGATCGAGGAGACCGGCGACGACGACGTGGTGCGCATCACCGGCCTGGTCGAGAAGCCGGACGCCGACAAGGCGCCCTCCAACTACGCGATCATCGGCCGCTACGTGCTGCGCCCGGAGGTCTTCGACGTCCTGGAGCGCACCGAGCCGGGCCGAGGCGGCGAGATCCAGCTGACCGACGCCCTGGAGGCGATGGCCCAGGCGCCGGACTGGACGGGCGGCGTCTACGGCGTCGTCTTCCGCGGCCGCCGCTACGACACCGGCGACCGCCTCGACTACATCAAGGCGATCGTGCAGCTGGCGGTCGACCGCGAGGACCTCGGCCCGGAGCTGCGGCCGTGGCTGAAGGAGTTCGCCGACGGCCTCCACGACGAGCCCCGCGAGATCCTGGACGAGATGCCGACCGACGCGGCTGACGCGTCGGAGGGCGTTAACCGCTAGCGTTCTATCTGCGGCGAACGGTTGCCGCAGAAGGAGGACGCCGTGGCGTTCGTCATCCCCACGCTGAGCGAGGGACGGATCGCACTGCGACCGATCCGACTGAGGGACGCGCGCGCCCTGGAGCGTTCGCTGCTCGACAACCGGTCCTGGCTGCGGCAGTGGGAGGCCACGAGTCCCTACTCGCCCGGCGCGTTCGACACGCGCGCCAGCATCCGCTCCCTGCTCGCGAACGCGCGGGCCGGGCACGGCCTCCCGTTCATCGTGGAGTACGACGGCCGGCTGGCCGGCCAGCTCAACGTGTCGTCGGTGACCTACGGCTCGCTCTCCAGCGCCACGATCGGCTACTGGATCGCGGAGGAGTTCGCCGGCCGCAACATCACCCCGACCGCCGTGGCGCTGGCGACCGACTACTGCTTCTACCAGCTCGGCCTGCACCGCATGGAGATCTGCATCCGCCCGGAGAATGCGCCGAGCCTGCGCGTGGTCGAGAAGCTCGGCTTCCGCTACGAGGGACTGCGGCGGCGCTACATCCACATCAACGGCGACTGGCGCGACCACTTCTGCTTCGGCCTGGTGTCGGAGGAGCTGCCGCAGGGCGTGCTGCGGCGCTGGATGGACGGCGAGGCGCCCGCGGAGGCCGCCGCGGTGACCGCGGAGGACCGTGCGGCGGCGGCCATCCCGCTGCCGGTGGCCCGGCGGCACTGAGCCTGGCGACGCTCGGTGCGTGCCGCACGCCGGTCGAACGCACGCTGAGAGTCCTCTCCATCGAAGACACACCCGGGCGCGTCCCGGGACGCCGACCGGCCGACCCCTACCGTAGGAGCATGACTGGGGATGTGATGGGCGGAGGGGTCGTCGTCGCCATCGCGGCCGCCCTCTGGCTGGCCTACCTCGTCCCGGTGTGGCTGCGTCGCCGCGAGTACCTGGCGACCGAGCGGAACGCCGTGCGCCTGCAGCAGACGCTGCGCATCCTGGCCGAGACGAGTGAGCTTCCGGACGAGGTTCGCATGGAGGCGACCGCCAAGACGGTCGCGGAGCAGCAGCGGATCCTCCGCAGATCGGAGGAGAGGCGTCTGGCCTCCGCGCGCGCGGAGGCCGCCGCCCACGCCCGCCGCGAGCTGGCCGTCGCCGAGGAGCGCCGTCAGGCCGCGGAGGAGGCCGAGCGCGCCGCCGCCGAGGCCATCGCGGTGGAGCGCGCGTCCCGTGCGGCAGCGGCCCAGCGGGCACGTGAGCTGGCGGCGCTGAACGCCCGCCCGGTGCTCTCGCCCCAGCGCCGTCGCCGGCTGCGCCGTTCCCGCGCCCTCTGCACCCTCCTCATGGTCGCCGGCCTGGTCGGCGCCGCCTCCGGCGGAGCGCTGCTGCTCGCGACCGGCGCGTGGCTGCTCGCCGCCGCGTCCGCCACGGTCACGGTGGCCGCGCTCGCGATGCTCAGCCGCCTGTCCCGCTCGGCGAACGCCATGCCCGCGCCCGTCCCGTTCATCCCGGCCGCGCCCGCGTCGCCCGCGCTGTACGACGACGCCAAGCACGACCTCCCGGTACAGGAGGCCCTGCGCCAGAGCTGGACGCCGCAGCCGCTCCCGAAGCCCCTGCACCTGTCGCCCGGGACCGTGGCCGCCGCCGCGATGGCGTCGGTGGACGCCGCCGCCGAGCTGCGTCGCATGGCCGCCCGCGCGGAGTTCGAGAGGAAAGCGACCGCCGTCGCCGAGGCCGCGCCCGCCGCTCCCGCGCCCGTGCGGCTGCGCCCGGTCGCGGTCGTGCAGGAGGCTGCGCCCGTCGTGTCCCGCCCGGCTCCCGCGCCCGTCGCGGAGGCCGCTCAGAGCGTGTACTCCAGCATGGGGATCGTCGGCTCGGTCGACGACGGCGCCCTCGACCTGGACGCCGTCCTCCGCCGCCGTCGGGCCGCCAGCTGAGCCCCGCTCGATTTCGAATCGACACCGCGAGGGTGCTATTGTTTCTAAGCAATCCCCCGGGGCTATGGCGCAGTTGGTAGCGCGCTTCGTTCGCATCGAAGAGGTCAGGAGTTCGAATCTCCTTAGCTCCACCGGAAGGAAAAGGACCGCCAGGAATGGCGGTCCTTTTCGTTGGCGGCGGTGTCGTCTCAGACCACCAGCATGATCGCGAGCACCAGCATGAGCACCGCGATCCCCGCGTCCAGCACGCGCCAGGCCACCGGCCGCGCGAACACCGGCGCCGCCACCCGTGCCCCGAACCCGAGCAGCAGGAACCAGAGCAGGCTCGCCGTCGCCGCACCCGCGCCGAACACCCAGCGGCCCGGGTCGCCGTGCGTCGCCGACAGCGAGCCGAGGAGGAGCACCGTGTCGAGGTAGACGTGCGGGTTCAGCCAGGTGATCGCGAGGCAGGTGGCGATCGCCGCGGCGAGCGTGCCGCCTCCCGTGGTCGCGGCCGTGAGCGTGCTCGGGCGGACGGCGCGGACGGCGGCGTACACCGCGTAGCCGACCAGGAACGCGAACCCCGCCCAGCGCACGATCTGGAGTGCGAGTGGGGCGGCCTTCACCAGCGTCCCGATCCCGGCGACGCCCGCGGCGATCAGCAGCGCGTCGCTCACGACGCAGATCGCGACCACGGCGAGCACGTGCTCGCGGCGGAGGCCCTGCCGGAGGACGAACGCGTTCTGCGCGCCGATGGCGACGATGAGGGCGGCGGCGGAGCCGAGGCCGGTGAGGTAGACGGAGAGCACCATTCGACGATAGGGATGCGCGCGCCATCAGTACAGCTTGATTTCCTTACGAACCATTAGCATTGCTGACGATGGATGCCTCGACCGATCAGCTCCGCACGCTGGCCGCGGTGGTCGACCACGGCACCTTCGACCGCGCCGCCGCGGCCCTCCACATCACGCCCTCTGCGGTCAGCCAGCGGATCAAGTCGCTGGAGGAGCAGAGCGGACGGGTGCTCGTGCGGCGCAGCAAGCCGATCCAGGCCACGGAGGCCGGCGCCGTCCTGCTGCGGCTGGCCCGCCAGGTCGCGCTGCTGGAGGCGGAGGCGGCGGCCGAGCTGGAGGGCGGCGACGGGGCGGCAGCGACCCCGATCCCGCTGGTCGTCAACGCGGACTCCCTCGCGACCTGGGTGCTGCCCGCGCTCGCGACCGTGCCCGGCGCGGTGTTCGACATCGTGCTCGACGACCAGGAGCACACCATCGGCCGGCTCCGCGACGGGACCGCGATGGGCGCGATCGGCTCCGACTCCGAGCCGGTGCAGGGGTGCACGGTCACCGCGCTGGGGGCGATGCGCTACCGCCCGCTCGCCAGCCCGGCCTTCGTGGAGCGCTGGTGCCCGGACGGCTGGACGGCGGAGCGGGCCGCGGTCGCTCCGATGCTGGTCTACAACCGCAAGGACGCCCTCCAGGACCGCTACGTGGCCGCCTTGGCGCCGGGAGCGCACCCGCCGCGGCACTTCGTCCCGGCGTCCACGGAGTTCGTCGGCGCCGCGGTGCTCGGGCTGGGGTGGGGGATGATTCCCGACCTGCAGGCCGACCCGCTCGTGGCCGACGGCCGGCTGGTGGTGCTCGACCCGGGAGGCGCGGTGGACGTGCCGCTGTACTGGCAGCAGTGGTCGCTGCACTCGGCAGCGCTCGACGCGGTCGCCGCCGCCATTACGCGCGCCGCGGCCGCCGCGCTGCGCCCCACCCACCCGCCGAGGGGCACGTAAACGCCCCTAAAACGCGCTTTTAGGGGCGTTTACGTGCCCCTCGGCGGACGTTTCAGAGGGTCTCGGGGCGGAGGTCGAGGCGGCGGAGGAGCTGCGCGTTCAGCGCCACGACGATGGTGGACAGCGACATCAAGATGGCGCCGACCGACATCGGCAGCACGAACCCGATCGGCGCCAGGACGCCCGCCGCGAGCGGGACCGAGATCAGGTTGTAGCCGGCTGCCCACCACAGGTTCTGCGTCATCTTGCGGTAGCTCGCCCGCGACAGCCGGATCACCGACAACACCGAGCGCGGGTCGTCGCTGGCCAGGATGACGCCGGCGGAGGCGATCGCGACGTCCGTGCCGGCGCCGATCGCGATGCCGACGTCCGCTCGCGTGAGCGCGGGGGCGTCGTTGACGCCGTCGCCGACCATCGCGACGGTGCGGCCCTCGGCCTGGAGGCCGGCGACGGTCGACTCCTTGTCCTCCGGGCGCACGCCGGCGAACCAGCGGTCGATCCCGAGCTCGCGGGCGACCGACGCGGCGACGGCCTCCGCGTCGCCGGTGATCATCACGACCTGGATGTCCTGCTCCCTCAGCGCCGCCACGGCCTGCCGCGACTCCTCGCGGACCTCGTCGGCCAGGCGGAGGGCCCCGACGGTGCGCCCGTCGACCAGGACGTGCAGGATGATCGCGCCCTCCTCCCGCCAGGTCGCGGCGATCGGACGCTCGGCGGCGCCGCGCAGCTCCAGGAGCGCGGGGCCGCCGACCTCCACCCGCTGGCCCTCCACCGTCGCCGCGACACCGACCGCCGGGGAGGCGGTGAAGTCGCCGGCCGCGCGCACAGCGAGGCCGCGGGCGGAGGCGGCGGACACGATCGCGCGCGCGAGCGGGTGCTCGGAGTCGGACTCCGCTGCCGCCGCGAGGGCGAGCACGCGGTCGTCGTCGCCGTCCGTGTCCACGCCCGTGACGGCGGGCTCACCCTTGGTCAGCGTCCCGGTCTTGTCGAACAGCACCGTGTCGACCGTGCGCATGGTCTCCAACGCCAGGCGGTCCTTCACGAGGACACCGCCGCGGGCGGCGCGCTCTGTCGCGATCGAGACCACGAGCGGGATGGCGAGGCCGAGCGCGTGCGGGCAGGCGATCACGAGCACGGTGATGGCGCGGACGACCGCGTCGTCGGGGAGGCCGATCGCCGTCCACACGGCAGCCGTGATCGCCGCGGAGCCGAGCGCGAACCAGAACAGCCAGCCCGCGGCGCGGTCGGCGATCCGCTGCGCGCGGGAGGACGAGTTCTGGGCGTCGGCGACGAGCCGGCGGATCCCCGCCAGCGCGGTGTCGTCGCCCACCGCGGTGACCCGCACGCGCAGGGCCGAGTCGGTCGCGACGGTCCCCGCGATGACGGGATCGCCGTCGCCCCGCGAGACGGGACGCGACTCGCCGGTGATCATGGACTCGTCCACCTGCGCCGCGCCGGACTCCACGCGCCCGTCGGCCGGGACGCGCCCTCCCGGACGCACCAGCACGAGGTCGCCCACCGCGAGGTCGGCGGGCGAGACGACGACCGTTGCGTCGCCCTCCAACTTCTCGGCCTCGTCGGGCAGCAGGGCCGCGAGCGAGTCGAGGGCGGAGGTGGTCTGGGCGAGCGAGCGCATCTCGATCCAGTGACCGAGCAGCATGATGACGATGAGGAGGGCGAGCTCCCACCAGAAGTCGAGCTGGTGGTCGAGGAGGCCGAGGGCGGCGCCCCACGACGCGACGAACGCGACCGTGATGGCGAGCGCGATGAGCAGCATCATCCCGGGCTGCCGCGCCCGCAGCTCGGAGACGGCGCCGGTCAGGAACGGCCGGCCGCCCCAGACGAACATGACGGTGCCGAGCACAGGGGAGACCCACGCGACCCAGGCGGCGTCGGGGAGCGGGTAGCCGAGGATCATGGCGAACATCGGCGAGAAGGCGACGACCGGGACGGCGATGACGAGGTTGATCCAGAAGAGGCGGCGGAACGCGTCGACGTGGCCGGAGTGGTTGTGGGCGGCGTGGTCGTGGCCGGAGTGGTCGTGTGGCGCTTGGGCGTGCTCGGTGTGCTCGTGCTCCGCCTCGGCGTGCCCGGCGTGGCCGGCGTGCCCGCTGTGCTCGGTCTGGCTCACGATCTCCTCCGATCCTCGGCTCCGCGCTCCGGACGGAACGTACGCAGCCGCAGGCTGTTGGTCACGACGAAGACACTCGAGAACGCCATCGCGGCACCCGCGATCATCGGGTTCAGCAGACCGAACGCCGCCAGCGGCAGCGCCGCGAGGTTGTACGCGAACGCCCAGAACAGGTTGCCGCGGATGGTCGCCAGCGTACGCCGCGACAGCCGCACGGCGTCAGCGGCGGCAGTCAGGTCGCCGCGCACCAGCGTGAGGTCGGCGGCCTGGATGGCGGCGTCCGTCCCCGTCCCCATCGCCAGCCCGAGGTCGGCCGCCGCGAGCGCCGCCGCGTCGTTGACCCCGTCGCCGACCATCGCGGCCCGCCGGCCCTCCGACTGCAGGCGCCGGACCACCGCCGCCTTCTCCGCGGGGAGGACGCCGGCGATCACCTCCGCGATCCCGACCTCGTGCGCGACCCGGCGCGCGACGGTCTCGTGATCGCCGGTGAGCAGCACCGGCGTCAGGCCGAGCCGCGTCAGCCGGCGGATCGCCTCCGCGCTGTGCGGCGCCACGGCGTCCGCCAGCGTGAGCACGGCCTGGGCACGGTCGCCCCAGCCCACGACGACGGCGGTCACGCCGGAGGCCTCCGCATCCGCGACGGCCCGCTGGAGGACGGGGCCGACAGGCATCCCCGCCGCCGCCACGAACGACTCGCGTCCGACGACGACGCGCTCGCCGTCGACCGTTCCCGAGACGCCGAGGCCGCCGTCGGTGCGGAAGGCCGCGACCGGCGGCAGCGGTCCGGCGTCCCTGGCGGCGTCGGCGATGGCGCGCGCGATCGGGTGCTCGGAGGCGTCCTCCACGGCGCCCGCACGGCGCAGCGCCCCGGCCCGGTCGCCGTCCTCCGCCACGACGCCCACCAGCGTCATCCGCCCTGTCGTCACCGTCCCGGTCTTGTCCAGCAGCACGGTGTCCACCCGCCGCGTCGCCTCCAGCACCTCCGGCCCCGTGATCAGGATGCCGAGCTGCGCGCCGCGCCCGGTGCCGACGAGCAGCGCGGTCGGGGTCGCGAGTCCCAGAGCGCACGGGCACGCGATGATGAGCACGGCCACCGCCGCGGTGAACGCGGCCTCCACGGGCGCGCCGAGCAGCAGCCACGCCACGAGGGTGACGAGCGCGATCCCGATCACCACGGGGACGAAGACGCCGCTGATCCGGTCCGCCAGGCGTTGCGCCGCGGCCTTGCCCGACTGTGCGTCCTCGACCAGGCGTGCGATCTGCGCGAGCTTCGTGTCCGCGCCGACCGAGGTGGCGCGCACGAGGAGGCGGCCGCCGGCGTTGACCGTCCCGCCCGCGACGCTGTCGCCCGGGCCGACCTCCACGGGGACCGACTCGCCCGTGAGCATCGACGCGTCGACCGCGCCCGAGCCGTCGGTCACGACGCCGTCCGCGGCGATCCGCTCGCCCGGGCGCACGACGACGACGTCGCCGACGACCAGGCGCTCGACAGGGATGCGCTCCTCGCGCGGCGCGTCGCCGCCGCGCAGCACCGAGGCCTCCTTCGCGCCGGACTCCAGCAGCGCCCGCAGCGCCGCCCCCGCCTGCCGCTTGGAGCGCTTCTCCAGGTAGCGGCCGGCGAGCACGAACACCGTGACGCCCGCGGCGACCTCCAGATAGAGGTCCGCGCCGGTCATGCCGGGCGAGCCCGCGCCGCCGAAGACCAGCGCGTACACCGACCACGCGAACGCCGCGGTGACGCCGAGCGACACCAGCGTGTCCATCGTGGCCGCCCCGTGCCGCAGGTTGACGGCGGCGGCGCGGTGGAACGGCCACGCGCCCCACACGACGACGGGCGTCGCCAGCGTGAGCGCGACCCACTGCCACGCCGGGAACTGGAGGGCAGGGATCATCGAGAGCAGCACGACGGGGAGGCCGAGTGCCGCGCTCACGATCAGCCGCCGGCGAAGCGAGGCGAGCTCGGGGTCGGCTCCACGCTCGTCGGGTCCCGCGGGAGGCGCCGGAACCGCCGCCGTGTACCCGGCGCTCTCCACCTGCGCGACCAGCACCGCGGTGTCGTACCCGGCGGGCGCGAACACCGTCGCCTTCTCGGTCGCGTAGTTGACGCTGGCCTCCACGCCGTCCAGCTTGTTGAGCTTCTTCTCGACCCGGGCCGCGCAGGAGGCGCAGGTCATCCCGCCGATCAGCAGCTCCAGTCGCGGCTGGTTGTCCGTGGCGCCGGTCGCGGACATCAGGCGCGGACCGCGCTGTACCCGGCCTCCTCGACGGCGGCGAGCACGGCGGCGTCGTCGACGGGGGAGGCGGACTCGACGGTCAGCACGCCGGTCGCGGCCGAGACGCCGACGCCCGTCACCGCGGCGATCGAGGTCACCTCCTCGGTCACCGCGCGCTCGCAGTGCTCGCAGGTCATCCCGGTCACCTGGAACGTCGTGGTCGTCATGGCTGTCCTCCGCTTCACGTATACCCAGAGGGGGTATCCCAACGGAGACGACTTTATACCCAGGAGGGGTACTAGTCAAGGCGAGCGGGAAGACGCCCAGGGGAGCCCGGGCGCGGCTAGATCGTCGCCAGCACCAGGTCCAGCGCGTCCACGAAGCGGTCGGCGCTCTCGCGCGTGATGCACAGCGGCGGCTTGATCTTCAGCACGTTCTTGCCGTCGCCGGTGGGCTGCACGATCGCGCCCTCCTGCAGCATCCGCTCGCACACCAGCGCGGCCTCGGCGGTCGCCGGCTCCAGCGTCCTCCGGTCGCGCACCAGCTCGACGCCGAGGTAGAGCCCCATCCCGTGCACCGCTCCGACGAGGGGATGCCGCTCCCCGAGCGCGCGCAGCCGCGCGGCCAGGTGGTCACCGACCTCGGCCGCGTTCTCCTGAAGCCGCTCGTCGCGCATCACGTCGAGCACCGTCAGGCCGACGACCGAGCTGACCGGGCTTCCGCCGGCCGACGAGAAGAACGATCCTTCCGCCGCGAACGACTCGGCGATCTCCCGCCGCGTGATGACCGCGCCGAGCGGGTGCCCGTTGCCCATCGCCTTCGCCACCGTGATCACGTCGGGGACGACGCCCTGCTGCGCCGAGCCCCAGAAGTAGTGGCCGAGCCGGCCGTAGCCGACCTGCACCTCGTCGGCGATGCAGACGCCGCCGCGGGCGCGCACCCGCTCGTAGACACCGGCGAGGTAGCCGTCGGGGAGCATGAGGCCGCCGGCGTTGCCGAAGACCGGCTCTGCGATGAAGCCGGCGATGCCGGTGCCAGAGGCGTCGAGCGCGGCGAGCTGTTCGTCCAGCTCGGCGAGGTACTCCGGTCCGGAGGCGAGCCCGCGGTGGCGGCCGTGGAAGACGTTCGGCGATGCGATCAGTTCCACCCAGTCCGGACGTGTCTCCAGCGCGCGCGGGTTGTCGCCCAGTGACGACGAGACGGCGTCGGCTCCGACCGTCCAGCCGTGGTAGGCCTCCGTCACGGCGAGGATCGTCCGGCGGCCGGTGTGCACCTGCGCCAGCCGGAGGGCGAGGTCGACCGCCTCACTGCCGCTGTTGACGAGGAAGACGGTGTCGAGCCCGTCCGGCGCGACCTCCGCCAGTCGCTCGGTGAACCGGGAGAGCTCCTCGTAGTGGAACCGGGAGTTCGTGTTGAGCAGCGCCCACTGGTCGCGGACGGCGCGCACGAGCCGCGGGTGCGCGTGCCCGATCTGGGTCACGTTGTTGACCATGTCCAGGTAGCTCTGCGCGCGCGTGTCGAACAGGTGGTGCCGCCAGCCGCGCTCGATCAGCGGAGGCTCGGCGAAGTAGTGCTCCTGCACGCGCGCGAACGACGAGTCGCGGCGCGACAGCACGTCGGCCGCGTCGGAGGCGGGCGCGGCGAGGTCGACGCCGAAGAGGTCGGAGGGGTCGGGGGAGACCGCGCGCCACACCGCCTGCGGCAGCGCGGGCGTGACGAACGCGGGAGGCCGCCAGCCGGGCACACGGCTGAGCTGCGCGCTCAGGCGCACGGCGCTGCCGATCACCTCGCCGCGGTCGACGGAGGCCGTGGTCAGCGGGCGGGAGAGCCCGTCCAGCCAGAGGTCCACCTCGTCGCCGTGCAGCAGCCAGGCGCCCTCCACCAGCCGCAGCTCCCCGGCGAACGGCGCGTGCACGACGGTGCCGGCCGGGGCGTCGAGCGTGACGCCGAGCGCGATCGTCGGTGACGGCTCGGTGCGGTCGAGGCGCGCGCGGGTGAGCCGCGCTTCCGCGTAGCGGGTGAGCGCGTGGCCGTTGTCCCGGCAGATCCGCCCGAGCACCGCGTCCTCGACGCCCGCGCGCTGCCAGCGCCCTTCGTCCAGGTCGTGGCCGGTGACGGAGAGGTCGGCGAGGTGGGCGTCCGTGCTGTCGAGTGCGATGAGGCGGCCGAGCGCCGGTGAGTCAGGCTCGCGGTCGCCGTGCGCCAGCCGGGCCCGGATCGCGGCCTCCACCTCCGCGAACGGCAGACGCCGCGCCACATCGAACGCGACCCACTCGTGCGCGCGGTTCTCGTCGGCGTAGGCGTTGTCCCCGTCGAGAACCACCTGCTGTTCCCCGCTGACCACGAGGACAGCCCCGCGCAGCACGACGAGCGGCCAGAGCGCGGCGAGGTCGGCGTCGTCCAGCGGCGCCTCCGCGTGGAACGCCTCGATCACGTCCAGCACGGCCAGCGGGTCCTCCGGCTGGTGGTGGAGGGCGCTGGTCACGGTCGCCGCGAGCTCGGCGACCAGCCAGCCGTCCGCGACGTCGCCGAAGTCGATGACACCGGGTCCGTCCGCGCCCAGCACGATGTTGTCGTCCGTCACGTCGCCGTGGATGGCCTGCACCCGCAGCCGCCGTCGCAGCGGCTCGATCGCAGCGAGCGCGGCCTCCGCCGCCGCCAGCACGGCCAGCCGCTTGGCCGGCTGGAGGACGTGCTCGGCGAGCAGCGCGACGACGTCGCCGCCGATCCGAGCGTCCCACTGGGTGGTGCGGGCGAGCCCCGGATGCCGCAGCCCGGCGAGTCCCGCGGCGATGCTCCCGGAGAGCCGGCCGAGGGTGCGCAGCTGCTCGGCGCTCAGGCGCTCGACGTCGGTCAGCGGCTCGCCGTCGAGGAAGCTCAGCACCCGGGCGTGCAGCCTCAGGCCGCGCACCTCCACCGCGACGACGTCGTCGCCGTCGCGGGCGGCGAGCACGGCCGGGATGCGCGCGTCGGCTCCGGCAAGCAGTGCGAGCGCCGCGTTCTGGGCGTGCAGCTCCTCGACCGCGAAGACCGGGTTGGCGATCTTGAGCACGTAGCGGTGCGTGCCGGTGTCGACGAGGAAGTTGCGGTCCTGGTTGCTGCCCAGCTCGGTGATCCGCCCGGTGAGCCCGAAGGCGTGCTCGGCGACGGCTGCGGCGTCGTCGGCGCCGACCTCCGGACGGGGCAGCGACGGCTGGGCCAGGAAGTCGGAATTGGGCACGGCTGCTCCTCGGCTGCGGGGGCTGGACGCGGCCAGTCTATTGAAGCCGCCGCACGGGTCGCACCCAGCGAACGCTCGGGCGCGACATCGTAGCATCGACGCGTGAAATCCTGGAGGACAGCGGCCGTGGCGTTCGTGATCGACGCCGTGCTGATCCTCGTGTTCGTGCTCGTCGGGCGCCGCAGCCACGGCGAGGCGGCGTCCGCCTCCGGGGTGCTCAGCACGTACTGGCCGTTCTTCATCGGCCTCGTCGCGGGCTGGCTCGTCACCTGGGCCTGGCGCCGCCCCCTCGCGCTGATCTGGCCGGGCGTCCCGGTCTGGCTGATGACGGTCGCGCTGGGGATGCTCATCCGCACCTCCGCCGGTCAGGGCGTGGAGCCGGCGTTCATCGCGGTGGCGTTCGTGGTGCTCGGGGTGTTCCTGGTCGGGTGGCGGATCGTGGCGATGCCGTTCGCGCGGCGCCGGGCGCTGCGGCGGGCGTAGTTCTCAGAACGCCGAGGAGATCAGCGTCGCGATCGTGTAGATCGCGAGCCCTGCCAACGCCCCCACGACCGTCCCGTTGATCCGGATGAACTGCAGGTCGCGCCCCACCTGGGTCTCGATCTTGTCGGTCGTCTCCGCCGGGTCCCAGCCGCGCACGGTCTCGGTGATCACGCTCGCGATGTCGTGCCGGTAGGTCGACACCAGGTGCCCGGCCGCGCCGGCGATGCGCTGGTTGAGGGAGGCCCGCAGCTCCGGGTCCGCGGCCACCCGGCCGGCGGCGTCGGCGAGGGCCGCGGACATCCGGCGGCGGAGCTCGCTGTCCGGGTCGCTGAGAGCGTCCACAGCCGCCGAGCGCGCGGCCGCCCACGCCTGCGCGGCCAGCTCGCGGATGCGCGGGTCGTCGAACGCGCGGGCCTTCGCGGCCTCCAGTCCGGCGATCGTCTCGGGGTCGTGCTGGAGCCGCTCGGCGAGCTCGGCGAGGTAGCCGTCGAACGCCCGGCGGGCGCGGTGGGCGGGGTCGCGGCGCACGTCGGCGATGAAGCGGCGCAGCTCCTGGTACACGCGCTCGTCCACCAGCTTGTCCACGAACGACGGCAGCCACGACGGGAGCCGTCCGGAGACGAGGTTCGTCAGGGCGTCGGGGTGGATGACCAGCCAGTCGTCGAACCGGTCGAGCAGCAGGTCGACGGCGGCGTGGTGGCCGCCGGAGCTGAGGATGCGCTCGCCGAGGCGGCCGATCGGCGGCGCCCACTCCGGCTCGATCACGTGTGTGCGCACGACCGCCTCCACGGCCTCGCGCATGCGGTCGTCGTCCAGTAGGCCGAAGAAGCCGACCACGGCGCCGGAGGCCTCGTCCACCACCCGGCGCGCGTTGCCCGGCTCGGTCAGCCAGCGGGCGGCGGCGCCGGACACGTCGTAGGCCGCCAGCCGGGTCGCGACCACGTCGTCGGACAGGAACTCGGTCTCCACGAACTCGCCCAGCGTCTCGCCGATCTCGTCCTTGCGGGTCGGGATGATCGCGGTGTGCGGGATGCGCAGGCCCAGCGGATGCTTGAACAGCGCCGTCACGGCGAACCAGTCCGCGAGCGCGCCGACCATCGCGCCCTCTGCGGCCGCGCGCACGAAGCCGAGCCAGGGGTAGCGGTCCTGGAGCGCGAACGAGACGGCGAAGATCACCGCGGCGACCGCGAGCAGGCTGGTCGCGAGGGCCTTCATGCTGCGGAGGGCGCGGCGGCGCTCGGCGTCGCGGCGCTCGGCCGCGGCACGCTCGGCGGCCAAGCGCTCGGCATCGCGGCGCTCGGTGTCGCCGCGCTCGGAGGCCGGCCGCCGGCTGTCGGCGCCCTCCGTGTCGCCCGTGCGGGCCGTCGGCGCTGTCACCGGACGATGTGGAGCTCGCGGCTGGTGTTGTTCAGCCGGTGCGCGCCGTCGTCGTCGGCCACCACGATGTCCTCGATGCGCACGCCGAACCTCCCCGGCAGGTAGATCCCGGGCTCGATCGAGAAGCACATGCCGGCCACGATCGGCTGCTCCTCGCCCTCCACCAGATACGGCGGCTCGTGGGTGGTGGTGCCGATGCCGTGGCCCACGCGGTGGACGAAATACTCGCCGTAGCCGGCGTCCCGGATCACCGCGCGGGCGGTGCGGTCGATCTCCTGCAGCGGCACGCCCACAGCGACCGCCTCGAACGCGGCCTGCTGCGCCCGCTTGACCACCTCGAAGACCTCGTGCTCCTCGTCGGTCGGCTCGCCGACGTGGACGGTGCGGGTGGTGTCCGAGCCGTAGCCGTCCATCAGGCCGCCGAAGTCGAGCACCACCATGTCGCCCTGTTGGATGACGCGCTCGCCCGCCTCGTGGTGCGGGTTCGCGCCGTTCGGCCCGGAGCCCACGATCGTGAAGTCCACCTGGGAGTGGCCGTGCGCGCGCAGGAGGCGGTCCAGGTCGGCGGCGACCTCGTTCTCCCGGCGGCCGGCGAAGGCCACGGTCAGGATGTCCTCGAAGGTCGCGTCAGCGGCGGCCCCGGCGGCGGCGAGCCGGTCGAGCTCGTCGGGCCCCTTGACCGCGCGCAACATCGGCAGGGCGGTCGAGAACGCGGCGAAGCGCACGTCCGGGAGCTCGTGCTGCAGCGCCAGCAGGTGCAACGCCCACGCCGAGTCGGAGACGGCGTAACGGCCTCCCGACCAGAGCTGGTCGACCAGGGGCGCGTGCTCGTCCTCGCCGTCGGCCCAGGTGATCAGGCGGATCGCGCCGGCGGACCGGGTCGCGGCGGCGCTGTCGTGCTCCAGCACGGGCACGATCATCGTCGGCTCGCCCTCCGTCGGGATGACCAGCATGGTCAGCCGCTCGGTCGCGGGCGGGAGGTAGTCGGCGAAGTAGGCGAGGTCGGGGCCGGGGGCGACCAGGAGGGCGTCAAGGCCGGCCTCCCTCGCCTGGGCGGCGCCGCGGGCCAGCCGGTCGGCGAAGTGCTGGGGGGTGAGCTGCTGCATGGCGGTCACTCCTCGATCGGGCCGAGCCAGGCGTTCGCGACGGTGCCGTGCGCGGACTCGGCGTCGGACGGGTGGAAGATGCCCGCGAGCACGTCGCGGTAGAGCCGGCCGAGCTCGCTGCCGGCGAAGAAGGTGGAGCCGCCGGAGACCCGGATGGCCTGATCGACCACCCGGCGGGCCGTCTCGGTGGCGCGGATCTTCATCCCGACCAGCTTCGGGAACCACTGCGCGCCGTGGTCGGCGAGGGTGTCGACGTCGCGGGTGATCGCGTTCAGCTGGGGGAGCAGGGCGTCCTGGTCGATCGCGGCCGAGGCGACGCGCCAGCGGATGTCCGGATCGTTCGCGTAGCTGCGGCCGTCGTTCTTCAGGCTCTTCCTGCGGTGCGCGGAGGCCACGGCCAGCTCCAGCGCCCGGGCGCCGATGCCGGTGTAGACGGCGGCGAGCAGCAGCTCGAAGTTCGCGAAGATGGCGAAGACGAGCGGGTCGGGGTTGGGGCCGGGGTCGAGGCGGCGCACGACGCGGTCCGCCCGGGCGAGCGCGCCGTCGAGCACGGTGGTGCTGCTCTGCGTCGCGCGCATCCCGATCGTGTCCCAGTCCTCGCGGATCTCGAAGCCGCCGCCGGTGCGCTCCACGAAGCCGTAGACGATCTTCGGGGCGTCGGCGCTCGCCGTGTCGAGGCCCATCGTGCCGAGGCGCGTCCACGCGGGGGAAAGGGAGGTGAAGATCTTGGTGCCGAAGTAGCGGTACGAGCCGTCCGCCTCCGGCCGGGCCTCGGTGGTCGACCCGAACAGCACGAGGTCGTTGCCGGCCTCGCTCAGCCCGAATGCGAACACCTCGCCGGCGCCGGCCTCCCGGAGCAGGAACTCCAGCGAGTCGTCGCCGCGGTCGCGCAGGGTCTTGGCGACGCCGGTCCAGACCAGGTGCATGTTCACGGCGAGGGCGGTGGCGGGCGCGGCGCCCGCGAGCCGGACCTGGAGGCGCGCGGTCTGCTCCAGCGTCAGCCCGAGGCCGCCGAACTCGACCGGGACCAGCGCTTTCAGATAGCCGTCGTCGGCCAGCTCCGCGAAGTCCTCGGTGAAGAACCGGTTCTCCGCGTCGTACTCCGCAGCCCGGGAGCGGAACCGCTCCAGCCGCTCGTCGCTCAACAGCTCCTGCTCGACGTCACTCACCCTCCACACACTATGTCTCCCGACGCCGAGGGGCACGTAAACGCCCCTAAAACGCGGTTTTAGGGGCGTTTACGTGCCCCTCGACGGAGCGGAAGCGGGGCTTACTGGGCGGTGTAGCCGCCGTCGACGAGGTGGTAGCTGCCGGTGATGAACGACGCGGCGTCGGAGGCGAGGAAGGCGACGAGGGCCGCGACCTCCTCCGGCTGCCCGAGGCGGCCGAGGGCGTGCTTGCCCTCCAGGAACTGCAGCGCCTCTGCGCTCAGGTTGGCCTCCACCAGCGGGGTCTGGATGAAGCCGGGGCCGACGGCGACGACGCGCACGTTCTGGCCGGCGTACTCCAGCGCCGCGTTCTGCGTGAGCCCGAGGAGGCCGTGCTTGGCGGTGACGTAGGCCGACGAGTTCGCGAAGCCGACGCTGCCGAGGATGGACGCCATGTTGACGATCGCACCGCCGCCGTTCGCGGCCATCGCGGTGAGCTGGGGCTGCATCGAGTAGAGCACCGCATTGAGGTTGACCTCGATGACCTTCCGCCAGCTGTCCAGCGAGTAGTCGGCGACCGGGGCGGCCTCCCCGCCGATGCCGGCGTTGTTGACCGCGATCTTCAGGGGCGCGAGGGCGTTCGCGGCCTCGACGCTCGCCGTGGCGAACGCCGGGTCGGTCACGTCGCCGGCGAGCGCGGCGGCGGTTCCGCCGGCGGCCTCGATCTCGGCGACGACGGCCTTCGCGTGCTCCTCGTTGAGGTCGGTGACCAGGACCGCGGCGCCGCTGGCCGCGAGGGTCAGCGCCACCGCGCGTCCGATGCCCGAGCCACCGCCGGTGACGATCGCGGACCGGCCGGCGACATCGTACTGAGCCATGAATCGTTCTCCTTCCAGATATCCGACACCTGTCGGATAAGTCCAATTGTACGATCAGAGAGTGGACACAGACAGGCCGAACGGCCCGCGGCAGGATGCGCTCCGAGCGAACACGGCCGCCGCGGCGGCGACGCCCGAGCGGACGCGCCTCGATCCGCGCCAGGAGAAGACCCTGGCGCGGCTGGGCGCCGCCGTGCTCGCCCTCGCAGCAGAGAAGCCGATCACGGAGGTGACCGTCTCCGGCCTGGCCTCCGCCGCCGGCGTGCACCGGTCGACCGTGTACGAGTACGCCGCGTCGCCCGCCGCCCTCCTGCAGCGCGTGCTGCGCGCCCAGCTCGACGAGCTGCGCGCCGCCTACCTCGTGGATGTCGCACCCGACGACGCCGCGGCGGCGATCAGCGGCGTCACGCGCGCGGTCCTCCAGCACCTGGACGAGCACGACGCCGTCTACCGTCGCGGCCTCGGAGCGGAGGGCGCGGAGGCCGGCCTGCACGCCATGCTCAGCGACCACTTCCAGGGCTCCATCGAACTGCTGCTCGCCCAGCACAGCGTGAGCGTGCCCGCCGCCGACGACCTGGAGCGCCGGGCGATCGAGCGCTACCTGGCGGACGGCATCATCGGCGCGATCGAGGTCTGGCTCACCCGGCCGGGGCCGCGGGACGTGGACGCGCTGCTCGCGCTGCTCGAACGGCTCGCGCCGCCGTGGTGGCCGTGACGATGAGCGACGGCCTCCTCGAACGGGTGCGCCGCGGCCTCGGGCTGCGCCGCCCGCCGCTGCTGCACATCGCCTCCGACGTGGGGGAGGGGCCGGTGGTCGTGCTCGTGCACGGCATCGCGTCGTCGTCGGTGACGTTCCAGAACCTCGTGCCGCTGCTGGAGCCGCGGCACCGCGCCATCTCGATCGACATCCTCGGCTTCGGCCGCTCGCCGGCGCCGGAGGACGCGCAGTACACGATCGAGGAGCACGTCGCCGCGCTCGACCGCACGCTGCGCTCGCTGAAGCTGCGCGAGCCGTTCGTGCTCGTCGGCCACTCGCTCGGCAGCCTGATCGTCGCGCGCTACGCCGCCGAGCATCCCGGTGCGCTCAGCCGGCTGGTGCTCGTCGGCCCGCCGGTCTACCCGTCGCCCGCCGAGATCGGCGACCGCCGCGTGCGCACGCGGGTGAGCGCCTACCTGCGCGCGTACGAGTTCCTGCGGAACAACAAGGACTTCACCCTCCGCAACGCCGCCATCCTCGCGCGGCTGCTGCCGATCAAGAACGTCTTCGAGATCACGGAGAAGAGCTGGCGGCCGTTCGTGCTGTCGCTGCAGAACTGCGTCGAACGGCAGACGGTCGTCGGCGATCTGGCGCGCGTGCGCGTGCCGGTGGAGGTCGTCTACGGCACGATGGACGCCTTCATCGCGCCGGGGAGCCTCACAGTGATCGAGGCCATGCGGCACGTGACCATGCACCGGGTGGAGGCCAACGACCACCTCATCCGCAAGCGGCTCGCGCGCGTCGTCGCGGCGGCCTGCGACGCGGGTCAGCCGGCCAGTGACATCGACTCGACCGCGTCGAGGTAGCCCTCCCCGTCGAAGCCGTCGAACAGCACGGTCTGGGTGACGTAGCCCTGCACGAGCCCCATGTAGACGGGCGCCTGCCGTTCCGCGAGGGCGTGCGCCTCGTCGAGGCGGAGCGTCTGCTTGCCCGGCGCTGTTTGGGCGTGCCAATCGGTCAGGTAGCCGACGAACATGGCGCGGATCCGGGCGCCGATCTCGGACGACATCTGTTTCAGCCGCGGGTTGATCGGCACCTGGCCCCAGACCTGCACGAGGAGCTGGATGTCCACGATGTGCGTCATCAGGCCGGTGACGAGCAGGCGGACGATCTCGCCGGGCGTGGGGAGGGGCTGCTGCGCGCGCGCCTCGGCGACCTCCAGGAAGCGTGCGTCGAGGATCTCCGACGCCGTCAGCTCCATGAGCTCGTCCTTGCTCGTGAAGTGCCCGTAGATCGCGCCGGCCGACAGCCCGGACTCGGCGATGATGTCGGCCATCGAGGTGGCGGCGAAGCCGTTGCGCGCGAAGCAGCGGAGGGCGGCCTGGGCGATCTCGTGGCGGCGCGCTGTGCGGTACTCCTCGGTGACCTTCGGCATCCCGGCCTCCTCGCGGCTCGAAAAAAGAACGTTCGTTCTTGACAATAGCGGCCGAGCTGCGGATTATAAAGAACGAGCATTCGTTTTTATTGAGTGGAGGCCGCCATGAGCACCAGCACCGATCCCGGCGTCGACCAGATCACACCGCGCCGGGAGCCGACCACGCGTCCCGCCGTCGTCCACACGCCCTGGGCGCGGGCCCTCGCGCTCGCCGCGGGGGCGGCGGCCATCGTCGTCGTCATCCTGCTCGCCTTCCTGTGGCCGACCGTGACCTCGACGGTCAAGGACCTCCCGATCGCCGTCGCCGGCCCGTCCGCGCAGGTCAGCGCGGTGGAGAAGCAGCTCGACACGGCGGCGAGCGGCGCGTTCGCGATCACGAACCTGAGCGACCGGCAGGCGGCCGTCGACGCGATCCGCAAGCGCGATGTGTACGGGGCGATCGTCCTCGGCGACAGCCCGGAGGTGCTGACCGCCTCGGCCAACGGCGCCGCGGTCGCGCAGATCATGAACACCGTGGCTGCCAACCTCCAGGCCGCGGCCAACGCGCAGGCGCAGGCGGCCGTGCAGCAGGCCATCGCCTCCGGCCGCGCGCCCGCCGGCACGAAGGCGCCCACCATCACGGTGAAGGTGACCGACGTCGTCCCGCTCGCCTCGACCGACGCGCGCGGGCTCGGGCTGGCCGCGTCGTCGTTTCCGCTCGTGCTGGGCGGCATGCTCGGCGGTGTGCTCATCTCGCTGCTCGTCGCCGGGAGCTGGCGCCGCCTGGGCGCCGTCGCGCTCTACGGCGTGGCCGGGGGACTGGCGGTCACCTGCATCCTGCAGGGCTGGTTCGGCATCCTGCAGGGCGACTTCTGGGTCAACGCGCTGGCCGTCGGACTGGCGATGTTCGCGATCGCGGCCTTCGTGGTCGGGATGAACGCCCTGTTCGGCCGGGTCGGTATCGCGATCGGCGCCGTGCTGACCGTGCTGGTGGGCAACCCGCTGTCGGCGGCGGCCCAGCCGCTGCAGTTCCTGGCCGGGCCGTGGGGCGCGGTCGGGCAGTGGTTCGTGCCGGGCGCCTCCGTCACCCTGCTGCGCGACCTGTCGTACTTCCCGTCCGCGGACGCGCTGTTCCCGTGGCTGGTGCTGGTCGTTTGGGCCGCGGTCGGCGTGGTCGGGATGCTCGCGGGCCACTTCCGCAACCAGGAGGTCACCGAGGCCGCCGCCTAACCGGCCTTCCCGGCCCACCTCCCGCCGAGGGTCGGGCGAATAGGGTGGAGGGCATGGAGAATCGCACCCTCGGACGGACCGGACGCGACGTCTCGGTCATCGGTCTCGGCACCTGGCAGCTCGGCGCCGACTGGGGCGAGGTCACCGAGGCCGACGCGTTCGCCGTCCTCGACGCGGCGACCGAGGCCGGAGTCACCTTCTTCGACACCGCCGACGTCTACGGCGACGGCCGCAGCGAGCAGCTCATCGGCCGCTACCGCGCCTCCCACCCCGACCTCCCGCTGACCGTCGCGACCAAGATGGGCCGCCGCGAGGCGCAGGACCCGGCCAACTTCTCGCTCGCGAAGTTCCGCGAGTGGACGGACCGCTCCCGCCGCAACCTCGGGATGGACACGCTCGACCTCGTCCAGCTGCACTGCCCGCCCACTCCCGTGTTCTCGAACGCCGCCGTCTACGACGCGCTCGACACGCTGGTCGAGGAGGGCGCGATCGCGAACTACGGCGTCAGCGTCGAGACCTGCGCCGAGGCCCTGGAGGCCATCGCGCGGCCGGGCACGGCCACCGTGCAGATCATCCTCAACGCTTTCCGCCTGAAGCCGCTCGACGAGGTGCTGCCTGCAGCGCGGGAGGCCGGGGTCGGGATCATCGCGCGCGTGCCGCTGGCGTCCGGGCTGCTGAGCGGCCGCTACTCCGAGACGACGGAGTTCGCCGCCGACGACCACCGCAGCTACAACCGCCACGGCGAGGCGTTCGACGTGGGGGAGACCTTCTCGGGCGTCGACTACGCGGAGGGTGTGCGCGCCGCGCGCGAGTTCGCCGCGCTCGCCCCGGAGGGCGCGACGCCCGCCCAGGCGGCCCTCGCGTGGATCGTCGCGCAGGACGGCGTGAGCACCGTCATCCCCGGCGCCCGTTCGCCCGAGCAGGCCCGCGCGAACGCCGCCGCCGCCGGCGTCGCCCTCCCCGCCGCGTTCGCGGACGCCGTCCGCGCCCTCTACAACGCCCACTTCCGCCCCACCACCCACCCCCGCTGGTAGCTCCTCCGCCGAGGGGCACGTTGTTGTCACTTTTCGCGCGCGAAAGTGACAACAACGTGCCCTTCGCGGGATGGGTTCAGGCGAGAAGGCGGCGGAGGCGGCGGATGAGTTCGGCGGGGGCGGCGATGTCGTCCGCCGTCACCCGCACCATCCGCCAGCGGAGGTCCTCGACGCGTTCACGCCGGCGGAGGTCCTTGCGCCAGGTCGCCTGGTCCACGCGATGGATGTCGCCCTCGTATTCCAGGGCGACGCGCTTGGCGACGAAGGCGAAATCGACGCGCGCGACGAAGACGCCCTCCGCCGTCCGCAGTTCGTGATTGAGCAGGGGCGACGGCAGGCCCGCCGCGTGGAGAAGGAGCCTGAGTCGGGTCTCGCCGGGGGACTCGGCTCCCGCCCGGACCAGTTCGATCGCCTCCCGTGCTCGCGCGACACCTCGGCGGCCGGCCGCAGCGGCGGCGGCGTGCGCCAGCACAAGCCGATTCGTGAGCGGCTCCGACCCGCCGACGAGGTAGTCTCCCGCGGCGACCAGCGCATCCCGCTGGAGGAGTTGGGCGAGGTCCAGCCAGGTCTGTTCCGGAGTCGTTACGGGAAGGTCCGCGACCATGCGGATCTCCCACCGGCCGAGCTTGTGACCGGCGAAACCGTCGATCGTCGGTGCGCGGCCGGGAGCGCGGACGCTGACGTGGATGGTCGGGTCGACCCGGGGAAGCGGTATCCCGTAGAGGAGTGCCGCGGTGGTGTGGCTGAATGCGAAGTCCGTCCCGCGATGCGACGCATACGCGCGACACCGGGACACCAATCCGTCGTCGGCCTTGGCGATGCGAAAGCCTCGGATGGGCCGGACGAGGTCGCTCCTGCGCAGTCGTCGGGCTCCCACCCCGGCGTCGAACGCGGTTCGCGTTGAGAACGGCCCGCTCTGAAGCGGCCGGGGTAGGGGGTCGATGCGTCGCGTCATCCCGCCACCCTGGCACGCGACCTACCCACCCACTCGAGTTATCCACAGCCCGGGCCGCCGAGGGGCACGTTGTTGTCACTTTTCGGACGCAAAAGTGACAACAACGTGCCCCTCGACGGAAGAGCGAGGGAGGTCGGGGCTAGGAGGGCTGGACGGGGACGGGCTCGGTGTCGGGGATGGGGGAGGCGTCGCGGCCGCGGAGGTCGGGGTGGACACGCCAGGCGAGGGCGGGTACGAGGAAGCCGACGAGCGCGAACGCGCCCGCCGCCCAGAACGCGCCGACCGGCCCGTGCGCGTCGATGAGGAAGCCCGCCAGCGCGGAGCCCAGCGCCGCGCCGATCAGCTGGCCGGTGCCGACCCAGCCGTACGCCTCCGCCGTGTCGGAGAACTTGACGCTCGCCGACACGATCGCGAACAGCACGGCCAGCGCGGGCGCGATGCCGAGGCCCGCGATGATCAGCGACAGCGAGAGCCCCCACCACGACCACAGCATGAACGTGGAGACGACGACGCCGACGAACACGATGAGCATCCGGCGCGCCGTCGCCCACGGTCCGATCGGGATGTGCCCGAAGGCGAGGCCGCCGACCAGCGAGCCGAGCGACCAGATCGCCAGCACGATGCCGGCGAACGGCGAGCCCTCGCCGAAGTTCGCCACGACCCCGGCCTCCACCGCCGCGCACGAGCCGATGAGCAGGAAGCCGACCACGGTCGCCAGCAGCACGGGAGGCCGCGCCAGCACCACGCCGAACCGCCGCTTGCTGCGCGGGATGCGCACCCGGCCGACCTCGGGCGAGGAGATGAACCAGGCGCCGCCGAGCAGCATGATCGCCACCGACATCAGGACGCCCTCGACGGTGCCGATCTGGGTGGAGACGAAGGTGATCGCGACGGGACCGGCGATCCAGATGATCTCCTGAGCCGAGGCGTCAAGCGAGAACAGTGGGGTGAGTTGGCGGGAGTTCACCATCTTGGGGTAGATGGTGCGCACGGCCGGCTGGATGGGCGGCATGCTGAGCCCGGCGAAGAAGGCCACCGCCATCGTCAGCGGGATGGGCATCACGAAGACGCCGATCGCGGCGACGGCGGCCGAGCACAGCGCGAGCGTCGTCCACAGCACCGTGCGCATCCCGAGCACGCCCATCAGCCGGCTGGTCATCGGGCCCGCGATGGCCTGCCCGATGCTCATCGCGCCGAGCACGAGCCCGGCCGCGCCGTAGGAGTGGTGGATGCGCTCGATGTGCAGCAGGAATGCCAGCGAGAGCATCCCGAACGGGAAGCGCGCGGTCAGCTGCGCGGCGATGATCCGCGCGACGCCGGGCGTCTTCAGAAGGCTCGAGTAGCTGCTCACAGTCTTCTCACTCTATCGGTCCAGCTCCGTCGCGGAAGGGTCGTGAAACCCGTTCGAGGGGGTGTGGAAATGTGCATAACTTCTGCACACCTGTGGATGACACGCCCACTAGATATGGGGGCATGGAAATGTCGGCACCCGGCTATATAGTGGTGGACGCGACAGGGGCCCGATCGGCTCCCGGGGCTCCCGGACGGGGCTTTCGGGGCGTCCCGCCCGCTCTGCCGCAGGGACTTCGCCGCTCACCGGAGCGGCACCGTTGAGGTAATCAGAGGGAGAGATAGTGGCTATCACAGTTGTGAAGCGGAACGGCGAGCGCGAGCCGTACGACGCCAACAAGATCAACCTGGCCATCGAGCACGCGGCCGCCGGTCTGGACGAGAACATCACCTGGGTGACCCAGATCGCGAGCGAGCTGGAGCTGACCCTGTTCGACGGGATCACCACCCAGCAGCTGGACGAGGCGGTCATCCAGGTCGCCCTCCAGAACGTCAAGGACGACCCGGCGTTCGACACCGTCGCCGCACGCCTCCTCCTCAAGACGATCTACAAGCGCGTCCTCGGCGACTACGAGACCCTCGACGAGCTCACCGAGCTGCACACCTCCCACTTCCGCGGCTACATCGAGCGCGGCGTCGCCGAGACCCTCCTCGACTCCCGCTTCACGACCCTCTTCGACCTCGACCGCCTCGCGGGCTTCCTCGACCCGTCGCGCGACGAGCTGCTCAAGTACATCGGTGTCGTCACCCTCAACAACCGCTACGGCATCAAGGCGCGCAACGGCGACTCCCTGGAGGTCCCGCAGTACTTCTGGATGCGCATCGCCATGGGCCTCTCCCTCAACGAGGCCGACCCGACCGCGCACGCCCTCGCGTTCTACGACAAGATGTCCAACCTGGAGTACCTGGCCGCCGGCTCCACGCTGGTCAACGCGGGCACCGCGTACCCGCAGCTCTCCAACTGCTTCGTCATGGAGATGCAGGACGACATCGAGCACATCGCCAAGTCGGTGCGCGACGTCATGTGGCTCACCAAGGGCACCGGCGGCATCGGCCTCGCGGTCACCAAGCTGCGCGCCCAGGGCTCGCCCATCCGCTCCAACAACACCACCTCCACCGGCCCGATCCCGTTCATGCACACGATCGACTCGGTGCTGCGCGCGGTGAGCCGCGGCGGCAAGAAGTTCGGCGCGCTGTGCTTCTACATGGAGAACTGGCACCTCGACTTCCCGGAGTTCCTCGACCTCCGCCAGAACTCCGGCGACCCGTACCGCCGCACCCGCACCGCCAACACCGCCGTGTGGATCAGCGACGAGTTCATGAAGCGCGTCCAGAACGACGAGGACTGGTACCTCTTCGACCCGCTGGAGGTCGCCGACCTCAACGAGCTGTACGGCAAGGCCTTCTCGGAGCGCTACGCGGAGTACGTCGCCAAGGCCGAGTCCGGCGAGCTGCGCATGTTCAAGAAGATCAGCGCCCGCTCGCAGTTCAAGGACATCCTGATGAGCCTGCAGACCACCAGCCACCCGTGGCTGACCTGGAAGGACACCATCAACAACCGCGCCCTCAACAACAACACAGGCACGATCCACCTCTCCAACCTCTGCACCGAGATCACGCTGCCGCAGGACCGCGACAACGTCTCCGTCTGCAACCTGGCCTCCATCAACCTGTCGCGTCACCTCGTCGACGGAAAGATGGACTGGGAGCGCATCGAGGCGAGCGCCCGCCAGGCCGTCCGCCAGCTCGACAACCTGATCGACATCACGGTGTCCAGCGTCGACGAGGCCGACTTCTCCAACCAGCAGAACCGCGCGATCGGCCTCGGTGTGATGGGCTTCACCGACATCGTGGAGCGCCTCGGCTTCAGCTACGAGAGCGAGGAGGCGTACGCCCTGATCGACGAGATCATGGAGCACGTCTCGTACGCGGCCATCGACGAGAGTGCCGACCTGGCCCAGGAGCGCGGTGCATACCCGAACTTCGAGGGCTCGCGCTGGTCGAAGGGCCTGGTGCCCTACGACTCGATCGCGCTGACGGAGGCCGACCGCGGCGTCCCGATCACGGTCGACCGCACCATCCGCCTCGACTGGGACCGCCTGCGCGAGAAGGTCAAGGGCGGCATGCGCAACGCCACCCTGATGGCCATCGCGCCGACGGCCTCCATCGGCCTGGTCGCCGGCACCACGCCGGGCTTCGACCCGCAGTTCTCGCAGATCTTCAGCCGGTCGACCTCCTCGGGCAAGTTCCTGGAGGTCAACCGCAACCTGGTCGAGACGCTGCAGGAGCGCGGCATCTGGCAGGACGTCCGCGAGGCGATCCTGCGCTCGCAGGGCGACATCCAGGGCATCGCGGCGATCCCGGACGAGGTCAAGGCCACGTTCAAGACCAGCTTCCAGCTCTCGCCGTACGCCTTCATCGAGGTCGCGGCCCGCGCACAGAAGTGGATCGACCAGGCGATCAGCCGCAACATGTACCTGGAGACGCGCGACCTCGGCGACATGATGGACATCTACTACGCCGCGTGGGAGAAGGGCGTCAAGACGACCTACTACCTGCACATGAAGCCGCGTCACCAGGCCGAGCAGTCGACCGTCAAGGTCAACAAGGCCGAGGAGATCTCGGGAGCCCGCAGCGGGTTCGCGACGGTCGGCGCGGGTGCGCCGGCTGCCGCTCCCGCCGTCACCGAGACCGCTCCGGCGGCCGCTCCCGCCCGTCGCGGGTTCGGCTTCGGCGGCCTCACCTCCAACACCCCGGCTGGCGGTGAGAGCAAGTGAACAGCACCAAGATCGAGGAGTACTACGTGCCGGTCGACCCGATGGACGACCTGCAGTGCGAGTCCTGCCAGTAAGCCCGCGAGACAGATAGAGAAGAGACGAAGATGGGCATCCTGGGAACGGGAATCGAGGAGGGCCTGCTCCTCAAGCCGGTGAAGTACCAGTGGGCGATGGACCTCTACGACCAGGCCGTCGCGAACACCTGGTTCCCCAACGAGATCCAGCTCGGCGAGGACATCGCCGACTTCAAGCGGATGACCGACGAGGAACGTCACGCGGTCACCTTCCTGATGAGCTACTTCAACCCGAACGAGCTCCTGGTGAACAAGGCGCTGGCCTTCGGCGTGTACCCCTACATCAATGCGGCCGAGGCGCACCTCTACCTCGCCAAGCAGATGTGGGAGGAGGCCAACCACTGCATGTCGTTCGAGTACGTCCTGGAGACGTTCCCGATCGACCGCGAGCAGGCCTACAACTCGCACGTCGACATCCCGTCGATGGCGCGCAAGGAGGAGTTCGAGGTCGGCTTCATCAAGCGGATGACCGAGCAGACGCTCGACATCACGACGACCGAGGGCAAGCAGGACTTCATCCGCAACCTCGTGGCGTACAACGTCATCCTCGAGGGCATCTGGTTCTACTCCGGCTTCATGGTGGCGCTGTCGTTCCGTCAGCGGAACCTGTTGCGCAATTTCGGCTCGCTCATCGACTGGGTGGTGCGCGACGAGTCGCTGCACCTCAAGTTCGGCATCAACCTCATCCTGACGGTGCTGGAGGAGAACCCCGACCTGCAGACGCCGGAGTTCGCGAACGAGATCCGCCAGATGATCCTGGACGCCGTGGAGATGGAGGAGCAGTACAACCGCGACCTCCTGCCCGGCGGCATCCTGGGCCTGAACGCCAACTACATCAACCAGTACGTCCGCTACCTGGCCGACCGCCGCCTGGAGGAGCTGGGCTTCGAGGCCGAGTACAAGGTCTCCAACCCGGCCAAGTGGATGGCGACCGCCAACGACACGCTCGAACTGGTCAACTTCTTCGAGTCGACCAACACCTCGTACGAGTCGAACGCGAAGGCGTCGAGCGGACACTGAGATGACCATGCGGAACTCTCCGCTGATCACTGCCGCCGCGCTGGACGCCGCCTCAGGGACCGAGTCCCTGTGGAGCGGCGCCGGCCGGCGGCGGTCGACGTTGCGGGTACTCGATGTGCGCTGGAAGCTCGGCGGCCCTCCCGGGGCCGAGGAGTTCGCGAAGGGGCACATTCCCGGAGCGGTATACGTCGACCTGGACACCGAGCTGGCCGGGCACGGCGTGCCGACGGACGGCCGCCACCCGCTGCCGGACATCGAGGCGTTCCAGGCGGCCGCGCGCCGTTGGGGGGTGAACGACGGGGACAGCGTGGTGGTGTACGACGACGTCTCGGGCACCTCGGCCGCCCGGCTCTGGTGGCTGCTGCGCCATGCCGGCTTCGAGGACGTGCGTGTGCTCGACGGCGGGCTGTCCGCCTGGGTCGCGTTCGGAGGCGGCCTCGACACGAGCAGCTCCGCTCCCGTTCCCGGTACGGTGCAGCTCGCGTACGGGAGCCTCCCGACGCTCGACGCGGACGCCTCGGCCGCGCTTGCGGCGAGCGGCGTGCTGCTCGACGTGCGCGCCGGCGAGCGGTTCCGCGGCGAGGTCGAGCCGATCGACCCGCGCGCGGGGCACATCCCCGGCGCCGTGAGCGCGCCGACCGCCGACACCATCGGGCCGGAGGGGCGGATGCTGGGCCCCGAGCAGCTCGCCGCGCGGTTCGCCGCGCTCGGCGTCACCTCCGGCACCCCCGCGGGCGTCTACTGCGGCTCCGGGGTGACCGCCGCGCACGCCGCCCTCGCGATGGAGGCCGCAGGCCTGCCGGTGCCTGCGCTGTATCCCGGCTCGTTCTCCGCCTGGTCCAACGACCCGGCCCGTCCGGTCGCGGTGGGCGCCGCGTAATACGTCGAAACAGCCCGTGCGCTTCCCAGCGCACGGGCCTATCGTTCCTCCATGACCGCGCTCGATCTGATCCCCTCCTCCGCCCCCGGGAACCTCCCGCTGGGCGAGGTGTGCGACTCGGCGGCGGCACTCATCGGCAACACCCCGATCGTCGAGCTGCACTCGCTCCCGTCCGGGCTCGACGTGCGGGTCCTGGTCAAGCTGGAGGGCCGCAACCCCGGAGGCTCGTCCAAGGACCGCATCGCGCTCAACATGATCCGCACCGCGGAGGCGGCCGGCGCGCTCGCCCCCGGCGGCACGATCGTGGAGGCCACCAGCGGCAACACCGGGATCGGCCTGGCGCTGATCGGCCGGCTCACCGGTCATCCCGTCGTCATCGTCCACGCCTCCGACATCTCCGACGAGAAACGCAAGGTCCTCGCGGCCTACGGCGCCCGCCTGGTGGAGGCTGACTGGGAGGCCGGGCCCGACGACCCCGCCAACCCGCGCGCGGTCGCCGACCGGATCGCCGCCGAGACCCCCGGCTCCTGGCGTCCCGCCCAGTTCGCGAACACCGCCAACCCCGAGGCCCACTACCGCGGCACCGGGCCGGAGATCTGGCGGCAGACCGCGGGCCGGGTCACGCATTTCGTGGCCGCCATCGGCACTGGCGGCACCGTGAGCGGCACCGGCCGCTACCTCAAGGAGGTCAGCGGCGGCGCCGTCGAGGTGCACGGCGCCAACCCGGCCGGCTCGACCTACGACGGGGGAGCGGCCGGCCGCATCCTTGTCGACGGCGTCGGCACCGCGTGGCCGCGCGAGTTCTGGCCGCAGACCTTCGACCCGGGGGTGGTGGACGAGGTGCACACGGTCGAGGATGGTGTGGTCTACCGCACGCTCCGCCGGCTCGCCGCCGAGGAGGCGCTGCTGCTCGGACCGTCGTCGGCGCTGGCCGTCGCGGCGGCCCTGCGGGTGGCGCGGGAGGCGCGGCCCGGATCGGTCATCGTGGCGATCGCCCCGGACGGCGGCACCAACTACCTGACCAAGGCGTACGACGCGGACTGGCTGACCGCCGCGGGCGTCGGCGTCGACTGACACCGCGGAACTCGACCGCCACCACACGACTCGGCCGGACCTCCGGCCACTGACAGCAGGGAACGCATGGCACTCCTCCACTTCGGCTGGTTCCTCGGCGCGGGTTTCGGCGTCCAGGGCTGGGGCGACCCCAGCTATGGCGTCGGCTACGACTGGAAGCAGCCGCCGATCTACCAGGACGCCGCGCGCGCCTTCGAGGGCGCCGGCTTCGACCTCTTCATCATCGAGGACGGCGTGGCCGTGCCCGACACCTACGGCGGCTCGGCGGAGGTCAACCTCGCCGCCGCGCGCTTCGTCCCGAAGCACGACCCGCTGCCGCTCGTGCCGTACCTGCTCGGGGCGACCTCCCGGCTCGGCGTGGTGCCGACCCTGAGCGCGAGCTTCTACGAGCCGTTCACCGCCGCGCGCCTGCTGAGCACGCTGCAGCACTTCGCGGGAGGCCGGCTCGGCTTCAACGTGGTGACCAGCGGCTCCGACCTCGCCGCGCAGAACTACGGCCTCGACAAGCAGGTCGAGCACGACCTCCGCTACGACCGCGCCGACGAGTGGGTGGACGTCGTCCGCAAGCTCTGGCGGAGCTGGGAGCCCGACGCGATCGTGGAGGACGTCGCGGGCGGCGTCTTCGCCGACTACCGCAAGGTGCACACCATCGATCACGAGGGCCGCTTCTTCCGCGTCCGCGGCCCGCTCAACACCGCGCCGGCGGCGGAGGACCCGGTGATGGTGCAGGCGGGCGCGTCCGGCCGCGGGCGGGACTTCGCCGGCAAGAACTCCGACGTGGTGCTGGCCCTCGCCTCCACCCCGGAGCGGATGCGCGAGTACCGCGACAGCATCCGCGAGGTCGCCGTGCAGCACGGCCGCCCGGCCGACGCCGTGAAGGTGCTGTTCGTCGTCCAGCCGATCCTGACCGCCAACGCCGAGGAGACCGCGAGCGTCCGCGCCGCGCGCGCCGAGCTGACGCAGGCGGCGATCGACGAGCAGCTCCAGTCGATCAGCTACCTGACCGGCGTCGACTTCAAGACCTTCGACCTGGACGCCCCGCTGCCGGACGTCACCACCAACAGCAACCGCGGCACTCTCGACAACTTCGTGTCGTCCGCTCCGGCGGGCTCCACCCTGCGCGAGATCCTGCAGACCCGCGCGAAGAAGGACGGCCTGGCCATCATCGGCACGGCCGACGAGGTCGCCGACCACCTGGGCGAGCTGGGGGAGGCCGTCGGCGGCGACGGGTTCCTCTTCACCGGCCAGGTGCACCCGGCCCACGTCCATCGCACGCTCGACCCGCTGGTGCCTGCCCTGCGGCGGCGCGGCCTCCTGCGCACCGAGCTGGGCGACGGCGGCCTGCGGCAGAACCTGGCCGACTTCTGACATGCGCGCTGTCCGGTTCGGCGCGCAGCCTCCGACCGTCTCCGACATCGTGGCGGTCGCCGAGGGCGCTCCGGTCGAGCTCGACGCCGACGCCCGGGGGACGCTGGCGGCCTCCCGCGCCGTGGTCGACCGCGCGATCGAGTCGGGCGAGCCGGTCTACGGCCTGAACCGCCGGCTCGGCGCCGGACGGGACGACGCGGTGGAGGCCGGCGAACTGGCGGCCTTCCAGCGCCGCACCATCGCGAACCACCGCGGTGGCGTCGGCGAACCGCTCACCGAGACCGAGGCGCGCGCGGTGGTCGCCGCCCGGCTCGCCGGCTTCACGCGCGGGGGAGCGGGCGTGCGTCCCGAGCTGGCCGACGCGTACGCCGCGCTGCTCAACGCGGGCGTGACGCCGCGCATCCCGTCGCGCGGCTCGGTGGGGGCGGCGGACCTGACGGCGCTGGCGGAGGTGGCCGCCGTGGTCATCGGCACCGGCACGGTGCTGCGCGACGGAGGATCGGTCCCGGCCGAGGTCGCTCTCGCGGACGCCGGCCTCCACCCGATCGAGCTCGCACCGCACGAGGCGCTCGCCGCCCTCAGCGCCAACGCGCTGAGCGTCGGCGTCGGCTCGCTCGCCGCCGTCGCCGCCCGGGAGCTCACCGAGGCGGCCGACCAGGTCGTCGCCTTGTCGCTGGAGGCCGTCGCCGCCCACGGACCCGCGGGCAACCTCAGCCCGTACGCCGAGGCCGTGGCCGACGCGCGCGGCGGCGAGGGCCAGCGCGCATCTGCCCGGGCGATCCGCGCGGCCTTGGACGGAAGTGCCCTGGAGGCGGAGGACCGCGCGGTCAGTGTGCAGGACCCGCTCGCCTTCCGCACGGCGCCGCAGCTCCACGGCGCGCTGCGGGAGGCCGTCGGCCGGCTCCGCACCGAGCTGGAGGTGGAGCTCGCCGCGCGCTCGGAGAACCCGGTGGTCGACCTCCCGAGCGGGCGGCTGGTGTCCGGCGGCAACTTCCAGGCGCTGCCGCTGGCGCTCGCACTGGAGAACCTGCGGGTGGCGCTCGCGCACGTCGCGGAGGCGTCCGAGCGCCGCAGCGCCGCCCACTCGCTCGCGCTCGCGCCCGCCCGTCGGGACGGCCGCACCCGCGTCCCCGGCCTCCTTCTCTACGCCGCGGCCGACGCCGTGGCCGAGGTGCGCCAGCTCGCCGCGCCCGCGACCCTCGGCAGCTCGACGCTGTCCGGGGTGGAGGACCACGCCACCTACGCGCCTCTCGCGCTCCGCCTCCTGCAGCGCTCCCTCGCGCTGACCGGAGAGGTGCTGGCGATCGAGGCGCTGCACGCCGCCGACCTGCTCGGTGTCCTGGACGCGACGCCCACCGGCGCGGGCACCGCCCCGTTCGCGGCGGCGCTCACCGGCGCCCTCGGCGCGGCGCCGTCCGCCGACGCGCTCGTGCGCAGCACCGAGCACCTCCTCCTCGGCTGACGCCCCACACATTCGTGCCAAATGGTGCCTCTCGCGCCGCTGATCGCGCCATTCGTGCCAAACGGTGATCACGCCACTCGTGCCAAATGGCGGCTCTGGCGGCGGCGCTAGAGATCCTTGCGGAAGCCGAGGTACGAGACCGCTTCCCAGTCGCCGTCGAGGTCGAACAGCGGCGAGTAGCCGAGCGAGATGTAGAGGGCGACCGCCTCGGGCTGGCGGGCGCCCGTGGTCAGCACGATCGTGCCGATGCCGCGCCGCGCCGCCTCCGCCTCCAGCTCGCTCATCACCCGGCGGGCGAGCCCCTGCCGGCGGAACCCGGAGTGCGTCCAGACCCGCTTGACCTCGACGGTGGCGTCGTCCTCCCGCATGAACGCGCCGCCCGCGACCGGGGTGCCGTCCGCGTCCACCAGCAGCAGGAAGGTGCCGCCCTCCTCCGCCGTGAAGCGCTCAGCGGGATAGCGCAACAGCTCCGCCGAGGAGGGGATGCCGTCGTTGAATCCGTAGCGTTCGTCGTACTCGCGGGAGAGCTCCTCGACCAGCGGGGCGGCGAGGGGATCGTCGGGGCGGGTGACGACCACGCGAGCCGTCGCGGCGAGGCCGGATTGCGGTTGGATCACAGCCCGACCCTAGCGCGGCCGGGCGCGCCGCGCGCATTCGATGTCACCGGGGGTCGCAAACAACGGAATCACGCAAAGAAAGACGAAATCTCTGCGAAACTTGCAGGAAAACTGGCGTTTCACGCGCGATTTAGTATGCGTATAACACGTGGGGCCTAGGGTATTCTCCCCTTACCCCTCCCTGCACACCCTGCCCCAGGAAGAAGGACAACTACCATCATGCGCATCCGTTCCGTGGCCCCCGTGGCCGCCCTCGCCGCCGTGGCAGCGCTCGCGCTGTCCGGCTGTGTCGACAACTCCACCCCTTCGTCGAGCGGCTCAGCGTCGAGCGCCGCGTTCGACGTGAAGAAGGACGACACCCTGGCCAACAGCGTTCCCTCGAAGATCAAGTCCGCCGGTGTCCTCACCGTCGGCATGGACGACACGTACCCGCCGAACGAGTACAAGGACGACAACGGCAACCCCGCCGGCTGGGAGGTCGACTTCACCAACGCGATCGGCCAGAAGCTCGGTCTCAAGATCAACTACGCGATCGCCAAGTTCGACAACATCATCCCGAGCATCACCGGAGGCAAGGACGACTTCGGGATGTCCTCGTTCACCGACACGGTGGAGCGCGAGAAGCAGGTCGACTTCATCAACTACTACACCGCCGGTATCTCTTGGGCCTCGGCCAAGGGCAAGACTGTGGACCCGGACAACGCATGCGGACTCAAGGTCGCGGTGCAGTCGACAACCGTCGAGGACACTCAGGAAGTGCCGGACAAGTCCAAGGCGTGCACCGACAAGGGCAAGGCGGCTATTCAGGTCTTGCGCTACGACAATCAGGACGACGCGACCAACGCCGTCATCCTCGGCAAGGCGGACGCACTGAGCGCGGACTCGCCGGTCACCGCATATGCGATCTCGAAGTCCAGCGGGAAGCTCCAGGCGGCCGGCAAGACCTTCGACGTCGCGCCCTACGGCATCCCGGTCGCCAAGAACTCCGACCTGACGCCGGTGCTGCAGAAGGCGGTCCAGGCGCTGATGGACGACGGCACCTACAAGAAGATCCTCGACAAGTGGGGCGTCGGCGATGGCGGCGCCACCAAGGCCGAGCTCAACGCCGCGTCGAAGAGCTGACCATGTCACAGGGCAACACGGCCGGTCCGGCGACGGGAGCAGTCCCGTCGCCGGCCGGCGCCCCGCCGTCCGAGCCGATCAAGGCGATCAAGCTCCGCCACCCGTGGCGGATCGTGTTCGCGGTCGTGCTCATCCTGCTGTTCGTCTGGTTCATCGTCGACGCCTCGCAGCGCTCCGCCTACGGCTGGCAGTACGTCGGCAAGTACGTCTTCGACAAGCGCATCAGTGCTGCTGCGCTCGTGACCCTCCAGCTGACGATCTACTCGATGGTCATCGGCGTCATCCTGGGCCTCGTGCTGGCCGTGATGCGGCTCTCGCCGAACCCGGTGGTCAAATCCGTCGCCTGGCTCTACCTCTGGGTCTTCCGCGGCACCCCGGTCTACGTGCAGCTCGTGTTCTGGGGCCTGTTCTCGCTTATCTACCCGCACATCTTCCTCGGTGTGCCGTGGACGCAGATGGGCGTGACGCTCGACCTCGGCTTCATGCAGAACGCATTCATCATCGCGATCGTGGGCCTCGCGCTCAACGAGGCCGCGTACATGGCGGAGATCGTGCGCGCCGGGCTCCTCTCGGTCGACAGCGGCCAGGAGGAAGCTGCGACGGCCCTCGGCATGTCGTGGTGGCAGACGATGACCCGCATCGTCATCCCGCAGGCCATGCGCGTGATCATCCCGCCGACCGGCAACGAGGTCATCTCGATGCTGAAGACCACCTCGCTGGTCGCGGCGATCCCGCTCACCACCGACCTCTACGGTGTCGCGCGCGACATCTCCGCGGTCACCTACACGCCGATCCCGCTGCTGATCGTCGCCTCGCTGTGGTACCTGCTGTTCACCTCGATCCTGATGGTGGGCCAGTACTTCCTCGAGAAGCGGTTCTCGCGCGGCGTCAACATGCGCCGGCCGGACAACAAGGAGCCTGCGCTCGCCACGGGCGCGCTTCCGGCCGCCGGCGCACCCGACGGAAATGACCTGGGAGGCAAGGGATGACCGACGCGACGACACGGGACACCACCGCGCGGGCCGGCGTGACGCCGATGGTCCTGGCAGAGGGCGTCTCCAAGAGCTTCGGCTCGAACGAGGTGCTCAAGTCCATCTCGCTGTCCGTGCGGCCAGGCGAGGTGCTCTGCATCATCGGCCCGTCCGGCTCAGGCAAGTCCACCTTCCTGCGCTGCATCAACCACCTGGAGCGCGTGGACGCCGGCCGGCTGTCGGTCGACGGCCAGGTGGTCGGCTACCGGCAACACGGCGACAAGCTCTACGAGCTGAAGCCGAAGGAGGCCTCCCGCCAGCGCCGCGAGATCGGCATGGTGTTCCAGCGCTTCAACCTGTTCCCGCACATGACGGCGCTGGAGAACATCATCGAGGCGCCGATCCGGGTCAAGGGACTGCCGAAGGCGCGGGCCGTGGAGCGGGCGAACGAGCTGCTCGTGCGCGTCGGCCTCGCGGACAAGGGCGACCACTACCCGTCGCAGCTCTCCGGCGGCCAGCAGCAGCGCGTGGCGATCGCCCGCGCGCTGGCGATGGACCCCAAGCTGATGCTGTTCGACGAGCCGACCTCCGCGCTCGACCCCGAGCTGGTCGGCGAGGTGCTCGACGTCATGAAGGGCCTGGCGGCCTCCGGCATGACGATGGTCGTCGTCACCCACGAGATGGGCTTCGCCCGCGAGGTCGCGGACGAGCTGGTCTTCATGGACGGCGGCGTCGTCGTGGAGTCCGGCGACCCGCGCGAGGTGCTGGCGAACCCGCAGCACCAGCGCACGCAGGCCTTCCTGTCGAAGGTGCTGTAGCCCCGGGCCGGATCTGGGAGCTCGCGGAGCGGGCGTCGTAACCGTCTGACAATTGTCGGACGCATGCGACGCCCGCTTCTTCGTTTTTTCGTGCCTGCGGCGTCGGCTCGAAATTGCTTTGTAGGACCCTGTTGCGCGGGGAGGGAAGATCAGATAGAAATAAACATATCAATTTAAGAGGCCAAGAACGCGTCCTAGATTATCAGGTTTAGATGTTTGTACCCGACGATAATTCCCAACATCCTTATGGCCGGTTGGGAATCGGAGCCGCATCCGCGGCTGTGTCACCAGAGAAAGGAGAGTGAGCGTGGCTCTTATTGCAACCACACTCGCCCCCGTCAAGCAGCCCAGTGCTCTTGTCGGATGGATGAAGAACGTCACTGCTCAAGCGGTCGTGACGGCCGCCGAAGCTAGGGGAGATGTCGTTCGTCGGAACGACATCGTTCAATTCATCCTCGTCGCTGCCCTCATCGTGCTGCTGGCGCTTGGTGCGACTGTCGTCATCGGAGCGATTGCGATGTGCGCTGCCAACGGTGGAGTGATGGACGCGGTCGTCAGTATGGACCCGTGGACCTTCAAGATCTACTGCCACAAGCTGTAGCTCGCGCGATAGCCGTGGTTCCCAAGTAACAGCCGAGCAGGAGAGCAAATGTCTAGTCGTGATTCAGCCGTGAGTCGTGGTTCCCTAATGGTCTTCTTGGCCTCAAGCATCGGATTTGTCCTGGCGTTCGTTCTCGGGGGAGTGGCCTTGCTTCTTCTGTGGTTCGACGCTTTTGTTCGGGGCATGAATGAGTCTGTGGGATCGAGCATCGCCGGAATCATGACAGTCGCCGCGGACGACGACGGGGTGAGCTCAACGTTTGAGCCCGGCGCGTTTGCTCTCCTGTTTGGCCTTGCGCTCGCAGGCGCGATGGTCGGGTGTGCATTCGGATTGGTACTGACCAAACGACGAGCATCGACGTGAGGCCCCGTGCCCTCGGCGGAATCTCCACCGAGCACTCGCTCTGGCCATTCCGGGCCGCGCTCGCCGTCTCCTGGAGGGTATGCCTGTCGGCGTCCGCCCTCCTAGCCCTTCCGCTCGCAGGTGCATTATGGGTGGCGAGCTTGTTGGGCGATTTCGAAGCCGGTATCTCGATTGCTGTTGCGCTCGCCTGTTATCCGGTGAGCCTCTATCTGCACGAACTTGGCCACCTGTGTGGAGTGCGATGGCTCGCACCCCACACGGCATCGGCTGTGACGCTTAACGGGACATGGGGACGTGCGCGGATTGAAAGGCCCTCGGCTGGGACGTTGGGTGATGCGTGTATATCGATCGTCGGACCCATTGCAGGACTGTGGGCGATGATCCCGATCGCTTTCCTCCCTGGTGATCCTCTCTATCTCGTTCCGTGGGTACTTCTCTTCCACTCCCATCTGTTCGCGCTCACGCCGTGGAGTTCGGACGGCCGACAGATAATTCAGGCTTTCGTGAGGAGCCCCAGTGACCTTGATTGTTGACCAGGTGAGCAAGACGTATGGCAAGAAGGCCGTGCTCACAGACGTGAGTTTCGCCGTAGAAGAGGGCTCCGTCGTTGGCCTGTTGGGACCGAACGGGTCAGGGAAGAGCTCGACTCTTCATGTCATTGCGGGGCTCACCAAGCCGTCGGCGGGCAGCGTCTTCATCGATTCGCGAAGTGGTCAGAAGCGTCACCTTCACGCCATCGGGTTCTGTCCCGACGATCTGCCTCAGCCGGAACTCCTCACGGCACAGGAGTATCTCGATCTGATGCAGGGCATCCGGGGCATCAGAGTCAGCGACGACATCATCTGGATGCTCTTGAGCGGATTTCGGCTTCAGGACCATCGTGACGAGTTGATCGGTTCCTTCAGCCACGGGATGAAGCGCAAACTGCAAGTGGTGGGTGCGCTTCTCCACCTGCCGAGCATTCTCATCCTCGATGAGCCGTTCCGCGGCCTTGACCCTGAGTCAAGTGCGATCATGCACCAGCTCATCACGGGTTACGTCGATCACGGGAACGCCGTCCTGATCTCCACCCATGACCTGGCGCTGGCAGAAAGGCTCTGCAATCGAGTCGTGGTACTTGAAGGCGGCCGGGTTTTGCACTCCGGCACCACTCCCGAGGTGGTCGCGGTTCATGGACGTAAGACGCTTGAGGAGTCGTTCCTCACGCTGACCGGTCTGGATATGGTTGTCGAAGACTCGGTCGGGCTTTTCTTCGAAGGCCTAGGCGAGCTCCGCTCTGCACACCTACGCGAGGCGTCGTGAGGATAGCAGCGTTCCCGATCTTTCGAGCTACGGTCCAGTCGACTCGGGCGTCGCTGAGAAGCGCGGTCGGCGGAGGCTGGGCTGTGGCCGGGATGCTCGTTCTGGGTGCGGCGATTGCAGTGGGCATGAATGTGGTCGTCTTCAGAACGTTGCACCAAATGGCCGGCGCCCTGGTCGAATCCTCGTCGTCACTGCCACAGGCTCAGCGTGAGGCCTTGCTGTCGAACATGTTGTCTAGTGTCATGCTTCTGGGGGCCATAATCGCCTTAGTCTTCGGCGCACTCATCCCGCACCGTTCGAACGTATCGCTAGTGGCACGCGTAGGCGGGGCCTCCCGGTTCTCCATCGGCGTGAGCGAAATGCTCGCCCAATATCTGATAGCAGCGACGACCATCGTCGCCACCCAGTCCGGAATCGTCGCATTTGTCTCGTCGGCCACGCCAGTGCCGGCAATCACCGGGAGCGTGGCAGCGCTGACAGCTCTCACCTTCGCCGCTCTTGCTCTGTCGCTGAAGGCGTGTCTGCGGTTAGTCATGCGGTTGGTCGGACTCGGTGATGAACTGTCGAACTTGGCCTCTCTTCTCATTGCTCTGACCGTTGTGCTCGCGCTGTTGGGCAACCTGTTGATGACCGCGTTCGATAACCAGGTGTCGAGCATTCGACGGATGCTCGACGTGTTATGGCTCGGCGCGACGGTCCCCAGCACGGTCTCGGCGCTTCTCACGGCGTTGGCGATCCTGATTCTGGCGCTCGCCGGTTCGATCGTCTTGGGCGCGTGGGGTTCCAATCGGGTTGCCTTCGCTCATGCGAAAGCACTCCTCCCTTCTAGCCCTGCTGCCGCTCCGGGAAGGATCACGGCCTTCGCGAAGAGAGAGCTGCTGCTGGTCCTGCGTCAGCCTGTCAGTCAGATTTCGTACATTTGCCTCCTGCTTCTCATTGTCGCGATGGTCGTCGCGGCTCGTGTCGGCTGGCTCCCCTTCGGACCCACCTCTTATCTGTTCGCGTTTCTCTGTGCCCTGGGCGGTGAACTCGCGTATGGCAGGACCCAGGCGTTTCATTGGATCTATCGCAGCGCGGATTATCCAATTCGGGTGGTTTTGCTCGTCAAATTCGGAGCGATTCTCGTCGTTCAAGGGTTCGTACTGGTTGCGAGCCTCGCGGCAGCTAGTCCCGGAGGCGTGCTGGTGTCCACGCTCCCCAGAGCCGTGCTGCTGTTCGTTTCGCTCTCAGCTATGACGTTCTTTTGCGGTGTGCTGGTGCCGATTAGCGAAGCAGCTCCCTACAGCATGATCGGTACGACAGTCCTAGTGCTTGGTTTGGATATCGGCTTGGTGCTTGTCGACTCGACAATCGGCGAGATGCACGTGGCAGCTGTGCTTCTTCATCTCTGTGTGGTCGCGGCTGCGCTAGGGGGCGCGATCGCGGTAGTTCAAAAGCGGGCGTCGTGACCGTCTGACACAATCGTCGGATGGACCACGACGCCCGCTCCTCCCGTCCCGTCGTCTTCATCACCGGGGCGAGCCGGCCGAACTCGATCGGCGCGGCGATCGCCCGAAACCTGGCGTCGCTCGGCTGGGATGTCGCCTTCGCGTTCTGGGACGACTACGACGCGTCGATGCCGTGGGGCGCCGAGGAGCGCGGCCACGACGCGTTCGCGGACGAACTGCGGGCCTTCGGCGTCCGGGCCCTCCCCGTCGCCGTCGACCTCTCCCACCCCGAGGCGCCCGCGGGCGCGATCGAGCGGGTCCGCGCCGGACTCGGGCCGATCCAGGCGCTCGTCGCCAGCCACGCGCACTCGGTCGACAGCGGCCTGCTCGACACCAGCGTGGAGGCGTTCGATCGGCACTTCGCGGTGAACACCCGCGGCACCTGGCTGCTGATCCGCGCGTTCGCCGAGCAGCTCCCGGGGGAGCCCGGCACCGGGCGCATCGTCGCGCTCACCAGCGACCACACCGCGCACAACCTCCCGTACGGCGCGAGCAAGGGCGCGCTCGACCGCATCGTGATCGCGGCTGCCGTGGAGCTAGCGCACCTCGGCATCACCGCCAACCTCATCAACCCGGGCCCGATCGACACCGGATGGATGACCCCCGGCCTCGCCGAGACGCTCGCCGCCGAGACCGCCCTCGGACGCCTCGGCCGCCCGCAGGACACCGCCGACCTGGTCGCGTTCCTCCTGTCGCCGTCCGGCGGCTGGATCAACGGCCAGCTCCTCCACTCCAACGGCGGCTTCCACCTCCCCGTGTAGCCCCGCCGGCTATCAATTCCGGAGTTGTGTACGCCTCTCAGCGGCGTGTTGCGTCCACAACTCCGGAACGGATTGCGTCGGGGTCAGCCGGCGAGGACCTTGCGGATGCGTTGGAGGGAGACCGTCTCGGCGGTGCCCAGCGACTGCGCGAACAGGGAGACGCGGAACTCCTCCAGCATCCAGCGGGCGTGCACCAGGTTCTCCGGGGCGTGCGCGGCGGGCGGGATGCGGCCGCCGGCCTCCGTGTAGAGCGCGGTCGCCGTCTCCACCTGGGTCTGCCAGGCGCGGTCGCGGCCCGGGTTGGTCGGCAGCGCCTGCATGCGCTGGGTGATCCCGTTCAGGTAGCGGGGGAGGTGCTTGAGCTGGTCCAGGCCCGTCGCCGAGACGAACCCGGGATAGACGAGCCCCGCGAGCTGCGTCTTGGCGTCGTTGAGCGACGGGAGGTACGCCAGCGCCGTCGTCCCGCCGATCGCCTTCTCGGCCGCGCGCGCCGCGGTCAGGGTCCGCGTGACGAGCGCGACCGTCTCGAACATCGAGTCCATCACGACCCCGGACACCCGGTCCCGCACCGCCTCGAACTCGGCGCGCATGAAGAGCTGGCCGTCCGGCTTCATCCGGTACAGCACCGAGTCGATCACCGCGAGGAGGCAGTCGTCGAACAGCGCCTTCGTGTTCGGGTAGGGGCTCGCCGCCAGCGTCAGCTTCTCGTTGGCGGTCAGGTGCTGCTGCACGTACGCGACCGGCGACGGGATGCTCGCCAGCAGCAGCCTCCGGACGCCGCCGGGCAGCGCACGGGCCTGCTCGGTCGGGGTCGACATCAGCCGGATGCTGACGCTCGCGCCGTCGTCCACCAGCGCGGGGTAGGCGCGGATGGTGTTGACCGTGCCGCCCGGCCCCTTCTGCGTCGTGTCGAGGTGACGGGGGAGCTCGTCCAGGTCCCAGCTGGTGAGGCCGGAGCGCTCGATGGCGTCGGGCGTGCGCGCCTCCGCGACGCGCGCCACCGAGTCGCGGGCGCGCGAGCGCAGTCGCTCCTGCAGCGCCATCAGGTCCTTGCCGCTCGCGAGCGGGCGGCCGCGCTCGCCGAGCACCTGGAAGGTCGGCCGCAGGTGCGCGGGCAGCCGCTCCAGGTCGAAGTCCGCTCCGGTGACGCGCGAGCCGGTCTGCCGCGAGATGGTGGCGGCGAGCGTGTCGGCGAGGGAGGCCGCGGGGCGGCGTCCGTCGTGGGCGTCCATCCCGGCCGCGCCGGACAGCTCGCCGAGCAGGCGATTCGCCCAGTCGGCGGCGGGGACGACCTGGCGGCGGATCGCCTTCGGCAGCGACTTGATCATGGCGGTCACGAGGTCCTGGCGGAGGCCGGGAACCTGCCAGTCGAAGCCGTCCGGCACCAGCCCGGCGAGCAGCGGCAGCGGCACCTGCACGGTCACGCCGTCGTCCTCCGCGCCCGGCTCGAAGCGGTAGCGGAGGGTGAGCCGCTGGTCGCCCTGGCGCCAGACCGGCGGGAAGGCCTCCTCGTCGATCCCGGCCGCGTCGTCCTCGAGCAGCGCTTCCGGGGTCATCGTCAGGAGGTCGGGCGTCTCGGTGCGCGCCTTCTTCCACCAGCCCTCGAACGAGCGCGTGGACACCACATCGGCCGGGATGCGCGCGTCGTAGAACTCGAACACCGCTTCGTCGTCGTTGAGGATGTCGCGGCGGCGGGTGCGCTCCTCCAGCTCGCGCAATTCGGCGAGCAGCTTGCGGTTGGCGCGGTCGAACGCCTGCCGCGAGTCCCACTCGCCGTCAACCAGCGCGTGCCGGATGAACAGCTCGCGGGACAGCTCGGCGTCGATCCGCGCGTACTGCACGCGGCGGCGCGGGATGATCGGGACGCCGTACAGCGTGACGCGCTCGTACGCGACGACCGCGCCCTGGCTCTTCTCCCAGTGCGGCTCGCTGTACTGCCGCTTGCACAGGTCGCCCGCGATCGGCTCGGCCCAGGCCGGGTCGACGGCCGCGTTCATCCGCGCGAACAGCCGGGAGGTCTCCACGAGCTCTGCGGACATGATCGCGTTCGGCTGCTTCTTGGCGAGGGCCGAGCCGGGGAAGATCACGAACCGCGTCTGCCGCGCGCCGAGGTACTCGGACTGGCGCTGGCCGCGCGCGGAGCCCTTGTTGCCGGACTCCCTGATGTCTTTGAGGCCGAGGTGCGACAGCAGCCCCGCGAGCAGCGAGCGGTGGATGCCGTCGGGGTTGATCGACGGCTCGCCGATGGTCAGCTCCAGCGGCCGGGCGAGCTGGCGGAGCTGCCGGTAGACGTCCTGCCACTCCCGCACGCGCAGGAAGTTGAGGTACTCGGCCTTGCACAGCCTCCGGAACGCGCTGGAGGACAGCTCGCGCTGCTGCTCCTCCAGGTAGTTCCAGAGGTTGAGCAGGGTGAGGAAGTCACTGGTCGGGTCCACGAAGCGCGCGTGGTTCTCGTCGGCGCTGCCGCGCTTCTCCACCGGGCGCTCGCGGACGTCCTGGATCGTGAGGCCGGCGACGATCGCCATGACCTCCCGGGAGGTGTTGTGCCGCTTCGACTCCACGACCATGCGGGCGAAGCGCGGGTCGATCGGGAGGCGGGCGAGCTGGCTCCCGACCTTCGTCAGCTCGATGCCGCCGGAGCGGGTGGAGGTGCGGGTGGCGCCCAGCTCGGCCAGCAGGTCGAGCCCGTCCTTGATGCCGCGCGAGTCCGGCGGCGTCAGGAACGGGAACGCGGCGATGTCGCCGAGCCCGAGCGAGATCATCTGCAGGATGACGGCCGCGAGGTTGGTGCGCAGGATCTCCGGCTCGGTGAACTCCGGACGCTTCTCGAAGTCCTCCTGCGAGTACAGCCGGATCGCGATGCCGTCGCTGGTGCGGCCCGACCGGCCGGAGCGCTGGTTGGCGCTCGCCTGCGAGATGGCTTCGATCGGGAGGCGCTGCACCTTGGCGCGCGTGGAGTAGCGGCTGATGCGGGCGGTGCCGGCGTCCACCACGTACTTGATGCCGGGCACGGTGAGGCTGGTCTCGGCGACGTTGGTCGCGAGCACCACGCGCCGCCGGACGCCGGGCATGGTGGAGGGCTGGAAGACGCGGTGCTGCTCGGCCGAGGACAGCCTCCCGTACAGCGGCAGCACCTCGGTGCCCGGGAGGTTGCGGCCGCGGATCGCGTCGGCGGCATCCCGGATCTCGTTCTCGCCGGAGAGGAACACGAGCACGTCGCCGGCCGCCTCGCGGGCCAGCTCGTCGAGGGCGTCGTTGATGCCCTGGAGGTAGTCGCGGTCGGCTGCGGGGACGGGATCCGGGTCGTCCTCGTCGGCCTCCAGCGCCTCGGCGACCAGCGGCCGGTAGCGCAGCTCCACCGGGTAGGTGCGGCCGGAGACCTCCACGATCGGGGCCGGCGTGCCGTCCGCGGCGGCGAAGTGCGCGGCGAAGCTCTCCGGGTCGATGGTGGCGGAGGTGATGATCACCTTCAGGTCCGGACGCTTCGGCAGCAGCTCGCGCAGGTAGCCGAGCAGGAAGTCGATGTTGAGGCTGCGCTCGTGCGCCTCATCGATGATGATCGTGTCGTAGGCGCGCAGCAGCCGGTCGCGGTGGATCTCGTTGAGCAGGATGCCGTCGGTCATCAGCTTGATCCGGGTCGCGGCGGACACCCGGTCGGTGAAGCGCACCTGGTATCCGACGAGCTCCCCGACGCTCTGGCCCAGCTCCTCCGCGATGCGCTCGGCGATCGTGCGCGCCGCGAGTCGGCGCGGCTGGGTGTGGCCGATGCTCTCGCGGCCCAGTTCGAGGCAGATCTTCGGCAGCTGCGTGGTCTTGCCCGAGCCGGTCTCGCCGGCCACGATCACGACCTGGTTCTCGCGGATCGCGCGCGCGATGTCGTCCCGCTTCTGGCTGACGGGCAGCTCGGGCGGGAAGACGATGCGGGGGAGGGCGACCGGTGCGGACATGAGCCCTCCAGTCTATCCGTTCGGAGGACATCCACAGCTTCACAAAACTGTTGTGCGCGCAGAGTGCTTTGTGTTACAAAGCAGGCATGAACGAGAACACGCCCGGCGACGCGCGGGAGATGCTGGACCTCATCGACGGCCAGCAGCGTCGTGTCAGCCGCGAATACCGCATCCCCGTCGTCTGGCTGTACACCGTGTGGGCGGTGGCCTGGCTGGTCGGCTTCCTCGCCCTCTACCTGGCGCAGCTCAGCGTGTTCGACCCGGTCGCCGGCGGCGTCGTCTTCGGTGCGCTGATCGCCGGTTCGATCGTCGCCTCCGCGGTGATCGGCTCGCGAATCGGCCGGGGCGTGCGCGGCGACTCGCAGTTCGCCGGCGCGGTCTACGGCGTCTCCTGGACCGTGTGCTCGGTGGCGTTCGCGCTGCTCGGCATCGGGATGATCGCACAGGGCCTCGCCGGCGACTTCGCCGGGCTGTACTTCCCGAGCGCGTACGCGCTGATGTGCGGCACCCTCTACCTCGCCGGCGCGGCGCTGTGGCACGACCGGCTGCAGCTCGTGCTCGGGCTCGCCCTGCTGGCGGTGGGCGCGGCGGCGCCGTTCCTGGGCCTCGGGCCGAACCTGCTGCTCATGGCCGTCGCGGGCGGCGTGATCTTCGGGGCGGGCGCGACCGTCACCCTCCGCACGCTGGGCTCCGTGAGCCCTCGGCGGTGACCGGCGTGGACGAACTCGACCCGGTCATCCACGCCGCCGCCCGCCTGAGGATCACCGCGACCCTCGCGACCGTCCCCGACGGCGGAAGCATGTCGTTCCCGCGCCTCCAGGAGCTGCTCGACCTCACGGCGGGCAACCTGGCGACGCACCTGCGCAAGCTGGAGGACGCCGGCTACGTGGAGGTCGAGAAGACCCACCGCGGCCGCGTCCCGGTCACCTACCTCGCGCTCACCACGACCGGCCGCCGCGCGTTCGAGGACTACACCGCCGCGCTCCGGTCCATCCTCGGGGCGTGACCCCGCGCCCGCCATCCCGCCATCGAAGGGCACGTCGTTGTCACTTTTGGGCGCCGAAAGCGACAACGACGTGCCCCTCGGCAGCGGTTCGGGCGCCGGGGAGACGCGCGAACTGGGCATTGTGGGCGCGTGCACCGTGACGTAGGTTTCCCTCAACCCGACCGGGTCACGTCACCGTCGACGAAGGAGCCCCGCCATGCCCCACGGCTACGCCACCATGTCCGTCGCCAGCATCCTGGCCGAGACCGCGCACCGGATGCCCGACAACGTGGCGTTGATCTTCAACGGCCAGGAGATCGCCTACCGCGACCTCTGGGACCAGACCCGACGCTACGCGGGAGCCCTGCGCGACCTCGGCGTCGGGCCGGGCGACCGGGTGGCGCTGATGATCCCGAACGTGCCCGACTTCCCGCGCGCCTACTACGCCGTGCTGGCCCTGGGCGCGGTCGTCGTCCCCATCCACGCGCTGCTCAAGGCGGCCGAGATCGAGTACGTGCTGCAGGACTCCGGCTCGACGCTGCTGATCTGCGCGGCGCCGCTGCTGGCCGAGGGTGCGAAGGGCGCGGCGCTCGCCGGAGTAGGCACGCTCTCGGTGCTGGTGCCCGACGACATGGTCGAGCAGCTCCCGTTCCCGCGGCTGGAGGAGGCCGCGGCCGGCACCGAGCCGATCGACACGTACGTGCCGCGCGACCCGGTGGACACCGCGACCATCCTCTACACGAGCGGCACGACCGGCAAGCCGAAGGGTGCGGAAGGCTGCCACTTCTCGCTGGTGGAGCAGGTGAACGTCCTCCTCTCCGGCACGTTCGACTTCGAGCCGACCGACCGCGTGCTCGGCTGCCTCCCGCTGTTCCACACCTTCGGGCAGACCTGCGTGATGAACATGGGATTCCGCGCGGGCGCGGCCATCGTGCTCGTGCCGAAGTTCGACGGCGCGACGGCGCTGCAGCTGCTCAACGCGCACGCCTGCACGATCATGACCGGCGTTCCGACCATGTACATCGCGCTGCTGGAGGCCGCGAAGACCAACCCGGAGCGCCCGCCGCTGCGGTACGGCCTGAGCGGCGGCGCGGCCATCCCGGTCGCGGTCATCGAGCGGATGAAGGAGGTCTACGGCATCGACATCCACGAGGGCTACGGCCTCACCGAGACCTCACCCGTCGCCTCGTTCAATCACCGCGGCAAGCCGACGAGGGTCGGCACCGTCGGCCAGCCGATCTGGGGCGTCGACGTGGAGATCGCCGACCCGGAGGTGGACGACGCGATCCACCTGCTGGCGCGCGGCGAGCTCGGCGAGATCGTGATCCGCGGCCACAACCTGATGAAGGGCTACCTCAACCTCCCGGAGGCCAACGCGGAGGCAGTGGTGGACGGCTGGTTCCGCACCGGCGACCTCGGCACCAAGAGCGACGACGACTACATCACGATCGTGGACCGCAAGAAGGACATGATCGTCCGCAACGGCTACAACGTGTACCCGCGGGAGGTGGAGGAGGCGCTCTCCACGCATCCGTCCGTCGCACTGGTGGCGGTGTTCGGCGTCGCGCACGACACGCACGGCCAGGAGATCATGGCCGCGGTCACGCTGATGCCGGGCTCCGAGGCGACGGGGGAGGAGCTGGTCGTGTTCGCGCAGGAGCGGGTGGCGGCGTACAAGTACCCGCGGCGGGTGGAGATCCTGGAGACCCTCCCGCTCGGCCCGAGCGGCAAGGTGCTCAAGCGCGAGCTCGTCGCCCGCTTCGAGGAGCAGACCCCGGTCGCCTAGGGCGCGGTGTCGAGCAGCCGCAGCCGGTAGGACGAGTTGAGGTAGAACGCCGCGAGCAGCGCGTAGCTGATGCACGCGACCGCGGGCACGAACGAGTTCTCCGGCTTGCTCGCGAGCGCGCCGACACAGGAGATGAACGCCAGGACCGCGAGGATCCCGCCGAGCCAGAACCCCGCCGCCGGGCGCCCGGTCGCCCGCCACCAGGGCCGCGGGTCCTCGCGGTTCTCGCCCTCGCCGCGGAAGATGCGGGTGCCGACGATCACGTAGGCCACGTTGAGCACCGCGACGACCAGCACGTCGAGCGCCGCGTTGACGAGGCGGTCGATGATGAAGAAGTTGAGCGCCAGGATCAGGCCGAAGACGCCAACGACGTAGATGACCTTCCCCGTGATCGTCGTGATTCTCACGGTGCGAGCCTAGCCGCGATGGGCGCGGGCGCGGAGAGCCGGCCTCCGCGCCCGCGGCGATCCCGAGGCGTCAGTTGACCTCGTTGGGGTGCGCGCTGACGCGGCCCTCGCGCTCCATCGCCGTGATCGCGGCGACCTCGGCGGCGGTCAGCTCGAAGTCGAAGACGTCGAAGTTCTCGACCATCCGCTCGCGGCGGTTCGACTTGGGGAACACGATGTTCCCGGTCTGCAGGTGCCAGCGGATGACGACCTGCGCGGGCGTCTTGCCGTGCGCGGCCGCCGGGCCGGCGACCTCCGGAGCGTCGAACAGCGGGTACTTGGCCTGGCCGAGCGGGCCCCAGGCCTCGATGTGGATGCCGTGCTCGCGGGCGAACGCGGTGACCTCCGGCTGCTGGTGCGCCGGGTGCAGCTCGATCTGGTTGACGGCCGGCACGATCTCGGTGTTCGCGAGCAGCTTCTCCAGGTGCGGGACGAGGAAGTTGGAGACGCCGATGGCCTTGGCTCGGCCGGTGGCGTAGATCGCCTCCAGCGACTTCCAGGCCTGAACGAAGGTGTCCTTCTCCGGGGTCGGCCAGTGGATGAGGTAGAGGTCCACGTAGTCGAGGCCGAGCTTAGCGAGCGACTCGTCGAAGGCGGCCTGCGCGTCGGTCTGCCGGTCGTTCCAGAGCTTGGTCGTGACGAACAGCTCGTCGCGCGGGATGCCGGAGGAGGCGATCGCGGCGCCCACGCCCTCCTCATTGCCGTAGATGGCGGCGGTGTCGATGTGGCGGTAGCCGACCTCCAGCGCGTCGGTGACGATGCGGGTCGTCTCGGCCGGGTCGACCTTGAAGGCGCCGAAGCCGAGCTGCGGGATGGTGGTGCCGTTGTTCAGGGTCAGGAGCGGAGTATTTGCGTGTGCAACCATATCGTCCACGATAGCAAGCCCGGCCGCGCGCTCCGACCGCCGCGGGGGTCGTAGGGTGAGCGCATGACGAACCGGCTGGCGGGCGCGATCAGCCCCTACCTGCGCGCGCACGCGGAGAACCCGGTCGACTGGTTCCCGTGGGGGCCGGAGGCCTTCGCCGAGGCGCGCCGCCGCGACGTGCCGGTCATCGTCTCGATCGGCTACGCGACCTGCCACTGGTGCCACGTGATGGCGCGGGAGAGCTTCAGCGACCCGGCGGTCGCCGCGCTGATGAACGAGCGGTTCGTGTCGATCAAGGTCGACCGGGAGGAGCATCCCGACGTCGACGCCGCCTATCTGTCCGCCGCGAGCGCGTTCACCGAGGGACTCGGCTGGCCGTTGACCGTCTTCGCCACCTCGTCGGGCCGGGCGTTCTTCGCGGGCACCTACTTCCCGCCGGTCGCGTCGGGAGGCCGGCCGTCGTTCACGCAGATCCTGGACGCGGTCGCGGACGCGTGGACGGAGCGCCGCGCCGAGGTCGAGTCGGACGCGGGCAAGGTCGGGGAGGCGCTCGCCGCGGCCGCCGCACGTGCCACCACGGCCTCCGAGCTGCCGGACGGCCGCGCCCTCGACGCCGCCGTCGACGCGCTGGCCGAGACGGAGGACCCGCAGTTCGGCGGGTTCGGTGGCGCGCCCAAGTTCCCGGTCGCGCCGGTGCTCGGCTTCCTGCTGGAGCGGCCGGCCGGACGCGCGCTCGCGCACCGCACGCTGCGCCGGATGGCGGACTCCCCGCTGCGCGACCCGGTCGACGGCGGCTTCTTCCGCTACGCCACCCGGCGCGACTGGAGCGACCCGCACTACGAGCGGATGCTGTACGACAACGCGCAGCTCCTCGACGCCTACGCGACCGCGTGGGCGCAGACCGGCGAGGAGTGGGCCGAGCGCACGGCGGACGGCGTCGCCGCGTTCCTGCTCGGCGTGCTGCGGAGGCCCGGCGGCGCGTTCGCCTCGGCGCAGGACTCCGAGAGCGTGATCGACGGCGCGCGCGTGGAGGGCGGCTACTACCGCGTGCCGCCGGCCGAGCGCGCGACGCTCACGCCGCCCGCGCTGGACGAGAAGGTGCTCACCGGCTGGAACGGCTTCGCGATCGGCGCGCTCGCCCGCGCGGGGCGCATCCTGAACCGGCCGGCCTGGATCGTCGCGGCGGGGGAGGCGGCGCGCGCCGTGCTCGACACCCACCGGCGGCCGGACGGCACGCTCGGCCGCGCGTCGGTCGACGGTGCCGTGTCGGAGGCGGTGGCGACGCTGGAGGACTACGGCGGCCTCGCGGGCGGACTGCTGGAGGTAGCGCTGGCGAGCGGCGACGTGGAGGCTGCCGTCACGGCCCGGGAGCTGGTGGATCTTTGTCTGGAGGCCGTGGACGGCGGCGACTGCCCGTTCGGCGTCCCGGGCGGCGGCGACCCGCTGCTGCGATCGACCGGCCTCGCCGTGCGCGTCGACCCGTCGGAGGGCGCGTACCCGTCCGGCCTGACCGCGACGGCCGCGGCGGCGCACACGCTGTTCCTGATGACGGCGAGCCGCCGCTACGAGCGCGCCGCCCGCGAGGCGATGCGGCTCGTGGCCGGCCCGGCCGCCGCCGTCCCGAGCGCGTTCGGCGCCGCGCTGGCCCTGATGTCGCGGCTGGAGGGCGAGCCTCAGCAACTCGTCGTCGTGAGCGAGCCCGCGGAGGGCGCCGGATCGGAGGATCCCGAGGGCCTGGTCGCGGCCGCCCGCCGGCATCCCGCCGACCTGGTCGCCCTCGTGGACGCCCCTCAGGGCGAGGCGCTGGCTGACGCGGGCTTCGAGCTGTTCGCCGCGCGAGGCACGCGCGACGGCCTCCCGACCGCCTACCTCTGCCGCGACTTCGTCTGCCGGCTCCCGGTCACGACGCCCGCCGGGCTCTGAGCGCGCTCAGCGGACCACGCGGTACGTCAGGTGCGCGACCTCCGGCGTCACCCGCGACCGCAGCAGCTCCAGCTGCAGAGGGGGCACCCGGTCGAAGACCCGCTCGCCCGCGCCGAGCGTGATCGGGACCACATGCAGCCGCAGCTCGTCCACGATGCCCGCCCAGAGCGCCTGGTTGAGGGTCTCGGCGCCGCCCGCGATCGCGACATCGGCGTCCCCGGCGGCCGCACGGGCCAGGTCGGTCGCCGCGTGGATGCCGTCGGTGACGAACTCGAAGGTCGTCCCGCCCTCCATCGGGATCGGCGCGTGCTCGTAGTGGGTCAGCACGAAGACCGGCGCGTGGTACGGCGGATCGTCGCCCCACCAACCTCGCCAGTCGCCGAACGTGTCGCCCTCGGCGGGCCAGTCGCCGCGGACCGGGCCGAACATGTTGCGGCCCATCACGTACGCGCCCGCCGCGGTGATCGCGGCGATCTCCTCCGCGTGCGCGTCGGCGTTCTCGAACATCCAGGTGTGCAGCCGTTCGACGTCGTGCTCGCCCAGCGCGTTCTCCAGCGATTGGTTGGGCCCCGCGGCGAACCCGTCGAGCGAGACAGCGATATCGGCAGTGACGATCCCCATGCCGCCTGGTCTACTACGCGCGCTCGACCTTGTCGAGCATCCCCCAGACCGCTTCGCTCAATTCGGGGTGCTCCAGCGCGATCCGGCGCAGTACGCCGAACTCGAACCGGGTGTACGTGTCGCGGCCCGCGGCGGGATGGTGCGCGCGCGACTGCTCCTCGGCGAGGTCGAACTCCTCGATCGCTCCGGCCCGCAGGGAGATGACCACCTGCTCGTCGACGCTCGGCAGGTCCGGGATGAAATGCCAGGGGTCCTCGCCGGCACGGCAGCGGTGCTCGATGATGGCGGAGAGCTCGTCGCGCGCCTGCTGGCGCAGCACTTCGATGCTTCTCGGGACCTGCTCGTCCACGTCGACCTCCTTTCCCCTGGCGGTGGTCCCGGCGTCGTCGCCGGTACGGTGTCGTACAGCCTAGGCGGCGAACGCGAGCACCGCGAATCGGGGTGTAACGGGACGTCTACGCGCCGGTGAACATCCGGCCACCGGCCCCCACCCGCCCCGCCCCCGCAGCCAACGGAGGAGTTTCGCGTCCCCAGCCCCCAGGTCTCCTCCGTTAGCCGACATGGCGCGGTGTGTCGCCCCGGATCTCCTCCGTTGTCAGCACCGCAGCCAACGGAGGAGATCCGGGCCGACGAGCCGTGCCGGAACAGTCAACGGAGGGGTTCCGGGCGCGCGGGGGCCGGGAGTCCTGCGTTGGCGACACGCGAGGTGCGGGAGGGTCAGTGGGTGCGGGAGAGGAGGTAGCGGTTCAGGTCGGCTGTGAGGGCGACGTCGACGGGGTACTCGCGGCCGTCGAGGTGGGTGATCGGGCCGGCCTGCCGGACGCTGGAGACCAGCCACAAGGCGTCGGCCGCCGCCAGCTCCTCCGCCGTGATGTGGCGGTACTCGGTCGGATAGCCGCGCTCGGCGAAGAACGCGAAGACCGCGGCCTGCGTGGTGCCGGCGAGGATGCCCTGGTCGGTCTGCGGCGTGCGGACCACCCCGTCGGCGAGCACGATGACGTTGGAGGTCGGCCCCTCCAGCGCGTAGCCGTCCGAGCTGATGAAGATCACGTCGTCCGCGCCGCGGCGCGCCGCCTCCCGCTGGGCCGCGCGGTTCACGGCGTACGACAGGCTCTTGGCGCCCGCGAGCAGCCACGGGGAGGTCTCGGCCACGTCGTGCCGGAGGCCGCGGTCGAGCGTGACGACCTTGAGGCCGAGGCGCTGCTGCGTGAAGTCCTCGCCCTGGTCCACGAAGATCCAGCCGCTGGGCCGGCCCGTGCCCTCCACGCCGCGCGTGTAGATCAGCTTGGCGAACAGCTCGCCGCCCTCGCCGTTGCGCGACTGGTAGTCGGCGACGCCGGCGAGGACCGCCTCGTGCCAGACGTGCTCGGCGGGCTCCGGGAGGTCGAGGAGCTCGGCGGAGTGCGCGAGCCGCATGAGGTGCGGGCCGAGCGCCTGCGGGTGGCCGTCGATGACGGCGATGGTCTCGAAGACGCCGTCGCCGCGGGTCACGCCGAGGTCGGTGATCCGTACCTGCGCGGCGTCGAAGTCGGCGAGGGCGAAGCCCGGGTCGCCGTCGGCGGGCTCTCCGGTGGGCACGGTGATGGTCAGCAGCGTCGCGCGGGTCATGTGCCTATTGTGCCCGGGTGCGGCGCAGAAGTCAGGGGTGGGGATGCGCGGCGTCAATCCGACTGCCGGATGCGGAAGGCGTCGTCGCCGTCCGGCGCCGCCTCCGTCACCCGCACGTCGTCCACCGCGCTCCCGGGCGGCCCGGCGCGCAGCCAGTCGATCATCCGCTCGACGCTCGCGGCGTCCCCCTCCACCTCGACCTCCACGCTGCCGTCGGAGCGGTTGCGCGCCCAGCCGGCCACGCCCAGCTGGTGCGCCTCCTCGCGCGCACTCCAGCGGAAGCCGACGCCCTGCACCATCCCGGTCACGATCGCCCGTCGGCGGATCGTCGTCTGTTCCTGGCTCACGTCGCCCATTGTGCTCCTGATTGAATTGACCGGTGACCTCCATCGCCGCCCTCCGCTCCGACCTCGCCGCCGCCGGCTTCACCGTCGACGGCCTGACCGCGCTCTGGGGCGAGGAGGCCGCGGAGGCACTGCACCGCGGGCAGCGGGTCCCGGCCGAGCGGGCGCTCGCGCGGCGCGACGCCGGCCCGCTGGCGACGCTCGCCGCGCTTTTCGTGCTCGGCCGGCCGGTCGGACGGTCCGCTGCGACGGCGGCCCTCCCCGCCCTGGGACTGCACGGCGCCGAGGAGCTCGGGCTGATCAGGCAGGAGGACGACCTGATCGCCCCGGCCGTCGACCTCCGTCCCTACGCGTTCGTGGACGCCCTTGGGCCGGCCGAGTGGTGGATCGTCTCCGACCTCGGCGAGCTCGCGCTGGGCGGCGCCCTCCCCGAGGACCATGTGCTCGGCGTCGGCGGCGCTTCCATGACGCTCAGCGGCCTGATGCTGCAGCGCCCCGTGCGCTCGGCGCTCGACCTCGGCACCGGCTGCGGCATCCAGGCCCTGCATGCCTCCCGGCACGCCGAGCGCGTCGTCGCGACGGACATCTCCGAGCGCGCGCTCCGGCTCGCGGCGCTCAACGCCGAGCTGAACGGCGTGGAGGGCATCGAGTTCCGGCTCGGGAGCCTGTTCGACCCGGTGGCGGGGGAGGCCTTCGACCACATCGTCTCGAACCCGCCGTTCGTGATCACGCCGCGCACCGAGGGCGTGCCCGCCTACGAGTACCGCGACGGCGGGATGGTCGGCGACAGCCTGGTCGCGGCCGTCATCGCCGGCTGCGGCGCGCACCTGAACCCAGGCGGCGTCGCGCAGCTCCTCGGCAACTGGGAGTACCACGGCACGGCGGACGCCCTGGAGCGCGTGCGCGGCTGGGTGGACGACTCCGCGCAGCCGCTCGACGCGTGGGTGATCGAGCGCGACACCGAGGACGCCGCCCAGTACGCCGAGACCTGGATCCGCGACGGTGGCACCCGCCCGGGACCGGTGTTCGACACGCTGCTGGGCGCCTGGCTGGACGACTTCGAGGCGCGGGGGGTGCGGGAGGTCGGCTTCGGCTACGTGCTGCTGCGGCGGGCGGAGGGCGTGCCGACGCTGCGCCGGTTCGAGCGGATGCACGGGGGTCTGGGCACGAACGAGGCCGGTCTCGGCATCCACTTGGGCGAGTGCCTGGAGGCGCACGACGCGCAGTCCGCGCTGGACGACGACGCCTTCGGCGCGCTGCGGCTCACGGTCGCGGGCGACGTGACGGAGGAACGGCACCTGTGGCCCGGCGAGGACTCGCCGACGGCCATCCTGCTGCGCCAGGGCGGCGGCTTCGGGCGCGTGGTCGCGGCCGACACCGGGCTGGCCGCGCTGGTCGGCGCGTGCGACGGCGAGCTCAGCGTGACCGCGATCGTCGGCGCGCTCGCCCAACTCCTGGAGGTGGACGAGGACGCCCTGCGCGCCGACCTCCTCCCTACCGTCCGCGCGCTGGTCACGGACGGCCTGCTGCTGCTCCCTTAGCGCGGGAGGAGGGCGACGAGGCGCACGTCGGTGAGGCGGGCGTCGGCGACGGTCGCGGTCAGGTACGTGCACGCCGGCTGGCGGCGGCGGTCGGTGGGGGAGCCCGGGTTCAGGAGGCGCAGCCCGCCCGGCGCGACCGTGTCCCACGGGATGTGCGAGTGCCCGAACACCAGCACGTCCGCCTCCGGGAAGTCGCGCTCGCAGCGCTCCTCGCGCCCCTTCGCCGGCCCGGTCTCGTGGACCATCGCGAACCGCAGCCCGCCCAGCTCGAACCGCGCGACCTCCGGCAACCGCCGCCGCAGGCCGGGGCCGTCGTTGTTGCCCCACACCCCGATCAGCCGCCGCGACCGCTCCTCCAGGAGGTCGAGCGTCGCCTCGTCCACCCAGTCGCCGGCGTGCAGGACGGCGTCCGCCGCCGCCACCTCGGCCAGCACCCGCGGCGGCAGCGCCTTCGCCCGGAGGGGGACGTGCGTGTCGGACAGCATCAACAGCTTCACATCGGCAAACGGTAGGCGATAAGCCGCGACGAGGATAGCGTCGGGGCATGGACCTCAGGACCCTCGGAAACAGCGGAACCATCGTGTCCGCCTTCGCCCTCGGCACGATGACCTTCGGAGCGGAGGCCGACGAGCCGACCTCCCACGCCATCCTGGACCGCTACGTCGAGGCGGGTGGCACCCTCATCGACACCGCGGACGTGTACAGCGCGGGGACGTCGGAGTCGATCATCGGCCGCTGGCTCTCCCGCAAGCACGGCGCCCGCGACCGGCTCGTGATCGCCACCAAGGCGCGCTTCCCGATGGGGGAGGGCTCCAACGACCTCGGCCTGTCCCGCACTCACCTGCGCAAGGCCCTGGACGCCTCGCTGCGCCGGCTCGACGTCGACCACATCGACCTCTACCAGATGCACGCCTGGGACTACCTCACGCCGCTGGAGGAGACGCTGCGCTTCCTGGACGACGCGGTGACCGCGGGCAAGATCGGCTACTACGGCTTCTCGAACTACCTCGGCTGGCAGCTCACCAAGGCCGTCGCCGTCGCGGACGCCTACGGCTTCGTCGCGCCCGTCACGCTGCAGCCGCAGTACAGCCTCCTGGTGCGCGGCATCGAGCACGAGATCGTCCCGGCCGCGCTGGACTCCGGGATCGGCCTCCTGCCCTGGTCGCCGCTGGCCGGCGGCTGGCTGAGCGGCAAGTACCGCCGCGACCAGGCGCCCACCGGTGCGACGCGCCTCGGTGAGAATCCGAAGCGCGGGATGGAGGCGTTCGACGCCCGCAACGCCGACCCGCACACCTGGGAGGTCATCGACGCGGTGCAGGCGGTCGCGGAGGAGACCGGCGCGAGCATGTCGCAGGTGGCTCTCGCGTGGCTGGTCGACCGCCCGGCGGTGTCGAGCGTGATCCTCGGCGCCCGCACGCTGGAGCAGCTCGACGACAACCTCGCGGCGGCCGAGCTGGAGTTGAGCGACGATCACCTCTACCGGCTGGACGACGCGAGCGCGCCGCGCACCGAGGTGTACCCGTACGGGCCGCAGGCGGTCGCCCAGCGCCACCGCAAGCGCGAGGGAGGCCGCTGAGCAGGGTCAGCCGCGCAGCGCGGAGGTCTCCGCGACGAAGGCCACGGCCGCCCGCTCCACCGCGGCGGCCTGGAGCGTGAGGCCGAGCACCACGCCGGTCGTGCGCTGCGCGGAGGCGCCCTCCTCGGCCATCCCCAGCACCGAGACCCGCAGCTCCACCACACCGCCCGGCACCCGCCGCCCCGCGAACGAGAGCACCGGTGACGCGAACGTCAGCGTCGTCCACTCGTCAGCGCCCAGCGTCAGGTCGCCGGGCAGACCCGCGAGCCACGCGCCGAGCTCGGCGGCCTCGTCGCGGCGCAGCAGCGGCCCGGCCAGCCGCCAGCGGCGGTCTCCGTCCGTCGCGACGGCCTCCACGGTGAGCGCGTCGCCGTCGCGCGACAGTGCGCGCAGCGACAGGCTCCGCGAGGCCTCGCGGTCCTCCAGCAGCACCCCGCTCACCTCGGGCCGGGGACGACCGTCAGCACCCGCTCGATGAACTCGAAGAACGACACCATGAACCGGCGGAGCAACGCCTCCGTCGCCTCGTTCGTGACCGTGCCGTCGTCGTCGATCAGCCCGGGCTTGAGCTGGATGTAGGCCTCCGGCGCGTTCATCTGCGGCGCCTGGAGGAAGCTCAGCACGCTGCGGAGCTGCTGCTGCGCCACCGCGGTTCCGATCGGGCCGGTGGACGCCCCGATGACGGCCGTGGCCTTGCGCGCGATCACGTTCTCGCCGTGCGGCCGGCTCGCCCAGTCGATCGCGTTCTTCAGCGCGCCGGGGATGGACCGGTTGTACTCGGGCGTGATGAACAGCAGCGCCTGCTGCGCCGCGATCGCCGCCTTGAAGTCGCGGACGACCTCCGGGAAGTCCCCGTCGTAGTCGCGGCTGTAGAGCGGCAGGTCCGCGATCCCGATGTCGGTGAAGACCAGCTCCTCCGGCGCCAGCTTCAGGAGCGCCGTCGAGAGCCGAGCGGTTGATGGACCCCGACGAGATGCTGCCGACGATGTAGCCGACCCGGTAAGGCGGTTGGAGCTCGTTGACCGTTGCCATGCCGCCAGCTTGCCCCCGGCCTCGTGCGCTGTCGAGTCCCGCGCCTAGGCCGTCCGCGCCTCCATCTGAGTCCTGCGGACGCCGGAATAGGGCATCTTCCCGATGTGGGAGGGGGTCCTTAGCGACGAGTCTGAGGTCATCGACGAAAGCAGTTCGACGAAGGGTGTGGGGATCATGATGCTGTCCGACGAGTTCGTGGCCACGCGGGTGTACGCGGGGGATGTCCAGCGGGCCGAGCACGACCGGGAGCTGGTGCGCCGCCTCCGCGAGGAGCGGGCGGAGCGCGCGGCCGGGCGCCGGGCGGAGCGCGCGGCCGGGCGCCGGGCGCGGCACGGGGCGCCGGCGGTCACGGAGGCCGTGGCCGAGCCGGTCGCGGCGCCGGCTGCGACCGTTCCCGAGGCCGCGAACGAGGAGCGGCGGGAGCTCGCCCACGCCGGGCGATGACCACCGTTCTGCCGTGGGCGAAGCAGGGCAGAACAGGGGTTCGGATGTCGGTGGTCCGTGGCACGATGAGGCCATGCGATCACCGGCCTCCAGCCCCACGATGATCGGGCGCGAGTCCGATCTCGAGGCGCTGCGCGACGAGCTCGACGGGGTTCGTCGCGACGGTGGCCTGCGCGCGGTCGTGATCGGCGGGGAGGCGGGCATCGGCAAGACGCGGCTGCTCGCCGAGTTCCTGGCGGAGGCCGAGGGGTCCGCCACGGTGCTGCTCGGCCGGTGCGTCGACCTCGGCAACGACGGGGCTCCCTACGCGCCGTTCGCCGCCATCCTGCGCCGGCTCATCGAGCTGCGCGGGCTCGACGCGGTGCTGGAGGCCGCCGGCCACGGCGCGGGCGTCCTCTCCGTGCTGCTGCCGGAGCTGGCCGACGACTCCGCGGTGCCGGCGCGCACCGGCGCCGAACGGCTGTACGAGCTCGTCACGGTCCTGTTCGAGACGCTGTCCGCCGACCGTCCGCTCGTCCTGGCGGTGGAGGACCTCCACTGGGCAGACACGGCGACGCTCGAACTGCTCCGGTTCATCGTCCGGATGGCCGAGCGCGGCCACCTCCTCGTCCTGCTGAGCTACCGCACCGACGAGATCACGCGCGGCCACCCGCTGCGCGCCTACCTCGCCGAGCTGGAGCGCACCCGCCGCGTCACGCGCTGGGAGCTGGCCCGGCTCGGCCGCGGCCAGGTGGAGGCGCTCATCGAGCACCTGCTCGGCTGCGAGCCCGACGCCGCGACGGTCGACCGCGTCTACATGATGAGCGAGGGCGTCCCGTTCTTCGTCGAGGAGCTGATCGGCATCGACGGGCTCGCGACCGGCGAAGACCTGCCCGAGACGCTGCGCGAGCTGCTGCTCGCCCGGTTCGAGAAGCTCAGCGACCCGGCGCAACGGCTGCTCCGCCTCGTCTCCGCCGGCGGCGTCTGCGTCGACCACGAGCTGCTCAGCGCGGTCTACGACGGCACGCCCGACCAGCTCGACGCGGCGGCACGGGAGGCCGTGGTCGCCAACGTCCTGGTGGCCGACTCCACCGAGTACACCTTCCGGCACGCGCTCGTGCGCGAGGCGATCCACGCCGACCTGCTGCCGGGGGAGCGCGGCCGGTTCCACATGCGGTTCGCGGAGGCGCTGGAGGCCAGCCCGCAGCGATCGGCGACCCAGCTCTCCACGCACTGGCTCGCCGCGCACGACCTGCGGCGCGCCTTCATCACGTCGCTGGAGGCCATGAGCGAAGCGCGGATGTCGTACGCCTACATGACGGCCGCGGCCCTGGGCGACCGCGCCCTGGAACTGTGGGACAGCGTCCCGGACGCCGACGAGCTGAGCACGCCGTGGATGAAGGGCGGCGGCCGCACGGAACTGTTGTCCCGCACCGCGTCGGCGCTGCGCAACGCGGGCGACAACGAGCGCGCGCTCGCCCTCGTCAACATGGCGCTCGAGACGGCGGACGACCTCCCGCCCGCACGGCAGGCGCGACTGCTCCGCGATAAGGCGCAGTACCTGCAGAACCTCAACCGCATGGGCGTCCAGGAGCTGCTGCAGAGCGCGCTCGACGTCGTCCCGCCCGGCACCCTGCCGGAGGGCGACGGCCTCCGCCTCCAGCTGCTCGCCGAGCTGGCCGCCCGGTACATGCTCGCGGCCCGGTTCGACGACGCGGTGACCGTCGCGACGCAGGCGATCGAGGAGGCCGGCGACGGGTCGCCCGCACTGCGGTCGGTCGCGCACAACATCCTCGGCAGCTCCCTGGTGTCCCAGGGCTCCGTGGAGCGCGGGCTGGCGGAGCTGGACGAGGCGGGCCGGCTCGCCGAGCACGACTCCGCCGCCGAGCTGCGCTACGCGGTCAACGCGTCCGACGCCATGAACAACCTCGGCCGCTACGCGGAGGCCGTGCGGCTCGCCGAGGTGGGCGTCCGCGAGGCACGCGCGCGGGGGATCGAGCGCTCCACCGGCGTCATCCTGTCCTCCAACACCGTGGAGCCGCTGCTCGCGCTCGGCGAGCTCGACCGGGCGGAGTCGCTGCTCGAACCGGCGCTCGCCCTCGACCCGCCGCCGACCTTCCGCGCGCACCTGCAGCGGATGAAGCTGTGGATCACGCTGTGGCGCGGCGACCTCGACACGACGGAGACGCTGCTGCGGCGCTGGCACAGCGGCCTGCGCACGCTCGGCGACCTGGAGGTCCAGTCCGAGCTCGGCGTCGCGCGGCTCGCGGCCGAGGTGGCGATCGCCCGCGGCGACGCGTTCGACGCCTGGGAGCACACCGCGCCCGTGCGCGCCTCGACCCACCGGCCGCTGCCCGCCTACGACCTCCCCGTGCTGGCCGCCGCGGCTCGCGCCCTCGCGGATGTGGCGTTCCGCTCGCCGCAGGAGCGCGCCGAGCGCGACACCCCGGTCGACGTCGCCGAGGAGGCCGCCCGCCTCGACGCCGCGCTCACCGCGATCGAGGACTGGCCGACCGCCGTCGCCTGGGGCCCGGTGATCCGTGCCGAGCTCGCGACCGCGCTAGCTGCCGCAACGGATTCGGACCCGGCCGCCGCCGAGCGCTTCGACGGCGCCCGGGAGGCCTGGGAGTCCGCCATCGAGGCGGCCGCATCGCCGCTCGCGCCCGCCCACCTGCACCCGTACGCCCTCGTGCGCGCCGCGCGGGTCGCCCGCGCCGCCGCAGACCGCTCCGCCGCGGAACGCCTGGCCGTCGCCGCGCGCGACGAGGCCGAACGCTCAGGCTTCGGACTCCTCACCGAGGCCGCCGCGGCCCTGATCTCGTCCCGCGGCGCCCGCGCGGCAGGAGGTTCCGCTGCCCTCGGCCCCGGCGCCCCGCTCACGGAGCGCGAGGAGCAGGTCCTGGCCCTCATCGAGCAGGGCCTGAGCAACAAGCAGATCGGCGAGGTCCTCTTCATCTCCGCCAAGACCGCGAGCGTCCACGTCTCCAGCATCCTCCGCAAGGTCGGCGCGGCAAGCCGCACCGAGGCCGTCTACCGCGCGTCGCGCCCCGCCCGCTAGCCCGGCCCCCCATCCGCGAGGGGCACGTTGTTGTCACTTTCGCGCGCCACAAGTGACAACAACGTGCCCCTCGACGACCCGCGGCGCGGGCTCAGCTCAGCGCTCGGCCGCCACCGCGCACACGATGCACAGCTCCGTCGTCGGCCGGGCCTCCAGCCGCTGCACCCCGATCGCGCGCCCGCACGACGCGCACGTGCCGTAGCGTCCCAGCCGGATGCGCTCGCGTGCCGCGTCCACGGCCGCGATGTCCGCCGCCGTCTCCGCGCGGAGGGCGTGCAGCCTGCTCCACTCCGAGCTCAGCGTCGGGCCCTCCGGGTCGTGCTCGTCGTCGGCGGTCGACTCCGACCGCGACGACAGCAGCGAGCCCAGCGACTCCGCGAGCCGCTGCGACTCCGCGACGTCCCCCTGGCGTCGCTCATCCAGCATCCTGTCGAAGCCCTCCAGCTCGTCGATGGTCAGTCCGACGTCCTGGACGATGTAGAGCTCTCGTGTGTCCGGTGATCCGGTGTGCATCCGCGCACCCCCTTCCGATTCCCCGCCGGTCAGCGTACGCCGGGGTTCTGGTATCCGACGTAGGCTCGGCGCGTGCCTTCGTTTCGTGTGATCATCCCTGTGGGTCTTCTGCGGCCCGACGTGGCCCCGACCGAGATCGAGCCCGCTGCCGCCGCCGCGGTGGCCGAGCTGACGACCGTCGAGGCGTCGAGCGTCGATGTCGTCAGCCGGGAGGCGCGGATCACCGTGCGTTTCACCGCGGACGGCGCGCGCGACGCGCTGCGCGTCGCCCAGCATGCGGTGACCGTCCTCGGCTCGCTCGCGGAGACCGGGGACTGGCGACTCACCGAGCGCGTCGGCGGCCGGTGGTTCCGCCGGGCGTGACCGCGCGGCTCAGACCGTCGCCGGCAGCGACGCCTCGATGAGCCCGACGATCCGCGGGTCGTCCGGCTCCAGCTGCGGCCGGAACCGGTGCACCGCGCCCTCCGGCGTGATGACGAACTTCTCGAAGTTCCACTTCACCTTGCCGGCCTTGCCGTCGATGTCCGGGTGCGTGGTCAGCTCGCTGTAGAGCGGGTGCGCGTTGCGGCCGTTCAGCCGCACCTTCTCCATCATCGGGAACGTGACGCCCCACGTCGTCGAGCAGTACTCCTTGATCGCCTCGGTCGAGCTGAGCTCCTGCAGGAACTGGTTGCTCGGGAAGCCGACCACCGTGAAGCCGCGGTCGCCGTAGGTCTCCTGCAGCTGCTCCAGCTTCTCGTACTGCGGGCTGAGGCCGCAACGGGAGGCGACGTTGACGACGAGGATGACCTTGCCCGAGAAGGCGGCGAGGCTGGTCGGAGCTCCATCAATGGTGTGGAACGGGATATCCATCAGGGTCATGGATCGAGCCTACGTCCCGATACGGGTGTGTATGCGCCGTTCGGGCGAAGACCCAGGAATGCGGCGCACTGCGTCTCAGGCGCTCGCGAGCGGCGCCGCCGGATCGGACGCCCACTCGTTCAGCGACCCGTCGTAGACGGTCACGTCGTCCCGGCCGAGCAGCGCCAGGGCGAGGGCGTCGGCCGCCGCCGCGATCCCGCCGCCGCAGTACGCGACGATCGGGTCGGGCGAGGCGAGCACGTCAGCGAACAGGTCGCGCAGGCCCGCGGCCGGCAGGAACGCGTTGGTCCCGCGGTCGACGAGCCGTACGGCGGGCGCGCTCACGCTGCCCGGGATGTGCCGGGCGGCGAAGTCCTTCGGCGGAGTGCCGCAGACCAGCGTCCCGGGCCGGTCGCCCGCGAGGAGGGCCGCCACATCGCCCCGGTCGCTCCAGAACCCCGGCAGCTCGGCGGCGAGGAAACGGTCGGCCGGCCGGGGCGTGACGGGCCCCGAGTCGAGCGGACGGCCCTCCTCCCGCCACTTGGACACGCCGCCGTCGAGCACCGCGACGCGCTCGTGTCCGAACGAGCGGAACAGCCACCACAGCCGCGCGGCCCACTGCCCGACCGCGCCGTCGTAGACGACGACGGTGGTGTCGGCGTCCACGCCCAGCGCCGCCGCGGCCGCGGCGAACGCCTCCGCTCCCGGACGCGTGAACGGGAACGGCCCGGCCGGATCGCTGAACTGCTGGAGCAGGTCGGCGAACACCGCTCCGGGGAGGTGCCCCTCGCTGTGCCGCCCGAGCCCACTGACGTACTCCGTACGCCCGTCGGCGCCGCTCACCGCGACGACCGAGGCGTCGACCACGAGGAGCCCGTCCGACCCGAGGTGGTCGCACAGCCACTGCGTCGACACCAGCGGCCCGGCTAGCGCGGCGCCGACCGCAGCGGCCCGGCCATCGTTCCGGCCGGCGGCCTCCGCGTCGTCGCGGCGAAGATCGCCCAGGCTCGCGGGATCGGGGACGGTCGGCTCGTCGGAACGCGCGGTCGTAAGAGTCATGCGCACCACGCTAACGGGGGCCTCCGACGTCGCCTACGAGGCGCGCAACCATCTGTAATGTGTGCGCCTCAGCACTCGATGACGTTGACCGCCAGGCCGCCCTCGCTGGTCTCCTTGTACTTGGTCGACATGTCCAGGCCGGTCTGGCGCATCGTCTCGATCACCGTGTCCAGCGAGACCAGGTGCGAGCCGTCGCCGTGCAGGGCGAGGCGGGCCGCGGAGACGGCGGTGGAGGACGCGATCGCGTTCCGCTCGATGCACGGGATCTGCACGAGGCCTCCGACCGGGTCGCAGGTGAGGCCGAGGTGATGCTCCATCGCGATCTCCGCCGCGTTCTCGACCTGGGTCGGTGTCCCGCCGAGGACGGCGCAGAGCGCGCCGGCGGCCATCGCGCACGCCGAGCCGACCTCCGCCTGGCAGCCGCCCTCCGCGCCCGAGATGGAGGCGTTCGCCTTGAACAGCGAGCCGATCGCGGTCGCGGTCAGGAGGTATTTGCGGATGCCGTCGAGCGTCGCGCCCGGCACGAAGCGCAGGTAGTAGTGCGCGACCGCCGGCACGATCCCCGCGGCGCCGTTCGTCGGCGCGGTGACCACGCGGCCTCCCGAGGCGTTCTCCTCGTTCACGGCCAGTGCGAAGGCGTGCAGCCACTCCAGCGACGTCGCGCGGCCCGGGTCGTCCTGGACGCTCTCCAGGTGCTCGCGCATCGCAGCGGCGCGGCGCTTGACGCCGAGGCCGCCGGGGAGGGTCCCGTCGCCGGCCAGACCGCGCGCGACGCACTCCGCCATCGCCTCCCAGATCAGGTCGAGTCGCGCGTCCGTGGCGTCCTCGCCGTGCAGGGCGATCTCGTTGCGCCGGGCCACCTCGCAGATCGGGATGTCGAGCCGCGCGCAGATGGCGAGCAACTCCGCCGCCGAGTCGTAGGGCAGCGGGTGCGCCGCGCGTGCGGCGAGCTCGGCCTCCTCGCCGTCGCGGCGGATGAAGCCGCCGCCGATCGAGTAGTAGGTCTCCTCCAGGAGGGGGAGCGGCTGGCGCGTCCCGTCGGCGCTGCTGCCCCAGGCGCGCAGGGTGAGCGCGTTGGGGTGGCCGGGGAGGCGCGTGCGCGGCTCGAAGTCGATGTCGTCCTTGCGCAGCGGGATGTCGTGCACGCCCGCGAGGCGCAGCGTCGTGCCGTCGCCGATCCCGGACCAGGCGCCGCGGACGTCGTCGGGTCGGCAGTTCTCCGGCTCGTTGCCGCGGAGGCCGGCGACCACGGCGTCCGGCGTGCCGTGCCCGATCCCGGTAGAGCCGAGGGAGCCGTAGAGGGTGCAGGTGACCTGGTCGACGTGCTCCACGAGCCCGTCCGCGACGAGGCGGTCGGCGAACGCCTTCGCCGCCCGCAAGGGTCCGACGGTGTGCGAGCTCGAAGGCCCGATGCCGATCGAGAACAGGTCGAAGGCGGAGACGTACGCAGTCACTTCTCCAGTGTACGTCGCAGATTGTGCCGGATTCCCGCGTGAACGTGCGCATTGGCGCAGAAATCCCGCGCAGAACTCAGGTTTCGCGAACGCTCACCCTGGCGTCACCCGGCGGGCACCAGGTGGTGTCCAGGCCGCCCTCGACGGGCGTGTACTCGATGAGGAACTGACCTCCCTCGTCCGGTCCCTCCACCACGACGCCCGGGCGGTCCCCGAGCCAGACGGTCGTTCCGACGCCGATGTCCATGGGGTCACCCTACGCCCCGCGGCGAACGGAGGACTTCTGCCCGCCGAGGGTGCCGGATGTCGGCTCTCGGAGGAGTTCCGGGTCCAATCCCGGGCAATCTCCTCCGTTAGCCCCAGCAGGGACGCCGCCCCTCCCGCCGCCCCCCTCCTGCTCCCAAAACGTCAACGGAGGATTCCGGCCTCCCACCCGGCGGGATCTCCTCCGTTGGCTGCTACGGGCCGGCGTGGCGACTTCGATCTCCTCCGTTCGCTACGCAACTTAAGTTGACAAATCGGATTAAGCAACTAAAGTTGCTCTCATGAACCCTCCCACCCCGGCTCCGGACCCGCTCGGCGGGGTCGCCGACGGTCTCGCGGCCGTCGTCGCCCTCCGCGAGCTCGCCGACCGTCTCGAAGACGCGGAGGTCGAGCACGCCCTCCGCGACGGCTGGAGCTGGACGCAGATCGCCGACGCGCTCGGCGTCACCCGCCAGGCCGTGCACAAGAAGCACCTGCGCCGCGTCGCCGCCGCAGGCGTAGCCCTCAGGAGACGAAATGTCTGACATCCCTCCCGGAACCGCCAACAACGCCCCCGGCCAGCCGCTCTCCAAAGCCCTGCGCTCAGTGGTGATCGCCTCGGTCACCGAGGCGCAGCGCCGCAACGCCACCCTGGTGGAGGCCGAGCACCTCCTGCTCGCGCTCTCCCGTGACGGCAGCGGCGCGGTCCGCGACGTGCTCGCGTCCGCCGGACTCGACCCCGCCGGGCTGGAGGCCGCGCTGCTCGCCGAACGCGAGACCAGCCTCCGCGTCGCCGGCGTCACCCCGCCTCCGGAGGAGCGGCTCGTCGCGTCGCCCCGCGTCGCCCGCCCGCGCTGGGGCGCGTCGGCCAAGGAGGCGCTCACCCGCGCCCACCGCGTCGCGTCGGCGCACCGCCGCCAGCGCTCGGGGGAGGCCGACCTCGTCACGGCGATCTTCGGGCTCGAGCTCGGCACGGTGCCGCGCGCGCTGACCCTGGCCGGCGTGGACCGTCCGGCCGTGGTCGCAGCGCTGCGCGGCGTGGGCTGACCGGCGCAGCGCTTCCCGCATCCCCCCGCACGTCGTCAGCTCCGCCTCCTCGCGCCGTCCGCAGCCGTCCGCGCCGGCCACCCGGAGCCGCCTCCCCCCGCTGCGCCCGTCCGCTTACATCCACTCCGCACCGCTGTAAGCCGCTCGTAAGCGCCGTGCAAGCGTCCTCCCTCACGATCGACTCATCCACCTCACCAGGAAGGACCACCATGACTCGCAGCACCGAGTGGGCCGTCGAGGCTCACGGGCTCGTCAAGGTCTTCGGCGACAACCGGGCGGTCGACGGCGTCGACCTGAACGTCCGCGCCGGCACCGTGTACGGCGTCCTCGGCCCCAACGGAGCCGGGAAGACCACCACCATCTCCATGCTCGCCACCCTGCTCCGCCCGGACGACGGCGACGCCTTCGTATTCGGGCACGACATCCGCAGGGAGCAGCAGATCGTCCGCCAGCTCCTCGGCGTGACCGCCCAGTTCGCCTCCGTCGACGAGACCCTGTCCGCCAACGAGAACCTCATGATCTTCGCGCGCCTGCTCGGGCTCAGCGGCGGGGAGGCGAAAGCCAAGACCGCCGAGCTCCTGGAGGAGTTCGGGCTGTCCGACGCCGCCAAGCGCCCGCTGAAGAAGTTCTCCGGCGGCATGCGCCGGCGACTCGACCTTGCGGCCAGCCTGATCGCGCAGCCGCCGCTGATCTTCCTCGACGAGCCGACTACGGGCCTCGACCCGCGGACCCGCGCGCAGATGTGGGACACCATCCGCCGCCTGGTCTCCACCGGCTCCACGGTCCTGCTCACCACGCAGTACCTGGACGAGGCCGACCAGCTCGCCGACCGCATCGCCGTCATCGACCGCGGCAGGGTGGTCGCCGAGGGCACCGCCGACGAGCTGAAGGCGTCGGTGGGGGAGTCCTCCCTCCAGCTCCGCCTGGCCGACGCCGCCGACATCGAGGACGCCCGCCGCGCCATCGCCACCGTGCTCGGCGTGGAGGCCGTCGTCTCGCCCGAAGGCTCCCGGCTCACCGCGCCCATGCGCGACGCCGATGCCGTCACCGACCTGTTCGTCACGTTCCGCGAGGCCGGCATCCACCTCCAGGAGATGTCGGTGCAGAAGCCGACGCTGGAAGAGGTGTTCCTCACCCTGACCGGCCACGGGGTCGAAGAAGAAGAGACGACCGCGGACGCCGAGACCGAGAACGCCACCGCAGCAGAAGGAGTCCGGGCATGAGCGCCATCGCCACCATCACCCCGCCCGCCGAGCGGAACCTGAAGAACCACGTCAGCCTCCGCCAGACCCTGGCCAACACCGTCACGATGGCCCACCGCGGGCTTCTGAAGATCAAGCGGACGCCGGAGCAGCTGTTCGATGTGACGCTGCAGCCGATCATCTTCACGATCATGTTCGCCCTGCTGTTCGGCGGCGCGATCACCGGCAGCGTCTCGGGCTACCTGCCCTACCTCATCCCCGGCATCCTCGCCCAGACTGTCATCACGACCTCGGTGGTGACGGGCGTGCAGCTCCGGGAGGACATGGACAAGGGCGTGTTCGACCGGTTCAAGTCGATGCCGATCGCGCGGATCGCGCCGCTGTCAGGGGCGCTGCTCGCCGACACGCTGCGCTACGCGATCGCGACCACGATCACCTTCGTTACCGGCTTCTTCATGGGCTACCGGCCCGCCGTGGGACTCGGCTTCGTGATCCTCGCCGGCCTCCTCGTCATCGTCTGCGCCTGGGCGATCAGCTGGATCTTCGCGTTCTTCGGCGTGATCGCGCGCACGGCGGGGTCGGTGCAGGGCATCTCGTTCCTGGTGCTCTTCCCGCTGACGTTCTTCTCGAACGCGTTCGTGCCGGTGAACACGCTGCCGCAGTGGCTGCAGTGGTTCGTCAACATCAACCCGGTCTCGCACCTGGTGACGGCGGTCCGCGACCTCGCCAACAACGGCACGTTCGGTGTCGACGGCTGGTGGGCGCTGCTGGGCGCGGCCGTGATCGTCGCGGTGTTCGCCCCGCTCACCGTGCGGGCGTACATGCGGAAGGCGTAGCCTCCCGTAGGTACGGACAGCGGCCGTTGTATCCTGCGGAGGGGTGCGGCGGCCGCTTCATGTATGGCAAGGGCCCGTCAGACCCGAATCTCCCCCAGCAACTCCAACCCCCGCACCGCCGCCGCATCCCGCCCGATCGCCGCCGAGGCCGCCTGCGCCGCCGCCAACCGCTCCTCGCCCCACGTCCGCCGCACCCGCTCCGCGAGCGCCGGCCGGTGGAGGCTCTCGATGTCCTGCCGCGAGTTCGCGCGCGCCGCCAGCGCGAACAGTTCCAGCCCCGTGTCGACCCACTCGTCGCCGTGGGCCGCGCCGACCTCCGCGTCGAGCATCCAGATCGCCACACCGAGGAGGCCGGTGCCGATCACGGGCTTGTCGAGGTACGACGGGCTCAGCCGGGCGTTCACCAGGACGCGCACCCGCAGCCGGCGGACCGCCTCCGCGGTCTCGGTGCCGGTGAGCGGGTCGTCGTCCGGCATCCCGGCCTCCTGCGCCCGCAGCCGCGCGGCGACCAGGGCAGCGCCCAGGATGGTCAGCCACGGGTTCGCGACCGCATCGCGCTCGACGGCGGTGTCGTCCGTGTAGACGCCGATCGCCTCGTCGTACAGGCGCACACCGCGCGCGTAGTCGCCCTCCGCCAGCGCGATCTCCGCCATGCCGGCGAAGCCGATCCCGTAGTAGTCGACGTAGTCGAAGCCGGTGCGGTCGACCTCCTCGTGGAGGTAGTCCTCCAGCAGGGCGCGCCCACGGTCCACGTCGCCGGCGGAGATCGAGTTGACCGCGATCAGCCAGTCGAGCTGGCGGAGGTCGCCCGCCGCGCGCAGCGTCGCGAGGCCCTCGTGGGCGCTCGCCGCCCAGGCGAGCGCCTCGTGCGGGTGCGCGAGCTGGCTGTGGAGCTGGGCCAGGCTCTGCGCGGCCGACGCCCGCGACCAGGTGTCCTGCGCCTCGATCGCCTTCTCGTGCGCCCGCGTCGCGCTCGCGAGCGCGTCGTCCAGTTCGCCCGCGTTCTCCTGCAGCTGCGCGGTCAGGAGGCTGCCCATCGCGGCGAGCTCCGGGTCGGCCGACCGGCTGAACTCGGCGAGCAGGCGCATCCCGGGCTCCACGTGCCCGGCGGCGAGGACCAGGCTCGCGATCGCGCCGAGCCGCGGGTCGGCGAAGGGCGCGCCGCGGCGGAGCCGGCGCAGGCGCGAGATCGCGCGGACCGCGGTGCGCAGGCCCGCGTAGAGGAAGGTGCCGCCGATCAGCGCGTAGCAGGCGGCCGCGGCCTCCCGGTCGTCGCCCTCCGGCTCCCAGCCGGCCAGCGCGTCGAGCACCGCAGCGCCGAAGCCCAGCACCTCGGTGTGGGTGCTGCGCAGGGACCAGTAGTACGCCAGCACCGCGAACACCGCGGCCGTCGTCCCCGGCCGGTCGCCGTCGATCGCCGAGCGGAGCACCGCGACCAGGTTGTCCTGCTCGGCGGTCACGAGGGCGAAGGTCGGCACCTGGTCCGGGCCGTGCATGTGGGCCATCGCCTCGCGCGCGAAGGCGACCGCCCAGGCGTCCACTCCGGCCTGCACGTCGGCGGCCTCCCCGGCCGCGGTCAGCTCCAGGTCGCCGAACTCGCGGACGGTCTCCAGCATCCGGTAGCGCAGGATGCCGGTGTCCTGGTCCTCCGAGACGGTCACGAGCGACTGGGCGACGAGCGCGTCGAGATCGTCGAGCACCGACGCCGCTCCGGCTCCCGCGACCGCCTCCGCGGCCTCGGCGCTGAAGCCGTCGGGGAAGGCCGAGAGCCGGCGCATCAGGGCCTGCTCCGACGCCGCCAGCAGGTTCCAGCTCCAGTCGATCACCGCGAACAGGGTGCGGTGGCGTTCCGGCGCGGTGCGCTCGCCGCCGGTCAGCAGCGCGAAGCGGTTGCCGAGCCGCCGCTCGATCTCCTCGACCGACAGCGAGCGCGTGCGTGCGGCGGCGAGCTCGATGGCGAGGGGGAGGCCGTCGAGCCGCGCGCACAGCCGGGCCACGGCCTCCGGCGGCAGCACGACGCCCGGGCGCGCGGCCGTGGCGCGCTCCCGGAAGAGCTCGACCGCCGGGCCGTCGTCGTCGGAGGGCAGCGGGCCGAGCGCGTAGACCCGCTCGGCGCCGATCGCGAGCGGGGCGCGGCTCGTGGCGAGCACGCGCACTGTCGGGGTGGCCGACAGGATGTCCTCCACGTAGGCGGCGGCCGCGTCGATGATGTGCTCGCAGTTGTCGACGATGAGCAGCGTCTCGCGCTCGGAGAGCAGGCCGAGGATGCGCGAGCGCAGGTCGAGCTGGGCTCCCGGCTCGGCCAGGCGCGCGGTCCTGGCCTCCCGGATGCCGAGCGTGGTGGCGAAGGCCAGCTCGACGTCCGCGCCGGTGCGCACGCTGGCGAGCTCGACCAGGACGACGGCGGGCGTGTGGATGGCGCGATGGCCGACTTCGTGGGCCAGCCGGGTCTTGCCGAGGCCGCCGGCGCCGAGGATCGTCGTCAGGCGGGAGGTGGCGACCAGGTCCTCCACGGCCTCCAGATCGTACTCGCGTCCCACCAGGGCGTTCGGCGCGGTGCGCAGTCCGACCCGGACCCGGCGCGGCGAGGCGGGCTCGCGGTCGTGCTCCTCGCCTTCGTCCTCCTCGGCGAGCAGGCGGGCGTTCAGGGCGACCAGCTCAGCGCCGGGACGCGTGCCGAGGCGTTCGCGCAGGGCCTCCGCCAGGTCGGCGTACGCGAGCAGGGCGTCGCTGCGGCGGCCGGCGTCGGCGAGGGCGCGGATGCGCTCGGCGTGCAGGGACTCGTCCAGAGGTCGCAGGCGCAGCAGCTCGTGGAGGTCGGCGAGGGCTGTCGTGGTGTCGCCACTCTCCCGGGCGGCGCGGGCGCGGGCGACGAGCAGTTCGGCGCGGAGCTCGGCGGCGGTCCGCGCCAACTCCTCGCCGAGACGGGAGCCGGCCAGCTCCAGCCCCGGCTCGCCGCGCCAGAGCGCGAGGCCGGAATCCGCCTCGCGCAGCGCGTCGCAGTGCGCGTCGGCGGCCAGAGCGCCGCGGGCCCGTTCGAGGTGGTGCGCGGCGAGGTCCAGGTCGGTGCCGTGCGCGCCGACGGCCAGCGCGTAGCCGCTCGGCGTGGACTCCAGGATGCCGTCGGCGCTGCTCGTGCGCACCCGGGAGACCAGAGTCTGCAGGGCCGCGCGCTCCTGCCGCGGGGGAGCGTCGTCCCAGAGGTCGTCGACGAGCCCGGGGACCGAGCGGCCGCCCGGGGCGAGCGCCAGCGCCACGATGAGGCTCTTGCCGCGCGTGCCGGACGGCTCGGCGAGCGCGCCGGTGCGGTCCTCGACGAGCACCGGGCCGAGCACGGCGACGCGGGGACGAGAGGGCGCGGAATCCACCTGCCGATTTTAGCCAGGACCGGGCGTTCCGTGCCGCGCCGCGCGTAGGCTTCGGGCATGGCGTTCGACTGGTCGCACTTCTACGAGAAGCAGGGCGGACGCGGCGTCCGGCCGACCTTCGAGTCGGCGCTCGCGGCGTGGGACGGGCCGGCGGGGACCGCCGTGGACCTCGGCTGCGGCGACGGAGTCGAGACGCGCGACCTCGCCGAGCGCGGCTGGCAGGTGCTGGCCGTGGACTCCGACCCGGCGGTGGACGAGCGCGTGCGCGCGGGGCTGGACCCGGAGGCCTCCGGCCGCGTGTCGACGCGCTGCGCCACCTTCGAGGCGCTCGGTGAGCTGCCGCGCGCCGAGCTCGTCTACGCCGGTTTCGCGCTGCCGTTCTGCGACCCGACGCGGTTCCCCTACCTGTGGGCGGACATCCGGGACGCGATCGAGCCCGGCGGCGTGTTCGCGGGCGAGCTGTTCGGGCCGCACGACGAGTGGTTCGGGCGGCCGGGGATGAACTTCCACGACCGCGCGGGGGTGGAGGCCATGCTCACCGGGCTGGAGGTCCTGCGGCTGGTCGAGGACGACCGGCGCGGGATGTCGTTCGAGGGGCCGAAACACTGGCACGTGTTCCACATCGTGGCGCGGGCGTGATCGCCGGGACGCGCTCAAAACTCCTCCACAGCCGCTGACTCCCGGCGACTTCTCCACTGATTTCTCCCGAGCCGTTTCCGCAGGCCTCCGCCCGCCCAGGATGGACACATCGCATCCACCCCCAAAAAAAAGGAGACCTGCACAATGCCACCCCCGCTGCTAAACTGCATGCATGCCCATTTCAATCACCATCCGCTCCGTTCCGGACGAGGTCCGCGACGAGCTCGCGGCGCGTGCGGCGCGCTCGGGGCGATCACTTCAGGAGTACCTCGTGCATGAACTCACCCGTCTCGCCGGCAAGCGCACGGTCGACGACGTCCTCGACAGCATCCGCCGCCGCGCGGAGCACTTCCCGCCCCTCGACCGCGAAGCCGTGGCCGACATGATCGCCCGGAGCCGCGAATGACCGCGGTGGCGGCCGCCGTGCGACGCACGGCGGCCCTCACCGCGCACCCCTCGGCGGCGTCCGCCGATCCATTCCCGCACGACCTCGGCCTTCCGGAGACGGTGATCGTCGACACGTGCGCCGTCATCGACCTCCTCACCGACCCCGGCGAGAACGGCCGTGCCGTGGCCGAGCGTCTGCGCGGCCGCGACCTGGCCGCCCCCGATCTGATGTTCGCCGAGGCGGCCAACGTCCTGCGCAAGCTGCGGCTGCGGGGCGACCTGAGCGATGGCGAAGCCTCGATGGCCTACGCCGAGCTCCTGGAGCTCCCCATCGAGCCGTGGCCGTTCGAGACGGTCGAGCAGCGCGTGTGGGATCTCCGGGGCAGCCTGAGCGGGTTCGACGCGACGTTCGTCGCGCTGTCCGAGCTGCTCACGGCCCCGCTCGTGACGACCGACAAACGGCTCACGCGAGCGATGGAGTCGCTGCCCGCGGTGAAGGGAGGTGGGCTGAAAGCAGTCGACCGATAGGTCAGCGCAGCGTCTTGCGGGCGGTGATCTGACCGGTGTCGAAACCGAGCAGGTGGAGTCCGCCGTGGAAGCGGGCGTGCTCGATCTTGATGCAGCGGTCCATCACGACCGTGAGGCCGAGCGACTCGCCGTACTCGGCGGCCTCCTGGTTCCAGATGCCGAGCTGCACCCAGACGGTCGGCGCGCCGACGGCCACGGCCTCGTCCATCACACTGGGGATGTCGCTCGCGCGGCGGAACACGTCCACGATGTCCGGCACCTCGGGAAGGGAGGCGAGATCCGGGTACGCCTTCTGCCCCAGGATCGTGTCGGCGTTCGGGTTCACGAAGTACACGCGGAAGTCGCTCGACTGCTGCAGGTACGTCCCGACGAAGTAGCTGGAGCGCGCCGGGTTCGCCGACGCGCCGACGATCGCGACCGACTTCGCGGCGCGGAGGATGCGGAGACGCTCCTTGGCGTCGGGGCCGGTCCAGGTGCGCTGCGACTTCAGGAGCTTGGCGAGGGGCGAGTCGGACGGGAGGGAGCAGCTCAGGCCGTTGACGAGCTGGACCTCGGTCGTGGTGGCGCTGCCGGCCTCGCCCGTGGTCGTCGCTGACGTCGTCGCGTTCGCGGTCGTCATGCTGCCGCCTCCTTCGCCGCTGCGCTGAGCGCTTGGTCCAGATCGTAGATGATGTCGTCCACATCCTCGATGCCGACGCTGATGCGCACGACGCCGGGGAGCACACCGGCGTCGAGGAGCTGCTGCTCGGTGAGCTGCGCGTGCGTCGTGGAGGCGGGGTGGATGACGAGCGTCTTCGCGTCGCCGATGTTCGCGAGGTGGCTCGCGAGGTTCAGCGACTCGATCAGGCGCTGACCGACCTCGCGTCCGCCCTTCACGACGAACGAGAACACGCTGCCCGGGCCCTTCGGGAGGTACTTCTGCGCGCGCCCGTGATGCGGATGCTCGGGGAGGCCGGCCCAGAAGACCTTCTCGATCCGGGGGTCCTGGTCGAGCCACTCCGCCACCGCGCGGGCGTTGTCGACGTGCGCCTGGATCCGGTAGGGCAGCGTCTCGACGCCCTGTGCCAGCAGGAACGCGGAGTGCGGGGCGAGCGACGGGCCGATGTCGCGGAGCTGCTCGGCGCGGAGCCGGGTGAGGAAGGCGTACTCGCCGAAGTTGCCCGACCACTGCAGTCCGCCGTACGACGGCACCGGCTGGCCGAACAGCGGGAACTTCTCCGTGTGCCAGTCGAAGCGGCCGCTCTCCACGACCACGCCGCCGAGCGTCGTCCCGTGGCCGCCGAGGAACTTCGTCGCCGAGTGGATGACGACGTCCGCGCCCCACTCGATCGGCCGGTTCAGGTAGGGCGTGGCGATGGTCGAGTCGATGATCAGCGGGACGCCGGCGGCGTGGGCGACCTCGGCCAGCCCCTCGATGTCGGCGATCTCGCCGGACGGGTTGGCGATCGTCTCGGCGAACACGAGCTTGGTGCGGTCGGTGATCGCCGCCGCGTAGTCGGCCGGGTCGGAGCTCTGCACGAACGTCGTGTCCAAGCCGAACCGGCGCAGCGTCACGTCGAGCTGCGTGATCGAGCCGCCGTAGAGGTTGGCCGACGCCACGATGTGGTCGCCGGCCCCGGCCAGCGACGCGAAGGTGATGTATTGCGCGCTCAGCCCGCTCGCGGTCGCGACGGCGCCGATGCCGCCCTCCAGGCTCGCGACGCGCTCCTCGAACGCGGCGACCGTGGGATTCTCCAGCCGGGAGTAGATGTTGCCGTACTTCTGCAGGGCGAACCGCGCGGCGGCGTCCGCGGTGTCGTCGAACACGAACGCGCTGGTCTGGTAGATCGGCAATGCGCGCGCCCCGGTCACGGGGTCGGGGATGTTGCCCGCGTGGATCGCACGGGTCCGGAAGCCATATTCGCGATCAGCCATGCCGCCACGCTACCCGAGGCCGCAGGAGCCGGTCGGGCGGACGCCGTAACACGCGGTCATCCGCATCAGGCCCGCGCGGCGGCCGTGCACCGGGCATGCTCAGGGTGCGTCGCTACCCTGGAGGAGATCGCACGACCGCGATCCCGGACGACGGTTCAGTACCCGGCACGCGACAAGACTGGCCAAGGAGTCGTCATCGTGTCGTGGATCGTCCTCATCCTCTCCGGCGTGCTCGAAGCCGTCTGGGCGACGGCCCTCGGGAAGTCGGCCGGATTCACCCGCCTCTGGCCGTCCGTGGTGTTCGTCGTCGGCCTCCTCGCCTCGATGGGCGGCCTCGCGTACGCGATGCGCGAGATCTCCACCGGCACGGCCTACGCGGTCTGGGTCGGCATCGGCGCGGCGCTCACCGTGCTCTACGCGATGGTCTTCGGCGGCGACGGCTTCTCGATCGTGAAGCTCCTGCTCATCCTCGGCCTGGTCGGCTGCGTGGTCGGGCTGAAGCTCGTGCACTAGCCCGCGGGATCAGCGCTCAGGCGGCCGACACCCACACCGCGCCGAGCGCCAGCGCCGCGATCAGGGCCCACGACAGCAGCCCCGTCGCGAGCGCCCGCCAGCCCGTTCCGAGGAGGGTGCGCAGCCGGACCGCCGTCCCGAGGCCGAAGAGCGCCATCGCGAGCAGGATCGTCTGCAGCGTGTCGGCGCCGTCCGTCACTGCGGCCGGGAGCGGGACGAACGAGCGGATCAGCACCGCGGCGATGAAGCCCGCGACGAACAGCGGGACGACCGCCGGGCGCTTGACGCTCGGGTCGCCCTCCACCCGGCGACGGCGCTCGACGATCGCCGCGATCGCGACGGTCGGGGCGAGCATGAGGACGCGGGTGAGCTTGACGACAATCGCCACGGATAGCGCGGCCGGTCCCGCGATCTGCGCCGTCGCGACCACCTGGCCGACGTCGTGGACGCCGCCGCCGACCCAGTGACCGAACTGCACGCCGGAGAGGCCCAGGGGATGCCAGAGCAGCGGCAGCACGAAGATCGCGAGCGTTCCGCACAGGGTCACCAGCGCGACCGGGGTGGCGGCCTCCTCGTCCTTCGGCTTCACGACGCCGCTCATCGCGCCGATCGCGGACGCGCCGCAGATCGAGAATCCGGTCGCGATCAGCAGCGGCTGGTGCTCCGGGAGGCGGAAGAGCCGGCCGATCAGGAAGGTCCCGGCGAAGCTGAACACGACGATCCCGACGGTCGTCAGGATGGCGACCCAGCCGAGCCCGGCGATGTCGCCGAGGCTGAGCTTGAGGCCGAGCAGCACGACGCCGATCCGCATCAGCCGCTTCGCGCTCACCGCGAGGCCGGGGGCAAGCACCCCGCCGAGGGCGCCGCGCGCGGCCGGGATCTGTCCGACGACGATCCCCAGCACGACCGCCGCCGTGAGCAGCGGCACCGCCGGCGCCAGCCAGTGGATGCCCCACGCCGCGGCGGCGGCGAGGGCCGCGACGGCGACGCCCGGCAGCCACGCGAGCGAGGAGCGGGCGGGGGAGGGCGCGGGCGGAGTGGCGGGTGAGGTCACCATCCCATTCTTGCGTCCCCGCACCCCCGCCCTGACACGGCCCGTCCGGCGGCCGGCTCGCGAGTCCCGTCCCGTCGCCGACAGGGGTCGCAACACGCCGCTACTCCGTACCCGTCACGGCGTGTCGCGACCCCGCGTCGCGGCGGCCGCCGCCGCCGCTGTCGCGGAGCGCACCGAGTAGCGACCGGGGGTCGCAACACGCCGCGTCTCCGCACCCGTCACGGCGTGTCGCGTCCCCGCGTCGCGGCGGCCGCCGCCGCCGCTGTCGCGGAGCGCACCGAGTAGCGACCGGGGGTCGCAACATGCCGCTCTGCCGCACCCGTCACGCCGTGTTGCGTCCCCCGTCGGTGGTCGAGGGGCGCCGACGGTCGTCGGCTGCCGCGCGGCAGTGGGGACCGAGCATCTACCTGACAGAACACGCCGCGTGGCTGCCGGGCGACGCGGCGTGTTCTGTCGGATGGTTCGTGCGAGCGGGTCAGAGCGCCGACAGGAGGCGGGCGCCGTCGGGCACGCCGAGGCCGGTGCAGGCATCCCAGCCGGACCCTGCGGTGTAGGCGCCGTTGTTTCCGGACGTGATGTCCCGGAACCCCGCGGCGACCTGTCCGGCTCGGATCGAGTCGTACAACTTCGGCTGCACCAGGCCGAAGCGGGTCCCGGTGGACTGCGCCAGCCGGGCGATCAGCGCGGCCCACAGCGGCGCGACCGCGCTGGTGCCGCCGATGACCATGTCCTTCCCGTCGACGCGGACCTGGTAGCCGGTCTGCGGGTCGGCCACGGCCGACACGTCGGGCACCCCGCGGCCGCCCTTTTTCGCGGCGCCTCCCGCGTGGGTCCCGGCGTGGGGCTTGGGGGCGCCTCCCGCGTGGGCCCCGGCGGGGGCGGGCGGCACGCCGACGTTCTGCTGCCACGTCGGCAGCGCGAAGACGTCGCTCACGCCGCCGCCGGTCGCGCCGTTGCCCGTGCCGTTGTTCCAGACCGTCTCCGAGGTGACCGCGCCGGTCGACGGGTCCGCCTCCAGCCGGGTGCCCCCGCAGGCGAGGGCGTGGGGGGAGGAGGCCGGGAAGTCGACGTGCGCCTTGCCGTCGCCGACGCGGTCGGTGCTGCCGTCGTCGCCCGCCGCCACGGTCGTGGTCACGCCGAGGGCGGCGGCGTCCTGGAGGGCCTGGTCGAAGGCGTTGCGGGCCTGGGCGGTCCACTGGTCCTCGGACTGGCCCCAGCTCACGCTGATCACCGCGGGGGTGGGGGTCGCGTGCGCGGCGGTGCTCACGGCATCCAGGAAGCCCGCGTCGGTGTTGGGTGCGAAGTACACGAGCAGCGTGGCGCCGGGGGCGAGGGCGCCGGCCACCTCGATGTCGAGCATGACCTCCCCGTCCGCCCCGTTGGGGTCCTGGCCGGGGACGTTCGCGGCGCCGTCCACGCCGACGGCGGTCACGGACGGCGAGGGGATGCCGAGGCCGGCGAAATACGTGTCGAGGTCGGCCTGCACGTAGCCGCCGCCCAGCTCGATGATGGCGATGGTCTGGCCGCTGCCGTCCGTGCCCGCGGGGAAGTCGTAGACCTTCCCGAGCTGGGGCGGCGTGTAGCTGGTCGTCACCGCGGCGGCAGGAGTCAGCCGGAACTGGGCGCGCGCCTGCGGCCGGTCGTCGAGCCCGAGCACCGCGGTCACGACGCCGTCGAGCTGGGCCGGGATGCTCAGGCCGCCGGAGCGCTGCCGGAAGCTCGGCGCGTCCTCCCCGGCGTCGGCCGGCCGGGCCTCGGCGAGGTCGGTGCCGAACACGCGGGCGAGGATGGAGACCGGGCCGGACACGCGCACGCGCCGTTCGGCCGCGTTCTCCTCGTCGATCGTCACGCCGAGGCTCTTGAGGGTGGAGGTCACGAGCTGGAGGTCCTCCGGCGAGGCGCCGTAGCGGTCGCCGAGCTCCTGCGTGGTCAGGTGCGACGTGAAGGCGTCGTCGGGAAGGGGCGCCCGGCGGCGCAGGATCAGCGTCGCCTCGACGGGCGTGTCGGGAGCGAGGGCTCCGTGCGTCTGGAAGCCCGGCCGTTCGGGCCGTTCGCTTCCGGGAAGGGGGACGAGGTTCAGCGGCTCTTCGGCATCCATACTGAACGGTCTACCACCGGGAGCCGACAGTGGCATCCCCTCGTTCCGAGCGGGGAACTCAGACCCAGCTCGGCAGCCACATGTGGATCTGCCAGAACCAGAACGGCACCTGTTGCGCCGTCCAGATCGGCCAGAAGAACGCCGAGACGACGGTCGCCAGACCGAGGAACACCGCCGTCCAGGCGATCCCCGTGCGCCGACGCCGCTCCGGGTCCGTGCGTTTGCCGAGCACCAAAGCGATGACCGCCGCGAGGGCCAGGATCAGGTACGGCTCGAACGCGATCGCGTAGAACTGGAAGATCGTGCGGTTGATGTAGAGCAGCCACGGCAGATACCCCGCGGCGAGCCCGGTGAGGATGACGCCGACCTGCCACTCGCGGTAGCGGGCGAGCCGGTAGACCAGGTAGAACACCGCGGCGGCGGCCGCCCACCAGATGATCGGGTTGCCGAGCGACGTGATCGCCGCCGAGCAGCCTCCCGGCGCGGTGCAACCTCCCTGGCCGTACGCGTTGCCGGTGTAGTACATGCTCGTCGGCCGGATCATGAACAGCCAGGTTAGCGGGTTGGCCTGATACGGGTGCGGCACGTGGAGGTTGATGCTGTAGTTGTACATCTCCGACTGGTAGTGCCAGAGGTTCTGGAACCACAGCGGCACCCAGGAGAGGCCGCCCGTCCACTGCGTGTGCACCGACTGCGCCCACTCGCGGTAGTAGCCGCCCTTCGTCACGAGCCATCCGGTCCAGGTCGCGACGTAGGAGACGAACGCGATCGGGACCATCAGCACGAATGTCGCGGGCGCCTGCTTGAGCAGGGCGCCGCTGATGTAGAACGCGACGCCCTCCCGGCGCCGGGCGACGATGTCCACGACGACGATGTAGACGGCGAAGAACGCGAGGAAGTAGAAGCCGCTCCACTTCACGCCGGCGCAGAGCCCGGTGAGGATGCCCGCGGCGATCAGCCACGGGCGCCACCAGAGCACGGGTCCCCAGGAGGGGTCGCGCCCTGCGCTGCGGGCGGCGAGCAGCTTCGCGGCGAGCCGGTTCGCGTGCCAGCGCCGGTCGAGCAGGATGCAGCCGAACGCGAGCAGCGCGAAGAACATCACGATGTTGTCGAGCAGCGCGACGCGGCTCATCACGATGGCGTGGCCGTCGATCGCGAACAGGAAGCCCGCGATCGTGGCGACGATCGTGGAGGAGAACATCGCCCGGGCGATCAGGAACACGATCAGCACCGCGAGGATGCCGACGACAGCGGTCGACAGCCTCCAGCCGAACGAGTTGCCGGCTCCCGTCGCGGCCATCCCGAGCGCGATGATCCATTTGCCGAGCGGCGGATGCGCGACGAACGACGGCGAGGACTCGAAGATGTTCGTGTTGCCCGCGTTGAACGACTGGTCGGCCTTGTCGGGCCAGCTCCCCTCGTAGCCGAGGTGGAAGAGGCTCCAGGCGTCCTTGACGTAGAAGGTCTCGTCGAAGACGAGCACGTGCGGGGTGCCGAGGTCCCACAGCCGCAGGATGGCGGCGAGCAGTGTGACCGCGATCGGCGCGCCCCAGTACCAGAGCTGCAGCCGCTGCGGTGTGCGCAGGACGCGCGCCCACCAGTCGTCGAGCCGGCTGCCGGTGCGGGCCGGCGCGGCGTGCGTGGCCGGCAGGGCGCCGGTCGCGGCGATGTCGGGGGAGGTCACCAGGACATCCTGACATACTGGACCCATGATCATCCTCGCCGCGACGCCGATCGGAAACCTCGGCGACGCCTCCGCCCGCCTGGTCGAGCTGCTGGGCTCCGCGACCGTGGTCGCCGCCGAGGACACCCGCGTCACGCAGCGCCTCCTGGCGGGCCTCGGCGTCGAGAACCGGCCGCGGCTGATCGCCCTGCACGAGCACAACGAGCGCGACCGTGCCGCCGAGCTGGTGGAGCTGGCCCGCGACCAGGACGTGGTGGTGCTCTCCGACGCCGGGATGCCCACGGTCTCCGACCCCGGCTTCCCGCTGGTGGAGGCCGCGGCCGCCGCCGGCGTCGGCGTGACGGTCGTTCCCGGTCCGAGCGCGGTGCTGACGGCGCTCGCCGTCTCCGGCCTCCCGACCGACCGCTTCACGTTCGAGGGCTTCCTGCCGCGCAAGCACGGCGAGCGCACGTCGGGGCTCCGGGCGCTCGCGGGGGAGCAGCGCACGATGGTCTTCTTCGAGTCGCCCAACCGGCTCGGCGCTTCCCTTACTGACTTGGCGGACGTCTTCGGCGCCGACCGCCGCGCCGTGGTGTGCCGAGAGCTGACCAAACTGCACGAGGAGGTCCGCCGCGGAACGCTCGCCGAGCTGGCCGAATGGGCGGCCGACGGCGCACGCGGCGAGATCGTCGTGGTCGTCGCGGGCGCCCCGGCCCGGGAGGCCGACCCCGCCACCGCGCTCGCCCAGGTGCAGGCCCTCGTCGCCGACGGCGCCCGCCTCAAAGAGGCCGCCGCCGAGGTAGCCGAGGCCACCGGCCTCTCCCGCCGCGACCTCTACCAGGCCGCCCTGGCCGCGAGACGTGCGTAGCTGCGGGAATCCGGGGCCGGATTCCCGCAACGAGTCACGTCTCGGCGGGGTCAGTTCGGGAGTAGGACTACTTCGACGTCGGGGAACCGGCTGAACCCGGCGTCTCCCGTCAGGAGGGGCACCCCGACGGCGTAGGCGTGCGCAGCGATCAGTGCGTCCTTCTGCCTGATCGCCTTTCGGGGCTGCGCCGTGAGGGGGCCGTAGCCGTCCGATGCGGCACGGTCGAAGTCCAGCCAGAAATCCGGGAGTTCGTCCAGCGTCCGGATCAGCTCTTCGCGTTGACTCGCGGCGGCGTGATGGCGGCGGTCGCCGCGGAACACCACCAGTCCCTGCGCCAACTCGCCTCGGCAGATCATGGACGAACGATAGGCGCCGATGTCGTCGATGACCTCGCTCGGAAGCCCGCTGATCAGAATGCTGGTGTCGAGCATGCCGAGGATCGTCACCGCGCGTCTCCGACCGTCTCCTCATTGCGCGCCGCGCTGACACGCCGGAGCTCGTCGGCGACGACGTCGGGATCGGACAGCCGCGCGAGCAGCCGAAGTCGGGTCTTTGCGGCTTCGAGGGCGGCCTGGGGCTCCTGGCCCGTCTCGTCGCTGACCGGAATGAATGCCGCGCTCACACGTCCGTGCGTCGTGACAGCGGCGCCGGAGTGGATGTAGTGAGCGGGATTGGCCTTGAACGTGCTTATCGGCACATGCGGGAGCAGGTCGATCTCGGCGGCGGTGAGGGTCATTTTCTGCTCCGTTCGTGTCAGTCGGCTCTAAGTTACAACTTTCAGCTCCGAAATAGCCCGGAAGTCTCCAACCGACCGTCCGGCGGTCGGTAACAACGGCGAGGAGGGTCGCGCGCGGCCGTAGGATGGTCAGCATGTCCGACGGCTCCGCGTTCTACATCACCACGCCGATCTTCTACGTCAACGACGTCCCGCACATCGGGCACGCCTACACGGAGGTCGCCGCGGATGTCCTCGCGCGCTGGCACCGTCAGGCCGGCGACGACACCTGGCTGCTCACCGGCACCGACGAGCACGGGCAGAAGATCCTGCGCACCGCGACCGCAAACGGCACCACCCCGAAGGAGTGGGCCGACCGGCTGGTGACGAACGAGTGGCTGCCGCTGCTGAAGACCATCGACATCGCCAACGACGACTTCATCCGCACCACCGACGAGCGGCACGAGAAGAACGTGCAGAAGTTCCTGCAGAAGCTGTACGACGACGGCTTCATCTACGCGGGCGAGTACGAGGCGCTGTACTGCGTCGGCTGCGAGGAGTTCAAGCCGCAGAGCGAGATCGTGGACGGCACGGGGGAGTACGAGGGCCAGAAGGTCTGCGCCATCCACTCCAAGCCGCTGGAGCTGCTGCAGGAGAAGAACTACTTCTTCCGGATGAGCGACTTCGCCGACCGCCTGCTCGCCCTCTACGAGGACCGCCCGGAGTTCGTGCAGCCGGAGTCGGCGCGCAACGAGGTCGTGTCGTTCGTCCGTCAGGGGCTCAGCGACCTGTCCATCTCGCGGTCGAGCTTCGACTGGGGCATCAAGGTGCCGTGGGACGAGTCGCATGTCGTCTACGTGTGGTTCGACGCGCTCCTCAACTACGTGACCGCGGTCGGCTACGGCCAGGACGACGAGACCTTCGAGCGGCGCTGGCCGGCGACGCACCTGGTCGGCAAGGACATCCTCCGCTTCCACGCCGTCATCTGGCCCGCCATGCTGATGGCCGCGGGCCTGGAGGTGCCGCACCGCGTGTTCGGCCACGGCTGGCTGCTGGTCGGCGGCGAGAAGATGTCCAAGTCCAAGCTGACCGGCATCGCGCCGACACAGATCACCGACACCTTCGGCTCCGACGCGTTCCGCTACTACTTCCTGCGCGCGATCAACTTCGGCCAGGACGGCTCGTTCAGCTGGGAGGACCTCGCCGCGCGCTACCAGGCGGAGCTCGCCAATGGCTTCGGCAACCTGGCGTCGCGTGTCGTCGCGATGGTCACGCGCTACTTCCAGGGCGTCGTGCCGCCGGCGGCGAGCTACGAGGAGGCCGACCTCCACGTGCAGCAGGTCGTCGCGAAGGCCACGGCCGACGCCGACGCCGCGATGAGCACGCTCGCGATCCACGACGCGCTCGCCGCGGTGTGGACGGTGGTGGACGAGCTCAACGGCTACATCACGATCCAGGAGCCGTGGTCGCTGGCGAAGGACGACGCCAAGCGCGAGCGCCTGCAGACGGTGCTCTACACGGCGGCGGAGGGCCTCCGCGCGCTCGCGGTGCTGCTCTCGCCGGTGATCCCGAAGGCGACGGCGAAGCTGTGGACCGCGCTCGGCGTCACCGCGGAGCTCGGCCCGCTGGACGCGCAGCCGCTGCGGAAGGCCGGCGACTGGGGGCAGCTCCCCGCCGGCACCGAGGTCAACGGGCTCGAAGCGCTGTTCCCGCGGATCGAGGCGGACGTGGTGCAGGGGGCATGACCGACCCCGCGTTCATCCGGCAGCGACACGTCACGGACGGTCGCGACCTCGCGTACCCGCCGCTGCCGGAGGCGCTGGTCGTGCCCGTCTACGACAACCACACCCACCTGGAGATCGCGGACGGGAACGACCCGCTCGACTACCGCGAGCAGCTCGACCGCGCCTCCAGCGTCGGCGTGCGCGGGGTCGTCCAGGTCGGCAACGACGTGGAGACCTCCCGCTGGTCGGCGGAGATGGCGGCGATCGAGCCGCGCATGCTGGCCGCCGTCGCCCTCCACCCCAACGACGCGCCCGACTACGCCGAGCGCGGCGAGCTGGACGACGCCCTCGCGGTCATCGCCGAGCTGGCCGGGCGGCCGCGCGTGCGTGCCGCCGGGGAGACCGGGCTCGACTTCTTCCGCACGGAGGCCGGGCCGCGCCGCGACGCGCAGCTCGCGTCCTTCGAGGCGCACATCGAGATCGCGAAGCAGAACGGCATCGCCCTCCAGATCCACGACCGGGACGCGCACGCCGCCGTCGTTTCGACGCTGAAGCGGGTCGGCGCGCCCGAGCGCACCGTCTTCCACTGCTTCTCCGGCGACGTGGAGCTGGCCGAGATCTGCGCGGACAACGGCTGGTTCATGTCCTTCGCCGGGAACATCACGTTCAAGAACGCGCCGAACCTCCGGGCGGCGCTTCGGGCCGCGCCGCGCCACCTGATCATGGTCGAGACCGACGCGCCGTTCCTCACCCCGATGCCGTACCGCGGCCGCCCGAACGCGCCGTACCTGATCCCGCACACCTTGCGGGCGATGGCCGAGTACCTGGAGACCGACGCCTCCACGCTCGCGGCGCAGATTAACTCCAACACCGAGCTCGTCTACGGCCGCTGGGACAGCGAGCCGGTCGGGCAGCCGCCGTCGGGCCCGATCGGGACGATCGCGTGAGCGAGCTGCGCCTGCTCGGGCCGGCCGAGATCCGCGACCTCGCCGAGCTGCTCGACGTCACCCCGACCAAGAAGCTCGGCCAGAACTTCGTCATCGACGGCAACACCGTCCGCCGCATCGTCCGCGTGGCGGAGGTGGAGGCGGGTGACGTCGTGGTGGAAGTCGGGCCCGGTCTCGGCTCCCTCACGCTCGGCCTGCTGGAGACCGGCGCGCGCGTCGTCGCCGTGGAGATCGACCGCCGTCTCGCCGCGCAGCTCCCGGTCACGGTCGAGCAGCTCGCGCCCTCCGCGGCCGGGCGGCTGACCGTCGTGCACCAGGACGCGCTCACGGTGACGGAGCTGCCGGAGCAGCCGACGCGGCTGGTCGCCAACCTCCCGTACAACGTCTCGGTGCCCGTGCTGCTGCACTTCCTGGAGACCTTCCCGACCCTCCGCTCCGGAGTGGTCATGGTGCAGGCGGAGGTCGGCCACCGCATCGCCGCCGGCCCCGGCTCCAAGGTCTACGGCGCGCCCAGCGTCAAGGCCGCCTGGTACGGCGACTGGCGCACGGCGGGCAACGTCAGCCGGCAGATCTTCTGGCCGGTGCCCAACGTGGACTCGGTGCTCGTCGCCTTCGATCGTCGTGCGGAGCCGCGCGGCGACGAGGGCCTCCGCCGCCGCACGTTCGCCCTCGTGGACGCCGCCTTCCAGCAGCGTAGGAAGACCCTCCGGCAGTCGCTGTCCGTCGTCTTCGGCGACCCCACGTCCGCCGCGACTGCGCTGGAGGCCGCCGGCATCAGCCCCTCGCTCCGGGGCGAGCAGCTCCAGCTCGACGACTTCGTGAGACTCGCCGGAACCCCCTGATCGCGTGGTCCGCGCGGCGGCCCCGCGGTGTGTAGGTTTGAGGCATGGTCGAGGCTGGTACGGGGTGGGACGTGGATGCCGTGCATGTGCGTGCGCCGGGCAAGATCAACGTGTTCATGCGCGTCGGCGCCGTCCGCGACGACGGCTACCACGACGTCGCGACCGCCTACCAGGCCGTGTCGCTGTACGAGGACGTCCGCGCGTACCGGGCCGACGACTTCTCGGTCAGCTTCTCGGGCAGCGTCGACACGAGCGGCCTGGCGACCGACGGCACGAACCTCGCCATCAAGGCCGCCAAGCTGCTGGCCAAGAAGACCGGCCACACCGGCGGCGTCCGGCTGGAGATCGACAAGCACGTCCCGATCGCGGGCGGCATGGGCGGCGGTTCGGCCGACGCCGCCGCGACCCTGGTCGCGTGCGACGCGCTCTGGGGCACCGAGCTCGGCCGCGAGGAGCTGCTCGCCCTGGCCGCGCGGCTCGGCGCCGACGTCCCCTTCGCGATGGTCGGGGGCACGGCGATCGGCACGGGCCGCGGCGACCGGCTCAGCCCCGCGCTGGCCACCGGGCAGTTCCAGTGGGTGCTCGCGCTGCCGGAGGGCGAGCTCAGCACTCCGGCCGTCTACAGCGAGCTCGATCGGCACCGGCAGCGGCACATCGGCGAGATCGCGCCGGCCGAGCGCAGCCCGAGCGTCGACGCGGAGATCCTGCAGGCGCTGCGCGCTGGCGACCCGGCGATGCTGGCCGAGGCGCTCACGAACGACCTCCAGGCGCCGGCGATCCACCTGGCCCCGAGCATCGCGGAGGTGCTGGAGCTCGGCGAGCTCAACGGCGCGCTCGCGGGCATCGTGTCCGGCTCAGGTCCGACCGTGGCCTTCCTGACGGCTGACCTCGACAACGCGCTCGATCTGCAGATCGCGCTGAGCGCCTCCCGCATCCGCGCGGTGCGGGCGACCGGTCCCGTGCACGGGGCGCGGGTCGTCGGCGACTGAGGCACGGCCCGACCCGCCGAGCACCCTGGAAGCCGGGCCATGTCGGGCCACATCCCGGCGATCCAGGTGTACTCGGCGCTGGTGAGGCGCACAGGCGCGCGTTCGGGCGGGCGCCGGAGCCCGAGGACGCCCGATCCGCAGCGCACGTCGGGTTGAGACGATTCGTTGATCTGAGTCGCATCCGTGCGGGTGCGGGTCGGGCATCCCGGGTGAGAACCACGTTAGCGAGCGGGGTGCGTGTCCTCATAGTGGGGGACCGCAAAACCGTCAACTCTTGACGGGTCGGTCGCTTCTGACGGGCCGGCGACGGGGGAGGGCGAGCGAGCGCAGCTCCCGGCGGGAGCGCATCCCGAGCTTCGCGAGGATGTTGCGGACGTGGAAGTTGACGGTCGTGACCGAGACGTACAGCCGCTCCGCGATCTCCTTGTTGGTCATGCCGGCGGCCAGCGCGTGGGCCACCTGCCGCTCGCGCGTCGTGAGCGAGGCGAGCGGGTCCCCGATGCCGTCGTCGGAGCCGCGCTCGCCGTCGGCCGTGCCGCTCAGGGCCGAGCGCAGCGCGTCGAGGTGCTGCGCGGCCCTGGCGAGGTAGCTGCTGGCGCCGAGGCTGCGGAAGGTCGTGGCGGCGGCCTCCAGGAGGGTCTCGGCGTCGTCGCCTGCGTCGGCGTCCGCCGCGAGCAGTCGGCCGGCGTCCAGCGCGGCGACCGCCTCGGGGAACGCGAAGCGGCACTCCTGCGCGGCCTCGCGGTACGCAGTCACGGCCTCCGCGATCCGGCCCTCTGCCTCCAGCACCCGGCCGTCGAGCCAGCGCAGCGAGCCGTAGTAGGGCCGCCACAATCCGGGTGCGGCGCAGCGCTCGTAGGCGAGGCGCGCCTCGGCCGCGCGGCCCAGCGTCGCGAGCGCGTCGACGCGGTACGTGAGCCAGCCGAGGGTGGAGGCGCGCGTCGCCGCTGCCTCGGCGTCGACCGTCGCCCGGAGCTGCTCCTCCGGCCGGCCGAGGGCGCGGGCCAGCTCGGCCCTGGCGAGGAACGGCAGGTCGCCGTCGTAGGAGCCGGTGAACCGCGGGTCGGCCCGCGCGGCCGAGCGCAGCCGCTCGCCCACCGGGTCGGCCTCCCCGCGTCCGGCGCGGACCAGGGCGGAGGTCCAGAGGGCGATCGGCCAGCCGGACAGGTCGGTCTCGTCCAGGGCCAGCGCCACGGCGGTGTCGGCCAGCGTGACCGACTCCTCCCACTCGCCGACGAGGAAGAGGATGTGCGCGTAGATGGTGCGGGCGAAGCCGGCGGTCCAGCTCGACGGGAAGCGGCGGAGAAGCTCGTTCGCTCTGGCCAGATCGGCGCGGGCGTGCTCGACGTCGCCGCCGAGGATGGACACCCGGGAGCGCGCGACGAGCGCGTCGACGGCGGCGGGCGACTCGTGGTGCGCCAGCACCTCGTCCAGCTCGGCCGTGAGCGGCGCGAACAGGTCGGGCCGGCGCGCGTGCGCGGCCGAGTTGAGCGCCCAGCCGAGCAGCCGGACCAGGTGCTCGTCGGGCTCGGCGAGCCAGCGCAGTGCCGGGTCGGCGACCTCCTCGGGCCGCGGGCACTCCGCGATGTGCGCGCGGGCGGTCTCCAGGTGGTCGAGGACGCCGGCGAAGTCGCCCATCGCCATCAGCACCTTCGGGATCGCCTCGGCGACGTGGGTGCGGATCGCGCGCTCGTCCGGCGTGGTCGCGGGCGCGGCCTCCAGCTTCAGGGCCAGCTCCAGGGCGCCGGGCACGTCGCGGGAGAGGGTGCGCAGCTCCAGCAGCACCGCGTCGCGCGTGGGCGACGGCGCCAGGGCCTCGATCGCCGGCCGCAGCTCCAGGATCTGCTCGTGCAGGCGGAACCGCATCGCGAGCAGCCCCAGCTCGATCAGCGCGCGCTCCAGCTCGCCGTCGGTGGCCAGGTGCATCGCCGAGCGCGCGTAGCTCATCGCCTGCTCTGCGTGGCCCTGGTCGGCGGCGGCCAGCGCGGCGGTGAGCAGCTCGTCGACCAGCAGCGGGTCGGCGGTGTCGGCGGCCTCCACCCGGTGGCGGAGCGCGCGGTGGCCGTCCAGCACCTCGGCGGCGACCCGGTGGATGGCGACCCGGCGCTCCACGTTCAGCTCGGCGGCGAGCGCGTCGGCGAGCAGGGCGTGCGCCGGCTCCACCCAGAGCACGCCGTCGCGGGCGCGGCCGAGGACGAGCCCGCGCGTCACGGCGCCGGGGAGGTCGAGTTTCGCGCCGAGGCGGGCGGCGATGCTGCCGACGACGGGTGCCGGCAGCGGGTCGCGCAGCACGGCGACGAACTCGGCGGCGGTCCGCACGGACGGGTCGGCGCCCTCCAGCGCGGCGGAGATGGCCGACGCGAGGGGCATGATCGCGGTGTCGGGGAGGTCCCAGCCCGCGGGATGCAGCGCCTGCTCGAACGTGTCGCGGAGCTGGCCGAGCAGCACGCTCAGCAGCAGCGGGGAGCCCTGGGTCGCCTCGGTGAGCCGGGTCGCCGTGCGGCGCGAGATGGCATGGCCCAGGAGGTGCTCGGCGAGCTCCTGCGTGTCGGAGACGGTGAGCGGGGTGAGGTCGATCCTGGCGTGGTTGACCGAGGTCGCCGCGAGGTCGTCGAACAGGGCGGTCACGCTGTTCGGCTGCGGGCGCGAGGCCGCGGTGAACAGGAAGCCGCGGTCGGACAGCCTCCGCACCACGAAGCGCAGCGCCCGCGCCGAGGGCTCGTCCACCCACTGCGCGTCGTCCACGACGAGGCACACCGGCCCGGTAAGCCCGTCGATCGCGTCGAGGAGCAGCCTCCCGACGGTGAGGGCGTCGTCCTCCGGGCCGGGAGGGCGGATCGTGGCGTCATCCGCACCGCGCAGCGCGGTCAGCCCCCGCACCAGCGTCTCGACGGTGGCGTACGCGAGGTCGGACTCGAACGAGTCGGCGCTCACCCGCAGCACGGTCCAGCCGTCCAGCCGCTCGGCGATGTCGGCGAGCAGGGAGGTCTTGCCCAGCCCCGCCTCGCCGGTGACGAGCACGGCGCCGCCGCGGTCGATCGCGCGGTGGGCGACGAGCAGGATGGTCTCCCTCGCCCGGTCGCGTCCGAAGAGTGGGCGTACGATCGCCAGCTCGTCGGTCACGGTCAGCCCCCATCGACCGCGCGGGTCGGGAACGCGCAGTCCGGTCCCACGATCATCCCACAGCAGGGTGTTCGGTCGGTTTCCCCCAAGGTGGGGGAGCCGGCGCCCCCGCGCAGGGCGGTCCCGGCCCGCGACGGTAGGCTGGAGGACCTCATGGCTCATCTCCTCGGCGCCGAGTCGCTGCACCTCGAATACCCGACCAAGGTCGTCTTCGACTCGCTGACGCTCGGCGTCTCCGAGGGCGACCGCATCGGCGTCGTCGGCCGCAACGGCGACGGCAAGTCCACCCTCCTCTCGCTGCTCGCCGGGCGCATCGAGCCCGACTCCGGCCGGGTCACCCGCCGCCGTGACGTGACGGTCGGGATGCTCGACCAGCGCGACCGGCTGCCGGACGCGCTCACCGTCGGCCGCGCCATCGTGGGCGACCGCGACGAGCACACCTGGGCCGGCGACCCGCGCGTGCGGGACGTGCTGGCCGGGCTCGTCTCCGACGTGCCGTGGGAGGCGACGATCGGCGAGCTCTCCGGAGGCCAGCGCCGCCGGGTCGCGCTCGCCGCCCTCCTCGTGCACGACCACGACATCCTCTTCCTGGACGAGCCGACGAACCACCTCGACATCGAGGGCGTCGCCTGGCTCGCCGCCCACCTGAAGCGGCGCTGGCCGGCGGCCTCCGGCGCTCTCGTGGTGGTGACGCACGACCGCTGGTTCCTGGACGAGGTGTCGACGGCGACCTGGGAGGTCCACGACGGCATCGTGGAGCCGTTCGAGGGCGGCTACGCGGCGTACATCCTCCAGCGCGTCGAGCGCGACCGGATGGCGGCGGTCGCCGAGACCAAGCGGCAGAACCTGATGCGCAAGGAGCTGGCATGGCTGCGCCGCGGCGCGCCGGCACGCACCTCCAAGCCGAAGTTCCGGATGGACGCGGCGGCGACGCTGATCGCCGACGAGCCGGCCCCGCGCGACACCGTCGAGCTCACCAAGCTGGCGACGGCCCGCCTCGGCAAGGACGTGGTGGACCTGATCGACGTCACAGTCGAGTTCCCGCCGAAGACCGTGCTGCGCGACGTCGAATGGCGGATCGCGCCGGGCGAGCGCACCGGCATCCTCGGGATCAACGGAGCGGGCAAGTCCACGCTGCTCGGCCTCGTCGCCGGCACGGTCGAGCCGACCGCCGGCCGCGTCAAGCGCGGCAAGACGGTCAAGATCGCGACGCTCACCCAGCAGCTGGACGAGCTGGAGGCCGTCCGCGACCTCCGGGTGAGCGCGGTCGTCGCCGACAAGCGCACGACGTACCTCGCCGGCGGCAAGGAGGTCTCGCCCGGCCAGATGCTGGAGCGCCTCGGCTTCACCAACGCGCAGCTCTCCACGCCGGTCAAGGACCTCTCCGGCGGCCAGAAGCGCCGCCTCCAGCTGCTGCTGATCCTCCTGGACGAGCCGAACGTCCTCATCCTGGACGAGCCGACCAACGACCTCGACACCGACATGCTCGCCGCGATGGAGGACCTCCTCGACGGCTGGCCGGGCACGCTGCTGGTGGTGTCGCACGACCGGTACCTGGTCGAGCGGGTGACCGACCAGCAGTACGCGGTGCTGGACGGGGCCTTCCGGCACCTGCCGGGCGGAGTGGACGAGTACCTGCGGCTGCGGCGCGAGCGCGAGGCGGCGCCTGCTGTTCCGGCTGTCTCTGCTTCGCCTTCTGCTTCGGCCCCCACGCTGTCCGGCGCCGCCCTGCGCACGGCCGAGAAGGAGCTGGCCTCCATCGACCGCCGCCTCACCAAGCTGGCCGGCCAGGTCGCCGCCCACCACGAGTCGATCGCCCGCCACGACCAGAGCGACTACGTGGGCCTCGGCCGCCTCACCGAGGAGCTGCGCGCCCTGGAGGGCGAGATCGCCGACCAGGAGACCCGCTGGCTGGAGCTGAGCGAGCAGCTGGAGCCCTGACCGCCGCTGCCGCCAACGGAGGACATCCACCCCGCCGCCCCGCCCCGCAGCAGCTACCGGAGGACATCCCGCCCACCCCGGCCCCGATCTCCTCCGCTGCCAACGCGGTCTGCGGCGTCGCGAACGGAGGAGATGCAGCGGCCCCGACCCCGAATATCCTCCCTTACCTGCCTTCCAGCGGCGTGGCGGCCCGGATCTCCTCCGTTGCCAACGCCTCGAACAGCTCCATCCGCACGTTGTAATACGCGTCAGTCGGGCCGAGCCGGCGCATCCCGATCCTCTCGCAGACACCCTGCGACGCCGCGTTCTCGGGGTAGGTGACCGCGATCACCCGCGGGAGGTCGGCGAGCGCCGCCACGAGCAGGGCGCGCGCCGCCTCAACCGCGTAGCCGTGCCCCCAGTGGTCCGGGTGAAAGTGCCAGCCGATCTCGGTGTCCCCGGACGGCCGCAGCGGCTCGGGCCCGGAGGCCGGGATGGGCTGCAGCATCACCGTGCCGACCGGCGTCCCGGCCAGCTCCACGACACGGAACACGCGCAGGTCGTCCTCAAGAGCCCGCAGCCGCGCGATCCGCCGCTCCGCCTCCGCCTGCTCGGTCATCACGGCGGGAGTGCGGCCGAGGAAGCGCGCGACCTCCCACCGTGAGTAGAGGTCGAAGGCAAAGCCGGCGTCCTCCTCGCGCCACGGGCGCAGGAGGAGGCGGTCGGTGGTGAGGGTGGTGGGGATGTGCACCCGGTTGAGCGTAATCGCGACCGGCGCACCCGGATTAGACTCGCCGCATGCCGACGCACACCGTTGTGAATCAGCACGCTGACGCCGTCCTCAACCAGGCCCCGCCGCGCGTCGACCTGGACGAGTTCGCCGCGAACCTCCCGCTGCGAGAGGCCGTCGAGCGCTACGACGCCGACTGGGCCGTATCCGACCTCGGCGCGGTCGGGCGGCTGGTCGGCTCAGCGGATTTCCAGGCCGACGCCGAGCGGGCGAACGTTCGCGAGCCGCAGTTGCGGACCTTCGACCGATGGGGCGCCCGCATCGACGAGGTCGAGTACGACGAGAGCTACCACCGCATCATCCGGGAAGCCGTCGCCGCTGGGGCGCACACCTCCGCCTGGGCCGAGCCGCGCCCCGGGGCGAACGTCGCGCGCGCGGCGACCTTCATGCTGTTCGCGCAGGTCGAGCCGGGGCACGCCTGTCCCGTCTCGATGTCGCACGCGGCCGTCCCCGCGCTCGCCGCCTCCCCGGAGCTCGCGGCCGAGTGGGTGCCGCGGCTGCTGTCCCGCGAGTACGACGGTCGGCTCGCGGCAGGCAAGGCCTCCGCGCTGTTCGGGATGGCGATGACCGAGAAGCAGGGCGGCTCCGACGTGCGCGCCAACACCACGCGGGCGCTCGCGGACGGCGACGGGCGCTGGCTGCTGACCGGCCACAAGTGGTTCTGCTCCGCGCCGATGTCCGACGCGTTCCTGGTGCTCGCGCAGACCGCGGGCGGTCTGAGCTGCTTCGTCGTGCCGCGGGTGCTGGAGGACGGCACCCGCAACGTCTTCCTGATCCAGCGGCTGAAGGACAAGCTCGGGAACCGGTCGAACGCCTCCAGCGAGATCGAGTTCGCGGACACGGTCGGCTACCTCCTGGGCGAGGAGGGCCGCGGCGTGCGGACCATCCTGGAGATGGTGAACCGCACCCGGCTCGACTGCGTGCTCGGCAGCGCGGCGGGGATGCGGCAGGCCGTCGCGGAGGCGGCGTGGCACGTCCGGCACCGCGCGGCGTTCGGCCGCCGGCTGGTCGAGCAGCCCGCGATGACGGCCGTGGTCGCCGACCTGGCGCTGGAGTCGGAGGCCGCGACGGCCGTCTCGCTGCGGCTCGCTCGCGCGCACGACGAGGATGCTCCGGAGGCCGAGGTCGCGTTCCGCCGGCTGGCCACCGCGGTGAGCAAGTACTGGGTCTGCAAGCGCGGTCCCGGCCACGCCTACGAGGCGATGGAGTGCCTGGGCGGCAACGGCTACACCGAGGCGTTCCCGCTGGCCCGGCGGTATCGGGAGCAGCCGGTGATGGCGATCTGGGAGGGCTCGGGCAACGTGATCGCGCTGGATGTGCTGCGCGCCATCGGGCGCGACCCGGCGAGCGTTGAGGCGTTCGACGCCGAGCTCGCGTCGGCGCGCGGGGCGCACGCGGCGTACGACGCGCACCACGACCGGCTGCGCCGCGCGGTGGCGGAGGCGGACGAGTCGTCGGCGCGCACCCTGGTCGCCGCGCTCGCGGTCGCGTTGCAGGCGTCGCTGCTCATCCGGCACGCGCCGCCGGCGGTCGCCGACGCCTTCGTCGCGGGACGGCTCGGGCCGGATCGCGGGTCGCTCTACGGAGAGCTGCCGGCCGGGGTGGACGCGGCCGCGATCGTCGCCCGCGCCTGAGCATCAGGGAGACCAGTCGAACAGGCCGCCCAGCAGTCCGGCCGCGTCAAACGCCGCTCCCGCGGCATCCACCACACTCCCGATCGCGTCGACGATGTCCACGATGTCCCCGAGCGCACCCGCGGCGTTGAGGATGTCCGCGGCCGACTGCGCGACGCCGCCGAGCCCGGCGAGGACCTCCGCGTCGAGGGCGCCGTAGTCGACGGCGATCACCTTCGTCCACTCGCGCTCCATGCCGAAGATCACGGCGTACGGGAGGAGCCGCTCGTGCAGCTTCAGGCGCACCGCGTCGCCCTCCGGTCCGGCGGGCAGCCCCACGGCACCGAGCGGGGACTGGAGCGTCCGGAGCCGGTCGGCCTCCGCGAGCCGCATGTACTGGCGGAGGCCGTCGAGGTGCGTCCGGCGCGCGGTCGCGCCGGCCGTGAACCGGCGCGGGGTGATCCGCGCGGCCACGACGATCTCGGCGACCAGGAGGGCGACGGCGGCCGTCGCGAGGATGCCGAGGAGGAGGCCGCCGGCGAGGAAGGCGATCAGGGCGACGGCCGCGGCGATCAGGAGGACGACCATGCCGGTCTGCATCAGCACCGGACCGGCGACGCTGTCCGCTGCCAGCAGCCCCGCGCGGCGCAGCTGGGAGGCATGCGTCCGGATGAGGTCGCGTACCCGGAAAGCGGTCTCGTCCCTGTGCTTCGAGAGCCGGCGGCGTTTTCCACGGCTCGACGCGAAGAGGGCGTCGATCAGGACGAGGTCGTCGCGTCCGAGCGCGTCCGGCTGCGGGATCTCGATCGCGATCGTGGGACGCCTCCGCTTCGGCGCCGTCTCCGTGAGCACCCGGACGCGCCCGCGGACGGCGAGGTCGAGCAGCGCGGCCGCCACCGCCCGCTTCTCCCGACCCGCGAGGAGGGCGTCCTCGATCACCCGGGCGCCGCGCGGCGGCAGGTACTCGACGACGAGCGAGCGCGGCTGTTCCGCGGTCCGCCGGCCGACCACTATCGCGGTGAGCAGCAGCGCCGCAGCGACGACGAGCAGCGGCACACCGAGGATCATCCCGTCAGCTTAGGAGCAGGCGGACGCTGAACGCCCGCCCCGATTCTGGGGTGGAGGCTACTCCGCCGCCGCGGCCTCCGTCGCCTCGGGGGCCGCACTGCCGGGCCCCGGCGCGTCCAGCGGCACCGCCGACGGCGCAGCCGCCTCCACCTCCGCGGCCGCCGCCACGACCGGCTGCGCGCCGATCGCCCGGTAGAACTCGCCGACGGCCTTGCGGTTGTACCCCGCCCAGTCGAACGCACGGGCCGGGACCTCGCCGCGCAGGAACGCGCGCATCCCGTCCGCGACGCCGTCGACCGTCTGCGGGACGACCAGGCCGGTGCCCGCCGGGAGGGCGTTCTTCGCCGACGCGAACTCGACCGTCACGATCGGGAGGTCGAGGACGAGCGCCTCCAGGATGACCATCGGCTGGCCCTCGTAGTCGCTGGACAGCACGAAGCAGTCCGCCTTCGCCATGATCGCGTGCGGGTTGCGCTGCATCCCGGTCAGGTAGACGGAGCCCTGCAGGCCGAGCGTGGCGACGACCGCCTCCAGGTGCTCCTGCAGCGGGCCGGCGCCGACGATGACCAGCCGGGTCTTCGTGTTCTCGGCGTGGACCTGCGCGAAGGCGCGGATCAGCCGCTCCTGGTTCTTCTCCGGCGAGAGCCGTCCCACGTTGACGAAGGTGGTGACGTCGTCGGCCGGCGCGAGCAGGGTCTCCGCCCAGTCGGGGACGCTGCCGGCCTCCTCGTCGAACGCCTCCCGGCGGAGGTCGCGCTTCGCGTTCTGCAGGATGTGCTCGGCGTCCACGGTGTTGAGGGCCGACAGGAACTTCTCCGGCGGAGCGAACTCCGCCAGCGACGCCCGGTTCACGTCGGACAGGGTGGGGGAGACCGACACCAGGTGGTCGTACTGCGCGTAGAGGGTGAAGAGCTGGGTGAGTGAGTGCAGCATCCGCTTCTCGCCGTTGACCTCGCGGTGCGCGTCGGAGGCGAGGTCGTTGTGCAGCCAGATCGCCCGCTGCGCGTCGGGTGAGTGCAGCAGCAGGATCGCCCAGAACGGCCCGTAGCCGGAGAAGTCGACCACGTAGTCGAAGCGGCTGTCGCCGAAGCAGCGGTACCACTCGTCGTCCCAGAGCTGGTTCTGGGCGGCGGTCTCGGCGTGCTGCGCGGTGCGCCCGCGCCGGAAGTCGAGGTGCCGGGCGACGTGCCGCAGCTTGGCGCCGTTCATCCCGCCGACCCGCGGAAACTGGCGGACCGCCGGGTGGATCTGCTCCTGCTTCCCGATCGCCGCCTGCGAGCCGCTCTGCGCGAAGAACGCCGAGACGTCGTAGCGCTCGTGGTCCAGGTTGTTGAGCAGGTTGAGCGCGGAGGTCGTGATGCCGTTCGGGCGCATCCCGCCCAGGTACAGCAGGATCTTCTCGCGGCCGTCGTCGTCCAGCGAGGTGCGCAGCCGGTAGCCCTCGCGCACGCCGCGGAACACGATGTCCACGACGCGCGCAGCGGCCGAGCCGTCGTCGTACGGGGTGAACCGGCGCTGCATCGCCAGGTACGTCTCCCGCGAGTCGGAGGGCACCCGGTCGCCGTCCTCCGCCACCGCAGCGAGGGCGTCGCCCAGCTCGGGCGCCGACATCAGCACCGGGCCCGGCCACTGCTCCGGCTCGAAGTACAGCCCGCGCGTCCCGGCGTAGTCGGCGAGGTCGGGGGTGAAGAACAGGATCGGGCGTCCGGTAGCGAGGAAGTCGAAGAAGATGCTGGAGTAGTCGGTCACCAGGATGTCGGTGGCGCCGAGCACGAGGTTGGTCGGGATCTCGTTGGGCACCAGCATCCGCGCGAGCTCGGGGCGGTCGGCGGCCAGCGCGTGCACGCTCTGGTGGGTCTTCACGAGCACGGCGTACCGGCTGGTGTCGATGCGCTCCTCCACCTGGGCGATGTGGGAGAGCAGCGCGTCGAGGTCGTCCTCGGGCCGGCCGAAGACCTGCCCCTTCCAGGTCGGCGCGTACAGGATGACCTCGCGGTCGCCGAGCGGGATGCCGGACGCGATCAGGCGGCGGCGCACGTCCTCCCGCTGGGCGTCGTCCAGGAACTGCCGGTCGAGGCGCGGGTAGCCCTCCTCGACGATGGTGCCGCGGTAGATTCCGTCGAGCTTGTACCCGGTGCGGTACATCTGGTCGGTCATGAACTCGTTGGCCGCCAGCAGGTAGTCGGCCTGGACGAAGTTGCGGACGATGTTCGCGGTCGCGAGCGCGCCGCCGTCGATGTCGTAGCCCATCCGCTTGAGCGGGGTACCGTGCCACGTGTTGAGGTAGACCTGCCCCGGCCGCTTGGAGAAGTCGTACGGGAACGTCGCGTTGTTGACGAGGTACTGGCTCGTCGCGAGCGCCCGGTAGTAGGCGGCCGAGCCGTAGCGCACGAAGGTCACGCGCGGGTCGTCGGCGAACTCCTCGACGGCCGCGCGGTACTGGTGGAGGTCGGACAGCGCCCAGATGTGGGTGAGGTGCTTCAGGTCGGGCGCGGCCAGGAGCTCGCGGAACAGGGCCTCCGGGTTGTCCAGCATCCCGTTGCCGGAGAACGACTCGTAGAAGACGGAGCCGAGGACGAGGGGCTGCCGGCGCCAGTGCGCGTGGATCTCGAAGCGGGCTGCGCGCTTCACTCGGGAGGGGAGGCGCTTCAGGGAAAGTCTCATCGCCGACGAGTTTATGAGAGCGGGATAGTAGACACCTGAGAGGATGTGAAGCCCGCGCGGTGAGCGCGGGCGGTCACGCGCCGGCGTCGAAGCCGAGGCTGAGCTTGCGCAGCAGGCCGGCCAGCCGCTCCTGCTCGACCGGGGAGAGCGCCTCCAGGAGGTCGGCCTCCGCGTCCACGAGGCGCGTGATCGCGGCGTCCACGCGGGCCAGGCCCTGCGTCGTCATCTGCACGAGGATGCCGCGGCCGTCGTTGGGGTCGGTGCGGCGCTCGACCAGGCCGCGGGCGACGAGGCGGTCGATCCGGTTGGTCATCGTGCCGGACGACACCAGGGTCTGCTGGAGGAGCGACTTGGGGCTGAGCTGGAACGGCGAGCCGGCGCGCCGCAGCGCCGAGAGCACGTCGAACTCCCACGAGTCGAGGTCGGAGCGGTCGAACGCGCCGCGGCGGGCGCGGTCGAGGTGCCGGGAGAGCCGGTCGACTCGGGAGAGCACCTGCAGCGGCGAGAAGTCGAGGTCGGGGCGCTCGCGCAGCCACGCGCCGACGATGCGGTCGACCTCGTCGCGCGCGCCGGTGCGCGCGCCCGGGTCCTGTGCCTCCGCCATCCCTCCATGCTATTGGGCGCGGCCCTCCGCTCGGCGGCAGCATCCGCCGGGTCTGGCAGACTGTGTGTGCGCGTTGCGCGGTCCGCCTTGGTGTAATGGCAGCACGACAGCCTTTGGAGCTGTGAGGTCCAGGTTCGAGTCCTGGAGGCGGAGCGACGTCTCGACCCGACCTCTGTCTCTAACCCGCCGGGAGAATCATGACCGATCAGAATCTCGCCATCGTCGTCCTCGCCGCCGGCCAGGGCACGCGGATGAAGTCCGCCACTCCCAAGCTGCTGCACCCGCTCGGCGGCCTCCCGATCGTCGGCCACGTGCTCGCGACCGCCCGCGAGCTCGACGCCGCCACTGTGGTCGCCGTCGTGCGCCACGAGCGCGACCGGCTCGCCGAGGTGATCGAGGCGGACCTGCCGGAGGCGGTCATCGTCGACCAGGACGAGGTGCCGGGCACCGGCCGGGCGGTCGAGCAGGCCGTCGCCGCGCTCCCCGAGGGCTTCGCGGGCGACGTGCTCGTGGTCAACGGCGACGTGCCGCTGCTCGACGCCGAGACGCTGCGCGGCCTGGTCGCGGCGCACCGCGCGGGCGGGGCTGCGGCGACCATCCTGTCGTCGTTCCCGGCCGACGCCACCGGCTACGGCCGCATCGTCCGCACCCCGGAGGGCCACCTCGACCGGATCGTGGAGCACAAGGACGCCACCGAGGCCGAGCGCGCCATCGGCGAGATCAACGCCGGCATCTACGTCTTCGGCGCCGCGGCGCTGCGCGACATGCTCGCCAACGTGACCACCGACAACGCGCAGGGCGAGAAGTACATCACCGACGTCATCGGCCTGCTGCGGGAGGCCGGCTTCGACGTCGACGCCCTCCCGGTCTCCGAGTCGTGGCTGGTCGAGGGCATCAACGACCGCGCCCAGCTCAGCGAGGCGGCCGCCCGGCTCAACGCGCTCGTCGTGCGCACCTGGCAGCTCGCCGGCGTCACCGTGCAGGACCCGGCGACCACCTGGATCGACGTGAAGGTCGTCCTGGAGCCCGACGTCACCATCCTCCCCGGCACCCAGCTCCGCGGCGCGACCGTCGTCCGCACCGGCGCCGAGATCGGCCCGGACACCACGCTGGTCGACACCGAGGTCGGCGCCGGCGCGACGGTCAAGCGCACGGACGCCACCCTCGCCGTGATCGGCGACGGCGCGACGGTCGGCCCGTTCTCCTACCTCCGGCCCGGCACCATCCTCGGCGCGAACGGCAAGATCGGCACGTTCTCCGAGACCAAGAACGCCGTGATCGGCGCGGGCACCAAGCTGGCCCACTTCAACTACGTCGGCGACGCCGAGGTGGGGGAGAAGGGCAATCTCGGCGCGGGCGTCATCACGGCCAACTACGACGGCGTGAACAAGCACCGCACGACCATCGGCTCCCATGTGCGGATCAGCACGAACACCGTGCTCGTCGCGCCCGTTAGGATGGGTGACGGAGCGTACACCGGAGCCGGGACGGTCGTCCGGAAGGACGTTCCACCTGGGGCGCTCGCCATCACCGTCGCGCCGCAGCGCAACATCGAAGGCTGGGTCGCGGAGAAGCGGCCGGGCACCGAAGCCGCGCGCGCCGCTGAACAGAGCGGGGCGACGGAAGAGAGCGGAGAGTAAGTGTCAGGGATCACTGCCACCGGCCAGAAACGACTCGTTCTGATCTCGGGGCGTGCGCATCCCGAACTCGCAGAGCAGATCGCCGAGCACCTCGGCAGTGAGCTGGTGCCGACCGACGCCCGCACCTTCGCGAACGGCGAGATCTACGCGCGGTTCGACGAGAGCGTGCGCGGGTCGGACGCCTTCGTGATCCAGTCGCACACCTCCCCGATCAACGAGTGGCTCATGGAGCAGCTCATCATGGTGGACGCCCTCAAGCGCGCCTCCGCCAAGCGCATCACCGTCGTCGCGCCGTTCTACCCGTACGCCCGCCAGGACAAGAAGGGCCGCGGCCGCGAGCCGATCTCGGCCCGCCTGGTCGCGGACCTCTTCAAGGCCGCCGGCGCCGACCGCATCATGTCGGTCGACCTCCACGCCGCGCAGATCCAGGGCTTCTTCGACGGCCCGGTCGACCACCTCTTCGCCATGCCGGTGCTCCTCGAGCACATGCAGCGCGAGCTCGACCCGTCGACGCTGACCGTGGTCTCGCCCGACATGGGTCGCGTGCGCGTGGCCGACATCTGGAGCGACAAGCTCGGCGTGCCGCTCGCGATCATCCACAAGCGCCGCGACCCGCTGGTGCCCAACCAGGTCTCGGTGCACGAGATCGTCGGCGACGTGAAGGGCCGCGTCTGCCTGCTGGTGGACGACCTGATCGACACCGGCCGCACGATCGTGAAGGCCGCCGAGGCGCTGAAGGCCAGCGGCGCCATCGGCGTCGTGGTCGCCGCGACGCACGCGGTGTTCAGCGACCCCGCCGTCGAGCTGCTGCAGTCGGAGGCCATCGACTCGGTCGTCGTCACCGACACGCTGCCGCTTCCGCAGCACAAGCGCTGGGAGGGCCTCACCGTCCTGCCGATCGCGCCGCTGCTGGCGAACGCGATCCGCGAGGTCTTCACCGACGGCTCGGTGACCTCCATGTTCGACGGCGCCGCCTGAGTTCTCCCCTCGAAGGGCACGTAAACGCCCCTAAGACGCTGTTTTAGGGGCGTTTACGTGCCCTTCGGCGTTCAGGGGAGGGCGTGCGGGGCGGAGGGGATGAGGCCGAGAGGGGCGACGAAGGTCGCGTCGCCCTCGGTGTTCAGGGCGTAGCACTGCCATCCCGGACCAGCAGGCGCGAACAGCTCGAATCGGGCCGACGAGCTCACCGCGTCCGGCTGGTAGTGCCGGGTGTAGACGTCGCACGTGTAGTTCGCGGTGTCGGTCTGGATGCTGATCGTCAGCATGATCCCGGGGAGCAGCAGCGCCGTGAGCGCCACGACCACGAACACGCGCGTCGCGATGGTCCGCCTCCGCCCGCGCAGCGGACGGTCCGACGGGTCGTACTCCGTCAGCTCCGGGTGGTCCTCGAACGTCACGCTACGAGTCTGAAGCGCGCGTCCCCCGAACGCAACAACACCGAAGGGCACGTCGTTGTCACTTCCGAGCCCGGAAAGTGACAACAACGTGCCCTTCGGCGGTGGGGGTGGGGAGGGTTAGTGCGAGGAGCCTTCGGTTTCGATTTCTGTGCGGTCGGCGGACCACAGCGTGTGGAAGGTGCCTTCCTTGTCGACGCGCTTGTAGGTGTGCGCGCCGAAGAAGTCGCGCTGGCCCTGCACGAGCGCGGCCGGGAGGTGGGTGGAGGCGAGCGAGTCGTAGTACGACAGCGCGGAGCCGAAGCCGGGCACCGGGACGCCGGAGAGCGCGGCGGTGGCGACGATGCGACGCCAGGCCGCCTCGCCCTCGCGCACGGCGTCCGCGAAGTACGGCGCCTCCAGCAGGGTGGCGATGTCGGGGTTCTCGTCGTAGGCGTCCGCGATGCGGTTGAGGAACTGGGCGCGGATGATGCAGCCGCCGCGCCAGATCTTGGCGATCTTGTCCTTGTTGATGTTCCAGCCGTACTTCTCGGCGCCGGCGATGATCGCGTCGAAGCCCTGCGCGTAGGCGACGACCTTGGAGGCGTAGAGCGCCTTCGACACGTCGTCGGCGAACGCCTTCACGTCCTCCGCCTTCTGCACCTCGGGCCGGGACTGGATAGTGGCCTGCACCGCGGCGCGCTGCGCGGGCTTGGAGGACACGGCGCGGGCGAACACGGCCTCCGCGATGCCGCCGACCGGGATGCCCAGATCGAGCGCGTTCTGCACGGTCCAGACGCCGGTGCCCTTCGAGCCGGCCTGGTCGAGGACGATGTCCACGAACGGGCGGCCGGTCTCGGCGTCCACCTGGCGGAGCACCTCGGCGGTGATCTCGATCAGGTAGGACTCCAGGTAGCCCTTGTTCCACTCGGAGAACACGTCCGCGATCTGCGCCGGCTCCAGCCCGCCGACCGTGCGGAGCAGGTCGTACGCCTCCGCGATGAGCTGCATGTCGGCGTACTCGATGCCGTTGTGGATCATCTTCACGAAGTGCCCGGCGCCGTCGGTGCCGACGTGGGTCACGCACGGCTCGCCCTCGGCGACCGCGGCGATGGAGGCGAGGATCGGGCCCAGGGTCTCGTACGACTCCGCCGAGCCGCCCGGCATGATCGAGGGGCCGTTGAGGGCGCCCTCCTCGCCGCCGGAGATGCCGGCGCCGACGAAGTGGATGCCGGTCGGCGCGATGCGCTTCTCGCGCTCGATGGTGTCGTGGAAGTTCGCGTTGCCGCCGTCCACGATGATGTCGCCCGGCTCGAACCGCTCCACGAGCTGGTCGATGACGGCGTCCGTGCCGCGGCCGGCCTGGACCATGATGATCGCGGTGCGCGGCTTGCTGAGCGACGCGACGAAGTCGTCGATCTGCTCGGAGGAGACGAAGCCGGCCTCGGGGTGGGCGTCCACCAGCTCCTCGGTGCGGGCGTAGGTCCGGTTGAAGACGGCGACGGTGTTGCCCTCGCGCGACGCGAGGTTGCGGGCCAGGTTCGACCCCATCACAGCCAGACCGACGACTCCGATGTTGGCCGGTGCGTGGTTCTCGGGCACGGAGGACTCCTTCGTTGAGATGGTTTGCGTCCAGCGTAGCCGTCCGGCCACGCTGTGATTCGTTGTGTGACGCACAGCGCCCCCACGGCGCTGTGAGGTGCGGCAGGGGCCTCAGCCCAGCCGGAACGTGCTGCGCGGGATGTCGTCCACCAGCCGGTGCGCGAGGGCGAACGCGTCCTCCTCGGCGAGCTGGTGCGTGACGACGAGGGAGGCCAGGAAGGACGCGTCCACCCGGCGCGACATGTCGTGCCGCGCGGGGATGGAGCAGAACGCCCGGGTGTCGTCGATGAACCCGCTGGTCTTGATGAAGCCCGCGCTGTCGGTGATCGCCCGCCGGTAGCGGAGGATCGCCGCCGGGGTGTCGAGGAACCACCACGGCGCGCCCGCGTAGACCGACGGGTAGAAGCCGGCGAGCGGCGCGATCTCGCGCGAGAAGGTCGTCTCGTCCACGGTGAACAGCACCAGCCGGAAGGTCGGGTTGGTGCCGAAGTCGCGCAGGATCGGCGTGAGCGGCTCGGTGAACGACCCGACCGCCGGCAGGTCGTGCCCGGTGTCCGGCCCGTACGCGTCGAACGTGGGCCGGTGGTGGTTGCGGTGCACTCCCGGGTGGAGCTGCATGACCAGGCCGTCGTCGGCGGCCATCTCGGCCAGCCGGTAGAGCATATTGCGGCGGTAGGCGACGGCCTCGGCGGCGGTGACCGAGCCGTCGAGTGCGGCGCTGTGGATGCGCGCGGCCTCCGCCTCGGCCAGCGGCTCGCTGCCGGTGTCGATCACGCCGGTGTCGGTGGCGGTGCCGCCCGCGGCGGCGAACGCGGCCCGACGGACGCGGAGCGCTTCCAGCAGCCCCGCGTAGCTCGACGTGTCGACGTCGGCGCGGGCGGCCAGGCGGTCGAGCCGATCCGCCCAGCCGGGCTCGTCCGGATGCATGTACCGGTCGGCGCGGAAGGTCGGGACGACCCGGCCGGTGAAGGTCGGGTCGGCGGCGAGGCGCGCGTGCGCCTCCAGATCATCCGCCGGATCGTCCGTGGTCGCGAGCACCGCGATCCGGAACCGGTCGAACAGCGCGCGCGGGCGGAACTCCGGCGTCGCCAGGGTGGCGGCCAGCTGGTCGTAGAGCGCGTCGGCGTTCTGCGCGGACGGCTGCTCGGTGAGCCTGAACACCTCGCTGAACTCGGACTCGAACCAGAACCGCACCGGGGTGCCGAGGAAGACGTCCCAGCGCTCGCAAAGAGTGCGCCAGATCGCGCGCCCGGAGGCGGGGGAGGGCACGCCGTCGCGGGCGAGCCCGAGGTCGCCGAGCGGGACGCCCACCGCGTGCAGCATCCGCGTCACGTAGTGGTCCGGCGTGATCAGCAACGCCGCCGGGTCCGGGAAGGGCTCGTCGTCGGCCAGCATCGCCGCAGGCACGTGGCCGTGCGGGGAGTAGATCGGCGCGCCGGCGACGGCCGCGTGCAGCCGCCTTGCGAGGTCGCGCTCGGCGGGGTCGGCGGGGAAGAGACGGTCGGGGTGCGGGGCGAGCGCGGTCATCCGCGTCCTTTCGTCGTGCGGTGCGAGGCGGGCGCGGGCCCGGTGGAGGCCCGGACTGTGAGGTGCGTGGGGAGCGTCGCCGCCTGCCTGCTGACCGGAGCGGCGCTCTCGTCCAGCCGGGCGAGCAGCATGGCGACCGCGGTGCGGCCGGCCTGCTCGATCGGCGCGGTCAGGGTGGTCAGCGGCGGGTTGCAGAAGTCGGCGCCGAAGATGTCGTCGCAGCCGACGAGCGAGACGTCGCCCGGCACGTCGACGCCGCGCTCGCGGAAGCGTGCCAGCATCCCGATCGCCAGGAGGTCGTTGAAGGCGACGCACGCCGTCGCTCCGGCGTGCAGCACGGCGTCGGCCGCCGCCGCTCCGGCGTACTGGCGCGGCGCGAACGGGCCGACCCGGAGCGTCTCCACGTCGTAGCGCTCCGCCGCGTGGACGAGCGCGCGCCAGCGGCGCTCGTTCGACCAGGAGGTCTCCGGGCCCGAGGCGTAGACGATCGAGCGGTGCCCGAGCGACGCCAGGTGCCCGACCGCCTGCTCGACGCCGTTGGGGGTGTCGATGAAGACGTTCGCGACCCCGCGGGTCTGCCGGTTGACCGCCACGATGGGCATTTCGGCCGCGAGCGCCGTCAGGCGCCGGTCGGTCAGGCGGGAGGCGGCGAGGATCGCGCCGTCGAACGACGGCCGCAGCTTGTGCAGCATCCCGTCCTCCAGCTCGTCGGACTCCTCGGTGTCGACCAGGAGTTGCGTGTAGCCGGCGGCCTTGAGCTGCTGCTGCGTGCCCCGGATGATGCCGAAGTAGAACGGGTTCGTGACGTCGGAGACCAGCACCGCGATGCACCGGGTCCGGCCGCTGGTGAGGGCCCTGGCCTGCGAGTTCGGGATGTAGTTGAGGTCACGGGCGGCGCGCTCGATGCGCTCGCGCGTGAGGGCGTTGACCCGGCCCGGATTGGAGAGCGCGCGGGAGGCCGTCGAGGTGGCGACACCGCTGGCGGCGGCCACGTCGGCGAGGGTGGCGGGGCGGTCCGTCCCGTCCGGGTACCCGCGAAGCTGAGGGCTCATGCGCCCATCACAGCACACGATGGCAATTTTTGGCAATCGTTTGCACTTGCATTGCCGCCCTCCCTAGGCTCGGCGGCAGTCCTCCGGTGCGCACCTCGTCCGGGGGACACGATCCACCAGATCAACCGTCCTCAAAGGAGAGTCACGTATGAGATCACGTTTCGCGCTCGGCGCGGTCGCCGGCCTGGCGGCCCTCGGCCTCGCATTGACCGGATGCTCGTCGTCCGGCGGCGGATCGAACCCCAGCTCCACGGCCGTCGACGGGAAAGGGCGCACCCTCACCGTCTACACCGGGGTGAGCGGGCTCTATCCGCAGCAGCAGAAGGAGTGGTTCTCGGAGCTCCAGGCCCAGTTCAAGAAGGAGACCGGGGCGACCCTGGCCTTCGACAGCTTCGCCAGCTCGAACGACGAGCTCACCAAGATCCAGACCTCGGTCGTCTCCGGGCAGGGCCCGGACGTCTACGCCCTCGGCACGACCTTCACGCCGACCGCCTACGCGACGGGCGCGTTCGTCAAGCTCACCGACGCCGACTGGGCCAAGGTGGGCGGCCGCGACCGCTTCGTCCCAGCCTCGCTCGGGATGTCCGGGCCGGACGCCAAGAACCAGATCGCGGTGCCGCTCGCGCAGCGGCCGTTCGTGATGGCGTATAACAAGGACCTCCTGAAGGCCGCCGGCATCGACAAGCCGGCCACCACCTGGGACGACTTCGCCAGCCAGGCCAAGAAGCTCACCACCGGCGGCACCTACGGCGTCGCGGTCGGCTACGCGGACAACTACGACCCGTGGAAGTTCGTCTGGGCGATGTCCCAGCAGGGCGGCAACCCGATCCTCGACCTGAAGTCGAACAAGGCGCGCCTGGACGACCCGATCACCCAGAAGGCCTACGAGACCTACTTCGGCTGGCTCACCGAGCAGAAGGCCGTCGACCCGGCCGCGGTCGGCTGGAAGAACCCGCAGGCCGTCGCGGCGTTCGCGGCGGGCAAGGCCGCCTACCTGCCGATGGTGTCGGCCAGCTCGATGGAGGCACTGGACAGTTCCGCCGTCGCCGGCAAGTACGCCTACGCGCTGATGCCGACCGTGACGCCGGGCAAGGCCTCCAACCCGTCCAACGGCAAAGCGGCGGCGAGCATCGTCTCGGGCGACAACCTCGTGGTCGCCTCGTACTCGAAGAACCAGGACCTGGCCTTCGCCTACATCAACATGGTGACCCGCGCCGACATGCAGACCAAGGAGTTCAAGCTCCTCGGCGACCTGCCGTCGAACGCGAAGGCCGCCGACGACCTGCAGAAGTCCACCCCGATCATCGCGCCGATCGTCGACGCGATCGGCAAGTCCGTGGCGACGCCGTTCAGCGGCGCCTGGGGCGACACGCAGCTCGCGCTGACCAACGTGGTGGTGCAGTCGATCCCGAACCTGTCGAGCGGGTCGGTCAGCAGCTCCCAGCTGTCGCAGTTGCTGAAGACCGCGCAGTCGACGGCCCAGGGCTCGCTGGACAAGGCCAAGAAGTAGCGGGCCGATCATGTCCACCGACACTGCGGCCCCGGCCGCGACCGCCCGCCCGCCCGCGGAGGCGACCCCTCCGCGGGCGGGCGGGGCGCCCCGCCGGGGCCGCCGCACCGTGCAGCAGCGCAACCGGCCGCTCTGGATGCTGCTGCCCGGCGGCGTCCTCATGCTGCTGGTCATCATCGTCCCGTTCGTGTTCGCGATCGTCATCTCGACGCTCGACCTCGACATGTACACGCTGCGCGACTGGGTCTCGGCCCCGTTCATCGGGCTCGGGAACTACATCGAGGCGATCACCTCCTCCTCGCTGCTGCAGTCGATCTGGATCAGCGTCTCCTTCGCCGTGATCGCGGCCGTCGTGACCCTGCCGATCGGCGTCGCCGCGGCACTGGCGACGCAGAACGCGTTCCGGGGCCGGGCGCTGGTGCGCTCGCTGTTCCTGGTGCCGTACGTGCTGCCCGGCTTCGTCGTCGGCACGTTCTGGCACACCATGCTGCAGCCGCACGGGATCGTGGACACCGTCCTCGGCAACCTCGGCATCCACACCGGGCTGTGGCTCAACGGCCCGCTCAGCTACTGGACGCTGATCGGCGTGCAGATCTGGTCGTCCTGGCCGTTCTTCTACCTCCTGGTCCTCGCCGGCCTGCAGTCGGTCGAGAACGAGGTCCACGAGGCCGCGGCGCTGGACGGCGCCGGCTGGTGGGCGAAGCTGCGCTACGTCATCCTGCCGCACCTGCGCGGGCCGATCGCGCTGGCGCTGATCATCTCCCTGCTGCACAACATCAACGGCTTCACGCTGCCGTTCGTGCTCTTCGGGGTGCCGGCTCCGGCGGACGTCAACGTCCTCCCCGTGCTGACCTACGTGACCAGCTTCCAGAGCTTCCGCTTCGGGCTGAGCGCGGCGATGGCGGTGTTCTCGCTGATCCTCATCGCGATCCCGCTGTTCGTCTACCTGAAGGCGGTCCGCCTCGACACCGGCGACGACCGGAAGGAGAAGACGGCATGAGCGCCTCCGCCCCCACCGTCCGCCCACGACGCCGCGGCACGGGAGACGTCTACCGGCTGCTGCCCCGTCCGCTGCAGGCGGTCATCATCGCGATCCTGCTCTGCGTCGCGCTGCTGCCGATCGTGTACGTGCTGCTGTCGTCGGTGAACTCCGACATCGGCGTCGCGAGCGGCGAGTTCTTCCCGAGCTCGTTCAACCCCGACAACTACGTCAAGGTGTGGTCGACGGTCGCGCTCGGCAACGGGCTGATGAACAGCGTGATCGTCGCCGGAGGCGTCGCGATCGTGTGCGCCTTCCTCGCGGTGGCGACCGCGTACGTGCTGGTGCGGTTCGCGTTCCGCGGCCGGCTGACGTTCCTGCGCAGCCTGCTCGGCCTCCAGTCGATCCCCGGCACGCTGATGCTGCTGCCGGTGTTCGTGCTGTTCTCCTCGGCGTCGAGCGCGCTCGGCATCCCGATCATCGGCACGCGGTGGTCGCTGTTCGTCACCTACCTGACGTTCGCGCTGCCGTTCTCGACCTGGGTCATGGTGACCTACCTGCGCGGGCTGCCGCGCGAGCTGGAGGAGGCCGCGCGCATCGACGGGGCGTCGTCGTGGCGCATCCTGACCCGGATCGTGCTGCCGCTGAGCTGGCCGGGAGTGGTCGTCTCCGGCATCTTCGCCTTCCTGCTCGGCTGGAACGACGTGCTGTTCGCCTCGGTGATGACCAACCCGGACACGCGGACGGCGGCCGTCGCGCTCCAGGTGTTCACCGTGGCGCAGGAGGGTGGAGCCCTGCCGCTCTACGGGCAGATGATGGCGGCCTCGCTGATCTGCGCGGTGCCGGTCGTCGCCCTGTACCTGGTGTTCCAGCGCTACCTCGTCGGCGGGCTGACCGCGGGCGGCGTTAAGTGAAGAAGAGGACGAAAGAGTGAGTGAGAGAGAGTGACTGAGACAATCCGACCCACCTGGGCGCTATCCGGCTTCGGCGACGAGATCGACCCCGACCCTGCCGTGCAGATCGCGGTCCTGCAGGCGCTGGGCGCCAACCACATCGAGGTGCGCAGCGCGTGGGGCGTCAACATCGTCGACCTCGACGACGCGCAGCTCGACCGGCTCGCGGGCATCCTCGCCGAACGCGGGATGCGCGTCTCGGCGATCGCCTCGCCGATCGGCAAGGTCGACGTGGCGCTGCCCATCGAGCACGAGGTCGAGCGGCTGGGGCGCGCGATCGCCGCGGCGAAGCGCCTCGACGCCCGCTACATCCGGCTGTTCTCCTTCTACCGTGCGGAGGGCGTGCCGGTGGAGGACATCCGCGACGCCGTGCTGACGCGCATGCGGGCGCTCGCCGACGCGGCCGAGGCCGAGGCCGTGGTGCTTCTGCACGAGAACGAGAAGGACATCTATGGCGACACCCCCGAGCGCTGTCTCGACATCGTGGAGTCGGTCGGGTCGCCCGCGCTGAAGCTGGCGTGGGACAGCGCCAACTTCGTGCAGGTCGGCGTGCCCGGCCCGTTCACCGACGGCTACGCGCTGCTGCGCCCGCACCTGGAGTACCTGCAGGTGAAGGACGCGCTCGCGGCGACGTCCGAGGTCACCCCGGCGGGGGAGGGCGACGGCCAGCTGCTGGAGACCCTCACCGCGCTCCGCGACGACGGCTACACCGGCTTCGCCTCGCTGGAGCCCCACCTCACCGACGTCAACGCCCTCGGCGGCTTCTCGGGACCGGCGGCGTTCGGCGTCGCCGGCCGCGCCCTCCGCCGCCTCACCGACCGGATCGGAGTCACCCTCGCATGAGCATGGAACCCACCACCCTGAACGTGGCCATCGTCGGCTGCGGCATCATCGGCCTCAACCACGCCCGGGCCATCCTCCGGCATCCCGGGCTGGCGCTGTCGGCGCTGGTCGATGCGATCCCGGCGGCCGCGACGGCGCTCGCCGACCAGCTGGTCTCGGAGTACGGGGCAGGCCGCGTCGCCGAGTTCGACTCGCTGACCGACGCGCTCGCCGGAGCGCCGGTGGACGTGGTCGTCATCTGCACGCCGAGCGGCCTCCACGTCGTGCTCGCGGAGGAGGCGCTCGCCGCGGGCAAGCACGTCGTGATCGAGAAGCCGCTCGACGTCTCGCTGCCGCGCGCCCGCGAGATCCTGGCGCTGTCGCAGCGCGCCGAGCAGGACGGCCTTGTCGTCTCGGTGATCAGCCAGCACCGGTTCGACCCGGCCTCCCGGGTCGTCGCCGAGGCCGCCCACTCCGGCGCCTTCGGCCGCATGACCAGTGGGCTCGCCTCCGTCGCCTGGTGGCGCAGCCAGGAGTACTACGACTCCGGGCAGTGGCGCGGCACCTGGGAGCTCGACGGCGGGGGAGCGGTGATGAACCAGGGGGTCCACACCGTCGACCTGCTCGTCTGGTTCCTCGGCCGGCCGGTCGAGATCGACGCCCGGACCGCCCTCCTCGCCCACGAGCGCGTGGAGGTCGAGGACATCGCCGTGGCGACGATCCGCTTCGAGTCGGGCGCGCTGGCGGTGCTGCACGCGACGACCGCCGCCTACCCCGGCCTCTCGGTGCGCCTGCAGGTGCACGGCGACCGCGGCTCGGCGATCATCGACGACGACCAGCTGGAGTACTTCGGCACGGCCGGCACCGACGGCAACCGTGCCGCCGACCTCGTGCCGGCGAGCGACCTGCGCGGCGGCGACCGCGGCCCCGACCAGTTCGTGATCGGGCACTTCCGGCAGTACGACGACATCGTGGCCGCGATCCGCGAGCACCGTGCGCCGGGGGTCACCGTGGCGGACGCGTTCCTCTCGCTGGCGGTCGTCCGCTCGGTCTACCTGTCGGCCACCCTCGGCCGCCCGGTGCTGCTGGACGACGTGCTCGACGGCTCGCTCGACGACGTCGAGGTCACGACGGGGGTGCGCGCATGAAGTTCTCCGTCTTCACCGCCTCCACGCCGGACTGGACCCCCGAGGAGGCCGCGCGCACCATCGCGGCGCAGGGCTGGGACGGCATCGAGTGGCGCGTGGTCGACCAGCAGCCGGCCGACCAGCCGGGCTTCTGGGCGGGCAACCGCGCGACCTGGCCGCTGACCGGGCTGGAGGAGTCCCTCCCCGAGATCGCCCGCCTGACCCGGGAGGCCGGGCTGGAGTTCTCCGGCCTCGGCGGCTACGCGGGCTGCGGCGACCACGCGAACGTCGACCGGATGCTCGCCGCGACCGCCGAGCTCGGCGCGCGCCAGGTGCGCGTCACCATGCCGCGCTCCGACCTCGGCGACTACCGCGAGCTGTTCGCCGCCGCACGCCGCGACATGGAGCGCGCGGCCTCGGTCGCCGCGTCGCTGGGCGTGAAGGCCCTGGTGGAGCTGCATCACGAGACCATCACGCCCTCGGCCTCCGCCGCCCTCCGGCTGCTCGACGGGCTCGACCCGGAGGCGGTCGGCGTCATCCACGACCTCGGCAACCTGCTGATCGAGGGCCAGGAGCGCACGCTCTCCGCCCTCCAGCTCCTCGGCCCGTACCTCGCGCACGTGCACGTCAAGAACGTGCAGTGGCTGCGCGGCGAGCCGGAGGCGGACGGCACCGTGCGCTGGCGGCACGACTGGGCGCCGCTGCGCGAGGGCGTGGGAGATGTGGACGCCTACTTCCGCGCGCTGCACGAGTTCGGCTATGACGGGTGGGTGACCTGCGAGGACTTCTCCACCGCGCTGCCGCTCGAGGAGCGTACCCGCGGCAATCTGGCCTACCTCCGGGACGTGGAGGCGCGCACGCGCAGCGCGGTGCCGGCATGACCGACGTCCCATCCATCGCATCGGCCCGTCAGGTGCGCCACCCCGTGCGGGTGGCGCACCTCGGGCTGGGCGCGTTCCACCGCGCGCACCAGGCCTGGTACACGCAGCGGGCCAACGAGGCCGCGGGGGGAGAGGGCTGGGGCATCGCCGCCTTCACCGGCCGCAGCCCCGACGCCGCGCGGGTGCTCGCCGCGCAGGACGCCGTCTACACGCTCATCGAGCGCGGCCCGGACGGCGACGCCGCGACCGTCGTGGAGGCGCTGAGCAGCGTCCACGACGGCGCCGACACGGCAGCGTGGCGGCGCGTCCTCGCCGATCCCGCGGTCGGCGTGCTGACGCTCACTGTGACGGAGGCCGGCTACCGCCCGGGTTCGTCGGCCCCGGCGCGCGTGCTCGACGGCCTGCGGGCACGGTTCGAGGCGGGTGCGGGCGGCATCGCCGTCGTGAGCTGCGACAACCTCCCGGACAACGGCGCCGTCATCCGCGACGCGGTGCTCGCCCTCGCCGAGCCCGGCTCCGCCCTGGACACCTGGATCCGCGCCGAGGTCTCCTTCGTCTCCTCGATGGTCGACCGCATCACGCCCGCGACCACCGACGCCGACCGGGAGGCCGCGCGGCGGCTCACCGGCCTGGCGGACGCCGCGCCCGTCGTCACCGAGCCGTTCGCGGAGTGGGTGCTCGCCGGCGACTTCCCCGCGGGCCGCCCGGCCTGGGAGGCCGCCGGGGCGCAGTTCGTGGAGGACATCGCCCCGTACGAGCGCCGCAAGCTCTGGCTCCTCAACGCCGGGCACTCGCTGCTCGCCTATCACGGCCTCGCGGCGGGCCACCGCACGGTCGCCGAGGCGGTCGCCGATCCCGCGCTCTCCGCCGAACTGGAGCGGCTCTGGAGTGAGCAGCGCACCGAGCTGCCCTTCGACGCCGCCACCGTGGACGACGCGCTCGCGGCCCTGCGCGCGCGCTTCGGCAACGCCCGCATCGAGCACCGCCTGGCCCAGATCGCGTCGGACGGCTCGCAGAAGCTCGGCCCGCGCATCCTCGACCCGCTGCGCTCCCGGCTCGCCGCCGGACGCGGGCCCGGCGCCGCGCAGCTCGGCGTGCTCGCCGCGTGGAGCCGCCACCTCGCCGGACCGGACGTCCGCGACCCGGGAGCCGCCGAGCTGATCGCCGGCATCCGCGACGCGCACAGCCCCCGCGACCGCGCCGCCGCCGTGCTGGCCGCGCTCGCCCCCGACCTCACCGACCTGACCGAACCGCTCGCCGAGCGCATCGCCGCGAGCGAGCCAGCCACGCACCAAGGAGCACACGCATGAGAATCACCGCTGCCGACGTCCTGGTCTCCAGCCCGGGCCGCAACTTCGTGACGCTGCGGATCACGACCGAGGACGGGTTCACAGGTCTCGGCGACGCGACCCTGAACGGGCGCGAGCTCGCCGTCGCCGCCTATCTGAGCGAGCACGTCGTCCCGCTGCTGATCGGCCGGGACGCGCACGCGATCGAGGACACCTGGCAGTACCTGTACCGCGGCGCGTACTGGCGGCGCGGGCCGGTGACGATGGCCTCCATCGCCGCGGTCGACACGGCGCTGTGGGACATCAAGGCCAAGGTCGCGGGCCTCCCGCTCTACCAGCTCCTCGGCGGGCGCAGCCGCGAGGGTCTGCTGGTCTACGGCCACGCCTCCGGCGCCGAGCTGCCCGAGCTGTTCGACTCGATCAACGAGCACCTGGAGGAGGGCTACCGCGCCGTGCGGGTGCAGACCGGCATCCCCGGGCTGCCGTCGGTGTACGGCGTTGCGTCGAGCAAGAACGCCGCTGCGGGAGCCGGGACCGGCTCCGACGCCCGCTACGACTACGAGCCCGCTCGCCGGAGCGCCGTGCCGGTGGAGGAGTCCTGGGACACCCGCGCGTACCTCCGGCACGCGCCGACCGTTTTCGAGGCGGTGAGGAACGAGTTCGGCCCGGAGCTGCCGCTACTGCACGACGCGCACCACCGGCTGACGCCCATCCAGGCGGCGAAGCTCGGCAAGTCACTGGAGCCCTACGACCTGTTCTGGCTGGAGGATGTCACCCCGGCCGAGAATCAGGCCGTGCTGCGCCGGGTGCGCGAGCACACCACGACGCCGCTGGCGATCGGCGAGGTCTTCAACACGATCTGGGACTACCGGGAGCTGTTCGAGGAGCAGCTGATCGACTACGTGCGCTCCCCAGTCACCCACGCCGGCGGGATCACCGGGCTGCGCCGCATCTTCGACTATGCGGCGGTCTACCAGATCAAGTCGGGCGTCCACGGCCCGACCGATGTCTCCCCGGTCGGACTGGCGGCGGCCATTCACCTGGGCATCGCGATCCCGAACTTCGGCATCCAGGAGTACATGAAGCACAGCCCCGCGACCCACGAGGTGTTCCGGACCACGTACACCTTCGAGGACGGCATGCTGAAGCCCGGCGACCAGCCCGGCATCGGCGTCGACTACGACGAGGTCGTCGCGAACTCCTTCCCGTACGAGGCCGCGTACCTCCCGGTGAACCGTCTCCTCGACGGCTCGATGCACGACTGGTGACCGACGACCGCAGGAGAATGGAGACATGGCAGTGAGGGTCGTGGTGATGGGCGTGTCCGGGTCGGGCAAGTCGACGGTCGGGAGGCTCGTCGCCGACGCGCTCGGCGCGGGGTTCGTGGACGGCGACGACCTCCACCCGCCCGCGAACGTCGCCAAGATGAGCCAGGGCATCCCGCTGACCGACGACGACCGCGAACCCTGGCTGCGCGCGGTCGGGCGCACGCTCGCGGATGCGGGTCCGGCCGGGATGGTCGTCGCGTGCTCGGCGCTGAAGCGCACGTACCGCGACCTGATCCGGTCGGAGGCGCCCGGCACGTACTTCGCCGAGCTGGACGGCAACCGCGCCCTGCTCGCCGAGCGGATGATCCGGCCAGGCCACTTCATGCCGGCCTCCCTGCTCGACTCGCAGCTCGCGACACTGGAGCCGCTCCAGCCGGGGGAGGACGGCGTGCGGCTCGACGTCGCCGAACCCCCGGAGGACCTCGTGGCCGCGATCGTGGACGACGTGCGCTCGGCTGTCGGGTAGACTGGGCAACTGAACTTCGGCGAGGGATGCGTTCGCGCATCCGTTATCGACGCGGTGGAGCAGGCTTCGCAGTCTTTCCTCGCGCACCTCGATGCGTTCGAGTCGACACCCCCCATACTGCGAGCCCTCCGGCTCGCCTGACAGCCGGCCCCGCCGGCGAGGAGACATCATGGCTGACGAGTCCAACAAGGTCGTCGCGGAGATCCGCGACAGCTTCGGCAAGGGCGCTGCCCGCAAGATCCGCGCGAAGGGCCTGATCCCCGCGGTCATCTACGGCCACGGCACCGACCCGGTGCACGTCACGGTCCCGGCCCACCAGGTCGGCCTGCTGCTCCGCAAGGCCAACGCCATCCTGGACCTCGACATCGACGGCAAGAGCCAGCTCACCCTGGTGAAGGACGTCCAGAAGGACCCGGTGCTCCAGATCATCGAGCACCTCGACCTCATCATCGTCCGCCGCGGCGAGAAGGTGACCGTCGAGGTCCCCGTGCACGTCGAGGGCGAGCCCTTCTCCGGCACCATCGCGGTGCTCGACATCCCGACCATCAAGCTCGAGGTCGAGGCCACCCACATCCCCGAGCGCATCGTCATCGACGTGACCGACGCCGAGGAGGGCACCCAGTACCACGCCAAGGACTTCGCCCTCCCGTCGGGCGCCGTGCTCGCCGAGGACGAGGACCTGCTCATCCTCAACGTCGTCGTCCCGGCCGCTGCGCGCGCCGACGAGGAAGAGGAAGAGGCTGCCGCCGAGGCCGCCGAGGAGGCTGCTGCCGAGGAGGCCGCCGCCGAAGAGTCCGCGGAGTAATCACCCCCGATGGCCAGTCCTCTCTCTTCAGAGGGCCCCTGGCTCGTGGTCGGGCTCGGTAACCCCGGGCCCGGCTACGCGGCCACGCGTCACAACGTGGGGCAGATGGTGCTGGACGAGCTCGCGTCGCGCGGCCGTCTCACCTTCAAGACCCACAAGACGAACGCCACGGTCGCCGAGGGGCGTCTCGCCCCCGGCGGGCCGCGGTTCATCCTGGCCAAGCCGAACACGTTCATGAACGTGTCCGGCGGCCCGGTGTCGCAGCTCCTGCGGTTCTACTCGCTCGACCCCGCGCACCTGATCGTGGTGCAGGACGAGCTCGACATCCCGTTCGACACCCTCAAGCTGAAGTTCGGCGGCGGCCACGGCGGCCACAACGGCGTGCGCGACGTCATCGCGGCGACCGGCACCGGCGACTTCACCCGGGTGCGTGTCGGAGTCGGGAGGCCGCCCGGCTCCCGTGCCGCTGCGGACCACGTGCTCGCCGGTTTCAGCGCGGAGGAGCGCAAGAACCTCCCGATCCTGGTCGGCGACGCCGCCGACGCGGTCGAGCGCATTGCCACGGACGGCCTCACCGCCGCCCAGAACCACTTCCACACCGAGCGCTGACGCCGCCTGCCCCTCGGCGCTAGGCGTGGGGGACCGACGCTGTCAGCGTGGCCGTGTAGACGATGAACGACACGACGGGCGCGGCGGTCGCCACTGCGATGCCGACGACGCCGAACGCGCGACCGCGTTTCGTTGCGACCGCGATGATCCCGAGCACGAGCGCAAGGATGCCGAGCACCGTCCCGAAGATCATCTGCGCCGCCGTCACGATCCCGATCGGCGCGAACGCAGCCATCTGCCCAGACGAGAGGTGCGACGAGCCGCCTGCCGAGGAGCTCGCGATACTGTGCGTGACCGGTCCCGCGGTCATCCCGATGTACACCGAGGCCACCACCGACAGCACGAAGACGCCGAGCGCGATGCCCATCGAGAACGCGCCGAGCGTCCTCGGCCGGGGTGGGGCGGGCGGCGCGGCGTAGTAGCCGGGCGGGCCGTAGACCGGCTGCGGTTGAAAGCTCATCGTGGTCCCCCTCCCCGGCGACTCACGCCGGACGTTCAGCCAGAGCGTAGCTGACGTGGGGCGTCGGCCCAGGGCGACACGGTACCGTCGCAGACCATGAAGTTGTACACGCGCGAGTGGGGCGCAGGAGACCGGTACGCGGTCCTCGTCCACGGCGTCATGTCGGACTCGCGCAATTGGCGCCGGGTCGGCCCCGTGCTCGCCGAGCGCGGCTACCACGTGGTCGCCGTCGACCTCCGCGGCCACGGTCACAGTCCGCGCACCGACGAGTACACCCCCGAGCTGATGGCGGAGGACATCGTCGACACCGTCCCGTACGCCCCGGAGCTCGTGATGGGCCACTCGCTCGGCGGTCTCACCGTGAGCCTCGCCGTCGACCGCCTGCACCCGGAGCGCGCGGTCTACATCGACCCCGCCTTCTCCTGCCCGGCCGCCAACTGGTTTCAGAGGATGCTGGCGCCGGCCTTCCTGAAGACGCTCGCCCGGCAGTCCGCCGCGCGCATCGCCAAGCGCAACCCGCGCTGGGACCCGGCGGATGTCGCGATCGAGGTCGAGACGTTCAAGTCGTTCGACCGCGCGGCCATCCCGGCCGTGCTCGTGCCGAGCGTGATGCGGGCGCCCGAGCACATGGCGGTGCCGTCGCTGGTGATGCTGGCCGACAACTCCTACCTGGTGAAGCCGCACATCGCCGAGCGCCTGCGCGACACCGGCTTCGATGTCCGCGTGGTGAAGGGCAGCGGCCACGTCATCAACCGCGACGACCACGACGGGTTCATGGAGGCGCTCGAAGGGTGGATCTGACGCGGCTGGATCTGACGCGGCTAGCCTGAGCGGATGGAGCAGAGCGCGGTCGTCGTGGCATCGACTCGGCAGGTGCTGGCCGCCGTCCCGCCTGCGCCGCTCGGAGCCGCCGCGGAGTCCCGGCTGGCGAGGCTGCGCTCGCCGGCGGACCGGGACGACTTCACCGCCGCCCGCCTGCTCGCCGCGCACCTGCTTCGTGCGGCGCCCGCCGACCTGCGTCAGCGCTGCGAGGTCTGCGGCGGCGAGCACGGCCTCCCGCTCCCGGTCGCCGGCCGCCACGTGAGCTGGTCGCACGCCGCCGGCTGGGTGGCCGCCGGGACGTCGCCGTCGCGTCTCGGCGTGGACGTCGAGGCGGAGGGCGAGGTGAATCTCGCCGACGCGCTGACTCCGGCAGAGCGCACCCTCGTGGCTGCGGCCGTGGACCCGGCGCGCGCCTTCCGGCTGGCGTGGACCGCCAAGGAGGCCTGCGTGAAGGCGGGGGCCGCACGCCTGGACGGGTTCGCCGCTCTGGAGGTCCTCACGGCCCCGGACGCGCTGCGCCCGTCGCACGCCGGCCTCCTGCTGAGCTCCCGGAGCCTCCCCGGCGCGATCGCGGCCGCCGCGACCGTCGAGCCGGCGCGCTGGGCGACCCTCGGCGACCGCGGTGAGCTCGTCCCCGTGCCCGATCGCGCTGTCGGCAGCCCCGCGTAGACTCTCCCGAGTGATACTGCAGGGCTTGATCGCGGCGCTTCAGCGCGCCTCCACGTACGCCGACGCTCTGGCCTATGCGGGTCGCGACGCCGATTTCTCGCTCACCGACGGCCTCCGGGTGCCGCTCCTCGCCGGCCTCATCGGCAAGCGCGCCGCGTCCGGCTCCTCCGAGGCGGTGCTCGTCATCACGGCGACCGGCCGCGAGTCCGAGTCCGTGCGCGCCGCCCTGCCGTGCGTGCTCCCGGACGCCGAGATCGTGGAGTTCCCGGCCTGGGAGACGCTGCCGCACGAGCGCCTGAGTCCCAGCCCCGAGATCGTCGGCAAGCGGCTCCTCGCCCTGCGCCGGCTCGCCGACTGGTCGGCCGCCCGCGAGGCGGGGGAGGCCTCCCATCCGTTCGTGCTCGTCGCCTCGGTGCGCGCCGCCCTGCAGCCGCTGGCCGACAACCTCACCGACTACGGCACCGTGGAGCTGACCGCGGGAGGCCGCGGCTTCGACCTGGGCGGGCTGTCCCTCCAGCTCGTGGACCTCGCCTACGCCCGCGTCGACATGGTCACCCGCCGCGGCGAGTTCGCGGTGCGCGGCGGCATCCTCGACGTCTTCCCGCCGACCGCCGAGCACCCCTACCGCGTCGACTTCTTCGGCGACGAGGTCGAGCAGATCCGGGCGTTCTCGGTCGCCGACCAGCGCTCGTTGCCCGAGCCGATCCCCGCCGTGATCCTCCCGCCGAGCCGCGAGCTGCTGCTGAGCGAGCCGGTGCGTCAGCGCGCCCGCGAGATGGAGCACGAGTTCCCGAGCCTGTCGGCGATGCTCGCGAAGATCGGCGAGGGCATCCCGGTGGAGGGCATGGAGTCGCTCGCGCCCGCGCTCGTGGACCGGCTGGTGCCGCTCACGCACTACCTCCCGGACGGCGCGGCCGTCGCGGTGCTGTCGCCCGAGCGCGTCGCCTCGCGCGCGGTGAGCCTCGCCGAGACCAACCGGGAGTTCCTGTCCGCCGCCTGGAGCGCCGCCACCGTGGGCGCCGCGGCCCCGATCGACCTCGCGGCCGGCGACTTCCTCACCCTGCAGAAGCTCAAGGACTCGGTGAAGTTCAGCCGGCCAGGGCAGCCCGCTCTGGACCATCCGTGGTGGACCTTCTCCGGCTTCCAGGCCGACGCCGCCGACGAGCCGCTGCTGGAGCGCGAGGTCGAGGAGTACCTCCAGGTGCGCGTCGCCGCGGAGGCCGTGCCCAGCTTCGCGGGCAACGTCACCGGCGCCGTCGAGCACGTCGCCCAGCGGCTGCGCGAGGGCTGGCGGGTCGCCATCGTCGCCGAGGGCGCCGGCCTGGTCGAGCGTGCCGCGCAGGTGCTGTCGGAGGCCGAGCTGCCCGCGCGCCCGGTCGACTCCTTCCCGGAGAGCCCGGAGCCCGGCGTCGCCTACCTGCTGCGCGCGAACGTGGAGCACGGCTTCGAGTTCCCGGAGGAGAAGCTCGCGCTGATCGGCGAGAGCGAGTTCTACGGCCGCTCGGTCGGCTACGAGTCGCGCCAGGTCAAGAAGCTCGCCACCCGGCGCAAGAACGTGGTCGACCCGCTGGCGCTGAAGCCCGGCGACTACGTCGTGCACGAGACGCACGGCATCGGCAAGTTCGTGGAGTTGACCCAGCGGGAGGTCTCCAGCGGCGGCCGCAACGCGGTGAAGTCCAAGCGCGAGTACCTGGTGCTGGAGTACGCGCCGTCCAAGCGCGGCTACCCGGGCGACAAGCTGTTCGTCCCGACCGACCAGCTCGACCTCCTCACCCGCTACGTCGGCGGCGAGGCCCCGCAGCTGTCCAAGATGGGCGGCAGCGACTGGTCGGCGGCGAAGGGCAAGGCCCGTCGTGCCGTGCGCGACATCGCCGTGGAGCTCGTGAAGCTCTACTCGGCGCGCATGGCCAGCAAGGGCCACGCCTTCGGGCCGGACACCCCGTGGCAGCGCGAGTTGGAGGAGGCCTTCCCGTTCGCGGAGACGCACGACCAGCTCCAGACCATCGACGAGGTGAAGGCCGACATGGAGCGGCCGATCCCGATGGACCGGCTCATCTCGGGCGACGTCGGCTTCGGCAAGACCGAGATCGCGATCCGGGCGGCGTTCAAGGCGGTGCAGGACGGCAAGCAGGTCGCCATGCTCGTGCCGACCACGCTGCTGGTGAAGCAGCACGCCGAGACGTTCCAGGAGCGGTTCGCCGGCTTCCCGATCCACCTGCGCCAGCTCAGCCGGTTCCAGACCGACAAGGAGGCGCGCGAGACCCTGCGCGGCATGGCCGACGGCACCGTGGACGTCGTGATCGGCACGCACCGCATCCTCGCGGAGGGCGTCACCTTCAAGGACCTCGGCCTTGTGATCATCGACGAGGAGCAGCGTTTCGGCGTCGAGCACAAGGACCAGCTGAAGAAGCTGAAGACCAACGTGGACATCCTGGCGATGAGCGCGACGCCGATCCCGCGCACCCTGGAGATGGCGGTCACCGGCATCCGCGAGATGTCGACGCTCGCCACCCCGCCGGAGGACCGGCACCCGATCCTCACGTTCGTCGGGCCGTACTCCGAGCGGCAGGTCGCCGCCGCGATCCGGCGCGAGCTGCTGCGGGAGGGCCAGGTGTTCTTCGTGCACAACCGGGTCGGGTCCATCTCGGCGACGGCCGCCAAGCTGGCGGAGCTCGTGCCGGAGGCCCGGATCGCCGTCGCGCACGGCAGGATGAACGAGCACGCGCTGGAGCAGGTCGTGGTCGACTTCTGGGAGCGCAAGTTCGACGTGCTCGTCTCGACCACCATCATCGAGACGGGCCTCGACATCTCCAACGCCAACACGATCATCATCGACCGCGCCGACAAGTACGGGCTGAGCCAGCTCCACCAGCTCCGCGGCCGGGTCGGGCGTGGCCGCGAGCGGGCGTACGCGTACTTCCTCTGGGACGAGGACAAGCCGCTCAGCGAGACGGCGCACGACCGGCTGTCCACGATCGCGGCGAACAACGACCTCGGCAGCGGCATGCAGGTCGCGCTCAAAGACCTGGAGATCCGCGGCGCGGGCAACTTGCTGGGCGGCGAGCAGTCCGGCCACATCGCCGGCGTGGGCTTCGACTTGTACCTCCGGATGATCGGGGAGGCCGTCTCCACGTTCCGCGGCGAGGTCGCCGAGGGCCAGACCGAACTGCGCCTGGAGCTGCCGGTCGACGCGCACATCCCCGAGGAGTACGTCGACAGCGAGCGGCTGCGCCTGGAGGCCTACCAGAAGCTGTCCACCGCGAGTTCGCCCGCCGCGAAGGACGGCCAGATCGACCTGGTGCTGGAGGAGCTGGCCGACCGCTACGGCGAGCCTCCTCAGCCCGTGGTGAACCTGATCGCGGTCTCGCGCCTGCGCCGGGCCGCCCAGAAGGCCGGCCTGGGGGAGGTCGTGGCGATGGGCTCCAACCTGCGCCTGGCGCCCGCGCTGCTCCCGGACTCCCTGCAGGTGCGCCTGCAGCGCATGTACCCGGGGTCGAAGTACCACGCCGCGCCCAAGGTCGCGACGGTCCCGCTGCCGCGGGTGAACGGCGAGGCGCTGGACGACGCGGGCCTGATCGAGTGGGTGGGCAGCCTGCTCGGCGCCCTGTTCCCGACCCCGGAGCCGGCGACCGAACCCGCCGCCTGACACGCTTCGCGCCCTCCCGTAACTCCGGAGATCTCCGCCCGTTCGGCCGCGATCTCCGGAGTTACGGTGATTTCCGGGGTCGCCGTCGCGAAGTCTCCGGAGTTGCCAGCGCCGCCGCCAACTCCGGAGACTTCGCGTGACACGCCCTACGGATGCCCGTTCGTACGGACATCGCGGCGCCACGCGGCCGGGTCTCCGGAATTGCTCGCGGTTCTGTATCGGCTGTACTATAGCTACCGATACAGATGGGAGGGCGTCGCGTGCGCATCGAGCTCGATCCCACGGCGGAGACGCCGCTCTACCAGCAGCTGCACGATCGCGTCATCGACGCCATCGCGCGCGGTGAGCTGCGCGAGGGCGACGCGCTCGTCTCCGTGCGGCAGCTCGCCGTGCGGTTCGGGATCAACGCCGCGACCGTCGTCAAGGCGTACGACGCGCTCCGCGCCGAGGGCATCGTGCGCACCAGCCGGCGCTCCGGCTCGGTGATCGCGCGCGACGCCGCCAGCGGGCCGCCGGACGAGCGGTTCCTCTCGGACTGGTCGGCGCGGCTGAGCGCTCTGATCGCGGAGGGCATCGCCCACGGCGTGGAGCGGTCGGAGCTGGAGTCTCGCACCTCCGCCATCGCCTGGTTGTTCGACCAGGCCAGCGCGCAGCACGATGCCGCGGAACAGCCCGGCGCCGAACCTGGCGCCGGGGACAGGAAAGGAAACACCCCATGACCGCCGTCCTGCTGAGCACCTTCGCCGTGACGACGCTGACCGCTGCGATCCTCCTGATGCTGCCCGCGATGAGCCGCACCACCCTGCCGCTCGGCGTGCTGGTGCCGCGCAGTCGCGTGGCCGACCCGGTCGTGGTCGCCGCGATCCGGCGCTTCCGTGTCGTCGTCGTGGCCTCCTATGTCGTCGCGCTCGTCGCGGCCGCGCTCGTCATCCCGGTCGGTCCCGCCGCGCCCGCGCTCGTCGCGACGCTGGTCCTGCTGGCGGGCTCCATTGCGGGCTACGTGCTGTGCCGCCGGAGCATCCAGGCGGCCAAGCGCGTAGGCGGCTGGCTGGACGACGCGCCGGTGCGGATCAGCGGCAGCCTCACGCCGGACTCCGGCGCGCGCCCGCAGCCGGCCTTCGGCTGGTTCGTGGCCGCGCTGGTGGCGCTGCTGGCGGCCGGGGCGGTCGGTGTCGCGCTGTACGACAGCCTGCCGGCGTCCATCGCGGTGCACTGGAACGCGAGCGGCCAGCCGGACCGCTTCGCGGAGAAGACGGTGCTGGCCGTGTTCGGGCCGCTGTTGATCGCGTTCGGAGTGCTCGCCCTGATGGTCGGGATCGCGTTCGTGCTCCGCGCCGTCCCGTGGCGACGCGGTGGGGGAGAGTCGCCGGAGGTCGCCGAGCGGATCGCGGCGCTGCAGGCCGAGCTGACCCAGTCGCTGCTCGGCTGGATGGCGTTCGTCGTGTCCGCCGCGATCGCCGCGCTGTCCGTGATCGGCTGGCTGCACGACGGCTCGAATCAGCCGAGCGCCGGGATCGGCATCGTCACGGTGGCGCTGCTGGTGGTGATCTTCGTGGTGATCGGCGTCTACGCCCTCCGGCTCGTCAACGGGACGCGTGCCGCCCGAGCCGCGGTGCCCGTCGGAGGCGGGGCGACCGCGCCGAGCGCCGCCCGCGACGCCGTCGACCCGCGCGACGACGACCGCCACTGGAAGGGCGGCCTGATCTACGTCAACTCCGCCGACCCGGCGCTCTTCGTCCCGAAGCGCTTCGGCGTGGGTGTGACGCTCAACCTCGGCCACCCCGGCGGCATCGCCATCGGCGTCGTCACTCTGCTCCTCCTCGCAGCGGCGATCACCCTCCCCGCCCTCCTGCGCTGACGCGCCGCGATTCGTGCCGAATGGCGCGTCTCGCGCGCCGATTCGCGCCATTCGGCACGAATGTCGTCGCACCTGGATTCGCGGGATTCGTCACGAATGTGGCGTTTCGCGCGTCGATTCGCGCGATTCGGCACGAATCGCGTGCGGGTGGAGGCGGCGGTTGCGGCGCGCGAGCGTGGTGACGAGCGCCCCGGCGAGCACGATCGACACCGCCGAGCCGAGCAGCACCGCGAGGGTGCCCTCCGCGCGCACGGTGGCCGAGCCCGCGAACGCCAGCTCGTTCATCAGCAGCGACACGGTGAAGCCGATGCCGCCCAGCGCCCCGACCGTCACCAGGCCGAGCACGGGGATGCGTGCACGCTCCGCCTTCGGCCGCGTGAACGACCCGAGCCACCCGCCGAGCGCGATCCCGACCAGCTTTCCTACCGGGAGCGCGACCAGGATTCCCCAGAACGCCGGCGACAGCTCTGCGGGCGACACCGCCGGGATGACGACGAGCGCGGCAGAGAACGCGAACAGCGGCAGGATCAGCCCGTTCGACCACGGCTCCAGCGCGTGCGCGGTGCGACGGCCGGGCGCCCGCGCCATGACCAGCCCGAGCGCGACGCCCGCGATCGTGGCGTGTACACCGGAGTCGTAGACGAGCCACCAGGTCAGCACCGCCAGCAGCACCATCAGCACCCCGATGGGCCAGCGCAGCCTCCCGCGCAGCATCCGGCTGAGCAGCCCGAACGCGACCACGACCACCGCGGCCGCGCCGAGCTCCAGCAGGTTCGGGTCCGTCGTGAAGAACACCGCGATGATCAGGATCGCCACCAGGTCGTCCAGCACCGCGAGCGCCAGCAGGAACACCCGCAGCCGGTTCGGCAGCCCGCGCCCGAACACCGCGAGCACGCCGAGCGCGAAGGCGATGTCGGTCGCGGTCGGGATCGGCCAGCCGTCCGACAGGCCGGAGCCCGCCGTGATCGCGAGGTAGATCAGCGCAGGCACGGCCACGCCGCACGCCGCCGCAATCGCCGGGTGGACGGCCTTCGCGACCGAGTTGAGCTCGCCGGCCACCAGCTCATGTTTGAGCTCGACCGCCACGATGAAGAAGAAGACCGCGAGCAGTCCGTCGCTGATCCAGTGCCCGACGCTCAGGTCCACGAGGCCGCCGCCGAGGTGGGCGTGCTGGAGGTCGAGCAGGGCCGGACCGATCGCGGTGTTCGCCAGCAGGAGGCCGAGCGCGGCGGCGCCCAGCAGGAGCCCGGCGGCGGTGCGCTCGGAGCGGATGATGCTCATCGGTGGCCAATCTCGCGCCGACGCGCGGAAGGGAGGAACGAATTCGCCGACCAGACTTCCCGGCACACCAGTGATCCCAGTCTACCGATCGGTTCCGGTGAGAGGATGAACCTGTCCCCGACGGGAGGAGCATCCCATGACCGACGCGGCGCCCACCAGACTCGACGAGCTCGTCGCCGTGATGGCGCAGCTGCGCGCTCCCGGCGGCTGTCCGTGGGACGCCGCCCAGACGCACGAGTCGCTGGTGCAGTACCTCATCGAGGAGACCTACGAGCTGATCGAGGCGATCGAGACGGGGAACCGCGACGAGATGCTGGAGGAGCTCGGCGACGTGCTCTACCAGGTGCTGTTCCACGCGGACATCGCCGCGCACACCCCGGGCGAGGACTTCGACATCCAGGACGTCGCCGAGAACATGACCCGCAAGATGGTCGGCCGGCACCCGCACGTCTTCGGTGGCGACCGCACGGCGGAGACCGCGGACGACGTCGTCGGGTTCTGGGACGACCTCAAGAAGGCCGAGAAGCCGGGCCGCACCAGCGTGCTGGACGGCATCCCGCAGGCCATGCCCTCCCTCGCGCTGGCCGACAAGCTGCTGGGCCGGGCCGAGAAGGTCGGCCTGATCGACCTGAGCGAGTCGGGTGGCGTGCAGGTGGAGAGCGAGGACGAGCTGGGGCCGCTGCTGCTGGCCATCGTCGCGTCGGCGAAGGCGCAGGGCCTGGACGCCGAGCGCGCGCTGCGTTCGACGCTCCGCGAGCTGCAGGGGGAGATCCGCGAGCAGGAAGCATCGGTTTAGGTTAGGCTTACCTAACGTGCCACGTCGGCACGCTTCCCACTCCGTGCCATCGGCACCCTCCTGAGGAGAGTCATGCCCGTTTCCGCCCGCTCACGCCTGGTCCTGTCGTTCGCCGCCGTCGCCTCCGCGGCCGCCCTCGTCCTCACCGGCTGTTCGGCGGGAGGACAGGCTGACGAACCCTCGTCCTCGGGCTCGGGCGGCAGCTTCCCGGTGACGATCGACAGCGCGCTCGGCACGACCACCATCGACGCGGCCCCGAAGCGCGTCGCGACCTGGGGCTGGGGCGCGCAGGACATCGCGCTCGCCCTCGGCGTCGTCCCGGTCGCGATGCCGAAGTTCAGCTACGGCGGCGACGCGAAGGGCGTCCTGCCGTGGGACGCCGAGAAGATCGCGGCCCTGAAGGGGAAGACCCCGCAACTCCTCGACGCCGACTCCGGCGAGGTGCCGTTCGAGCAGTTCGTGAAGGCCAAGCCCGACGTCATCCTGGCCCCATACTCGGGCCTCACGCAGACCGAGTTCGACACGCTCAGCAAGATCGCGCCGGTCGTCGCGTACCCGGAGAAGCCGTGGGCGACGAGCTGGCGCGACCAGACCGCCATCGTCGGCAAGGCGCTCGGGATGACGTCCCAGGCCGACGCGCTCGTGAAGAAGACCGAGTCCTCCGTCGCCGCCCTGGCCGACAAGAACCCCGCGATCAAGGACAAGACCTTCTTCTACGCCGCCGCCAACCAGCCGGGCGTGCTCAACGTCTACCGCGCGGAGGACCCCCGGGTGCAGCTGCTGAACGACCTCGGGATGAAGAACTCGCCGAGCATCGTCTCCCTCGACCCCTCGAAGGGCGACGGCAGCTTCTTCTACCAGCTCAGCTACGAGAACCTGTCGAAGATCGACACCGACCTGCTCGTCATGTACTTCGACACGCAGTCCTCGGTCGATGCGTTCACCGCCGACCCGCTGGTCGCCGCCATGCCCGCCGTGAAGGAGGGCCGCTTCGCGCCGATCGTCGGCGAGTCGTTCGTCGCCGCCACCAGCGCGCCCAGCGTGCTCAGCATCCCGTGGATGCTCGACCGCTACGTGCCGCAGCTCGCCGCCGCAGCCGCGAAGGTCAAGTAGCCCGCCGATGCCGACCGGTGTCGCCACCGCGCCCGCCGGGCGTGCCGGGGAGGTCCCCGCGCACGTCCGGCGGCGCCGGCGTACCCTCCTGGGCTTCCTGATCGCGGTGGTCGTCCTCCTGGCTGTGTGCGTGCTCAGCCTCATGGTCGGCGCCCGGACGATCGCGCCGGCCGACGTCCTGCACGCGCTGACGCGCTACTCGGGGAGCGACCCCGACTCCCTCGTGGTCGTCGGCAGCCGCCTCCCGCGCACGCTGCTCGGCCTCGCCGCCGGGCTCGCGCTGGGCCTGGCCGGCACGGTGATGCAGGGGCTGTCGCGCAACCCGCTGGCCGATCCCGGCATCCTCGGGGTGAACTTCGGCGCGTCGCTGGCGGTCGTCGTGGCGATCGCGTTCCTCGGCGTCACGACCGTGTCCGGGTACGTCTGGTTCGCCTTCGCGGGGGCGGCGCTCGCCGCGGGACTGGTCTACGCGGTGTCCGCGGTGGGCCGGGAGGGCGCGACGCCGGTCAAGCTCGCGCTCGCCGGAGCGGCGGTCTCCGCGGCGCTCGGCTCGCTCATCACCGCGGTCATGCTCACCAGCCGAGTCTCGCTCGACCAGATGCGGTTCTGGCAGGTCGGCTCGCTCGCCGGACCCGGCCTCGACGTGCTCTGGCAGGTGCTGCCGACGCTGCTCGTCGGCGCGGTGCTCGCGCTGGGGCTCGGGAGGCTGCTCAACGGTCTCGCACTCGGCGACGACGTGGCGCGCGGCCTCGGCCAGCGGGTCGGCCTCGCCCGGGCGCTGTCAGCCGTCGCGATCGTGCTGCTCTGCGGGTCGGCCACTGCCGCGGTCGGCCCGATCGCGTTCGTCGGGCTCGTCGTGCCGCACGCCGCCCGCTGGGTCGTCGGCGCGGACTACCGCCGCATCCTCGCCTTCTCCGCCGTGATCGCGCCCGCGCTGCTGATCGCCTGCGACGTGATCGGCCGCGTCGTCGCGCCGCCGGGGGAGCTGCAGGTCGGGATCGTGATGGCGTTCGTCGGGGCGCCGCTGTTCATCGCGCTCGTGCGGCGCAGGAAGCCGGTGGGGCTGTGAGCGCGCAGACCGCGGCATCCCCGGTCGCATCGAGCGTCGCCCTCGACCGCCGCAACCGGCACGCCCGCGCGCTCCGGGTCTCCCTGGTGCTCACCGTGCTCGTCGTCCTGGTCTCGGCCGTGTCGCTCACGCTCGGGGACGCCGGCGTCGCGCCCTCCGACGTGCTCGCCGCCCTGGTCGGCCGCGCCGACCGGCTCACGTCGTTCGTCATCCTCGACCTCCGGCTGCCGCGCCTGCTCGCCGCGGTGCTGGTCGGCGCGTGCCTCGGCCTGTCCGGCGCGCTGTTCCAGTCGGTCGCCCGCAACCCGCTCGCCAGCCCGGACATCATCGGCATCACGACCAGCGCGAGCGCGACCGGCGCCATCGCCCTGGTCTGGTTCGGGATCACCGGCCTCGCGCTCTCCGGAGTCGTCCTCGCCGGCACGCTGGTCGCCGCCGTGCTGATCTACCTGCTCGCCTGGCGGAACGGGGTGAGCGGCTACCGCTTCGTCCTGGTCGGGATCGGCTTCGCCGCGGTCTGTGCGGGGATCGTCTCTTACGTGCTCACCCGCGCCGACCTGCGCGACGTGCAGCAGGCGCTGGTCTGGATCACCGGCAGCCTGAACAGCGTGGACGGCACGTCGCTGGCCGTGCTGGCGGTCTCCGCCGTCGTGCTCGTCCCCGCGGCGCTGCTGGTCGGGAGGCCGCTCGCCGCGCTCGGGCTCGGCGACGACCTGGCGGCCGGGATCGGCGTGCGCCCCGAGCGCACGCGCATCGTGAGCATCGGCGTCGGGGTGGCGCTCGCCGCCGTCGCCGTGTCCGTCGCGGGGCCGATCGCGTTCGTCGCGCTTCTGGCGGCCCCCGTCGCACGCCGGCTCGTGGGACGAGGCTCGCTCGCCCTCCTGCCCGCGGCGCTCGTCGGCGCACTCGTACTCGTGCTGTCCGACGCCGTCGCCCAGTTCGCCGTGCCCGGCGTCGTGTTCCCGGTCGGCGTCGTGACCGGGATCGTCGGGGCGCCCTACCTGCTCTGGCAGCTCACCAGGACCAACCGCGTCGGCCGGGGAGGCTGAGAGAAGTGGACACTCGCATGACCGAACAGACCCTGGCCGCGCGCGACCTCACCCTTGCCTATGAGGGCCGCGTCGTCGTGGACGGCCTCGACCTGGACGTCCCGCCCGGCCGCGTCACGGCGATCGTCGGGCCGAACGCCTGCGGCAAGTCGACACTGCTGCGCGGGCTGTCCCGCCTGCTCGCCCCGGCCTCCGGCAGCGTGCTGCTCGACGGTGCGGACATCCGGTCGCTGCCCACCAAGGAGGTCGCCACCCGGCTCGGCCTGCTGCCCCAGACGCCCACCGCGCCCGACGGGATCACCGTGGCCGACCTCGTCTCGCGCGGCCGCTACCCGCACCAGGGCTGGTTCCGGCGCTGGACGGCGGAGGACGACACGGCCGTCCAGGAGGCGATGACCGCGACCGGCGTCGCCGAGCTGGCGGACCGAGCGATCGACGAGCTCTCCGGCGGCCAGCGCCAGCGTGTCTGGATCGCGATGGCGCTCGCGCAGCAGACCGGCATCCTGCTCCTGGACGAGCCGACCACGTTCCTCGACATCAGCCACCAGCTCGACGTGCTCGACCTGCTGCTCGACCTGAACGCGGCGCGCGGCACGACGGTGGTCATGGTGCTGCACGACCTGAACCTCGCCGCGCGCTACGCCGACCACCTGGTGGCGATGCGGGCGGGGTCGATCGTCGCGTCGGGCGACCCTGTGGAGGTGGTCACCGCCGACCTCGTACACGACGTGTTCGGCGTCACGTCGGTGATCGTGCCCGATCCCGTCACCGACACGCCGTTGGTGATCCCGCTCGGGCGCCATCACACGGCCTGAGGTGGTCTGTCGGCCGATCAGGGTGGAAATGTCAATACCACTGTGGAGATTTTGGATGCCTGAGTCGCTATGCTAAGCGGTCTATGGAAACCTACGACATTCTGGCCTTTCGACGCCAGTTCCTGCTGACCTCGGGTAGCACCGATGAGCTTCCCGGCTGGCCTGTTCGCTCCATGCCCGGGGGCCACACGCTGTACAGCCATCCGGAACTGGGTGTCACCGTTCACGAGGACGCAAAGACCGGCGTGACGCTGCTGCTGCTCGGGTTCGCGATCGACCGCGATCGGCCGAAGGCGACGGACGCCGACCTCCTGGCGACACTGGCGGCGTCCCGAAAAGACGGAAAGTGGTGGCCGGCGTTCTCAGATCTGTCCGGCCGTTTCGTCCTGTTCGTCTTCGACGGCGACGAGATCGAGGTCATGCACGACCCCTGCGGCCTGCGGACAGCCGAGTACACATTCGTGGACGGGTTCCACGTCGCGTCGCAGTCGAATCTGCTGGCGCTCGTCGCACCGGTCGGCCGTGGGAAGCGGTATCGCGAGTACATCGGCTCGCACTACGGGATCAATGTGCGCGAGGACCACCTCACGGCCGACACGACACTGTTCGACGGCGTCGACCGGCTTGTTCCCAACCACGTGCTGAAGGCCGCGGAGCGTGTGCACGAGCGCTACTGGCCGGTCGAGCCGCTCACGATCGGTGGGACGCCCACTGCCGAGGTCGCCGCTGAGTCCTTCGAAATGCTCCGCGCGCAGATCGCCGCAGCGAAGGAGCGCTTCAAGCTCGCGCTCCCTGTCACCGCCGGTCAGGATTCGCGATCGCTCCTCGCGGCCGCCAGCGCGCAACTGGACGGGATCTGGACGTACACCATGCTCTACCGGTGGCTCGGGGACGGGTCGCCGGATCTCACCATTCCAGCCTCGCTCCTGGGGCGCCTCGAGCACGAGCACCACATCTTCGATGCCAAGACGCCGCCACCGGCGGAGTTCGTGGAGCGATACAAAGCGAACTCGCCGATGGCGCATCCGAACGATGCGACGATCGCGTACGGCCTCACGCGCGCGTTCCCGTCCGAGTTCGTCGGTGTCAAGGGCAACATCGCAGAACTGGTCCGGTGCTACTACAACATCGACGGGCTGCCGCTTGACATCCGGTCGGTGACAGACATCACCCGCATCATTCCGCACTGGGACACCGTGCCGTTCATTATGGAGTCGATGCAGCACTGGTTCGACGCGACCCTTCCCGTCTCCCGTGAGCTCGGCTGGGACATGGACCTGCTGTTCCACTGGGAGCACCAGCTGGGGACGTGGCAGGCGCAGAGCCAGCTCGAATGGGACATCGCGCAGGAGGCGTTCACACCGTACAACGATCGTCGTCTTCTGGTGCGCATGCTCGCTGCGGCTCCGGCGGATCGAATCCCGCCCGCGCACGAACTGTTCCGCACGATGATCTCCCACGGCGAGGGCGACCTGCTTCGCGAGCCGATCAACCCGGTTCTGAAGGCTGAGCGCGCCCGGCACTTCTTCTGGAGGGCACGCACCCGCGCGATGCGCGATGCGCGGAAGATTCTCACACCGTCGTACTCGCGTCGATAGGAGCATCCCGAATCATCACCTGACCGGAGCCGGGCGGCGGATAGACGCGGTCAAGCCGGCAGCGCGCCCGCCGGGGGACCCGGGCCGCCGATCGGGACCGACGGCGCCGGCCGGCGGCGCAATCATCCCGGTCCGGGGCGGACGCGTTGTCGTGTGTCTGGCAACGCAGCCGACGTGGTCGGACGACTGCGGCTCATGCCAGGTCCTCACTGGGACACCACCGCATCGCGCGGGGTCGGCACGACATCAGGGTGGCAACGGGGGAAGTCTACGACTCCGGCGGTCCCTCCCGCGATCCCCCCGGGCGGCATCGGAGGGGCGGCATCCCGACCCCTCCATCTGGAAGAATCGTCGCATGGCTTCCCCGATCACCCCGCCCCGCGGCATGCGCGACTTCCTCCCCGCCGAGAAGGCCCGCCGCGAGCATGCGCTCGGTGTGATCCGCCGGAGCTTCGCCGCGCACGGCTTCGACGAGATCGAGACCCCGGTCGTCGAGGACGTCGCGCGCCTCCACTCGGGCCTCGGCGGCGACAACGAGAAGCTCGCCTTCAGCGTGCTCAAGCGCGGCCTCGGCGGCGACGACCTGCGCGCCGCGATCGAGTCGGGGGACACCCTCGCGCTCTGCGACCTCGGCCTCCGCTTCGACCTCACCGTGCCGCTGGCCCGCTTCTACGCCACCCACCGTGCCGAGCTGCCTCCCGTCTTCCGCAGCATCCAGATCGCCCCGGTCTGGCGTGCCGAGCGGCCGCAGAAGGGCCGCTACCGCCAGTTCGTCCAGTGCGACATCGACATCATCGGTGAGGGCTCGCAGCTCGCGGAGGTCGAGCTGATCACCGCGACCGCCGCCGCCCTGGAGGCGCTCGGCCTGACCGGCTGCACCATCCGGATCAACGACCGCCGCATCCTGAACGGCCTGCTGGAGTACTGCGGGTTCGCCGAGGCGCGGTGGCCGCAGGTGCTGATCTCGATCGACAAGCTCGACAAGATCGGCGCGGAGGGCGTGGTCGCCGAGCTCAGCGAGGGCGGGGCGGACTCCGCGGCCGTGCTCGGCGGCATCCTCGCCGCGCTGGAGCCGCACCTCGCCGAGGGCGGCGTCGAGCTGACCGTCGAGGCCATCTCCGGCATCCTGCCCGAAGGGATCGACACCGACGCTGTGGCCGCCCTGGAGTCGCTCGCGCACGCGCTCGACACCCTCCCGGAGGGCGTGGCGCTGCGGTTCGACCCCACCCTGGTGCGCGGGATGGGCTACTACACCGGCACGATCTTCGAGATCGCGCACCCGGGCTCCGGCAGCTCGGTGGGCGGCGGCGGCCGCTACGACGGGATGATCGGCCGCTTCCTCGGCACGGACGTCCCGGCGTGCGGGTTCTCGATCGGCTTCGAGCGCGTGGTCGACCTGATCGACGTCCCCGAGGACGACGCCCTCGACACCGTGGTGCTCGTCCACGACCCGAGCGTCCCGCTCGACCGGCTGATGGCGATCAAGTCCGAGCTGGTGGCCTCCGGCCGCCGGGTGCGGCTCGACCGGCGCGCGAAGAACCTCAAGGGCGTGCTGGACCGCGCGGCGGCGGCCGGGTTCCGGTCGTTCGCGTTCGTCGGACCGGAGACCGCGGACGCCGCCGCGCTGGAGTTCAAGCCGCTGTCCTAGCGGCTGCGGCTCAGCTCCCGGCCGCGCGCGGGAGCTTCCAGAAAACCGAGCCGATCTGATGGCCCGGATCCCTCGCCGGGTTCCAGGCCACGCCGTCCGGAGTGATGCCGAGGCCCGCCCGCGAGTTGTTCGACTGCGGCCAGCCCAACAGCCTCCAGTACCCGGGCTTGTCCAGGGTGAACGCGCGGCCGAGGTGCTCCGGCGCGCCGAGCAGCACGCCTCGCACGCTGATCTCGCCCGAGTGGCTCGGGATGACCGCGGCCTTCGGCTTCGGGGTGACGGAGGCGGGAGTGCCGTCCTCGTGCACGAACTGGTAGTAGACCAGCGTGGTCTCGTCGTTACCGTCGGTCGCCCTCCGGCCGGAGTCCAGAGCATCGACGTGGAACCAGTTGCCGTCGAGTGTCGCGAGGGTGTCCGCGCGCACCACGTTGCCCCACGCCGCCTGCGAGCACAGAGTCGAGTCGTACCCGGGGAGGCCGGAGGTCGTGTAGTCCCAGGCGTTGATCGCCACCGGGCGTCCGTCGCTGCCGCGGTGCTGATGCAGGATGGGGAACTCGACCACCGACTCGGTGCCGTCCGGCCAGGTGGCACGGATCGGCCACCGGTACCCCGCGGTGGCGACGTTCTCCGTGTGCGCGTCGCCGCGGCAGCTCAGGAACAGCCGCTCCTCGCCGTTGCCGAGGTCCTCGACGTGGACCACGGCGTAGCGCTGCGTGGTGTACGCGCGGATGTCGTCCTCCACCAGGGTCAGGCGCGTGCCGATCTTGCCGTCGACGACGGTCGGGTAGAAGCGGTACTCCATCGTCGCCGGACGCACACCGCGGGGCACGGTCACGGAGAGGTCGGCCCGGAACTCGTCCGGTCCGCGGCAGATGATCCCCATCGCGCCGAGCACGGACAGCTCGTAGACCCCGACGACGATCCCGATCGGCGACCAGGCGTTGGCGCCGGCGCTTTCGGCGAAGATGCCGCTGGCGGCTGAGGGGGCGCCGCTCGTGGTGAACGCGGGGACCTCGTGCACGCCGGGGCCGATGCCGATGACGCGCAGCGTCGTGGTGACGCCGTCGACCCAGGCGAAGCCCGCCGACAGCACGACCCGGACCTCCGCGCGCTCGTTCCCGGCTGCGACCACCGTCGCGCCCATGACGATCGAGCCGGAGGCCACGCTGCGCGGCGTTCCGGTGATCTCGATGGAGGGCGACGGGCTGGTGGCGTGCGCCGGCGACGCCACGGAGAGCGCGACGGCCGGTACGCTCCACGCGGCGGTGGCCGCGACCGACCTCCGCGACATGCCGGGCGCGGGGCCGCCGGTGTCGGGTCGTGTGTTCTCGTCTGACTGGTTGTTCATTGGATCTCCTTACGATCGGAAATGCTTGACATACTGCATTTCCAGTGTTTCGCAAGGGGATGGCGCGCGAATCCGGCGCAAGGCGGGGGCGCGCCGGCGATTCTCATCCGAAGGATTCGCTCCGGTGCGGATGCCGGGAGCGGAGCGGCGTGATAGCCCGGTGGCGCAGCCCGCGCTCCCGCGCCATTTGTCGCAAGCATCCCGCCACCCCGTTAATGCCGTTAACCCGACGTCACTAGACTGATTCGGACACCCACGAAAACCACCAAGGAGACTGTTGTGGCTCAGATCGAAGCTGTAGGCGCTCGCGAGATTCTCGACTCCCGTGGCAACCCGACCGTCGAGGTCGAGGTGCTGCTGGAGGACGGCACGGTCAGCCGTGCCGCCGTCCCGTCCGGCGCCTCCACCGGCGCCTTCGAGGCCTACGAGCTTCGCGACGGCGACAAGGACCGCTACCTCGGCAAGGGCGTCGAGAAGGCCGTCGACGCGGTCCTCGACGAGATCGGCCCGGCGATCGAGGGCTTCGAGGCCAGCGACCAGCGCCTGGTGGACGAGGCGATGATCGAGCTCGACGGCACCGACAACAAGAAGCGCCTGGGCGCCAACGCGATCCTCGGCGTCAGCCTCGCCGTCGCCAAGGCCGCGGCCGACTCCGCCGACCTGCCGCTGTTCCGCTACATCGGCGGCCCCAACGCGCACGTCCTCCCGGTCCCGATGATGAACATCATCAACGGCGGCGCCCACGCCGACACCGGCGTCGACATCCAGGAGTTCATGGTCCTCCCCATCGGCGCCGAGACCTTCTCCGAGGGCCTGCGCTGGGGCGTGGAGACCTACCACTCGCTCAAGTCGCTGCTGAAGTCGAAGGGCCTCAACACCGGCCTCGGCGACGAGGGCGGCTTCGCCCCCGAGCTGGAGCACAACCGCGCGGCGCTCGACCTCATCTCCGAGGCCATCGAGAAGGCCGGCTTCACCGTCGGCTCGCAGATCGCGCTCGGTCTCGACGTGGCCTCCACCGAGTTCTTCGAGAACGGCGTCTACCGCTTCGAGGGCCAGAACCGCACCGCGGCCGAGATGAGCGCCTACTACCAGGAGCTGGCGGCGAACTACCCGCTGGTCTCCATCGAGGACCCGCTGGCCGAGGACGACTGGGAGGGCTGGACCCTCCTCAACGCCGAGCTCGGCGGCAAGCTGCAGCTCGTCGGCGACGACCTCTTCGTCACCAACCCGAAGCGCCTCGCCCAGGGCATCAAGGCCAAGGCCGCGAACAGCATCCTGGTGAAGGTCAACCAGATCGGCACCCTCACGGAGACGCTCGACGCGGTGTCGCTGGCCCAGCGCAGTGGCATGACCGCCGTGCTCTCGCACCGCTCCGGCGAGACCGAGGACACCACCATCGCCGACCTCGCCGTCGCCACCGACGCCGGCCAGATCAAGACCGGCGCCCCGGCCCGCTCCGAGCGCGTCGCCAAATACAACCAGCTCCTCCGCATCGAGGAGGAGCTCGGCGACGCCGCCGTCTACGCCGGCCGCACCGCCTTCCCGCGCTTCCAGGGCTGACCTACCGCCGAAGGGTGAGTAATCGCGGTTATCCGTCACGGATTTCCGCGACTACTCACCCTTCGTCGTAGCTGGGAGGATGTGGGGGTGGGGGTTTCGGGGGAGGTTGTGCCGCTGGGGGTGTTCCTCCTGCTGGCGGGGCTGTTCGTGGTGTTCGGGGCGTACCTGCTGCGGCGGCCCGAGCGGGCGGCGGCGCTGTTCGCCGACCGGGATGCGCGCGAACGGTTCCGGCCGCGCGACGCCCGGGCGATCGGGCTGGTGTTCACGCTCGGCGGGCTCGGGCTGGTCGCGGTCGGCGCCGTGCGGCTCGTCGTCATGCTGACAGCGCACTGAGCACCCCGCGACACCCCGGCCGCGCGGCTGCCGCTCAGGGCGGATCGCCTACGATTGTCAGCGGGGACGCCCGGTCCTCCACGTCCGCCCAGAACCGCAGGAGGGGCCATGCCGAAGCCGCGCACGCAGCGCGTCGCCGCCTCCTTCGAGCAGCCGACGGCGACCGGGCGCTGGCTGCGCGGCCTGCACTTCTCCGCCTTCTCCCTCGTGATGATGGGGGCCGTCGTGCTCGCCGTCGTCATCCTGGCGCCGTCGCTGCAGGGCTACCTCTCGCAGCGGCAGCAGATCGCGGACCAGCAGAAGGCCGTCCAGCAGCTCTCCGCGCAGGTGGACGCGCTCAAGGAGCAGCGCGCCCGCTGGAACGACCCGAGCTACATCCGCGCGCAGGCCCGCGACCGGCTGTACTACGTGATGCCGGGGGAGACCAGCTACCTGGTCATCGACGACCGCGCCCCGGCGGCGAAGGGTGACACCACCCCGGTGAGCTCCAAGCTCCAGAAGACCCGCACCGACTGGGTCGGCTCCCTGTTCGGCTCGCTGATGGGCGCCGGGCTCACCGACGCCACCCCGGCGCAGCTCGGCAACACGCCGGCGCCCGCCCCAACCCCGACTCCCGCACCGAGCAAGTAGCGCAGAAACGCAAGGCACGACATGACCAGACCCCCGTTCGACCCAGTCACCGACGCCGACATCGCCGCCGTGAGCGAGCAGCTCGGCCGCCCGGCGCGCAACGTCGTCGGGATCGCCGCGCGCTGCGTGTGCGGCCGCCCGACCGTCGTCTCGACCGCCCCGCGGCTGGACGACGGCACGCCGTTCCCGACCTTCTACTACCTGAGCCACCCCGCCGCGACCGCCGCGATGTCGCAGCTGGAGGCCACCCAGGTGATGAACGAGTACAACGACCTCCTGGCGGAGGACGAGGACGTGCGCGACCAGTACCGCGCCGCGCACGAGCAGTACCTCGCCGACCGCGAGTCCGTCGGCGTCGTGGCCGAGCTCGCCGGCGTCTCGGCGGGCGGGATGCCGACCCGCGTCAAGTGCCTCCACGCGCTCGCGGCGCACGCGCTCGCCGCCGGCCCCGGAGTCAACCCCATCGGCGACCTGGCGCTCGCGCGGGGCGGGTGGTCGCCCGAGGTGTGCGAGTGCCGCATCCAGGCCGGCTGACCCGGCTCCGCCGCACCCTGGCTGCGGGCGCGATGGCGCTCGCGGCCGCGCTCGTGGTCGGCATCGCTCCCGCGACCCCCGCGCATGCCGACCAGGTGCGCGACATGGAGTACTGGCTGACCGAGTACGGCTTCGCCCAGGCCTGGCAGACGACCAAGGGCGCGGGCGTGAAGGTCGCGGTGATCGACACCGGCGTCGATGGCACGGTCCCGGACCTGGCCGGCGCGGTGACCGACGGCACCGACGTGTCCGGCGTCGGCGCCGCGAACGGCCAGAAGCCGCTGGGCGACGGCGACGCCGCGAACCACGGCACCTGGGTGGCCTCCCTGCTCGCCGGGCGCGGCACCGGCCCCGACACCGGGGTGCTGGGCGCGGCGCCGCAGGCGAGTATCCTCAGCGCCTCCGTGGCGCTCGGCAAGGCGACCGGGAACGTCGACAACGACGACCAGATCGCGAAGGCGGTGCGCTGGGCGGTCGACAGCGGCGCCTCCGTCATCAACATCTCGCTCACCCGCAACACCCTCGACTGGCCGACGAGCTGGGACGACGCGTTCCAGTACGCGTTCTCGCACGACGTGGTGATCGTCGCGGCGGCCGGCAACCGGGGGAGCGGGACGACCGAGGTCGGTGCGCCCGCCACCATCCCGGGCGTCCTCACCGTCGCGGGCGTCGACCGGGCCGGGCAGGCCTCCTTCGACGCGTCGTCGCAGGGCATCACGATCGGCGTGTCCGCGCCGAGCGAGGAGCTGGTCGGCGCGAACCCGGGCGGAGGCTACGTGCAGTGGGCGGGCACCAGCGGGGCGGCGCCGCTGGTCGCCGGGGCGGTCGCGCTCGTGCGGGCCGCGCATCCCGAGCTGAAGGCGCCGGACGTCATCAACCGGATCATCCGCACCGCGCGGAAGCCCACCGGCGTCACGACGGTCCCGAGCCCGGTCTACGGGTACGGGCTGCTGGACGCTGCGGCCGCGGTGACCGCGACCGTCCCGCACGTCACCGCGAACCCGATGGGCGACCTGGCCCAGTGGGTCCACATCCACCGCCGGGCGGAGACCCCCGCCACGGCCGTCCCGAAGGCGCCGGATGCCCAGGCCGCGCCGGCGCCCGCGAAGCTCAGCCCGGAACGCCCTGTAGCATGGACATCGTTCTTCTGGCCGCAATGGAGCGTCCTCACCGCCTTCTGGCTGCCGTTCGGTCTGATGTCCGGTTTCGTCACACTCCTCGCCCTCGGCGGGGTGGGTGCGTGGCTGCATTTCAGGCGAGCGCGTAGCAGGGGGTAGATTAACACCCATACTTTCGTGTTGAGGAGACGCATTACTGTGCCCAAAATCCTGATCGTCGGCGGAGGATACGCCGGTTTCTACACCGCGTGGGAGCTCGAGAAGCAGCTCCGCTCGGGCGAGGCCGAAGTGACCATGGTCGACCCGCTGCCGTACATGACGTACCAGCCGTTCCTCCCCGAGGTGGCCGTCGGCTCCATCGAGCCCCGCCACGCGGTGGTCTCGCACCGCCGTCACCTCACGAGCACGAACATCGTCAGCGGCAAGGTCGGCTACATCGACCACGCGAACAAGACGGCGACCATCCACCCGGCGGCGGGCGAGCCGTACGAGTTCGAGTACGACATCGTCGTTGTCACCGCCGGCGCTGTGTCGCGCACCTTCCCGATCCCGGGCGTCGCCGAGCAGGCCGTGGGCCTCAAGACGATCGAGGAGGCCGTGTACATCCGCGACAAGATGCTCACGAACTTCGACAAGGCGTCGACCCTCCCGGCCGGCCCGGAGCGCGACCGCCTCCTGACCGTCACCGTCGTCGGCGGCGGGTTCGCGGGCATCGAGATCTTCGCCGAGCTCCGCTCCTTCGCGAGCGCCCTGCTCAAGAAGTACCCCGAGCTGTCGTTCGAGGACACGCACTTCCACCTGATCGAGGCCATGGGCCGGATCATGCCGGAGGTCTCCCTCCCCACCAGCCACTGGGTGATCAAGAACCTCGCCGAGCGCGGCGCGGAGATCCACCTGGAGACGCAGCTCACCAGCGCCGTCGACGGCCGTATCGAGCTGTCCACCGGCGAGAGCTTCGAGACGGACCTCATCGTCTGGACGGCCGGCGTCATGGCCAACCCGACCGTGGTCCGCCACACCGACCTCCCGATCGAGGAGCGCGGCCGGCTGCGCGTGCGCGCCGACCTGCGCGTGGGCACCGACGAGGAGATCGTCGTGGACGCCTGGGGCGCCGGCGACGTCTCGGCCGTCCCCGACCTCACCGGCGCGGGCGTCGGCGGCTACTGCGTGCCGAACGCCCAGCACGCCGTCCGCCAGGGCAAGCTGCTCGCGAAGAACATCATTGCGGACCTCCGCGGCGAGCTGCCGCGCCAGTACTACCACAAGAGCCTCGGCGCGGTCGCGGGTCTGGGCCTCGGGATCGGCGTGCTGCAGTCCGGCAAGCTGGCCATCAAGGGCGTCCTCGGCTGGTTCGCGCACCGCGGCTACCACGGCCTGGCGATGCCGAGCTGGGAGCGCAAGTGGCGCGTGCTGTGGGGCTGGTGGAACAACTTCTGGCTCGGCCGCGACATCGTGTCGCTGGAGGCCCTCCAGGCCCCGCGCGCCGCGTTCGAGGAGTTCGCCGCCCGCCCGAAGCCGGCCCTCGAGACCGCCCCGGCCGAGGCCCCCAAGAAGAAGGCCGTCGCGAAGGAACCCGCCGCAGCCAAGTAAGCCACCCAGAAGGCCCGGTCCCCAGGACCGGGCCTTCTGCATGCCCCCGGCCCTCTCGCGGGCAGGAGGATTCGGCCGACTCGCCGAGGAAACTCCTTCAGATGCCCGTCCTGAAGGAGATCCCGACATGTCTTCCTGCACAGCCACGCGCCCCGGCCGAAGCTCAGAGTGCCCCCAGTGGGACTCGAACCCCATTTGCAGCCCCGGAAACACGCGGACAGCCCTCAACTTCCGCGTGTTTCCGGGGTTTTTGGGTTACTGCGAGAACAAGCAATTCCGGACGATTCTTGTCATTTTCTTGCCAATTTCCGGAGCCCGCCACTACGCCTCCGGACCGTGGACCGTCACCGCACCGATCCGAAGGTCCGCATAGCCGGAGTAATCCTCCTGCTCGCGAAGCTCAGCGACCTTCTCCGCCGCCCCCTCCGGAGTCCGCAGACGCGCCGCGATCTCCTCAGCGCGCTCCCGGCTCCCCACGCCGATGAAGTGCCCGCCGTTGAGCGCGAGCGCCTCATCCGGACCCGCCAGGACCTCGAACATCACCTCAAACTGATTTGCCATGCGCGGGAGGCTACCCCTCCGGCGCAACCGGAGCACGTACCCAGTTGGGGTGCTTCGATGAGGTGGGCATCGCGATGGATTCGGCCTACGGTGACGTCTTCAGCGCCCCGACGAACCTTGCCAATTCCTTGCCAAAAACGCAGATCAGGCGCATCGGATAGCCCCCGATCCCAGTCATAGCACGGAAGTGCTGAAGTGCCCCCAGTGGGACTCGAACCCACACTCGGGCGATTTTAAGTCGCCTGCCTCTGCCAATTGGGCTATAGGGGCGATCCGTCCGCGGAAGCGGCTCGACGTCAGCGGTCGCGGTAGGGCGACTTCACCATCTGGACGATGGCGCCTAACGCGAGAGCGCCGCCGACGATGATGACCGTCCAGATGAATCCGATGAGCACGCCTTCCATGCGTCCAACCATATACGCGTCCGGGCCGGGCGTGGCTCTTGTCGGCCGGGCGACACGGGCGGAGGGTGGGGCATGATCCGGATCGGTTCCATCGTGTGGGGTGTGCGCGACCTCCCGCGCGCGGTCGCGTTCTGGTCGGCGGCGCTCGGCTACCGGCCGCTGCGGGAGCCGGACGTCGATTGGGCGATCCTGGTCCCCGTCGCCGGGGCGGGGCCGCAGCTCGCGCTCAAGCTCGTCGGTAGCGAGGCGAATCCCTCGCCGCGGCACCACCTCGACCTGTACGCCGACGATCAGGAGGCCGAGGCGGCGCGGCTGCGTGGGCTCGGGGCCGAAGACGTCGCGTGGGATTACGAGGAGGGCGCCGACTACGTGGTGCTCGCCGATCCGGACGGCAACCGGTTCTGCGTCGTCGCCGCCGGGGAGGCCGCCGCGTCCTCCTCGTGAGTGCGCGTTCCGGATGCCCGCTGCGCTGAGAGGTCCCTCAGGCCGCCCCAAGGGTGCACCCACCCGGGCCGTGCAGACTAGGTCCCGACACCCTTTCTGGTGAGGTGTCCTCCGACCCGGCTGGAGCCCGAGATCCCCCGACGCAAGGCTCCGGCCGGGTCCTTTATGCCCGCAGCGCGTCGGCTAGGCTCGCCGGGTGACCGACACACGATGCCCCTGCGGGAGCGGCGAGACCTACGCGAACTGCTGCGGTCCGCTGCACGCCGGAGCCCCGGCGCCGACCGCCGAGCGGCTGATGCGGTCGCGGTTCAGCGCGTTCGCGCTCGGGGACGCCGCCTACCTGCTCCGCAGCTGGCACCCGTCCACCCGCCCGGAGGCCCTCGACCTGGACGACGGTCTCCGCTGGTACCGGCTGGACATCGAGTCGACCGAGCGGGGAGGCCCGTTCGACGCGGACGGCGTCGTGGCGTTCACCGCGTACTACAAGGGCGCCGAACGCGGCAGCCTGCACGAGGTGTCCCGGTTCGTCCGGGAGGGCGGCGACTGGTTCTACGTCGACGCGCTCTGAGCGCGTGCGGGCAGCGTCAGCGCACGGGCTCCACGTACCGCTCCCACAGCCACACCGACAGCGCCACCGCCGCGAACACGACCGCGATGACCACGACGGCGACGACCCCGGCCCCGGTCTCGGCCAGCGACGACACGGGCAGCAGCAGGGCGAACAGCACCGTATAGACCACGAGTGCCATCGCCAGCCAGAGCGGCCGCGACCACCGCAGGACGGCGCGCCCGGCGAGGCGGCCGAACGGCAGCAGCGCGAGGGCGGTCGACCCGATCGCGACCAGGGCCACGGCGTTCACCAGCTCCACCAGGAACGCCGAGACAGCGCCGGACGGGGTCGGGAGGACGCCCACGGTCAGCCAGGCCAGCACACCGAAGGCGGCGACCGCCGAGAGCTGGACGGCGGCGGTCCGCCCGCGTTCGACGCGCCCCAGCCCTTCCGGGAGCACCGCCCCGAGCACCAGGCCGAACAGCAGGGCGGGCTCCAGGCCGAGCAGCCGTGAGCCGATCGCGGCCGCCGCGACGATCACGAGGAGGCCGGGCCGCACGACCGTCCGCGCCACCGCCACGCCCAGGTGCCGGGTCATGCCGCGCGCGGAGAGGACCCAGATCGCGTTGACCCCGACGATCGCGAGCGAGACGGCGACCAGGAGGCGGACGTACGCGGAGGCGTCGTGGACGGAGGTGGACAGCGTCACGAGCGTCGCCGCGGCCACGCCGACGACCGGCGCGAGCCAGACCGGCTGTCTGCCCTCCGCGGCTGCGCCGTCCGGAGCGGCGTGCGCCCCGCCGCCCGGGACCGCCGCGCGCCCGCCGAGCAGCGCGTCCGCCTCGCCGAGCTCCGCGGCGGCCCGGTTGCGGCCGAAGATCGAGGCGCGCTCCGCTCCCTGCTCCCGCGGGCGCGCCAGCGACACGACGAGGAGCCGCGCAGGCAGCACGAGCAGCAGCAGCGCGGCGACCGCCAGCCCGACCGAGCGCAGCCAGCCGGGCAGCGACGAGGCCGTGACGACCGGCGCCGAGGCGGTCGTGAACGGGGTGGAGGTCCAGCCCTTCGTGTTCGGGTGCGTCGGCGCGGCCGGCGCGGAGGGTGGGGCCGTGGTCGTCGGCGGCACCGCGGGCGCCGGCGCCGGGTTCGGGGCGGGACTGGTCCGGTTCGGCGGCGGCGTCGTCGCGCCGCCTGCGGCCTCCACCGTGACGGCGACGGGGTTGCTGCCCGCGCTCACATTCCCCGCGGCGTCGCGCTGCAGCGCGGAGGCCAGGTAGTCGCCCGCGGGGAGGGTCGCGGCGCACGACCAGGCGCCGCCGGCGACCGTCGCGGTGCAGGCCACGGTCGTGCCCGCGGAGGTGCTGGCGTAGACGGACACGGTGGCGCCCGACTCGCCGGCGCCGCCGAAGCCGATCGTGCCGCCCGCGGCGACCGACGTGCCCGGCGCGGGCGAGCTGATGGTCGGCGCCGGCGGGGCGACGGTGTCGACCACGACGCCCACGGCCGGGCTCCGGGCCGATCGCGTGGATGAGAACGGGGCCACCTGGGTGGCGGTGACCGTGTGCCGGCCGTCGCCGAGCCCCGGGAGGACGCAGCCCCAGTTGCCCGCGCTGTCCGCGGGGAACGTGCACGAGGCGCCGGTCTCGGCGGTCACCGTCACCGAGGCGCCGGGGTAGGCCGTGCCGCGGACGCCGCCTCCGCTGGTCCCGCCCGGAGCGGACACGATCGTCGGCGGCGAGAGCACGTCGACCCTTCCGCTGCTGGCGAGTCCGCTGGAGCGGGAGACGGCGCGGACCGGCACGCCCGGACCGTCAGGGAGGCGCTGCAGGGCGCAGCGGAAGGTCCCGTCGGCCGCAGCGGTCACGGTGCAGGCGCCGGCGGCGCTCGCCGAGGAGCCGCCGGAGACGTCGATGACGTCGCCGGGGTCGGCGGTTCCGGACACGGTCAGCGGGAAGGTCGTGACCAGGCCGCTCGGCAGCGGGTCGAGTGTCGGCGGCCCCGGCGTCGGTGTCGGGGTCGGGGTGTCGGCCGGTGCGGAGTTGTCGGCGGGTGCGGTCGCGTCTGCGAGGGACGAACCGGTGACCTCCGCGGGTGCTGTGCGGGTGGGAATGCTGCGGGACGCGCTGGATGCGGAGCCGGTCTGTGCCGACGCCGGAGGGGCGAGCCCCGCGATCGACCCGACGGCGAAGGCGAGCGCGCCGACCACGAATCCGGACAGCACAGCGACGACCAGCCCGGTCGCCCCCCTGGGCCGGACTGGTGGAGACACGTCCGACGTAAATACCCGCATTCCACCCCATTTGAGGGGCAGGACACGCCTCCTGTCAAACCACCGGGCCGGATTTACGGCATACTGACAAGTGGGTCAACTGTCCCACTCCGCGCGAGGACGCGCGACGGCACCGTGAGGAGCTTCGATGACGCGCATCGCCCCGGCAGCACGGCGCGCCTCGCTGGTGCAGGCGGCCCTGCGGGTGATCGCGCGGGACGGCGTGGCCGCCGCCACCACCCGGCGCATCGTCGCCGAGGCCGGGATGCCGCTGGCCAGCTTCCACTACGTCTTCGCCTCCCGCGACGAGCTGATGGCCGAGCTCGTGAGCACCGTGGTGGCGGGGGAGCAGACCGATCTGGAGCCCGCGCTCGACCCCGCGACGGCCCCGCTGGAGCTCCGCGCCGCGATCCGCTCCGGCCTCCAGCACTACCTCGACGGCGTGCGGGCCGACCCCGACCGCGAGAAGGCGATGTTCGAGCTGACCCAGTGGGCGCTCCGCGAGCCCGGCTTCGCACCGCTCGCCCGCCGTCAGTACGACCGCTACTACGAGCTCGCCGAACGCGCCGCGCGCGACGCCGCCGAGCTGACCGGCAGCGCCTGGAGCCTCCCCGTCGCCGAGGTCGCCCGGCTGCTGGTGACCCTCACCGACGGCCTCACCATCGCCTGGCTGGTGACCCGCGACGACGCCGCGGCCGAGCGCAGCCTGGACTTCGCCGCGGACGCGCTCGCCGCGCTCGCCGACGCCCCACGACCCGTCCCCGCCCCCTCCGCCCCCGACCCGAACGCAGGTGCCCGATGACCCACACCTCGACGCCGGCCGTCTTCGCCGAACCCACCCGACGCGTCCCCGGCCGCTGGATCGCGGCCTTCGCCGTCGCCTGGCTGGGCGTGTGGATGGCGCAGCTCGCGCCCATCCAGAAGCTGCTGCCCGACCAGGTGCAGGCGCAGCTGCACACCACCTACTGGGTCGACAACGTCGTCGCCTTCGGCATCATCTCCGGCATCTCCGGCGTCTGCGCGATCGTCGCGTACCCGCTGACCGGTGCGCTCTCCGACCGCACCACCAGCCGGTACGGTCGCCGGCGCCCGTGGGTCGCCGGGGGAGCGGCGCTGTTCGCGGTGTCGCTCGTCCTGCTCGGCCTCCAGACCACCATGGTCGGGATCGGCGTGTTCTGGTCGCTCGCGCTCACCGGGTTCTGCGTGCTCACGGCGGCGCTGACCGCGACCATCTCCGACCAGGTGCCGGTCGGCCAGCGCGGCTACGTCTCCGGCTGGATCAGCGCCCCGCAGGCGATCGGGATCATCCTCGGCGTCTCACTCGTCACCTACGTGTTCGTCGGCGCCCTGGTCGGCTACACCGCGATGGCCGTGCTGCTGGTGCTGCTCGTGCTGCCGTTCCTGTTCCTCCCCGACGCGGTGCTGCCGCCGCACCTGCGTGAACGGATGACGTTCCGCGGCGTGATCGAGGGGCTCTGGATCAGCCCGCGCGAGCATCCCGACTTCGGCTGGACGCTGCTGAGCCGGGTGCTGGTGAACTTCGGCAACGCGTTCGGGACGTCGCTGCTGCTGTACTTCCTGGAGTTCGGGCTCCACGACAAGCACGCCGACGACGACCTCCTCGTGCTGATCCTCATCTACATGGTGTTCGTCATCGTCGCCTCGCTCGCGCTCGGTCGGCTCTCCGACCGGCTCGGGAGGCGCAAGGCGTTCGTGTTCGTGTCGTCCGCGCTTCAGGGCGTCGCCGCGCTGCTGCTGGCGTTCGTTCCGGAGCTGTCGGTCGCGATGGTCGCGGCGGGCCTGCTCGGCCTCGGCTACGGCTGCTTCCTCTCCGTGGACCAGGCGCTCGCCACCCAGGTGCTGCCCGACCCGGAGAACCGGGGCAAGGACCTCGGCATCATGAACATCGCGACGGCCGTGCCGCAGGCGATGGCGCCGCTGTTCGGCGCGGGGATCGTCGCGGCGCTGGGCGGGTTCGTCGGGCTGTTCGTGCTCTCCGGGGTATTCGCGTTCGCGGGCGCTCTCGCGGTCGCACGGGTGAAGGCGGTGCGCTGATGACCACGATCGAGCTGACCGCCAAGCCGTCCGCCGCCGAGCGCACCTGGACGACGCCCGACGTGTTCTGGCCCGCGCTGAGCGCCGCGACCGCCCGCCTCGACCCGGCGTTCGGCGTGCTGCACCTGCCCGCGCTGCGCCACAACACGCACGACATGCTCCGCCGCGCCGCGGGCAAGCCGATCCGGGTGGCCTCCAAGTCGGTGCGGGTGCGCGCGGTGCTGGACGCCGTCCTCGCCCTCCCGGGCTACGCCGGCGTGCTCGCCTACACGCTGCCGGAGGCGCTGTGGCTGGCCGAGGGCGACGCCGAGCACGCGCCGATCGAGGACGTCGTGGTCGGCTACCCGACCGTCGACCGCGCCGCGATCGCGCAGCTGGCCGCATCGCCCGAGCTGGCCTCCCGCGTCACGCTCATGGTCGACTCGGTCGCGCACCTCGACCTCATCGACGCGGTCGTCCCGCCGGCGCAGCGGGAGACGATCCGGCTCTGCCTGGAGCTCGACTCCTCCTGGGACGCCCCCGTGCTCGGCCACGTCGGCGTCTACCGCTCGCCGCTGCACAGCGTCGAGACGGTGCGCACGGTCGCGGAGGCGATCGTGCGGCGTCCCGGCTTCGCGCTGGTGGGGATGATGGGCTACGAGGCCCAGATCGCCGGGCAGGGCGACAACCCGCCCGGGCGTCCGGCGTGGGGCGCGACGCTGCGCTGGATGCAGAAGAACTCGCGCGAGGAGCTGATCGCCCGCCGTGGGGAGGCCGTGGCCGCCGTGCGCGCGATCGCGGACCTGGCGTTCGTGAACGGCGGCGGCACCGGCTCGCTGGAGTTCACGTCCTCCGACCCGTCCGTGACCGAGATCGCCGCCGGGAGCGGGCTGTTCGGCGGTCACCTGTTCGACACCTACCGCGGCTTCCGGCCCGCGCCCGCGGCGTCGTTCGCGCTCCCGGTGGTGCGCCGCCCCGACGAGCGCACGGCCACGCTGCTCGGCGGCGGCTGGATCGCCTCCGGCCCTCCCGGACCCGACAGGCTCCCGAAGATCGAGTGGCCGACCGGGCTGTCGATGGTCGACCGCGAGATGGCCGGCGAGGTGCAGACCCCGGTCACGGGTGCGGCGGCGGGCATCCTGCGCGTCGGGGACCGGGTCTGGCTGCGGCACACGAAGTCGGGCGAGCTCAGCGAGCACGTGGACGACTTCCACCTGGTGGACACGGTGGAGGGCCGTTCCGCGGTCGTCGGCTCGGTGCCGAGCTACCGCGGCGAGGGGAAGGTGTTCCTGTGACCGCGAACGGAGCCGTCTGGCGCAACGGTGTCTGGCGTAACTGGGGCCGCAGCGAGTCCATCCGTCCGCAGCGCGTCGAGCGCCCGCGCGACGCCGAGGCCGTCCAGCGCGCGGTCGTGGCGGCGGCGAAACAGGAGATGCGGATCAAGGCGGTGGGCGCCGGGCACAGCTTCACGGGGATCGCCGCCGCACCCGGCGTGCTGCTCGACCTGGAGGACGTCAGCGGCGTCCTCGACGTCGACCTCGAACGCGGCCGGGTGCGCCTGGCCGCAGGCACGCGCCTCCACCAGCTCCCGCGGCTGCTGCGCCCCTACGGGCTGGCGCTGCAGAACATGGGCGACATCGACCGGCAGACCATCGCGGGGGCGACCTCCACCGGTACGCACGGAACGGGCGGCTCCTTCGGCGGCCTGGCGACCCAGATCGTCGCGGTCACGCTCGTCACCGGGACCGGCGAGCTGCTGACCGTGAGCGAGGACGAGAACGCCGACCTGCTGCCCGCGGTCCGCCTCGGCCTCGGTGCGCTCGGGGTCATCGTGGACATCACCGTCCAGTGCGTCCCGGCGTACCTGCTCAAGGCGGTCGAGCGTCCGGAGCCGCTGCAGCAGGTGCTCGACAGCTACCTGGAGCGCTCGGCGCGCGAGGACCACTTCGAGTTCTACTGGTTCCCGCACACCGAGACCGGCCTGACCAAGACGAACACCCGGCTGCCGCTCACCGAGCCGCGCGCCCCGCTGTCGGCGGCCGGACGCTGGCTGGACGACGAACTGCTGGCCAACGGCGTCTACCGCGGCGTCTGCGCGGTCGGGACGGTGGTGCCCGGCATCATCCCGCCGTTCAGCCGGCTCGCCCAGAAGCTGACCGGGAACCGGGACTTCACCGACCACTCGCCGCGGGTGTTCGTCACCAACCGCGGCGTGCGCTTCCGCGAGATGGAGTACGCGCTGCCGCGGGAGGCCGTGCCCGGCGCGCTCGCCGAGGTGAAGGCCCTCATCGAGCGGAGGGGCTGGCGCATCTCGTTCCCCATCGAGGTGCGCTCGGCGGCGGCCGACGACAACTGGCTCTCGACGGCGCACGGCCGCGAGACCGGCTACATCGCGGTGCACCGGTACTACCGGGAGGACCCGACCGAGTACTTCGCCGCGGTCGAGGAGATCATGACCGCCCACGCCGGCCGCCCGCACTGGGGCAAGCTGCACACCCGCGACGCCGAGTCGCTGCGCGACGCCTACCCCCGCTTCGACGCGTTCCTCGCCGCCCGCGACCGCCTCGACCCCGACCGCCGCTTCGACAACGCCTACCTCCGCCGCGTCCTCGGCCCCTGACCGCCGCCGAGGCGGCGCATAATCGGCCGCCTCGGCGTCTCCAGCCCCACTTTGCGCCGCCTCGGCGCAGCGCCCGACCGGCGAGGCGGCGGAAAATGCGCCGTCTCGGCGCGTTCGGGGCGAGTTTGTGCCGCCTCGACGGGGGCTAGGGGGTGCGGCGTTGGAGGGTGAGGGCTCCGACGACGACGGCGGCGACGGCGAAGCCGCCGATGATGAGGAGCTGGCCGCCGATGTACGCGGCGTCGTGCGAGTCCGTGGAGACCGCGTTGAGCGCGTCCACCGCGTGCGAGAGCGGCAGCCAGTCGCTGATCTGGCGGAGGCCGTCCGGGAGCTGGTCGCGCGGGATGAAGATCCCGCCGAGCAGGATCTGCGGGAACACGATCACCGGCATGAACTGCACCACCTGGAACTCGGTGCGCGCGAACGCGCTCGCGAACAGGCCGAGCGTGCTGCCGAGCACCGCGTCGGTGACCGCGACCGCCACCATCAGCCAGGGGTCGCCCTTGATCTCCAGGCCGCACACCCACACGGCGTAGCCGACCGCGACCAGCGACTGGACGATCGCGAGCAGCCCGAAGGCGAGGGTGTAGCCGAGGATGAAGTCGCCGCGGCCGAGCGGCATCGACAGGAGCCGCTCCAGCGTGCCGGTGCGGCGCTCACGCAGCGTGGTGATGCTGGTGACCAGGAACATGACGATGAACGGGAACAGCGCCACGATGGCCGGCCCGATCGTGGCGAACACCGGCGTGTCCGTGAAGATCCAGGCGACCAGGCCGATCAGGAGGCTCGGCACGACCACCAGCAGGCCGATCGTGCGCGGGTCGTGCCGGATCTGGGTGAGCACGCGGCCGGCGGTCGCGAGGGTGCGGGTGGGGTTCATCGCGCGGCCTCCCCGTGCTCGGTGCTCTCGTGCTCGCCGTCCTCGGTCCCTTCGCCGATCGCGTGCCGCGGGTGATGCCTGCGCAGCAGCGTCAGGAAGGCGCCCTCCGCGTCCGCCGCGCCGGTCTCGGCGAGCAGCTCCTCCGGGGTCGTGTCCGCCAGGATCGCGCCTTCCCGCATCAGCAGCAGCCGGTCGCAGCGGGTCGCTTCGTCCATGACGTGGCTGGAGATCAGGAGGCTGGTGCCGCCGTCCGCGAGCCGGTGGAACAGCGTCCAGAGCTCGACGCGCAGCAGCGGGTCGAGGCCGACCGTCGGCTCGTCCAGCACCAGGAGGTCGGGGGAGCCGAGCAGCGCCGCGGCGAGCGAGACCCGGCTGCGCTCGCCGCCCGAGAGCGTGGAGACGAGCCGCCCGGCGTTCGGGCCGAGGTCCGTCGCCTCGATGGCGCGCTCGACGTCCGCCTTGCCCGCGCCGAGCACGCTGCGGAAGTACGCCAGGTTCTGCCGCACGGTCAGGTCGTCGTAGACGCTCGCCGCCTGGGTCACGTAGCCGACCCTGTGCCGCAGGGCGACCGAGCCGGCGGGCTGGCCGAGCACCTCCACCCGGCCGCCTGCGACGCGCTGGACGCCGACGATGGAGCGCATGAGCGTCGTCTTGCCGCAGCCGCTCGGCCCGAGCAGGCCGACGACCTGACCGCGCGGGATGTGCAGGTCGAGCCCGTCGAGCACGGTCGTCCGGCCGCGCTTCACGCGCAGCCCGTCGATGACGACGGCGGCGTCGCTGACGACGTCGTCGCGCACGGAGGACGATGAATTCATCATGTGATGAATTATTCGCCTGGACCGCGCCCTCCGTCAATATCCCCGAACAGATGCCACTGGATGACCGGCCCCACCCGGCGCGCCAGCTCGTCGGGGGCCGCGCTCGCGACCGGCTGGAGCTTGAGCGCGTAGCGCGTCATCATCAGCCCGACCACCTGCGACGCGGCCAGGTCGGCGCGGAGGTCGGCGTCGTCGGAGTGCGTCAGCGCTGCCAGCCGGGCGAACACCTCGCGGGTGAGGAACTCGCGCAGCATCCGCGTGCCCGGACCGCTGCTCAGCACCGTCCGGAGGATGAGCACCATCCGCCCGGCCGCCCGCTCGTCCTCCAGCTGGGTGAGCAGGTAGCGCACCAGCGTCTCGCCGACCTGCTCCCTGGGTGCGCCGAGGACGACGTCCAGCACCCGGTCGGGCCGCAGCGGAGCCTCCAGCGTGGCCGCGAACAGCTCGGCCTTGTCGTCGAAGTAGTGGTGCACGAGCGCGGAGTCGACGCCGGCGCGGCGCGCGACGGCGCGCAGCGAAGCCGCCTCGTAGCCGCGCTCGGTGAACTCGTCGGCCGCCGCGCGCACGATGGCCGAACGGGTGGAGGCCGCCCCGCGCTCCTTGCGCGGCCGGCCCCTCCTGCGGCGTTCGGCGAGCTCACTCACGAGTGCCATTGTGCACCCCGGACCTGGTGCCCTGTCCATCCGCATTGCGGTTGCTTCGAGTGTGATGGGAAGCCCGTGGGAGGCGCATCCGTCCCGGTTAGGATGCTGTTCAGCGCAGTCGATCGGCGCATACACGCTTAGGAGTTCCCGCAATGGAATGGCTCATTCCGGTCATCATCGTCGTCGTGCTCGTCGCGATCATCGGAATCTACTTCTGGGCAACGTACAACTCGCTCATCACGCTCAAGGTGCGGGTGGACGAGGCGTGGAGCGACATCACGGTGCAGCTCAAACGTCGTGCCGACCTCATCCCGAACCTGATCGAGACGGTCAAGGGCTACGCCGCGCACGAGCGCGGGGTCTTCGAGTCGGTGACCAAGGCCCGCGCCGAGACGCTGTCGGCGCAGACGCCGGGCGACGCGTCCGTGGCCGAGGGGCACATGCAGACCGCGCTGAAGAGCATCTTCGCCGTGGCGGAGGCCTACCCGCAGCTGCAGGCGAGCCAGAACTTCCTGCGCCTGCAGGCCGACCTGGTCGACACCGAGGACAAGATCCAGGCCTCGCGCCGGTTCTACAACGGCGGCGTGCGCGAGTTCAACACCAAGATCCGGGTGTTCCCGAACAACCTGTTCGCCCGCCGTCTCGGCTTCAGCGAGCGCGAGTTCTTCGAGGTCGACAACCTGGCGGCGATCGCCGAGCCGCCGCGCGTTCAGTTCTAGGGCGTCGATGTACAGGGCAATCGCCAGGAACAAGCGCAACACCGTCTTCATCATCCTGCTGTTCCTGATCCTCATCGGTGCGCTCGGCTGGCTGTTCTCGGTCATCTACAACAGCTGGGCGATCCTGGCCTGGGTCGGGATCGGCGCGATCGTCTACGCCGTGTTCCAGTACTTCATGGCCTCCAGCCAGGCGCTCAGCATGTCCGGGGCCGTGCCGATCACCAAGGCCGACAACCCGCGGCTCTGGAACGTCGTGGAGAACCTCTCGATCACGACCGGGACGCCCATGCCGGCGGTCTACATCATCAACGACCCGGCGCCCAACGCGTTCGCCACCGGTCGCGACCCGCAGCACGCCTCCGTCGCCGCGACCACCGGCCTGCTCGACATCATGAACGACGCCGAGCTGGAGGGCGTCATGGCGCACGAGCTCGGTCACGTGCGCAACTACGACATCCGGCTGTCGATGATCGTGTTCGGGCTGACCGTCGCGATCGGGCTCATCGCCGACATCTTCGTGCGGATGGCGTTCTTCGGCGGCAACAACCGCAACAACAACAACGGCGGCGGTGGCAACCCGATCGTGCTGGTGTTCGGACTCGTGGCCGCGATCATCGCGCCGCTGGTCGCGACGCTCGTGCAGCTCGCGGTCTCCCGCCAGCGCGAGTACCTCGCCGACGCCACCGGGGCGATGACGACGAGGCACCCGGACGCGCTCGCGAGCGCGCTGCTCAAGCTGCAGGACTACGGCCGGCCGATGCGCCGCCAGAACAGCAGCATGGCGCACCTGTGGATCGCGGAGCCGCTCCGGCCCAGCCTGATGAGCCGGCTGTTCTCGACGCACCCGCCCATCCCCGAGCGCGTCGACCGCCTCGAGAAGATGGGCTCCACCTTCTAGGCGCGGCTACGCCTCGGCGGCCTCCAGTTCGGCGGTGCCGGTGTAGCGGTAGCGGACGCGCGTGCCGACGGCGCGCTCGTCCAGCGGGCGCCACTCGGTGCCGGCGTTGTTCGCGCCGTCGACCACGTCGATGTCGCGGATGAGGTCGGCGGGGGCGCCGTCGCGGTAGCCCGTGATGACCTCCGCGTAGACCGTGGAGTCCGGGTTGAGCAGCACGGCGATGTAGTGGCTCGACTCGCGCACGTCGTCCGTCGTCACCCACATGCGGTTGTCGAACTGCACGTGCGCGCGGCCGTCCGGTCCCCGTTTCACACCCGTCACGATGCCGTCGAGCCAGCGTTCGCCGTCGCGGTACGCGAAGAGCTCGCGCATGGGCTGTTCGTAGTCGGCCTCGTCGGCCCCGTCGGCGTCCAGATACTCCAGCGGTGAACTCATGTCCCGCACCTTACCCCCGCACCCCGCGCTGCCGCGAGGGCGGCGTCAGAAGGCTGTGGGCGCGGCCAGGGCGAGCTCCGCAGCGAGCATGGGCGCGAGGTCGCCGCGTGCGCCCTCCGCCACCTCCACGCCGCCCAGGCCCTGCCAGGCCGCGGTCTCGCCAAGCAGCGGGACCAGCCGCTCAGCCACCCGTCCGCCGTCGCCGGCCTCCGTCCACGCGGACTGCACCCGGAGAACGCCGGCCTGGCGGTCGCTCTTCAGGTCGATGCGGCCGACCAGCTCGTCGTCCAGCAGGATGGGCAGCGAGTAGTAGCCGTACACCCGCTGCGGGGCGGGCGTGTAGATCTCGATGCGGTAGTGGAAGCCGAACGTCCGCAGCGCCCGGTCGCGGAACCAGACCACCGGGTCGAACGGCGACAGCAGAGCGGCGGCGTCGATGGTGCGCGGCCGGCGCGCGTCGCGGTGCAGCCAGGCCTTGACCGGGCGGTCGCCGGCCCCGGTCCAGCCCGCCACCTGCACCGGGACGACCTCGCCCGCGTCCTCCAGCTCCTGCATCGCGACGGCGACGGCCGGGCCCTTGAGCCGGTAGTAGTCGGCGAAGTCGCGGAGCGTGCCGATGCCGTGGGCGACGGCCGAGCGGCGCATCAGCTCGCGGATGGCGTCGGCGTCGCTCACTGTGCGGTCGAGCACGCTCGATGGGAGGACGTCGTCCACCAGCCCGTACCGGCGCTGGAAGCGCGTGCGCCCGGCGATGGCGACCTCCCCGAACAGGAACATCCGCTCCAGCGCCCGCTTGACCTCCGACCAGCCCCACCACGGCCCGGAGCGGCGATTGGCGTCGTGCTCGATCTCGCTCGCCGCGAGCGGACCCTTGGCGGCGAGCTCGCTGCGCAGCCAGGACAGTGTGGAGTCGTGCGCGGCGAACCACGCGTTGCCGGTGCCGTAGCGCTCGCGGTACTGGCGCATCCGCCAGCGGAACAGCGACCAGTCCTCCTTGCGCACGAAGGCGGCCTCGTGCGCCCAGTACTCGGTGTGCGGTCCGCGCGCGTCGAAGGTCAGCCGGTCGAGCAGGGTGCGGTCGTAGGCGCCGAGCCGGGCGAACGCCGGGAGGTAGTGGCTGCGCTCGAACACGTTGACCGAGTCGATCTGCAGCAGGTTGATGCGGTCGATCAGCCCGTTGAGCTGACGCGTGCCCACCACCGCCGGGCGCGGGCGCCCGAAGCCCTGGGCGGCGAGCGCGATGCGGCGCGCGAGGGCGGGGGAGAGCTGTTCGACCACGGATCGACCTTAGCGGCAAGGTCCGACACTGCACGTTCACCGAGTGGACACTTCCCGCTGGCCCACTGGTATCCCGGCCTCCCTAGCGTGGCGACGAGCCGGTTCGCACAGCCCGGCTGTCAACCCGACCTGGAGGACATTCCGTGATCAACACGCGCGCCCGCATCGCCGGACTCGCCGCCGCGGCGACCGTCGTCGCCCTCTCGCTCGCCGCCTGCTCCGGCGGCGCCGACGCCAGCAGCCCCACCGCGAGCACCTCGGCCGCCACGGCCACCGACGTCGCCTCCGCCGGCGGCATGGCCGCTCTCGTCGCCGCCGCGAAGAAGGAGGGCAGCCTCAACATCATCGCGACGCCCGGCGACTGGGCCAACTACCAGGAGATCTTCGACGGCTTCACCAAGAAGTACGGCATCACGATCAACCCGAGCCAGGACAGCGCCTCCAGCCAGGAGGAGATCGACGCCGCCAAGAAGCTGAAGGGCCAGGACACCGCTCCCGACACCTTCGACATCGGCTCGTCCGTCGCGCTCGCGAACACCCAGTACTTCGCGCCGTACAAGCCCACCGGCTTCGCCGACATCCCGGCCGCGCAGAAGGAGAAGGACGGCCTCTGGAAGGTCGGCTACTACGGCGTCATGTCGGTCGGCTACGACGCGAACAAGATCAAGACCGCGCCGAAGTCGTTCTCCGACCTGCTGAAGCCGGAGTTCAAGGGCGCCGTCGCGCTCAACGGCAACCCGACCCAGGCCGCGGCCGCCGCGGGCGCCGTCGCGTACGCCGACCTGCAGAACGGCGGCACGCTCGACGACCTGACCAAGGGCATCGACTGGTTCACCAAGCTGAAGGCCGCGGGCAACTGGGACGCCGCCGACGGCAAGCCGAACACCATCGCCTCGGGCGAGACCCCGGTCCTGCTCGACTGGTCGTTCAACCAGAAGGGCTACACCACCTCCGACACCATCAAGTCGGGCGGCGTGAACTGGAAGTACACCGTGCTCCCCGGCACCGCGTACGTCGGCTACTACAACCAGGCCATCAACAAGGACGCCCCGCACCCCGCGGCCGCGCGCCTGTGGGAGGAGTACCTCTACAGCGACGCCGCGCAGAACGCCTGGCTGAAGGGTGGCGCCTACCCGGCGCGCGTCGACGCGATGCAGAAGGCCGGGACGCTCGACACCAAGGAGTTCCCGGGCAAGCTCGACAAGGTGGCCGTGATGACGGACAAGCAGGCCACCGACGCCGGCACGCTCCTCAACGCCAAGTGGGCCAACGCGGTCGGCTGATGACCGAGACCATCGCCGCACCCGCGGCCGACGCTGCCGCCGGGATCGCTTCGCGCGACTCCCGGCGGCAGCCGTCGTCGGCTTCCCCGTCCGGAGCCGGGAGCCGACGCCGACCGCGTGGCCTCGCCGCCGCACTCGGCCTCACCCCGTTCGCCCTCTACGTCGTGATCTTCCTCGCCGTCCCCACGCTCGTCGCGGTGGGCAGCGGCTTCGTGGACGGCGAAGGCCGCTTCACGGTGTCCAACCTCACCGGGCTCACGGAGCCCGCCATCGCCGGCTCGTTCTTCGGCGCCTTCTGGCTGTCCGCAGTGACCGCCATCGTCGGCGCCGTGGCCGGGGCCGCGCTCTGCTTCGCGATGCTGGGCGCCCGCCCGGGCGGCGTCACGCGCTCGCTCGTCGGCTCCGCCAGCAGCGTGCTCGCCCAGTTCGGCGGCGTCATGCTCGCGTTCGCCTTCATCGCGACCATCGGCGCGCAGGGACTCGTCACCGTCCTGCTCCGCAACGCCTTCCACGTCAACATCTACGCGAACGGCGTCTGGCTCTACACGGTGCCCGGACTCATCCTCCCGTACCTCTACTTCCAGATCCCGCTCATGGTCATCACCTTCCTCCCCGCGCTGGAGGGCCTGCGCCCGCAGTGGCTGGAGGCGACCGCCACGCTCGGCGGCACGCGCTGGACCTACTGGACCCGCGTCGGCGGCCCGATCCTGCTGCCGTCGTTCCTCGGGAGCCTGCTGCTGCTGTTCGCCAACGCCTTCTCGTCGTACGCGACCGCCGCCGCCCTGGTCGGCCAGGCCAACAACATCGTGTCGCTGCAGATCCGCCAGGCGCTCATCTCGGAGACCGTGCTCGGCCGCGCGAACCTGGCCGGCTCGATGGCGCTCGGGATGCTCGTGGTGATGATCGTCGTGATGCTGGCCTACTCGGCGCTCGTGCGCCGGACCGCGCGGTGGCAGCGATGAGCGGGGGCGCTCCGCTGCGGCTCGGGCCCGGCCCGGTCGTCCGCACCGTCATCTGGGTGGTCCTCGGCGCGTTCTTCCTCATCCCGCTGCTCTCGATGCTGGAGTTCACCCTGCGCACCGCGAAGCCCGGCGTCTACAGCGTCGACCGCTGGATCGCCGTCTTCGGCGGCGGGACCACGCGCTACGACCGCGTGTACCAGGGCCTCGGCAACTCGCTCGTGCTCGCCGCCGTGACGGTGGCGATCGTGCTGCTGGTGCTGCTGCCGACGATCGTGCTGGTGGAGCTGCGCTTCGCGAAGCTGCGCCGCCTGCTGGAGGCCGTCTGCCTGCTCCCGGTCATGATCCCGGCGATCGTGATGGTGGTGGGGCTGGCGCCGACCTACGCGGTCGTGACCGGCGTCTTCGGATCGGGGGCGTGGACGCTCGCGTTCGCCTACGGCATCACGGTGCTCCCGTACGCGTACCGCGCCCTCCAGAGCAACGTCGCCGCCGTGGACATGGTGACGCTGAGCGAGGCCGCCCGGTCGCTCGGCGCGGGCTGGGGCACGGTGTTCTGGCGCGTGCTCACGCCGAATCTGCGCCGCGGCATCCTCGCCGCCTCCGCGCTCTCGATCGCGGTCGTGCTCGGCGAGTTCACGATCGCGTCCCTGCTCAGCCGGGTGAACCTGCAGACCTCGCTGCTGCTGGTCTCCCAGTCCGACCCGTTCGTCGCGGTCATCTTCGCGCTGCTGGCGCTGGTGTTCGCGTTCGTCCTCCTCGTCGTCGTCGACCGCGTCGTCGGCGCCCGCCGCCGTGCGCGGCGTCCTGTGAAAGGCACTCCATGACCGTCCTCGAATCCACCGTCGCCGGCGCCCGCGTCGGCTCCACCGTCGAGCTGGACGGGGTCGTGCGCGACTTCGGCGGCGGCGCCGGCCTCGCCGGGTTCTCGCTAGCGGCGAGCCCGGGGGAGTTCATCGCCCTGCTCGGGCCGTCCGGCTGCGGCAAGACCACCGCGCTGCGCGCGCTCGCCGGACTGGAGCGCGTCGACTCCGGCCGCGTCCTCATCGACGGCCGGGACGTCACCGACGAGCCGACGAACCGGCGCGACCTCGGGATGGTGTTCCAGTCGTACTCGCTGTTTCCGCACCTGACCTCCGGCCAGAACGTGGAGTTCGGGCTGCGGATGCGCAAGGTCGCGGGCGCCGAGCGGCGACGTCGGGCGGCGGAGGCCCTCGACCTGGTCGGGCTCGACCACCACGCCGACCGCTACGCCCACCAGCTCTCCGGCGGGCAGCAGCAGCGCGTGGCACTCGCCCGCGCGCTGGTCACCGAGCCGCGCGTCCTCCTGCTCGACGAGCCGCTCTCCGCGCTCGACGCGAAGGTGCGGGTGCAGCTCCGCGAGGAGATCCGCCGCATCCAGACCGAGCTCGGGATCACGACCTTCTTCGTGACGCACGACCAGGAGGAGGCGCTCGCCGTCGCCGACCGTGTCGCGGTCATGCGCGCGGGTGCGATCGAGCAGATCGGCACCCCGGAGGAGCTGTACCACCGCCCGGCGACCGCGTTCGTGGCCGAGTTCGTGGGCCTGACCAACCGGATGCCCGGCACAGTCGCGGACGGCGTCCTGCGCGTCCTCGGGCAGACGGCGCCGCTCGCGTCGCCCGCGCCCGACGGGCCGGTGGTGGCGTACGTGCGCCCCGAGGACCTGCTGCTGGCAACCGACGGCGTCCCGGCCGAGGTGCTCACCACGAGCTTCCTCGGCGCGCTGCGGCGCACCCGGGTGCGGCTCGCGGACGGCTCCGAGGTGGCCGTCCAGCACGCCGCCCGCGACCTCCCCGTCGCTGGCGAGCGCATCCACCTGGCCCTCGCCGGCACCCCCCTCACCGTCACTCCCGCCCCGTAACCCGCCCCGCCGCCCGCCGAAGGGCACGTAGACGCCCCTAAAACGCCGTTTTAGGGGCGTCTACGTGCCCCTCGAGATCAGTGGAGGCACGGGTGTGCGAGGCCGGACGGCGTTCTAGAGTAATTCTCATGTCTGGTATCGTCCCGGGGGCGGACGCCGAGTACTCGGACGCCATCGACCCCTCAACCTTCGTGAAGACCCTCTCGCCGAGTGACCTGGTCACTCGGATCCGTCCGGGCGACATCCACTGGTGGCCGCCCTTCTTCTTCCCCATCGACACCATCAGCCCGACCCACACGGTCGGCAAAGGCCGCACCAACCTGACGCTGATCGCGTCGGACATCATGCAGACCGACACGACCGGCACGCCGTACGCGTCGTTCAGCTTCCGCCAGGTCCCGTCCGGCGGCCCGGGCGTCTCCGTCCACTTCGACCCGGGAGCGTACGGGGCCACCGCGGTCGCGAGCTACGTCGTGGAGTTCCTCATCGCCACGAGCGGGCCGGTGTCGCTCACGGTCGGCGGGTACGCGGGCGCGGGCAGCGTGACCGGCGCCGGCGCGAAGACCGTGAACGGCAATGTGTCGGTCTCGGTCGGACTCAACAACGTCCCGCCGGGTCAGGTGACCTACGCCTCGATCCAGCAGACGTCCTCCGGGCCTGCCTGGCAGTGGTTCTCGACCTCCATCGAGCACCCGCCGCTGGTGTTCGAGCCCTGATCCGTGACGCGGCCCGGCCACTTGAACGATCCTGAGCGATCCTTCAGGATGCGCCGGGCCGCGCACCTAGACTGACGGGCATGGCAGACAGCGACGCTCCGGCACCGCAGAACCCGTCCGTCCCGCCGGCCCGGGCGCGCTTCCTGAAGCGCCGGCGCGACCTCGCGGCCCGGGTCGAGGAGGCCGCACCGGTCGACGCGTCCCTGCCGCGCGGCGTGCGCCTGGCCGGGGCCTGGTCGTGGCGCCTGCTCGTCATCGGCGCGGTGATCGCGGTCGTCGTCTTCCTCATCGTCCAGCTCCGGCTGATCGTCGTCCCCGTGCTGGTGGCGGTGCTCCTCGCCGCGCTGCTGGTGCCGTTCAAGGACGTCCTCATCCGCCACCGCTGGCCGCGCTGGCTGGCCATCGTCGCCACGCTGCTGACGCTGATCGTGGTCGTCGGCGGCCTGTTCTACCTGGCGATCTGGCAGGTCACCCGCGAGAGCCACGAGCTCCAGACGCAGTCGGTGGCGGCGTTCGACCAGTTCCGCACCTGGCTGACGACCGGCCCGCTCGGCCTGACGACGGAGCAGATCGACGGCGCCTTCCAGTCGTTGTGGTCGTCGCTGCAGCAGGACAGCCAGGTCTACATCTCCGGCGCGCTCTCGATCGGCTCCACGCTGGGCCACGTGCTCACCGGCGCGCTGCTGACGGTGTTCAGCGTGCTGTTCATCCTCATCGACGGCCGCAGCATCTGGGGCTGGATGGTGCGGATCTTCCCGAAGAACGCGCGGGCCGCGGTCGACGGGGCGGGCCAGGCCGGCTGGCAGACCCTCCGGAACTTCGCCAAGGTGCAGGTGCTCGTCGCCTCCATCGACGCGCTCGGGATCGGCCTGGGGGCGTTCTTCCTCGGGCTGCCGCTGGTGCTCCCGATCGCGGTGCTGGTGTTCCTCGGGTCGTTCATCCCGATCGTCGGCGCTGTGCTCACGGGCACGCTGGCCGTGTTCGTCGCGCTCGTGTTCAAGGGCTGGGTCTTCGCGCTCATCATGCTGGCCGTGGTGCTGCTCGTGCAGCAGATCGAGGGCCACGTCCTCCAGCCGCTCATCATGGGAACCGCGGTGAAGGTGCACCCGCTCGCGGTCGTGCTGGCGGTGGCGGCGGGCTCGCTGCTGGCCGGCATCCCGGGCGCGCTGTTCGCCGTGCCGTTCGTCGCGGTGCTCAACGTGATGGTGCACTACGTGTCGTCCGGCGCGTGGCGGTCGACGCCGCCGGAGGCAACGGCGGCTCCGGAGGGCGCGATCTGGGAGACGGTGCCGCGCCCGCGCCGTGCCCCGCGGACGTAACGATCGCACGCATACATTCAGCGGTATATGACCACGAGTAGGCTGTGCGAGTGGATACCGCGACCGATCCGACGCGCACCCCGTTCGCAGGCCCCGGCCTCGACGAGATCGAGGCCGCGCGCGCGATCGTGGCCCGGGTCGCCCAGCCCACGCCGCTGGAGACCTCCCGGTACCTCACCGACGTGCTCGGCGCTCCGGTCGTCCTCAAGTGCGAGAACCTGCAGCGCACCGGCTCGTACAAGATCCGCGGCGCGTACCACCGGCTCTCCAAGCTGAACGCGGAGGAGCGGGCGCGCGGCGTCGTCGCCGCCTCCGCGGGCAACCACGCGCAGGGCGTCGCGTTCGCCGCCCGCGAGCTCGGCATCCACGCCACGATCTTCATGCCCGTCGGCGTGGCCATCCCCAAGTTCCAGGCGACGCGCGCGTACGGCGCGGACGTCGTGCTCAGTGGCAGCATCGTGGACGAGACCCTCCGGGCCGCCGCCGACTTCGCCGCCGAGACCGGCGCGGTGCTCATCCCGCCGTTCGACCACCCGGACGTGGTGGCCGGGCAGGGCACCCTGGGACTGGAGATCCTTGACGAGGTGCCGGACGTCCAGACCATCGTCGTGCCGATCGGCGGCGGCGGGCTCATCTCCGGAGTGGCCAGCGCGGTCAAGCAGCGCGCCGCCCGCGAGGGACGCACCGTCCGCGTGATCGGCGTGCAGGCGGCCAACGCCGCCGCCTACCCGGCGTCGCTCGCGGCGGGGGAGCCGACCGAGATCGCCGTCGTCGGGACCATCGCCGACGGCATCGCGGTCAGCAGGCCGGGCGCCCTCAACTTCGAGATCATCCGGGACGCGGTGGATGCCGTGGTCACGGTCACCGAGGACGACATCGCCCGCGCGCTGCTGGTGCTGCTGGAGCGCGCGAAGCTCGTGGTCGAGCCCGCCGGCGCGGTCGGCGTGGCCGCGATCCTCGCCGGACTCATCCCGGCGGACGACGCGGAGCGGCCGGTGGTCGCCATCCTCTCCGGCGGCAACATCGACCCACTGCTGATGCAGCGCGTCATCGCCCACGGCCTCGCCGCCTCCGACCGCTACCTCCGGCTCTCGATCATGCTCCCGGACCGGCCGGGACAGCTCGCGCGCATCGCCGAGATCCTCGCCGGGGTCAACGCCAACGTCGTGGAGGTGCTGCACACGCGGCACGGCAACGGGCTCCAGCTCAGCCAGGTGGAGCTCGACGTCTCGGTGGAGACCCGCGGCACCGAGCACCGCGAGCAGGTCATCCAGGTGCTGCGCTCCGCCGGCTACGACCCCGTCCTCGAAGAGGAATAGCAGAAACCGCCGAGTCCGCAGATAGTCTGCGTACTCGGCGGTCTCCGGCTGATTTCGGGCGTACTCGGCGGTTACTGGCCGGTGTAGGTGTCGACTTTGGAGATCGTGACCGGGATCTGGCGGCCGTTGGGGGCGGTGTACTCGGTCTTGTCGCCGACCTTGAGGCCGAGGATGGCGGAGCCGAGCGGGCTCTGCTCGCTGTAGACGGGGAGGTCGGTGCCGGCCGCGATCTCACGGTTGCCGATCAGGAAGACGCTCTCGTCGCCCGCGATGGTCGCGGTGATGACGGTCCCGGGCTCCACGACGCCGTGGCTCTCCGGCGCCTCGCCGACCGTGGCGCTGCGCAGCAGGTTGGTGAGCTGCACGATGCGGGCCTCGATCTTGCCCTGCTCGTCCTTCGCGGCGTGGTAGCCGCCGTTCTCCTTGAGGTCGCCCTCCTCGCGGGCCGCCTCGATGCGCTTCGCGATCTCGTTACGGCCGTTGACGCTGAGCTCCTCGAGTTCGGCCGAGAGACGGTCGTACGCGTCCTGGGTCAGAAAGGTGACCTGAGACTCCTGGGACATGATGAACTCCTTCGCGCCTGCACGGAATTTCCCGCTTCGGCTGATGGCCGGCTGGCGCCGGTGGGTAAAGTAGACGCCCCGGCCTCGGCCGGGGCGTATCCAGAGAATGTTAGGTCAGCCAGCAGGTGTTAATCAAACCCGTGTTGCTCTGCGAGATGGTCCGGATCGTCTCGTTGTACGTCGTCACACGGGAATCGGAGCCGGGATAGGTCACGATCCGCCAGCCCACGATCGCGTAGTCCTGGTTCAGGGCCTGCAATGCGCAGGTGACGCTCTCGCCCGGCTTGGTGTTGATGGTGAAGGTGATCCGCACATGGTGGGCGTCGGGGATCACATAAGCGGTGTCGGTGGTCTGCAGGTCGGCCTGGTTGTTGTCCCAGCCCGCCCAGAACACCCACGCGGTCACCACCGCGAGCACGGCGACGGCTCCGCCGATCAGCAGCCAGCGGTCGCGGCGGCGGCGCTTCGGGGTGCGGCCGTAGCGGGATGCGAGGGTCTCGGACGGCGCCTCGGTCACGCGTGCCATGTACTCGCCGTCCGCCTCTCAGTGGCATCGTTCAGGCCCGCCGTCGGGGCGACGGTAGGCTGAGACAAGACTAGGAGACGAAGCTGTGAATCGCGCTTCGCGCCTCCCGAACCACCCGATCCGAAAGCGAAGCCCGCCATGCGTCAGAACGACCTGTCCACCGTGTCCGTGGAGGCCGTGTGATGGGGGAGCTGCTGCTGAGGGCGGGCGTCTGGCTGGCCGCGACGCCCACGCCGTCGCCGACCTCCGGACCGAGCGACGACGCGGTCACGCCCGGCGTGGTCGGCTTCACCGTCACCTTCCTGATCGCGGTCGCCGCGGTGCTGCTGATCCTCGACATGACGCGCCGCATCCGCCGGGTGCGGTACCGCGACGAGATCGCGCACAAGCTGGACGCCGAGGCCGGCGAGCAGCAGGACGACGCCGACGGCGACTCCCGGCCCTGACCTCCCGGCGCGTCAGCCGTTGTAGGCGGGATGCAGCGCGATCAGCAGCGTGGCCGTCCAGTGGCAGAGGAACGCCAGCACCGTCAAGGTGTGGAAGATCTCATGGAAGCCGAACACCCCGGGGAACGGGTTCGGCTTCTTGATGCCGTAGATGACCGCGCCGATCGTGTAGAACACGCCGCCGACGCAGACCAGCACCATCATCGCCACGTTGGCGTTGACCAGGTCGACGATGTACATCATCGCCGCCCAGCCGAGCAGCAGGTAGATCGGCACGTACAGCCAGCGCGGCGCGTGGATCCAGAACACCCGGAAGCCGATGCCGAGCAGCGCGCCCGCCCACACGATGCAGAGCAGCACGATGCCCTTCTGCGGCGGGAGGGCGAGCACGGCGAGGGGCGTGTAGGTGCCGGCGATCAGCAGGAAGATGTTGGCGTGGTCGATGCGCTTGAGGATGACCTTCGTGCGCGGCCGCCAGTTGAAGCGGTGATAGAGCGCCGAGTTGCCGAACAGCAGCATCGAGGTCAGCATGAACACCGCCGACGCCCACTTGGCGGGGGCGCCCTGCGCCAGGCAGATCAGCACGATGCCCGCGGCGATGGTCACCGGGAACGTCCCGGCGTGGATCCAGCCGCGCCAGGTCGGCTTGATGTCGGCCGGGTAGGCGGGGGAGGCGTCCAGCAGCGGGATGTTCGGCAGCAGCGGACCGCGGGAGTCGTCCGCCTTCACCGCGGCGTCGGCGGGCGGGAGGTCGGCGGCCGGCTCGGTGAGCAGCTCGCCGACGTCCTCAGGCTCGGGGGCGTTTCGCGGCGTCATGGAGCAAGAGTAGGGGAGGCGGGTGCTCGGATGCTGGGAATCGGACACGTCAGGGGCGCTAACGTAGCCACGTGAGCAGACGCAGTTCCGAGACGGCCAACGGGTTGCTCTACGGCCTGTACCAGAAGCGGCTGCGACGCGACATCGCCGGTCTCGGCCCGGAGTCGCTGCCCCGGCACGTCGCGATGATCATCGACGGCAACCGCCGCTGGGCCCGCCAGGCCGGCATGACGACCGTCGCGCACGGCCACCGCGCGGGCGCGGCGAAGATGCGCGAGTTCCTGGAGTGGTGCGACGACCTCGGGATCGAGGTGGTGACGCTCTACCTGCTCTCGTCGGACAACCTGACCAACCGGCCGAGCTCCGAGCTCTCCGACCTCATCGAGATCATCGCCGAGCTCGCCGACGACCTCTCCCGCTACCGCGACTGGCGGGTCAAGCACGTCGGCTCGATGACCGGCCTCCCGGAGCCGCTGGTGACCGCGCTGGCCGACGCCGAGAAGCGCACCGCCGACAAGAAGGGCCTGCACATCAACCTCGCGGTCGGCTACGGCGGCCGCAAGGAGATCACGGACGCCATGCGCAGCATCGTCGCGGCGCACTCCGCGGAGGGCGGCAGCCTGGAGACGCTGGCCGACCTCCTCACCCCCGATCTCATCGGCGAGCACCTCTACACGGGAGGCCAGCCCGACCCCGACCTCGTCATCCGCACCTCCGGCGAGCAGCGGCTGAGCGACTTCATGCTGTGGCAGAGCGCGCACAGCGAGTTCTACTTCGTGGAGGCCCTCGGCCCCGACCTCCGCGAGGTCGACTTCCTGCGCGCGATGCGCGACTTCTCCCGCCGCCACCGCCGCTACGGCTCCTGACCCCTCCCTCCCCACCTCCCGAGTACGCGAAAAATCCGCTGAAAACGCCCGAGTACGCAGAGAATTCGCGTACTCGGGAGGTGGGGCGGCAGGATGGTGCCCGGAGGTCACGATGACGACGATCGAGGAGTTCGCGGCGGGGTTCGGCGAGGAGCCGGGATACCTGGACTACGGGCGTGTCGGGCCGCTGTCCGCGACGGTGCGCGCCGAGACGCTGGGGCAGTACGAGGCGCTCGCCACGGCGCGCTTCGGGACCGTCGACCGGATGAACGTGGAGGACGCCCGCGTGCGCGACGCGATCTCCGCGCTCACCGGCTTCCCCGCCGAGCAGATCGCCTTCCAGCCGAACGCCTCCACCGGGCTCATGCACGCCGCCTTCGGGCTCACCGGCGGCGACCTGCTGCTGTCGCCCGCCGAGTTCCCGAGCGTGACCTACGCGGCCGTGCGCGCCGCCCAGGCGATGCACGTCGTGACGCCGGTGTGGCTGGAGACCGACCACGGCCGCGTCACCCCGGCGCAGCTCAAGGAACAGCTCACCGACTCCACCAGCGCGGTGATGGTGAGCCTGGTCGACTCGCGCACCGGCTACCTCGCCGACATCGACGGCATCCGGCAGGTGATCGGGGACCGCCTCCTCATCGTGGACGCCATCCAGGGCTTCGGCGTGGTCGACGCCCCCTACGAGGTCGCGGACGTCGTTGTCTCCGGCGGCCAGAAGTGGACCAGGGCGGGCTGGGGCACCGGGTTCCTCGCGCTCAGCGAGCGCGCGATCGAGCACCTGACCCCCGTGTTCAGCGGCTGGGTCGGGACCGGCGCGGGTGAACGCTGGGACGAGGTGCTGGAACCGGCGAAGGGTGTGGCGGCCTTTACGGTGTCGAACCCCGACCTGGTCGCGGAGGCCCGCCTCGCCGCGGCGCTGGAGGAGGTCGCGGCCGTCGGCGTCGCCGAGATCGGCTCGGCCGTCTCCGACCTCGCCGAGCAGGTCATCGACCTCGCCGACGAGTTCGCCCTTCCGGTCGCCTCGTCGCGCAACGCCGCCGAGCGCGCCGGGATCGTCGTGCTGGAGCCGCTGCCCGAGCAGCTGACCGTGCTGGCGGCCTCCCTGTTCAACCACGGGGTGTCGGCCAAGGTGCGCAGCACGAGCGTCCGGCTGAGCGTCCACGCCGGGACCACCGAGGAGACGCTGGACATGCTGCGCGCCGCCCTCACCTCCTACGCCTCGGCGGCGTGATCCGCGCCTCCCATAACTGGGGGTGAAGTTCACCTGAACGAAACACGACACGCGGCCTTCCGGGCCTCCTGTGTCGGCGGTGCGGCGTACTTTCGACTCATCGGGCACGGCGCCCGATCGAGACGGCCACATAAGTTCGTTTCGAGACCCAATGGCCGGCTCGCCAATGATCCGCCGGCTCCAGCGCAAGCGGAGCGGCGGGGTGGGAGTGGTCGTGGCTGAATCAGGAACCCGGCAGTTCGAGTCGGCATCCAGCACCATCCGGCAGAGCGAGCGGACGTATGTGCTCGACACCTCGGTGCTGCTGTCAGACCCCAAGGCGATCTTCCGGTTCGCCGAACACGCTGTCGTCATCCCTGTCGTCGTCGTGAGCGAGCTGGAGGGGAAGCGCAACGATCCCGAGATCGGATACTTCGCGCGGCAGGCGCTGCGCAATCTGGACGACCTGCGGGTGCAGCACGAACGGCTCGACTTCCCGATCCCGGTCGGGGACGGCGGCTCCCTCCGGGTGGAGCTGAACCACTCCAACATGTCGGTGCTGCCCAGCGGCATGCAGCTGGGCGACAACGACTCCCGCATCCTCGCGGTGGCGATGAACCTCGCGAACGACGGGCTCGCGGTCACGGTCGTCTCCAAGGACCTCCCGATGCGCGTCAAGGCGTCGTCGATCGGCCTGGCGGCGGAGGAGTACCGGCACGAGCAGGTCGTCGACAGCGGCTGGACGGGACTGGCGGAGATCTCCCTCGGCAGCGACCAGATGAGCGCGCTCTACGAGAACGAGTGGATGAGCACCTCGCAGGTCGAGGGGCTGCCGGTGAACACGGGCCTGATCGTGCACTCGGACCGCGGCTCGGCGCTCGGGCGCGTGGTCGCCGACGGCGAGGTGAAGCTGGTGCGCGGCGACCGGGACGTCTTCGGGCTGCACGGGCGCTCGGCGGAGCAGCGGCTGGCGATCGACCTCCTGCTGGACCCGGAGATCGGCATCCTGTCGCTCGGCGGACGGGCCGGCACCGGCAAGTCGGCGCTCGCCCTGTGCGCGGGGCTGGAGGCCGTGCTGGAGCGGCAGCAGCACAAGAAGATCATGGTGTTCCGGCCGCTCTACGCGGTCGGCGGCCAGGAGCTCGGCTACCTGCCCGGGGACCAGGGCGAGAAGATGAACCCCTGGGGTCAGGCGGTGTTCGACACGCTCGGCGCACTGGTGTCGCAGAACGTGCTGGACGAGGTGCTGGACCGCGGGATCCTGGAAGTGCTGCCGCTCACGCACATCCGCGGCCGCTCGCTGCACGACGCGTTCGTGATCGTGGACGAGGCGCAGTCGCTGGAGCGGAACGTGCTGCTGACGGTGCTCAGCCGCGTCGGGCAGAACTCGCGCGTGGTGCTGACGCACGACGTCGCGCAGCGCGACAACCTGCGGGTCGGCCGTCACGACGGCGTCGCGTCGGTGATCGAGACGCTGAAGGGCCACCCGCTGTTCGCGCACGTCACGCTGACGCGCTCGGAGCGGTCGGCGATCGCGGCGCTGGTGACGGAGATGCTGGAGGGCAACGAGCTGGCCTGAGGGTGAGCCGGCAGGCGAAAGAAGCTGGCCTGCTGTGGATAATTTCGGGATTCTCGTATTTTCTGTGGAATCGTAAGGAGGCCGTGCCGCCGCACCTAGCGTGAGGGCATGGTTGAGAAAACGATCCGGATCGTTGTCGCGGTCGGCCTGAGCGTCGCCCTGCTGGGGGCAGGTGACGCCGGGCCGGCCGCGATCGGAACGCTGTATCTCGCGGCTGTAACGGCGCCGCTCGTGCAGTACGACGTGCGCGAGATGCGGCTGCCGGACGCGCTGGTGCTCCCGGGGGCGGCATTCGTGGTCGTGGGAGCGGTGTGGAGTTCGCTCCGGACCGGCGGATGGCCCGTGGCGGTCGCGGCGCTGGGGTGCGGGGTGGCGGCTCTCGTCGGGTTCGCCGTGCTGGCCGCGGGAGGCGGGCTCGGGATGGGCGACGTGAAGCTGGCGGCGGTGCTGGCCGGGGCGCTCGCGGCGGTGGTGGCCGAGCGCGGACCGCCGCCGGGGGAGGTCGCGGTGGTCGTCGGGTGCTGGGCGGTGCTGACGTTCCTGGCCGGGGCGGTGGTGGCGTGGGCCGTGGTCGGTGGTCGCCGGTCGCGGCGGCTTTCCGCGGAGTTGCCGTTCGGGCCCGTGCTGCTGGGGACGTTCTGGGGGTTCGTGCTGCTGGGGTGACAAACGGCAGGCGCCCCTCCCGCAGTGCAGGAGGGGCGCCTCGATCGAACGGCTCGCGAGCGGTCCGGGTCCGGGCTCAGCCCGGGTGGGTCATGCTCAGCACGTCGAGTGCCGAGTCGAGCTGCTCCAGCGTGATCTCGCCGCGCTCCACGAAGCCGAGGTCGATCACGGCCTCCCGCACGGTCATGCCCTGGGCGACGGCGTGCTTGGCGACCTTGGCGGCGGCCTCGTAGCCGATCACGCGATTGAGCGGGGTGACGATCGACGGGCTCGACTCCGCGAACGCGCGGGCGCGGTCGAGGTTGGCCTCCAGGCCCGTGACGGTCTTGTCCGCGAGCACCCGGCTGGCCTGGGTGAGCAGGCGGATCGACTCCAGCAGCGCCGTGCCCATCACCGGGATGGCGACGTTCAGCTCGAACAGGCCGGACGCGCCGCTCCACGCGATGGTGGCGTCGTTGCCGATCACCCGGGCCGCGACCATGAGCACGGCCTCCGGGATGACCGGGTTGACCTTGCCCGGCATGATCGAGGAGCCCGGCTGCAGGTCGGGGATGTGCAGCTCGCCGAGACCGGTGTTCGGGCCCGACCCCATCCAGCGCAGGTCGTTGCAGATCTTGGTCAGGCTGACGGCGATGGTGCGGAGCGCGCCGGAGGCCTCCACGAGTCCGTCGCGGTTGGCCTGGGCCTCGAAGTGGTTGCGCGCCTCGGTGATCGGCAGCTCGGTCTCGGCGGTCAGCAGCTCGATCACGAGCTGCGGGAAGCCGAGCGGGGTGTTGATGCCGGTGCCGACGGCCGTGCCGCCGAGCGGGACCTCCGCGACGCGGGTCAGCGCCGCCTGGACGCGCTCGATCCCGTAGCGGATCTGCGCGGCGTAGCCGCCGAACTCCTGGCCGAGCGTGACCGGGGTGGCGTCCATGAGGTGCGTGCGGCCCGACTTGACGGCGGTCGACCACAGCTCCGCCTTCTCCTCCAGCGCGACCGCGAGGTGGTCGAGCGCGGGGATGAGGTCGTCGATGAGCGCGCCGGTGACGGCGATGTGCACCGAGGTCGGGAACACGTCGTTGGACGACTGCGACGCGTTGACGTGGTCGTTCGGGTGCACCGCGCGACCGAGGCGGCGCGAGGCGAGCGTCGCCAGCACCTCGTTCATGTTCATGTTCGAGGAGGTGCCGGAGCCCGTCTGGTAGACGTCGATCGGGAAGTCCCCGTTGTGCGCGCCGCTGACGACCTCGTCTGCGGCGGCGGCGATCGCCTCGGCGACGTCCGCGTCCAGGACGCCGAGGCGCGCGTTCGCGAGCGCCGCCGACTTCTTGATGCGGGCGAGCGCGGCGATCTGAGCCGGCTCGAGAACCGAGCCCGAGATCGGGAAGTTCTCGACGGCGCGCTGCGTCTGCGCGCCGTACAGGGCGGCTGCGGGGACCCGCACCTCGCCCATCGTGTCGTGCTCGATGCGGTACTCGGTGCCCGCCTGCGTGTCCACCACGGTGTGTTCTTCCTTTCTGGGCCCTGGCGCGTCAGCGCGCGGGCGTTGGGTCGGCGGCCGGTTCGGCCAGTCCGACGACGGCGTCGGGGACGACCCGACCTTCCTGGAGCACGTAGTTCGCTCCGACGATGGCGAGGAGATTGGCGGCGACGGCGTCGCTGATGATCTCCGATCGCGCGAGAAGCTCTGCGACGGTGTCGCGCAGGTGCAGACGGCCGACCTCGGCCGCATCGACCTCGGCGGCCACGACGGCCTCCCCGGGCGCGGTGCCGGCGACCCGGTGCACGGCGGGCACGATCGGCGCGATGAGCTGCGCGATGTGCGGCGGCAACGGGGCGGCGCCGTCGGCCTGGGAGGAGATGGCGGACGCGACCGCGCCGCAGGCGTCGTGGCCGAGCACGAGGATGAGCGGCACGTTCAGCACGGCGACCGCATACTCCAGCGAGGCGATCGCGGAGTCGGAGGCCACCTGACCGGCGTTGCGGACGACGAACGCGTCGCCGAGGCCGAGGTCGAAGATGATCTCGGCGGCGAGCCGGGAGTCGGCGCAGCCGAAGATCGCGGCGACCGGGTTCTGGCCCTCCGCGACGCTCTGGCGTCGCTCGACGTCCTGCCGCGGGTGCTGCGGCGCTCCCGTGACGAAGCGCTCGTTTCCTGCCAGCAGTTCTTTCCAGATCCGGCCGGGACGGGTCGTGGGCATCTAGTTTCCTCCTGGGGTGGGTGAGCCGAGGGAGTGCAGCTGGTCGGAGAGGGAGCCGGCGACGGTCGTGAACTCGGCGTCGTCGGCGGTGCCGAAGACGACGACCGTGCTCTTACCTGCAGTGGTCACGAGGGCGTAGGCGACATTGCCGGCGGACGATCCCGCGGAGCGGTTGTCGTAGACGTCCCACTTCACGCCGTCGATCTGGCGGGTGCCGGCGATGCGGGTGCGGTTCACCTGGTCGGCGACCCAGCTGTCGTTGGCGTCGAAGCCCTGCGTGATGCCGATGTACTGGCCCTTCGGCGTCAGGAGCCCGATGTACCAGGCGTCGACGCCGTCGGAGGTCTTCGTGCGCAGCTCGGCGCTGTTGGAGGTCCAGCCGGACGGCAGCGTCGGCACCACGAGCCGGTCGGGCTCGCTGCCCTGCGCCTGCTGGGCGACGGCGGCGTAGTCGACGGCGGGCGCCGACGAGGTCGGGTTGCCGCGCGGGACGATCAGCACGATGACGGCCACGAGCGCCACCGTCGCGATCAGCGAGTAGACGAGGTTGTTGACCGTCTGCCGGTTGCGGTGGTTGGCGGAGTTCTGCGCCTTGCGGGCGGCGGTCTCCTCCGGCGTCTCCGGGCGGCCGAGCTCGGCGACGACGGCGGGAGGCTTAGGAGTGCTGGTACGGGTGCGGGGGCTCATTCGGTGTCTGACACGCTCCGTGCGCCCGCGGCTGCGCCTGCGCCCGCGGCTGCCCCGGCGCGGGCGGCGTCGAGTCGTGCCTTCGCGCCGATCAGCCACTCCTCGCAGTGGCGGGCGAGCGCCTCGCCGCGCTCCCACAGCGCGATGGACTCCTCCAGCGTGGTGGAGCCCTGCTCGAGCTCGGTGACGACGCGGACGAGCTCGTCCCGCGCCTCCTCGTAGCTGAGCGCGCTGATCTCCGAGGTGGGCATGAGGTCCATTCTATTTGTCTCGCTGGGCGGGCGCTGGATCGGGATCGGCAGGGGTGCGGGCGATGTCGCCGGCGGGGGAGGGGAGCCGGTCGCCGGCGGTGGCGGCGAACGCGCCTCCGGCCAGCGTCACCCGCACCTCCGCGCCGGGCGGCGCTTCCGCGGGCGCGGTGATCACGTGTCCTGCCGCGTTCTGCACGATCGCGTACCCGCGGTCGAGGGTCGCCTGCGGCGAGAGCGCCCGCAGCTGTCCGCGCAGTTCCGCGATGCGCGTGCTCTCGCGGTCGGCGCGGCGCTCCACCAGCTCCACGCCGCGGGCGACGTAGCGGGTGAGCTCCTGCGCCCGGGAGTCCACGATCCAGGTCGAGGAGGCCAGCACCGGGCGCGTGCGCAGGTGGCCGATCCGGTCGATCTCGTGCGTGATCATGTGCGTCAGCCGCGTGCCGAGGCGCGAGCGGGCCTGCTGCACGCGCGCCAGCTCCTCCGCCACGTCCGGGACGACGCGCTTGGCGGCGTCGGTCGGCGTCGAGGCGCGCAGGTCCGCGACGTCGTCCAGCAGCGGTCGGTCGGCCTCGTGGCCGATGGCGCTCACGATCGGGGTCGTCGCCTCCGCTGCCGCACGCACCACGCGCTCGTCGCTGAAGCCGAGCAGGTTCTGGAAGTCGCCGCCACCGCGCGCCACGATGATGACCTCCACCTCAGGGTCGGCGTCGAGCGTGCGGATGGCCGAGACGACCTCCGGGACCGTCCGGTCGCCCTGCACGGCCGCGTGGACGACGCGGAACCGCACCGCCGGCCAGCGCAGCTGCGCGTTGCGGAGGACGTCCTTCTCGGCGTCCGAGTCCTTGCCGGTCACCAGGCCGATGGTGTGCGGGAGGAACGGCAGCCGCTTCTTGCGCTCGGCCGCGAACAGGCCCTCCGCGGTGAGCTGCGCGCGCAGCCGCTCCAGCCGCTCCAGGAGGTCGCCCAGGCCGACGTGCCGCATGTCGCTCACCTGCATGGTGAGGCTGCCGCCCTTGACCCAGTAGTTGGGCTTCACCGCGGCGATCACCCGGTCGCCCTGTTTGAGGTCGGCGGGGATGCGCGCCTTCACCGACGACCAGATGCTGAAGCTGATCGTCGCGTCCTCGCGGAGGTCTTTCAGCTTGCCGTAGACGTTGCCGCCGGAGACGCCCCACTGCGTGATCTCGCCCTCGACCCAGGCGGTGCCGAGCCGATCGATCCAGCCCCGGATGCGGTCCGCGAGCAGTGCGACCGGCCACGGGGCGTCGAGGGTCGGCGGCCCCGGGTTCATCGTCGGCGTGCTCGACGTACCGCCAGCGACCTGTGCCACCCGGCCTCCCATCCGTTGATCAGCGCCCACCGCGTACGATCGAAGGGTGAGCGATGCGACCATCAGCCTCCCCATGCCCCGGATCCCCGTCAAGCGGGACGCCGGCGAGCGCGGGCGGCTTCAGGATATCCCGGTCCAGGGACACAAGCGTGTGCTGCTGGCGGCCCCGCGCGGCTACTGCGCCGGCGTCGACCGCGCCGTTGTGGCTGTCGAGAAGGCGCTGGAGCACTACGGCGCGCCGGTCTACGTGCGCAAGCAGATCGTCCACAACGTGCACGTGGTGTCCGAGCTGGAGCAGCAGGGCGCGATCTTCGTGGACGAGGTGGACGAGGTCCCCACGGGTGCGCACGTCGTGTTCTCGGCGCACGGCGTCTCGCCGGCCGTCGTGAGCGCGGCCGCGGACCGCGGCCTCCTCGCCATCGACGCGACCTGCCCGCTGGTCACCAAGGTCCACCGCGAGGCCGTGCGCTTCGCCCGCGACGACTTCGAGATCCTGCTCATCGGCCACGAGGGCCACGAGGAGGTCGAGGGCACCGCCGGCGAGGCGCCCGAGCATGTGACGCTCGTGAACGGCCCGGAGGACGTCGACCGCATCCAGGTGAAGGACCCGGACAAGGTGGTGTGGCTCTCGCAGACCACGCTGTCGGTGGACGAGACGATGGAGACGGTCCGCCGCCTGCGCGAGCGCTTCCCCAACCTCCAGGACCCGCCGAGCGACGACATCTGCTACGCGACGCAGAACCGTCAGGTGGCGATCAAGAAGGTGGCGGAGGACGCGGACCTGGTGATCGTGGTCGGCTCGTCCAACTCGTCCAACTCGGTGCGCCTCGTGGAGGTCGCGCTGGAGTACGGCGCGAAGGCGGCCTACCGGGTCGACTACGCCAGCGAGATCCGCCAGGAGTGGCTGGACGGCGTGGCGACGGTGGGCGTGACGAGCGGCGCGTCGGTGCCGGAGGTGCTGGTGCAGGAGGTCCTCGCTGACCTCTCCGGGGCGGGCTACGCCGAGGTGCAGGAGGTCAAGACGGCGGAGGAGGACCTGATGTTCTCGCTGCCCAAGGAGCTCCGCAAGGACATCAGCGGCAAGCAGGACGCCCGCGCCCTCGGAGGCCGCGGCCAGGCCTGACCCTGTTGGCAATGCCCGCCGAGGGGCACGTTGTTGTCACTTTTCGGGCACAAAAGTGACAGCAACGTGCCCCTCGGGGGTTCTGGGCGCGTCAGAGGGTGCGGGCGGAGGCCGGGTCGGCGGCGGCGGAGCCGCCGAAGGCGGGGCGGTACGCCGGAGCCTCCGCGAGCTCCACGACGTCCGCGACGACCACCGAGACGTTGTCGCGGGCGCGGTGCCGCAGCGCCAGCGCGACCAGCGCGTCCGCCGCGTCCTGCGGCGTCGCGGCCGCGGCGAGGGTCTCGGCGACATCCAGGATCGGGACGTAGTCGGTGAGCCCGTCGCTCGTGAGCAGCCAGCGGTCGCCGCGCCGCGCCGGCTCCGACGCGACGTGCAGTGCGGCGGCGTCCTCCGGGTCCCCGCCGAGGACGTGCGTGACGACCGACCGCAGCGGGTGCTCCGCGATGTCGCTCTCGCCGATCGCTCCGGTGGCCAGCAGCTCCCGGACCAGCGAGTCGTCCTCGGTGATCTGCGCGAGGGCGCCGTCGCGGAGGCGGTACGCGCGGGAGTCGCCGGTGTGCGCGACGGTGATCCTCACGCCGTCCGAGAACAGCCCGACCAGGGTCGTCGCCATGCCCGCCAGCGCGGGGTCGAGGCGCACGCGCAGGGCGAGGTCGGAGTTCGCGATCGCGACCAGCTCGCGCAGCCGCGCCTCGCCGGGGACGCGGCCCTCGGTGGCGTCGAGCATCGAGGCGAGCCGGATCGCGACGGTCGCGGAGGCGATCTCGCCGGCCGCATGACCTCCCACGCCGTCGGCCACGAACGCCGACCAGGCCGAGGCGTAGAGGGAGTCCTCGTTGCCGTCGCGGAAGTCCCCGCTCACCGAGCCCTGCCCGGTCTCGAAGCCGAGCGGCGCGGGAGGGGCGCCGGAGAGGATGTCGTCGGCGTTGTCCGCGATCCAGCCCATCAGCGGGAGCAGGTGCTCGGTGACCTCCCGGCCGCGGCCGGTGAGGCTGTAGTCGACGCGGGGCGGGACCGTGGGCTGAGCGGTGCGGAGGACGAAGCCGTCCCGCTCCAGGGTGCGGAGGGTCTGGGCGAGCATCTTCTCGCTGATGCCCTGCACGGTGCGGCGAAGCTCGCCCCAGCGCAGGTCACTCCGTGCGAGCGCGACCAGCACGAGCACGCCCCAGGTGCTGGTGACGTGGTTGAGGACGATGCGCGACGGGCACTCCGAGGGGAGCACGCCGTCGGTGAAGCCCAAAGCCTCGAACGACTCGAATCTGGTGTCCACGTCAGTAACTTACCGAAAAGTGGGTACCTCCGACAGGGAAGTTTTCGGGCGGGGACCCGGTTGCGAACGACGACCGACCGAAAGGAACACACCCATGACCATCGTCGTCACCGGAGCAACCGGACACCTCGGACGCCTCACCGTGGACGCCCTCCTCGAGCGCGGAGTGCCCGCCGCCGACATCCGCGCCCTCGGGCGCAGCGCAGAGCGGCTCGCCCCGCTGGCCGCGCGCGGCGTGCAGACCGCCGTGATCGACTTCGAGAAGGCGGAGACCCTGGACGCGGCGTTCGCCGGGGCCGACGCCCTCCTGCTCGTCTCCGGTTCGGAGGTCGGCCAGCGCATCCCGCAGCACCGCAACGCCATCGACGCGGCCGTGCGCGCGGGCGTCGGCCGCCTCGTCTACACCAGCGCGCCGCACGCCGACGACACCGACCTGGTGCTCGCGCCGGAGCACGCCGAGACCGAGAAGCTGCTCGCCGCCTCCGGCCTCCCGGTGACCGTGCTCCGCAACAACTGGTACACCGAGAACTACACCGGCCAGCTGGATGTGGCCGCCGCGACCGGCGAGCTCGTCGGCAGCGCCGCGACCGGACGCGTCGCCAGCGCCTCCCGCAAGGACTACGCGGAGGCTGCGGCAGTCGTGCTCACGACCGACGGCCACGACGGCGCGGTCTACGAGCTGGCCGGGGACGTCGCCTGGACGTTCGACGACCTCGCCGCGGCCATCGGCGAGCTGCTCGGCCGTCCGGTCGCCTATCGCTCGGTGACCCCCGACGAGCACGGCGCGGCGCTGCGCGAGGCGGGCCTGGACGAGGGGACGGCCGGCTTCGTGGTCGCGCTCGACGGCAACATCCGCGACGGCGCCCTCGCCGATGCGCCCGGGACGCTCAGCGAGCTGATCGGCCGGCCGACGACGCCGCTCGCAGCGGGGCTCGCGGAGTCGCGCGCGGCCTAAGCGGAGGTCGACGCCCCGGGAGTGGCGGTCGGGCTCGCCGGTGGCGGCGAGCTCGGCGCCGGGGTGGACGGACCGGGCGTGGACGGACCCGGCGTCGCGGGTGCGATCCCGTTGTAGTAGTCGAGCAGCGCCGGGTCCGTCGAGAAGATCAGGCCCAGGATGACGAACAGGGTGATGAACGCCACGATCCCGGCGATGAGCGGGACGTAGAACGCCAGCCGCTTCTGCACGAGCAGCCACACCGACAGCCCGAGCGAGATCGCCCAGATTCCGGCCATCGCGATCGTGCCCTCGGTGATCAGCGGGGCGACCGACGGGTCCTGCACGTACTTGCCCAGGCTCAGCGACGAGTGCATGAGCTGCATCGCCGCAGGGAGCCCCTGCAGGGCGCCGATCGAGTACGACATCCCGAAGAAACCGACGACGAGCAGCACGATCGTGGTCGTGACGTTCCAGCGCGGCGCGTCGGCGCGGAGCTGCGGACTCGACGGATGCGGGTGGCCGTAGCCGGGCTGCCCGCCGTCGTGCGGGGCGCCGCCGTGCTGGTCGTACGGTCCGGGACGACCGTACGGCCCAGGCTGGGGCGGCGCGGCGGGAGGCTGCTCGACCTCCGACGCCGCCGGGCTGTGGTGCGTGGTGTCCAGCCGGTCCGCGTCCTGCGGGGGCTTCCACACCCAGCCGGGAGGGGCGAGCTCGCCGTATTTCGGGCGCGGTCGTTCGTCCGGCGCCTTCTCCGGGTCGTGCTCGCTCATCCCCCCAGCCTACGTGCGCCGGCTACTTGCCGGAGTGCCCGGCGCTGCCGAGCTGCTGCGTGGCCTCCACGACGCGCGCGGCCATCGCCGTCTCGGCGACCTTGCCCCAGGCGCGCGGGTCGTAGGCCTTCTTGTTGCCCACCTCGCCGTCGATCTTGAGCACGCCGTCGTAGTTCTCGAACATGTAGCCGGCGATCGAGCGGGTGAACGCGTACTGGGTGTCCGTGTCGATGTTCATCTTCACGACGCCGTTGCGCACCGCCTCGGCGATCTCGGCGTCGGTCGAGCCGGAGCCGCCGTGGAAGACGAGGTCGAGCGGCTTCGGGCCGGTGCCGTACTTGGCGGCCAGGCCGTCCTGGATCTCCTTGAGGAGCTCCGGGCGCAGCTTGACGTTGCCCGGCTTGTAGACGCCGTGCACGTTGCCGAAGGTGAGGGCGGCCATGTAGCGGCCGTTCTCGCCGAGGCCGAGGGCTTCCACGGCCTTCTCGACGTCCGCGAGGGTCGTGTAGAGCGCGTCGTTGGAGCCCTCGTGGCGAACGCCGTCCTCCTCGCCGCCGACGACGCCGATCTCGACCTCGAGGATGGCGTTGATGGCCTTGGTGCGCTTGATCATCTCCTGCGCGATCTCCAGGTTCTCGGCCAGCGGGACCGCCGAGCCGTCCCACATGTGGGACTGGAAGATCGGATTGCGGCCCGCGCGGACCTCCTCCTCGGAGGCGGCGATGAGCGGCAGCACGAAGTCGTCGAGCGCGCCCTTGGGGCAGTGGTCGGTGTGCAGCGCGACGGTGATGGGGTAGTTCTTGGCGACCTCGGTGGCGAACTTCGCGAACGCGAGGGCGCCGGTGGCGCGGGCCTTGACCGTCTGGCCGGCGAAGTAGTCGGCGCCGCCGGTGGTCACCTGGATGATGCCGTCGCTGCCCGCCTCGGTGAGGCCCTGGAGCACGGAGTTGATCGTCTGCGACGACGAGACGTTGAACGCGGGATACGCGAAGCCGCCCGCCTTCGCCTTGTCGAGCATCTCTGCGTACTGGTCCGGCGTGGCGATGGGCATTGCGGCTCCTTGGGAATCGGGGTGTCGAACGGGACTCATCATACCGAGCGCGTGCCGTGCCCCCGGCGGGCTGCCTCGATACACTGGCTTCGCCGTCGCCTGGCGGCTGACACCGTCGTTTCGATTCGTCCGGGAGGACCCATCATGACCAGCACCGACACCGCGTCCCTCTTCCTTCACCCCGACCGGAACCTGGCGATGGAGCTGGTGCGGGCGACCGAGGCGGCGGCGATCCGGGCCACCCCGTGGATCGGCCGCGGCGACAAGAACGCGGCGGACGGTGCGGCCGTGGACGCGATGCGCAAGTTCCTCGGCACGGTGAACTTCGACGGGCTGATCGTGATCGGCGAGGGCGAGAAGGACAACGCCCCGATGCTCTTCAACGGCGAGCACGTCGGCAACGGCCGCGGGCCGGCCTGCGACATCGCTGTCGACCCGATCGACGGCACCTCCCTGACCGCCGCCGGACGACAGAACGCGCTGTCGGTGATCGCGGTGTCCGACCGCGGCACGATGCTGGACGCCTCCAGCGTGTTCTACATGGACAAAATCGTCACCGGTCCGGAGGGCCGCGGCGTCGTGGACCTGTCGCAGCCGATCGGCGACAACATCCGCGAGCTGGCGAAGGCCAAGGGCAAGCCGGTGGGGGAGATCCGCGTGGCCGTGCTCGACCGGCCGCGTCACGAGGGCCTGATCGAGGAGATCCGTGCCGCCGGCGCCGGGACGCGCCTGATGCTCGACGGCGACGTGGCCGGCGGGATCAACGCGGCCCGCTACGAGTCGCGCATCGACCTGTGCGTCGGCATCGGCGGCAGCCCGGAGGGCATCACGACCGCGTGCGCCATCAAGGCGATCGGCGGGTTCATGCAGGGCCGGCTGGCGCCGAAGGACGACGCCGAGCGCGCGCAGGGGATCGCGGCGGGCCTCGACATGGATCGCATCTACGGCGCCGACGACCTGGTCAAGGGCGACAACACGTTCTTCGTCGCGACGGGCGTCACCGACGGCGGCCTGGTGGAGGGCGTCCGCCGCAAGGGCCCGATCATCCGGACGGAGTCGATCGTGCTGCGCTCCAAGTCGGGCACCATCCGCCGCGTGGTCGCGGACCACCTCGCGGAGAAGTGGCTGTCGGCGGACGAGCTGTAGAGCGCGTCAGGCGGCGCCGGAGGCGTCGGCGTCGGCGTCGTCGGAGGCCGCGGCGCGGGCGCGCTCCTCGATGGCGAGCTTGTCGATGCCGTGCATGTCGCGGGCGTCGTCGGTTGCGGCCTCCACGTGGAGGCGGGCCTCGGCGCGCGCGTCCAGCTCGTCCACGAGCTCGAACGCCGTGAGCTCGCGCGGGGCCTCCTCGATGCCCTCCAGGACGCCGATCACCTTGGACTCGTCGAGCGCGCCGAGCTTGCGCGCGGCCGGGAACACCTGGCGCTCGAACGAGCCGACGAAGCCGTTGTAGTCCTTGACCGTGCGCTCGATCGACCGGCCGAGCTTCTCGATGTGGCCGGCGGTCGTGCCGAGCCGGCTGTAGAGGGTGCGGCTGAGGTCGAAGAGCTGCTTGGCCTCCTGCGTCAGGACGTCCTGCTGCCAGCTGAACGCGACCGTCTTGAGCACCGACCACAGCGTCACGGGCGAGGCCAGGGCCACGCGCTTGCCGAAGGCGAACTCCATGATCGACGGGTCGGCCTCCATCGCCGACGAGACCAGCGACTCGCTGGGGATGAACGCGATGACCAGCTCGGGGGAGGACTCCAGGCCCGTCCAGTAGGCCTTGCTGCCCAGCGTGGTGATGTGGTCGCGGACGGCCTTCACATGCTGCTTGAGGAGGGCCTCGCGCTGTGCGCCCTCGGAGCCGGTCGCGGTCGCGGGGATCTGGCTGGCTTCGAGGTAGGCGTTGAAGGGCACCTTGGCGTCGAGTGCGATGCTCTTGCCGCCGGGGAGCCGGATGATCATGTCGGGACGGCCGGCCCCGGACTCCGAGTGGATGCTCGACTGCACGTCGAAGTCCACCCGCTCGATCAGGCCGGCGGCCTCCACGACGCTGCGGAGCTGGGTCTCGCCCCAGACGCCGCGCGTGCTGTTGGAGCGCAGCGCCGACGCCAGTGACTCGGCGGTGCTGCGCAGTCGTTCCTCCGACTCGGCTGCCGACCGGAGCTGCTGGGCGAGCTGGCCGTGCTGCTGGTTGCGCTGCGTCTCCAGCTCGATCACCTTGCGCTGCATGTCGCTGAGGCTCTCGCGCACCGGCGCCAGCGCCTGGAGCACCTTGCTCTCGGCACGCTCGCGCTCGGTCTGGGCGACGGCTTCGGCGCGGTGCCGCTCCACCGTCTCGCGGAGCTGCTCCTGCGCCCCGCGGAGCTGCTCCTGCAGCGAGTCGACGCGGGTGTCGGCCGCGGCGAGCTCCGCGCGGAGCCCGGCCTGCGTCGCCGCCTCCTCCGCCCGCACCTCGAGGAGCTCCTTCTCGTGGCGGGCGGCGACGATCGCCGGGTCCTCCACCGTGGGCGCCGCCGTCTCGCGGCTCCGGAGCAGTCGCGCGACGGCGTAGCCAGCTCCCGCCGCGCCGACGAGGAGACCGAGCAGGAGGCCGAGGAGCAGTGCGGGGAAGTCCATGCGCTCAGTGTCGCAGGGGCCGCCGACAACCGCCGCGACGACGGAGGGCGGGGCGGGAAATCGTTCCCGCCCCGCCCTCCTGATGCGCTGACCCGGGGGTCGATCAGCGCGTGAAGCGCGTGCGCAGCTCGGCCTCCAGGGTCTCCAGGCTGCGCCCGCGCGTCTCGGGCAGGCTGCGCGCGACGAACACGACCGCGCCGACGCCCACGACGGCGAACAGGAAGAAGGTGGGCGAGATCCCGAGTGCGTCCACCAGCTGCGGGAACAGGAAGCCGACCAGGAAGTTGGTCAGCCACAGGATGAGCGCGGCCAGCCCGAACGCGGCGCCGCGGATGCGGGCGGGGAAGATCTCCGCGAGCATCAGCCAGGTCACCGGCGAGACCGCGCCCTGCTGGAACGCGAGGAACGTCACCGTCAGCGACAGCACCACGAACGGCAGCGCGGGCGACCCGGCGAGAAGCGCGGAGGCGCCGCCGACCAGCAGCAGCGACGTCGTGGTGCCGATCAGGCCGGTGATCAGCAGCGGGCGCCTGCCCACCTTGCCGAGCAGCGCGATGCCGACGAAGGTGGCGAGCACCGAGATGACGCCGTTGGCGATCTGGCCGATGAGCGCGCCCTGCTGGTCGAAGCCGGACTTCTGGAGGATCTGGACGCCGTAGTACATGATCGAGTTCACGCCGGTGAGCTGCTGGACCATCGCGATCCCGAGCCCGATGACGAAGACCCGCCGGACCCACGGCACCGCGAGCTCCTTCAGCAGGGGCGTGCGCACGGCGCGCTCCTCGTGGCGGCGGATCTCCTCGGCCTCCCGCTCGGCCTGCTGCTCGGCGCGGAGGCGGCGCAGGACCGCGAGCCCCTCGGCGAAGCGCCCGTGCAGGATGAGCCAGCGCGGGCTCTCCGGCAGGACGAGCATCCCGAAGAACAGCACGACGGCCGGCAGCGATGCGACGACGAGCATCCAGCGCCACACGGCGGCGTGCTCGGGGACGACGGAGGCGAGAACGGCGTTCACGACGAACGCGGCGAGCTGGCCGGAGACGATCATCAGCTCGTTCTGCGTGACGATGCGGCCGCGGCGGGCGGCGGGGGAGAGCTCGGCGAGGTACAGCGGGACCACGACGGACGCGCCGCCGACCGCGAGGCCGAGGATGAACCGGGCGGCGATCATGACGCCGATCGTCGGCGCGAACGCGCACGCGACGGCCGCGACGAAGAACACGACCGCGAGCGCGCCGATGAGCTTGCGGCGTCCGCGGCGGTCGGCGATGCGGCCGCCGAGGAACGATCCGAGCGCCGCGCCGAAGAGGAGCGACGACACGATGGTGCCCTCCTCCAGCGGCGTGAGCGGCCGCTGGTCGAACTGCATGAACGGCAGGGCGCCGCTGATGACGCCGGTGTCGTAGCCGAAGAGGAGGCCGCCGAAGGTGGCGAGCACGGCGATCCGGCGGAGGAATCGGCGCGCGCGGGGATCGTCCGCGCGCGGATCGTCCGTCCGGGGATCGTCGGGGTGGGGAGGCGTCGAGCCTGCGGAGGCGGTGCTGCCGAGGGCCGTCTCGGCGGCCTCCGGGTGAGGGGATGCGGTCATGGTCGCTCCTTCGCGTCTTGTTGCTATGTCTGGACATTAGAACGTGACGCGTGAAGTTGCAATGCTTTCATTACAGAGGTATTTATGCCTGATAGGCGGGCCGGCGCTCGCACCGCCCGCGGGAGGGCGTGCGGGAGCGTGGAAACCCGGGCGGGTGGGAGTTACGCCGCGGCGGCCATGCCGATGCGGCCGACACGGGCGCCGGTCAGGGCGGCCAGGTCGTCGATCGTCGCCGCGTCGTGGCGGCGCGCCGCGTGCACGACGATCGCCGCGCAGGCCTCCGCGTCGGCGAGGGCGTCGTGGTGGTGGAAGTCCTCGAACCCCGCCGCCATCGCCGCGACCGGCAGGCGGTACGACTCCAGGTGGTACGTGCGGCGCGCGACCTGGAGGCTGCACAGGTAGCGGTACTCGGGGCACGCGACCAGGGTGGCGGCGCACGCGGCGCGGATGACGCCCATGTCGAAGCCGGCGTTGTGGGCGACCAGGTGGTCGTCCTCCGCGAACTCCACCAGGTCGGCGAGCTGGTCGACCCAGCCCGCGGCGCCGGCGACGTCCTCCGGCCGGATGCCGTGGATGCGGACGTTCCACTCCTGGAAGACGTCGTGCCCGAGCGGCGGCCGGATGAACCAGCTCGCGCGGTCGACCACACGGCCGTCGCGGACCTTCACCAGCCCGACCGAACAGGCGGACGCCGCAGAGGAGTTCGCGGTCTCGAAGTCGATGGCGGTGAAGTCCAGTGGCACGCCCGAACTCTCGCACGCCCCACCGACGTCGCCGTGTCGCCCACGCCGCGGAGGCTCGAAGTGCCGTCGGACCGGGACCGACGGCGTAGGGTCGCGGTATGCGGGAGCGACGGGAGCGGGAGGCGCACGCGCGGGCGTTCGACCGGGCGGCGGAACTGTACGACCTGGCCCGGCCGGACTATCCGGCCGACGCGGTCGCCTGGCTCACGGAGGGCGTGACCGGCCCGGTCGTGGACCTCGGCGCCGGCACCGGCAAGCTGACCCGGGCGCTCGTGGGTGCCGGCTTCGACGTGATCGCCGTCGACCCGTCGCCGCAGATGCTCGGTGTGCTCGCGGAGCGCACCCCGGAGGCGGAGACGCGGATCGGGGCGGGCGAGGACATCCCCGTGCCCGACGCCAGCGCCGGGCTGGTCGTCGCCGCGCAGGCGTGGCACTGGGTGGACCGCGGGCGCGCCGTCCCGGAGGTCGCGCGCGTGCTGCGGCCCGGCGGCAGGATCGGCCTGGTCTGGAACGACCGGGACGAGAGCGTCGACTGGGTGCGCGAGCTGGGCGAGCTGATGGGCGCGGGGGAGGCGACCTTCGGCGAGGAGGAGGAGCCGGCGGTCGGAGCGCCGTTCGGCGAGCTGGAGCGGCAGGACGTGCACTGGGTGCAGGCGCTGACGCTGGACGGCCTCCTGGACCTGGCGCGCTCGCGCAGCTACTTCATCACGAAGGACCCGGACGCCCAGGCCGCGGTGATCGCGTCGCTGCGCCGCCTGCACGCCGAGCATCCGGAACTGGCGGGGGCGGAGCGGATCGAGCTGCCGTACGTGACGCGGTGCTACCGGGCGGCGCTGGGCTGAGGTCGGCGGCCGGGTCCCGTTCCCGCCCGTAGAATGGACGACCGTGGCTCTCACTATCGGTATCGTCGGACTCCCGAACGTCGGCAAGTCGACCCTCTTCAACGCGCTGACCAAGAACGACGCCCTCGCGGCGAACTACCCGTTCGCGACCATCGAGCCGAACGTCGGCGTCGTGAACCTCCCGGACCCGCGCCTCGACAAGCTGGCCGAGCTGTTCGGCAGCGAGCGCATCCTCCCGGCCCCGGTGTCGTTCCTCGACATCGCCGGCATCGTGAAGGGCGCGAGCGAGGGCGAGGGCCTCGGCAACAAGTTCCTCGCGAACATCCGCGAGGCCGACGCGATCGCGCAGGTCGTGCGCGGCTTCTCCGACCCCGACGTCGTGCACGTCGCCGGCAAGGTGGACGCGGCGGGCGACATGGAGACCATCAACACCGAGCTCATCCTCGCCGACCTGCAGACCCTGGAGAAGGCGGAGCAGCGCTACGAGAAGGAGGTCAAGGGCCGCAAGCTGGAGCCGGTCGTGCTCGAGACGGCCCGCGAGGCGATGGCGTTCCTGAACGACGGCAAGCCGCTGTCGGCCTCCACCATCGACCTGGAGCCGATCCGCGAGCTGGGCCTGCTCACCGCGAAGCCGTTCATCTACGTGTTCAACGTGGACGAGGACGTGCTCACCGACGAGTCGCGGCGCGCGTCGCTTGCGGCCCTGGTGGCGCCCGCGCAGGCGGTGTTCCTGGACGCCAAGCTGGAGTCCGAACTAATCGACCTCGACGCCGCCGACGCCGCCGAGCTGCTGGCCTCCACCGGCCAGACGGAGAGCGGCCTCGACCAGCTCGCCCGCATCGGCTTCGACACCCTCGGCCTGCAGACGTACCTGACGGCCGGTCCGAAAGAGTCCCGCGCCTGGACGATCCACAAGGGCTGGAAGGCGCCCCAGGCGGCCGGCGTCATCCACACCGACTTCGAGAAGGGCTTCATCAAGGCCGAAGTCATCTCCTTCGACGACCTCGTCGACGCGGGCAGCGTCGCGGAGGCGCGGGCGCGCGGGAAGGCCCGCATGGAGGGGAAGGAGTATGTGATGCAGGATGGGGATGTTGTGGAGTTTAGGTTCAACGTGTAGGCAACCCCCGGGTGGGTCCCCGCGCACGCGCCCCGCACCCGCCCGCACCGGCGTGTTGAGGCAGGCGCTGTCGCCTCGCAGGTTAGCGTCGATGAACGAGGTCGCCGCGCGCGCCTCCGCCCCCGCTCGACCACGATTCGGATCCCGAATGCCTCCAGGCCGCCCGGCACTGTCGTCCTCCGTCGTTCGCGGCTGGAGGTTCGTCGCGATCTGCGTCGTCATCGCAGTCGTCGCCGGAGGCGGACTGGACGCCCCGAAAGCGTATGCGGACAACTACCCGTCGTGGGCCGACGTGCAGGCCGCCCGCTCCAGCGAAGCGGCCAAGCAGGCCGAGGTCGCAGCGATCACGAACCTGGTCCAGACCCTCAAGACGCAGGTCAAGGCGGCCGAGGATCTCGCCATCCAGCGCGGCAAGGAGAATGAGGCCGCGCAGGCCGCGCTCGCTGTCGGCAAGGAGAAAGCCGACCGCCTCGCCGCCCGGTCGTCCGCGCTGAAGGCCACGGCGGAGGCGTCGCATCACGAGGCCGCGGTGGTCGCTGAGAAGCTGGCCCGTTCCGGCGGAGCGGATCTGACGGGGACGCTGCTCCTGAGCAGTTCCGGGGATGCGAGCGTGCTGCTCTCCCGCCTCAGCAGCATGGGCAAGCTGACAGCCACCATCAACGGCATCTACTCCAAGGCGGCGCAGGACGACAACCTGGCGAAGGCCGCGAGCGACCAGGCCACCGCCGCCAAGAACGAGCTCACCGTGCTCGCGGCAAAGGCCCAGGCGGAGGCCGAGAAGGCCGCTGCGGCCCAGAAGCAGATGATCGCGGCGCTGCAAGCGGAGACCGCTCACGAGGGCGAGCTCCAGGCGCAGCTCGCCTCGCTCACGAGCGCCACGGCGATCACCGAGCAGCAGTATCAGGCAGGGGTCGCCGCCCGGGCTGCGGCCGCTGCCGCCGCTGCCGCGGCAGCTCGCGCTCGCGCCCGGTCCGGCAATGCGGGCCCGATCTCCTCCGACGCCCACGCGCTCGCGCAGGAGCTGATGGGGTACGTCGACTCTGGACAGCTCGTGGGTTCGTATCCCGATCACATCTTCGAGATCCGCTGGATCGCCGAGGGGCGTTCGGTGCCGAACTGCGGCATCGACACGTCGGTGCTCCAGGCGATGGTGATCGCCGAGCACATGTTCTCGAGCGTCGGCGTCAGCGACATCAACCGGCGCTGCACCGGCCAGATCGAGGGAGCCGGGATCTACTCCCAGCACTACATGAACGGCGGCGGCCACGCCGTCGACTTCTACAGCCTCGGCGGCCAGGGCACCAATGGGGCCGACCGCAACGCGCTCACCCTCATCCGGACGCTCGACAACTTCATGCCGTACGGTTCGGGCCTGGGGCAGCGGCAGTGCAGGATCAATGCCGGCGACGAACCCGGGCTGCGTCACTTCCAGGACTTCTACGACACCTGCAACCACCTGCACGTCAACGACCCGATGTAACGCGCGTGGCCGCCGGCGCTGTCGCGACAGAGCTCACCTCGACGAGCGACGCGCCCGCAGCGGCCGAGTTCAGGCCGCGTCGAGTATCCGCTCGCCGACCGGACCGGGCTCGTGCGCACCTGCGATCGTCCCGCGCGACTCGGCGTCATCCAGCGCCGCGATCGCCACACGGCGACCCTCGGCGATGAGACGCGGGACATCGGACATCCCCCACTGCGCCATCCCGCCCATCTCGGGCTGGATCAGCACGACGGAGGGGTCGCGCTTGAGGTCGGCAGTGCGTGTGACCATCCGCATCATCCGAACGTTCTCCCACTTCGCGTGCAGGCGTACGACGATGACGCGGGCCGCGCCGAGAGCGCGAGTGGCCTGGACCGGAACATTGTCGACGATGCCGCCGTCGGCCAGCAGCCTCCCGTCGCGGCGCACAGGAGGCAGGAGCCCCGGCACGGCGATTGTCGACCGCAGTGCGACGCTCAGCGGCCCTTCGTCGATCGTCACGGCCTGGCGGGTTCGCAGGTCGGTGGCGACGGCGGCGAACCGACGTGGGAGGTCCTCGATGAGCGGGTCGGAGCCCAGGAGGCGGTGGAGGGAATGCCGGACGGCATGCGTGTCGAGCAGTCCCCAGCGCGGCGTGAGCGACCACCGGGCGATCGCGTTCCAGCGGAAGCTCCGCGCGGCGAGCTCGATCGCCGGCGGTTCGAAGCCTGCGGCATATGCTGCGCCGACCAGGGCGCCGGAACTCGTGCCTGTGATGATCCCCGGGCGGATGCCGCGCTCCGCGAGCACCTGGAGAACCCCCACGTGCGCCGCGCCGAACGCGCCTCCGCCGCCCAGGGTGAGACCCAGGGTCCGATCATCGCTCACGTGGTTCTCCGTCATTTCGATGGTGCGACGGTACCAGCGAGTGCGTGGGAGACGCCTGTGCGGGAGGCCGACCCTGCTCGGACCTGCGGCGCACCCGCCCGCGCGAACGCCGAGTTCACCAGCCCAGTGACCCGGGCGACCCTGTGAAAGGCCCGACCACCGAACTCGTGATCCAGCCGCCGTAGAAGCCTCCGGGCTGCGGCGTGACGACCTCGCCGTCGACCGTGCACTCGTCCATCTGCTGCGCGTAGACCGCGACGCGGTCTCGGAGCGGCTCGAACCCGGGCGACGGATGCGGGTAGTTCCATGCGCTAGCGGCCCGCACCTCGCCCCCGCCGCGCACGTCGAGATAGCGTGCTGTGCCCTTGAACTCGCAGAACGACGAGCCGTCGCCGTCGACCAGCGCGCCGGGTGCGAAGTCCGCTATCGGCAGGTAGTAGACCGGCGGATGGCTGGTCTCGAGCACCCGGAGGACGTTTCGGGTCTCGACGATGAGCTGCCCGCCCAGACGGATCGTGACGGGCGCGGCGACCCGCTCGATGCGCGGCGGCCTCGGGTAGTCCCAGACGGACTCCTGTCCCGCTCCTGGGATCTCGGGGCGCGGCCGGGGCACCTTCTCACTCTATGCCCCCGGTGTTTCACTGGAGTATGGTCGCCTCACCGATGTTCCCGCTCGGAGCCGTGCTGTTCCCGTCCGTGGCCATCCCGCTGCGGGTGTTCGAGCCGTCGGCGTGGGGACCCGGAGGTTCACGGTCGAGCGCTGGGTCGAGGAGGACCCGTATCCCCGGGCCGAGCTCTCGATGCTGCCGGAGCTGGAGTGGTCCGAAGCGCTCGCACCCCTGCGGGCCGAGGCCGAGGCGGTCGTCCGCCGTGTGATCGCCCGCCTCGGGGAGCCGCAGTCGGATGCCGGCGTCGAGCTGTCGGACGATCCCGTCGCAGCCGTGTGGCAACTGGCGGCGATCGCGCCGCTGGGCGAGTACGACAGGTACACCCTGTTGAGGTCGACGTCGATGGGCGGCCTCCTGCGTCAGTTGATCGATCTGACCCTCGAGGCCGAGGAGCTCTGGGCGGCCGAGGGAGGCCTCTGACGCGAACTCGGGAGGTCAGGGACGCGAGTGCACGGCGTAGCCTCCAAGCGGGGTCTCAACGAGGAGGTTGCAATGCTGACCACAACGAGGATCTCCGCCGTGCTTTCCAGCACCGACCTGGTTCGGAGCCAGGAGTTCTACGAGCAGCGGGTAGGGCTGACGCTCTCGCCGGAGACGATCCCGAACCATCTGCTGTTCGAGTCGCCCGACGGCTCCACCCTGCTCGTCTACGGACGGCCTGGAGGCAACAAGGCGGACCACACGCAGGTGCGGCTGTGGTCGAGGGACATCGACAGCGACGTGCAGGAACTGGCTTCGCGCGGCGTCGAATTCGAAGAATACGACTATCCCACGCTGAAGACCGTCGGTCATATCGCGACAACCGCCGGTGTGGGCAGGTCGGCGTGGTTCACGGACCCGGACGGCAACATCATCGCTTTGTACCAGCCGGAGTAGCGCCGACGGCGTCCAGTGCGACCCCGGCTCAGCGCGCAACCGTGCCCTGGTGGATATCCGCCCACCTCGCTGCGGCCTGGGGGAGGGTGGTGTGCGGCAGCCCGGGGTAGCGGGCGCGGTGCGGGGCGGCGTCGAACGTCATGTCGGTCGTGTTCATGATGACCGCGGCGGACGCGACGCGTGCGAGGAACGGCGAGAACGGCCGGGCAACGAGCGCCGTGATGCGGAGCGCCGGAAGCGGGATCCGCTTGGTCGGGCCGGTCACGCCGGTCGCCGATCGCAGCGCAGCGGAGAGTTGTTCGAGGGTCAGATCCTCGCCGCCCCACTCGACGGTCTCCCCGAGCAGGCGCGGATTGCGCAGGGCTTCTCCGACCAGGCCGGCCACATCGTCGACGGACACGAAGTTCACCGGGACCGTGCCCGTTCCGAAGACGAGCGTCGATCCGTTGCGCCGGAGGTCGGCCCCGACCGCGTCGAGGTACGTCTCCAGGAAGGCGGTGGGACGCACGATCGTCCATCCCGCACCGGAGGCCCGCAGCGCCTCCTCGGCCGCCCACTTCATGCGCAGAAGCGGAAGCCGTGCGTCCGGAGCCGCACCGTGCATGGATACCAGGACGACGTGCTCGACACCTGCGGTGCGCGCTGCGTGGAGGAGGGCGATGTTCCCGTCGCGGTCGACTCCGGCCGGCGTCGACCGTCCCATCGGCCCGAACCCGGAGGCGGCGAGGACCACCGCGCGGCAGCCCTCGACCGCACGCGAGACAGCCTTTGGGTCGGCGATGTCACCGACCACCGCCTCGGATCCGCCCTCTCGGATCATCTCCGCGGTCACGCGGTTTCGGGTCAGCACCCGGACCTGACCGGGTTCCAGGTCCTCGCGGATCGCGGTCCCCAGCCGCCCGGTGCCGCCGGCGATGAGGATCACGGCGCCACGACCTCGGGATCGGCGCTCGGGGACGTTTCTCGCACCTGCCGCCGCACGGCGTCGCCGACCGTGCCGCTCGTACGCTCGACAGGCTCCACGTAGAAGCGCGCGGATGCGATGCTGTCGCCGTCGACCTCGAAGATGATCGTCCCGGCCATTTCGTGCGGTGTGCCGTCGCGACGCGTCCCCGTCATCCGCCATTCGGTCCAGACGGTGCGGCCGTCGACGGTCTGCGCTTCGACCGCGACGTGGATGTCCGGCACGCCGGCGAAGATCTGCTGCCAGTTGTCCCGCACCTGAGCGGAGCCGGCGAACGAACGGTTCGGGTGCGCCGGCGTCGAGTTGCGGTAGTCGGCGGCGAAGCAGCGGACGAGGGCGTCGAGGTCGTGAGCGTTCGTGGCCCGCACCAAGCGGTCGATGACTGTTGCGGGCGACCCACCGGGACGCTCAGCGGCTGTGCTCATGACAGCCTCCATTTTCGATGAAGTAGACTGTATCTGAATAGGAGTGTACGCCGCATGGAAACCGGGGACAAGAGCCGCCGACGCTACGACGCGAGCCGCCGCCGCAGCATGGCCGAGCAGCGACGCCAGGGCATCCTCGGCAGCGCACAGCGGCTGTTCCTGCAGACGGGATACGCCGCGACGACCGTCGCCGCCATCGCGGACGACGCCGGTGTGGCCGTCGAGACCGTCTATAAGGCGTTCGGCGGCAAGCCCGGTCTCGTGCGCGCGATCGTCGGCTCGAAGCTACTGGGATCGGCGGAGGTCCCCGCCGAGACGCGATCCGATGCCGCCCAGGCGACAGAGCCGAACGCCGCCGCGCTGTTCCGCCGGTTCGGGGAGTTCACCAGGGAGATCGCACCCGAGGTCGCCCCCATCATGCGGCTCATCCGGGACGCCGCGGCGTCCGGCGACCACGAGATGCGCGGCCTGCTGGCGGAGGTCGAGGACGAACGGCACGCGCGCATGCTCCACAATGCGCTCGCCGTGGCGGAGCGCGGGTTCCTGCGGCCCGATGTCACGCCTGCCGCGGCGGCCGACGTGATGTGGCTCTACACCGACTCCCGCTTCTTCGACGACCTAGTGGTGGCACGAGGGTGGAGTCCCGACGCGTTCGCCGGGTTCATCGCTGGTGCGCTGGAGTCGGCGCTCGCCTAGCGGACATCCAGAACGGGTTAGCGTCCGGTCCCGAAGGAGATTCGCGCGCGACACGGCACAACCTTCCTTCCGAATGGCGCCCGGAAGGAGATCTGCGACCGTGTCTCCTTCCAGCGTCGGCTACGGCTCCGTCGTCAACGGCGGGTCACCGATCACCGTGTGCAGCCAGATCCAGCTCCCGTTCGAGCTGCCCCGCACCAGATCCACATGCACCGTCTCGTCGGGTGCGATCGGCCCGACGCCGACGTGGAGGGTGCTGACCTGTGTCGCATCCAGCGTCCAGCTCTGCGCCACGACCGCCGCGTTCGCCGACGCCTCCACCGTCAGCACCGCGCCCAGGTCGAGGAAGAACGGCACCACCGCCCACGCGAGGTCGTACGACCGCGTCTCCGTGATCCCGAAGTCGGACGGGGTGAAGCGCACCGAGACGCGGAACCAGTCCGGCTGCTGCGTGGGGTGGACGTCCCACGAGTAGAAGAACGCCGGATTGAGGTCGGGCGCGAAGAGCACGTCGCCGGTCGCGACGGCCGACGCGAGCGCGAGATCGGCGCCCGTGCCGAGGGTGTGGGCGAGGTGGCCGGCGTCGAGGGTGGCGATCGTCCCGGGGTACTGGCCGAAGCCGGGGAGGCCGCCGAGCTGGCCGCGGAGGCGCTCGGCGAAGTCGGCGAGCTCGGCGCGGTCGGGGCGCCGGGGAGTGCCGCCCGGCGAGGAAGGGATGCTGTTCATGGTGCCGCACCCTACGCCGCCGGGACGCCCGCGGGGATAGGGCGGTCGCCGAAAAGGGCGGCGCTCAGAACTCCCGCAGCACCGTCGCCTTCGGCCCCGCCACGAGCGTCCCCGCCGGCACGTCCTCCGCGATGACGGCCCCGGCCGCGATGACCGCGTCCCTGCCGATGCTGACGCCCGGGAGGATGGTCGCCCCGGCCCCGATCCACACGTTCTCGGCCACGTCGATCGGGCCGCCGGTCAGCCAGATTCGGCGGTCCTCCACGTCGACCGGGTGGCCGACCGTGATGAAGGTGACCCGCGGGGCGACCATGACGCGCGGCGCGAGGCGGATGCCGGCGTAGTCCAGGAACGTGCAGTTCTGGTTGATGAACACCCGCTCCGAGAGCTCCAGGTTCAGGCCGTGGTCGGTGAAGAACGGCGGGTAGATCGTCACCCGCTCCGGCAGCGGGCGGCCGAGGATCTCCGCGAGCAGCGCCGCCTTGCCGTCCTCGTCGTCGAAGGGCAGCACGTTCAGGCGGGAGGTCAGCTCGGTCGCGCGCAGCACGCGCTCCGACATGGCCTGGAACTCGGGGGAGTGGATGCGCATGAGGAGGTCGCTCGGCATCCCACGATCCTCCCGCCGTACCCACCGCCGCGGCGACCGGACACGCCAGCGGTGTCGGTGGCGGCCGGTACGCTTCCGGCATGGCCATCGAGGTGCTCCCCGCCACGGGCCGGTGGGACGATTTCGCGACGTTCATGGTGCCGCGGAAGGCCGACGCCGGCGGGTGCGTCTGCATGTCCTACCGCGACGCGCGCCTCCCGATGCCGGAGCGCGTCGAGTACATGCACCACGAGTGCGAGACGGAGCCCGGGCCCGGCGTCCTGGTCTACGCCGACGGGGAGGTCGCGGGCTGGTGCTCGGTCGCGCCGAAGTCCACGTACCGGCGGCTGCTGAACTCCCGCACCATCCCGCACCTGGACGAGGAGCTCGACCCGTGGTCGATCGTCTGCTTCGTGGTGCGCGGCGGGTTCCGCAAGCGCGGGCTGATGCACGACCTCCTCGACGGGGCGGTGGAGCACGCGCGGGTCTCCGGCGCGCGGCTGGTCGAGGGCTACCCGGTCGAGACGCGCGGCGAGCGGGTGGATGTGATCAGCGGCTATGTCGGCACGGTCGAGCTGTTCGAGAAGCACGGGTTCGCGCGGCTGCGGGAGACGGACGCGCACTCGGGAGGCCGTGTCCGCTGGATCGTGCGGCGCGAGCTGCGCTGAGACCCAACGCGCGGAACGGCCGCCGACCCGAACCGGGCCGGCGGCCGCACCACCGAGGGCGAGGGCGGAGGACTCACCCCCGGCTGATCCGCCGCCGGTAGATCGCGGTGGCGAAACCGTACGCGACGACCAGGATGCCGACGCACCAGGCTAGGGCGATCCAGATGTCCCCGGTGACCGGGTGCTCCGCGAACAGCGCCCGGATGGTGTCCACGATCGGCGTCACCGGCTGGTGCTCGGCGAACCACGCCACTGGGGCGGGCATGGTGTTGGTGGGGACGAACGCCGAGCTGATGAACGGGAGGAAGATCAGCGGGTAGGCGAAGGCGCCCGCGCCGTCCACGCTCTTCGCCGACAGTCCCGCGATCACGGCCACCCAGGTCAGGGCCAGCGTGAACAGCACCAGGATGCCCGCGACCCCCAGCCAGGCGAGCACACTCGCGCCGGTGCGGAAGCCGATCAGCAGCGCCACCAGGACCACCAGCACGACCGAGATCATGTTGGCGACCAGCGATGTCAGCACGTGCGCCCAGAGCACGCTCGACCGGGCGATCGGCATGGACTGGAACCGCTCGAAGATGCCGCCCTGGAGGTCCATGAACAGCCGGTACGAGGTGTACGAGATGCCCGACGCGATCGTGATCAGCATGATCCCGGGGAGCAGGTAGTTCACGTACGAGCCCGAGTCGGGGCCGGTGTTGATGGCCCCGCCGAGGACGAACACGAACAGCAGCATGAGGGCGATCGGCACGATGGTGACCGTGATGATCGTGTCCAGGCTGCGCGTGATGTGCTTCATGGACCGCCCGGTGAGGACGGTGGTGTCTGCGACGAAGTTCGCGGTGGACATCAGGACTCCTTCGAGGGTTCGGGGGAGGCCGCGGCCGGGGCCGAGGGTCCGACGATGGCGAGGAACACGTCCTCCAGGCTGGGCTGCTTCTCCACGTACTCGACCTTCGCCGGCGGGAGGAGCTGCTTGAGTTCGGCGAGCGTGCCGTTCGCGATGATGCGGCCCTCGTGGAGGATCGCGATGCGGTCCGCGAGCTGCTCCGCCTCGTCCAGGTACTGCGTGGTGAGCAGCACGGTGGTGCCGCGGCCGGCGAGGCGCTTGACCGTCTCCCAGACCTCGTTGCGCGCCTGCGGGTCGAGGCCGGTGGTCGGCTCGTCCAGAAACACCACCGGCGGCTGGCCGATGAGGCTCATGGCGATGTCGAGCCGGCGGCGCATCCCGCCCGAGTAGGTGCCGACCTTGCGGCCTCCCGCGTCGGTGAGCGAGAAGCGCGCCAGCAACTCGTCCGCGATCCCGGCCGGGTTCTTCAGGTGGCGGAGCCGGGCGACCAGGATGAGGTTCTCCCGGCCGCTGAGGACCTCGTCCACCGCGGCGAACTGGCCGGTCAGGCTGATCGAGTCGCGCACCTCGTCCGGGTTGCGGGCCACGTCGAACCCGTTGACGGTGGCGGTGCCGTCGTCGCCCTTCAGCAGGGTGGAGAGGATCTTCACCGCCGTGGTCTTGCCGGCCCCGTTCGAGCCGAGGAGGGCGAAGATGCTGCCCGGCTGGACGTCGAAGTCGACGCCGCGCAGGACGTGCAGGTCCTTGTAGGACTTCTGGAGGCCGCGCACCTGGATGGCGGGGCCCGTGGTGGTCGCGGTCATGAGTTCTTCTCCTGCTCGCGTTCGGCCGCGTCGACCGCCTCGGTGAGGCGGGCGCGCTCCTTGTCGATCCAGCGGGTGCCGACGTAGGCCGCAGCGAAGGCCTCGGCGAACTCGACCGGGTCGTCCCCGACGATGTCGCGGACCGGGGTGCCGTCGGCCGCCGCGCGCTCCCACAGCTCCACGAAGTCGGTCATCATCGTGAGGATGGTGTCGCCGTCGACGATCCCGCCGTTGTACATGAGGTAGCGGTTGAGCGCCTTCGCGACGCCGTTGTACGGCTCGGGGAGGGCGTCCAGCCGGCCCTTGATCTGCCGGTACTGCTTCTTCTGTTCGAGCGATCCGGTGACCAGCTCGATCCACTTCGGTGCCATGTCAGTTTCCTCCGTCTCGGAGCTGTTCCAGTCGTTCTGCGAGGAAGCTCCAGGTCCTCCAGAACTCGTCCAGGTATTCGCGTCCCGCCGCGTTGAGCGAGTACACCTTGCGGGGCGGGCCCTTCTCCGACGGGACCTTCTCGACATCCACGAGGCCCCGCTGCTCCACCCTGACGAGCAGGGCGTAGACGGTGCCCTCGGCGATGTCCTCGAAGCCCTGGTCGCGCAGCCACGAGGTGATCTCGTACCCGTATGCGGCCCGGCCCGACAGGATGGCGAGGACGATGCCCTCGAGCGTGCCCTTGAGCATCTCGGTCGTCTGCTTGCCCATGACACCCCTTCCAACTACTCAGTGCTGTTGACTACCACTAGATAGTAACGCCGAGTACCGGTAGATAGCAACACTGAATACCGACTTTTTTGCGGAAGGAGAAATGGCGGCGACGCGCCGCGGATCTCCTTCCCGATGCCGTTCGGAAGGAGATGTGGAGCGGAACTCCTGCGCGCGCTCAGCGCGCCGTGGAGCCGAGCACCTCGTCCACGAAGCCGGCGACGGTCGCCACCACCAGCTCCCGCACATCGTGCGCCGTGAGCGGGGACGCCTTGAGCGTCTTCATCCCGTGGTCGGCGCCAGCGACGGGCGCAATGCGCACGTTCCCGTGGTCGCCGGGCGCGGCCGCCAGCTCGGCGCGCAGGAGGTCGGCGCCGCCGAAGGTGTCGCGGTCGCCCTGGAGGACCAGCACGGGCACCGTCGGCGTGAGGAGCTCCTCCAGGCGCGTGACGTCCGGACGGCCCGGGGGATGCAGTGGGAACGCCAGGCACACGACAGCGACGGCTCCCGTCTCGGCGGCGGTGCGACACGCCACCCGCGCTCCTGCGCTTCGGCCGCCGACGATCACGGGGACGCCGCCGGCGAGGTCCGCGACGACGGGCGCGGTCTCCAGCCAGGCGGCGTCGAGCGCGGGCGGCCGGGAGGCGACCTTCTTGCCTGCGACCCGCCACGGCTGCTCGTAGCGCGCGACGGTGACGCCGAGCGCGGGCAGCTCGGCTGCGAGCGCGGTCAGGTCCGCGGCGCCGATGCCGCCGCCCGCTCCGTGGCCGAGCCAGAGCAGGGCGCGGGGATGCTCCGCAGGCGCGACGACCAGCCGGCCGAGGCCGGCAGCGGTCGGAACGTCCACCTCCACGCCCCTGAGGGTAGCGGGTGTGGCCGCTAGCGGGTGTCGCGCTCTCGCCGCATCCTCGGACCGCCACGGCCGTCCGTCTCCGGGGTGTCGGGCCCCGGCGGGCGGACAGCGGCGGCCTCCGCGGCCTCGGCGGCCGCGTCGGAGACGGCGGCGTCCGGCACCCGGGCCGCCCCTGGGCCTCCGGTCTTCAGCAGCCGAGCGTGCAGGATGTCCCCGATGAACAGGTCGTAGACGAGCACGCCGATCACGCCGCCGATCAGCGGCCCGAGGATCGGCACCCACATGTACCCGCTGAACCAGGGGCCGTTGCCGGGGACCGCGAGGTTCCCCCACCCGGCGATCCAGGCGAGCAGACGCGGCCCGAGGTCGCGGGCCGGGTTGATCGCGTAGCCCGCGTTCGCGCCGTACGACATCCCGATGGCCGCGACCGCGAAGCCGACGATCAGCGGGCCGAGGTTCGACTGGACCGCGGTGTTGCGCAGGTCGATCACGGCGGCGATCAGAAGGATCAGGAACATCGTGCCGACGATCTGGTCGAGCAGCGGTCCCCACATGTTGCCGTTGAAGTACGGCGCGGGGAAGGTGGCGAAGATCGAGAACGACGCGAGCGTGTGGCCGTTCACCTTCGGTCCCTTGCTCGCCGTGTCGAACGCGCCGATCGCGGCGGCGTAGACCCCGAGGACGAGCGCCGCGCCGACGAACGCGCCGAGGAGCTGCGACACCATGTAGGGGATCACCTTGACCCACGCGAACCCACGCCGCACGGCGAACGCCAGCGTCACCGCCGGGTTGAGGTGCGCGCCGCTCACGCCGCCGGCGACGTAGACGCCGAAGACGACGGCCATCGCCCAGCCCCAGGTGATGAGGAGCCAGTCGCCGGTGCCGAGGAAGAAGGTCGTTGGGCCCTCGGTGCGGCCCGACCCGGGGAGGGCGGCGACCGCCATCGCCACGACGCCGTCGCCGAACGCGATCAGGACGAAGGTGCCGAGGAACTCGGCGAGGCATTCGCCCCACAGTCCTCCGCGTCGTTTGAGGCCCCATCCGCGTACCAGAACGGGGATCGTGTCATCGCTCATTTCCGCACCTCCGCACGAAAACCCACTCGGGCGCGCACTCGCGCGTCCCGGCGCGTCGCGATCCCGTCCGGCAGGATCGTGCGCCGATATAATCAGTGTTACGCCGACAGTTGCGATTACGCAATTGTATTTTGGACGGCGTCATCGCTTCTGAGGCTGGAGTCCTGCGGATGAGTCTGAGCACCATGCTGGGGATCGACGCGCCGATCGTCCTCGGCCCGTTCGGCGGGCTGTCGTCCGTCGCCCTGACCGCGGCCGTGAGCGACGCGGGAGGCCTCGGCTCGTACGGGCTGTACGGCTACGACGGCGCGCGCATCCGCTCGGTCGCCGCCGAGCTGCGGGAGGCCACCGGCCGTCCCATCGCGCTCAACCTGTGGCTCCCGCACCGGGAGGCCGACGAGCCGGAGGCGCTCGGCCGCGACGAGTTCGACCGCGCCGTCGCCGGGATGGCCCAGCTCTTCGCGCAGGCCGGCGTGCTGCCGCCGGAGTGGCCGGTCGCGCCGCTCCCGGACTTCGGCGAGCAGGTGGAGGCCGCCCTCGACGCGCGCCCGGTCGCCCTGAGCTTCGTGTTCGGCGTGCCGGGGCCGGACGTGATCGAGGCGGCGCACACGCGCGGAATCCTCGTGATCGGCGCGGCGACGACCGTCGCCGAGGCGCGCTCGCTGGAGGCCGGAGGCGTCGACGCGATCGTCGCATCCGGGTCCGAGGCCGCAGGGCACCGGCCGTCGTTCCTGATCGAGTCCGAGCGCAGCCTGGTCGGCGGGTTGGCCTTGATCCCGCAGGTGGTGGACGCGGTGAGCGTGCCCGTCATCGCGGCCGGCGGCATCGCCGACCGTCGCGGCGTCGCGGCGGCCTTCGCGCTGGGCGCGTCGGGCGTGCAGGTGGGGACCGCCTTCCTGGCGACGACCCTGTCCGCGGCGCCGGCCATCCACCGCGAGCGGATCCGCGCGGCGCTCGCCAGCGACACCGTGCTGACGCGGGCGATGAGCGGCCGGCTCGCGCGCGGCCTCCCGAACCACGCCGTCCGGGCGATCGAGAACAGTGGAGCCGGCGCGACCTTCCCGCTGCAGAACATCCTCACCGGCGTGTTCCGCCGGGCCGCGTCGGCCGCGGGACAGCCCGAGCTGATGTCGCTCTGGATGGGGCAGAGCGCCGGGCTCTCCCGGTTCGAGGACGCGTCGGACGTGTTCGCCGAGCTCGCCGCGGGGGTGCCGGATGACGCCCGCTGAGCCCGTGGGCGCGCACCGCGTCGTGCGCCCTCCCATCCTCTACGCGGGCACCCCGGTCATCCTGCTCTCCTCGCTGAACGCCGACGGGAGCCCGAACCTCGCGCCCGCCTCCTCGTACTGGGCGCTCGGCCAGATGCTCGCGCTCGGCCTCGAAACGGAGGGGCAGACGCTCGCGAACCTGCAGGAGCGGCCGCAGCTGACCGTCAGCTTCCCGTCGCCGCCGCTCTGGCCCGCGGTGGAGCGCATCGCCGAGCTGACCGGGCGCGCGGAGGTCCCCGCCGCGAAGGCGGGACGGTACACGCACCGCGCCGACAAGTTCGCCGCCGCCGGGCTGACGCCGCAGGCGTCCGACCTGGTCGGCCCGCCGCGGGTGGCGGAGTGCCTGCTCCAGCTGGAGGCGGAGGTGCGCCGCATCACGCCCGGCGTCACGGGGGAGTACGCGATCGCCGAGGCGGAGGTCGTGCGCGTGCACGCCGACCGGGGGATCGTCGCGGACGGCGACCACATCGACCCGCTGGCGTGGCAGCCGATCGTGTACAGCTTCCGGCACTACTTCGGGATCGGGGAGCCATTGGGCGCGCGCGGGGGTGCTCCGGCGCCCGCCACGCTCCCGGATGCCGACGCCGACGCCGACGCCGAATCCGGCACCGACTTCGACGTGGACGCCTGGGAGCTGTGGGAGCTCGGCGGCGATCCCGCCTGCTGGCTCGGCTCCGTCTGCCCCGAGTGCGGGGCGATGCGCGACGGCGACGGGCCGTGCCCGCGCTGCGACGCCGATCCGCCGGACTGACGGGGCGCGATCCGTTAGATGCCCGCGGCCGCCCCGGGGAGCAGCAGCGTGAACCGCCCGTCGGCGCTCGGGAGGTCGCCCGCCGCGCTCGCGAACGCCCGGAAGGACGCCGTGGCCGCGCTGCGTTCGTCGGGCTCCATGCTCGCCAGCACCTCGGCGAGGGCGGAGCGGCGGTGGCCGATGACGCGCTCGACGAGTGCGCGGCCCTCCGGCGTGAGGGTCACCCGGACGAAGCGGCGGTCGTCCGGGTCCTCGGCCCGCTCGACCAGTCCCAGCCGGACGAGCTTCTCGCAGGTGCGGGTGGCGTTGGACGCGTGCACGCCGAGCTCGGCGGCCACGCCGCCGAGGGTCTGCGGTCCACGGGTGGCGACCATCACGAGCACCCGGAGCTGCGGCGAGGTGACGATGTCCTCGACTTCGGACACCGAGCGGGCGGCGACCCGCATCATCACGTCCGCGGCCTGGAGGGCGGCGTCGACGTCGTCGGGGTGCTGTTCTTCGTGGTCCACTCTCCAGTTGTACCGTGCATCACCGGGCTCGCGCATCAGTGCGGGCCCGGAGGCGGTCGGGCGCGGCCTGAATCGGACATGCGAACACGCTCCGAGTGCGCCGCGACCACTACCGGAGTGGTTGCGATCGCGGGATAATTGCGATATCGCAACCAAGGAGGCGATCGTCATGGTCGAAACACAGGACCGCGACGTGATCGAGGGCCGGTACACCCAGGCCGAGCCCGAGACGGCCGAAGGGCGCGTCGTTCACGGTCAGTACACCGAAGGGGAGGGGCACCTCGGCCCCGACTCGGAGGTAATCGGAGCCTACGTGGGCTCCGAGCGCGAGGGCAGGCCGCCCCTCGTGCGCAGCACCCACCAGCGGAGTGGGAACTATCCGAAGGCGCAGCACGAGAGGGCCGGGGCGGCCGCTGCGCCCGAGAAGGAGGGCTGACCCTCCCGGCGGAGCGCCCCGTCGCCTTCCACGGGGCGCTCCGCTCCCCGCTGCCCGCGCGCTCCGCTCAGCCCGCGACCGCAGCGACCAGGCGCTCCCACGACGCCCCGAACGCGTCGATCCCGGCCCGTTCCAGTTCCGCAGTGACGTCCGTGAGGCGCACTCCCGCGCGCTCCAAATCATCCAGGACCGCCCGCGACTCCGCGTAGCTGCCCCGGATCGTGTCCGGCCGCACTTCGCCGTGGTCGTGCAGAGCCTCCAGCGTCTTCGCCGGGATCGTGTCCACCACGCCGGGCGCGACCAGCTCCTCCACGTAGCGAGTGTCCCGCATCGCGGGGTCCTTCACGCCGGTGGAGGCCCAGAGCGGCCGTTGCGGGTGGGCGCCGGCCGCCGCGAGCGCCTGCCACTCCGGTCCCACCAGCGACTCCTCGAACGCGGCGTAGGCCAGGCGCGCGTTGGCGACGGCGGCGAGCCCGCGGAGCCCGTCCGCCACGGGGCCGCCGATCGCGGTGAGCCGTTCGTCCACCGCCACGTCGACGCGGGAGACGAAGAACGACGCGACAGAGCGGATGCCGACCAGCGCGATCCCGGATGCCGCCGCGCGGGCGAGCCCTGCGCGGTAGGCGGCCATCACCTCCGCGTAGCGCTCCAGCCCGAACAGCAGCGTCATGTTGATGGAGGCGCCCTCCGCGGTCGCCTCCTCCAGCGCGCGCACACCCGCGTCGGTGGAGGGGATCTTGACCAGCACGTTCGGCCGGTCGACGCGCCGGCGCAGGTCCCGGACCTCGGCGAGCGTCGCCGCCGTGTCGTGGGCGGCGTCCGGCGTGACCTCGATCGAGACGACCCCGTCCGCGCCGCTGGTGGACTCGAACACCGGGCGGAGGACATCGCAGGCCTCGCGCACGTCCGCTGCGACGAGCGCGAGCGCGGTCTCCCGCGGGTCGGCGCCGGTCGCGCGCAGCTCGGCGAGCCGGCCGGCGTACGCGTCCGGGTCGTCCTCCACGGCCTTCGCGAAGATGGTCGGGTTCGTCGTCACCCCGGTCACATCCCGCTCGCGAATCAGCTCGGCCAGTTTCCCGGAGACGAGGTCGCCGCGCGAGAGGTCGTCCAGCCAGATGCTCACCCCGGCGCGACGGAGGTCGGCGGTCGCGGTCATCCGTCCGCCCTCCCGTCGAGGAAGCGCCGCGGGCCGATCCCGGCGAGCTCGCCCGTGAACCGGGAGGTGCGGGTCGTCGCGCCCGGCGCGCGGACGCCGCGGACCGCCATGCACAGGTGCTCGGCCTCCAGGACGACGCCGACGCCGCGGGGCTCCAGTTCGTCGTCCAGGTAGTCGGCGATCTGCACGGTCAGCCGCTCCTGGAGTTGAAGGTCGCGGGAGAAGTGCTCGACCGCGCGCGCCAGCTTGGAGAGCCCCAGCAGCCGGTGGCCCGGGAGGTAGCCGACGTGGGCGACGCCGCGGAACGGGAGGAGGTGGTGCGCGCAGAGCGACGTGAACGGGATGTCGCGCACCAGCACGAGGTCGTCGTAGCCCTCGTCGTTGGGGAACGTCGTCGCGCGCAGCGGCGGGGCGTCGAGCAGTTCGGCGAAGGCGGCGGCGACACGGCGCGGAGTGTCGGCGAGCTGGGGGTCGGCGGTGTCGCGGCCGAGGGCGTGCAGAAGCTCGGTGATCGCGGCCTCCGCGCGCGGCCGGTCGACGGCGGCGGCCCACGGACCCGTCAGCGGTTCGAGGAGGGGCTCGGCGACCGGGTGCACCCGGGTCTCGTCGCCGTGGGATTCTGTGGTCAGCGTCATCGTGCCTCCTCGGTCCTGCGCTGAGAGTACGTCCGTGGATTTCTTTTGTCAAGATTCGCATTTTTAGAGATAGGATGGCGGCATGACCGACGACGACGTGGCGGCCGTCGCGGCGCTCGCCGAGCCCGCGCGCCGCGATCTGGTCCGCGTCCTGACCGCGGAGGGGAGCCCGCTCGGCCGCGACGAGCTGGCCGAGCGCACGGGCCTCACCCGCGCGGCGGCGGCGTTCCACCTGGACAAGCTCGTGGACGCAGGCGTGCTCGTCGCCGAGTTCCGGCACCGCGGCGAGAAGCGCGGCCCGGGCTCCGGCCGCCCCGCGAAGTTCTACTCGCTCGCGCGCGACGAGCTGGTCGCCAGCATCCCTCCGCGACGCTACGACCTCGCCGGCGAGCTGCTGGCCGCCGCGGTGGAACGGTCGGACGGCACCGGCCGACCCGTCCGCGAGTGCCTCCTGGCCGTCGCCGCCGAGCAGGGCGCCGAACGCAGCGACCCGTCGCGTCCGGTGGCCGACACGCTCGACGGGCTCGGCTACGAGCCCGTGGACGACGACGGGGGCGGCTACGTGCTCGCCAACTGCCCGTTCCACCGGCTGTCGAGCCGCCACACCGACGTGATCTGCTCCGCGAACGCGGCGTTCGTGTCCGCGCTGAGCGCCGGGGCGAGCGACGGCCGGGAGGCGTGGCTGGAGCCGCTGGCCGGCGGGTGCTGCGTGCGGGTCGGGGCGGCGACCGCCCGGACGGAGCACTAGCTCCGCAGCGGCCCCGCCTTGACGCTCACCACGCCGTCGATCCGGCCCAGGTCGGTGAGGAGTCGGTCGGCCTCGTCCTGCTTGCCGCGGATGTAGACGGCGAGCTCGAGGTCCTGGTCCGGGAGGCGGCGGAGGCCGTCCACGCGCGCCTGGAGGCCGTCCGCGGTCAGCCGGTCGAGCACGACGCCGAGAGGCTCGCCCGAGCGGTCGACCCGCACCACGAGGCGGCTCTCCGAGCGCTGCCGGATCAGCCGCTCGGCGGTCGGCAGCGACCCGAGAGCGATAAGGTGGAGGGCCGTCCCGGCGATCGCGAGCAGCGGGAGCCCGGCGCCGCACGCCATGCCGACGGCCGCGGTCATCCAGATGGACGCCGCCGTGGTGAGGCCGACCACATTGCCGCGGTTCACGAAGATCACGCCGGCGCCGACGAAGCCGATGCCGGTCACCACCTGCGCGGCGATCCGGGCCGGGTCGGACGCCGGGAGGCCGAACGCTGTGAAGCCGAACGCCGACACCAGCGTGAACAGCGCGGAGCCGAGCCCCACGAGGATGTGCGTGCGCAGCCCGGCGCTCTTGAACTGGCGCTCGCGCTCCACGCCGATCACCGCCGACAGCACGAACGCGAGCAGCAGCGCGAGAAGCTGGGGGACGAGCGCGGCGGAGGGCAGCCAGCCGCTCATGTCGCGCCCCCGGTCGTGGGGCGCTCCCGCTCAGGGACCCTCCCGCTCATGCCGCGGAGTCTAGGAGGGCGCGGCCTCCGTGGCACCCCCCGGCGCCCCGCCGGGCTGCGACCGGCGCCGCACGAATACCAGCAGGCACAGGTGCACCACCGCCAGCGCGCTCGCCACCCCGACCGCCGCCAGCCAGCTCGCCGGGGTCGTCCCCGCGCTGAACAGCAGCCCGAGCACCGTCGTCGCCACGATCGCGCCCACGTAGCGCGAGGTCTGGAAGATGCCCGCCGCGACCCCCGCGTCCTGCGGGCGGGCGGCGGCGTAGAGCGCCTGGTTCATGCCGATACTCACCACGCAGTACGGGATGCCGAGCGCAGCCGTGATCAGCAGCACCACCCACGGCGCCGTCGTCGCGGCCGCGAACCCGAGCAGGACCGCCCCGACGATCAGCGCAGCCGCTCCCGTGAGCAGCGTCGGCCGCAGCCCGACGCCCTCGATCGCACGCGCGGCCAGCGGCGTGACCGCGATCGTCACCGCCGCCAGCGGGAACATCAGCAGCCCGGTCACGCCCGCCGAGTAGCCGCCGTGCTCCTGGAGGTACTGCGGGAGGCCGAAGAACGCCGAGTAGTAGACCGTGTTGAACACCGCGAAGCACAGGTAGACCATCAGCAGCCGGTGGTTCGCGCCGAGCAGCCGCAGGTCGAGGAACGGGTGCGCCGTGCGCAGCTCGCGCCAGACGAACAGCGCGCCGGCGATCGGCACGAGCGGCAGCAGCCACCACAGCGGCTGCGGGCGCAGGTCGAGCAGGAACACCAGCAGCGCGGTCAGGGTGGCGATGAAGAGGAGGATGCCCGGGACGTCCGACTCCGCCACCACCCGGCGCAGCGGCACCCGCTCGCGCGCCGCGTCCTTCGGGGCGAAGAACCGCACCCCCAGGAACGCCAGCACGGCGAGCGGCACGTTGACCCAGAAGATCGCCTGCCAGCCGAGGAACGTGACCAGCGCGCCGCCCAGCACCGGGCCGATCGCGGCACCGGATGTGTTGGCGATCTGGATGCGGCCGAGCAGCCGGGGCGTCCCGACGCGCGTGTGCGCCGACACCGTCCGCAGCATCGCGATGGCCGAGGGGAACGCCGTCGCCGTCCCGACCGCGAGCGCGACCCGGCCCGCGCAGACGGCGGCGAACGACGACGAGAGCGGGGTGAGCGCGCACGCCAGCACGACCACGAGCATCCCGAACAGGAACAGCCGCCGCGGCCCGAACCGGTCGGCAAAGCGCCCCATCAGCGGCTGCCCGGCGGCGGAGGCCAGATAGAAGGACGTGATCACCCACGTCACGGTCGTCACGCTCACCTGGAAGTCGCGTTGCAGCGGCACCAGCGCCACGGCGATCATCGAGGAGTTCAGCGGGTTGAGCAGCGTGCCGAGGCTGAGGGAGGCCACCGCCCAGCCCGTGCGGGCGTTGTCGGGCGGTGCGTCGGTCACCCGTCCACCCTACGCGGCGGGACGGCGGCCTCCCGGGCGTGGCGGCGTCCCGTACCGCCGGCCTCCCGTGCCGTCAGTCGTCGAGATCGTCCGTGGTCAGCGGGATCGTCGAACGGTAGGGGTAGGCGGGCATGGACGAGAACTCCTCGTCGTCGTCCAACTCGTAGACGTCGTAGGCGAGCGCGCCGGCGAAGAGGGTGGCGACGCGGATCTCGCCCGGCGGACACCCTCCGATCAGGGGCACGACCACGACGCTGTCCAGGGTCCGGCGGTCCTCGTAGAGGAGCGCCGCTTTGATGGTTCGCGTGAGAGCGTCCATGTGCAGACGGTACGCCGCGGCGGCCTGACGTCTTGACGGCGCGCGGGCGGACGGCGAAAGTGAGAACCGGAGAGGACACCGATGGGAACGCTGATCTACGACGGAGCCGACGGCTTCACCTTCGACGACAGGGTGCTCGCTCATCTGCAGGCGGTGATCGCCACGAAGCTGCGCCGCCGCGAAGGCTTCCTCCTCATGTGGGCCGACCGCACGGGCGGCACCGAGCCCACGCTCCGCTCGATCTGGCTGGACCCGTCGATCAGCCTCCAGTTCGCCTTCACCCACAACACCCTCCCGGAGCTCAACCGGGAGTGGCTGGCCATCCTCACCGAGAAGGCCAACGGCAACGCGGGCCTGATGCTGGAGGACGAGCTCCGCGCCGAGATCCGCCAGGAAGTGCCCGAGGGCAGCTTCCGCGAGTCGCGCGCGAAGAAGCAGGCCGACTGAGATGGGCAAACTGATCTACGGGGTCGGCCGCGAGTACGAGTTCGACGACCGGACGCTCTCGCACGTGAAGATCGCCCTCGTCACGAAGCTGCGCCGCCACGAGAGCTTCCTGCTGAACTGGGAGATCCCCGTCGAGCAGGGCGGCGGCCGGATGAGCCTCTGGATCAGCCGCGAGATCCCGCTGGCGTTCGTGTTCAACGGCTCCCGCCCTCCCGCCCTCAACGAGCGCTGGATGGAGGCGCTGCTGCAGACCAGCCAGCGCACCGGCGGCATGGTGATCATGCGGGAGGACGAGGTGGAGGGCGGCGGGGCGGTCTAGCGTGTGGGGCGGCTGGGTGCCCGCTGCGAGGCACTCGCCCCGGCCCGTAACCGGCCTACCATCGAGTCATGGACAAGGTGGAGGGCCGGCTCGGCTCTCGCGCCGAGCGAGCGGCCGAATGGCTGGACGCGAAGCTGCTCCCGGTCCTCGGTCCGCCTCCGCTCGGCCCCTACGGCCAGGAGACACCGAGGACGGAAGCCGCGACGTGCCCGCTGTGCAGCCGCCGCATCGACGAGCACGAGATCGAACGCGACCACGGTCACGCGTTCCTGATCTGCCCGTCCCCGGCACGGACGCAGTTGCAGGTCGAGTAGGCGACCGGTGGTGAGCGCTCGCGGTTCGGCCGTGAGCGTTAGGGGGAGGTGCGCGCCGGGCGGGGCGGCGGCGCCAGCAGGAGGGGGATGACGCCGTAGGCGAAGGCGGCGATGATGACGAGGGTCCATGCGCCGAGGACGGGCTGGAGCGGGTCACCGGCCTCGATGGTCAACCAGGTGGAGACCAGCCACTGCGTCGCGGCGATCGCGGACACGCTGCCCGTTGTGAGGAGGATGAGGCGTCGGGTCAGGGGGTGGAGTCGCGGAAGCAGCGCGGCGACGGCGCCGATGAGGGCCGCGCTCGCCGACACCGCGAATGTCGCGGCGAACAGCTCGTCACTCGGTGTCGTCCGGTCGGCTGGCCCGTTACCGGACCAGTGCGAGCCGATCGCATCGGGGAGGACTGCGCTCCATGCGAAGCGGGACCAGAGGGACAGCGCGGCAGGGGTGAGCGCGGCAGCTGCAGCAGCAAGGCGCCGCAAACTTGTGGTCGAGCTACGCACGCGCCTTGATCTCCCGCACCGCGCGACGGCCCGCATGTGCGATGGCCGCGAGCATCACGACGATCAGTGAGAGGAGCAGGAAGGGAAAGCTCGGGGGTGCAAAGTACAGCCCAGCGATCACAGGAACAGCAACGAACGTCAGTAGGAGCTGCTTCGCGAGCAAAGGCGTCAGCGCACGGTGAACCGTGTCCCACACCTGCTTGTCCTTCATCTTGGTCGAGATCCTGAATCCGACAAACGGGTTCGGGCCGACTCGGATCGCGATATGCGTGAATGCGAAATTCAACCCTGGAATGGCCGCAACGAGCATGGTCAGGGTGAGCTCAGGCAGCACGGCGTCTCTCGCGATTCTCGGATGTGTGGGAACTGGTCGCATTGATCTGACGCAGCCGGCGGAACAACCGAAGCGAATATCCATCGCGAGGCCGCCAGCAACTGAGGACGAGCGCCCCTGTCATTGCAAGGAAGAACGTCACGAGCCCCATGACGAGGGCGATTGCACAATGAAAACAGACCCCAAGGATGAGTGCCGTTCGACGAACCCGCCGGTTGCGCCAGCCGAGCAGCAAGCACGCTGCGATCACTAGTTCGAGGATCATCGTTCCCCACGTAGTCGCAGCACTTACGGCGGGAGCTGCGAGTAGATCGAGTAGTAGATGTTCCCCATCTCGGCTGACGCCGAAGCCTGAGTTCTGAACCCAATACCACAGTGCGGTGCCCTCCGCCCAGATGGGATGGCCCAGCTTGACGAGTGCGGCCTCTACGTACACGTATGCGACTTGAATCGTGCACGCCCAGAGCACGACGTTGGAGAACACGTACGTCACGTGCCGCCCCGGACGTCTCATCTCGGCGAACGCAACCAGCCGCTTGTCGAAGGTGCTCGCGACCGACAGAAGGATCGCAAGGTTGACGGTCAGTTGATCGCCACCTTCGACGCCGACGGCGTTACTCGAAAGGCTGAATGCGGAGTATGAATGAAGCCAGCCATTGATCGACGGAAGAAGTCCCAGAATCGCGGGCAGACACAGCAAGGCAAGGGTCAACCGTGCGATATCAAGCGAATCGCTCGACACAACGCAGAACCCACCTACCCCGCTGATGTCCTCGCAGTTGACGGTATGACTGGCGGAGGGGTCGCCCGAATGAAAGAGCACATCGGCTGGGTTGCAAACGAGGGTGAAGAACGTTCCCAATGCGAGCAGCATTCGCGCAACGTGAAGCTGCAATCCGAAGGGATCCTGCCCCAACCGCCTCAGCGCCCAGCTTCCGAGTGAGTCGAAAGAGCTACTGATCATCGCATCTCACAGTCAGCGAAACCGCCTGGGTCCGTTTCGCTCGTGTCAGCTCTCTGTAACCGTAAGGAATCGGGGTGTGCCTCACCAGTGCGAGACGGCTCGAGCAGACGGGTTCCCGCGTGACCGGTGAGACCGCTGCGTGCGCCACCGGTTCGAGAGTGCCCAGGCAGCTCGACATGCTCTGCTCTGGTAGACACTCGACCCACTCCTCGTCTTCATCGATAGCCGAGTAAAGGATGTTGATGTCGATGGACTCCGCCCGCGATATTCGGGAGAGCCCGAACGCATACTTAGGTTGAACGATGGCGTCTTGGTCCAGGATCGACCACTCAGAATTTCCTGGCCGTTTGATGGCAATGCTCACGCGATCCTCGCGAGCATCTCGGGTGAAGAATCCCCAGCCCTGCAGGAAGACCTTGGACACCGACTTGACGGGGCCCTCGGGGCCGGTTGGATTGAAAACGTTCGACGGGAATTTGTTTCCGACAACAGACATCGTCGCAACGACGGCGACGAGCGCTGCCGTTGAGATGAACGTGAACGCGGCCCGTCGCGAAGTGCTGTTCACGAAGTGCGAAGCGAAACCGTGATCCGACGTACCTCTTCGCTCTCTGAGAGGGTGGGATAGTTCTGGATCAACTCTGTCGGGTTCGATGCACGAGGTGCCTTCTTCCCGTTCCACGTGCCGTTCATGTTCCACAGACCATTCTGGTTGTAGATGATGTTGATCGCGCCCGCGACGTTGAAGGTCACGACTGCAATGGCCGCTCCGAGCGCGATCGCGGCAACCCCCACTGCAGCGCAGACAGCTACGATGCCGCAGCGAGGAGTACGGATCGGAGTGTCACTGACTCCCGGATACTCGCGGTCAAGCGCGGCCATGAATGATGTTCGAAAAACTCCAAGCGCGGATTCCACTCGATAAGGGTCCCCGGAGGTGATTCCCGGGAACGCGTCACTGAGCTCTCGGGCGTCCTCGGCGATCATCGACTGAGTGAGCCGACTCTGTACTCCGTCGATAGCGGCACGTTGCTCGTCGGAGAGGTCCGCGGGATAGGAGACGACGCGCTCGATCGATTCCGCAACCGGGCCGGTGGCGAAGACGATGCCGTTGATCATCTGCTCCAGCGTGAAGGAACTTTCCGTCTCGGGAACGGAGGACGAGGATGTGGAAGACGAACTGGTTACGCTCTCGGGCCCAGCCGCACCATTCGCGGGAGGCGTTAGGGCCAATACGAGAGCGCCCGCGGTTGCGAACGAAATCAAGGGACGGAGGTATGAGCGGCGCATGGAAACCTCATTGTTTTTCAACAGAAATAGGAATTGAAATGATGCAGTTAAAAGCTAGCATGCCAAAGCTCTCAGGTATAACTCGGGATGCTCATGCTGAGCAGGTTCCGGAACAAACTCGTAGAGGAGGCGGCGTTTGGGCCCTGCGCCTTCCCCCCTCCAGGAATAGGCTCCCCTCATGCGTCACGGTTACGAGTCCCCCGAGGAGCCCGTCGGCCTGAATCCCGTCTTCTCGCGGCCCGGGGAGGCGACCGAGTTCGCCCGGTTCACGCTCCCGGAGGGCGAGTCGCTGCCGGACACCGCCTTCCAGGTGGTGCATGACGAGGCGATGCTGGACGGGAACGCGCGGCTGAACCTCGCGACCTTCGTCGGCACCTGGATGGAGGATCAGGCCGGGCGGCTGTACGCGGAGGCGGTGGACAAGAACATCGTCGACAAGGACGAGTACCCGCAGACCGCGGCCATCGAGGCCCGGTGCTGGCGGATGCTCGCCGGGCTCTGGAACGCGCCGGATCCCGCGCGCTCGATCGGCACCTCCACCATCGGGTCCTCGGAGGCGTGCATGCTCGGCGGCCTCGCGCTCAAGCGGCGCTGGCAGCAGCGGCGGCGCGCGGCCGGGCAGTCCACCGAGAAGCCGAACCTCGTGATGAGCGCGGCCGTGCAGGTGTGCTGGGAGAAGTTCTGCAACTACTTCGAGGTGGAGCCGCGGTTCGTGCCCATCTCGCTCGACCACAAGACGCTCGACGGCGACGGGCTCGAGAAGTACGTGGACGAGAACACGATCGGCGTCGTCGCCATCATGGGCGTGACGTACACCGGGATGTACGAGCCAGTGCAGGCGATCAGCGACGCCCTCGACGCGATCCAGCGCGCGACCGGGCTCGACATCCCGATCCACGTCGACGGCGCGTCCGGGGCGATGGTCGCACCGTTCATCCAGCCCGACATCGTCTGGGACTTCCGCCTGGAGCGGGTCGCCTCCATCAACACGTCCGGGCACAAGTACGGTCTCGTCTATCCCGGGATCGGCTGGGTGGTGTGGCGGGAGGCCGACCTGCTGCCGGAGGAGCTCGTCTTCAAGGTCAGCTACCTCGGCGGTGAGATGCCGACGTTCGGGATCAACTTCTCCCGGCCGGGCGCCCAGGTGCTGCTGCAGTACTACCAGTTCCTGCGCCTCGGGTTCGACGGCTACAAGCGCGTCCAGACCGCCTCCCGGGACGTCGCCCGTTACCTCGCCGACGAGGTCCGGGCGCTGGGACGCTTCGACATCTGGACGGACGGCAGCGACATCCCGGTCGCGGCGTGGCAGGTGAAGGCCGACCACGACGCACCCTGGACCCTCTACGACCTGTCGCTGCGGCTGCGCACGCGCGGCTGGCTGGTGCCCGCGTACCCGATGCCGGAGGCGCTCACCGAGGTGACGGTGCAGCGCGCGGTCGTCCGGAACGGGCTCAGCCGCGACCTCGCGGGCGGGCTGGTGGACGCGATCCGGACGAGCGTGCAGGAGCTGGACGAGCTGAAGGCGCCGATGCCTGGTCCGGACCGGGTGGCGTTCCACCACTGAGGGGCGGCGCGCAGCCGATCACGGCAGCAGCGCGATCTTCCCTCCCGGATGCCCCTCGGCGAGGAACCGCAGCGCCTCCGGGGCCTCGGCGAGCGGATACGTGCGCGCGATCGGGACCTGCAGCCGCCCCTCCGCCGCGAGCGCCAGCAACCGCGGCCGCACCGCGTCGCGGAACGCCGCGCTCTCCGGCTGCGCGCCGAAGATCGAGTGGAAGCCGTGCGTCCCCGCGCGCTCGGAGGCGACGATCGTGACGATGCGGTCGCGGTCCTCGACCAGTTCCAGCGAGACGTCCACCGCCTCGTCGGTGCCGACGGTGTCGAGCGCTGCGGCGATCGGCCCCTGCGCTGCCTCCCGGACCCGGTCCGCGAGGCCGGGACCGTAGGCGACGGGGATGCCGCCGAACCGTCGCACGCGGGCGAAGCCGCCCTCGCTCGCGGTCCCGATCACGTGCGCGCCGAGCTCGGCGGCCTGCTGGAGCACGCTCACGCCGACCGCGCCGGATGCGCCGTGCACGAGGATCGTGTCCCCGGCTCCCACGTGCGTGACGTCGAGCATCTGCGCCGCCGTCGCCCCGGCCAGCAGCAGGTTGGCGGCCTCCTCGTCGGACAGCGCCGCCGGCTTGGCGAAGACGTCGGCCGCCGGGACCGTGACCTCGGTCGCATACCCGCCCTGGATGCGGAACACCACGACCGCGTCGCCCGGCGCGCCACCGCCCGAGGCCAGCTCGGTGCCCGGCCCGAGCTCCACCAGCTCTCCCGCCGCCTCGTAACCGATCGGAACCGGGAGGTCGAGACCGGGACGGGGACCGGCGACGTGCTTGTAGTCGGCCGGGTTGACGCCCGCGGCGCGTACCCGGATCCTCGCCTCGCCCGGTCCCGGACGCGGCACCTCCCGCTCGGCGAACGTCCACGTGTCGGGGGAACCCCACTGCTCTGCCAACCACACTCGTGCCATGCCGCCCAGTCAACGCGGCTTGGCTGGGTGGCCGCTCAGGGTCGGTGCACGCTCACGCCATACCCGCCCCCGTGCGCCCGCCCCTGAACCAGGCCGCGCCGCGCCCGACCCACAGCGGCAGCGCGATCGCGACAGCCAGCCCCATCGAGAGGATGCCGGCGACCGGCTGTGTGGTGAGCGCCGTGTACAGCCCGACGCCGAGGTGCACCACGCTCGCAAGGAGCACGATCACGCGCGCGAGGTCCACGCCGCGGAAGACGCCGAATCCGACTGCGATGTAGGCGACCGCGACGATCAGGTACCCGATCGTGGAGACCAGGACGTTCCCGGTCTCGTTCGCGGGGAGGACGCCGCGGATCGCCGCGAGGACGATCAGGAGCACGCTGAGGATGAGCTCGACCGTCCCCACCAGCCAGCAGAGGATGGCGACAGCGGTCACGACGCCGGGGCGGTCGGCGTTGCCGTGACCCGCAATGCCCGGCTGGTCCGCGTCGCCGGTGCTCATGACGCCGACACCGTATCGGAGGCCTTGCCGCTGTGCCGGGCTCGCCGCGACCGGGCGGGCGCGAGGCGGAGCACCTGGGCGGTGGAGCTGTCGTCGAGCTCCACGAGGTAGTTGCGGGACTTGATGAAGTCGCTGAACGATCGGTAGCCGAGGGCCTTCTCGCTGAACGACGGGTCCATGCGTTTCATCTGGCCCTTCACCGTCGACGAGTGCAGCCACTCCGAGTCGTCCTTCTCATGCCCGAGTTGCATCGCCCGCGCGAGGAGGCGGGTGGCGACGACCTGGGGGTCCTCCGCGGTCTCCTCCTCGGCCTCCGGCTCCGGCGTCGCGGCCTTGCGCTTGCGGGCGGGACGCTTCGCGGTCTCCTCGGGCTGCTCGGCGGCGGCCTCGGCGTCGGGGGCGGTGTCGTCGGTGTCGGTGGAGGCCGCGGTCGAGCGGGTGGAGCGGCGGCGGGACGTGCCGGCGGGAACGGTCTCCGGAGCCGCGTCGGTCTCGGCGCCGACCGTCTCGGCAGCGGCGGCGTCCGTCTCTGCGGCCTCGTCGCGGGCGATGCCCGGGAGGTCGTCGTAGCTGACGAACTCGTCGCACGCGGCCGCGAGCGAGCGTGCGGTCGAGCCGGCGACGCCGATGCCGATCACGTACCGGCCGAGGCGCTTGATCCGCTGGGCCAGCGGGATGTAGTCGGAGTCGCCCGCCACGATCACGACGTGGGTGAGCTCGGGGAGGCGGAACAGGTCCTCCACGGCGTCGACCGCCAGGCGGATGTCGGCGCCGTTCTTCGCGTAGGCCGCGGCCGGGAAGAGCTGCACCAGGTCGACGGCGCGGCCGACGAGCTGGCCGCGGTACTCGGCGTTCACGGCGGCGGACCAGTCGGCGTACGCGCGCGTGAGCACGAGGGTGCCGAAGGAGGACGCGAAGTCGATCACGGCTCCGAGGTCGACGCGCGCCTCCGCGAGCTTCGCGACGAAGGCGGGCTTGGGCTGCGCGCCGGACTTCTGCCGGTCGCGCATGAACGACCCGCGGCCGTGCACCTGGTCGTAACGCGAGATGACGATGTTGTCGAAGTCGATGTAGACCGCGACACGGCCGTCCCCAGGTTCGCTCATGCTGTCACGATATCCCGCCGCTCGGTTCCGCCCCAGACGCCATGTCGGCAACGGAGGAGATCAGCCCCGCAACCCCGCCCTCCGGCAGTTAACGGAGGAGATCGGGCGCCGGGTGGGGAGGGAGTCCTCCGTTGGCTGCGGAATGGCTGCGGGGGTGGGGTGGTGGGGGCGGTGCTGCCCAGGGGCCGTGTCGGTAACGGAGGAGATCGGGGCGGGGTGCGGGCCGATCTCCTCCGTTAGCTGCCGGTGGGCGGCGTGGCGGGTGGAGAGTCATCCGTTAGCTGCCGGTGCGCGCGGGTGCGCGTCAGCGGGTGTGGCGGTCTGCGACGGTGAGGGCGGCGTCGATCGCGGCGAGGCCGCGGCGGAGGTCGGCCTCGGTGATCACCAGGGGTGGGGCGATGTGGATGCGGTTGAAGTGGGTGAACGGCCAGACGCCCGCCGCCTTGCATGCCGCGGCCACCTCGGCCATCGGGGCCGCGTCGGCTCCGGCGGCGTTGAACGGGACCAGCGGCTCGCGCGTCTCGCGGTCGCGGACCAACTCCAGCGCCCAGAACAGGCCGCGGCCGCGGACCTCGCCGAGCGACGGGTGACGGTCGAGCCAGGCGGTGATCTCGGGCTCCACGACGCGCTCGCCGAGGTCGCGCACGCGCTCCAGGATGCCGTCGCGCTCGAACACGTCGAACGTCGCGACGCCCGCGGCGCACGCCAGCGGGTGGCCGGAGTAGGTGAGGCCGCCCTGGAAGGAGACGTCGTCGAAGAAGTCCGCGATCGCGTCCGAGATGACCACGCCGCCCAGCGGGACGTAGCCGGAGTTGACGCCCTTCGCGAAGGTGATCAGGTCGGGCACCACGTCGAACGCGTCCACCGCGAACCACTCGCCGACCCGGCCGAAGCCGACCATCACCTCGTCGGCGATGTAGACGATGCCGTACTGGTCGCAGAGCGCGCGCACGCCGGCGAGGTAGCCCGGCGGCGGCATGAGCACGCCGTTCGTCCCGACGATCGTCTCGATGATGATCGCGGCGACGGTGGCGGCGCCCTCCAGGACGATGACGCTCTCCAGGTGCTCCAGCGCGCGCTGCGTCTCCTCCTCCGGGGTGGTGGAGTGGAACGCCGAGCGGTAGAGGTACGGGCCGAAGAAGTGCGCGACGGACGGGTCGCTCGGCTCGTTCGCCCAGCGGCGCGGGTCGCCGGTCAGCGCGATCGCCGTCGCGGTGCCGCCGTGATACGAGCGGTACATGGACAGCACCTTGCGGCGACCGGTCACCCGGCGGGCCATCCGCACCGCGTACTCGTTCGCGTCGGCGCCGCCGTTGGTGAAGAACACCCGGTTCAGCGTCCCCGGCGCGACGCGGGCGATCCGGCGGGCGAGCTCGCCGCGCACGTCGTTCGCCATCGACGGCTGGATGGTCGCGAGGCGGCCGGCCTGCTGCTGGATGGCGGCGACGAGGTCGGGGTGCTGGTGGCCGAGGTTGAGGTTGACCAGCTGGGAGCTGAAGTCGAGGTATGCGTTGCCCTGGTAGTCCCAGAACGTGGAGCCCTCGCCGGCGGCGATCGGCAGCGGGGCGATCTGGGCCTGTGCGCTCCAGGAGTGGAAGACGTGGCTGCGGTCGTCGCTGCGGACCTGGGTCTCGGCGTCGGCGTCCCCGAAGGAATGCTCGACGCCGCGGCGGTCGGTGAAGCCCGTGCGGAGTGCGGTGTCGATGGTGTCGGTCATGCGTGTACCTCCGAAGTCAGGAGTTGCCGGGGAACGCGAGCTCGATCTTCGAGTGCACCGGGTCGGGCCAGCGCGTCGTGACGACCTTGCTGCGCGTGTAGAAGTGGAACGACTCGGGACCGTAGATGTGCGAGTCCCCGAACAGCGAGTTCTTCCAGCCGCCGAACGAGTATGCGCCGATCGGGACCGGGATGGGGACGTTGATGCCGACCATGCCGACCTCCACGTCGAACTCGAACTGCCGGGCGGCGCCGCCGTCGCGGGTGAACAGGGCGACGCCGTTGCCGTACGGGTTGGCGTTGATGAGCGCGACGGCCTCGTCGAAGGTGTCGACGCGGACGACCGAGAGAACCGGCCCGAAGATCTCGTCGTCGTAGACCGCGGTGCCCGGCTTCACGTGGTCGACCAGGCTGACGCCCACGAAGAAGCCGTCGGTGTCGAACTCCTGAGCGGTCCCGTCCACCACGACCGTGGCCCCCTCGGCGGCGGCCGCGGCCACGTAGGAGGCGACCTTGTCGCGGTGCTCGCGCGTGATGAGCGGGCCCATCTCGCTGGCAGGGTCGGTGCCTGGGCCGATCGCGAGCGCGCCGAGGCGGCGCTGGATGGCGGGGACGAGCCGGTCGCCGGCCTCGCCGACCGCGACGAGCACGCTCACGGCCATGCAGCGCTCGCCCGCCGAGCCGTAGGCGGCCGAGACGGCGGCGTCGGCCGCGGCCTCGATGTCGGCGTCCTCCAGGACGACCATGTGGTTCTTCGCGCCGCCGAGGGCCTGGACGCGCTTGCCGTTGGTGGCGGCGCGCTGGTAGATCGAGCGTGCGATCGGGGTGGAGCCGACGAAGGAGACGGCCGCGACGTCGGGGGAGTCGAGCAAGGTGTCGACGGCCTCCTTGTCGCCGTGCACGACGTTGAGCACGCCCGCGGGCAGCCCGGCCTCCGCGAACAGCTTCGCGAGGTAGACGGAGGCCGACGGGTCCTTCTCGCTGGGCTTCAGAACCACCGTGTTGCCGCAGGCGATCGCGCTGGCGACCATCCACAGCGGCACCATGACCGGGAAGTTGAACGGCGTGATGCACGCGACGACGCCGACCGGCTGCTTGACGCTGTGCACGTCGATGCCGGTGGAGACCTGCTCGCTGTACTCGCCCTTGAGCTTGTCGATCAGGCCGGACGCGAACTCGACGTTCTCCAGCCCGCGCGCGATCTCGCCCGCGGCGTCGGAGAGCACCTTGCCGTGCTCGCTCGTCACGATCGCGGCGAGCTCGGAGCGACGCTCGGTGAGGAGGTGGCGGAGCCGGAACATCACGTCGGCGCGCTTGGTCAGGCTGGTGGCGCGCCAGCCGGGAAGGGCGGCCTTCGCCGCGGCGATCGCCGCCTCGGTCTCGGCGGCGCTGGCGAGCACGACGTCGTGCTGCCGGACGCCGGTGGCGGGGTCGAAGACGGGGCCGAGGCGGGCCGGGTCGCCGGACTCCTCGCCGTTCACGAAGTGGCGGATCAGGGCCACGGAATCCTCCTGGAGTTGCTGCGCCGGACGGAATGCCCGGCGGGGAAGTAGGCTTGCAATCCCCATGATCACAGAGTGAAGGAGCGAACGATGAGGCCAGATCGTCGGACGTTCGGGCAAGAGGAGACAGTTCGTCCGGCGCCGGAGCGGATGCTGCTGCCGACCGTCCGCGAGGTGCTGCGGATGGACCCGATGGCCGACGCGCTGCCGGAGGTCCTGACCGGCGAGGGCGCGCTCGACACGCTGGTGCGCTGGGTCCACGTGGCCGAGACGGCGGACGTGGCGCGGCTTGTCTCCGGGGGCGAGCTGCTGCTGGCGACGGGTCTCGGCTGGCCGCGCGACGCCCGCGCGCTGCGGGCGCTCGGCCGCGACCTGGCCGAGGCGGAGATCGCCGGCCTCGTGCTGGAGCTGGGCGACCGCACGCCGCAGGCGCCGACGCCGCTGGTGGAGGAGTTCCGCGCGGCCGGGTTGCCGTTCGTCGTCCTGCACCGCGAGGCGCGCTTCGTCGCGGTGACGGAGGCGGTGCACGCGAGGATCATCGACGACCAGACCGTCGCGCTGCGGGCGAGGGACGAGATCCGCGAGCTGTTCACCGGGCTGAGCCTGCGCGGCAGCCCCGCCGACTTCATCGTCGCGCAGGCGGCGCGCGTGCTGGGCTGCCCTGTGGTGCTGGAGGACACCGGCCACCAGGTGCTCGTCGCCGAGAACGTCGGCGACGGCGAGGCCGAGCTGGACCGGTGGGAGCAGCGCTCGCGGGCCGCGCATCGCGGCACCGGCGAGCCCGGCTGGACGCTGACCCCGGTCGCGGCGCGCGGGATGCGCTGGGGCCACCTCGTCGCGCTGCCGGGCGAGCCGCATCCCGCGGGCCGGTCGAGCGTGCTGGAGCAGGCGGCGGTCGCGCTGGCGCTCAGCCGCCTGGCCGACCGCGACGAGGAGGAGTGGACGCGCCGCAGCCACGACGCACTGCTCGGCGCGCTGCTGGGCCGGCGCTTCGCGGGCGACGGCGGCATGGCCGCGCGGTTCGAGGCGTCCGGGTTCCCGGTCGCCGAGCGCGTGCTCGCCGGGGTCGCCGTGCGCACACGGTCGGGGCGGGTGGAGGCCGGCGCAGCGGCGCGGGCGCTGGAGGCCGCGCGTGCGGCGGGGTCGGAGGCCATCGCGGCGCCGCATCCCGCTGCCCCCGGGCTCCTCGTGGTCGCCGTGTCGTCGCGGCACGGCCGACCGGGCGCCGACGCCGTCGCCGACGCGCTCGCCGGAGGGGACGCAGCGGTCGTCGGGGTCGGTTCGGACGCCCACGGCATCCCGGGGCTGCTGGGGTCGGTGGAGGAGGCCGTCGAGCTGACCGGCCGCGGGGGCGGCAGTCGCGGCCGGCACGCCGTGGTGCAGCGCGCCGAGAGCCGCCCGCTGCTGCGCCTGGTCACGGCCTTCGGCGACGACCCGCGGCTGCAGGAGTACGCCGAGCGGATGCTGCGGCCGCTGATCGAGTACGACCTCGCCAACGACGGCGACCTGATCGAGGTGCTGCGCGCCTACCTGAGCCATCCGGGCAACCGGACGCGGGCCGCGGTGGCGAGCCATCTGTCCCGGTCGGTGTTCTACCAGCGGATCGGGCTCATCGAGGACCTGCTCGGCCTCGATCTGGACGACGGGGAGACGATCGGGGCGCTGCATGCGGCGGTGCTCGCGCGGCGGGTGCGGCGCTGACTCAGCCGGTCGGCGCCAGATAGACCTTTCGGAGCGTCTCGGTCACCGTCCACACGGTGCGGTCGCCGGCCGTCAGCCGGACCACGTCCCCGACACCGAGCTCCAGCCCGGCGCCCGTCTCGGGGAAGTCGATCCGCGCGCGGCCGGCGATGACGACGAACACCTCGTCGGCCTCCACGTCGGTGGTCGTCCCCGGCGCCATCTCCCAGACGCCGACCTCCAGCCCGGCGAACCGGCCGAGCTCCGCCGCGGCCGTCAGCGGGTCGTCCGCCGACCGCTCCAGCGGCAGCCCGGATGCGCGGACGCTCCCCGTCGCGTCCAGAGCGCCGCTCACGAGTCGAACCCCAGCCCGACCGCGTCGAGGGTGCGGAGGAACGCGTTGCGCCGTCCCTCGCGATGGTCGGCGCGGTCGAGCGACCACCGGGTCAGGTTGATGCCGAGGGAGGCCGCCGGCTCCGGCGGGAACGGCAGCGGCCGGCTCCGCACCAGCTCCAGGCCCGTCCGCTCGGTCTCCCGGCCGGCCAGCAGGTCGAGCATCACCTGGGCGCCGAAGTGCGTCGCGGCGACGCCGAGACCGGTGTAGCCCGTCGCGTAGGCGACCGTCCCGCCGCGGGCGGCGCCGAAGAAGGCGCAGAACCGGCTGCAGGTGTCGATCGCGCCGGCCCAGCGGTGCGTGAAGGTGAGCCCTTCGAGTTGGGGGAAGGTCGTGAAGAAGTGCCCGGCCAGCTTCCGGAAGGTCTCCGGCCGGTCCTCGTACCGCTCGCGGACGCGCCCGCCGTAGTGGTACACCGCGTCGTAGCCGCCGAACAGGATGCGGTTGTCGCGCGTCAGCCGGTAGTAGTGGAACTGGTTGGCCGAGTCGCCGAGGCCCTGGCGGCCGGACCAGCCGATGGACGCGAGCTGATCGGCGCTGAGCGGCTCGGTCATCAGCACGTAGTCGTAGACCGGCACGGTCGCGAGCCGGTTGCGCTTCAGCAGGCTCGGGAACACGTTCGTGGCGAGCGCCGTGCGCTTGGACCGGACGACACCCTCCGGCGTGTAGAGGGTGGTGCCCTCGCCGATGCCCTCCACCGGCGAGTGCTCGAACAACTCGACCCCGGCCGCCTCGCAGGCGCGTGCGAGCGCGCGGGCGAGCTTGGCTGGGTGGACCAGCGCCGAGTCGCGGGTGCGGAGCAAGCCGCCGAGGTAGGTGGGGGAGTGCACCTGGTCCTGCACGGCCTCGCGGTCGAGGAAGCGCGCGTGCTCGCCGTCGGCGGCCTCCCGGAGCCACTCGACCTGGTGCGGCTCGGTCGCGAGGTCGATCGCGCCGTTGCGCTCGAACTCCGCGTCGAGGCCCAGCTCGGCGACGGTCGCCTCGATCTCGTCCAGGTTCGCCAGCCCGAGCCGTTGGAGCGTGTCGAACTCCCGGGCGAAGCGGGTGCGGCCGTTCTCGTCGCCGTGCGTGAGGCTCGCCTCGCAGAAGCCGCCGTTGCGGCCGGAGGCGGCCCAGCCGATCCGGCGGCCCTCCAGCAGCACGACACGCGCGGACGGGTTCTCGCGCTTGGCGAGGAGCGCCGTCCAGAGGCCGGTGTAGCCGCCGCCGACGACGGCAAGGTCGCACTCGACGTCGCCGCGGAACCGCGGGTAGCGGTCGCCGGGCGCGTCCTCGATCCAGAACACGGCCTGCCGGGTGGCGGCGAGCGCGTGGCTCACCACGGCGGCCGGGGGTGCCTGTCGTTCGAAAACGGTGGTCGCCACGGCGGATGCCTCCTGGTGCGGTGATCGGTGCTGGTGAGGTGCTGGTGCCGCCCATTCTGCCGTGCCCCGCACCGGATGTCCGTCGCGAATCCGGTCGGACTCCGGGCAGACCGTCCGGCGCGCGGATGTGCGGATCCTCGCAGACGACACGAGGGCTGAACCGCTTCAGTTCGATGTACTCTTTCCCCGATCGGCCGCAGCGGCCGGCGCGAGAGGAGCACGACGTGGGGACAGCGACCCGGGTGACGATCGGTGGCCTCGCCGACCGGCTGGGGCTGTCGAAGGCGTCGGTGTCGTACGCGCTGAACGGCCAGCCCGGCGTGAGCGACGAGACGCGGCGGCGCGTGCTCGACCTCGCCGACGAGCTCGGCTGGCATCCCAGCTCCAGCGCCCGCGCCCTCTCCCGCGCCCGGTCGGACGCGATCGGGATCGTGCTGCGCCGCGATCCCGGGCTGCTCGGCACCGAGCCGTACTACATGAGCCTGCTCGCGGGCGTGGAGGCCGAGCTCGCCGAGAGCGGGCAGTCGCTGCTGCTGCGCATGGTCGGCACCTCGAACGGCCAGGACCTCGCGGCCTACCGCCGCTGGAGCGCCGAGCAGCGCGTCGACGGCGTCATGCTCTTCGACATCATCGTCGGCGACCCGCGGCCGGCCCTCCTCGACGAGCTCGGCCTGGCGTTCGTGCTGCACGGCAACGACGAGAGCGTCGCGCCCGGGCGGGTGCTGCTCTACGACGCGTGGGGCGACGCGCACATCCTGGTCGACCACCTGCACGCGCTCGGCCACCGCCGCATCCTGCACCTGCAGGGCCCCGCCGAGTTCGAGCACGAGCGGGAGCGGGCCGAGGCGATCGCGCGGTTCGCGGGCGAGCTCGGGATGCAGGCGGCCTCCGAGCCGACCGACTACTCGATGGAGGCCGGCGAGCGGATCGCCGCCGCGCACGCGAGCGACCCGTCGCTGTCCGCGCTGGTCACCTCCAACGACCTCCTCGCGCTGGGCGCGCAGACCGCTCTCAGCCGCGCGGGCCGTGACGACGTCGCCCTGGTCAGCTGGGACGACTCCCTGATCTGCCGCCTCGGCTCCCGGCCGCTGACCGCGCTGGCGCGGTTCCCGGAGGAGCAGGGCAGGCGGGCCACCCGGATGCTGCTGGACGAGCTCGCCGGCGTCGAGACGGCGATCCGCACCGCGCGCGCCTCCGAGCTGGTCGTGCGGTCGACCAGCGTCCGCGCCCCGGCCTGACGGCCGATCCGGGCCGGGCGGAAAACGTATCCGATATACCCCTGAAACCTGGGGTGTCAACGCTTGGAATTACTGAACCGGTTCAGTTATAGTCGCCGTGGCGTCAGGTGCGCTCCCCGGGGACGGGAGCGGCGGGCGCCCATCAAGAGACGAAGGAGTCACAATGAGGAAACGCGTCATCGCCGCCGCAGCGCTGGCGGCCACGATCTCGCTCGTGGCGGCGGGCTGCAGCAGCAGCGGGTCGACATCGTCGGCCAGCGGCTCGACCATCACGTACTGGGCGAGCAACCAGGGAACCAGCCTCGACAACGACAAGCAGGTCCTGACGCCGGTGCTCGACGACTTCACCAAGAAGACCGGGGTGAAGGTCAAGCTGGAGGTCATCGGCTGGAACGACCTGCAGACGCGCATCCAGACCGCCGTCACCTCCGGGCAGGGGCCCGACGTCCTGAACATCGGCAACACCTGGGCCGCCTCCCTGCAGGCGACCGGCGCGTTCCTGCCGTTCGGGGACAGTGAGATGAAGGCGATCGGAGGCAGCGACAAGTTTGTGAAGACCGCCCTCGACACCGGCGGCGCGGCGGGCAAGACGCCCACCAGCGTCCCGCTCTACGGTCTCGCCTACGGCCTGTACTACAACAAGAAGATGTTCACCGACGCCGGCGTCCAGCCGCCCACCAACTGGGAGCAGCTGGTCACCGCGGCCAAGAAGCTGACCAACGGCACGCAGTACGGCTTCTCGCTCGCCGCGGGCAGCTACACCGAGAACTCGCACTTCGCCTTCATCAACTCGGCACAGAACGGCGGCTCCTGGTTCGACAGCAAGGGCAACCCGACGTTCACCAGTCAGGCGAACATCGACGGCGTCAAGCGCTACCTCGACCTGATGCAGACCGACAAGGTCGTCAACACCTCCAACGCCCAGTACGACAACGGCGTCCAGGCGGTGAACGACTTCGCCACCGGCAAGGTCGCGATGATCCTCAGCCAGAACAACGCTGACTCGTCGATCAACGCCAACGGGATGAAGTCCGACCAGTACGGCGTCGTGCCGTTCCCGTCGCCCGAGGGCGGCAAGCCGGTCGCCAGCCACGTCGCCGGCATCAACCTGTCGATCTTCAAGAACACCAAGAACAAGGACGCCGCCCTCGAGTTCGTCAAGTACATGACGAGCGAGTCGACGCAGACGACGCTCGGCAAGCCGTACTCGAGCCTGCCGGTGCTGAAGGGCGCCAAGGCCGTCTTCACGGACAACCCGGACGAGGCCGCCACGTTCACGAAGATCTACAACGAGATGTCCAAGCCGCTGCCGCTGGTGCCGGCCGAGGACCAGTTCGAGAACACCGTCGGCAAGGCCATGAACGACATGTTCGCCAAGATCGCCACCGGAGGCACTGTCTCCGACTCCGACATCAAGTCGGCTCTGAGCACGGCTCAGGACCAGGTGAAGCAGTCGATCGGCGGCTAGTCCGCCACCGCGACGGCCGGGCGGGAGCCACCACCC